>NZ_JBITHO010000003.1:0-1005382 GCF_044458065.1 Streptomyces sp. NPDC050504 | reverse complement strand
CTCTATCAGACCGTTTCCGGTTCCGATTTCCTCGGTGCTTTCCGGTCCGGCGCTTTCGCGCTTTCCCTTCCGGCGGTTCCGACTCTATCAGATCCTTTCGGGCCTGATTCCCAGTCAGCGGGGTTTGTCTTCCCGGCTGTTGGGCCGTTCCGACTCCCGAACTCTAGCGGATTTCCCGGGCGACTCATAATCGAGCCTCGAATTGAATTTCGGCATGCCGAAATTGTCTCCGGTGGGAGATCGTGCAGAGTTTGGTTGCCGCGTTTCAGCGGCGGGATCGGCTGTCGCAGAACCGTTCCGGCCCCGTGACAACTCGAAGAACCTTACGGACTCGGGAGGGGGGTGTCAACCCCCCTCCGCGGCCCCCGGGGCCGGTACTCAGTCCAGGTCGTTGAGGCGGCCGCCGGCGTCCGGCTGGTCCCGCTCCACCCTGCGCAGCAGGCGGATCAGCATCTCGCCGAGCGCGCCCCGCTCCTCGCTGCCGAGGTCCTGGAGCAGGTCCTCCTCGAAGGCGGTCGCCATGCGCATCGCCTCCAGCCACTTCGTACGGCCCTCGTCCGTCAGCTCGACGATGACGCGCACCCGGTTGTTCTCGTCGCGGTCGCGCGTGACCAGGCCCTCGCCCGCCATGCGGTCGATGCGGTGGGTCATCGCGGCCGGAGTGAGGCCCAGGCGCTTGGCCAGCTCGCCGGGGCCCAGTCGGTACGGGGCTCCGGAGAGGACCAGGTGCTTGAGCACCTCCCACTCCGCGTTGCTGATGCCGAGCGCGGCGACCTGGCGGCCGTACGCGACGTTCATGCGGCGGTTGAGGCGGCCCAGCGCCGAGACGACCTTCTCGACCTGGGGGTCGAGGTCCCGGAACTCCCGCTGATAGGCGGCGATCTGCTCGTCGAGCGTCGGCTCCTGATGAGGCATGTCCGGAGTATGGCACGGGACGCGTTGGCGTCTAAGTCCTTCTGTGTGTATTGTTAAGGTTCTAACTTTACTGTTGAAGTCTTCGGGCTTCAGGTCTTCAGGGTTGAGGTGAGTGTGACCAAGGCGATGGGCGCAGCGATGCGTCGGATCCAGGCGGGGAACGCGCTGAGCGCGTTCGGACTCGGATTCACCGTTCCGTATCTGTACGTCTACGTGGCGACGGTCCGCGGCCTCGGCTCCTTCTGGGCCGGGATCGTGCTCGGCGTCTTCGCCCTGGCCGCGCTCGTCGCCCTGCTCTTCACCGGCCGGGTCATCGACCGGCGCGGGCCGCTGCCCGTGCTGGTCGGTGCCGCGCTGCTGGCCGCCGTGGGCGCGATGTGCCTGGGGCTCGCCTCGAACCTGGTCGCCGTCGTCGCGTCGGCCGCGCTGCTCGGTGCCGGTACGGCCGTGATGCAGCCCGCGCTCGCCACGATGATCGTGTGGTGCTCCGGCGCCGCCTCCCGCACCCGGGCCTTCGCCACCCAGTTCTTCCTGCAGAACCTCGGCCTCGGCATCGGCGGCCTCTTCGGCGGGCAGATCGTCGACCAGGACCGGCCGGGCTCCTTCACCCTGCTCTTCGCCATCGAGTCCGGGATGTTCCTGGTGCTCGCGGCCATCGCGCTGTCCGTGAAGCTGCCGCAGGGCGCCTCCATCGGCGAGGCCCGCCCCGCGGGCAAGGGCGGCGGCGGCCTGCGCGCCGTGCTCGGGCACAAGGCGATGGTGCAGCTGTGCGTGCTGGGCTTCGTGCTGTTCTTCGCCTGCTACGGACAGTTCGAGTCGGGTCTCGCGGCGTACGGCACCGAGGCCGCCGGCATCGAGCCCTCGACGCTCGGCATCGCGCTGGCCGCCAACACCGCGGTCATCGTCGTCGCGCAGTTCCTGGTGCTGCGGTTCGTCGAGCGGCGCCGCCGCACCCGGGTGATCGCCGCCGTCGGTCTCATCTGGACCGTCGCGTGGATCTTCGCCGGGTACGCGGGCCTGGGCCACGGCAGCCAGGCCATGGCGACGGCCGCCTTCATCTCCACGTACGCGCTCTTCGGGCTCGGCGAGGCGATGCTGTCGCCGACCGTGGCACCGCTGGTCGCCGACCTGGCGCCCGAGTCCATGATCGGTCAGTACAACTCGGCGTTCGCGCTGGTCAAGCAGATGGCACTGGCGCTCGGCCCGTTCGTGGGCGGGCCGATGGGCGCGACGCTGCACGGGCCGTACATCGTCACCTTCATCCTGTTCTCGCTCGGGATCACCTTCCTGGCGCTGCGGCTCGGCAAGGGCCTCACCACCGCGCAGGACCACCCGGCGCTCGCGGCGAAGTCGCGGGTCGTGGCCGTGCACCAGCCGGCCGGGGAGGGCGAGAAGGTGGCTGCCGCCTAGGCCACCGTCCCACCCGCCCCTTCGGATTCGCCCTGCCGTGCCTCAGCGCGGCAGGGCGAACTCGCACCAGACCGCCTTGCCGCCGCCCGGTGTGCGGCGGCTGCCCCAGGACGAGGCGATCGTCGCGACGATGGAGATCCCGCGGCCCGCCTCGTCCGCCGGTTCCGCCCGGCGGCGGCGCGGCAGGTGGTCGTCGCCGTCCGTCACCTCGATGATCAGGCGGCGGTCCGTGCGGCGCAGCCGCAGCCGCATCGGGGGCGTGCCGTGCTGGAGCGAATTGGCGACCAGCTCGCTCGTCGCCAGGACCCCCAGGTCGTGCAGGTCGGGCGAGAAGCGCCAGGAGGCCAGGACCCCGGAGGCGAAGGCGCGGGCGCGCGGTGCCGCCTCGACCCCGCCGAGCAGGTCCAGCGCCGCGTTGTGGAACAGCTCCGCGCGCGATCCCGTGCGCGCGGGGTGCTGGAGGACCAGTACCGCCACGTCGTCGTCGTGCTCGGCGGTGACGCCCATCGAGCGGAGCAGCCGGTCGCAGACGACCTGCGGGGAGCCCTTCGCGCCGGAGAGCGCCGCCGCCAGGTCGGCGACCCCCTCGTCGATGTCCTGGCTGCGCCGCTCCACCAGGCCGTCCGTGTAGAGGACGGCCGTGGAGCCGGGCGGCAGGCCGATCGTGCCCGAGGTGTGGATCCAGCCGCCCGTGCCGAGCGGCGGGCCCGTCGGTTCGGCGGCGCGCTCGACCGTGCCGTCCTCGGCGCGGACCAGGATCGGCAGGTGGCCCGCCGACGCGTAGACCAGCCGGCCCTCGTTGGGGTCGTGCACCGCGTACACGCACGTGGCGATCTGGCTCGCGTCGATCTCCGACGCCAGGCCGTCCAGGAGCTGGAGCACTTCGTGCGGCGGGAGGTCCAGTCGGGCGTACGCCCTGACCGCCGTGCGGAGTTGGCCCATGACGGCCGCCGCGCGCACGCCCCGGCCCATCACGTCGCCGATGACCAGCGCCGTGCGGCCCGCGCCCAGCGTGATCACGTCGTACCAGTCGCCGCCGACCGCCGCGTCCGTGCCGCCCGGCTGGTAGGTGGCGGCCACCCTGAGGTCGTCCGGCTGCTCCAACTCCTGGGGCAGCAGGGATCTTTGGAGCGTGACGGCGGTCTCCTGGTGGCGCCGCTCGCTGGCCCGCAGCCGCTCGGCGGCGTCCGCGTGGTCCGTGACGTCCGCGGCGTGGATCAGCACGCCGCCACCCTCGGACGTGCCGGTGGGCGTGCAGGTGACGGTGTACGAGCCGTTGTCCTTGATCCGGCGGGACTTGACCGTGCGCGGCTTGCCGCTGCGCAGCACCTGGTCCATGAGCGGGAGCAGGCCGATCTCGGTCAGTTCGGGCATCGCGTCGGCGGCCGGGACGCCGGTCGGGCGGTCGCCGAACGCGGCCGCGTAGGCGTCGTTGACGTACGCGACGCGGTGCTCGGGGCCGTACACCAGGGCCACCAGGGCGGGGAGGCCGCCCAGGATCTCCCGTACGGACAGGGCCTCCAGCGACGGCAGCGCGGGCGCGGCGCCGCGCCCGCGCTTCGCCCCGGCTCCTGGGGCGGCGGGCGTGCCGTCGGCCGACGGGTCGGGGCCTTCGGCCTCCTTGCCGTACTCTCCGCGCGCCGCGGGCACGGAACCTCGGTCGTTCCGCGCGGCGGCGCGGCGCTGTGTTCCGGGGAGCCGGGCGCTCCAACGCGTGAAGTTCACGGATCTACTTGCCTCGTGGTGTCGCTGCTTGGCTGGATCACTCTGTGCAGGTGTGGTTCCACCTATGGTCACACGTCCAGTGTGACCGAGCACACTGACAGCCGCCCGCTGCCTGCTGCCGCCACCCGCTTCCGGGGCCCGTCGGGGCCGGTTCCGGGCTACTCGTCGTCGGGGCGTCCGGCCCGTTCGGGGCCCTGACCGGCGGGTCCGCCGGGCCCGCCGGGTTTTCCCCGGCCGCCCGCCGCCAATTCGAACTCGGCGCGCGGGTGTTCCAGCGATCCGAGCGAGACGATCTCGCGCTTGAAGAGGCCGGCGAGCGTCCACTCGGCGAGCACCCGGCACTTGCGGTTGAAGGTCGGGACGCGGCTCAGGTGGTAGGCGCGGTGCATGAACCAGGCCGGATATCCCTTGAGCTTGCGGCCGTAGACGTGCGCGACGCCCTTGTGCAGGCCGAGCGAGGCGACCGAGCCCACGTACGCGTGGCGGTACTCCTTGAGCGGCTTGCCGCGCACCGCGGCCGCGATGTTCTCCGCGAGCACCTTCGCCTGGCGCACCGCGTGCTGGGCGTTGGGCGCGCACTCCTTGTCCCGCTCCTCGGCGGTGAGGTCGGGCACGGCCGCCGCGTCGCCCGCCGCCCAGGCGTTCTCCACCCCGTCGACGGTGAGCTTCGCCGTGCAGCGCAGCCTGCCGCGTTCGTTGAGCGGCAGGTCGGTGGCGGCGAGGATCGGCGCGGGCTTGACGCCCGCCGTCCACACGACCGTGCGGGTCGGGAAGCGGGAGCCGTCGCTGAGCACGGCGACCCGGTCCTCGCAGGAGTCGAGGCGGGTGTCCAGGCGTACGTCGATGTTGCGGTTGCGCAGCTCGCGCACCGCGTACTTGCCCATCTTCTCGCCGACTTCGGGAAGGATCCGGCCGGTCGCCTCGACGAGGACCCACTTCAGGTCCTCGGGCTTGACGTTGTGGTAGTAGCGCGCGGTGTAGCGGGCCATGTCCTCCAGCTCGCCCAGCGCCTCGACGCCCGCGTAGCCGCCGCCGACGAAGACGAAGGTGAGCGCGGCGTCGCGGATCGCGGGGTCGCGGGTGGAGGAGGCGATGTCCATCTGCTCGATGACGTGGTTGCGCAGCCCGATGGCCTCCTCGACGGTCTTGAAGCCGATGCCGTAGTCGGCGAGGCCGGGGACCGGGAGGGTGCGGGAGATCGAACCCGGTGCGAGAACCAGATGGTCGTACGGGACGTCAACCGCGCCCGTCCCGTCCTCGGGTGAAGCGAGGGTGGTGACGGTGACGGTGCGCTTGGCGTGGTCGATCCGCTCCGCCTCCCCGATGAGGATGCGGCAGTCCCGCAGGACTCTGCGCAGCGGCACCACGACGTGGCGCGGGGAGATCGAGCCTGCCGCCGCTTCGGGCAGGAACGGCTGATAGGTCATGTACGGCTCGGGAGTGACCACGACGATCTCGGCCTCGCCGCGCTTGAGTTCCGGCTTCAGCTTCCGCTGGAGCCGGAGCGCGGTGTACATCCCGACGTAGCCGCCGCCGACAACGAGAATGCGCACGGGTTCCTTCACCATCCCATGACGCAACGGGTACGGCCGTTTGTCCACAGGCCCGACAAGATGTTGGGTCCCCCCTTGGCCTGAACCCCTCGGGTGACGGCCCGGACGGGTGGGAAAGGAGCGCAGGTCACGATGGGCGGGGCGGGTGAGGGCGGAGGGTGGAAACGGGAAGGTTCCGGTCCTTGCTCCGATCGGGGGGCGCACTGTGCGGAACTCCCCCCTTCTGTATTGACCTGGGCTCAACTATGTTCGTACCTCTCGGGGGTGTCGGATCCGAAAGGGGATCCGAACGGCCCCGGATGTCAGAGCGGGGAGGTCTCCGGGGGGAGGCCGTCATTACCGGGGGAACGCTTATGCACATTCAGGATTCGCATCCGCATTGGCAGGGTGCTGCCGCAACGCAGACGGGGCCGATCGCGGCCGCCGAAGGGAACGGACGCGCAGGAGTGGGACAGACCGTCCGCTCGGCACCGCTCAGGGTCGACGCCCAGCGCAATCTGGAGCACGTGCTCCGTGCCGCGCGCGAAGTGTTCGGCGAGCTGGGTTACGGGGCGCCGATGGAAGACGTGGCCCGCAGAGCGCGGGTCGGTGTCGGCACCGTCTACCGACGGTTCCCGAGCAAGGACGTACTGGTGCGGCGCATAGCCGAGGAGGAGACCTCCCGGCTGACCGAGCAGGCGCGTACGGCGCTGGGGCAGGAGGAGGAGCCCTGGTCGGCGCTCTCCCGCTTCCTGCGCACGTCGGTGGCGTCCGGCGCCGGACGGCTGCTGCCCCCGCAGGTGCTGCGGGTGGGCGTGGACGCGGAGGACGGCGAGCGGCTCGACGTCAGGGCCGACGAGGCGCGCGTGCCGCAGCAGCGGCAGCAGCCAGGACCCGACCTGCGGGTCGTCGGGCAGCGTCCGGCGCCGGACGCGGAGCTGGACGACGCGGGCGCGTCCGAGCTGCTGGAGGTCGTCGGCAGGCTGGTGGACCGGGCCAGGGAGGCCGGGCAGCTGCGCCCGGACGTGACGGTGGCGGACGTGCTGCTGGTGATCGCCACGGCGGCGCCCTCGCTGCCGGACCCGGCGCAGCAGGCGGCCGCGAGTTCGCGACTGCTCGACATCCTGCTGGAGGGGCTTCGGTCGCGGCCCTCGCAGGGGTCGTAGCCGCTGGTCGGACCTCGGAGCGTGGACGGGCGGGGCGTGCGACGGACGGAGGGCGGGATTCCGCCCCGTACCGGAGCACGTCCCGCTCGTCTGTTCGGAGCACCCAGCCTTCCCCGAATGGGTGACCGGTAGTGCTCCGATTCGGTAAGTCTCCCCGGATGAGTGATTGGCCGGTCGGGGGGTCTGGTGCGGTCGCGGTCCGTGGCACTCTTGGCCCGTGGTCTGGTCTGAGGGTGCGCATCGGGGGCTTCCGCTATGAGCGGTGAAGGACAGCGGGACGAGCCGCACCAGGGAGGCGACGCCCAGGTGCACGGCCAGGTGCCCAGCCAGGGCGGTACGCCCCAGGGGCCCGCCGCGGACCCGTCCCGCCCTTCGGACCCGGCGGACCCGTCGGGCTTCGAAGGGGGCGGCACCGTCCTGCCCGGCCCGTGGAGCGGTTCGGGCCAGGTGCCCGCGCAGCGCGAGGGCGTCACCGGCGAGCCGCTCGACGACCAGCCGCCCCGGGAGCGGCCCGACTACCGCAGCGACTACCGGCCGGCGCCCCGGACGGACGGGCGGCCCGGCGGACGACCGGACGGGCCGTCGGAGGGGCTGCCCGACGAGCAGGGCGAGGAGTCCGACGACCAGCAGGTCCCCGACTCCGAACTGATCCAGCTGATGCGCGGCGGCGACGACGGGGCGTACGAGGCCCTGTTCAGGCGCCACTCGGCGGCCGTGCGCCGCTACGCCCGTACGTGCTGCCGCGACGGGCACACCGCCGACGACCTCACCGCTGAGGTGTTCGCCCGCACCCTCCAGGCGGTGCGCGGCGGGGCGGGCCCCGAGTACGCCGTGCGGGCCTACCTGCTGACCACCGTGCGCCGGGTCGCGGCGGCCTGGACGAAGACCGCCAAACGGGAACAGCTGGTCGAGGACTTCGCGCTCTTCGCCGACCAGGCGGCCCGCTCCTCCTCGTCCGAGGTGTCCGACGAGGACACCCTGGAGCTGGGCGCCGACGTGCGGGCCATGCACGAGGCCGAGCGGTCGATGGCCATGCAGGCGTTCCGCTCGCTGCCCGAGCGCTGGCAGGCCGTGCTGTGGCACACCACCGTCGAGGACGAGTCGCCCAGCGAGGTCGCCCCGCTGTTCGGACTGACCGCCAACGCCACCGCCGTGCTCGCCAGCCGCGCCAGGGAGGGCCTGAAGCAGGCCTACCTCCAGGCGCACGTGAGCCAGGCCCTCACCGCGGGCGGCGACTGCGCGCGGTACGCGGACCGGCTCGGCGCCTATGCGCGCGGCGGCCTGCGGATGCGCGCCGAGCGCGGTCTGCGCAAGCACCTGGAGGAGTGCGCCAAGTGCCGCGAGGCCGCGGGCGAGCTGGCGCAGGTCAACACCGGGATTCCGGCGCTGGTGCCGATCGCGGTCATCGGCTGGTTCGGGGTCGGCGGCGCCGCGAAGGGCGCGGGGCTGCTGGTCGGCGGCGTGGGCGCGGCGGGCGCCGCGGGCGCCGGCGCGGGTGCCGCGGCGGCGAGCGGCGGCTCGGGGGCGACGTCGGGCGCGACGGGCGGCGCCGCCGCCGCCGAGGGCGTCGGGACTCCCGTGAAGATCGGTATCGCGGCCGTGGTCGCCGCCGCCGCCACCGCGGCGGCGTGGGCGCTCACGGGCGGCGACGGCAAGCCGCCGGAACAGCCGCACGCCGCGCCGCCGCCCGTCGTGCAGTCCGCCGATCCCGCGCCCGTCGTGCCCAAGCCGAAGCCCAAGCCGCCGCCCCCTCCTGCCCCGGCCCCTGCCCCGGCGCCCGAGCCCGCGCCCGAGCCGCCCAAGCCCCGGCCGAAGCCCACCCCCAGGGCCACGCCCACGCCGACCCCTCCGGCGCCCGAGCCGAAGCCCAAGCCGACGCCCACGCCGTCCGCGCCGAAGCCGCGGCCCACGCCGACGCCCACGCCTCCCCCGCCTCCGCCTCCGCCGTCCAAGCCCGCGGTCTACCAGGTCAACCGGCTCGGCTACTCGATCTTCGGCGACCACACGGGTCCCGAGCTGGTGCTCGGCGAGAGCAGCTGGGTCTGGCAGCGCCGGGGCATGTCGATCAACGAGGTGCGGTACGCGCACGGCGTGACCGTGCACTCGGACTCCTCCGTGACCATCGAGCTGAACCGCCAGTGCTCCACCTACGAGGCGATGGCCGGGATCGACGACATGACGATGGGCCTGGGCGCGGTGCGCTTCGCCGTCTACGGCGGGGACGGGACGCGGCTGTGGCGGTCCGGTGTGGTGCGCGGCGGCGACCCGGCCGTGCCGGTGCGGGTCGGGATCAGGGGCCAGAAGAAGATCCGGCTCGTGGTGGAGTCGCACACGCCGTTCGACACGGTGGCGATGGCGGACTGGGCGCAGTCACAGATCACCTGTGGTTGAGGAACGCGTCATCTGCGGCTGAGGAGCGGACCGCCCACTGCCGAGGAGCGGAACGCCTACGGCTGGGGAGCCGAAGGCCTACGGCTGGGGAGCCGAACGGTCACTCGTCGTCCAGGCCGAGTACGGCGCTGAGGAGCGAGTCCACTTCCTGGACCGTCAACCGGGCCCCCTTCGCGCGCTCCTCCTCGTACTCCTCCGTCGACAGCCGTTCCCTGAGGCCCGCCTCCGTCGCGCGCACCCGGTTCTCCTCCATGGCGAAGCGCGGACAGTCGCCCGTCACGCGCCAGGAGTCGGCGGCCGCCAGCAGGCGCACCGCCACGCGGTGCTCGCCGAGCACGGTGAGCACGGCCGCGGCGTTCTCCGCGAGATGGGCGGTGAAGATCTCGGCGCAGTTGTGGACGTGCGCGTCGCGCAGGGCTCGCGTGATCCGCCGCGCCCCTTCCTTCGGCTCCCCCGTGGCCGCGACGACCGCGCCTTCGAGACCGTCCAGCATGACGACGAAGTGGGCGGGCGGGGTGCCCAACGCCAGGTCGCGGCGGGCCTCCTGGACCAGTTGCCTGGCCTTCGCGCTGTCGCCGCGCTCGTGGGCGATGGCCGCGCGCAGGAACCGCGTGAAGGAGTGCATGTCCTGTACGCCGTACTGTTCGGCGTCCACGGCCGTCTCTTCCAGCAGCCGTTCGGCGCTCTCCAGATCGCCCGCGCGGAAGTCGACCTCGGCGAGGCGCGCCTTCAGGGACGTGCGCTCGCCGTGCGCGCCGATCTCCAGTGCGAGGCGCAGCCCTTCCTCGTAGGCGGCGCGCGCCTCCTGGCTGTGGCCGCGCGTCATCGCCGCCTCCGCGATCGCGGAGGCCACCTGGGCGCGCATCCAGCGGTCGCCCACGCGGCCGGAGAGTTCGGCGAGCTCGGCGAGGTCCCGGTCGACCTGGAAGAGGCCGCCGGGGGTGTCCACGCCGACGTGGGCGCGGAGCATCAGGGAGGTGCAGAGCTCCCAGTCCCCGCCGTACTCGCGGCAGTTGTCGACGCTGGCGTCGAGGTAGGCCTTGACGACGCCCGGCACGCCCGAGACGAAGGCCGCGAACGGCCAGAGCAGGCCGGGGAAGGTCGCGGAGTGCCGGCCGGGGCGGGCGAAGACGGTGAAGACCCTGGCGATGAGCGCCTGGCTCTCGGGGTTCTTCATGTCGTGGTTCGGGGCGGTCTCCATCATCAGGTGGAACTGCACCATGCGCAGCCGCATGCGGGGCCAGAAGCGGGGGTCGGTCTCCCCCGGGTCCGGCACCCCGCCCCCTGGCCCCCGCGGCTCCCCGGGGGCCCGTGCGGTGGAGCCCGCGCCGAAGCGCGTGGTGTCGTCGAAGCCGGGGGGCAGCTCGGGGTCGGGGCCGAGCGCGACGACCCGGGCGAGCCAGGCGTCGCCCTCCAACCGGTAGTTGCGCAGCCACCAGAACCAGCCCATGGCGAGGGCGATCCTGGTGGCGAGCGGCTCGTCGCGGCCCTCCACGGCACGGTGGAGCGCCGCCCTGATGTTGTCCAGGTCGGTTTCGAGCCGCTGTATCCAAGGGAGTTGGCGCTCGCTGCGCAGGAGCGGATCGGCCGTCTCGGCGAGGGCGGTGAAGTGCTCGGCGTGCGCGCGTTCCGCGGCGGCGCGGGCGGCCGGGTCCTCGGCGGCGCGCTCGGCCGCGTACTCGTGGATGGTCTCCAGCATCCGGTAGCGCATCCCGGTGCCGTCCGGCGCGGGCGCGGCGACCAGGAGGGACTTGTCGACGAGCGAGGAGAGGTGGTCCAGCGCGAAGGACCCGGTCACCGCCTCCGCCGCCGCCAGGTCACAGCCGCCCGCGAAGACCGACAGCGCGGCGAGCGCACGGCGCTCGTCCGCGTCCAGCAGCTCCCACGACCAGTCCACCACCGCCCGCAGCGTCTGCTGCCGGGGCAGCACCGTACGGCTCCCCGACGTCAACAACCGGAAACGGTCGTCCAGACGGTCCGCGATCTGCCGCAGCGTCAAGTGCCGCAACCGGGCCGCCGCCAACTCGATCGCCAGCGGCAGACCGTCCAGACGACGACAGATCTCGGCGATCGCCTCGCGGGCCGGGGCGGTGCCGGAGTCCAGGCCGGGCAGCACGGCGCGGGCGCGCTCGACGAAGAGGCGGTGCGCGGGGTCCGGCGGCAGCGGCTCGATGGGGCGCACCGACTCCCCCGGTACGCCGAGGGGTTCGCGGCTCGTGGCGAGGACGCGGAGTCCGGGGCAGCGCGTGAGCAGGGTCTGCGCGAGGTCGGCGGCCGCGCCGATCACGTGCTCGCAGTTGTCCAGGACCAGGAGGGCGGGGCGGCGTTTGAAGTGTTCGACGAGCTGGAGGACGGGGTCGTCCTGGACCGGGGCCTCCTCCCGGGCCGTCAGCACGGTTTCGCGCAGTCCTATCGCGGAGAGCACGGCGGCGGGCACGGCGGACGGGTCGTCGAGCGGGGCGAGTTCGGCGAGCCAGGCGACCGGGTGGTCGGGGGCGGCGGCGGACTCCTCGGCCAGCCGCGTCTTCCCCGATCCGCCGGGCCCGGTGAGGGTGACGAGGCGGGCGGCGGTGAGGGCGGCGCGGATGGCGGCGATCTCGGGCTCGCGGCCGACGAAGCTCGTGAGACGGGGGCGGAGGTTGCCCTGGAGGGGGGCGGGCGCATGGGGGTCGGTCCTTCGGCTCGCGGTCGCCCGGGGGCGTGGCCTGCGGGCCGGGGGCCGGGCTCGGGCTCGGGGGCGAGCAGTTGGCGGTGGAGTTCCTTGAGTTCCGGGCCCGGGTCGGTGCCCAGCGCGTCCGCGAGGGTGCGGCGCGCGTGCTCGTACGCGGCGAGGGCGTCGGCCGTGCGGTGCTCCGCGCGCAGGGCGCGGATCCGTTGGGCGTGGAAGGGCTCGTCGTACGGGTGGGCCGCGACCAGTTCGTGCAGTTCGGGTACGAGGCCGTGTACGGCGCCGCGCGCGAGGTCCGCCTCGATGCGGTGCCGTACGGCAGCCGTGCGTCGCGCCTCGGGGCGCACGGCCTGGTCCCTGGCCTCGGGAAGGTCGGCGAGCGCGGGGCCGCGCCAGAGCGCGAGGGCGGTGCGCAGGGTTCGGGCGGCGGAATCGGGGCGCCCCGCGGTGAGTTCGTCGGCGCCCTCTCGGGCGAGGCGTTCGAACTCGTACAGGTCGACGTCGGCCGGGGCGGCGGTGAGGCGGTAGCCGCCCGGCGTCATCGTGACGCGGTCCTTGCCGATGGCGCGGCGCAGGCGGCCCACGAGGGCCTGGAGCGCGGCGGGGGCGTCGGCCGGGGGGTCGGCGGGGTCCGTGCCCCAGATGTCGTCCACGAGCTCGTGGACCGCCACCGGGCGGCCGGGACGGAGGGCCAGGGCGGTGAGCAGAGCGCGGAGACGGGGGCCGCCGAGGGGGATGGCGGTGCCGTGGGCGTCGTGCGCTTCTGTGGTGCCGAGGATGAGGTACTGCACGGGGCCATTGTGGGGCCCGTGCCCCGCGGGCGGTTCGCCTGGCGGCGGGCCGGGCGGGGGCTGGGTGGCGGGCCCGCCCGGGGTGCGTGGGTACGTTGCGCGTGTGCCCCACCCTCGCGCAGTTCCCCGCGCCCCTGACGGGGCCCGTTCGCACCGGGATCGTATGGGTACCCCGGGGTGGGGGTCGGAAGGGTGCTCCCCGCAGGAGCACGAGCCAAGACCCGGGTTATCCAGGACTAGAAACGGCCACGGCTCGTGATCCGAGGAGTGCACCCTGGAGCGCCCCCGACCCCCCGGGCAACCAACCCATGACCGGATCACCCCATCCCCCTAGGGGCGCGGGGAACTGCGCAAAAAACGGCACCCCCGGGCAACGGGACCCCAACAAGGACCCCGCACCCCATGCCGCGCAAAAGACGGCACCCCGAGGCAACGGGACCCCAAAAGGACCCCGCACCCCTCCCCCCACCTACCGCTGAAGCGTCGGCCTCGGCGGCACGCCTGCCGCCACCGCCCTCTGCCGCGGCGCCGCCGTCCCCGTCCAGCACGTCCCCCTGCGGGCCAGCAGCCTGTTGAGCCACAGCTCCGTCGCGACCAGGTCCGCCAGACCCTCCAGCGCCTCGCCCTCCGTCGCGGCGCGCAGTGCCCTGCGTACCGTACGGGCGTCGATGAGGCCCGCGTCCGCGAGCAGCGGTGCCGCGAAGAGGTCCATCAGGGGCTGGAGGGAGGCGCGCAGGCCGAGGCGGGCGGGAACCGAGGAGGAGACCGGTGACGCCGCGCCCCAGCCGGACGGCAGGTCGTGGATGCCCGCGCCCGCCAGCACGGTGCGCAGGATCGCGGGCCGGGCGCCGGGCTGGACGCGCAGGGACTCGGGCAGGTCGCGCGCGGCCCGCACCACCTGGTTGTCCAGGAAGGGCGCGTGGACGCGCTGGCTGCGGACCTCGGCGGCCTGTTCGAGGATCCGGTGGTCCGCGGCGAGCCGCGCGAGGGCCGAGCGGGCGCGTGCCTCTCCGGGCCGCTGCACGGAGGTGGGGCGGGTCGCCGCGACGGTGAGACGTATCGATACTTCCGCGAGCGCCTCACTGGTGAGGAACCGCGCCGCGGGGCCGGGCCTGGACCACGTGAGCGCCGCGAGGGACGAGGCGAGCGGCCCCGAAGGAGGGTCGGTCTCGCCGTACGCCGCGAGGTGCGCCGCCGCCTCCTCCAGGCCGCTGCGGTACGACGTACGGGCCAGGCGGCGCGCCGCGCGGTAGAGCGTGAAGGGCACCAGGAGCGCGTGCGGGGAGGGCGGTTCGGCCTTGGCGAGTGCCGTCGCGGGGCGCAGCAGGTGGCGTCGGCGGCGGTCCATGAGGAGGTCGGCGAGGCGCGCCGGGTGCGCGTCCAGGACTTCGCGGGCGCCGTGGCCGGTGAAGTGGTCGGCGCTGCCCGCGGACAGGCGCCTGCGGTGGCGCTCGGTGGTGACCAGGGACGGCGAGGGCTCGTCGGTGAGCGGGCCGCTCTCCAGCGCGGCGTACGGCAGGGCCTCTTCGCCCGCCGCGACGACGACGTGGTGCAGGCGCGGGTTGGCTGCGATGGCGCCCGCCCGTTCCAGTTCTGGTTCGTGGCCGCGGCTGGTGAGGTCGTTGAAGGTGACGGCGACGAGGCGTTCGCCCGCGCCCGTGCCGTGGCCGAGCGGGGTGCCGGGCAGCCCGGGGAGTCCGGCGGCCAGGAGCGCGAGGGTGCCGGACGCACTGCCGCCCGACAGGTCGGCGCCGATCCCGGGGACGGGTCCGCCCCCTCGGGCGGCGCGGCGCTCCGCGGGGCCCCAGCCGGGGATGGGGCCCGTTTCGGGGGCGGGGGCCGCCTCGGGGGCGTGGCGGGGCGCGGTGAGGCGGGCGCGTACGGAGTCCAGGAGGGCGTCGCGGAAGCCGTCCACGGCCCGCTCGGGGTCGAGTTGGGGCGCGGCGACGGCGAGGGAGGCGACCGGTTCGTAGCCGGTGACCTCGCGGGAGCCCTCGCGGAGGATGAGGGCGTGGCCCGGCGGGATGCGCTTGACGCCTTCGTACGGGGTGGAGTCGCCGGCCGCCTCCGGGGTGTCGGGGCAGGCGAGCAGGGCGGCCAGATGGCCGATGTCGAGCTGCGCCTCGATGAGGTCGGCGAGCGGCAGGGCCGCGGTGGCGTAGGCGGTGCCGCCCGCCCAAGGGGTGTAGAAGACGGGGCGGGCGCCCGCCAGGTCTCCTACGACGGTGACCCTGCGGCCCACCTGGACCACCGCCGTATAGCTGCCGGACCAGGCGGTGAGGTGGCGCAGGGCGCCGCCGCGCGCGGCGAACAGGCCCAGGCGCAGCTGTTCGTCGCTGGCGCCGCAGCAGCCGAGTACGGCGAGGCGCGCGTCGGGCGCGCCCTCGATGGAGGTGACGCGGACCTCGTCGGCCCGCCAGTCGCCGACGGCCCAGAGGGGATCGGGGTCGCCCCACAGGAGTTGGGCGCCCACGGGGTGGACGGTGCGGCCCTCGTCGTCGCCGCCGACCGCGCCCGCGCTGCCCGGCGCTCCGAATCTCGCGGCGACGCTGCTCCACCCCACCAGCCACCGCATCGCCGCCTCCACAGCCTGTGGACAGAACTTCGGGCGGACGGCCTCGTCGTCCGGGCGGCCGTCACGCACCGTTGGGGAACATGCTGCCACGACTACGGCGCGCAGGGAGGGCCCGGGTAGCGTGCACGCCTTGTGAACGCGCCCCCGGGCGTGGCCATTTGGCGACGGTGCACACCTCCCCCTCGGTGGCCGAAGACCATCTCCGAGGGGCGATATCAAGCCATTCTTCGCGGGCTGCGGCACGCGTCTGCACACAGTCCGGGAGGCGCTGTTCGCCCCCCGGACCGGTCCGCCGCCCGCGGGGATTGAGGCGGCGGCGTCCCCCAGCCCACTGGGTCCAGTGCAGTGGGCCGACCCACGCGCTACTCATCGAAGCGCTCTCCCCTCCGCCGGACGAGAGCGCACGGCCGGGCGCACGGCCACACAGCCGGAGCACGCCGCCTCCGCTTCGCACGTCCGTACGGCCTCGTCTCCGGACCACAATCCCGCCATACGACAGTCGGGCACTTAACGGTAGGGATCCGGCGAACTACGCTGGGTTTACGAATGCCGCGCGCCTATGCCGGGCCGCGGCGGCCGTCTGTGTGTCGAGGGGTGGGGCGCATGTCCAGAGAACTACGCGGGCCGAATGAGAAGCTCGGCACCGTTCTCGCCCTCGCGGGAATCAGCAACGCCGGGCTCGCCAGGCGGGTCAACGACCTCGGGGCGCAGCGCGGACTGACCCTTCGTTACGACAAGACCTCCGTCGCCAGATGGGTCTCCAAGGGCATGGTGCCGCAGGGCGCCGCGCCCCATCTCATCGCCGCCGCCATAGGGGCCAAGCTCGGCCGCCCCGTGCCGCTGCACGAGATCGGGCTGGCGGACGCGGACCCGGCGCCCGAGGTGGGTCTGGCGTTCCCGCGCGACGTGGGCGAGGCGGTGAAGTCGGCCACCGAGCTGTACCGGCTCGATCTGGCGGGGCGGCGCGCGGGCAGTGGCGGGATCTGGCAGTCGCTGGCGGGCTCGTTCTCGGTCAGTGCCTACGCGACTCCCGCGTCGCGCTGGCTGATTACCCCCGCCGACTCGTCGGTGGCCAGGGGAATGAACCCGGACGGCACGGAAGGCACCGACGGTTCGGACGAGTCGGGCGGGGCGGGCGGCGGCCCCCTGAAGGTCGGTCACAGCGACGTCGGCAAGCTCCGGGAGGCGGCGGAGGACGCGCGCCGCTGGGACTCCAAGTACGGCGGCGGGGACTGGCGTTCCTCGATGGTGCCGGAGTGCCTGCGGGTCGACGCGGCGCCGCTGCTGCTCGGCACGTACAGCGACGAGGTGGGCAGGGCGCTGTTCGGCGCGACCGCCGAACTGACCAGGCTCGCCGGGTGGATGGCGTTCGACACGGGCCAGCAGGAGGCCGCCCAGCGGTACTACATCCAGGCGCTGCGCCTGGCGCGGGCCGCCGCCGACGTGCCGCTCGGCGGGTACGTACTGGCCTCGATGTCGCTCCAGGCGACCTACCGCGGCTTCGCCGACGAGGGCGTGGACCTCGCGCAGGCGGCGGTCGAGCGCAACCGCGGCCTCGCCACGGCCAGGACCATGTCCTTCTTCCGGCTGGTGGAGGCGCGGGCGCACGCCAAGGCGAACGACGCGCCCGCGGCCGGCGCGGCGCTGAAGGCCGCGGAGGGCTGGCTGGAGCGGTCCAGGGAGGGCGACGCCGACCCGAAGTGGCTGGGTTTCTACGGGTACGACCGCTTCGCCGCGGACGCCGCGGAGTGCTACCGCGACCTGAAGGCGCCCAAGCAGGTGCAGCGCTTCACCGAGAAGGCGCTGTCGCGGCCCACCGAGGAGTTCGTCCGCTCGCACGGGCTGCGGCTCGTGGTGTCGGCGGTGGCCGAGCTGGAGTCCGGGAACCTCGACGCGGCCTGTGAGGCCGGGGTGCGGGCCGTGGAGGTGGCGGGGCGCATCTCGTCGGCGCGGACCACGGAGTACGTGCGCGACCTGCTGCACCGCCTGGAGCCGTACGGCGACGAGCCCCGGGTCGCCGAGCTCCGGGAGCGGGCCAGGCCCCTGCTGGTCGCGCCCGCCTGAGGGGCCGGGTGCGGACCGCGATCCGACGCCGGGTGCGCCGCACTGCGGCCACATAGCGCCCGAACTGGTGTTTCAAGGGTGTTGTCAGTGGGGCAGTGCAGTATCAGGGGTGGGGAGGTGATGCGGCGATGTCCGTCGCGTACGACTGCGACGTGCTGGTGGTCGGGGGAGGAATCGTCGGCCTTTCGACGGCGTACGCGATCTCGCGGGCGGCGCCGGGGGCCGATGTGATCGTCCTGGAGAAGGAGGACGGTCCCGCCAGGCACCAGACGGGGCGCAACAGCGGAGTGATCCACAGCGGGATCTACTACCGCCCGGGATCGCTCAAGGCGCGCTTCGCCGTGGAGGGCGCCGCCGAAATGGTGCGCTTCTGCGCGGAGCACGGCATCACGCACGAGGTGACCGGCAAGCTGATCGTCGCGACGGACCGCGACGAGCTGCCCAGGCTCCACGAGCTGGTCCAGCGCGGCAGGGAGAACGGCATCCCCGTGCGGGAGCTGGGCCCGGCGCAGATCACGGAGTGGGAGCCCGAGGTGCGCGGCCTCGCGGCGATCCGGGTCGGGACGACCGGCGTGTGCGACTTCAAGGCGGTGGCGGCGCGGCTCGCGGAGCTGTCCGGCGCGGACGTGCGGTACGGCGCCGAGGTGGCCGCCGTCGACCGGCGGCCGTGGGGCGTGGCGGTGCGGACCTCGTCGGGCACCGTGCTGCGGGCGCGGGCGCTGGTGAACTGCGCGGGGCTGCACTGCGACCGGGTGGCGCGGCTCGCCGGGGACGACCCGAAGATGCGGATCGTGCCGTTCCGGGGCGAGTACTACGACCTGGCGCGGCCCGAGCTGGTGCGCGGCCTGGTCTATCCGGTGCCCGATCCGGCGTTCCCCTTCCTCGGCGTCCACCTGACCAGGGGCTTCGAAGGATCGGTGCACGTCGGGCCGAACGCGGTCCCGGCGACGGCCCGCGAGGGGTACGACTGGACGACCGTACGGCCCGGCGAGCTGGCGGACACGCTGGCGTGGCCCGGCTCCTGGCAGATCGCCCGGCGGCACTGGCGGTACGGGGCGGGAGAGGTGCGCCGCTCCCTGTCCAAGCGCGCCTTCACCGACGCGGTGCGGCGGCTGCTGCCCGCGGTGACCGAGGCGGACCTCACGCCGGCGCCCGCCGGAGTGCGGGCCCAGGCGGTGCTGCGGGACGGGACGCTCGTCGACGACTTCCTGATCCGCCGCGCGCCGCGCACCGTCCACGTGCTCAACGCCCCCTCGCCCGCCGCGACCGCCTCCCTGCCCATCGGGCGCGAGGTGGCCCGGCAGGTGCTGGAGGAGCTGGACGCGGACGCGGTCGGGGGGCGCCGGAGCGGCGCCCCGTCGAACCGCACTCCGGCGGGCTGAGGGGCCGCGGGGACGCGGCACTGTCGGGCAGGGGCGGGACGGGCTGTGCCCGTCCCGCCCCTGCCCGTCCCGCCGACGGGCAGGGCGGGCCGTGCCCGACCTAGAATTGGCGCACTGTGTCTGAGTCCCGTAACCCCGCGCCCGTGTCCGTGCCCGCTGCCGCGGACGCTCCCGCCGAGCTCCGGCGCCCCAAGGGCGAGCCGCGTTTCCCCGGCGGCCCCGCCGCCGATCCCGCCGGTTCGCACCACGAGCGCCGCATCCGCAGCTTCCAGCCGCGCCGCAGCCGGGTGACGCCCGGCCAGGCCGACGCGCTCCAGCGGCTCTGGCCGAAGTGGGGCCTGGACATCGACGGGCACAGCGTCCTCGACCTGGCCGCCCTCTTCGACGGCGGCGTCGAGCGCACCGTCCTGGAGATCGGCTTCGGCATGGGAGAGGCGACCGCGCAGATGGCCGCCGACGACCCCGCGACCGGCATCCTCGCGGTCGACGTGCACACCCCGGGCCAGGGCAACCTCCTCGGCCTCGCGGACCGCGCGGGCCTGGACAACGTCCGGGTGGCCAACGGCGACGCGATCATCCTGCTGCGCGAGATGCTGACGCCCGACGCGCTCGACGGCGTACGCGTCTACTTCCCCGACCCGTGGCCCAAGAGCCGCCACCACAAGCGCCGCCTGATCCAGCCGGACTTCCTGACGCTGGTCGCGACGCGGATGCGGCCCGGGGCCGTACTGCACTGCGCGACGGACTGGGAGCCGTACGCAGAGCAGATGCTCGACGTGCTCACCGCGCACCCCGACTTCGAGAACACCCAGCAGGACGGCGGCTACGCGCCCCGGCCCGCGTTCCGGCCGCTGACCCGCTTCGAGGGGCAGGGGCTCGACAAGGGACACGCGGTGCACGACCTGCTCTTCGCGCGGCGCTGAGCGCGGCACTGGGCGCGGCGCTGAGCAGGGGGCCGAGCAGGGGGGCCGAGCGGGAGGCCGAACCGGGAGGCGGCGCGGCCCGGGACCGTACGGCGTTCCGACGCACCGCTGACAGTTGTCGGTGTCCCTCGTTAGGGTCGTTGGGTGTCCGACAGGTCCCCGCAGCAACTGCAGCCGCACCCGGCGGTACCGGAGCGCGGCTTCGCCGGTGAGAGCCGGCCGCGCTGCGAAGCTGTGCCCGAGCGCGCCGGGTGGCGCTACCACCCGCGCCGTATGGCGGGCCTGTGGCGCAGCAAGGCGCTGCGCGCGGGCGCGGTCGTCACGGTGCTCGCGCTCTCGGGCCTGGTGATCCTCGCGCTCGTCCGGGAGCAGACCGGCACCGAGGGGTTCCTGGTCGGCCTCGGCCTCGCCGTGCTGCCCGTGCCGCTGCTGGCCGCGGCCTTCCGCTGGCTGGACCGGGTGGAGCCGGGCCCCTGGAAGAACCTGGTCTTCGCGTTCTCCTGGGGCGCCTTCGCCGCGGCCCTCGTGGCGATCATCGCGAACACCTTCGCGACCCGCTGGATAGCCACCGCGACCGCCGATCCGACGAGCGCGGACACCCTCGGCGCGACGGTGATAGCGCCGGTCGTGGAGGAGAGCGCGAAGGCCGCGGCGGTGCTGCTGATCTTCCTGTTCCGAAGACGGGACTTCACCGGGATCGTGGACGGCGTGGTCGTCGCGGGCTTCACCGCGACGGGCTTCGCCTTCACCGAGAACATCCTCTACCTCGGCAACGCGTTCGGCGAGGACCAGGAATTCGGGACGAGCGGCTTCGAGTCGGTGACCGCGGCGACGTTCTTCGTGCGGATCGTCATGTCGCCGTTCGCGCATCCGCTGTTCACGGTCCTGACCGGCATCGGCTTCGGCATCGCGGCGGGGGCCGCGGCAACCGGGGCGGCCGGGCGCGGCCGCCGAATACGCCGCTGGGGGCTGCCGTCGCTCGGTCTGGTGCTGGCGATGGGCGTGCACGCGCTGTGGAACGGCTCGGCCGCCGCGTTCGGCCCGTACGGCTTCTACATCGTCTACGCCGGTTTCATGGTGCCCGCCTTCGCGCTGCTGACCTGGCTCGCGGTCTGGACCCGGCAGCGGGAGCTGCGCACGGTCGGTGCGCGGCTGCCCGAGTACGCGGCGGCGGGGTGGCTGCAGCCGCTGGAGCCGATGGCCCTGTCGTCGATGAGGGCGCGGCGCGTGGCGCGGGAGTACGCGCGGCGGGCGTACGGCCCCGCGGGCACGGGGTCCGCGGCGGCGCGGACGGTCGCGGAGTACGAGGGGTACGCGACGGCCCTGGCGTTCCTGCGGCACCGGGCGCACCAGGGGGCGGCGGGGGCGGAGTTCGTCGCGCGCGAGCAGGAGCTGCTGCGGTGCTTGTGGGAGCGGCGGGGGGTGGCGGGGCCCGCACTGGTCCATGCGGCGCGGGTCACCGGGCGGGTGGTGTGGGTACCGGCGCAGGGGTACGGGATGGGGGCGCCCGTGCCTCATCAGAGGGCGCCGCATCCGGGGGCGGCGTACCCCGGGGCGGCGTACCCGGGGGCGCCTTACCCGTACGCCGGGTACAACCCGTACCGCGCGTAGCCCGGGAGCGTCAAAGGAGCGCGCGGTTCCCCGCGCCCCTGCACGGGTCGCGGGTAACTGCGCGGGAGCGGGGCACCCGCCCCCTTACGCGGACGCCCTGTTCAGCGCCCCGACCTCCGCCTCCGTCAGTTCCAGCTCCGCGACGGCGAGCAGCGCCGGCAGCTGCTCCGGCGTCCTCGCCGAGGCGATCGGCGCGACCACCGTCGGCCGCGCCGCCAGCCACGCGAGCGCGACGCTCGCCACCGCGGCCCCCCGCTCCCGCGCGATCCCGTCCAGCGCCGCGAGCACCCGCCGCCCCCGCTCGGTCTCCAGGTGCTTGCCGGCCCCCGCGGCCCGCGCGCTCTCCACCCGCGCGCCCTCCCGGTACTTGCCCGTCAGGAAGCCCGCGGCGAGCGCGTAGTAGGGCACCGCCGCGAGGCCCGCGCGGGACGCGGTCTCCTGGAGCCGCCCCTCGTAGGTGTCGCGCGACACGAGGTTGTAGTGCGGCTGGAGGGCCACGTACTTGGCGAGGCCCTCGCGGTCCGCGAAGTCCAGCGAGTCACGGAGCCGTTCCGGCGAGATGTTCGACGCGGCGACCTCCCGCACCTTGCCCTCGCGCACCAGCTGGTCGAGCGCCGTCACGATCTCCTCCACCGGCACGGCGGGGTCGTCGAAGTGCGTGTAGTAGAGGTCGATGCGGTCGGTGCGCAGCCGCCGCAGCGACTCCTCGACCGCCCCCTTGACCGTCGCGGGCGCGAGCCCCTTGTACTCGGGGTGCGCCCCGACCTTCGTGGCGATGACGACGTCGTCGCGGTTGCCGCGCGAGGCCAGCCAGTTGCCGATGACGGTCTCGGACTCGCCGCCCTCGTTGCCGTCGACCCAGGCGGAGTAGGAGTCGGCGGTGTCGATGAAGTTGCCGCCCGCGGCGGCGTACGCGTCGAGCACCGCGAACGACTGCTCCTCGTCCGCGGTCCAGCCGAAGACGTTGGCGCCGAGGGCAAGCGGGAAGACGGCGAGGTCGGAGGCGCCGAGGCGGCGAAGTGTGGTCATGAGCGGATCAACCTCGCCCGGGAGCCGCGCTATTCCGGCGCGCGCCCGTCCTGAGCGCGATTTCACGACCCGTACACACCGCACGAAAGAACCGGCGGCTCTGGCGTCGGGGGGTGAGCGCCAGAGCCGCCGGTGGCTCGGAAGAGCGGGGGACCTCAGTAGGTGAGGCCCTTGGAGCGCAGCCACGCGCCCGGGTCGATGCCGCCGCCGCCCGGCGTGTGCACCTCCATGTGCAGGTGCTCGCCGGTCACGTTGCCGCTCGCGCCGACGTTGCCGATGACCTGGCCGGTGCTGACCTTCTGGCCGACGCTGACGGAGATCGAGGACTGGTGGGCGTACCAGACCTCGGTGCCGTCCTCCAGCTCCAGGACGGTGAGGTAGCCGTACGAGTTGTGCCAGCCGGCCGACTTGACCGTGGCGCTGTGGACGGCCTTGAGCGGGGTGCCTCTGGGGGCGGCGAAGTCCAGGCCGGTGTGCTGGCCCGAGGACCACATGGAGCCGGACTGGCCGTAGACGGCGGTGATGGAGTACGAGGAGAGGGGCAGCGAGAAGCTCGCGGCGAGCTTCGCCAGGCGCTCCGCCTCGGCCTTGGCCTTGGCGGCCTCCTCGGCCTTGCGCTTCGCCTCGGCGGCCTTCTTCTCGGCCTCGCTCTGCTGCTTGGCGGCCTGCTCGGCGGCCGCCTTCTCCGCGGCCGCCTTCGCGGCGGCCCCGGCCTGCGCGTCGGCGCTCGCCTGCTGCTGCTCGGCCTGCTGGAGGATCCTGGCGCGCAGCGCCTCGCCCGCGTCGGTGCTGCCCTGCTGCGCCTCGGCGGTGGTGACGCCCGCGGTGGAGAGGGGGGCGGCGTCCGCGGCCTGGGCGGCCTCGGTCTTGGCGTCCGGCTCCTCCTCGAAGAGGGCGCCGACGACCGGCAGGTCGGGAAGGGTGATGGAGACCGGGGGCTTGTCCTGCGCGGTGGCGATGCCGCCCGCGCCGACGGCCGCGATGACGCCGACACCGAGGACGGTGGAGCTGCGGGCGAGCCCGCGCTGCTTGGCGACACGGTGCTTGCCGCGGACCGGACGAATCGATTCCGCGGTCGGGTTCCACTCGCCCCAGCTGCGCTCGTCCTCACCCCCGGGAACGTCCGACGGACCGGCGGATCCGGAGAAACCGGTCGCGAAGGGAGCTTCGGGAGCAGGACTGTTGGACGCCACGGAGGCGCACTCCTTTCCTTCCTTCACGCCTACCGGGTTAGCTGACGGGTTCGGAGCAGGAAGGTCTCCTACGGGTCACGTTCGACCCGATTCACCCCAAGGATTGGTTCCCCGGTTCCCTTGCGGAATTCGGCGTTCGCGCGCGGCGCCGTCTCTTGCGACGGCTGGGACGACCGCGCTGCGTTATCGAACGTTAATAGACACACGAACGGAATTCCAAGCTGTTCCCACTGATCGTTCATCGGATCGGCCAGAACTTATGGCTACAAAGGACCCCTAAACCCGGCAATTTGAGTGCCCCTCGATCCACACCGGCAACAGGTCGGTTTCTGACGTTGTGTCAAATGTTATGCGCAGCGGTGCCCTTCGACTACGTACCGTTGCTGACGATCTTCACGGTCGTGCGCCGCTCGGGCTGGCCCGCTCCCGGGCGCGCCACCGCGAGCAGCGCCATGTCGTCCGAGCCCCCGCCGCCCGTGTGCAGCCGGACGTCGTCGGTGAGCGCGTCGAGCAGCTCCTCGGGCCCGGGGAAGATCCGCCCGGCGAGGCGGGCGGCAGGCTCGTAGAAGACCCCGGCCGCGTCCCGCGCCTCGGAGAGCCCGTCGGTGTAGAAGAGCAGCGTCGCGCCGGCGGGGAACGGCCGCACGTCGGAGCGGTCCGGCCACGTCCCCAGGTCGCCCATGCCCAGCGGCAGCGCGTGCTCGCCCGGTTCGAGGAGTTCGGCCGCCCCGTCCGCGTACAGCAGCAGCGGCTCGGGGTGGCCGCGGTTGACCAGCCGTACGACCCCCTCGCCGCGCGGGACCTCCGCGAGCACGGCGGTGGTGAACCCCTCGAAGGCGTCGAGGCCGTCCCGCCGCGTGCCCTCGCGGGCGAGCGCCCGCTCCAGCCGTCCGGCGACGGCCTCCAGCGAGCTCTCCTGCTCGGCGGCCTCCCGGAAGGCGCCGATGACGACGGCGACCGCCTCCACCGCGCCGAGCCCCTTGCCGCGCACGTCCCCGACGACGAGCCGCACCCCGTGGGGCGTCTCCTGCACGGCGAACAGGTCGCCCCCGATGAACGCGTCCGCCTGCGCCGCCTCGTACCGCGCCGCGACCTGTAGCCCGCCGATGCGCTCCGCGGGCGTGGGCAGCACGGCGCGCTGCGCGGTCTCGGCGATGACGCGCGCGGAGGCGAGGCGCTCGCCGCTGCGGCGCACGACGCGGTTGATGAGCAGCGCGAGCGCGGCGACGGTGAGGACGGTCAGCAGTTCGGTGATCGCCTGCACCTGGCCGGAGCCGTGGTCGGCGAGGTCGAGCAGGAACACGGCGAGCACGGCGGCGAAGCCGGTGAGCGCGGTGACGCGCAGCGAGAAGAAGGGGGCGGCGACGAGGGGCGCGGCGGCGAAGATCGGGGACGCGGTGTACGCGGGAGGGGTGAGCGAGTCGAAGAGGTACCCGATGACGATCATCAGGGCGGGCAGCACCCGCACGAACCGCCGGAGCCTTCCGGTGCTCTTCTCCTCGCCGCTCCGTTCGCTCTGCCCCACCGGTGATCTCCCGCTCGCTCCGCGCACGGCCGCGGACGGTACCGCGCCCCGTCCAGGCTGTCCGCAGGAGCGCCGTACGGCGAGCCCGCGTCGGCCAACCGGGGGACGGACACGACGAAGGCCCGGATTCCTGGGAATCCGGGCTTTCGTCTTCAGTAGCGGGGACAGGATTTGAACCTGCGACCTCTGGGTTATGAGCCCAGCGAGCTACCGAGCTGCTCCACCCCGCGTCGGTGAACACAACCTTACGCCATCCGGAGCAAGATCAAAACCACGTTTCGGCGGGGTGGCGCGGGACGGGTCCGAAAGGGACCCACCGGGCACCTGCTGGGCGCCCGCTAGGCACCCGCCGGGCACCCGTCAGACGCCCAGCAGGCACCCGTCAGAACTCATGGGCGCGCACCGGGCTCGCGAGCACCCCGCGCCGGGGCAACGCACCGCGGCCCGACCGGGAAGTCCCGGTCGGGCCGCGGTGCGTGCGGTTCGGAGGGTCGGTGACGACCCTCCGGTCGGTAGGCCATGTCGGACTCGAACCGACAACCAACGGATTAAAAGTCGAAAGGAGATCGTCCAGCTCGGAGGATCTTGATCCCGCTCGCGGACTCCTGCGCAGGTCAGAGGCTGTACCTCGTCCAGGTGGGGTGGTCTCGGGGAGTCCGCGAGGGGGTGATCCAAGGGAGTCCGCTCCCGCATCGCTCCCGCACTTTGACGGTGCTGACATGGGCGGATGGGCCGTTACCGTGATCCGCCTCGGCCCTACCCAGTGATCACCGGGACGATGACCGCTGCGACTGCGGAAGCTAACCCACCCACAGCCAGGAACGCAGCGAACTTTTCCTTGGCCGTAGGGAACACGGCCCTGGAGACATCCCCCACCTTGCTGCGCAGCACGATCATCTTCATCTTCTGCCAGCGGTGCTGACGCAGGCTGCACCCCATCAAAATGCCTGACGCGTTCTTCCGGCAGTAGGTGCGACCGTCTCGATTCACAGCTCCGCACCACACGGGAACCTGAAAGAGCGCATAGGCCGTAACGGCGAGCGACAGAGTCGCAATCAGTGGCACCGAGTCGCTGTTGCCCCACGCAACGATCAACGCGGCAAGAGCCACGAATCCCCAATAGGTGCGAATCCCCCTCATGCTCGCGGACCGTACTGCGCGACTACCTGGCGGGGGAGGGCGCAGACAGGCGCGCTGGGGGCGCTGCCAGGTCGGTACATCTCTTGGCTTCACCCGGGCCACAGCTGGCACAGACACTCGCAGCAGGACTCGATACGCACGTTGCCGGACGTCTGTGCCGCGATCGTGTGAAGCACCTGGGAACCCCAACTCCGCTGTGGTCCCTGGCCCTAGTGTGAGCGCCGATTCGACTGGGGTTACTGCTCCCGGTCTGGCACGTCTCGGCCCGGAGGGCTCATGGGTTACCTGCGGCTGCTGCGGCAGCGGCCCGTACTGGTGCTGTGGCTGGCACAGAGCCTGTCCGTCCTGGGTGATCGGCTGTATGCGCTCGCAGTCATGTGGGTCGTATACGCGTCGACCGGATCGGCCTCGCTCATGGGCCTGGTGGCAGTCGCCGAGTCTGTGCCGTACATCGCGCTCGGGACAGTCGGCCGACACGTGGTTGCCCGGTTCTCCTCGTTCGGGTCTCTGGCGTTAGTGGACGGGGCGCGGGGTGCGGTGGCGGTCGCGCTGCCGTTCCTGTGGTCACCGGACGGCCACGGCATCGCTGCGCTGCTTGTCGGCGTGCTGGTGCTCGGCACACTGGGTGCGCTGTTCGATCCGAACCTCGGAGCCCTGGTGCCCGACCTGGTCGAGCCGGAAAAGGTGCAACAGATCACGGGGCTGCTCGACCTCACGGGCCGGATCGCCCGGATCGCGGGCCCGGCGAGTATCGGGCTGCTGCTCCTGGTCGTCTCCGAGGTGCAGCTCTTCGCACTGAACGGGGTGACGTTCGCGGTGTCGGCGGTCGCGCTCGGGTGGCTGGCGCGCTGTATCGCGACCACGGCTGGCGAAGCACCGGTTCGGCCAGGGGAGTCGGTGCCGGCCTGGCCGGTCTTGCGGGCGCATCCCCGTGTCGGACTGGCCATCGGTGTGCATGGCGTCGCGCTGTTCTGCTCGGCGGTAACGGCGGTTGGCATGCCCGCACTGCTGGCGACCCGTTACGGCGCCGGGGCAGGTGTGTACGGGATCGTCACGGCGGCCGTGGGAATCGGAGCCCTGTTGGGTAACCCGCTGGCGAGCAACCGCCGTTCGGAGGGCTGGTTGGCGGTCTACTGCGGTGCATGGGCGGTGCAAGGCGCAGCGACCATGTGCATGGGCCTGGTGCTGCACCTTCCTGCGCTGATCCTGCTCGCGCTGCTCACCGGTCTGGTCACCCCGGCGACGAGTGTCACCCTGCGGACGCACCTCGGCATGTTCCCGCCGACCGAGCGACTGCGCCTAATGGCCGTGGATCAAACCGTGATCCGTACGGGTGGCACGGCCGGGATGCTGCTCCTTCCCTTGCTGGTCAACGCATCGCCTCGCGGTGCATTTGTTACGGGGGGCGTCATGGTGGCGGGCTCGGCGCTTGCCGTGCTGCTCGCTTCCTCGCGGCGGCTGCGCCCGGATGCGGCTCTGCCAGCCCTGGCGACGCGCGGACACGCGATGGCAGCGGAGTAGCGCACCGAAGGCACCCACACCTGACCTCGCGTGGATGGCGAGTTACGCCTACTTGGCAAGAAAAGGGCAAATGTGCTGCCAGTGGGTGACGTCTAGGATCCTCATCCTCATAGGGACCTAGGGGCAGGCCAATGGGTGAGATTCGGAAGTACACACCAGGAACTCACGCGGCATTGATGTCTTTATGTCGGGGAACTTGCTACTGGCCAAGTTGCGATGAGCCAGTGACGAAGTTGGTTGACGGCGAACACATCCTTAACCTGGAAATCGCACACATCCGTGCCGTGAGTTCAGGAGGAAAGCGTTTCGACCAGACCCTAACCCTCGAAGAGAAGAACGACTTCAAGAACCTCCTGTTGCTCTGCAAGGCACATCACGTCCGCGTGGACGGCCGAGACAGCGACCAATACACAATCAAGGTGCTTGAAGCCTGGAAGAACGAACGCGAGTCAGCTGGCATAGCCGCACTTCAAGGGCTTCGAGGGCTCACAGAAGAAAGATTCCGGGAGCTTGTCAGCGAATCGTTTGAATCGTTTCTCGATGAGACGAGTGATGCGCTCACGGAGTTGGCCAGGATCGCACCGGAAGCAGCAAACACGCTGCGCGTACTGCTTGACGAGCTCTCCGACCCTCGCGTCCACGGTTTCGGCATTGACCCTGACGCAGTGTGGGCCCTGCAATCTGCGGCACGCGACCTTGGCGGCTTGGAGGATAACGCCAGCATGCTGCGATCTGCCGCAAACGACCTGCGAGGACTCGAAGAGAACGCCGGTAATCTACAGTCTGCCGCGAATCGCCTACAGGGGGTCGAAGAGCACGCCAGTATGTTGCATGAAGCTGTTGAAGAGCTGCGGGGTCTAGAAGACCTCATCTTTCAACTCAAGGACGCAGCACGGCAACTCCGAAATGCTCGGGGCGAATACTAGGTAGGCGGCACTCGACCCCCACCGCGTGGTTCAGACGCGACGGGGGCCGAGGGGCTTACAGGGAGGTGGTCACCGAAACAACGGATGCCGAGCGACTATGCGGGCCGCTCATCCGCCTTCCACTGGGCCGCTTCGAGGGCGAGCCAGTGCTCTACGGTGACGTTCTCGAAGGGGACGCCGATCTCGGTGTAGATCCGGGTGTGCATAGCGCCGAACCAGGCGCCCCGACGGTCGTCGAAGAAGGCGCGGTCGTACCAGGCGACGCCGAGGATCACGGTCCCCCCGCCGTTCTGGTTGTCGGGGTCGGCCTCGAAGTACGTGCACTCCCAGTCCCAGAGCATCTGCTCCTCGGGGCGCGAGCGCAGCCGGTCGTCGCTGGCGCGCAAGTGCTCGACGCACCGCTCGACGGTGGCCGCGTCAGGGCAGTAGTAACGGCAGTCGCTGAACGCGATGACCGTCTTGCTGCCGCGCCGTGCCGGGTCGGCGTCCTCGCCGGTGAGAACCCGGACGCGGGTGATCGGTGGGGCGCTGGTTTCGAGGATGGTCACGGTGGTGCTCCTCTCGATCTCCGATGGTTCCGTGTGGGTCACCAGTCCGACCCGGTGAGCGGGTACAGGCTGGGGCTGTGGCCGTCGCTGGCGCGGATCGCGCCGGGAGCGACGTAGCGGATGTTGAGGCCGATGCGGGTGCCCGCAGTGGTGTTGCTGTCTGAGCGATGGATGAGGCGTACGTCCATGAGGCTGGCCTGCCCGGCGTCGAGCGGCAGCCAGACAGCGCGCTCGTGTGGACCACTGGGCATGCCCTCGACTCCGAGCGCCTTGCCGCGCGGCGCTTCGCTCTCCTCACGGTGGTGGTCGAGGTATCCGGCGGCGTGCGAGCCTGGGATCACCTGCAAGCAGCCATTGCGGGTCGTCGCGTCGGTCACGGCCAGCCAGGCGGCGACGGAGCGTTCGGGGTCGAGCTGCATCCGCGGGTTGATGCCGTCCTGATGCCACGGCACGGGGAAGTCGCGGCCGGGCCACTTGAGCATCAGGTAGGTGTTCTCGACGGCGACCGCCTCACCGATCACCTCCTGTACGGCGGTGAGCAGCTCCGGGGAGCAGACGGCATACGCTGCCCACTCGAAGAGCAGGTGCGCATCGCGTACGACCTCGGTCTGATCGGCCCGGTGGCCGGCGATGATCTCGGCGGCACGGGCGCGGGTACGACTGCTGGTGTTCCACTCCACGCCTGTGCGGTAGCCGCTCTCCCCGAGTGGGCTCGGTCCAACGAAGTGGATCTCTGCGGCGCGGCTCACAGCCCGGTCTCCTCGTCGGTGGCGACGGCGGTAGCCAGGGCTGCGGCGAGGTCGTCGGTTGAGGTGTGAGCGGGGTCGTCCGTCGGCTCGCTCACCCATCGCAACAGCCCCTCCCATCCGGGCGGGGCGAGCACGACCCACGAACCGGTGCCCAGTGCCTGCGTACCGTCCTGCTGCCAGTCCTGAGCCGTTCCGGGCGGAGTGAGAAAGTACGCCTGCCCGCTGCACAGGTCATGCAGTACCGGGCCGACCGGTACGCCGCGTGCCTCCAAGTCACGCACCGCACGTACCCCTACGTCGGCGGCGACGCGAACCGCGTCCCAGTCCTCGCCCGCGGCGAGAAGCTGCGGCTGAGTGAGTCTCTGCATCCAAGTCGATCGGGGCTGCATCGCGGTCGCACTCTCCTCTGAGGAATGAAGCCGGGGAGATGAGGGAACCGCCGGGACCAGGGGGCGAACCAGCGTTGATGCACGCCGCTCATGCGCGTATGCGCCGGGCGCATATCACCGCTCGCAAACCAGGAGCGCCGTACCTACCGTGGGGGAAAGAGGCAGGCACGCATGAGCTGGTCGGACAGCGCCGCGAGAGAGGCGGCGAGAGCTGGCGACTACGGACGGGTGATCGAACTCGCCCGCAAGGCAGGCCGGTTAACCCAGCGACAGCTCGGCGACGCCTGCGGCTTGTCCCAGTCCGCGATATCCCGCATGGAGAAGCGGGGCGCGGCCGACTACAACATGACCACCCTCGCGAGGGCCGCTCATCACCTCGGCATTGCGCCCGGACTGGTCGGCCTCGCCGACAGCGGTACGGCTTCGGTCGTGCCAGCGGAAGGGCACGACTCAGTGGAACGGCGTCAATTCCTCGCTGGGGTCGCGGCGACAGCGGCGACCCCGATGCTGAGCGCGGCAGCACCACAACTCCCTCATTGGGGAGTCGAGCAGGCCGACGTGCTGCGGGTGGCCACGACCGCGTTCCGACGCATGGACGCGAGCGTTCCCGCGCGACAGCTCGCGGACACCGTGCAGGGGCACATGCGGCTCGTGCAGTCGGTCGCAGCGCAGGCGCCGGACCAAGCCACCCGAGCGCGTCTCGCGGCTGCAGGGAGCGAAGTCGCCAGCCTTGCCGGTTGGTTGGCCTGGGACATGGCCGACGCCGGCTCGGCGCGAACCTGGTACGGCGCGGCGATCAAGGCAGCACGTCGCTCCGGGAACCCGCTGCTGACCGCGTACCAGCAGGGCAGCCTCGCGCAGTTCGAGGTCGAGGCGGGCAACGTCGCGCAGGGGCTGAGCCTGATTCGCGCGGCGCGGCGACAGCTCGGAAGCGATCGACCAGCCATCGCGGCGGCGTGGCTGTCCTCCCTCGAAGCGGTCGCACACGCCGCCGCAGGAGATGAGCGGGCATCCGACCGGGCGCTGCTCGCCAGTGCTGCCGAGGTCGAGCGGGTGCCAAGCGAGGAACCACCGCCGTGGCCGTGGGTATTCGCCTTCGACCTGCGCAAGGTCGCCGCAGCGCGGGTGACCAGCGGGGCGCGCCTCGCACGGCCCCGATGGGTGCTCACCTCACTCGACGACGCCACCGCCGCGCTCTCCTCGAACCACGAGAAACAACGCGCCTTGCTGGGCCTCGACGTGGCAAGCGGGCACATGGCATCCGGACACCTCGACACCGCGTTCGCGCTCGCCGGCCGTTCGCTCGACACGGGGCTGCGACTGCGCTCCGGCCGGGTCGTCGAGCGCGCCCGCGCATTCCGGCGCGGCTACTCCTCGGCTACCCCGCCGACCATCGTCCGCGACTTCGACGCGCGGCTGCACGACGCCTATCTGTAGAAGACGAGAGGAAGACATGAGAGTTGGAATCACGGGTCACCGCGGTCTGCCCCCCGAGGTCGAGCAAGAGGTACGCCGCGCCCTGGTCGAGGCGGTCAAGGCGTACGACCCCGCCGAGCTGGTCGGCTTGAGCTGCATCGCGGACGGACCCGACACCTGGTTCGCGCAGGCCGTCCTTGACCACGGCGGACAGATCGAGGTCGTGCTACCCGCCGAGCAGTACCGCGCCGACCTCCCCGACTGGCACCACCCCACGTACGACGAACTGCTGCGCCGCGCCGCAGCCGTGCACCGCACAGGCCTCGATGGCTCCGACTCTCAGGCCCACATGGCGGGCAGCGAACTCCTCGTCGACCAGGCCGACGAGCTACTCGCTGTCTGGGACGGACAACCAGCACGCGGATACGGCGGCACGGCGGACGTGGTCGTCTACGCCGAGGGCAGGAGGGTCCCGTTGCGTGTGCTCTGGCCCGAGGGCGCGACGAGAGACTGAATACTCCCAGTCGCGAAGACCACATCCACCGGTCGCAGCGGAACTGAGCCTCATGAAGAAGGAGCGAAGCTGACACCAGACTGGGAAGACGGTCCCTCCAAGAGACAACGGGCCTACGTGGGGATCCGAGTTACTCAGGTCCGCGGTTGCTTGTCGTGCGGCATCTACGCACGGCGCTGCATCTCGCGCCAACTCCAACCGCGCCGTACTCCGCCTCTCGGGGGGGGCAAGAGCCACCGGGATTGAGGCATTCCATCTCGGTGTGCGGCTAGCTGTCGACCTTAATCCGTCCGCCTGGTGGGATGTTCTGCGCCATGGAAATGACGAAGGCCGGTGTCATGGACGGCCGTTCAGTGTCTATGCACCCTGAACTTGCAGCCCATGGGCAGGGAGAACCGAGCCGCAGGTTATGTAACTGACAGCTACGAGCCGTCACTTGTAGCTATGACTCAAGGTGAACAGTCGGGTATGAGAGTTGCGGCCACCACTTCAAAGGGGAAGCTTTTGCGGCTTTTGAACCAAAGGAGATTTCGTTGCGAAAGCAAAATCCACCCAATAGATGTCATCCACTTGGGGGAAACCGAGACGCCTGTTGACCGTGACGCACAGGGCATCTACCTGCAACAACGGGCAGATGACCCTCAGTACATAGCTATTGCGCAGCCTGGCGTTTGCGGAATCTCGCCCCTTCGGCCGCTTGTATGATTGGCCAGGCTTCATTCGCTTCCCCTTGAACTCAACTTAGGAGTAAGTGAGTTCGAGGATTCCGGCCCGCTGAAGAGGCGCCGGTTGATCAGTCCCGTGAGGCTGACAGGGGGAGAGGGGAGGTGGTGCGATGAGCTCCGAGGTGGAGGTGCGCCGCAGGTGGACCGGCCCTGAAAAGTGGACGGTTGGCTTGGCGGCTGTGACTCTACTGGTGGCGATCATCGCCTTGGCGGTTCAGTTCACTCAGTAACACTGAGTACCGCCCGAGGACCCGGCCGAGCCGAGCAGCTGCACACCATGCAGCGAGCCCGGTCTCTTGGTGATCGACCGGGCTCGTGAACTGCGTAGGGGGGCCTGACCGGGGTAGGAGCCGGGAGGGCCCTCCGTCGCTCCCGTCGCGATTCGCAAGCAAACTATTTTGCTTACAGATTCCATTCAACGGACGACAACTAGGACTATACAACGCGACGTTGTCATCCACACAGGTAGGTGGAAGACCTGAAGAGACGGGTAGCCACCTGGCCTGCGGTCACGCCATGGGTCGGCGCGAGGTTGTCGAGGTCGAGGCGGGTACCGCTGTCGGGACACGGGCACGAAGAGCGAGACCATGCCCCGACAGGGGCCGAGCCGTCTGTCGGGCCCTGGTCCGTCACTGATCCAAGAGCGTGAGGGCATTGCATGCCTCGCGGCGGCGTGCCTGTACATCGTGGATACGGTGAAGCAGGTACGAGGACTCCATATCCGGTACACGTCTTTATGGAGTGGCGTGGTTGCGAACGCGTCGCCTTCGCGAAAGTGACGAATGGTGGTGATCAGAGCCAACCGAACCGGGAGCGCCCGACGAGTCCCAAGCTGCTGTCAGTGATCCGTAGTACCCGCGCACGCGCGCGCAAGGCGCGACCGGTCGCGCCTCATTCACACCAGGGACTCCGGGGGCGTAGGGGACACCCTGCCGGGTCTGCTCTCTACAACCTTCCCCCTCCCCTGGAGAGGAACAGAGAAGAGGGGGTGCTACAGCGTCCCCCTCGTCCCCACACTCGGCTCAACGGGCAGATTAGGCGCACGATTCAGTCCGCCCCCCGCGGGGGGCCGTCCCCCGTCGGTGACACCGCGTCCCCTCCCATGATCACGTCGCCCCCATCACACACGACCGCCCCGGCAGCATCGAGCCAACCGGCGCGGTTGTACGGGTATCGAGCTACGCGGCGGCCATGATCGTGTAGCGCCTGCCGTTCTTCTTGCTCGTCGGGGCGGTGATGGCGATGCCTCGGGCTCGGAGCGCCAGCGCGGTCTACCTGAGGCGTTGGCTCAGGACCGCTGCGGTGCGCGGCCACCGGTCGGTGCTGCCGCCGACTCGGGCTGTGAGTACATCGAGCAGCTCGGTCATGGTTCCTGTCCAGCCACCAACGGGGAACATCGACGAGCCGACCCAGTCGCGCAGCGTGGCGGTAACGGGCTGACCGTCGAGCACAGCGTCGACCAAGTCGTCCTGCGCCCCGTAGAAGGTGTTCAGCCCTTGCCATCCAGTGACACGGTCGATCGCGTGCAGCAGCACCGCGAAGTCGGCCATGCGAGCAAGGCGGGTCAAGTCTGCTGCTGCCGGGAGATCGGCCCAGACCTCATCGGCGAGGTCGAGCAACGCCCCGAGGACTTCCGGGCGCGCCCCCTCGTACGCACCCCTCAGAGCGGCGGCCGTGCGCCTCTGGGTAATCGGCAGCAGTTCGAGCGGCGTCATGCGCTCGGCCAGGTCATTGCGCAGTGCGCCGATGTCAATGCCGGTGAGCAGTACAGGCCGTTGATAGACCAGTAGGCTCACGTCATCGTCGCTGTACAGAGCTCGACTCACCTGCGCGTCGCCTGTGACGACGCGACACAGCGCGTCCGACAGACAGCCCGGTACGCCCGAGAGGTTGCCGAGCGCGAGCATCCATCTGGCAGCCACCGGTACGCAGAGGTTCGAGCGCGAGCACGATCAGCCTCGACGACGACACCGTGAGCGTCCTGCGGGCCCACCGGGTCCGACAGAACAAGGAGCGGCTCAAGGCCGGGGCAGCCTGGCAGGCCACTGGGAAGGTCTTCGTCCAGGAAGACGGTTCCTGGCTGCGCCCCGACACCGTGTCTAGGGAGTTCCGGCGCGTGTCCGACGAGGTCGGCCTCCCGCCGATCAATCTCCGTGACCTGCGACACTCGACGATCACGCTCACGTCGGACACGTACACGAGCCTGATGCCGCAGGTGGACAAGGCCGCCGCTGAGGCAGCCGCACGACTCGTCCCTCGGGCCCGTCCCGCGGTCGCAGCGAACACGGCCAGCGACACCACCGCTCCCGCATCTCTCCCGCACGAGGGGTGAAACGACGAAGCGCCCCGACCGGCCGAAGCCAGGCGAGGCGCTAAGTAGCAGGTCAGAGGGGTTCTCCTCCGCCTACAGCAGGTAGGCCATGTCGGACTCGAACCGACAACCAACGGATTAAAAGTCCGCTGCTCTGCCAATTGAGCTAATGGCCCTTGGCACAACACCCCCGAGCATAGCCCGCCGGGGCCCGTCGGCCGATCGGGTATCGGTCGACGGGGCCCGGCGCGGCCCGGAAAGCGGGGAGTGCGGGGGCGTGTGCGGGGCGCGGGGCGGGGCTAGTACAGGCCCTCGTACGGCTGCCAGCCCGTGCCGAGCACCGCCGTCGCGCCGAACGTTCCCCGGCCCGTGCCGAGGTTGCGCAGCAGGCGGCCGCTGGTGTCGCGGGTCAGCAGGTCGTTGGTGCCGTTCGCGTCCAGGTCGCCGACGCCGACGAAGGCGTTGCGGTTCGCGGCCCACTTCGCGCCGTGGGCCAGGACGCCGGGCCTGACCGTGGCGGAGCCGTCCGCGCGGGTGCGGCCCTCGTAGCGCCAGAGGTTGTCGGCCTTGTCGACCGCGAGCAGGTCACCGACGCCGTCGCCGTTCAGGTCGCCCGCGCCGATCACCGCGCGGAAGCCCGTCCACTTCGAGCCGATCTTGACCCCGGGCCGCAGGCCGCCCGTCGCCGTCGTCGCGTAGAGGTAGACGTCACCGGTCGTGCGCTGGCGGGCCACCAGGTCCGGGCGGCCGTCGCCCGTCATGTCGCCGGGGGCGGTCAGGACGTCGAAGGCGCTGAAGCCGCGGCCGATCCTGACCCGGGCGCCGCCCGGACGCGGCAGGCCGCGGCCCTCGGCGTAGCGGTAGAGGTCGCCCGCCGTGGTGCGCACCAGCAGGTCGTTGGCGCCGTCGCGGTCCACGTCGCCGAGCGCGACGACGTGGTTGACGCCCGACCAGCCGGCGGAGGGGATGCCGCGGTTCATGCCGGGCCCCTGGTGGGCGCTGAGCTCGCCCTGCCGCCGCGTCAGCAGCTCGGGCTCGCCGTCGCCGTCGTGGTCCCGGAACGGCGCGGTGCCGCCCTGCGCCCGCACCACACCGGAGGTCACCGCGCGCGTCCCCGCGCCGTCGCCCGCGTCCGCGCTCAGCGTCCAGGCGTACGGGCCGTTGACGACCGGCTTCCCGTCGGCGTCCTTGCCGTCCCAGCCCGCCTTCAGCACGGCCCCCTCAGGGGTGGTGACCGTGCCGGAGACGGTACGGACGGTCCTGCCCGTGCGCTGCTCCTTCAGGGCGAGGCTCCAGCGCGCCACGGGCCGCGACAGCAGCCACTCCGGCGCCCAGGCGGCCTGCCCGCCCCCGCGGCCGCCGAAGTCGGCCGCGCCGTCGACCCGCGCGTCCACGACGCCCACCGCCGAGCGCGGGACGGTCACCGGCTTGATGTGGATGCGCTGCTGCGCGTCGGTGTACGCGACGTGGCCGCCGAACCTGTCGACGGTCCAGCCGATGCCGCGCCCCGCGGAGTCCGACGGCGGGGCGTCGGAGAACACGCGCGTCGTCACGGGCGCGTCGCCGCCCTCGTGGAAGTCGGTGAGCACCAGCTTGTTCAGCGTCTTGTCGTTCCGTACGAGATAGCCGTCGCCCAGCAGCACCTCGCCGTTCCTGGGGACCGCCTTCGACACGCGGGTCTTGCTGTCCCAGACTCCGGCCTTCGACGTGCCGCACACCCAGTAGACCCAGCGGCCCACCACCTGGAGTTCGGTGGGGGAGCAGCCGGAGCCGAGCGGGAAGTCGGCGGAGTTCTTCTTCGTCGCGAGGTTCGTCCAGCTCACCGTCCCGGACGTCCTGCCGGGCTTCCACAGGAGCGGGCCCCAGAGCGCCGCCGCGGTCTGCGAGCGGGTGAGGACGACGCCGGTCTCGCCGTGCTGCTCGAAGTCGGCGACGTACTGACGGCCGTCGTCGCTGTTGGTGACCGTGTAGCGGCCCGTCCCCGCGACGAGGCTGCCCGGTCCGCCGAGGTGGACGGTCTTGGCGGTGGAGGTGGAGAGGGGCGCGCTCACGCCCCAGTCCGTGCCGTGCGCCACCAGCCCGTCGCCCAAGGAGCGCAGGCCGCCGTAGGAGTTGCCGTAGTAGCTGCGCACCCGTCGCTCGCCCGGTACGGGCGTGCCGGACAGCGCGGTGTCCCGCTCGTACAGGGCCCTGGTGGAAGAGCCCTCCGAGTCGGCGACGTAGTGGAGGCGACCGGCGCCCAGCGCCAGTTCCTGGACCTTCGTCGGGATCGGGGCGACCGTCTGCAACCGGGTGAGGACCGGCTCCCCGTCCGGCCCGGTGGTGATCCGCCGCACGGCCCAGTCGCTCGCCTTGGTGCCGCCGACCGCCATGGCGCCGCCGGGCGCGGGGATCAGCTCCTCGGAGGCCTGCGGCAGCAGTTCGCGCGCCTCGCCGCCGCCGACCGGCACCGACTGGAGCTTGTAGCCCGCCCTGGTCCCCTCCCAGCCCGGGTCGATGAGCTTGCGGAACACGATCCGGTCGCCGACGGCCACGGCCACGGTGAACGGGCGCTCGCCCGGGGTCTGGGCGGGCAGCGGCGTCCGCGTCGGCGTCGCCGACGGGTCGTCGCGCGGCACCGTCCGGACGACCCCGCCCTCGTCGTTCTCGGCCCACAGCACCAGGTGCTCGTCGCCCATGGACCTGATGTCCGAGAACCGTGCGTTGGACACGGGGCGCAGCTTCCCCGTGGCGTAGTCCAGGTAGAAGCGCTGGCGCGCCTCGCCCTCCAGGTGGAAGTCGAGGAACGCCCCTTCGAGGTCCTGGAGGTGGGTCGGCCAGACGCGTTCCGCCCCGGCGGGGAAGCCCGTGACCGGGGTCTCCACGACCGTGTCGCCCGTCTTGCGCAGGATGCTCAGTCCGGTGATCCCCGTGTCCGGCACCCTGGCCACCGTCACGGTGTCCGCGGTGTACACGACGGCCATGTCGTCCGCCTGGAAGTCGAACTCCGTGACGGCTCCGGTGGCGAGGGAGCGGATGCTCGCCCGGTAGCCGCTCTCGCCGTAGGTCTCCGTGACGCGGAGACCCGAGTGGTCCAAGTTCCGGTCCGGGCGCGTCGTCGGCCGGGTCTCGCCGGTGGCGGAGTCCGTCCAGAAGTACTTGTCGCTGCCCTCCTGCCTGGATACGTATCCGGTGCTTCCCGCGTCCGACAGGTGCACGGAGCGGGGCGCGCGGCGGGCTTCCGCCGGGATCACGACCTCTTCGGGTGCGGCGGAGGCGGACGCGGAGGAGGCGGGCGCGGAGGAGGGAGAGGAGGCGGCGGAGGCGGCGGCGGGTGCGGCGGACACCGTGGTCTTCGTTCCCGTGTCCGCCGCGACGGCCGTGCCGGGGGCGGCCAGGAACGGGGCGCCGCTCGCGGCGAGTGCGACGGCGGTGGCCGTCAGCCGGATCCTCCGGTGCGGGCGTCTCGTGCTCGGCGTTCTCATGCTGTGTGTCATTCCGTTTCGTCGGACCGAGGCTTCGTTTCGTCGGACCGGAGGGTGGGGTGGTGTGGTGGGGCGCCGGACCGGAGGGTGCGGTGGGCGCCGGTCAGGACGCAGGAGTCAGGCGTCAGGAAACGGAGCGGTACTTCTGCCAGCCCGCGCCGATCCGTACGGTCGGGCGCAGGGCACCCGCCCCGGTCACGTAGTTGCGCAGCAGGTGACCCGCGGCGTTGCGGGAGACCAGGTCGGGAACGCCGTCCTTGTTGAGGTCGCCCGCGCCGACGAAGGCGTTGCGGCCCTTGGCCCAGCCGCCGCCTGCCACCAGGACGCGCGGCTTCAGCGAGCCGGAGGCCGCACCGGCGTACCGCCAGAGGTTGTCGGCCCTGTCCACCGCGTACACGTCCGCGACGCCGTCGCCCGTCACGTCGCCCGCGCCGAACACCGCGCGGTAGCCGGTCCACTTGGCGCCGATCTTCCCGCGCGCCTTGAGGCCGCCCGCGGCGTTGTTGGCGAACAGGTACAGGTCGCCGGTCGTGCGCTGCCTGGCCACCAGGTCCGCACGGCCGTCGCCGGTCAGGTCGCCGGGCGACATCAGGACGTCGTACTGGTTCCAGCCGGTGCCGAGCTGTCGCTCCTCGGAGCCGTTGAACACGAACCCGCCGTGGCAGTTGAGCGTGAGGGAGGTGAGCTTGCCGCCGGGACGGCGCAACAGCGCGTCGTTGCAGGTGTCGCCGTTCAGGTCGCTGAAGGGCACCACCGCTTCGTAGGTGCTGGCCAGGTAGCTGCTGTCGACCACGATGCCGCCGCGGCCGTTGCCCCGGTGGACCTTCAGCTCCCGCGTCCCGGCGGCGCCGCCGGGGCCGTCGAGCGTCAGCAGGTCGCCGACCCCGTCGTTCGGGCCGGAGAAGTCCCGCCAGGGCGCCGTGCCCGCCACCTTGAGCCGGCCGCCGCGCACGAGCGGCGCGCCCTGCCCGTCGGCGGGGAGGACCGTCAGGGTCCAGTCGTACGAGCCCTTGACGGCCTGGTTGCCCTTCGCGTCCTTGGCGTCCCACACCGGCGTGAGCCTGCCGCGGGTCTCCCCGCCGGTCAGCGTCCGCACCGCCCTGCCGGTGATCGCGTCCTTGAAGGCGAGCGTCCAGCGGGCGGCGGGCTTGGACAGCACCGCGTCCACCGGGACGACGAGGTTGGCCGAGACGGCGGGGGACTCGTCGGTCAGGGTCAGCGGCTGCGCGGGGACGCCGGAGGGCACCACGTGCACCCGCTCCTGTGCGTCCGCGTACGCGACGTGTCCGCCGAACCGGTCCACGCTCCAGCGCACGTGGCGCTGCGGTGCCCCGGTGTCGGGCAGGTCGCCGATCGTGCGGCTCTCGGCCGAGCCGGTCGCCACACCGGTCAGGACGAGCTTCCCCGCGCCCTTGTCGTGCGTGACCACGAAGCCGTCGCCGAGCAGTGCCTCGCCCGGAGGGACGGGCACGGACTTCTTCGCCGTACGGTCGTAGACCCCGGCCGGGCCGCCGTCGGCGCAGTTCCAGTAGATCCAGCGGCCGACCGTCTGGAGTTCGGCGGGGACGCAGCCCGAGCCCGTGGCGACGGTCTCGGTGACCCTCTTGGTGGCGAGGTCGAGCGCGGTGACGCTGCCCGCGCCGGTGCCCGGGGCCCACAGCTTCCCGTCCCAGAGCGAGGCCGCCGTGCCCGGCCGTTGCAGGACGGGCACGCTGCGGAACGTGTCGTAGACGGTCTGCGCGCCCGTCTTCGCCCCGGCGTGGAGGGCGTAGTGCCCCGCGGCCGAGGTGACGGCGCCGTACTCGGGCGTGGTGAGGGAGTCGTGGTACTCGCCCCTGCCCGACCAGAGCCGGCCGGTCCCGTCGCCCAGCGGGTCCTCGCGGACGAACCCGCCGCCGCCCGCGCCGCGCAGCGAGCGGCACTCGTGGTCGGCCGCCGCGCAGTCCGTCGGGCCCATGTGGAGCGACCAGAGCGCCTCGCGCGGGCCGGGGACCGGCGTTCCCGCGGCGGCAAGGGGGCGGACGTAGTCGAGCCGCCGCCCTGTCGGTGCGCTGTCGTCGGTGACGGCGAGGAAGCCGTCGGAGAGCGCGAGTCCGTCGATCCGGGCGGAGACCGGCGGCAGCCGCTTGATCTGCGTGACGACGGGCCTGCCCGTCGCGTCGGGGGCGATGCGGCGGATGCCCCAGTCGGCGGGGGACGTGCCGCCGACGGTGACGGCGGTGCCGCCGGGGGCCGCCGCCAGCGCACCGGCGGCGCTCCGGCCGGGCAGCAGCGTCCGGGGGCCGCCGTCGAGCGGCACGACCTGGAGGCGCGTGTCCCACTCGTGGACGATCTGGCGCACCAGCGAGTCGCCCACCAGCGCCAGTTGGTGCGTCGGCTTCGACGGGCCAGGGGCGCTCATGGTCACCGTGGACGGCTTCGCCGAGAGGTCGGCGCGGGGCGACACCGTCAGGGTGGCGTTGTCCAGGCCGTACGCCACGAGGTACGTGGGCGAGAGCATGGCGAACCGGTAGTCGTCGGTGAGCGGCGCGGTGACCCCTTCGAAGCGTCCCGTCTCCGCGTCCACCACGAACATCCGGCGCGTGCCGTCCAGCCGCCCGATGAAGACGATCGCACCGGAGTCGGCCGTGACGGGCTCGCCGGTCGTCGCGCCCTCGGGCAGCCCGTTCAGCGTCGCGTCACGGGTCGTGCCGTCGGCCTGCGGGGTGAGCAGGTGTTTGACGGAGCGGGCGCCGTCGGCCGACGTGACGTGCGCGACGACGGTCGATCCGTACGTGCCCGCGTACCGCGCCCCCTCCGGGAGCGTGACCACCCTGGTGGTGCCGGTGGCCGCGTCGCGCAGTTCGACCCGGCCGTTCCCGACGTGTGCGAGCACGTCGCTGCCCGTCGGCTCGACCTTGACGCCGGGTCCCGGCGCGGCGACGGGGAAGGACCTGCCGTCCGCGTACCGCGTCCACTGGCGACCTGCCAGCCCCTCCTCGGTGTGGAACACGCCCAGCGCGCCCGCGCCGTCTCCGGGGCCCGACCTTCCGGGGTACGCGAGTTCGGCGGCCCTGGCCGAGGGCCGCAGCGTCTCGGGAACCACGACCTCGGCGGGTGCGGCGGACGGACCGGTTCCCGGTGCGGCGGTCTCCCCGGGCGCGGCGAGTGCGGCCGGGCCGCCCGTCGGGCCGAGACCGGCGGCGAACGCCACGGCCAGCACGGTGGAAACGCCGGCACGCAGCAGCGCATGACGGTTCAAAAGGAGCCCCTCCCCAGGTGCCCGTAAAGGCGTGGGAGGGCTCGACGGCCGCGCTTCGGGCGTGACGCGCCCGGTCCGGCCCCCCCCTTGCCGTGCCCCCACCACAAGTGGGCGGAGCGTAACAGCCGCCTCATGGGCAACGGAAGGGGTTTTCGAACCTGTTCAAATCACTGTGCCGTACGTCCCGGACGGCACCGCTCCGTACGACCGTCCGTACGAAGCGGCACGAGCCCGTCCGTACAGAGCGGCACAAGCCCGTCCGTACAGAGCGGCACGAGCCCGTCCGTACAGAGCGGCACGAGCCCGTCCGTACGGCTCAGTGGATGCTGCCGTACTGCTGCCACCCGGCCCCGACCTGCACCGTCCCGCCGAACGACCCCTTGCCGTCGCCCGCGTTGCGCAGCAGCTCGCCGGTCGGGCGGCGGGAGATCAGGTCCGCCCTGCCGTCCCCGGTCACGTCCCCGACGCCGACGAACTCCGCGCGGTTCACGCCCCAGTTCTTGCCGTACACCAGCGCTCCGGGCTTCAGCGCGCCGCTCTTCGTGCCGTCGAACCGCCACAGCGAGTTCGCCCTGTCGACCGCGAGCAGGTCGCCGACGCCGTCGCCGTTCAGGTCGCCCGCGCCGATCACCGCGCGGTAGCCCGTCCACTTCGAGGCGATCTTGACCCCGGGCTTCAGGCGGCCCGTCGCGGTGGTCGCGTACAGGTACACGTCACCGGTCGCCCGCTGCCGCGCCACCAGGTCCGGCAGCCCGTCCCCCGTCATGTCCCCCGCCGTGGTCAGCACGTCGAAGGAGTTGAAGCCCGCGCCGATCCGCACGCGCGGCGCCTTCGCGGACGGCAGGCCCACGCACTTGCCGGAGACGGCGGACAGTTCGCCCTTCGTGTCCCGTACGACGAGGTCGTTGCAGCCGTCGCCGTCCAGGTCGCCGAACGGCACGACCGCGGTGACGCCCGCCCAGCCGCCGGAACCGGTGACCACGCGGCCCGAGGTCCCGGTCCTGTCCGTGATTTCCTCGTGCGAGGTGAGCTCCGCGCCGCGCTTGGCGATCAGCTCGGGAACGCCGTTCCCGTCGAGGTCGCGGTACGGCGTGGCGCCGCCGGTCACCGTGAACTTCCCGGAGCCCGCCGTGCGCGCCCCCGTGCCGTCGCCCGGGTCGACGCTCAGCGTCCAGCTGTGCGTCCCGCCGGCCGCCCGCTTGCCCCCGGCGTCCTTCACGTCCCAGCTCGCCTTGATCCGGGCGCCGTCGGGCGTCGCGGACGCCCCCGACAGCGTCCGCACCGTGCGGCCCGCCGCGTCCTTGACCGTGACGCTCCAGCGCGCCGCCGGGCGGCTCAGCAGCCAGCTGCCGTTCCAGGTGTTCTCGTCGTCCCGCGGGGAGTTCGCCGCGACCCAGATGTCCGCGTCCGACTCCACCGGGCCGATCGAGGAGCGCGGCACGGTCACGGGCCGCACGTGGACGCGCTGCTGCGCGTCCACGTACGCGACGCCCCCGCCGAACTTGTCGACGGTCCAGCCCGTGCCGCGCCCGGCGCCCGCCGGGACCTCGGCGAACGCCGACGTCTTCGCGGGGCCCGTACCCGTGTGGAAGTCGGTGAGCATCAGCTTGCCCGCCGCACTGTCGTTCCGTACGAGGAAGCCGTCGCCCAGCAGCGCCTCACCGGACGGCACTGCGGTCGACGTGCGGGTCTTCTGGTCCCACACGCCCGCCTTGCCGCCCGCGCCGCAGGCCCAGTAGATCCAGCGGCCCACGGCCTGGAGTTCGCTGGGCGCGCAGCCCGAGCCGAGCGGGAAGTCGACGGAGTTCTTCTTCGTCGCGAGGTTCGTCCAGCTCACCGTCCCCGCCTTCGCGCCCGGCTTCCACAGCGTGGCGCCCCACACCGACGCGGCGCTCGCCGCGCGCGTCAGCTCGATGCCGTAGTACTTCATGTCACCGATGCGCTGCTTGCCGTCGGGGCCGTTCGAAACGGTGTAGCGGCCGGTGGCGTCGATCAGCTCGCCGGGCGCGTCCAGCATCCGCAGTCCGTTGCGGCTGATCGGGGCGACGACCGCGGATCCGTTGGAGTACGCGGACGAGCCGTCGCCCAGCGCGCGCAGACCCGTCGCGCGGTCGTTGAAGAGCGCGTACTTGAGGACCGGGGAGCCGGACAGCGCGCCGCCGGGCGTGAAGTCCTGCTCGTACAGGCCGGTGTCCGGCGCGGCGTCCGCCGCGCTGAGGAAGCTGAGCCGTCCGCCGCCCAGCGCCAGCGCCTCGATCTTCGCGACGACCGGTTCGACCTTCCGTACGGTGGTGAGTTCGGGCACCCCGCCGGGCGCCGCCTTCACCTCGCGCACCGCCCAGTCGTTCGCGCCCGTGCCGCCCGTGACCAGCGCGCGGCCGTCCGCGGTCTGCGCGAGCGCCTCGTGCGCGTGGCGCAGCAGTTCGCGGGGCTCGCCGCCGCCCACGGGCACGGCCAGCAGACGGCCGCCCGCGCGGTACTGTTTCGCGGGCGCGCTCTGCGCCTTGGCGACCAGGATCCAGTCGCCCACCGACCCGTACTTCCCGTGCGCCATCTCGGGTCCGGACGGTTCGGGCAGCGGGGTGCTCACGGGAGCGGCGGTCGGGTCGGCGCGGTCGATCGTCAGGACGGAGGAGTGGCCGCCCACGGCCCTCAGCACATGGCGCTCGCCCATGACCACGATCGTGCTCGCGAAGCCCCTCGGCAGTTCGGTGACCCGTCCGGTCGCGAAATCGAGCAGCCCCGCCGTCGTACCGCCGTTCTCGGCGGTACGGCCCAGCGTCAGCACGGCGCCCCTGCCGTCCTGGGCCTCCGGCAGCGTACGGGCGAACGCGACGCCCTGCGGAATGCCGGTGACGGGCCGGGCGGTGCCCTGCGCGTCGACCATGACGGGAGCGGTGAGCAGGCCGTCCACCACGCGGTACGCCAGCACCTCGTCGGCCGTGAAGACCAGCGAGGCCCAGCGGTGGCCGTCGGGCAGCGGCACCTCGGTGGCCTTGCCGGTGACCAGTTCGGTGATCGTCACGGTCCTGGAGACCACGGCGCCGTCGGCGTCCTTGGTGACCTTCTCGCTCGCCCGCAGCCCGTCGTGACCGCGCGAGTGGTCGTCCACCGCCTGCTTGGTCTCCCCGGACGCGTAATCGGTCCACAGCAGGCCCCCGCGCCCCTCCTGGCGGTGCAGGTAGCCGTCGCGCGTGGCCTCGGTGACCCGGTCGGCGCGCGGCAGGAAGCGGGTACCGGCCGGAACGACGGCGCCGCCGTCCGCGGAGGCGCCGGGAGCGGCGGAGTCGGGAGCGGCGGGGTCGGCGAGCGCGGCGGGCGCGGTGACCGCGCAGAGTCCGGCGCCCACCGAGAGCACGACGGCGGTGGCGGCGGCGCGGCGCAGCGCGGAGCGGTGGCGTATCAAGGGGTCTCTCCCGGGAGCTGTACGGAACTGCCGGCAGGTCCCCTGTGGTGCACACTCCCCGCAATTTTACTTGCACTTTAACATCGGTCGAAGGTGCGAAAAACGCCCGGACCCGGCCGGGAAGGCCGGGTCCGGGCGTCCGGACCGTGCGCGCGTCCTAGAACAGGCCCCGGTACGCCTGCCAGCCGCCCGCCAGCTTCACCGTGCCGCCGAACGACCCCCTGCCGTTGCCGTTGTTGCGCAGCAGCTCGCCCGTCGTCTTGCGGGAGACCAGGTCCGCCTTGCCGTCCCCGGTGACGTCACCGACGCCGAGGAAGACGTTGCGGCCCGCGCCCCAGTTCGCGGCGAAGACCTTCACGGGCGCCTTCAGCGAGCCGCCCGCCCTGCCGTCGTACCGCCACAGGTTGTTCGCGTTGTCCACGGCCAGGACGTCCGCGACGCCGTCGCCCGTCAGGTCGCCCGAGCCGAAGACCGCCCGGTGGCCCTTCCACGCGGCGCCGACCTTCACCGCGGCGGTCAGCCCGCCCCTGCCGTTGTCGGAGTACCGGTAGACGTCACCGGTCGCCCTCTGCCGCGCCAGCAGGTCGGGGCGGCCGTCGCCGGTCAGGTCGCCGGGCGAGGTCAGCAGGTCGAACCCGCCCCACGCCGCGCCCAGCACCTTGTACGCGCCGCTCGCCGACAGGGACGCGCCGCACGCCGGGTAGTGGACGCGCAGCTGGCCCGCGGGGAGCCGGACGAGCACGTCGTTGCAGCCGTCGTCGTTCATGTCGGCGAACGGCACCATGACCGTGCCCGCCGCCCAGGAGCCGCCGCCGGCCGCACCGGCCGCGAACGCGCCCTTGCCGTCGCCGTAGTGGAACTGCGCCTTGCCCGCCGAGGTCAGCGTCAGCAGGTCCCTGGCCCCGTCCGGCTTCCCGCCGCCGAGCCGCCCGTGGTCGCGCCACTGGGCAGCCGGGTCGGCGCCGCCGCTCAGCGCGATCGCGCCCTGCCGGACCAGGGCCGCGCCCTGCCCGTCCGCCGGGGTCGCCGTCAGGGTCCAGGCGTACGCGCCGTTGAGCGCCTTCTTGCCGTTGGCGCCCTTGCCGTCCCAGACCGGCGCGAGCAGCCCGCGCGCATCGGTGCCGGTGAGGGTGCGGACGACCGCGCCGCTCGCCTTGTTCTTGAACTCCAGCTTCCAGGAGCCGACCTGCTTCGACGTCCACCAGCGCGCCTTCCAGGACGCACCGGACGCGAGGTCGACGGCTGTCGGCACCTCTTCGTCGAGCGCGGCCAGCGGGGAGGCCGGTACGCCGGAAGGAACGACGCGGACGGACTGGTCGCCCAGCGCGAGGGCGACCGAGGAACCGTACGGATCGACGTCCCAGGTGCCGTACGGCTGGATGTCCTGGTTCGGATGGCCCAGCGAACGGGTGCCGTCCGTGCCCCGGAAGTCCGTGAGGTTGAGTTCGCCGTCCTTCAGCCAGGCGACGTACCCGTCACCGAGCTTGGCGTAACCGGGCTCGTGCCAGGGAAGCGGGGTGTTCTGCTCGGTCGTCAGGTCGTACGCGCCCGCCTTGGCGCCGCACGACCAGTACAGGCCGGTGGAGTTGGCCTGGAGCTGGTTGATGTCGCAGTCCGCGAGGGTGACGCTGCGCAGCGCCCTGCCCGTGCGCACGTCGACCGCGTCCACCTTGCCGGGCGCGCTCTCGGTCCACAGGGTGGGGCCGAACAGGGCGTAGTCGCGGGCGACGGGGACCTGGACGACGGGGCCCGTGTGGACCGGCTTGCCGGTGTCGATGTCGAAGACGAAGAGCTTCTGGCCGTCCTCGGTGTAGTTCCGCACGAGCGCGTACCGCCCCGAGACCTGCACGTCGCTGTTGTACGCGTACGCGGAGGACTCGACCGCGAGCCTGCCGGGCAGCGTGCCGCCCTGTTCGACGACGCGCAGCCCGTCGTCCGTCTTGTGGACGAGGCGCCCGTCGCCCGTGGCCAGGTACTCGGCGGCCCAGGCTCCGAAGCCGCGCTCCGTACGGGGACCGGCGGTGGGCGGCACGGTGGCCGAGACGTCGATGCCGCGCAGCCAGACCTTGGTGAGCGGGGCGCCCTGCACCCGCTCGGACAGGTCGAGGTGGCCCTGCGCGAAGGTGAGGGCGTGCACCGTCGGCCTGACGAGGGGCGCGGTGGCGACCGGCTTGACGGTGTACCCGTTGCCGGACGGGACGACCGCGACGGTCTCCAGGCCCGTGGCGCCACCCTGCCGGACGACCAGGACGCCCTTGTCGGTCGGCCTGGTCTCGGCGGTGCCCGCCGCCTTGTCGAACAGGGTGATCTCGTTGCCGCCCGCCAGCGGGACGAGGACGACCTTGTGGTCGAACGCGGTCGGATCGGCGCTGCCCGCCGCCGGCCCACGGGCGATCACGGCGTAGTTGCCGGCGAGCCCGAGGAGGTGCCCCGTGGCGTACCCGGGGAGCGCGTGGCGCTGGATGCCCGGATTGAGGCCGAAGGTGGTGACGAAGAGCGTGCCGCCGCCCTCAGGGGTCCACTGCGCGACGTAGTCGCCGCTGGACTTGATGGGGTACGGGCGGCCCGACGCGTCGCCGTACACGGTGCCGCCGAACGTGCCGCCGCGGGTCGCCCAGCCGTACGTCCACGCGTCGCCCTGCTTGTACGCGGCGGCGACGCGGTCGGTCCTGTTGACGCTCCAGACCCTGGTCTCGCTCGCGCCGGACGGCACGGACACCGGCCCGCGGCTGCCCGCCTCGAAGAATTCGATGCCGGCGGACGAGCTGCTCGACGAGTTCCGCGCGAAGTACGCCACTTCCCCGGCGACGCCGTCGACCCGGCTGCCCGCCATGAGGCGCTCCTGGCCGGTGGCCATGTTCCGCTGCACGACCCTGTTGCCGCTGAAGATCACGGTGTCCGAGCCGCCGATCCAGGCGGTGGACGTCTCGTACGGCAGCTCAAGGCGTTCCGTGGCGCCGTCGGCGTACTTCGTCCAGTAGTAGCCGCCGGAGACGTCGCCCCACAGGTAGCCGGTCGTCCCGGTGCCGACCACGTTGACGACCCCCGGGGTCGCCTGCTGCTGCGACGGGATCGTCAGCGGGTAGGGCGGCTCCGCCGCGACGGCCGACGAGGCCGGGGCAAGAGCCGTCAGAGGTGCGGCCACGCCCGTCGCGACGGCGACGGCGGCACGCACGAGTACTTGCTTTCTCAAGGTGTGGATCCCCCCACTCAATGGTGGGGTGACTGTAACAAGCCAAATCCAGAACCAAACAAGACTTACATCTCATCAACTCGATTGAATACGCACAGCAATTGAACGGAAACGGGCAGGGCCCGACCCCCTCCTGCGAGGGGATCGGGCCCTGCCCGGTCAGTCAGTGGGCGCCGCGGCCTCAGCCGTTGCGCTTCCAGCGCGGCTTGTCGTCGCGGCGGCCGAAGGAACCGCTGCTCGCGCCGCCACCGCGGTGGTCGTCGCGACGGCCGTACGGACGGTCGCCCGCACCGGAACGGAAGCCGCCCGAGGGACGGTCGTCGCGGCGGTCGCGGTTGAACGGACGGTCGCCGCCACCGGAGCGGTAGCCACCGGCGGGACGGTCGTCGCGACGGAAGCCGCCACGGTCGCCACCCCGGTCGTCACGACGCTCGAAGGAACGGCCACCGCGGTCACCACCGCGGTCGTCACGACGCTCGAAAGAACGGCCACCGCGGTCACCACCGCGGTCGTCACGACGCTCGAACGGACGGCCGCCACGGTCGCCACCGCGCTCGTCGCGGCGGAAGCCGCCACGGTCGCCACCCCGGTCGTCACGACGCTCGAAGGAACGGCCGCCACGGTCGCCACCGCGCTCGTCACGACGGAAACCACCACGGTCACCGCCACGGTCGTCACGGCGCTCGAAGGAACGGCCACCGCGCTCGTCGTCACGACGGAAACCACCACGGTCGCCACCGCGGTCGTCACGGCGCTCGAACGGACGGCCGCCACGGTCGCCACCGCGCTCGTCACGACGGAAGCCGCCACGGTCGCCACCCCGGTCGTCACGGCGGTCACGGCGCTCGTAGTTGCCCCGCTCGTCGCGCGCCTGGCGCGGCTGCTCGGCGGCCTCGGCTGCCGCTGCGGCGGCCGCGACCTCGGCCTCGGCGGCCTCCACGACCTCGGCGACCGCGGTCTCCGGGTCCTCGCCGCGCTCACGGGCGGCGCGCGCCACCAGACGGTCGGCCTCCTCGCGGAGCTCGACGGCACGGCGCTGGATGCGCTCCAGCTGCTTGGTCAGGTCGGCGACCTCGCGCTCGGCCTGCTTGGCGGCGTTGTTCGCGGAGTCGGCCTGGACCTCGGTGAGCGAACGCGCACCGGTGATCTCGGCGACCTCCGGGTCGAACGCGCCCGCGCCCTGGACGATGTGGCGCGTGGCGTCGACGCCCGCGTCCTCCATCAGGCGGAAGATCTGGCGGCGCTGGTGCGGCAGCGACAGCGAGACGACCGTGCCGGACTTGCCCGCACGGGCTGTGCGGCCCGAACGGTGCAGGTAGTCCTTGTGGTCGCCGGCCGGGTCCACGTTCAGGACCAGGTCGATGCCGTCGACGTGGATGCCGCGGGCGGCGACGTCGGTCGCGACGAGCGCGTTGACGTAGCCGTCCTTGAAGTCCGCGAGGACGCGGGTGCGCGCACCCTGCGTCATGCCGCCGTGCAGCGCGTCCGCCTTCACGCCCGCCTCGATGAGCTGCTCGGCGATGCGGTCGGCGCCCAGCTGGGTGCGGACGAAGATGATGGTGCGGCCCTTGCGCGCGGCGATCGCGGCGGTGACCGGGGCCTTGTCCTTCGGCTTCACGACGAGGACGTGGTGCGTCATGGTCGTGACGTTGCCCTGGGCGCTGTCGACCTCGTGGCTGACCGGGTTCGACAGGTAGCGCTTGACCAGGGTGCCGATCTCGTTCTCCATGGTCGCGGAGAACAGCATGCGCTGGCCGCCCTCGGGGACCTGGTCGAGCAGCTCGGTGACCTCGGGCAGGAAGCCCAGGTCGGACATCTGGTCGGCCTCGTCGAGGACGGCGACCTCGACGTTCTCCAGGGAGCAGGCGCCGCGGTTGATGATGTCGCGCAGTCGGCCGGGGGTGGCGACGAGGACGTCGACGCCGCGCTCCAGCGCGTAGATCTGGTTGCCCATCGACGTACCGCCGCAGACGACCTTCATCTTCAGGCCGAGCACGTCGCCGTACGGCTGGAGGGCGTCCGCGACCTGCATCGCGAGCTCGCGGGTCGGGGTGAGGATGACCGCGCGGGGCTTCTTCTTGTCGGTGTGGCCGTCGGCCAGGCGGGCCAGGGTCGGCAGACCGAAGGAGAGGGTCTTGCCGGAGCCGGTGCGGCCGCGGCCCAGGATGTCCTTGCCGGCCAGGGCGTCCGGGATGGTCGCGGCCTGGATCGGGAACGGGGTGGTGACGCCGTTCTGCGCGAGCTTGCGGACGACGCCCTCGGGGAGGCCGAGGTCGGCGAAGGTCACGGTGGGCTCGGCGTCGGCGTCGTCGACGTCCGCGTCGGCCTCAAGGGCCTCGTCGTCGATGTCGTCGGCGTCCGCGACGGTGGTCTCGTCGGCCGGGGCGGCCTCGGGGGCCTCTGCGACGACGGTGTCGATGTTCTCGACGATCTCGTCGTTCTCGGGCAGGACAGCGCGGTCAGAACTGGAAATGGACATGCGAAATGCGAAACCTTCCGGAGTCTCGGCACGCGCCCAAACTCCGTGAATCGCAATTCGACCGCCTCGATGCGGTCAGCCACGGCTAGGGAGAGTACGCGCCACACGGCGCTCTTCTGTGTCGGCGCCGGGCAATGGGATCAAACGATCTACCACCATACGCACTCCCCCCCACTCGGCGCAAATCCCCTCAGTGTGCCGCTCCCCACACCACGGCGTCCCCGGCCTGTCCGCGTGCCTATTCGTGGCCGCCCTGCGGGACCGGCGGGCCGGGCTGCGGCGGGGTCTCGGTCGGCGGCTCCGGCGTCGGCTGCGGCGGCTCGGGGGACGGCTCCGGGGGCTCGGGGGTGGCGCTGGGCGGCGGCTCGGGGGTCGACTGCGGCGGCTCGGGGTCGTGGCCCCCGCCGGGCAGGCCCCGGGTCGGCGAGGAGCTGGGCGCGGAGGGGCCGCGCGGGGGCTTGGTCGCGGCGGGCGCGCCGGAGGCGCCGGGGCTGGGCTCGGCCGTGGCGGCGGGCGCCTTGCCGTCGGCGACGGCGGCGGCGCCGGGCCGGGAGACGGTACGTCCGCCGGTACGCACGTCGGTCGCGCCCTCCGCCTCGGTGACATCACCCCGCTGGCCGGCGGTGGTCGGCGAGGGGGAGGGCCCCGGCTTGGCCCCGTCGTCGCTCACGCTCATGCAGCCCGCGGACGCCGCGAGGGCGAGTGCGGTGAGGGCCCACTGGAGGGGGCGCTGGGGGACGGTGATCTGGCGCACGACGGCACCTCCGGGGCGCGTGGAGCAGGATTCGCAGTGCCCAACTCCTCGCGCCCCGCCATGGACACGGGGGCGGTGGGGACGGTGCGCCCTTGTGTGCCCCGTTGTGTGCCCCGTGGCTGTCCGCCCCGCGGGGACCACGCCCCCGGCAAGACGAACAAGACGAAAGCGCCCTACCCCGCGATCCCCGCCCCCAGGACCACCGCGCCCAGCCCCACCAGCACCGACCCCGCCGCGTTGGCCGCCGCCAGGAACCCCCGGCCCCGCTCGGCCAACCGCAGCGTCTCGTACGAGAACGTCGAGTACGTGGACAGCGCCCCGCACAACCCGGTCCCCACCAGCGCGTACACCTGCGAGGAGACCGCCGCTCCCGCGAGCACGCCGAGCACCAGGCAGCCCGTCGCGTTCACCGTGAGCGTCCCCCACGGAAAGCCGCCCTCCCGCACCCCGGCCCGCGCCTGCACGGCCCTGTCCACGAGGTACCGCAGCGGCGCCCCCACCGCCCCTCCGGCGACCACCAGCAACCAGCTCACGCGCCCGCCGTCCGCCGTCCGCCCGTCCGGCGCGCGCCCGGCCACCGGCCGACCGCCCGCCGAGTGACCGTCGCGGCCGCCCAGACCGCGGCCATCGCCGCACCGAGCGTGCCCGTCACGTACAGCACCGCCCGTACCGCCTCGCCCCGCTCCAACAGCCGTACGGCGTCCAGCGCGTACGTCGAGAACGTGGTGAACCCGCCGAGCACCCCGACGCCCAGCAGCGGCCGCACCCACGCGGGCCCCGCGCCCCGCTCGGCGACGAGCACCATGAGGACGCCGATGAGCGCGCAGCCCACGACGTTCACCACGAGGACGCCCCAGACCGAGGGCCAGGCGAGCGCGGCGCCGTACCGCGTGACCGACCCGAGCGCGCCGCCGACGGCGATGATCCCGAGCGTCCCCGGGGGCACCCCGCCCAACACGGCGCGGGCCCCGCTCCCTTCGGGACGCGCCCCGCTCACCCGTACCCCAGCGCGTGCAGCCGCTCGTCGTCGATCCCGAAGTGATGGGCGATCTCGTGCACCACCGTGATCTCGGTCTCCGCCACGACGTCCTCGCGGTCCTCGCACATCCGCAGCGTCGGCCCCCGGTAGATGGTGATCCGGTCGGGCAGCACCCCGGCGTACCACTCGCCGCGCTCGGTCAGCGGAGTCCCCTCGTACAGCCCGAGCAACTCCGGGTCGTCGGCGGGCGGTTCGTCCTCGACGAAGACCGCGACGTTGTCCATCAGCCGCATCAGCTCCGGCGGGACGCGGTCCAGCGCCTCCGCGACCAGTTCCTCGAACTCCTCACGCGTCATCTCCAGCACGCGCCCATTCTCGTCCACGCCCCGCCCGCCCCGCCCCCCGCACGGAGCATCCGGGCAGGCCCCGCGCCCTTGTGCCCGCGCACTCGGTCCGGGCCTGACGACGGGCCGGGGCCGCGGCCGCCGTCCCGCGGCACAGGACCCGCACGAGGCCCGCGCGAGGAACCGCCGTCGAAGGCCCTCCCCCACCCCCTCCACGACCCCCCGCACCCCGCCCCCGTAAACCGTTTTGGCGATACCCCCCGGCATCCCATATGCTTCTCACGTCCCCGACGCGCTGCGAAGCGCACAGGCGGGCCAATTAGCCCTCATCGTCTAGTGGCCCAGGACGCCGCCCTTTCAAGGCGGTAGCACGGGTTCGAATCCCGTTGGGGGCACGCAACACCTGTGCGAGACTTGTTCTCGCACATTGCAAGGTCCTGTGGAGCAGTTTGGAGTGCTCGCCACCCTGTCAAGGTGGAGGCCGCGGGTTCAAATCCCGTCAGGACCGCCACGGCTCGCGAGAGCCGAGTGGCTGGGTAGCTCAGTTGGTACGAGCGATCGCCTGAAAAGCGATAGGTCGCCGGTTCGATCCCGGCCCCAGCCACCATTGGAAGGCCCCGATCCATCGGATCGGGGCCTTCGTCGTCACCGGCGGCCTGGACGGGCCGGTGCGGACGGCGACGCGTTCAAGGTCCGCTACGTGCCCGCGACCAGCAGCTGGGAGCCGACCGTCATGCACGGCGGCACCGCGACGCCGCGCGAGACGGGGCCCGGTCGGGCATCAGCCGACCGGGCCCCGGCCCGTACACCCGCCCCCTCAGGCCCCGTCCCCTCAGGCCCGGCCCCCGCTGCCTCCGCCCCCTCAGCCCTCGTCCGCCGCGTCCCGTTCCCGGGACTCGCGGCCCTTCCAGCCGCGCACCGCGAGGATCAGGACGGCGATCGCGACCAGGACGACCAGCAGGACCGCGTCCGGCACCGAGCGGCCCACCTCGCTCGCCCACCGCTCGACCTCGAACGAGTCGTCCACGTCCAGCAGGCCCGGCAGCGCCGTCGTCCCGTCGAAGACGAGGAACATCGTGCCGAGGGCGACGAAGAACAGGCCCGAGAGCAGGGTCGTCGTGTGCAGTTCGAAGCGCCCGGCCTTCAGCGGCCTGCCGCGCAGCCAGCGGCGCCTGCCCAGGTCGAAGCGGTCCCACAGGAGCGCCAGCAGGAACAGCGGTACGGCCATGCCCAGGGCGTAGACCGCGAGGAGCAGGCCCCCGTACACCGGGCTGCCGCTCGTCGCCGCGACGCCCAGGACGCTGCCGAGGATCGGGCCCGCGCAGAAGCCCGCGAGGCCGTAGACCGCGCCCAGCGCGTAGACCGACGCGACGGTCGTCGGGCGGATGCGGCCCTGGAGCTCGGTCATCCGCTTCGACGCGAAGCCCATGCCGAGCACCTGCGCGACGCCCAGCACGATGATCAGCAGGCCCGCGTAGAACACCAGCTCGTCGCGGTTGCCGAAGAAGAACCGCCCCACGTAGGAGCCCGCGGCGCCCAGCGGTACGAGGGTGGTGGCCAGGCCCGCGTAGAAGATGCCGGTCCTGGCGACCAGCTTCGACGTGGAGTCGATCGAGTACGCGAAGAAGGCCGGGAGCAGCAGGGCGCTGCACGGGCTGATCAGGGCGAGGAGGCCGGCCAGGAAGGCGGCGAAGTAGCCGATGTTCGCGGTCACTCCGGGGCACCCGTCCCGCCCTTGGCGGTGCCGGGCTCGCCCGCGTCCTCGGCCCCCGCCCCCGCCTTCGGCTTCGCCTCTGCCTCTGCCTTCGCCTTCTCGATGGCCTCGTGGAACACCTCGTCCGGCTGGGCGCCGGAGATGGGCCGCCCGTTGACCAGGAACGACGGGGTGGACGTCGCGCCCAGTCCGTACGCCTCCTCCTGGTCCTTCTTCACCGAAGCCTTCGCCCCCGCGCTGTCCACGTCGCGCGTGAAGCGCTCGGCGTCCGGGACGCCCGCCTCCTCGGCGAGTGCCTTGAGGCGGTCCTTGCCGAAGCCCTTCTCCTTGGCGCCCTCGGCGTACGCGGCGGCGTGGAACTGCCAGAAGCGGCCCTGCTGCCCGGCGGCCCAGGAGGCGCGGGCGACCCGCTCGGACTCCTCGCCGAAGATCGGGAAGTTGCGCCACTCGATGCGGAGCGTGCCGTCGGCGACGTACTTCTCCACGAGGTCGGGCTCGGTGTCGCGGGCGAACTTCCCGCAGTAGCCGCACTTGAAGTCGGCGTACTCGATGAGCACGACGGGCGCGTCGGCGCGGCCCTGTGCGAGCTTGTCGGCGGCGTCGCGGCGGGCGAGCTTCTGGAGCTCGGAGTGGACGCCGTCGCCCGAGTCCCGGGAGGCGTCCGCGGCGGAGCCGGCGGGCTTGTCGGAGGGCTTGGTGGCGGTGTACGACACGAGGCCGAGGAGGGTCGCGGCGGCGACCACGCCCGCGCCGATCAGGAGGTTGGTGCGGTTCTTCTTGGCGCTGCTCTTGGTGCTGTTCTTGGTGCTGTTCTTGGTGCTGTTCTTGGTGCTGTTCTTGGTGCTGTTCTTGGGCATGGTGAAGCGTCACTCCGGTACGAGGTTCCGTCGGGATGGATCGTTCGAGGAAGCGGCCGGAGGGCCTAGACGCGTAGTACGGAGAGGTCCACGGGCGTGGGCGGGGCCAGGGGCGGCGGGCCGCGCTCGGGGGAGACCGCGAGGGGCGCGTCGTGCACGTGCCACGCCCCGTCGCCCGGGGCGCGGACGCCCACCAGGGTGGCGGAGAGCTCGTGCGCCACGGAGGGGCGGGGCGGGGTGGCGGGGTGGTCCGAGTCCCCGTGCGGGGTGCGGTCGCCGCAGCCGGGCGGGGCCGGGGAGCCGGGGCCGTCCTGCGCGAAGGCCGCGGTGCGCGGCTGGTCCGGGGCGGTGGTGGCCGCGGCGGACGCGGTGGCGGCGGGCCCGCAGAGGACGCCCAGCACGACGGCGAGGGCCGCGACGAGGCGGCACCAGGCTGTGCGGGGCGGCGTGGGCACGGAGGCCTTTCGGGAGGGGCTCGGAGGGGAAACGGCTCGCCCGAAATGGTACGGGGTACGGGGCAGGGCCCCCGGAACGCCGTTTCGCCCGCCACGAGCGCTGCGCCCCGGGCCTGCCCGCCACAAGCGCTCCGCCCCGCCCCCGCCCGAGGGGAAATCGGTTGGCCAGGGTTGCGCGCAGGGTGAGATCCTGGAGCCCGTATGTCTACCTTCGACGATCTCAGGACCCTCCTCTCCGAGGCCCCCCTCCGCGACGCCCACCGCCTCGGCCGCCGCCTCGAAGGCGCCCGCCGCATCCGGAAGCCCGAGGCACGCCAGGCCGTGCTGGACGAGATCGCCGCCGAGGCGCGGAAGGCCGCCGAGCGCACCGCCCGCCGCGCGGCGGCCGCGCCCGCCGTCACGTACCCCGAACAGCTCCCGGTCAGCCAGAAGAAGGACGAGATCGCCGACGCGATACGGGACCACCAAGTGGTGATCGTCGCGGGCGAGACCGGCTCCGGCAAGACCACCCAGATCCCCAAGATCTGCATCGAGCTCGGCCGCGGCGTCCGCGGCATGATCGGCCACACCCAGCCCCGCCGCATCGCCGCCCGCACGGTCGCCGAGCGCGTCGCGGACGAGCTGAACACCCCGCTCGGGGAGGCCGTCGGCTGGAAGGTCCGCTTCACGGACCAGGTGAACCAGGACAGCACCTTCGTCAAGCTCATGACGGACGGCATCCTGCTCGCCGAGATCCAGACGGACCGCGAGCTGCGCGCGTACGACACGATCATCATCGACGAGGCCCACGAGCGCAGCCTCAACATCGACTTCCTGCTCGGCTACCTGGCCCAGCTCCTCCCCAAGCGCCCCGACCTCAAGGTCGTCATCACCTCGGCGACGATCGACCCCGAGCGCTTCTCGCGGCACTTCGGGGACGCCCCGATCGTCGAGGTCAGCGGCCGTACGTACCCGGTCGAGGTGCGTTACCGCCCGCTCCTCGAAGAGGACTCGGAGGACACCGACCGCGACCAGATCACCGCGATCGCGGACGCCGTCGACGAGCTCCAGGCCGAGGGCCCCGGCGACATCCTGGTCTTCCTCTCCGGCGAGCGGGAGATCCGCGACACCGCCGACGCGCTCAACAAGAAGCGGCTGCGCAACACCGAGGTGCTGCCGCTGTACGCCCGCCTCTCCCACGCCGAGCAGCACCGCGTCTTCCAGCAGCACACCGGCCGCCGCATCGTCCTCGCGACGAACGTCGCCGAGACGTCCCTGACGGTCCCCGGCATCAAGTACGTCATCGACCCGGGCACCGCCCGCATCTCGCGCTACAGCCACCGCACGAAGGTGCAGCGCCTGCCGATCGAGGCGATCAGCCAGGCCAGCGCCAACCAGCGCAAGGGCCGCTGCGGCCGTACGTCGGACGGCATCTGCGTCCGGCTGTACTCCGAGGACGACTTCCTGACCCGCCCGGAGTTCACGGACGCCGAGATCCTGCGGACGAACCTCGCCTCCGTCATCCTCCAGATGACCGCGGCCGGGCTCGGCGACATCGAGAAGTTCCCCTTCATCGACCCGCCGGACCACCGCAACATCCGCGACGGCGTGCAGCTCCTCCAGGAGCTCGGCGCCTTCGACCCGGCCGAGAAGGACCCGAAGAAGAAGCTCACGCAGCTCGGCCGCAAGCTCTCCCAGCTGCCGGTCGACCCGCGGCTCGCGCGCATGGTCGTCGAGGCCGACAAGAACGGCTGCGTACGGGAAGTGATGGTGATCGCCGCCGCGCTCTCCATCCAGGACCCGCGCGAGCGGCCCGCGGAGAAGCAGACGCAGGCCGACCAGCAGCACGCCAGGTTCAAGGACGAGGCGAGCGACTTCTCCGCGTTCCTCAACCTGTGGCGGTACGTCCGCGAGCAGCAGAAGGAGCGGGGTTCCAGCTCCTTCCGCCGGATGTGCAAGCAGGAGTACCTGAACTTCCTGCGCATCCGCGAGTGGCAGGACATCTACGCGCAGCTGCGCTCGGTCGCCAAGACCATGGGCATCCACGTCAACGAGGAGGACGCGCCGGAGCAGTCCGTGCACGTCTCGCTGCTGGCGGGGCTGCTGTCCCACGTCGGGCTGAAGGACGTCAAGGACGGTGCCAAGGGCGAGTACCTGGGCGCCAGGTCCGCCAAGTTCGCGGTCTTCCCCGGCTCGGCGCTCTTCAAGAAGCAGCCGCGCTTCATCATGTCCGCCGAGCTGGTGGAGACCTCGCGCCTGTGGGCCAGGGTCAACGCCAAGATCGAGCCGGAGTGGATCGAGCCGCTCGCCGGGCACCTGCTCAAGCGCACGTACAGCGAGCCGCACTGGGAGAAGGACCAGGCGGCCGTCATGGCGTTCGAGAAGGTCACGCTGTACGGCGTCCCGATCGTCACCGACCGCAAGGTGAACTACGGCCGCATCGACCCCGAGGTCTCCCGCGACCTGTTCATCCGCAACGCCCTGGTCGAGGGCGACTGGCGCACGCACCACAAGTTCTTCGCGGACAACCGCAAGCTGCTCACCGAGGTCGAGGAGCTGGAGCACCGCGCGCGGCGCCGCGACATCCTCGTCGACGACGAGACCCTCTTCGACTTCTACGACCAGCGGGTCCCCGAGCACGTGGTGTCCGGCGCCCACTTCGACTCCTGGTGGAAGCACAAGCGCGGGGAAGAGCCCGAGCTGCTCGACTTCGAGCGCGAGATGCTCATCAACGAGAAGGCCGGGCAGGTCACCAAGGACGACTACCCGGACTCCTGGCGCCAGGGCCGGCTGAAGTTCAAGGTGACGTACCAGTTCGAGCCGGGTGCCGACGCGGACGGCGTCACCGTCCACGTCCCGCTCCAGGTCCTCAACCAGGTCACGGACGAGGGCTTCGACTGGCAGATCCCCGGCCTGCGCGAGGAGGTCGTGGTCGAGCTGATCCGCTCGCTGCCCAAGCCGATCCGCCGCCACTACGTCCCGGCGCCGAACTACGCGGCGAAGTTCCTGGAGCGCGCGGTGCCGTTGCAGGAGCCGCTGCCGGTCACGCTCGCGCGCGAGCTCCAGCGGATGGTCGGCGTCCCGGTCTCGGCCGACGACTTCGACCTGTCCCGGGTCCCGGACCACCTGAAGATCACCTTCCGGATCGTCGACGAGCGCCGCAAGAAGCTCGCCGAGGACAAGGACCTGGAGGCGCTGCGCCTGAAGCTGCGCCCCAAGGCCCGTCAGGCCCTCTCCAAGGCCGCGGCGGCGACCGCGGGGCCCTCGGGCGAGTCCATCGAGCGTTCGGGCCTCACGGACTGGACCGTCGGCCCGCTGACGAAGGTCTTCGAGACCAAGCGGGCGGGCCACCCGGTCAAGGCGTACCCGGCCCTCGTCGACCAGGGCGCCACCGTCGCCGTGCGCCTCTTCGACACCGAGGCCGAGCAGGCGCAGGCCATGTGGCGGGGCACGCGCCGCCTGATCCTGCTGAACATCCCGGTGAACCCCGCGAAGTTCGCCTCGGACAAGCTCACCAACCAGCAGAAGCTGGCGCTCTCCAGCAATCCGCACGGCTCGATCCAGGCGCTGTTCGACGACTGCGCCACGGCGGCGGCCGACAAGCTGATCGCCGACCACGGAGGTCCGGCCTGGGGCGAGGAGTCGTTCCGGAAGCTGTACGACAAGGTGCGGGCCGACCTCGTGGACACGACCGTACGGACCGTGGGCCAGGTGCAGCAGGTGCTGGCGGCGTGGCAGGCGTGCGAGCGCCGGCTGAAGGCGACGAACAGCCTGGCGCTGATCAACAACGTCCAGGACGTGCAGACGCAGCTGAACGCCCTCGTACCGGCCGGTTTCGTCACGAAGACCGGGCTGCGCCGCCTGCCGGACCTGATGCGCTACCTGGTCGCCGTGGACCGCCGCCTCCAGCAGATGCCGTCCGGCGCGCAGCGGGACACCACGCGCATGGAGAAGGTCCACGAGATGCAGGACGAGTACGCCTGGCTGCTGGAGCAGCTGCCGCAGGGGCGGCCCGTCCCGCAGCAGGTCCTGGACATCCGCTGGATGATCGAGGAGCTGCGGGTCAGCTATTTCGCGCACGCGCTGGGCACCGCGTACCCGGTGTCCGACAAGCGGATCGTGAAGGCGATCGACGCCGCGGCGCCGTGACGCGGACATCGCTCTGCGTGAGTTCGACCTGAGCCTCTGACCTGCTGTACAGTCTGGTTCGCAACGCCGCGCAGAACGGCGGAGCGAAGCAAGGTCCTGTGGAGCAGTTTGGAGTGCTCGCCACCCTGTCAAGGTGGAGGCCGCGGGTTCAAATCCCGTCAGGACCGCAGTAGACGAAGGGCCGCACCGTTCGGTGCGGCCCTTCGTGCTTCCCGCGTCTTGACGGCGTCACCTGCCACCGGTACCCAAGCTTCTAGGGACGGGGGTTCCCACGACGGGAGGTGGCGCATGGCGGCGTCGACGGCGAGGCACGAGACACGCGCGCTGCTGCGCGCCCATCTGTCGGCCGCCTCCGGCTATCGGCACCTCACCCGCCACTGTCCCGTCTGCAGCCGCCTCCTGCGCCTCGCCATGGAGCGGGAGCCGGACAGGGCGACAGGTCCGGCAGAGCCCCGCGGGGGCGACGCGGACGGCGCGGAGAAGAGCCGGCGGGACCAAAGTCCTCCGCCCCGGTGACCAACGACTGAGCACCGGGCTTCCGTTGAGTGGCAGGCTCGGAACAGGCAAGGGCCCTGCGGTGTGACGGGAGTCACCGTACGAGTTTTAGGGACGAATGAACTTACACCCTGCCTACAACTAGCCAATTTAATATGTGCAATTGCACCACCCGTACGAGACCTTCCCCAAGGCCCCGAACCACCTCCCCGGTGGGATCGAAAGCGCACCCCAGCGGCCCTGCGCCGGTCGTGCGCCACACGCGCCGCCGAGCGCCCCGGACGCTCCCCGAGCCCCCGAAAGGGGCCCGAAGGCCCCCGGCGCCCCCCGGCCGACCGTTCGGGAGCATGAAAAAATCGCGCTGGACCCGGCGGAGTCCAGCGCGATCGATGGCGGCAGTCCGTTGGGGCAGACGTCCGTCATGTGGAGCTATGGGTGGTCACTTCCGGGGTGGGGGCCCCGGGAATGCCCGTTTTTGCCAGTTTTACTGGGGTGTTCAGGCCTCGCTGCGCTGCTGCGGAATACCCGCAAGCAGTGCGCGGACCTCTGCCTCGCGGTACCGGCGGTGTCCACCGAGCGTGCGGATGGACGTGAGCTTGCCAGCCTTGGCCCAGCGGGTGACCGCCTTCGGGTCCACGCGGAACATCGTGGCAACCTCAGCCGGGGTCAGCAGCGGCTCGGCATCAGGGGTGCGAGCGGTCATGAGCGGCCTCCTCGGGAGAACCGAACCTTCTCGGTTCTTTCCTCTAAATTCTGCACCTTGACCCGCGTTGCCCGAAATGGCGGACGCGGGCCGAGTCGGTTATAGGACGAACGGCTTGTCCTCGGCACTACAACTACACCATCCGTCCAGCCACGTCGGCCAAACCGATGGAATTGCCCTCCCAGGTGTTCATCAGCGACGAAGCCGATGGACCATGCCATAGCGGACAGTCACGCCACAGTGACGATCAGTCACAGAGCGATCAGGAGTCGTCAGACCCCCCATAGAGTGCATTACCGAGAATTCCGCCCCCAGTTGGACGGAAGGAACCCTCCCCGGACTCCTTGTCCTATTTTGGCATGAGGGGTGGGGAAGGATGCAAGGGCGAAGTTAGTGCCATCCGTCACGCTTGACACAAAGGCCCGGATCGGGACGTAGGTCCCAGACTGCTGGGGCCCAAGGGTCCCGGAGTGACCATAGAGGCCGCCATCAGGGCCCCGGCGGACCTCAGTTCGCGAACTGGAGGTCCCGCACCGCGCGCCAGCGGTCCGCCAGCCTGCCGTACGCCTCCCCCGCCGCGTCCCCGTCGCCGGCCCGCAGCGCCGCGATGCCCTCGGCCACGTCGGCCGCCGAGCGGTCGTCGGCCAACTGCTCCTCGGACAGCAGGTGCACCAGGCCCCCGTAGTCCAGCTCCACGAGCGAACGCGGGTGGAAGTCCTCCAGCCAGCGCCCCACGTCCACCAGACCCTCCGTCAGCGGCCCCTCGTCGATCGACTCGCGCAGCGCCTTGAGCGAGCGCGCGAGGCGCCGCCTGGCCTGCACCATCGGCGTCCGGTAGCGCATCAGCGCGGCGCCGTCGGACGACTTCGGCACGTACTCCCGCTCCTCGTCGTCGAAGAGCGTGAACCAGCGCACCGGCACCTGCCACACCTCGCCGCGGATCCACGGCCGCGCGTCCGGGTTCCGCCGCAGCCACCGCCCGTGGTCCGCCACCGCCTGCTCGCGCACCACCGGCGGCAGCACCGCGTCCAGCACCGGGGCAGGGAACATCCCGCCCAGCCCCTCCAGCGCCAGCCAGCCGCGCAGCCTGGTCCGCCACGGGCAGACGCACAGCACGCCGTCCACCTCGGCCACGAACGCGTCCGCGCTCTCGTGCACCCGCACCGGCACCGGCGGCGTCGCCGCCAGGTCGGCCAGCGAGCGCCGCAGTTCGTCCTGGGCCGTGGGCGTGCGGGCGCGGCGGGCGTAGCGCGCCCAGTGGCCGCGCTCCGGCTCCGGGAAGGCGGCCAGGGGCTCGTAGACACGGAGGTAGGACGCGTACGGGACGATCACCGAGGACACCACCGACATGAGGCGATCGTGCCACGCCCGCACTCCCCCGGGGGGTGATCCTGGGCACTGCGCCTGATCTACGGGCGCGTAGCACTTACCCTGCTGCCGAACCGGTCCTTCCCCACCCTCAGGAAGGACCCCAACCGCCGCTTCGCACTTGGGGAGTCACCACAGTGACCGATGCATTCGACGGCGTCCTGCACACCCTGTTCCAGTCGGAACAGGGAGGCCACGAGCAAGTCGTGCTCTGCCAGGACCGCGCCTCCGGACTGAAGGCCGTCATCGCCCTGCACTCCACCGCCCTGGGCCCCGCCCTGGGCGGCACCCGCTTCTACCCGTACGCGAGCGAGGCCGAGGCCGTCGCCGACGCGCTGAACCTGGCGCGCGGGATGTCGTACAAGAACGCCATGGCCGGGCTCGACCACGGCGGCGGCAAGGCCGTCATCATCGGCGACCCCGACCAGATCAAGTCCGAGGAACTGCTGCTGGCCTACGGCCGGTTCGTGGCCTCGCTCGGCGGGCGGTACGTGACGGCCTGTGACGTCGGCACGTACGTCGCGGACATGGACGTCGTCGCCCGCGAGTGCCGCTGGACCACCGGGCGCTCCCCCGAGAACGGCGGCGCGGGCGACTCGTCGGTGCTCACCGCGTTCGGCGTCTTCCAGGGCATGCGCGCCTGCGCCCAGCAGCTGTGGGGCGACCCCTCGCTGCGCGGCCGCAAGGTCGGGATCGCGGGCGTCGGCAAGGTCGGGCACCACCTGGTGGCGCACCTGTTGAACGACGGCGCCGAGGTCGTGATCACGGACGTGCGCGAGGAGTCCGTGCGCCGGATCACCGACGCGCACCCGGAGGTCGCCGTCGTGGCGGACACCGAGGCCCTGATCCGGGTGGAGGGGCTCGACGTCTACGCGCCGTGCGCGCTCGGCGGCGCGCTGAACGACGCGTCCGTGCCCGTGCTGACGGCGAAGGCGGTCTGCGGCGCGGCCAACAACCAGCTCGCGCACCCGGGCGTGGAGAAGGACCTCGCCGACCGCGGCATCCTCTACGCGCCCGACTACGTGGTCAACGCGGGCGGTGTCATCCAGGTCGCCGACGAGCTGCACGGCTTCGACTTCGAGCGGTGCAGGGCGAAGGCCGCGAAGATCTTCGACACCACCCTCGCGATCTTCGCTCGTGCAAATGAGGACGGCATTCCTCCGGCCGCCGCCGCCGACAGGATCGCCGAGCAGAGGATGGCGGAGGCGCGCGGCGTCTGACCCTCGGGGGTGCCCGGCCGCGCCGTGCGCGGGCCGCGGAGAGACGAGGCTCACGCCGCGCGGCGGGTCGGGCGCCAAGAAGAGGTTAAAATCGCGGTTGACCAGCGAGGACGGGGCTCCTCACTGGTCCCGCGCCGAGGCGTGTCATGCGGGCGGCGTACCGTATGGCCGCAGAAGCAGGTACCGTTGAAGCCCTACGGACCGGTCCCTCTACGGAGAGCCCGTTCCGAATCATGAACGCGTGTCAAGACTCTGGGGCCGTCGAGCCCCGTCACCGAGGGGGTCGAGCCATGGGGCGCGGCCGGGCAAAGGCCAAGCAGACGAAGGTCGCCCGCCAGCTGAAGTACAGCAGCGGCGGGACTGACCTCTCGCGCCTGGCCAACGAGCTGGGCGCTTCGACTTCGAGTCAGCCGCCGAATGGCGAGCCGTTCGAGGACGACGACGAGGAAGACGACCCGTACGCGCAGTACGCGGATCTCTACAACGACGACGATGACGACGACTCCGAGGAGTCCGGTCCTTCGTCGCAGCGCCGCGGCGCTTGACCTCGCACTGAAGAACCGATCGACCACTGACCCGGTCCGGGAATCCCCGGACCGGGTTCTGTGCTGTCCAGGCGGTCGGGTCAGCCCGCGTACGTGCCGGTCAGGGCCGCGCCCGTGGCGTGGTCGCCGCGGTCGGTGATCTCGCCCGCGACCCAGGAGTCCACGCCCCGGTCGGCGAGCGTGGCCAGGGCCGCGTCCACGGACTCGGCGGGGACGACCGCGATCATGCCGACGCCCATGTTGAGCGTCTTCTCCAGCTCCAGGAGCTCGACCCGGCCCGCCTTGCCGACCACGTCGAAGATCGGGTCGGGGGTCCAGGTGGCGCGGTCCACGGTGGCGTGCAGGTGATCGGGGATCACGCGCGCCAGGTTGTTCGCAAGACCGCCTCCGGTGACGTGGCTGAAAGCGTGCACCTCGGTGGTGCGCGTCAGCGCCAGGCAGTCCAGCGAGTAGATCTTGGTGGGCTCCAGCAGCTCCTCGCCGAGCGTGCGGCCGAGCTCCGGGACCTCCCGGTCCAGCGCCCAGCCGGCGCGGTCGAAGACGACGTGGCGGACCAGCGAGTACCCGTTGGAGTGAAGGCCCGAGGACTCCATGGCGATGATCACGTCGCCCTTGCGGATGCGGTCGGCACCCAGGACCAGGTCGGCCTCCACGACGCCCGTACCGGCGCCGGCGACGTCGAAGTCGTCCGCGCCGAGCAGGCCGGGGTGCTCGGCGGTCTCGCCGCCGACCAGGGCGCAGCCCGCGAGCACGCAGCCCTCGGCGATGCCCTTGACGATCGCGGCGACCCGCTCGGGGTGGACCTTGCCGACGCAGATGTAGTCGGTCATGAACAGCGGCTCGGCACCGCAGACGACCAGGTCGTCGACGACCATGCCGACGAGGTCGTGGCCGATGGTGTCGTACACGCCCATCTGCCGGGCGATGTCGACCTTCGTGCCGACGCCGTCGGTCGCGGAGGCGAGCAGCGGGCGCTCGTAGCGCTTGAGGGCCGAGGCGTCGAAGAGGCCGGCGAAGCCGCCGAGGCCGCCGAGACCGGTGGTCTCGGGGCGCTGCGTCTTCTTCACCCACTCCTTCATCAGCTCGACGGCGCGGTCGCCGGCCTCGATGTCGACGCCCGCGGCTGCGTAGCTGGCACCAGTGGTCTCAGACATGGGTTGAGAACTTTCGTGTCGTACTGCAGGGGTTCTACGGGCGCGCTACGGGCGGCGCAGCGCGTCGGCGGCCGCGGTGTTCGCGGGGCCCGCGGCCAGCTCGGTCTCCAGCAGCTGCTTGCCGAGGAGCTCCGGGTCGGGCAGCTCCATCGGGTACTCGCCGTCGAAGCAGGCGCGGCAGAGGTTCGGCTTGGCGATCGTGGTCGCCTCGATCATGCCCTCGATGGAGATGTACGAGAGGGAGTCGGCGCCCAGGGACTTGCCGATCTCCTCGATCGACATGCCGTTGGCGATCAGCTCGGCGCGGGTCGCGAAGTCGATGCCGAAGAAGCAGGGCCACTTCACGGGCGGGGAGGAGATCCGGATGTGGATCTCGGCCGCGCCGGCCTCGCGGAGCATCTTGACCAGGGCGCGCTGGGTGTTGCCGCGGACGATCGAGTCGTCGACGACCACCAGCCTCTTGCCCTTGATGACTTCCTTGAGCGGGTTCAGCTTCAGCCGGATGCCCAGCTGGCGGATCGTCTGGGAAGGCTGGATGAAGGTCCGGCCGACGTAGGCGTTCTTGACGAGTCCCGCGCCGAACGGAATGCCCGAGGCCTCCGCGTACCCGATCGCGGCAGGGGTGCCGGATTCGGGCGTCGCTATGACCAGGTCGGCCTCGACCGGAGCTTCCTTGGCGAGTTTCCGCCCCATCTCGACGCGCGAGAGGTAGACGTTGCGGCCGGCGATGTCCGTGTCGGGACGGGCCAGGTAGACGTACTCGAAGACACAGCCCTTGGGCTTCGCTTCCGCGAATCGAGAGGTGCGGATGCCGTTCTCGTCGATCGCGATCAGCTCGCCGGGCTCGACCTCGCGGACGTAGGAGGCGCCGCAGATGTCGAGGGCGGCGGACTCCGAGGCCACCACCCAGCCGCGCTCCAGGCGGCCCAGCACCAGCGGGCGGATGCCCTGCGGGTCGCGGGCGGCGTAGAGGGTGTGCTCGTCCATGAAGACGAGCGAGAAGGCGCCGCGGACGTCGGGAAGGACCTTGGCCGCGGATTCCTCCACGGTCAGGGGCTTGCCGTCGTCGTCCGTCTGGCCCGCGAGGAGCGCGGTGACCAGATCGGTGTCGTTGGTGGCTGCCACCTGGGTGGCCCGGCCGTTCTCCTTGGGGAGTTCGGCGACCATCTCGGCGAGCTGCGCCGTGTTGACCAGGTTGCCGTTGTGGCCGAGCGCGATCGAACCGTGCGCGGTGGCGCGGAACGTCGGCTGGGCGTTCTCCCAGACGGAGGCCCCGGTGGTCGAGTAGCGGGCGTGACCGACCGCGATATGACCTTGGAGGGAGCCGAGCGAGGTCTCGTCGAAGACCTGGGAAACCAGTCCCATGTCCTTGAAGACGAGGATCTGAGAGCCGTTGCTGACCGCGATACCCGCGGATTCCTGGCCTCGATGTTGGAGGGCGTAGAGCCCGAAGTAAGTGAGCTTCGCGACCTCTTCACCCGGAGCCCAGACACCGAAGACGCCGCAAGCGTCCTGGGGGCCCTTCTCGCCGGGGAGCAGGTCGTGGTTGAGTCGTCCGTCACCACGTGGCACGGGACCGAGTGTAGGCGAGATCGACCACTGGTCCGAATTGGGGACGGCGGGGCGCGGGGTGCGGGGGCGCGTCGGGCGTGCGGCCGAGGGCGGGTGTCGTCGCTGTGCGCTGCGGGGTGTCGCTCTGCGTACGGGCTCGCGGGGTGCGTACGGGGCGCGTCCCGCCCTTGCCCAGGCGCCCCGGAGGGCGTGCGGCGCCTCGCCGCGGGGCCCCGGGCGGGGGCGGCGGGCGGGGGCGGCGTCCCCCGGCGGGCCGGGGCGGAGCGGGGCGGGGCGCCCGTGTCGCGTTTCACATTCGGCGGGGCGGGGGGCGGCCGGGCGCCGGGGGGATTCGTCCCGTCCTGGGTGTCCAGGGACGCGTCCGGATCCTGGGACGGGGCGTTGACAGGGGTACGGGGGCTGCGTGAGGCTCCATGGCCATGCAGCCCCTCGGTGATCATGCGGTCACGCTTGTGGAGCGCCGCCACGTCGACCTGGTCCGATGCGCGAGCGCGATCTGTCGCTGAGCTGAGCCCGGGGTACGGGGGGTGGGCCTCCGTTCCCCCGTGGATGCCCCGTGGCCCGGGGCGGGCGCCTTTCGCCTGGGGCGAGCCCGCTCAAGCGGAGTGGGCGCGTGCGGCGTCTGCCCCACCCTCGCGCAGTTCCCCGCGCCCCTACGGGGCTCGCGGCCCGCAGGGCACCATCGCGCCCTCATGAGCGGCGCCCCCTTCGCCGCGTACAGCACGTACGACACGTACACCAGGAGCCCCCATGTCCTCGCAGGACCCTGCCCTCTCGCGGCGCGCCTTCTCCGGTGCCGTCACGGCCACCGCCGTGACCGCCGCCGCCGTCGCCTCCTCCGGCACCGCCGGTGCCGCCGCCCCCGAAAGCGGGGAGCGCCCCTTCCGGGCCGCCCCCGGAAAGCCCCGTTCCCGCCGCCCCAACATCCTCTTCATCCTGGGCGACGACCTCGGCTGGGCCGACCTCTCCTCGTACGGCTCGCCCCACATCCGCACCCCGCACCTCGACCGCCTCGCCCGCCAGGGCGTCCGCTTCACCGACGCGTACTCCGGCTCCGCCACCTGCTCCCCCACCCGCTTCAGCCTCTACACCGGCCGCTACCCGGGCCGCACGAAGGGCGGTCTCGCCGAGCCCATCGCGGACAGGTCGGTGGGGCTCGAACCGACCCACCCCACCCTCGCCTCGCTCCTGAAGGGCGCGGGCTACTCCACCGCGCTCATCGGCAAGTGGCACTGCGGCTACCTCCCCGACTACAGCCCCACCCGCTCCGGCTGGGACGAGTTCTTCGGGAACTTCGGGGGCGCGCTGGAGTACTACTCCAAGCTGGGCCTGGCCGGGGAGTACGACCTGTACGAGGGGGACGCCGAGTACAAGGACCTGCGGTACTACACGCGGATCCTGACCGAGCGGGCGAGCGAGTACGTCGGGCGCGACCACCACGACAAGCCGTGGCTGCTCAACCTCAACTTCACCACCCCGCACTGGCCGTGGACAGCCGACGGCGACGAGGCGCAGAGCGCCGAGATCGTCCGGCGCATCAAGGCGCGCGAGCCCGGTGCGCTCCAGCACCGCGACGGCGGTTCGCTGGCCAAGTACAAGGAGATGGTCGAGGACCTCGACCGCTCCGTGGGCGAGGTGCTGCGCGCCCTGAAGCGCTCCGGGCAGGAGCGGAACACCCTCGTCTTCTTCGCCAGCGACAACGGCGGCGAGCGCTTCTCCTACAACTGGCCGCTGAGCGGCAACAAGGGCTCGCTCCAGGAGGGCGGCATCCGCGTGCCGGCCGTGCTGCGCTGGCCCGCCCGGATCGACGGCGGGCAGGTCAGCCACGAGCCGGTGTTCTCGCCCGACTGGACCGCGACCCTGCTCGAACTGGCCGGGGCGCGGCCGCACCCCGCGTACCCGCTGGACGGCACCAGCCTCGCCGGATACCTGCTGCGCGGCGAGGAGGTCGGTGAGCGCGACCTGTTCTGGCGGGTGCGCGGGGAGCGCGCGCTGCGCCGGGGCGACTGGAAGTACTACCGGGGCAGAAGCGGCCGCGACCAGCTCTTCCGGCTCGACGAGGACGAGCGGGAGCAGGCCGACAAGGCGGCCCTGCACCCGGGCGTGCTGGCCGGGCTGCGGTCCGCGTGGGAGCGCACGGACGCGCAGCTGCTGCCGTACCCGTCGAACTGACGGACCGTTACGCGGACTTCGTCCGCGCGGCCGTCAGGCCCTTGCCGCTCTCGGCGGTGAGGGAGAGCTGGCCCTCCTGGAGGCGGAAGGCGGTCTTCCCCTTCAGCACCTCCTGGAGGGCGCGCTCCGTCTTCCCCGCCTCTCCGGCACACATCATGCGCGTGAGGGCGAGCCGTCCGAAGGTCACCGACGAGCCGTCGGCCTTCGCGGTCGTACGGAAGGTGTTGCAGCCCAGGCGCCCGGTCGCCGTGCCGTCCGCACCGATGGTGAGGTGCGAGGCGCCGTTGCCGGGCGGCACGGCGTCGATCTCGGGGCCCGAGGCCAGGCCCACCACGGTCCACCTGGTGCCGACGAGCGGGGCGGGCGGCAGCCGCCTGGGGGTCGCGGTCCTGGTCAGCGCGATGGTGCCGCCCCCGGCCCCGGTCAGGGTGGCCGCGCTCTCCGTGCCCCGTACCGCGATCCTGCCGTGGAACACCTCGTGCAGCGCCCGCTCCGCGCGCATCACCGGGTCCTCGCAGGCGATCTCGGTGTGGGCGGCCTCGTCCACCACGATGCCGCCGTCCTCGAAGCGGAACATCCCGCCGTAGGCGTTGCACGCCGTCCCGCCCGCCGTCCCCTTCTCGGCGCTGAGCGAGAAGAGGGTCCTGCCCGGCACCCCGGGGACCTTCTCGCCCCCGGTCGTGATCGATTCGACCTGCCAGGTGCCGCCGCTCAGCGGGACGTCCGTCCCGCCCCCGGGCGGCGGGGAGCCCTTGCCGCCGCTCCCGCCGCCGTCCCCGCCCGCGCCCCCGCCCCCGTCGGACACCGAGCCCGAGCCCGAGTCCGTACCGCAGGCCGCGAGGGTGAGGAGCGCCAGTACCGTCACTGCTGCACGTCGAGTCCGCATGCCGGTGTGACGTGCCCCACCCCGGGCCGGTTCCCTAGCCGAGCAGGGGCAACAGCGGCGCCAGATCGGCCCGCTCGCCACTCGCGGCCACCTTCGCCGCGGCCACCTCCGCGGCCCATCCCGTGCGCCCCGTGGCGAGCCTGATCCAGGTCAGCGGGTCCGTCTCCACCACGTTCGGCGGGGTCCCGCGCGTGTGCCTGGGCCCCTCCACGCACTGCACCACCGCGAACGGCGGCACCCGCACCTCGACCGCGCCGCCCGGCGCCTTCGTCGCGAGCGCGTCCGCGAGCAGCCGCGCGCAGGCCGCGAGCGCCTGCCGGTCGTACGGGACGTCGAGGCCGGTCGCCGCGTTCAGGTCGTCGGTGTGGACGATCATCTCGACCGTGCGCGTGACGACGAAGTCGCCCAGCCGCATGGTGCCCATCCGGGCCGGGACCAGCCGGTCGTCGTCGGCCGTCGCCAGCGCCGCCTCGACGTCGGCGAACAGCCGGTCGTACAGCCCGAGCAGGTCGGGGCTGGCCTCGGCGATCTCGCGGGTGTCGTCGTCGACCGCGCCCTGGTAGGCCACCGTCGCGAACGGCCAGTCGAGCAGCGGGACCTCCAGCTTCGGCGGCTCGGGCAGGGCGAGGTACCTGGGGACCGTGCCCGCGACGAGCACGATGTGCGCGGCCAGTTCGCGCACGGTCCAGTCGCCGAGCCTGGTCGGCAGCGCGAGCTGCTCGGGCGTGAGCGTGCGGACCGCGTCCCTGACGTGGCCGAGCTGGGCCAGGACGGCGGCGCGGGTCTTGGCGGAGTCGTAGCTGCGGGCGCGCTTCTTGCTGGCAGGTGGCATACGTCGGAGGCTAGCGCTCGCTGCCGACGACGGCCTCGAAAATTTCCCGGTCGGCCGGGACCCCGATGCCGCGCCAGTGGAACGGGACGCCGCGCGCGACCTTCGGGTCCGGGGCGTCCATCAGCTGGAAGTGCAGGTGCGGCTCGCTGGAGTTGCCGGAGTTCCCGCAGGCCGCGAGGGTCTGCCCGGCCGTGACCCGGTCGCCCGGGCGCACCTTCAGGGAGCCCCGCTTCAGGTGGGCGTACATCGCGTACACCCCGTCACCGAGGTCCAGGACCAGGTGGTTGCCCGTGACCCGGCGCGCGCCCCCGACCGAGCGGATGACGGACTCGGCGACCAGCAGGTAGAGGACGCCGGGCAGCGAGGTGCGGGTGAGGTGGTCGCGCTGGGCGTCGTCGGCGGTGACGACCGTCGCGTCGGCCGCGGCGAGCAGCGGGGCGCCGAAGGCCGGGTACGCCTCGGGGCGGCGGCCGAACGGCCACAGCAGTACGGGTGCCGGGCGGCCCCCCTCCGCCCCGGGCTCCCCCTCGGCCGTGATGTCGATGGCGTACGACTGTCCCAGCGCGTGCGTGCCGTGGCTTGGCACCTTGTCCGCCGGGCTGTTCAGCGCCGACCAGCGCCCGCCGACCGGCGGCTCGACCTCGACGGGTTCGCGCGGCTTGAGCCTGATCTCGCGGTCCCTGGTCAGCCGCAGCCCCAGCCAGCAGCCGAGGGACGCGGCCATCAGCGCCAGGGTGATCCAGTACGGGGTGCCCAGCGAGGGCTGGCTGAAGGCGTAGCAGGCGAACACCACCCACAGCAGGCGGTGGAGCAGGGCGACGAGCAGTCGTCCGGACATCGTTCCTCCCCTTCGTGCGACACGTTCGTACGGCGAAGGCCCGTCAGGCGGGCCGGGCGGCGGAGAGCATCACGAGCAGCGGGACGACCCGGCCGGCGGGGACCGTGTACTTCCCCCGGCCCTCGGCGTGCAGCCAGCCCGCGGCGGTGAGTTGGCGCAGGTGGTGGTAGATCTGCCCGGAAGTGCCGAAGCCGTCCAGCTCGCCCAGTTCGGCGGCGGTGCGGCGGCCGGACAGGACCTCGCGCAGCAGCCGCAGCCGCACCGCGTTGCCGAGCGCCGCGAAGGCGTCGGCCGCCCGGGACCAGTCGGTGTCCAGGAGGTCGTCGGTGGTCTCGCCGTACTGCCACTCGTACCGCTCGCCCGTCCCGGGCAGCCGTACGGCCCCGGTGTAGGTGACGCCCCCGTCGGCGACCCCGAGCCGGGCGAACTGCTCCTTGAGCCCTTCCAGCGCCCAGAAGTCGCCGTCCCCCGCCCGGGGGCCCGGCCCGGCACCCTCCAGCGCCGCGAGCCTGCGCTCCAGGTCGGCGACGCGATCTTCAAGATCCATGGGTTGAGAATACGTAATTACGTAATGACGAACAAGTGGGGTGCGGAAAAGCCCCCGCCCGGACCTGGTGGTCCGGGCGGGGGCCAGTGGATCGCGGCTCGGGCCGGATCGCGGCTCAGCCGAAGAGGCCGGGCAGGGTCTCCTCGTGCGCCGTGCGCAGCTCGGCCAGCGGGAGCGTGAACTCGCCCTGGACCTCGACCGCGTCGCCGTCGACGACGCCGACGCGGGTCACGGGCAGGCCCCGAGCGCCGCACATGTCGGTGAAGCGCAGCTCCTCGGAGCGCGGCACGGAGACGACCGCGCGCCCCGCCGACTCGCTGAACAGGAACGTGAACGCGTCGAGCCCGTCCGGGACGACGAGGCGCGCGCCCTTGCCGCCCTTGAGGCAGGACTCGACCACGGCCTGGACCAGACCGCCGTCGGACAGGTCGTGCGCCGCGTCGATCATGCCGTCGCGGGAGCCCGAGATCAGGATCTCGCCGAGCAGCTTCTCCCGGTCCAGGTCGACCTTGGGCGGCAGGCCGCCGAGGTGCTGGTGGACGACCTGGGACCAGGCCGAGCCGCCGAACTCCTCGTCTGTGTCGCCCAGCAGGTAGAGGAGCTGGCCCTCTTCCGCGAAGGCGACGGGGGTGCGGCGGTTCACGTCGTCGATCACGCCGAGCACGGCGACGACCGGCGTCGGGTGGATGGCCACCTCGCCCGTCTGGTTGTAGAGCGAGACGTTGCCGCCGGTCACCGGGGTGCCGAGCGCCAGACAGCCGTCCGCGAGGCCGCGGGTGGCCTCGGCGAACTGCCACATGACGTCCGGGTCCTCGGGGGAGCCGAAGTTGAGGCAGTCGGAGATGGCGAGCGGCTTGGCACCGGTCGCGGCGACGTTGCGGTACGCCTCGGCCAACGCGAGCTGCGCACCGGTGTACGGGTCGAGCTTGGCGTACCGGCCGTTGCCGTCGGTCGCCATGGCCACGCCGAGGTTGGTCTCCTCGTCGATGCGGACCATGCCCGCGTCCTCGGGCATCGCCAGGACGGTGTTGCCCTGCACGAAGTGGTCGTACTGCGAGGTGATCCAGGACTTCGACGCCTGGTTGGGCGAGGCGACGACGGCCAGGACCTGTGCGCGCAGCTCGTCCGACGTGGCCGGGCGGGGCAGCTTGCCCGCGTCGTCGGCCTGGAGGGCGTCCTGCCACTCGGGGCGGGCGTAGGGGCGCTGGTAGACCGGGCCCTCGTGGGCGACGGTGCGCGGCGGCACGTCCACGATCTGCTCGCCGTGCCAGAAGATCTCCAGCTGGGAGCCCTCGGTCACCTCACCGATGACGGTGGCGATGACGTCCCACTTGTCGCAGATCTCCAGGAAGCGCTCGACGTGCTGCGGCTCGACGACCGCGCACATGCGCTCCTGCGACTCGCTCATGAGGATTTCCTCGGGCGAGAGGGTCGCGTCGCGCAGCGGCACGGTGTCCAGCTCGACGCGCATGCCGCCGGAACCGGCCGAGGCCAGCTCGGAGGTGGCGCAGGAGAGCCCGGCGCCGCCGAGGTCCTGGATGCCGGCGACCAGCTTCTCCCGGAAGATCTCCAGGGTGCACTCGATGAGGAGCTTCTCCTGGAAGGGGTCGCCGACCTGGACGGCGGGGCGCTTGGCCGGGCCGGTCGACTCGAAGGTCTCGGACGCGAGGACCGAGACGCCGCCGATGCCGTCGCCGCCGGTGCGGGCGCCGTACAGGATGACCTTGTTGCCCGTGCCCGACGCCTTCGCGAGGTGGATGTCCTCGTGCTTCATCACGCCGATGCAGCCGGCGTTGACCAGCGGGTTGCCCTGGTAGCACTCGTCGAAGACGACCTCGCCGCCGATGTTCGGCAGGCCCAGGCAGTTGCCGTAGCCGCCGATGCCCGCGACGACGCCCGGCAGGACGCGCTTGGTGTCGGGGTGCTCGGCCGCGCCGAAGCGCAGCGGGTCCACGACGGCGACCGGGCGGGCGCCCATCGCGAGGATGTCGCGGACGATGCCGCCGATGCCGGTGGCGGCGCCCTGGTAGGGCTCGATGTACGAGGGGTGGTTGTGCGACTCGACCTTGAAGGTCACCGCGTACCCCTGGCCGACGTCGACCACACCGGCGTTCTCGCCGATGCCGACGAGCATCGCGTCGTTCTCCGGGACCTTCTCGCCGAACTGCTTCAGGTGGACCTTGCTGCTCTTGTACGAGCAGTGCTCGGACCACATGACGGAGTACATGGCGAGCTCGGCGCCGGTGGGACGGCGGCCCAGGATCTCCCGGATGCGGGCGTACTCGTCCTCCTTGAGGCCGAGCTCCTTCCAGGGCTGCTCGACCTCGGGGGTCTCCGCGGCGTGCTTGACCGTGTCCAGCGTCATGCGTTGACCAACTTCTTCAGGATCGAGGTGAAGAAACCGAGCCCGTCCGTCTTGCCGGTGCCGATCAGCGGCTCCACGGCGTGCTCCGGGTGCGGCATCAGGCCCACGACGTTGCCCGCCGCGTTGGTGATGCCGGCGATGTCGCGCAGCGAACCGTTGGGGTTGAAGTCGAGGTAGCGGAAGGCGACGCGGCCCTCGGCCTCCAGCTCGTCGAGCGTGCGCTCGTCGGCGACGTACCGCCCGTCCATGTTCTTCAGCGGGATGTGGATCTCCTGGCCCGCCGCGTAGTCCGCGGTCCAGGCCGTCTCCGCGTTCTCCACGCGCAGCTTCTGCTCGCGGCAGATGAAGTGCAGGTGGTTGTTGCGCAGCATCGCGCCGGGCAGCAGGTGGGCCTCGGTGAGGAACTGGAAGCCGTTGCAGATCCCGAGGACCGGCATGCCGGCCTTCGCCTGCTCGATGACGCTCTCCGCCACGGGCGAGAAGCGCGAGATGGCGCCGGCCCTGAGGTAGTCGCCGTAGGAGAAGCCGCCCGGCAGGACGACCGCGTCGACCTGCTTGAGGTCCTTGTCCTTGTGCCAGAGCGGGACCGGCTCGGCCCCCGCGATGCGCACGGCCCGCAGGGTGTCGCGGTCGTCGAGCGTGCCGGGGAAGGTGACGACGCCGATACGGGCGGTCACTTCTCCTCCTCCACCTTCACGGTGAAGTCCTCGATGACGGTGTTGGCGAGGAAGGTCTCGGCCATCTCGTGGATGCGGGCGAGGGCGGCGTCGTCGACCGGTCCTTGCACATCGAGTTCGAAACGCTTCCCCTGACGTACGTCCGCGATTCCGTCGAACCCGAGGCGGGGCAGTGCGCGCTGCACCGCCTGTCCCTGGGGGTCGAGGATCTCGGGCTTGAGCATGACGTCGACTACGACGCGAGCCACGGGCACTCCCGGTGTGGTGTTGCGAGGGCGGTTCCCTCAGCCTACCCGGCCGAAAATTCTACGCGGGTAGATATCGGTTCCGGCAGATCACGTCCAGATATCGGACCCGAGAACGCCCGGGGAAAATCCAGGGAAAAAACTGGCGCATGAGATTGCGGGCTGACACGCTGACGTAATTGGCTGGGCTTCACATTGTGATGCCTGCCGCTGTACAAAGGATTACCGCAGAAAGCAGCATTGCCCCGAAGAAGCCGGAAGGCCGTCGTCACCGCACGTCAGGCAAGTTCCTGGCGCGGTGCAGGCGCAGGAAAGGACCGATATCCGTGGCGCAGCGCGTAGTGGTGACGCTCTCCGACGACATCGACGGCGGGGAAGCGGCGGAAACGGTTTCGTTCGCCCTCGACGGGAAGTCGTACGAGATCGACCTCAATCAAGCCAATGCAAAGAAACTGCGCAAGTCCCTGGCGCCGTACGTGGCGGCGGGCCGAAAGCAGTCGAAGTCGGGCAAGACCTACCGGCACACGTCCGTGGACCCGGACCCGGCGGCGGTCCGCGCGTGGGCCCGCTCCCGCGACATGGAGGTGCCGGCCAGGGGCCGGATCCCGAAGAAGGTCTACGAGGCGTTCAACGCGGCGGTCTAGCCGGGGAGCGGCCGTGCCGGACGGCCCCGTCCGGCACGGCCGCTCCCGCCGGGCCGCGGGCCCGCCCCACCCCGCCCCACCGCCCCGTCAGAAGCGCCCGCCCCGAACCGAGTTGCAAAGCACCCCCTGACGTGGGCTAGAGTTTGGACCACGCCGAGGGGCAAGGCCGAAAGGCCGAAACCCACGGAGCGTGCGGGTGTAGTTCAGTAGCAGAACATCCCCCTTCCAGGGGGAAGGCGCAGTGTGCAATTCCTGTCACCCGCTCTGCATCGCTCTCCAGACCACTCCGGTGGTTCGGGTAGAGTGGTGAACGCACCGCCCAGTGAGAGCTGAGCGGCAGCAATGCGGACGTGGCTCAGTTGGTAGAGCATCACCTTGCCAAGGTGAGGGTCGCGAGTTCGAATCTCGTCGTCCGCTCAGGAAGCGAAGGCCCCGGTCATCAGACCGGGGCCTTCGTCGTGCGCCCGGCACCCGCCGATGACATTTGTCATGGACGCCGATGACAGGCCGCACTGATACCGGTCTCCGCCCGGCGGAAGACTCGAAGCATGAACACCGACCAGTACGTCATCGATGTCGAGGGGCTCCGGCGCACCTACGCCGGAGGCTTCGAGGCCGTACGTTCCCTCTCCTTCTCCGTGGCACGCGGCGAGCTCTTCGCCCTGCTCGGCACCAACGGCGCCGGCAAGACCTCCACCATGGAACTGCTGGAGGGGCTGGCCGCGCCGACCGGCGGCACCGTGCGGGTCCTGGGCCACGACCCGTACGCCGAGCGCGCCGCGGTCCGCCCGCGGATCGGTGTGATGCTCCAGGAGGGCGGCTTCCCCTCCGAACTGACCGTGCTGGAGACGGCCCGCATGTGGGCCGGGTGCACCAGCGGCGCGCGGCCCGTCGGCGACGTGCTGGAGCGGGTCGGGCTCGGCGGCCGCGGCAAGGTCCGCGTCAAGCAGCTCTCCGGCGGCGAGCGCCGCCGCCTCGACCTGGCGATGGCCCTGCTCGCCGACCCCGAGGTGCTCTTCCTCGACGAGCCGACCACGGGACTCGACGCCGAGGGCCGCCAGGAGACCTGGGAGCTGGTGCGGGAGCTGCGCGAGGCCGGCACCACCGTGCTGCTCACCACGCACTACCTGGAGGAGGCCGAGACGCTGGCCGACCGGCTGGCGATCATGCACGAGGGGCGGATCGCCGCCGAGGGCCGCGTCGAGGAGGTCGTCGCCGCGCACCCCTCCCGGATCTCCTTCACCCTCCCCGACGGCTACCACCTCGGGGACCTCCCGCCGCTCGGCGCGCTCGGCGTCACGGGCCACGAACTCAACGGCCGCACCGTGCGGCTGCACACCGACCGGCTCCAGCGGTCCGCCGCCGCGCTGCTCGACTGGGCCGGGACGGCGGGCGTCGAACTGCGCGGCCTCGACATGCGGTCCGCCTCCCTCGAAGAGGCCTTCCTGCACATCGCGCGCGAAGCGAAGAACGGTCGGAACCAGAACGCGAAGGAAGAGGTGGCGGCGCGATGAGCACGGCCGTGATGGGGCGCCTGGCAGCACTGACCAGGGCCGAGATGATCCTGCTCGTACGCCACAAGGCGGTGCTGGTCACCGCGCTGGTGCTGCCGCTGGCCATGACCTTCGCCATGCAGTCGCTCATCTCCGACCTCGACCTGGAAGACGCCGGACTGACCCTCGGCACGATGCTGATGCCGTCCATGCTCGGCTTCGTCTTCCTCTTCGGGGTGTACTCGGCGCTGGTCACCGTCTACGTCGTGCGCCGCGACCAGCTCGTGCTCAAGCGGCTGCGCACCGGCGAACCCGGCGACCTGGAGATCCTCGGCGGCACCGCGTCCGCCACGCTCGTCGCGGGCGTCGTGCAGTGCCTCGTCCTCGCCGTCGCGGGCGCGCTGGTCCTCGACGTCGAGGCGCCGAGCAGCATCCTGCTCGTGGTGCTCGGTGCACTCTTCGGCCTCGTGCTGGCCACCGGACTCGCCGCCGTCACCGCCGCGTTCACCAAGTCCGCCGAGGGCGCCCAGCTGACGATCACCCCGATGCTGCTCGTCTCGATGATCGGCTCCGGGATGGTCGTACCGCTGGAGCTGATGCCCGAGAAGATGGCGTCCGTCTGCGAACTGCTGCCGCTCTCGCCCGCGGTGCAGCTCGTCCGCGGCGGCTGGACCGGCACGCTGAGCACGTACGACGTCCTGGGCGCCGTCGCCGTCGCCCTGGCCTGGACCGTAGTGTCGGTCTTCGCCGTACAGAAGTGGTTCCGCTGGGAGCCCAGGCGATAGGCACACGGGAACACGGGGGAACGGCAGATGCACGGGGTGCGGGCGTGAAGACCTTCTGGAGCGGCCGGAGCCACGCGGCCAAGCTCGACCTGTACATGCGGATCACGCTCTACGTGCTGCCCGTGCTCTTCGCCCTCGGCATCATCGGGTCCCTGGCCGGGACCGTCGACGACGAAAGGGCCGTCCCGCTCGCCCAGGGACTCGGGGCGCTGGTCCTCGCCCAGACCGCGGCCACCACGGTCTGCCTGCGCCACGGACTGACGCACTACCTGAAGGGCGCCCCCGTCCCGCGCCAGTGGGTGACCCTCGTCCTGGTGCTCTGCGCGGCCTCCCTGGGCCTGCTGTTCGCCCTCCTGCGCATGGACGGCGTGGGCGGCTCCGACTTCGGCATGATGCTCCCCTACGTCCTCGGGTACGCGAGCTGGGCGACGTACCTCTTCGGTTCCGTCCGCAGGCTGCTGGCCTGCACCGCGCTGGCCGGGCTCCTGGTCGCCGGGGCCGGCTGGCTGGCCAAGGGCGGCGAATACGCGGCGGGCGGCGCGGCCTCCGTGCTCTTCGTCGCCGGCTTCACCCTGCTGACCGTCCGCACGACCGGCTGGTTCCTGACGGTGATCTGGGAGCTCGACCGGTCGCGGGACATCGAGGCGCGGCTCGCGGTCGCCGAGGAGCGGCTGCGCTTCGGCCGCGACATGCACGACGTGCTGGGCCGCAACCTCGCCGTGATCGCCCTCAAGAGCGAGCTCGCCGTGCAGCTCGCACAGCGCGGCAGGCCCGAGGCCGCCGACCAGATGGCCGAGGTCCAGCGCATCGCCCAGGACTCCCAGCGCGAGGTGCGGGAAGTCGTGCGCGGCTACCGCGACGCGGACCTCGCGGGCGAACTCGCGGGCGCGCAGGGCGTGCTGAAGGCCGCCGGGATCGACAGCCGGGTCAGCCGCGACGGCGTCGAAGGGGACCCCGACGGGGGCAAGGGCTTCGCCCTGCCCGAACCCGTCCAGTCGGCGCTCGGCTGGGTGGTGCGCGAGGCCGCCACGAACGTGCTGCGGCACGGCAACGCCAAGTGGTGCGCGATCCGGCTGACCGCCGCCGACGGGCGGGCGGTGCTCGCCGTCGAGAACGACGGGGCGCCCGATGCGCCCACGGCGCCCCCCGGCTCCGGCCTCGCCGGACTGCGCGAGCGCCTCGCCGCACTGGACGGCAGCCTGGAGGCGGCCCGCACCGAGGACGGAAGATGGCTGCTGACCGCGTCGGTACCGCTGGTACTGGAGAAGCAGTGACCAAAGCCGTGATCGGAGAAGCCGTGCCCGCAGAAGCCGAGCCCACAGGAGCCCCCGGCCCTTCGGGGTCCGCCCCCGCCCCTTCGGGGTCCGCCCCCGTCCGCGTGCTGCTCGCCGACGACGAGCACCTGATCAGGGGCGCGCTGGCCGCGCTCCTCGCACTGGAGGACGACCTGGTGGTGGTCGCCGAGGCCGCGTCCGGGCCCGAGGCCATCGCGATGGCGCTGGCGCACCGGCCCGACGTCGCGGTCCTCGACCTCCAGATGCCGGGGGCGGACGGTGTGAAGGTCGCCACAGCGATCCGGTCCGACCTGCCCGGCTGCCAGACCATGATCGTGACCAGTCACGGCCTCCCCGGGCACCTCAAGCGGGCGCTGGAGGCGGGGGTGCGGGCGTTCGTCCCGAAGACCGTGAGCGCCCAGCGGCTCGCCGAGATCATCCGGACCGTACGGGCGGGAAACCGCTACGTGGACCCGGAATTGGCCGCCGACGCGATCTCCGCGGGCGACTCGCCGCTGACCGCGCGCGAGGCCGACGTGCTGGAGTTCGCGGCGGACGGGGCGCCCATCGCGGAGATCGCGCAGAGGGCCGCGCTGTCCCCCGGGACCGTACGGAACTACCTGTCGTCGGCCGTGACGAAACTGGGCGCCGAGAACCGTCATGCGGCGGTGCGTCTCGCGCGCGAGCGAGGTTGGGTATAGTGGGTTCCGCGCTACGGCGCATGCGGACGTGGCTCAGTTGGTAGAGCATCACCTTGCCAAGGTGAGGGTCGCGAGTTCGAATCTCGTCGTCCGCTCGGCAGAAAGCCCCCGGTTCTCCTGAACCGGGGGCTTCTTCGTGCGTACGCGCGCCCCGCCGGGCGCCTCGGTCGGCGCCCGGCGGGGCAGCGGCACTCAGCTCCAGGTGAGGCCGGTGAGCAGCTCGTACGCCTCGACGTACTTCGCCCGGGTCGCGTCCACGACCTCCTGCGGCAGCGCGGGCGGCGGCAGCTCGCCCTTGCGGTCCCAGCCGGACGCGGGGGACGTCAGCCAGTCCCGCACGAACTGCTTGTCGTACGAGGGCTGGGCGCGGCCCGGCTGCCAGGACGCGGCGGGCCAGAAGCGCGAGGAGTCCGGGGTCAGCACCTCGTCCGCGATGATCAGCCGCTCGCCCTCGTAGCCGAACTCGAACTTGGTGTCCGCGAGGACGATCCCCCGGTCCTTGGCGATGTCGCGGGCCCTGGAGTAGACGGCGAGGGTCGCCTGGCGCAGCTGCGCGGCGGTCTCGGCGCCGACCTGGCGGGCCACTTCCTCGTACGAGACGTTCTCGTCGTGCTCGCCGACGGCCGCCTTCGTGGCGGGCGTGAAGATCGGCGCGGGCAGCTCGGAGCCGTCGGTCAGGCCCTCGGGGAGCGCGAGGCCGCAGACCGTGCGGGACTCGTCGTACTCGACCAGGCCCGAGCCGGTGAGGTAGCCGCGCGCGACGCACTCGACCGGGACCATCCGCAGCGACTTGCAGACCAGGGTGCGGCCCGCCCAGTCGGCGGGGGCGCCGGGCGGCAGCTCCGTCGAGATCACGTGGTTGGGGACCAGGTCGGCGAGCTGGTCGAACCACCAGAGCGAGAGCTGGGTGAGGACCCGGCCCTTGTCGGGGATCTCGGTCGGCAGCACCCAGTCGTACGCCGACATCCGGTCGCTGGCGACCATCACCAGGTCACCTGCGGCGTTCTGGTAGAGGTCGCGCACCTTGCCGGTGTGGAGGTGGGTGAGGCCCGGAACCTGAAGCGGCTCGGGCTTTTCTACGAATCCGGACACGGTGCCTCCGCGTAGGTTGATCCAGGAGCGGTACCGATTCTCCCGTACGGGCGGAGTACCGGGTGCCCCGGGGGCCCCGGACCAGACCCCCGTCCCGCCGCCGACGGGGTCAGTCGCGCTTGCAGATGCGGTCCAGCAGGTTCGCCGTGGCCCGCTGGACGCGCGCGTCCACGTGCCCGGGGCGGTCCAGCGCGGGCGACCACGCGAACGTGCCGGACGCGAAGACGAGCGCGCCGGACGGCGCCCGGTACAGCGACGTCTCCTGGTGCCGCCGCGCCCCCTCCCCGTCCCGGTAGGGCGAGTGGGCGAGCAGGATCCGCCCCTGGTGCTCCGGCAGGGCCGTCCGCGGGAAGTACCGGTCCGCCTCCCCCGCCACCAGCCCCGGCAGCTCGTCCCCCTCGGCGCCGCCCGTCGCCTCCCACAGCCAGTGGTCCGCGTTCCGCACGACCAGCGGGGAGGGGTCGGGCACCCGTCCCGCGTACTGGATGCCGAGGAGCTGCTGCTCGGGCCGGTCGACCTCGCGCCACAGCGCGGGCCTGCCGGGGCCGCGCCGCTTGCGGCAGGTGAGGAGCCGGTCGGGCACGCCGGACGGCGAGGCGGACAGCTCCACCTGCCAGTACATGGTGTTGGCGGAGAGGAAGACCAGCGAGGTCCCCTGGTCCCGGGCCAGCTCGGTCGTGCGGCGCATCGGCACGGACCAGTACTCGTCGTGGCCGGGGAAGACCAGCCCCCGGTAGCGCGAGGGGTCGACGCGGCCCGCGTGCAGGTCGCGGGTGTCGGCGTACGCCAGGTCGTAGCCGTACCGCTCGGCCCAGCGGATGAAGTCGTAGGCGTGCCCGACGTGCAGCGGCAGGCCCGCGCCCGCGTACGGGCGGTCGAAGGAGACCGTCACGGCGGCGTCCTGCTCGCCGAGCAGCCGGCCCTCCTCGTCCCACGCGTGGTAGAGGCTGGCGCCCGTGCGCCCGTCCTCGGGGTAGAGGTTGTACGCCTGCCAGGTCACGTCCGGGAGGACGAGGAGCAGGTCGGCCGGGTGGTTGTCGCGGACCGTGAAGGGGATGTGCGAGCGGTACCCGTCGGCGGTGGTCAGCACGGCGACGTACGCGCCTATGGAGGCGTAACCGGGGATCTGGTACCGCCAGGAGAGCCACCAGTGGTGGCAGGAGACCGTGCGGTCGGCGGCGAGCGGGGGCGGCTGCACGATCCCGGCGAGCCGGGGGCTGGTGGTGATCTTGCGGGCGCCGTCGCCGCCGTAGTGGCCGATGCGGTAGATGTCGACGGAGAACTCCTGGGGCGGGTCGACCGTGACGTGGAAGTCGATCGCCTCGCCGGGCGCCACGGCGCTGCTGGACGCGAAGCCCTTGATCTGGCGGTGCACGTCGTCGGACGTGCGGGGCCCGGTGGGCTTGCCCTGGGCCGGGACGCGCCCCTCGGGGGCCGCGTACCAGGGGACGACCTGCCCCGTGTTGTCGAAGTAGTGCTCGCTGCCGCGCAGCCAGGGGACGGGGCCCTGTCCGAACGGGTCCGTGACGGCGTGCGCCAGGGCTCCGGACTCCCACCTTCGGATCTGTTCCGGCCCCATGTCGCTCCCCTCCCTGGATCCCGGGCGCGCGTGGGTCGCGCTCCCGCCTGTCAGCGCCGATCCCCAGCACATCACATAACGCACGCGGTCCGTCACCGTTCGTCGCGAATTGACGTGAACGGAGCGGGAGGTTCCGGCGGAGAGCGGCGAAAGCACAGGTCAGGCGGGGTGTCTCGGCCGGTCCGGGGGCACCCCGTGGGGCGCCGCGCCCTCAGACCAGCCGCACCGGCTTCTCCGGACGCACCCCGACCGCCGCGATCCACTCCCGCAGCGGCTCCCCGTCCCCGTCCTCGACCAGGCTCAGCACCCGCCCGCCGAGATCCGCCCTGCGCTCCCCCTCCACCAGCAACGCGGGACCGTCCAGCCAGTCCAGGCCGGGCGCCGCCCCCGCGGTGTCGACGGCCGCGCAGCAGACCATCGCCGTGACGTGGTCGGCCAGCAGGTCGCGCCCCGTGCGCGGCGGCTGGAGCGGGAACAGCGGCAGCGGATCGGGGCCCCAGAGGTTCAGCGCGGCCGCCTCGGGCACCGCGGGGGCCGCCGCCTCGCGGGCCGCCTCCTCCCTGGCCAGCTCCGCGCCGAGCCCCGCCGCCAGCGGATCGCAGCGCTCGCCGCCTTCGAGGTGGTCCAGGACCCGGTCGAGGGTCGGGTCGCTGACGCCCGCCGCGTCCAGGACCCGCTGGAGGCGCGCCGCCTCCGTGCGCCACTTCCGGTCGACGACCTCTTCCGGGTACTCCTGCCAGTCGACCGGGGACCAGTCGGGGCCCGTCTCGGCGGGGCCGCCGTGGAAGAGCCTGGCCGCGAGGAGCGACGCCGCCTCGTCCGCCGCGCCGGGCTCTTCGAGGAGGTCGCAGGCGGGCCGCTCGCCGAGCCGGGAGGCGAAGCCCTCGGCGAGGCGGTCGCGGCGGGAGAGTTCGGTGAGGGCGGAGACGACGCCCGCGTCGAGCCTGGAGGGCCAGCGGCCCATCCGCCAGGCGGGCAGCGCGACCCGGGTGAGCAGCCGGTCCCAGCCCGCGTAGGCGAGGCCGACCTGCTCCTGGGCGACGATCCGCAGGCCGTAGTCGACGGCCTGGGCGCGCTCGGACGCGGCCGCGGCGACCCCGCGCTCCATCTCGGTGGCGTGGCCCCTGACGCCCCGCAGCAGGACGCGGGCGCACCGGGCGACCGTGCCGTACGCGGCCCTGCGTACGGGGTCGAGCCCGGGGCGCGAGGCGATCGCGGCGGCGGCGTCCAGGCCCCGTACGAAACGGCGGGCCGCCGCTATGTCCGGGTGGGCCGACGGGCCCGTGCCCGCGACGACGGGCGCGAGGACCGCGCGCAGCTCGCCGACGCGCATCCACCAGAGGAACGGGGAGCCGATGACGAGGACGGGCGCGGGGGTACGGCGGCGCGACGCCCTGCCGGGGGCCCCGGATATCGCGGTGCCCGGCCCGTCGGCACGCGCCGCGGTCCCGGCGCCCGTGCCGTTCCCTGACTTCGCGTTGCTCCCGGGCTTCGTGGCGCTACCGGCCTTCGCGTTGCTCCCGGCCTTCGTGGCGTTCACGGCCTTCGTGGCGGGGTGGCTGCGGTCCTCCAGCCAGCTGTCGCAGTCGGGGGTGAGCGCCACCGCCGACGGCGCCGGCACGTCGAGGCGCTCGGCCAGCTCGCGGACCATCCGGTAGAGGTCGGGCGCGGCGGCCTCGTCGAGCGGGACGGTCGGGCTGACCGCAGGTCTGGCACGGGCCACCACCGCGGCGACGGCCGCCGCCAGCAGCAGCACCGCCACCGCGCAGCCCGTCACGGCCCAGCGCGCCGCGTCCCAGCCCGCGCCGCCGACGAAACCCTTGGCGGCGGCGAACAGCAGCACCACGGCGACGGCCGCGGGCAGCAGCGCCACGGCCAGTGCCCTGCTGCGCACCCGCAGCACGGCGAGGGCGCGGGCGTGTGCGGCCCGCGCGCCCCGCTCCTCACCCGCATCGGTACTGGACACGGCCGGACGTCACCCCCTCTGCCCCTGATGCTTCCGTGACGGATCTGTTCACTCCCCCACTGTGGCACCCTCCACCGACATCGCAATGCCGGTGGGCCAAGTGCCGGAACGCCTGCGCCGCACCCTAGTTGGGGCTGCGGCGGGCGTCATCCAGATGGGGCAGTCGTCACCCGATGGAATGGCTTTGGGCAGAGGTGATGACGATCGGCCCTAGACTGCGGCCGCCCCGGGACCGCTCCCCGGGCGGCTCCCTCGGGCGGCTCTCTCGGGGCGGCTCCCCACAGCGGCGGGGCTCAGCCCTCCGCGGCCTCGCGCGCGATGTCCGTACGGTGCTGCGAGCCGTCGAGACCGATGCGGGCGACCGCGGCGTACGCGCGCTCCCGCGCCTGCGCCAGGTCCGCACCCGTCGCGGTCACCGACAGCACCCGGCCGCCCGCGCTGACGACCGCGTCGCCCTCGCGCTTCGTACCGGCGTGCAGGACGTACGCCTCGGGGGCGTCCTGGGCCGCGATCTCGTCCAGGCCCGTGATCGGGTCGCCGGTGCGGGGGGTGCCCGGGTAGTTGTGCGAGGCGACGACGACGGTGACGGCCGCGTCGTCGCGCCAGTTCAGCGGCGGCTCGGAGTCCAGCGTGCCGTTCGCGGCGTTCAGCAGGACACCGGCCAGCGGCGTCTTGAGGCGGGCCAGCACGACCTGCGTCTCGGGGTCGCCGAAGCGGGCGTTGAACTCGATGACCCGTACGCCGCGCGAGGTGATCGCCAGGCCCGCGTACAGCAGTCCCGAGAAGGGCGTGCCGCGGCGGCGCAGTTCGTCGACGGTCGGCTGGAGCACGGTCGCCAGGACCTCGTCGACCAGCTTGGGGTCGGCCCACGGGAGCGGGGAGTACGCGCCCATGCCGCCGGTGTTGGGGCCCTCGTCGCCGTCGAGCGCGCGCTTGAAGTCCTGGGCGGGCGTGAGCGGGAGGACCGTCACGCCGTCGGTGATCGCGAAGAGGGAGACCTCGGGGCCGTCCAGGAACTCCTCGATCACGACGCGGTCGCAGGCCAGCGCGTGGGTACGGGCCGCCTCGACGTCCTCGGTGACCACGACGCCCTTGCCCGCCGCGAGACCGTCGTCCTTCACGACGTACGGAGCGCCGAAGGCGTCCAGGGCCTCGTCGATCTCCTCCGGGGTCGTACAGACGTAGGAGCGCGCGGTGGGCACGCCCGCCGCCGCCATGACGTCCTTCGCGAACGCCTTGGAACCCTCCAGCAGCGCCGCCTCGCGGGAGGGGCCGAAGCAGGGGATGCCGGCCGCGCGCACGGCGTCGGCGACGCCGGCGACCAGCGGCGCCTCGGGGCCGACGACCACGAGGCCCGCGCCGAGTTCGGTGGCGAGGCGGGCCACGGCCTCGCCGTCCAGCTGGTCGACCGGGTGGAGCTGGGCGACCTCCGCGATCCCGGCGTTGCCGGGCGCGCAGTGCAGGGCGGTGACGCCGGGGTCGAGCGAGAGAGAGCGGCACAGGGCGTGTTCGCGGGCGCCGCCGCCGATGACAAGGACGTTCACGGCAGCCAGCCTAGCCGCCGCGCCGCGCTGCCTTCGTACGGGCCTCCGACCGCCCCTCCCCTACTCGTTCGTATATTCCTCCACCACCGAAGCGCCCAGCTCCCGCACGATCAGGTCGTGGCCCGAGAGCGCCGAGTCGACGAGGTCCGGGTCGTCCTCCTCGGGGATGTCGTCCTCGGGCGCGACCGGCGGGGGCGCGTACTCCGGCGTCCGGGCGGGGGCCTGCGCGGGCGGGCCCTGGGGCGCGGACTGCTGCGGCGGCTGCGCGTGCGACGGGGCGGGGGCGGTCTGCGGTACGGGGGCCGGGGCGGGCATCGGCGCGGGGGCCGGGGCGGAGGGCGGCGGCATGGGCGGGCGCGCCTGCATGCCTCCCATGCCTCCCGGGGCTCCCATGCCGCCCTGGACCGGCTGGCCGCCGCCCGACGGGTCGACGATCGCCTCGACCTTCCAGTGGTAGTTGAACTGCTCGGCGAGCGCCTGCTTGAGGACGTCCTCGCTGCCGCTGCTCGCGAAGTTGTCGCGGGCGCCCGCGTTGAGGAAGCCGATCTGGAGGGTCGTGCCGTCGAAGCCGGTGACCTGGGCGTTCTGGCTGAGCAGGATCCAGGTGAAGCGGCGGCGGTTCTTGACCGCGTCCAGGATGCTCGGCCAGAGGTTGCGCACGGTCGCGGCGCCCTGCGCCGGGTCGCCGCCGCCGGGGGCGGGCGCGGCGGGAGCTTGGCCGGGGGCGTGGCCCGGGGCCTGCGCCGCGGGGTTCTGCGCGGGGTTCTGCGCGGCGGGGGCGGGGCGGCCCTGGCCGGGCGCGGAGGCGGTGGGCCAGCCGCCGGGCTGTCCGCCACCGGCACCGGCACCCCCGCCGACACCGGCTCCGCTGCCGCCGCCGCTGCCGGGCCAGGCGCCGGGGCGCGCGGCGGCGGGCTGGGCGGGCGGGGGCGCCTGGGCGGGGGCGGGCGCCTGGGCGGGAGCCTGCGCCGGAGCTTGTACGGGTGCGGGGGCCGGAGCGGCCTGCACGGGGCCGGCCACCGGGGCCGGGGCGGGCGGGGCCATCGGGGCCTGGGCCATCGGCGCGGGCGCGTGCCCGTGGGCGTCGGGCCCGGGGACGTACCCCACGGCGGGCGCGCCGCCGCCGCCCGGCGTACCCGAGAAGGTCACTCCGCCGCGCTCCAGCCGGTCGAGCCGGGCCTGGAGCGAGCGCTCGTCGTCGAAGGCGGCGGGCAGCAGCACGCGCGCGCAGATCAGCTCCACCTGGAGCCGCGGCGACGTGGCGCCGCGCATCTCCGTGAGCCCGGTGTTGACCAGGTCGGCGGCGCGGCTGAGCTCGGCGGCGCCGAACACCGACGCCTGGGCCTGCATGCGCTCCACGACGTCGGCCGGGGCGTCGATGAGCCCCTTCTCGCCCGCGTCGGGCACGGCGGCGAGGATCACCAGGTCGCGCAGCCGCTCCAGCAGGTCGGCGACGAACCGCCGGGGGTCGTTGCCGCCCTCCATGACCTGCTCGACGACCTCGAAGGCGGCGGCGCCGTCCCCCGCGGCGAAGGCGTCCACCATCGAGTCGAGCAACGACCCGTCGGTGTAGCCGAGGAGGGCGGTCGCCATGGCGTACGTCACGCCCTCGTCGTCCGCGCCGGCGAGCAGCTGGTCCATGACGGACATGGAGTCGCGCACGGAACCGGCACCGGCCCGCACGACCAGCGGCAGCACGCCCTCCTCGACGGAGGCGCTCTCCCTGCCGCACACCTCGCCGAGGTAGTCCCGCAGGGTCCCGGGGGGCACGAGCCGGAAGGGGTAGTGGTGCGTGCGCGACCTGATGGTCCCGATGACCTTCTCGGGCTCCGTCGTCGCGAAGATGAACTTCAGGTGCTCCGGCGGCTCCTCGACCACCTTGAGCAGCGCGTTGAAGCCCGCCGACGTGACCATGTGGGCCTCGTCGATGATGTAGATCTTGTAGCGGCTGCTCGCGGGCCCGAAGAACGCCTTCTCGCGCAGGTCACGGGCGTCGTCCACACCACCGTGCGAAGCGGCGTCGATCTCGATCACGTCGATGGACCCCGGCCCGTTCCGCGCGAGGTCGCGGCAGGACTGGCACTCCCCGCAGGGCGTGGGGGTGGGACCTTGCTCGCAGTTCAGGCAGCGGGCGAGGATCCGCGCGCTGGTGGTCTTGCCACAGCCGCGCGGACCACTGAACAGGTACGCGTGATTGACCCGGTTGTTCCGCAGGGCCTGCATCAGCGGGGCAGTGACATGCTCCTGCCCGATGACCTCGGCGAACGACTCGGGGCGATAGCGGCGGTACAGCGCAAGGGACGACACACCTACGAGGTTATCCGGGCCCACCGACAACCCGGCCCAGGAACGCAAGGCGCCCCCCACGCACCCGCCAGAGCCGACCTACCCTTGCTGCCTTCCGGCCCTGGGGGAGTTCAGTCAGATAGCGCCACGTGAGGGGCTGCCCCCCACCCTAGCGGATCCCCCCGCCCGGGATCGAGTTCGCGAGCACCCCCCGGCGTCTTGTATTGTTTGCGGCGGAGGATTCGCCTAGAGGCCTAGGGCGCACGCTTGGAAAGCGTGTTGGGGGCAACCCCTCACGAGTTCGAATCTCGTATCCTCCGCAGGCAGAAGGCCCGGACCGTGCAAACGGTCCGGGCCTTCGTCGTTCCCCGGCACAGTTTCCATCTCAGTTTCCGTCTCTGTTTCCGTCCCGGTGCACCGATCCGGTGGTGACATCCGGTTCGACCAGGGGAGGAGGGTCCCTGACCCAGGTGCCAGGGGCCCTCCCGCCTTGTCCGCGTCTCCTACGGGATCGCCGTGGGGGCCGGGACCTTCCTGTTGGCGCCTCCGACGGGTGGTGGAGGTTGGCCGACCTCCTGTTTGCCCTTGGTCACGACCTGTTGACGTAGGTCAGGACCACGAAGATGAAGCCGCCCAGCCCGAGTGCGGCCAGAGCCCCTGTGCTGATGGCCTCGTAGTACGAGACCCCCTCCATCGTTCGACGGAGGATTCCCGCGAAGCACCCGCCGATGATCGCGACCAGGATCGTGATCACGGCTTCCGTCTTCCTGTTTCTCGGAGACCCGTCCCCCGGCCCGGAGAGTTGCGGATTGTTCTGCGCTGCCGTCATGGCTCGCTCTGCCTTCGTCAGCCGCCTATGAAGGATGACCTGTCGGATTCGGGCCAACGAAGTTACCCGGCCGCTGACGCGGCTTCACCCCAAGGGCCGCTCGTTCGGTCGTGGCGCGACCGTCACGGCGACCCGTCTTGCCTGGGTCCTCCACTCCTGCCGATCCACTCCTGTCGACAGAGCGTCCGGGCGGCGGCAGGACTCGGCGTCCGCCCGGACGGCCCCGTCGTCTGTGACGAGGGCTTGTCTTGGAAGAGATCGTGACGCAGAACACCCCAAAAGCCCCTAAGAAATCGGCCATTTGTGGGGATGGTCACTACTGTCCGTTCAGTTGCGAAGAACGATCAATTGACCCTGGTCAAGCGGGGGTTGACCCTCCGTCAACAGGTTCGGGGCTACGGCGTCGGGGTGTTCAGGGCCTCGCAGCTCAGGTCGGGGAACTTCCGGGCGGCTCCTCGGACGTGGCCCGTGCCGGTCAGGACGTGTTTGGTGGTGGTCAGGGCCGTGAGGCCCATGGGGCCGCGGGCGTGCAGTTTCTGGGTGGAGATGCCCAGCTCCGTGCCCAGGCCCAGTTCCGCGCCGTCGGCCAGGCGGGTCGAGGCGTTGACCGCCACCACCGCGGTGTCCAGTGCCGCGACGAAGCGGTGGGCCGCCGTCTGGGAGTCGGTGACGATCGCCTCCGTGTGGCCGCTGCCGTGCAGGCGGATGTGGCGTACGGCGGCGTCCAGCGAGTCCACGACCGCGGCCGCGATGTCCAGGGACAGGTATTCGCGCCCCCAGTCCTCGTCCGTCGCGGGCACCACCGCGTCGCTGTGGGCGCGCACCCGTTCGTCGCCGTGGACCGTCACCTTCCGCTCCGCCAGGGCGGCCAGGGCGCGGGGCAGGAACGCGGGGGCGACGGCGGCGTGCACGAGGAGGGACTCGGCGGCGTTGCAGACCGAGGGGCGCTGGGTCTTGGCGTTGAGCAGGATGTCCAGTGCCATGTCCAGGTCGGCGTGCTCGTCCACGTAGACGTGGCAGTTGCCCACCCCCGTCTCGATCACGGGTACGGCGGACTCGCGCACCGTGGTCCTGATCAGTTCGCGGCCGCCCCGGGGGATCAGGACGTCCACGAGGCCGGTGAGGGACATGAGTTCGCGTACGGAGTCGCGGGTGGCGCCCGGGACGGTCTGGAGCGCGTCGGGCGGCAGCGACGCGTCCGCGACCCCCTCGCGCATGATCTCCACCAGTGCGGCGTTGGTGTGCCGGGCGGTCGACGAGCCGCGCAGCAGCGCCGCGTTGCCGCTCTTGAGGCAGAGCACGCCCGCGTCGACCGTGACGTTGGGCCGGCCCTCGTAGACCATGCCGACCACGCCGATCGGGGTGCGGATCTGCCGTACGTCCAGGCCGCTGGGCATCACCGCCCCGCTGATCACCTCGCCGAGCGGGTCGGGGCGGTCCGCCAGCGCGCGGACCATGGCGGCCAGGTCCTCGACCTGCCCCGCCGTCAGCGTCAGCCGGTCGAGCACCGCGTCCGGCAGTCCGGCCGCGCGGGCGGCGGCCAGGTCCATCGCGTTCGCGGCGATGACGTCCGGGACGCGGGCGGCCAGCCGCGCGGCCACCGCGACCAGCGCCGCGTCGCGCTCGGCGCCCGTGGTGACAGCGAGGCGGTCGGCGGCGGACCTGGCGGCCAGGGCGGCCTCGCGGACCGTGCCGGACGCGAGGGACGTGCAGGGCGGTACGGAGGAGGGGGAGGAGGGGGGTGCGGAGGAGGCGGGGGGTGCGGAGGGCGTGGCGGAGGGCGCGGAGGAGGTGGGGGGCGTGGCGGGGGTGTGCGGCATGTGAGGTGTGGGGTTCCAGAGGGGTGCGGGGAGCGAGGGGTGCAGCGGGGGCGAGGCGGTCATCGGCCCGTACCTCCGTGCACCACGGCTTCGGGCCGTTCGCTGTCGAGGCCGAACGCCGTGTGGACCGCGCGGGCCGCGGCCTCGATGTCGTCGGCGTGGACGACGACCGAGGTGCGGATCTCCGACGTGGAGATCATCTGGATGTTGACGCCGGTGTCAGCCAGGGCGGAGAACAGCGTGGCCGACACCCCGGGGTGGGAGCGCATGCCCAGGCCCACCACGGAGAGCTTGCCGACCCGGTCGTCGAGGCGCAGCGCCGGGAAGCCGGTGTCCTGCTGGATGCGCCGCAGGGCCTCCAGGGCGGGCTCCGTCCCCGACGCGGGCAGGGTGAAGGAGATGTCCGTGCAGTCCGTGGCCTCGGTCGAGGCGTTCTGCACGATCATGTCGATGTCGCATCCGGCGTCGGCGAGCGCGCCGAACACGACGGCGGCCGCTCCCGGCTTGTCCGGGACGCCGACGACAGTGATCTTCGACCGGCCGCGGTCGTGCGCGATTCCGGATATCAGCGGGGCTTCCATGGCGGGGGCCGTCGTTCCTTCCTTGGTGGGCGTGCCTTCCTTGGTGGGCGTGATGCGCGTGCCCGCGTGGGCCGCGGCGGATCCGATGTCGTCCGCGAACGAGGAGCGCACCCGGAGCGGGACCCGGTAGCGCTTGGCGTACTCCACGCAGCGCGAGTGCAGGATCTTGGCGCCGTGGGCGGCGAGTTCGAGCATCTCGTCGTAGCCGACCTCGGACAGCGCACGGGCCGCGGGCACGATCCTCGGGTCGGCGGTGAACACGCCGTCGACGTCCGTGTAGATCTCGCACAGGTCGGCGTCGAGGGCCGCGGCCAGCGCGACCGCCGTGGTGTCGGAGCCGCCGCGCCCCAGGGTCGTCACGTCCCGCGTGTCCTGCGAGACGCCCTGGAAACCCGCCACGATGACGACGGACCCGGCCGCGAGCGCCGCCCGTATCCGGTCCGGCACCACCTCGACGATCCGCGCCCTGCCGTGCACGGCGTCCGTGATCATGCCCGCCTGCGCACCGGTGAACGAGGTGGCGTGGTGGCCGAGTTCCGTGACGGCCATGGCGAGCAGGGCCATGGAGACGCGCTCGCCCGCGGTGAGCAGCATGTCCAGCTCGCGGCCCGCGGGGCCGGTGCTGATCCGGTCCGCCAGGTCGAGGAGTTCGTCCGTGGTGTCCCCCATGGCGGACACCACCACGACGACGTCGTGGCCCGCCTCCCTGGCCGCCACCACCCGCCGGGCGACGCGCTGGACGCACTCGGCGTCGGCCACCGAGGAGCCGCCGTACTTCTGCACGACGAGCGTCATTCTTCTTCCTGCCTTTCTGTCGTCCCTGTGGGGTTCTTCGGTGCTTCTGCCGTCGGGAGCGCGAGGAGTTCCGCGACCGTCGGCGCGCAGCCGCCGCAGCCCGTGGTGGCCCCGGTCGCGCGGGCGACGGCTGCCAGGTCGCGCGCGCCCCCGGCCCGACAGCGCAGCAGCGCGCCCTTGGTGACGCCGTTGCACTGGCAGACGACCGTGTCGTCCGGGAGCGCCGCGGGGCCGTTGCCCGTCGCGGCGCCCGCTTCGGCGAGTTCGGGGAAGAGCAGCAGCCTGCGGTCGCGGGGCACCGCCTCCTGGCGGTCGAAGAGCCGGGTGACGATGCCCGCGGTCGAGGTGTCGCCGAGCAGGACCGCGCCGGTGACGCGCTCGCCGCTGAGCACGATCCGCTGGTAGACGGCCCGCCGGGTGTCGGTGTACGTGACGACCTCGCGGTCGGGACCGGCCCCGGCGGTCGGGTCGCCGAGCGCCGCGAGGTCGACGCCCGCCGCCTTGAGGCGGGCGACCGGGCGGCTCGGCCGGTACGGCGGGGAGCCGGCGGCGCCGGTCAGCGCCGCCGCCGCGACCCCGGCCTGGTCCCAGGCGGCGGCGACGAGGCCCGAGACGGTGTTCTCGTGCTCGGCGCAGTCGCCCACGGCGTACACGGCCGGATCGCTCGTCCGCATCCACGCGTCCACCCGCACGCCGCGCCCCGTGGCGAGACCCGCGCTCCTGGCCAGGGCGATGTCGGGGCGCGTGCCGCACGCCACGACCAGGAGGTCGCCCGGGACGGTGCGGCCGTCGGCGAGTTCGACGCCGTTGAAGGCGTCGGCGAGTTCGGTGGTGGCGAATGTGCCGGTGGGGTCGGTGGCGGCGAAGGCGCCGGTGCGGCCGGTGGCAGTGGACGCGCCGGTGCGGCCGGTGGCGGTGGACGCGCCCGTGCGGCCGGTGGCGGTGGACGCGCCGGTTCGGCCGGTGCCGGTGGACGCGCCCGTGCGGCCTGTGGCAGTGGACGCGCCCGTGCGGCCGGTGGCGGTGGTCGCGCCGGTGGGGTCCGTCCCTGTGGACGCGTGGGGGGCGGTCCCCGTCGGCGCGCAAGAGAGTCCGACGCCCGCGGACTCCTCGTCGCGCGCGCCGCCGACCACGTCGATCCCGGTCAGGACCTCGATGCCCAGCCCGCCCAGCGACTCGGCCAGCATCGCCCCGGCCGTACCGTCGAGTTGGCGTTCCATCAGGTGCGGCGCCGCGTGCAGGATCCGAACGCTCAGGCCGCGCTCCGCGAGCCCCCTCGCCGCCTCGACGCCGAGCAGGCCGCCGCCCAGGACGAGGGCGCGCGTCCCCGCGTCGGCGAGCCGCGCGATGCGTCGGCAGTCGTCGAGGGTGCGGAAGGCCACGACGCCCGGCACGAGACTGCCGTCGTCGCCGACGAGCCTCTTCAGCGGCGGTACGAAAGGCGTGCTGCCGGTGGCCAGGACCAGCCGGTCGTACGGCAGGACGTCCCCGCCGTCGAGCGTCACCGCGCGCTCCGACACGTCCAGGGCCACGGCCGTCCGGCCGGTGAGCACGGACACGTCAGGGGGGAGCGCGGGCAGCGCGATGCTCTCCTCGGTGGCCCGGCCCGCCAGCAGGTTGGTCAGCAGGACCCGGTTGTACGCGTGCCTCGGCTCGCCGCCGACGACGGTGATCCGCACGGCCGGGTCGCGGCGGTGCGTCTCGGCCGCCACCCGGTGGCCCGCCATGCCGTTGCCGACGACGACCAGATGCGTGGGGGTCATCCCAGGCGCTCCAGCCGTACGGCGGCGACCTTGAACTCCGGCATCCGGGACACCGGGTCGAGCGCGTCGCCCACCACCGAGTTGACCCGCTGCGCGCCGCCCCAGTGGAACGGCATGAACAGGGTGTCCGGGGGCACCGCCGCGGTGATCCTGGCGGCCGCCTCGGCCGAACCGCGGCGGCTCACCAGCCGGACCCGGTCCCCGGCGGCGACGCCGTACCGGGCGGCCAGGTCGGGGTGGATCTCCACGTGCGGTTCGCCGACGTCGTCGGTCAGTGCGGAGATGCGACGGGTCTGGGCACCGCTCTGGTAGTGCTGCATGATCCGTCCGGTGGTCAGGTGGAGGGGGTAGTGCGCGTCGGGCGTCTCAGCCGACGGCGTGTGGTCGACGGCCACGAAACGGGCCCGGCCGTCGGGGTGGGCGAAGGCGTCGAGGAACATCCGGGGGGTGCCCTCGGCGGGCGGCCCTTGAGGACCGGGCGGCACGCCCTGGAGGCCGGGGCCCGGCGCGTCCGACGACCCGTCCGGCACCTCACCCGCCTCCTCACCCGCCTCCTCCCCCGGCCCCGCCCCGGGCCGCGGCCAGAACACCCCGTCCTGCGCGTCGATGAGCCCGTAGGTGATGCCCGAGTAGTCCGCGGGCCCGCCCGCCGACGCCCTGCGCAGTTCGTCGAACACCTCGCGCGCGCTGTCGGAGAACCCGGTGGACCGGCCGAGCCCGCGGCTCAGCTCGGTGAGCGTCCACAGGTCCGTACGGACTCCGGGAGGCGGCGCGACGGCCCGGCGCCTGCGGATGACGCGGCCCTCCAGGTTGGTCGTCGTGCCGTCCTCCTCCGCCCACTGGGCCGAGGGCAGGACGACGTCCGCGAGTGCGGCGGTCTCGCTGAGCACCGGATCCGCGACCACCAGCAGGTCCAGGCCGCGCAGCCGCTCCTCGACCAGGTTCGCGTTGGGCGCCGAGACGACCGGGTTGCTGCCGAACACCAGCAGGCCGCGCGGCCCGCCCTCCGTACCGAGGGAGCGCAGCAGTTCGTACGCGCTGACGCCGGGGCCCGGCAGGGAGTCGGGCGGCACGCCCCAGACCCGGGCGACGTGGGCGCGGGCCGCCGGGTCGTCGATGCGGCGGTAGCCCGGCAGCTGGTCCGCCTTCTGGCCGTGCTCCCGGCCGCCCTGGCCGTTGCCCTGCCCGGTCAGGCAGCCGTATCCGGAGCCCTCCCGGCCGGGCAGGCCGAGCGCCAGGGCCAGGTTGATGAACGCGCTGACGGTGTCGGTGCCGCTCCGGTGCTGTTCGCCCCCGCGCCCGGTGAGGACGAGGGCGCGCGGGGCGGCGGCGAGCAGGCGCACGGCGCGGTACTGGTCGGCGACCGGGACGCCGGTGAGGCGTTCGACCTGCTCGGGCCAGTAGGCGGCGACGCTCTCGCGCACGTCGGTGAAGCCCCGGGTGCGCCCGGCCACGTACTCCTCGTCGACCAGGCCCTCGGCCACGGCGATGTGGAGCAGACCGGCCGCCAGGGCCAGGTCCGTGCCGGGTACGGGCCGCAGGTGCAGGTCGGCGCGGGCGGCGGTGGCGGTGCGCCGCGGGTCCACGACCACCAGGGAGCCGCCCGCCGCCTGCTGGGCGTCCAGGTAGCGGACGAACGGCGGCATGGTCTCCGCCGGGTTGGCGCCGACCAGGAGCAGCGCGTCGGCCCGTCCCACGTCGGCGAGCGGGAAGGGCAGGCCCCGGTCGAGGCCGAACGCGCGCAGGCCTGCGGCGGCGGCCGACGACATGCAGAACCGGCCGTTGTAGTCGATGTTCGCCGTGCGCAGCACGACCCGGGCGAACTTGCCCAGGAGGTACGCCTTCTCGTTGGTCAGCCCGCCGCCGCCGAAGACGGCCACGCCGTCGGGGCCGTGGCTCCGCTGGATCGCGCGGATCCCGTCGGCCACGCGGCGCAGCGCCTCGTCCCAGTCGGCCTCTTCGAGCGGTCCGCCGGGGGTGCGCCGCACCAGGGGCGTCGTGAGCCTGCGGCCCCGTGCGAGGAGGTCGGCCGCGGTCCAGCCCTTGCGGCACAGTCCGCCCTGGTTGGTGGGGAAGTCGCGGGGGGCCACGGTGGTGCGGCCCGTGTCGTCGGTGTGCAGCCACATGCCGCACTGGAGCGCGCAGTACGGGCAGTGCGTGGCGGTACCGTGCGGCGCTGCGGCGGCCGTCGGCAGGGGCTCACTCATCGCCGCTCCGTCCCGCACCGGCGAGCCGCGAACCGCCGACCTGTCCCGCACCGCCGAGCCGCGAACCACCCGCCCGTTCCGCACCGCCGAGCCTGCGGCCGCACACCCAGGTCACGGCCGCGCACAGCACGTAGTAGGCGGTGAAGGCCAGCAGCGCGCCGCCGGAGTCGCCCGTCGCGCCGATGGACTCGCCGAGCGCGCGGTTGACGAAGAACCCGCCCAGGGCGCCGATCGCGGAGACCAGCCCCAGCGCGGCGGCCGCCAGCCGTCGGCCCCTGGCGCGCCGCTCCCGCTCGTCGCCGGGCCCGCCCTCGCGCAGGGCGCGCGCGACGAACAGGGCGGGGATCATCCGGTACGTGGATCCGTTGCCGATGCCCGCGGTGAGGAAGAGCGCCAGGAAGGCGAGCAGGAAACCGGCGTACGAGTGGCCGCGCACCGCGGCCCACGCGCCCAGCGAACCCGCCGCCATGCAGAGGAAGTTGGCCAGGGTGACCGCGGACCCGCCGTACCGGTCGGCCAGCAGGCCGCCCAGCGGGCGCGCCGCCGAGCCGACGAGCGCGCCCAGGAAGACGTAGTGGACGGCGTCCGTGCCGGGGAACTCCACGGTCAGCAGCAGGGGCAGCGCGGTCGAGAAGCCGACGAACGAACCGAACGTGCCGATGTAGAGGACCGCGACCAGCCAGGTCTGGCCCGCCTTGAGGGCCTCGAAGGGCCGCACGGGGGCGGTGGCCGCCGTCCGCAGGTTGTCCATGCGCAGCAGGGCGCCGAGCGCGGCCAGGAGCACCAGGGGGAGCCAGACGAGACCGGCCGCGGCGAGCCCCAGGGACGAGATGACGAACGGGACCGCCAACTGCACCGAGCTGACGCCGACGTTGCCGCCCGCGGCGTTGACGCCGAGGGCCGCGCCCTGCCGGGACTCGGGGTAGAAGTGGGTGATGTTGGCCATGCTGGAGGCGAAGTTGCCGCCGCCCAGGCCAGCGGTCGCGGCGCACAGCAGGAAGAACCAGTACGGCGTGGACGGGTCGGCGACCGCGACGGCCAGCAGGACGGCGGGCACCAGGAGCAGCAGCGTGCTGACGACCGTCCAGTTGCGCCCGCCGTAGCGGGCGGGCGCGAAGGTGTACGGGATGCGCAGCACGGCGCCGACCAGGCTCGGCAGGGCGACCAGCCAGAAGAGCTGGTCGGCGGTGAAGTTCCGGTCCGAGAGCTCGACGGTGACGACGCTCCACAGCGTCCAGACGGTGAAGCCCAGGTGTTCGCTGACCACCGACCAGAGCAGGTTGCGCCGGGCCACCCGCCGTCCGGTGCTCCGCCAGAACTCGGCGTCGCCCGGCTCCCAGTGCTCGATCCAGCGGCCCCCGGCCGGTCCCCGGCCGTCGGCCCTGCCCGGGTTCCCCGGCGGGGACGGATCCGCCTCGGTGGCCGGAGCACGCAGTTCGGTGCTCACCCCACCGGCTCCTTCCGGGTCCCCAGGAGGCGGATGCTGCGGATGACCTCGCGCGTGCAGGTCAGTTCGCCGAGCCCGGCGATCACTTCGGTGATCGCGGCGTCCGTGGCCGGGTGCGTGACGAGCGCCAGTTCCGCCTCGGCGCCCAGCCCCTCCTGCCGTACGGTCTCCAGGGAGACCCCCCGGTCGGCGAAGACCGCGCTGATCCGCGAGAGGACCCCGGGTTCGTCGGTGACGAACATGCTGATGTGGTGGCGGGCGGCCACCTGCGACCTGGGGCCGTGCGGCAGCACCCGGGAGAGCTCCGCCTGTGCCGCGCCCCGGCCCGCGACCCGTTCGCGGCACAGCTCGACGAGGTCGCCGAGCACCGCGCTCGACGTGGCGAGGCCGCCCGCGCCCGCCCCGTGGAACATCAGCTCGCCCGCGGCCAGCGCCTCCACGAGGATGCCGTTGTCCGCTCCGCGCACCCCGGCCAGCGCGTGTCCCCTGGGGACGAGCATGGGGTGGACGCGGGCGCTGACGCCGTCCGGCGTGCGGTCGCAGATCCCGACCAGTTTGATGACGCAGCCGTTGGCGTCCGCGTGGGCGACGTCGCTCGGACCGATGTGGGTGATGCCCTCGAAGCGGACTTCCTCCAGGGGCAGTTCGGTGTCGAAGGCGATGCGCGCCAGGATCGCCATCTTCGCCGCGGCGTCCGCGCCGCTGACGTCGGCCGTGGGGTCCGCCTCCGCGTAGCCGAGGCGCTGGGCCTCGTGCAGGGCGCCCTGGAACGTGCCCCCGGAGTCCGCCATCCGGTCCAGGATGAAGTTGGTCGTGCCGTTGACGATGCCCGTCACCCGCAGCGGCCGGTCGCCGGCCAGCGACTGCCGCAGCGGGCGCAGCACCGGCACGGCGCCCGCGACGGCCGCCTCGTAGGCGAGGCCGACGCCCTGTTTGCGGGCGATGCGGTGCAGTTCGACGCCGTCGGCCGCGATCAGCGCCTTGTTCGCGGTGACCACGGACGCCCCGGCCTCCATGGCGGCGGTGACCAGGGAGCGGGCCGGTTCGATGCCGCCGATGAGCTCGACGACGACGTCGACGTCGCCCCGGGTGACGAGGCCGTGCGCGTCGGTGGTGACCAGGGAGCCGTCGATGCCCGGCAGTTCCCTGGGTCTGCGTACGGCGATGCCCGCGAGTTCTACGGGCGCGCCGGTCCTGGTCGCCAGTTCGGCGGCGCGCCCGGTGAGGGCGCGGGCCGTCTCGGCGCCCACGGTGCCGTGCCCGAGGAGCGCGACGCGGAGCGCCCCCGTGGTGCGTTTCATGTGGTCCCCCCAGAGTTCGTGGATGTCCGCGCGGTGGATGTCCGCGCGACGGGCCGGTCGGTCGTCGGCCCGGTGGAGCGCTCAGCCGGCGACGGTCTCGGAGGACGGCCGGTCCTCCTGCGCGGCGGGGGCCGCTTCCGGTTCGGCGGGTGCCGCGCGCCCCGCCGTGAAGCGCTGGAAGACCTTGGCGCCGACGGCGAGCGACACCGGCAGCAGCAGGTACCAGCCGAAGAAGCAGAAGACGACCAGGACGGCGACGAGCGAGACGACGGCGCCCAGGCGGCCGAAGGGGCTGCCGCGCAGCAGCTTGACCGCGGCGGAGAGCCCGGCGACGTACACCGCGACGAAGCAGGCCGAGGCCGCGGTCATGATCGGGTCGAGCCTGATGTCCAGGACGGCCGCGCACACCAGCAGTACGGCGGTCAGCGACGCGAGGACGACGAGGCTGCGCTTGGGGATCTCGCCCGCGCGGTGGCCCTTGCCCAGGGCCCTGGGCAGGTCGCCGTCCCTGCCGAGGGCGGCGCCGAGCCGGGAGCCGCCCGCGATGTAGGCGTTGACGGTGGCGAAGGTGAGCAGGGCGGCCGCGCCCGCGGTGACGGCGCGGGCGGAGTCGCCGATGCCCCGTTCCAGCAGGAGGGTCAGCGGCACCGAGCCGCGCTCGGGGTCGGAGCCGAGCACGGCCATCGACGTGGTGGCCACGCCCAGGTAGAGGACGGCCACGACGACGATGGTCAGGCCGGTGACGATGGGCAGTTGGCGCCGGGGGTTGGAGAACTCGCCCGACAGGTGCGAGACCGCCTCCCAGCCGGAGAAGGCGAAGAACAGCAGGGTGGCGGCGTGGCCGACGGCGAACCAGCCGTGCGGCGCGAACGGGGTGAAGTTGTCGCCGTGCGAGTCGGGCGCGGCGACCGCGATGGCGACGACCATGAGGGCGGCGAGCAGCCCGACGAGCAGCAGTTGCAGCCCGCCGGAGAGCTTCAGGCCCAGCCAGTTGCTGATGTAGGCGCCGAGCAGCAGGACCGCGGCGACGCCGAGCGACATCAGGTAGCCGCCGCCCAGCGCGTCGGCGACGTAGGAGCCGCCGACGATGGCGGCGCTCGCCGTGCCGACGGGGACGGCGAAGTAGAAGAGCCAGCCCACGGGGGCCGAGGTGCGGGGCCCGAACGCCTTGGCCGCGTAGGTGGCCACCCCGCCCCCGTCGGGGTAGCGCATGCCGAGCGAGGCGAACGCGCTGGCGATCGGGACGCAGAACGCGACCATCAGGGCCCAGGCCACCAGGGAGGCCGGGCCCGCCTCGCGTGCCGTCAGGGCGGGCAGGGCGAGGACGCCGCCGCCGAGGACCGCGCCGACGTACAGCGCGGTTCCCTGCGCCACGCCGATGCGATGGCTGGAACTCATGTCTTCTTCTCTCCGTGGGGTCGGGGCCGTACGGACGGGCAGGGGAGTGCGGACCGGCCGGGGCGTCAGCCGGAGCTGGGGACGAGGTCGCCGCGTACGGCGGCGGGGCGCCGGTCGAGTCCCGCCAGGAACCCGGCCGCGGCGGCCAGGAAGCCCGGGACCTCCAGCAGGAACGCGTCGTGTCCGACGTCGCTCGTCGTGTCCCGCTCGTGCCGGGCGGCCAGGCCGCGCGCCGCCAGCCCGGTCCTGACGTGCTCGCTGTGCTCGGGGCCGAAGAGCCGGTCGGACGCGAAGCTGTAGAGCAGCACGTCGGGCGGTACGGGCAGGGTGTGCAGCCGGTCGGGGGCCGCGAACGCGTCGAAGCGGTCCATGGCGTCCATGAGGTGCAGATAGCTCCGGGCGTCGAAGCGGCGCAGGAACTTGTCCGTCTGGTGTTCCAGGTAGCCCTCGACGGCGAAGTCGCCCTGCACGACCGGCGACGGATGGGTGCGCGTGCCGCTCCTGCGCGCGGTGCGGCCGAACTTGCGCTGGAGGGACCGCTCGGAGAGGTACGTGAGGTGGGCGATCATCCGGGCCGTGCCCAGGCCCGCGCGCAGGCCGTCCTCCCGCGAGGGGTCGACCGCGGCGCTGCTGCGGATGGCGTGCCGGGCGATCGCGTTCCAGGCGAGGTTGTCGGCGCTCTGCCGGGCCGTGGACGCGATGACCGCGAAGCCGTCCGCGTCCCCCGGGTGGCGCAGCAGCCACTCCAGGGTCTGCATCCCGCCCAGGGACCCGCCGACGACGGCCCGCAGCCGGCGGATCCCCAGGGTGGTGAGCAGGGCGCGGTGGACGGCGACCATGTCGGCCACGGAGATCTCGGGGAACGCGTCCCCGTGGGGCACGGAGTCGGGTCCCGCCGCCCAGGGGCCCGTGGTGCCCGCGCAGCCCCCGAGGACGTTCGCGCAGACCACGTAGTACTTGTGGGTGTCCACCGGTCGGCCGGGGCCCACCATCGCCTCCCACCAGCCCGGCGCGTCGTCCGCGCCGTGGCGCGCCGGATGCGCATCGCCGGTCAGCGCGTGGCAGACGAACACCACGTTGTCGCGCGTCTCGTTGAGCCGGCCGAAGGTCTCGTACGCCACCTGTACCGGGGCTAATCGCCCGCCCGTCGCGAGGTGTAGCGGACGGCCTTCCGGGAAGGGCGTGACGAACGACAGACGGCTGCTGGTCGGCGCGGGCCAGCCCTTGAGCACCACAAGATCCCCCTGTTGTCGCGTGCGGTTCGAACGGGCGGAGCTGTACGGCCGTACGACTCCGTACGGCCGGGCGGTACTTCCGGTCGTACGGAGTCGTACGGCCGGGTGGAGTCGTACGGCCGGGTGGAGTCGTACGGCCGGGCGGCGCTACACCGCGGCCAGTGCCTGCTCCAGGTCGTGGATCAGGTCGTCGGGGTGTTCGAGGCCGACCGCGAGCCGCACCGACCCCTGGGTGATCCCGGCGCCGAGCAGGTCCTTCTCCGGCAGGTGGGCGTGGGTCGTGGAGGCGGGGTGGGTGGCCAGCGAGCGCACGTCGCCGACGTTCGTGACGTGCGAGAAGAGCTTGAGCCCCTCGATGAATCGGGCCCCCGCCTTCCGTCCGCCCTTCAGCTCGACCATCACCATGGGCCCGAACCCGCCGCCCAGGTAGCGCTCGACCTGCTCGGCCTCGGTGCCCTCCGCCAGGCTCGGGTGGCGCACCAGGTCGACCTTGGGGTGGCCCACGAGGAACTCGGCGACCTTCAGGGCGTTGTCCGAGTGCGCGGGCATGCGCAGCGGCAGCGTCTCGATGCCCTGGAGGATGAGGAAGGCGTTGAAGGGGCTCAGGCACAGGCCGAGGTCGCGCAGCAGGGTCTCGCGGGCCTTGAAGAGGTAGCTGCTGCGGCCCCGGGTGTCGGGGAGCTTGCGGCACTCCTCGCCCCAGACGACGTTCCCGTACGCGGGGTCGGGCAGGGTCATCTGCGGGTGGCGCGGGGAGTTGTCCCAGTCGAAGTTGCCGCTGTCGACGATGACGCCGCCGATCGCCGAGCCGTGGCCGCCCAGGTACTTGGTGCCCGAGTAGACGGAGACCGCGGCGCCGTGGTCGAAGGGGCGGCAGGTGAACGGCTGCAGGGTGTTGTCCATGATCAGCGGGATCCCGTAGCGCGCGCCGATCTCGGCGACCTCCCCGATGGGGAAGATCCGCAGGCGCGGGTTGGGCAGGGTCTCGCCGAAGTAGAGGCGGGTCCTGTCGTCGGTCGCCTCCTCGAAGTTCTTCGGGTCGGCCGGGCTGACGAACCTGGTGTCCACGCCGAGCCGCCGCAGCGTGGCGCCCAGCAGGCTCCAGATGCCGCCGAACAGCTCGTTCGAGGAGACGATGTTGTCGCCCGCCTCGACCAGGTTGAGGATCGACAGCGTCACCGCCGCGTGCCCGGAGGCCGTGGCCAGACCGGCGACGCCGCCGTCTATCTGGGCCATGCGCTCCTCGAACACGTTCAGGGTGGGGTTGCCCAGGCGGGTGTAGGCGTGCCCGTTGCCTTCGAGGCCGAACAGCCCGGCCGCCATGTCGGCGTCGGGGAACTCGTAGGCGGCCGTCATGTAGATGGGCGTGATGAGCGGCGGGTTGACGCCCATGCGGACGTGCCGGCCGCCCTGGACGGTCGCCGACTCGCGCCGGACGTAACCGCGGTCGTCGAACAGCTCCGCTTCGTCGCTGGACAGCATGGAGAGGGGTCCTTCCGGAAAAAGGGGTGGGAGGTGAAAGGGGCCGGCGTACCGGGTCAGAGGTACGTCATGGACTGGTACAGCTCCTCCAGGCGGCGGTTGACCCGCCGCAGCCAGCGCCCGGTCCTGTTCATCAGCCGGCGCGGCGCCGACGTCCCGGTCACGTGCGCACCGACCGCTCGTGCAGCAGCGACACGGCGCGCCGGGCGGAGCCGATGGCCCCGGCCTGCCAGCCGATGTAGTGCGTGAGCCAGTCGCCCGCGAAGTAGACGCGCCCGGCGGGCTCGTTCAGCAGGTCGTAGGCGGCGCCGGAGTCCTCCGGCCATTCGATCCAGCCGCCCTCGATGTGCGGTATGCGGTGCCAGGCGACCGCGAAGCCCGAGGCGAGCTCCTCGCGGTGGGCCGGGCCGTGGATGCGCTCGCCCAGGGCGACGGCCTTCGCGGTCCGCTCGCGGGGCGTCAGCCTGCCGAACGCCAGCGCGTCCTCGCGGTAGTGGTAGTAGCCGACCAGGACGCCGCGCCGGGAGTGGAAGCCGTGTGAGGGGTACCAGACGTGCGTCAGCGGCAGGTCCGTCTCGGTGATGCCGCCGTAGATCCGGTGGTCCTCCTCCCACCAGCGGCGCCGGTACTCGAGGCCCAGCTTGCCGACGGCCAGCGGAGCGGGCACCCGCAGCGCGGAGGCCACCGCGGAGCCGAGGTTGTGCTCCGTGCGCGCCAGGACGTTGGGCGGCAGCGCGGCCACGCAGAAGTCGGCCCGCTCGACCCGTTCCCGGCCGCGCGCGTCCTCGTACCGCACCTCGACGCCGGAGTCGAGGTCCCGGATCTCGCGGACCACCGCCCCGTAGGAGATGCGCCGCTCGCCGACCCGGTCGACGAACGCGTCGACGATCCGGTCCATGCCGCCGACCGGCTGGAACATCATCATCGCCTGGTCGTAGTCCACCTCGAAGGAGAGGTAGCGGCCGCTGCCCCGGGCGAAGTACTCCGACAGCGAGGGCACCGGGCCGTACAGCTCGCCCGCGGCGTCGGCGGCCCCCGGCGGGGTGCGGTAGCCGCGGCGGGGGCCGCCCCGGTAGTCCCGGTCGTCCGCGCGCTTGCCGATGGCGCCGAAGTCGCCGAGGAACGCCAGCAGCCGCTCGCGGTCGTCGGCGGTCAGCTCCTTGTCCAGCGCCCTGCGGTCGACCGCCTTGGCCAGCAGCTCCGACACGTAGCCGTGGGCGTCGGCCTTCACCGTGCGGTGCCGCAGGGGCGTGCCGACCTTGTCCAGGTAGACGTAGGCGTCGCCGTTCTGGTTGGCGAACGGTTCGATGGGGACGCCGAGTTCGCGACAGTAGTCGAGCGTGACCATGTGCTGCGCGATGCGGGCGGGGCCCGCGTTGAAGTACTGCCCGGCGGAGAACTCCGCCCGCTGGGTGCGCCCGCCCAGCTCCCGCTCCTCCGTGCCGGAGCGCACGGTCCAGTTCCGCCCGCCGGGGCGCTGCTTGGCCTCCAGGATCCGGCAGTCGTATCCGGCCTTTCCGAGCTCGTACGCCGCCGTCAGACCGGCGATTCCGGCCCCCAGGACCACGATCCGCGGCGCCTTCCGGCCATCGGTGAAGTCACCCGCACGCGGCGGCACGAACGCCGACGCCTGCTGCGCCGCACGGGCGTCGGGGGCGAGACCGAGCGCGCCCATGGTCGCCCAGAGCATCCCGGCGCCGCCCACGACACCCACGTTCCGCAGGAAATCCCGTCTGCTGCCGTACGCATCCGCCACCGCTGCCTCCGCCTCGTGTCCCGTTCGTGAAGCCGTTCGTGAAGCCGATCCCGGCGCCGTCCCAGGCGCCGTTCGCGGCACTACGAGCATCCGTACTCGGCCAACCCGGCGGGAATGGCTGCTCGGTCGCCCGTCCGGGCTGCCCGGACGGCTACTGCCCGATCGGGCACCCCGGACGGGCGACCGGGCGACCCTTCCCGGCGCGCCGGGCGCACGGAACGCTGACCGCTGCTGTCCGCGCCCACGGCCCAGCCGGTGGGACGGTGCAGCCGGTGGGACGGCGCGCCGGTGGGACGGCGCGGCAAAGCGGCGGACGCGGCGCCGGAAAGCGGCGCCCGCCGGGAACGGCGCCGCGCGGACACCAGCACCGCGCGGACAACGGTCGAGAGACGACGAGGAGTTGGCGATGAGCTTGGCGATGAGCGAGGTGTACTCCATGGACCAGCGCACGGGCCTGGCGGTGGAGTCGGTCGCGGAGGAGTCCGGGGCCCGGGAGGTCGCCCGGGTGTGCGGGGCCGCGGCCGACGCCGCCGCGGGCCTCGACCGCATGGGGCCGGGCGGCCGGGCGGCCCTGCTGGAGGCCGTCGCGGTCGAGCTGGAGGCCGCCGGCGCCGCCCTGGTGGAGGCAGCCGACCGGGAGACGGCGCTCGGCGCGGACCGGCTGCGCGGCGAACTCGTCCGCACGTGCGGACAGTTGCGCTTCTTCGCCGAGGTGCTGCGCGAGGGCTCCTACGCGGACGCGGTGATCGACCGGGCCACGGCCGGGGGCGATACGGGACCCGGGCTGCCCGACATGCGGCGCATGCTGCGGCCCCTCGGCCCGGTCGCCGTCTTCGGCTCCAGCAACTTCCCGCTCGCCTTCTCGGTCGCGGGCGGCGACACCGCGTCGGCCCTCGCCGCGGGCTGCCCCGTCGTCGTGAAGGCGCACCCCTCCCACCCCGCGACCAGTCGGCTGGCGTTCGACGCGGTGGCCAGGGCCGTGGCCGCTGCGGGCGCGCCCGCCGGCACCGTGGGCATCGTCTGGGGGTTCGAGGCGGGCCGCAGCCTGGTCCTCGACCCCCGGATCAAGGCCGTCGGCTTCACGGGCTCGCTCGTCGGCGGCCGCCGGCTCCACCAGCTGGCGGCGTCGCGCCCCGAACCGATCCCCTTCCACGGCGAACTGAGCAGCCTCAACCCGGTCTTCGTGCTGCCGGGCGCCGCACGGGACCGGGCCGCGTCCATCGCCCGGGACTTCGTACGGTCCCTGTCCTTCGGGCACGGCCAGGTGTGCACCAAGCCGGGGCTGCTGCTCGTGCCCGCGGGGACGGACGGGGACGAGCTGCGCGCGGAAGCGGCCGCCGCCGTGACCGAGGTCGCCCCCTCCTGGCTCCTCAACGACGGCATCCGCGCCGCCTTCCGGGAGGGCGTCGAGCGGCTGTCCGCGCTGCCCGGCGTGCGCACCGCCGCGGTCGGCCGACCGGCGGACGACGACGAGCGGCAGGTCGCCGCGTGTCTGCTGCACGTGGCGGCCAAGGAGCTGCTGCGCCCGGAAGCGCCCCTCATGGAGGAGTGCTTCGGCCCCTTCGCCGTGATCGCCGAATACCGGGACGTGGCCGAACTCATCGAGGTCGCGGAGGCGTTGGAAGGACAGCTGTCCTGCGCGGTGCACGCCGACGAGGGCGAGCAGGAACTGTCGGGCCTGCTGCTCGACCGGCTCGCCCGGTCCTGCGGAAGGATCGTCTGGAACGGCTTCACGACCGGCGTGACCGTCGGCTGGGCCACGCACCACGGCGGCCCCTACCCCGCGACGACCTCCCCCGGGCACACCTCCGTCGGCGCCTCCGCCGTCTCCCGCTTCCTGCGCCCCGTCTGCTACCAGTCCGTGCCCGACGCGCTGCTCCCGCCCCAGTTGCGGAACGCCAATCCGCTGTCCCTGCCGCGCCGCATGGACGGCGTACGCGCCTGAAGCACCCCAATTGGCCCCGAGTGGAACGAGGTTGCACAAGAGCCCCTCCGACGTCAGACTGGACGACGCTTGTATGTGTCTGCTGTCCGTGTCGTCCTGGGCAGCGGCCCACCGCCGTCGTGGACCGGTCAGCGCCGACCATCCGCTGATCAGCGATGACCGACGTACGAGGGGGAAGCCGCATGTCAGCAGCGACAGAGCGGGTCGCCGTCATGACCAGGAGCGAAGTGCTGCGCAGGGGGGTGCAGACCCTCTTGGGGGACGTCCCCGACGTCGAGTCCGTACGCGACTGCGCCTACGAACCGCAGGCGGCCGCCGCGATCGACTTCACCGACGTGGACATCCTGTTACTTTCCTGCCCCCGGGAGGACTGGGTCAAGGAGACCGCGAACCGCGCGGGCGCGGCAGGGGCGAAGGTACTGCTCCTGCTGGACGAGCGCATGGTCGACGACCCGGACTCCATCCGCGGGCTCGTCGCCGACGGGGTGCTGCTGAAGCACGAGCTGACGTCAGCCGCCCTCGCCCTCGCCTTCACCCAGGTGCGGAGCGGGGGCTTTCCGCTGCCGTCCGCCTTCTCCCACGCCCTGATCAGGCGCTCCCCCGGCCCGGCCCTGGGGCACCGCGACCGCATCGCCACCCTCACCCCGCGCGAGCGCGAGACGCTGGAGCTGCTGGTGGAGGGGCTGAGCAACAAGCTGATCGCCCGGCGGCTGCGGATCTCGGAGCACGGCGCGAAGCGGCTCGTGGCGAACATCCTGGCCAAGATGAACTGCCCCAACCGCACCCAGGCGGCGGCCATCGCCGTGCGCATGGACGCGGTGCGGATGGACGCCGTCTGCTGAAGCACCCGGCCGCCTGCGGGCGCCGCGCCGATCACGGCCCGGCGCCCGCAGGCCACGCGGTCACGCGCCCACGTACTCCGCCAGGTGCTCGCCCGTCAGCGTCGCGCGCGCCGCGACCAGGTCGGCCGGGGTGCCCTCGAAGACGACCTGGCCGCCGTCGTGGCCCGCGCCTGGCCCCAGGTCGATGATCCAGTCGGCGTGAGCCATGACCGCGGGGTGGTGCTCGACCACGATCACCGACTTGCCCGCGTCGACCAGCCGGTCCAGCAGGCCCAGCAGCTGCTCCACGTCGGCGAGGTGCAGGCCGGTGGTCGGCTCGTCCAGGACGTACACACCGCCCTTGTCGCCCATGTGCGTCGCCAGCTTGAGGCGCTGGCGCTCGCCGCCGGAGAGGGTGGTCAGGGGCTGGCCGAGGCGGAGGTAGCCGAGGCCGACGTCCGCGAGGCGCGCCAGGATGCGGTGGGCCGCGGGCGTGGCCGCGTCGCCCGACCCGAAGAACTCCTCCGCCTCGTCCACCGACATCGCCAGCACCTCGCTGATGTCGCGCCCGCCGAGGTGGTATTCGAGGACCGACGGCTGGTACCGCTTGCCTTCGCAGTCCTCGCAGGGGGTGGCGACGCCGGCCATCATGGCGAGGTCGGTGTAGATGACTCCGGCGCCGTTGCAGTGCGGGCAGGCGCCTTCGGAGTTGGCGCTGAACAGGGCGGGCTTGACCCCGTTGGCCTTGGCGAACGCCTTGCGGATCGGGTCGAGCAGTCCGGTGTACGTCGCCGGGTTCGAGCGCCGGGACCCCCGGATCGGCGACTGGTCGACCACGACGACGCCCTCGCCTGGCGGGATCGAACCGTGCACCAGGGAGCTCTTCCCCGAGCCCGCCACACCGGTCACCACGGTCAGCACGCCGAGCGGGACGTCCACGTCGACATCCCTGAGGTTGTGCGCGCTCGCGCCCCGCACCTCAAGGGCGCCGGTGGGCTTCCGTACGGACTCCTTGACGGCGGCCCGGTCGTCCAGGTGGCGGCCGGTGACCGTGTCGCCCTTCCGCAGCCCTTCCACGGTGCCCTCGAAACACACCTCGCCGCCCGCCGTACCGGCGCCGGGTCCCAGGTCCACCACGTGGTCGGCGATCGCGATCGTCTGCGGCTTGTGCTCGACGACCAGCACCGTGTTGCCCTTGTCCCGCAGGCGCAGCAGCAGGTCGTTCATCCGGTTGATGTCGTGCGGGTGCAGGCCGGTGGTCGGCTCGTCGAAGACGTACGTGACGTCGGTGAGGGACGAGCCCAAGTGCCGCACCATCTTCACGCGCTGCGCCTCGCCGCCCGAGAGCGTGCCCGAAGGGCGGTCCAGGGACAGGTACCCGAGGCCGATCTCGACGAACGAGTCGAGGGTCTCGCCCAGCGCCGTGAGCAGCGGGGCGACCGAGTCGTCCTTGAGGCCGCGCACCCACTCGGCCAGGTCCCTGATCTCCATCGCGCAGGCGTCGGCGATGCTGATCCGCTTGATCTTCGACGACCTGGCGCCCTCGCTGAGGCGCGTGCCCCCGCACTCGGGACAGGAGGTGAAGGTGACCGCCCGCTCCACGAACGCCCTGATGTGCGGCTGCATCCCCTCCTTGTCCTTGGCGAGGAACGACTTCTGGATCTTGGGGATCAGGCCCTCGTAGGTGAGGTTGACGCCGTTGACCTTGACCTTGGTGGGCTCCCGGTAGAGGAAGTCCTGCATCTCCTTCTTGGTGAACCTGCGGATCGGCTTGTTCGGGTCGAGGAAGCCCGACTCGGCGTAGATCCCGACCGTCCACACGTTGTCCGACTTCCAGCCGGGGATCGTGAAGGCACCCTCCGCAATCGACTTGGAGTCGTCGTACAGCTGGGTGAGGTCGATGTCGGAGACCGTGCCGCGGCCCTCGCAGTTCGGGCACATGCCGCCAGTGCGGCTGTAGGTCGCCTTCACCGCCTTCTTGTCGCCCACGGAGATCGCGCCGCTGCCGCGGACCGAGGCGGTGTTGAAGGAGTACGCGCTGGGCGGGCCGATGTGCGGCACGCCGAGGCGGCTGAAGAGGATGCGGAGCATGGCGTTGGCGTCGGTGACCGTGCCGACCGTGGAGCGCGGGTCGGCGCCCAGCCGCTGCTGGTCGACGACGATCGCCGTCGTCAGCCCTTCGAGCACGTCGACCTCGGGCCGCGCCAGCGACGGCATGAAGCCCTGGACGAAGGCGCTGTACGTCTCGTTGATCAGGCGCTGCGACTCGGCGGCGATCGTGTTGAACACCAGCGAGCTCTTGCCCGAGCCCGAAACGCCCGTGAACACGGTCAACCGGCGCTTGGGGATCTCGACGCTGACGTCCTTGAGGTTGTTCTCGCGCGCCCCGTGCACCCGGATCAGGTCGTGGCTGTCGGCGGCGTGCTCCGCGGGCGACCGCCCGTCCGTCCTCTTGGCCATGGTCCTCGGGTCTCCATCCGTCGGGGCGGGGCGGGCCTGCCGTTCGCCGTACGACTGCCACGCTAGACGCGGTGCGGCGGTCGGCGCTTCTCGAAACCTGACCGGGCGCGGTGCCGTGCGTCAGGCTCCCGGGTGCACGTGGAGGTCCAGGCCCGTCGTGCCCCCGGGCTCCCGGTCCGGCAGGAGCCGCATGTCGTGGTCGTAGTCGCCGCCCGTGAGCGTGCGGAACGGGACGGGGGCGTCCGTGAAGAGGCCGTCCAGGCGGTGCGCGTACGCCTGCTTCGCGGCCTCGTACTCCTCGTCGGTCAGCGCGTTCGCCCCGGTCACCGCGTACGGCTCCAGCGGCTCCATGCCCGTGAACCAGAACAGTCCGTGCTGCAAGGGGTGGAGCAGGTCGGACAGGCGGCCGTGGATGCCCCGGTCGGAGAACGCCGTCCCCCTGGCCCCCGCCGTCACGGAAACCAGCGCCCTGCGGCCCGCCAGAGGGCCGTGGCTGTACGGCGGCGGAACGGCGGGGCCGTAGGCGAAGCCCGCCGTGAACACCCGGTCGACCCAGCCCTTGAGGATCGCGGGCGCCGAGAACCACCACATCGGGAACTGCAGGATCACCGCGTCCGACCAGAGCACCTTCTCCTGCTCCGCCGCGATGTCCGCCGCCAGCCGGCCGTCCAGGGTGGCCCGCTCCGAGTCGGCCATCACCGCGAGCCGTTCGTCCGCGTCCCTGTCGGGGAAGTCGTCGGCGTCGACGGTCGCCTTCCACTTCATCGCGTACAGATCGGAGACGCGCACCTCGTGGCCCGCCGCACGGAGGTGTTCGGCCGCGAAGGAGGTGAGGGAGGCGTTGAGGGAGCGGGGCTCGGGGTGGGCGCTGACTATCAGGATCTTCTTCTTCGACATGGTCCTACGGTGGCCCGGCCGCGGGGCGGTAGCCAGCACCTTGTTCGTCCGGGGAACGGCGTTCCTGGTACTCGCGGGACCACCCTCGCGAAAGTGCCGCCCATACTTGGGTTACTTGGGTCCATGGACGTGACGGGGGACGGCGGCATGGCCGACAGGGACGGGAACGGCGGAAGCGGCAGCACGGGCAGCGGGGGCACGGGCGGGGGCGGCGCCGTCGGGGGCGGCGCCGCGCACGGGGCGGGCGGGGCGGGCGGGGGCGACAACCGGCTGGCCCTCGGCGGCTTCCTGCGCGCCCGCAGGGCCCGCGTGTCCCCCGAGCACGTCGGGCTCGTCGGAGGGCGGCGCAGGCGCGTGCGCGGGCTGCGCCGCGAAGAGCTGGCCCAGCTCGCCGGAATCAGCGTGGACTACTACGTACGGCTGGAGCAGGGCCGGGCCACCCAGCCCTCTCCCGAAGTGCTGGACGCGCTCGCGCGGGCGCTGGGGCTCGACGCCGCCGAACACCGCCACCTCGCCACCCTCGCGGCCGCCCGGCACAGCGCCGCGCCCCGGGCCAGAGTGAGCCCCCAGTTGCAGCGGCTGCTGGACTCCCTGGACGGCTTCCCCACGTTCGTGACGGACCACAGACTCGACGTGGTGGCGTGGAACGCGCCGGGCGCCGAACTGATCGGCGGCGTGGCCGCCCCGGAGCGCCGGGACCGCAACAACGCCAGGTTCCTCTTCCTCGACCCCGCGTCGCGCGACGTCCACCCCGACTGGGCGGACCGGGCGGCGGAGGCCGTGGGCCAACTGCGGGTCGCGTCGGGGCGCTACCCGGACGACACGGAACTCGCCGCGCTCATCACCGAACTGTCCGCGCTCAGCACCGACTTCCGGAAGATCTGGGACAGCGGGGAGATCACGATGTGCGCGGCGGGGCGCAAACGGCTGCGGCATCCCGTCGCCGGACTGCTCGAACTGAACTTCGAGGTACTGTACGTCCCCGGCGCGCCGGGCGAACAAGGGCTGGTGGTGCACGTGTTCAGCGCGGAGGCGGACAGCCCGGAGGCCGCCGCCCTCGCCCTGCTGGGGAGCCCGTTGGAACGCCCCCGCTCTTGAGGCGGACGGGGCTCGAACCTCGCCGCCCTCGGAACGTGCCGCCCCTAGACCTTGCCGCCGCAGATCACGTCGTACGGGCGGCCGATCGCCATCGTCAGCTTCATGGGCTCGGTCGTCCCTGACGGGCACGTCGCCTCGCTCTTGGCCAGTGCGAGCACCTTGAAGTCGCTGCCGCCCGCCGACGCGCACTTCACTTCCTGCGCGGTCGACGAGACGCAGTCGCCCACCACCAACTGGCCGCCGCCCTCGCCCGCGTCACCGGGGTGGGGGGCGGCGAGGTTGCGGCCGCAGACGGTGCTGGTGGGGATGCCCCCGCCGGTCTTCTTGTCGCCCGATCCGTACGACACCGAGACCTTGATGATCAGGTCCGTGCCCGCGGGGCACTGCACGGAGTCCGGGAGCATGCTCCCGGGCTGGATCTCCAGCGCCTTGAACGAGGCGGTGGAGTCCTCGCACCCGATCTTGCGGAAGCCGTCGGGGGCGTCGTCCGGGTCGGGGCCGCCGCAGTCCCCGACCTTCCACGCGCCGGTGGAGCCCGAGCCGTCCTTGCTCGCGGACGACCCCTTGGATCCCTTGCCGTCGCCGAACAGGACCGAGGCGCCGTACCCGAGGCCGAGGACCACCGCCAGGACCACCAGGGCTTGGAGGCAGCCTCCGCGGCGCTGGGCGGGGCGTGGGGGCGTTCCGGGGTGAGCCATGGTGTTCCTCCGGTCGGGGACGGTGCCGGGCGGACGGGGACGGGGCGTGTCAGGGCCGTACGGCCCTGGATGATCGCCCGGCGCAGGAGTGGGGACGCGCCCCGGCCGATGCCCGGTTCCCGTCCGTACGGCCGGGCGGAACCGGGTCCCTCGGGCGGGGCGCGCCCCCAACTCCCTCACCCCACGGGGCGCTTCGCGGGAAACGCCCGCGCCCTCGCCGCCACCACCACGACGAGCACCGGCGCCATGAGCCCCAGCACCGCCCACGGGAAGGACCCGGAACCCGCCAGGTCCAGGAGCACGCCCCCGACGACCCCGCCCCCGGCCATCGCGACGTTCCAGAGGGTCACGAGCATCGCCTGCACGGCGTCCCCCGCGTCCTTGCCCGCGTCGCCCGCGGCCGTCTGGAGCAGGGTCGGTACGCCGCCCCAGCCCAGGCCCCACAGGACGGCGGCCGCGTACACGAGCGCGGTGCTGTCCGCGAGCACGGCGAGCAGCCCCGCGGCCACCGCGACCAGCAGTGCGCTGCCGATGGTCAGGACGCGCAGCTTGCCGTTGATGTGCGCCCCCACGATCCAGATGCTCAGCAGGGACGCGGCGCCGAACACCAGCAGGACGAGGTCGGTCGAACCGCCCATCCCCAAGTCGTCGAGGAACGTGGCGATGTACGCGTACAGCACGGTGTGCGCGAGGACGAACACCAGCGTGACGAAGAGGACCGGGGCGACGCCGGGGACGCGCAGGGCGCTCAGCATCGGCGTACGGGCGCCCCGTGCCTGTCCCGGCCGGTCGGGCACGGCCGCCACGATCCACGCCAGCAGGGCGACGGTCAGCGCGGTCATCGCCAGGAACGCCCACCGCCAGCCGAGCGCGTCGCCGAGGAACGTGCCCGCCGGCACGCCGAGCGAGAGCGCCACCGGTATGCCCGCCATCGCGACCGCCAGCGCCCGGCCCTGGAGGTGCGCGGGCGCGAGGCGGCGGGCGTATCCGGCGAGCAGCGCCCAGGCCAGACCGGCGGCCACGCCCGCGGCGAACCTCGCGACCATGGTCAGGGTGTAGTCGGAGGAGAGCGCGGTGACCGTGTTGGCGGCGGCGAAGCCCGCCATGGCGGTCAGCAGGAGGCGCTTGCGGCGCCAGGCGGCGGTGGCGGCCGTGAGGGGCAGGGCGGTGAGCGCGGTGCCCAGCGCGTAGACGGTGACCGTCTGGCCCGCCGCGGACTCGCCGACGCCCAGATCGGCGCTCATGGCGGGCAGCAGTCCGGCGGGCAGCGTCTCGGTCAGGCTGGTGACGAAGACGGCGGTGGCGAGGGCGAGGAGGGCCGGGAGGGGAAGTCTCCGAGAGGTGTCGGGGGTCCCTTGTACTGGGTCCGTGTTCTTCAACTGCGCTGTGCCGGACATGCGGTGGGGTCCTTACTAGGTGAAGGGAAGGGAGGGGAGGCGAAGGGAAAAGGGAAGTGAAGGGACAGCGGTACGGAGGAGGTACCGGGCTTCCTTCGTGTTTCCTTCGTGGGGAGGGGGCGCCGCTACGCGTCCCGTGCCGTGTCCACGGGCAGTTCCGCGCCCGTGGTGAACACCGCGTCGGCCGCGAGGAACAGGGCGGCGCGCGCCACCGCGTCGAAGGAGCCCCCGCGCCGCGTCCGGGCGCCGTCGTGACCGGTCAGCACCGCGTTCACCCGGATGTTCCGGCCGGACAGTTCGGCGGCCAGCTCCCGTACGGAGGGGCGGAAGGCGGTGTGGCCCTCGGCGACCAGAACCACCGCGCCGCCCTCCCGCAGCAGCGGCAGCAGGGCCCGTACGGCGGCCTCGGCACTGTCCGTACAGTCGGAACCGGGCCCCGCGTACGCGAAGAGGTGGTCGATCCGGCCCAGCCTCCGCTCCACAGCGGGGACGAGTTCCGCGAGCGCCGCGGGATCCGACGGGTCGCAACCGACGACGTGCGCACCGGAGCCGCACTCCGGCGCCACCGCCGCGAGGCCGCCCCGGTCCCGGCCGGTGAGCAGCACGTCGGCGCCGCCCTCCACGAGCCGTTTGGCGACGGCCAGTCCGGGTCCCGGGGCGCCGCCGACGACGACGGCGCTGCTGCCGCCGTACCGCGTCCTGCCGGGCACGCGCCACGGGCCCCGAACATCGCTCGTCTTGTGCGTCCCGCCGCCGCTCGCTGTCATGCGTACGACGGTGCCCGGCGGCCCTTCGGGGCCGCTGACGGTCCGCTGACGGCCGGTGCGCCTGGTGGGAGCGCGCCCGGTGGGAGCGCGCCTGGTGGGAGCACGCTCGGCGGGAGCGCGCTCGGCGAAGTGCGCCGATCGGTACGTGTGTACGGTTCTGGCATGCGGTTCGGGGTGCTGGGTCCACTGGCGGTGTGGGACGACGACGGGGAGCCCGTCAGGGTCCCCGAGGCGAAGGTCAGGGCGCTGCTCGCGGACCTCCTGGTGCACGAGGGGCGGCCGGTCTCCGTGGACCGGCTGGTCGACGACCTCTGGGGCGGGCGGCCCCCGGGCAATCCCGCCAACGCCCTCCAGGCCAAGGTCTCCCAGCTCCGCCGCGCCATCGGCCGCGACCTGGTGGTGCACCAGCCGCCCGGCTACCGGCTGCGCCTCGGCGCGGCCGGCGGCGAGGTGGGCGGCGAGGTGGACGCCGACCGGTTCCGCGCCCTCGCCGAACGCGCCCGCCGCGAGCCCGACCCGCGCACCAGGGCGGCCCTGCTCACGGAAGCGCTGGAGCTGTGGCGCGGACCCGCGTACGCCGACTTCGCGGACGAGGAGTTCGTCCGCACGACCGCGCACCGCCTCGCGGAGCAACGGCTCACCGTCCTTGAGGAGCAGGCCGAGGCGCGCCTCGACGCGGGCGAACACACCCTCCTGACCGGCGAACTGTCCGACCTCGTGGCACGCCATCCGCTGCGCGAACGGCTGCGCGCCGTACAGCTGCGCGCGCTGTACCTGGCCGGGCGGCAGAGCGAGGCGCTCGCCTCCTACGCCGAGCTGCGCGACCGGCTGGCCGACGAACTCGGCCTGGATCCGGGCCCGGAGCTGGCCGCGCTGCACGAGGCGATCCTGCGGCAGGACTCGGCCCTGGGCGTGCGCCACGCGTCCACCGCGCCGGGCGGCGCGCCCGTGGCCCCGTCCCGCCCCACGCCCTTGTCGGTCCGTCCCCACCGGTCCCGGCTGCCCCTCCCTCTCACTTCGCTCGTCGGGCGCGAACAGACCCTCCGTACGCTCGGTTCGCTCCTGTCCGCAGGGCGGCTCGTCACGCTCACCGGGCCCGGCGGGGTCGGCAAGACGCGGCTCGCGCTGGCCGCTGCCGCACAGGCCGAATCGGCGCCCTCCGACACGATCGCGCCCGACGGGGTGTGGCTCGTCGAACTCGCCGGACAGTACGGCGGTGTCGACGACCTCATGGAGTCGGTCTCCGCCGCCCTCGGGCTGCGCGACGACACCCCTGCCGGTACGCGCTCCCCCGGCGCCGCGTTCGCCCTGCCCTCCCCCGCCGAGCGCGTCGCCGACGCCCTGTGCGACCGGCGCGCCCTGCTCGTGCTCGACAACTGCGAGCACGTCGTCGAGGCCGCCGCCGCACTCGCCGACCGGCTGCTGCGCGCCGCTCCGGGACTGCGCGTACTGGCCACCGGCCGGCAGCCGCTGGGCATCGCGGGCGAGGCCGTCCTCCCCGTGGAGCCGCTGCTGCCCGCCGACGCCGAGCGGATGTTCGCGGAGCGTGCCGCGTCCGCCGCCCCCGGCTTCGCGCTCGACGACGCCGCCGCGCGGGACGCCGTGGCGGAGATCGTGCGCAGGCTCGACGGGATCCCGCTCGCGCTCGAACTGGCGGCGACCCGGGTGCGGGCGCTGGGCGTGGGCGAGTTGGCCGCGCGCATCGGCGACCGGTTCCGGGTGCTCGCATCGGGGCAGCGGGGCGCGCCCGCCCGGCAGCAGACCCTGCGCGCGGTGCTCGACTGGAGCTGGGAGCTGCTGAGCGCGCCCGAGCGCATCGTGCTGCGCCGGCTGGCCGTGCACCACGACGGCTGCTCGCTGGAGGCCGCCGAGGCGGTCTGCGCGGGCGAGGGGGTGGCCGCGGACGAGGTGCTGGACCTGGTGGCCCGGCTGGTGGACCGCTCGCTGGTGGTGGTGGTCCCGGGCCGGGCCGGTGCGGCGCCGCGCTACCGGCTGCTGGAGTCCGTCGCCGCGTACGCCGTGGAGCGGCTGCACGAGATGGACGACGTCGCCGCCGTACGGGACCGGCACCTGCGCCACTACCTGGACCTCGCCGAGCGCGCCGAACCGCACCTCAGGAGCGCGGGACAGCGGGAGTGGCTCGCCCGGCTCGACGCGGACGGCGCGAACCTCCGCGCCGCGCTCGACGCGGCACCGTCCGGTGAGGCGGTACGGCTCGCGACGGCGCTGTCGTGGTGGTGGCTGCTGCGCGGCCGTCTGCACGAGGCGTACCGGGCGCTGTCCGCGACGCTGGGCGCCGCGCCCGAGAACACGGAACTCCGTACCCTCCGGGACGCTTTCGCCCTGCTGACAGGCACGCGCCCGGAGCCCGTACAGCCGGGGTCCCGGCCGGATTCCCGGCAGGGGTCCCGGCCGCAGGACGGGCGGGCCGCGTGGCTGTACGCGTACGCCCTGTTCAGCGGTGGCGACCGGGCGGCAGGCGAGGAGGCGAACGCCCGGGTGCTCGCCCGGTTCGAGGCCGACGGCGACCGCTGGGGCACGGCCGCCGCCCTCGCGCTGCGCGCCATGCACGCGCTGGTCACCGGTGACCTCGGCGCGATCGGCAGGGACGGGCTGCGCAGCGCGGCGCTCTTCGCCGAGCTGGGCGACCGGTGGGGCGAGTCGCAGACGGTGACCCCGCTCGCGGTGCTCGCGGAGATCAAGGGGGAGTACGCGGAGGCCGAGCGCCGCCACCGCGAGGGCCTGGCCATCGCCCGCGAACTCGGCCTGGAGACGGAGGTCTCCGCACGCCTCTCCGGGCTCGGCAGGCTCGCCCTGTTCGCGCACGACTGGCAGCGCGCCCGCGAACTGCACGAAGAGGCCCGACTGCTGGCCGTCGAGCAGGGCTACAAGTACGGCGAGGTCCACTCGATGATGGGCCTCGCCCTCGGGGCGCGCCGCTCGGGCGACCTGGCCGGGGCGCAGACGCACCTCTCGCGCATCAGGGAGGGCTACGCGGACGTCTCGTCGGACGTGGGCGACCATCTGCTCCACGCCGAACTGGGCTTCGTCGCCGAACTGTACGGCGATCGCGAGGGTGCGGTGGAACAGCATCGAAAGGGTCTGGCGATCGCCCGCACGATCGGTGAGCCGCGCGCGCTCGCCCTTTCGCTGGAGGGCCTGGCGGGCGCGGCGGCCCTGCGCCCGGAGACCGCAGGGCACGCGGCGGAACTGCTGGGTGCCGCGCACGCGGCCCGGCTCGGGGCGGGCGCGCCGCTGCCACCGGCCGAGCGGGGCGACGTGGACCGGATCGCGGCGGCGGCGACGCGGGCCCTGGGCGGGGCTGCGTTCGAGGAGGCGTTCGCCCGAGGGGCGGAACTCGCGGCGCTGGACGCGGTGGAGCACCTGACAGTGCGGGACTGACCGGACTGACGGAACAGCCGGAAGCCGGACAGCTGGAACACGTTTTACGGCACGCGAGAGGCGGAGGGACCCGATCGGGTCCCTCCGCCTCTCCGTACGCGCGCTCAGGTCACACCAGGCTCGGCTCCTTGTCTCCCCTGTCGGCGGCCGCCGTGTCCACAGCCTGTGCATCCACTTGTGCATCCACCCGCGCACCCTCCTGCGCGTCCCGCTCCTCCGCCTTGCGCCCCTTCAGCAGCAGCAGTGCGAGGAGGGCGGCGCCCACCACCCCGGCCGCACCGGCCAGGAAGCTGCCCGACATGCCCTGGGTGAACGCGTCCCTGGCGGTGGCGGCCAGGGCCCCGTCGCCCGACCCCGCCGCGATCCCGAGGGCGTCGGCGATCGAGTGCCGCGCGGCCTCCGGGGCGGAGTCCGGCATCTCGGACGCGTACGTCCCCGAGAGGACCGCGCCGAGCACCGCGACGCCCAGCGCCGCGCCCGCCTGCTGGATGGTGTCGTTCAGCGCGGAGCCGACCCCGGCGTGCTCGGCGGGCACCGCGCCCATCAGCGCGCCGATCGTGGCGGGCATCGCCAGGCCGCCGCCCGCGCCCATCACGACCATCGCGGTGGCGAGCAGGCCCCAGCCGTCGCCCGCCTCCAGGCCGGAGAGGAGCGCGAACCCGGCGGCGGTGAGCAGGAGTCCGGTGACCGCGACGGCGCGGTTGCCGAGCCTGCCGACGAGCCCGGCTCCGATGCCGTTGAAGACGAGGCTGGCGACGGCGAGCGGGGTGAAGGCGAGGCCGGTCTCGGTCGGGGTGTACCCGGCGACGAACTGGAGGTACTGGGTGAGGACCAGCATCAGGCCGCCGTTGGCGAAGGTCAGCAGGACCAGGGAGAAGCTGGCACCGGTGAAGACGCGGTTGCGGAAGAGGGCGACCGGGATCATCGGGGACCCGGTGCGCAGCTCCCACACCGCGAACCCGGCGAGCGCGGCGACGCCGACGACCAGCGAGACGACCGTTCCGGTGTGCGAGAGGCCGCCCTTGGGAAGCTCGTTGATGGTCCAGACGAGCGCGGTCATGCCGACGACGGAGAGCACCATGCCGAGCGGGTCGGCCTTGCGGGCGGGGCCCTTGGACTCGGGCATCAGGACCAGCGCGGCAACGATCGCCAGGACCGCGATCGGAACGTTGATCAGGAAGACCGCGCCCCACCAGAACTTCGCGATCAGCACGCCGCCGAGGACGGGGCCGCCGACCAGACCGACCATCGCGACGGTGGACCAGGCGGCGATCGCCTTGGGGCGCTCGGCCTCGTCGAAGACCGTGATGAGGATGGAGAGGGTGCTCGGCATGATCAGCGCGCCGCCGACGCCCATCAGGACGCGGGCCAGGATCAGTTGGTCGGGGCTGTCCGCGACCGTCCCGAGCAGTGAGGCGGCCCCGAAGACCGCAAGCCCGACGATCATCACCTGGCGGCGGCCGAAGCGGTCGGAGAGGCTTCCGGCGGTGAGCAGCAGCCCGGCGAAGACCAGGATGTACGACTCGATGATCCACTGGATGTCCTGCGAGCCCGCCCCGGTGTCCTCGGCCATCGCCGGGATCGCCACGGTCAGCGCCATGTTGTCGATGACCAGCACCAGCGTGCTGAGGCACAGCACGATCAGGATCAGCCAGCGTCGCGGGTGACGCCCTTCGGTCGCTTCCACGGGAACCCCTCACACTCATTCGGCGCGTACGTCGTGCCCTCGATGCGCACACTGTACGCACGACGGAACAGCGTGCGCAAGAGAGGTATGTCGTACGCGAGAGGAGGGGGGGAGGGAAGAGAGGAAGGGGGGAAGCGTCGAAGGCGGGGGCGAGGGCGAGGGGCACGGCGCACCGGCATCCTGCGGGTGGCCCCCGGCCCGGGGAAAACCGCACGGTCACGCGGAGCGCCCCGCACCACCCTCCGCACTCCCCGACAGCACCGCGCCCCGCACGATCCACCGCGCCGCCTTCGCCGCGGCCTCCACGGGGCCCGTGTCCCTGGCAGCGCGGCCCAGCATGAACGCGCCCTCCAGCAGCGCGATCACCGAGACGGCCGTCTCCCGCGCCACGCCCTCCGGGAGGCCGCTCGCCGCGTAGTACGCGGCGAGCGCCGCCGTCCAGCTGTCGAACACCTCGGCCGTGGCAAGCCGCAACCCCTCGTGCGTACTGGCGACTTCGAGCGCCACCGTCGCGATCGGGCACGGGTCGGCGAAATCCAGCTCGCGCAGCGTCCCGGCCGCCCCGAGGAACGCCTCGCCCGTCGCATCCACCAAGTCCCTGCCCGGTACGAAGAGTTCACCGATGAGCTCCAGGTACGCCGCACCCGACGTGCGCACCACCTCCTCGCCGAGCTGCGCCTTGCCGCCGGGGAAGAAGTGGTACGCCGATCCGTACGGCGCCCCGGCCGTCGCGACGATCTGCTTCATCCCGGTCGCCGAGTAGCCCTGGCGCCGGAAGAGCTCGGTGGCCGCCGAGACGATGCGCTGTCTGGTGTCGCCCGTGGTCCTCATGTTCGCTAGCCTCTCACTAGATCGGTCTATCAAGTGAGAGGCAGGATCATGCCCGAGGTGGAACTGAGCGCGGGAACCGTGGAGTTCACCGACACCGGGGAGCCCGACGGCAGCACGACGGGGTCCGCGCCGGACGGGCCGGACCGTTCAGATGGTTCGGGCACCTCGGCGGGCACGGTCGTCCTCGTCCACGGCCTCGGTTTCGACGGCTCCGTCTGGGACGCCCTGGTGGAGGAGCTGCGCCCCGACTACCGGGTGGTCGTCCCCGTACTGCCGATCGGCAGCCACCGCACCCCCATGCGCCCGGACGCCGATCTGTCGGCACGGGGAATGGCCGTACTGCTCGCGGAGTTCCTGGACCGGCTCGACCTGCGCGACGTCACCCTCGTGCAGAACGACGCGGGTACGGCCCAGCTCCTCGTGGGCGTACGGGACGAGCGTGTCGGACGGCTGGTGCTCACCTCCTGCGAGGCGCTGGAGAACTACCCGCCGGGGTTCCAGGGCAGGACCCTGCACGCGGCGGCCCGGGTGCCTGGCGGCCTGTTCCTGCTGCTCCAGTCCTTCCGGGTGCCGTTCCTCGTACGGATGGGCTCGTCGCTCGGCGGGATGGCGAAGCGGCCGATCCCCTTCGAGCTGGTGCGCCGCTGGTACCGGCCACTGCTCACCAGCGGTGCGATCCGCAGGGACCTGCGGAAGTTCGTCCTGGGCGGCAGCAGGGACACGTACCTCAAGGCGGCGGAGAACCTCGCCGCCTTCGACCGCCCCGCACTGGTGGCCTGGGGCGCGGAGGACCGGATGATGCCGCACCGTACGGGCAGGCGGCTGGCGGAACTGCTGCCGGACGGACGGTACGTGGAGATCCCGGACGCGGGGACGCTGGTGCAGCTGGACAACCCCTCTGCCCTCGCGGAGGAGTTGCGGCGCTTCATCGCGTCGACGGTTCCCGGGCGCCCGTAACGGACGGACACGTGACGGACGGGCACACCACGGGCCGGGGCGCGACAGGCGGGCACGTAACGGACGGGCACGTAACGGCCCCGGGCGCGACGGACGGGTACACGACGGACGGGCGCGCGACGGCGAGGTCGCGCGCCCACCCACTCGTCCGTACGGTCAGCCGAGCAGCCGGGCGGTGATCTTCGCCAGGCGCTCGCCCTGGTAGCGGGCCGCCGCCAGGACGTTCTCGTCGGGCGCGCCGCTGCCCGCCGCGTGCGAGGTGCCGTACGGGTTGCCGCCGGCACCGTACACGACCGGGTCGGTGAAGCCGGGCGAGACGATGACCGAGCCCCAGTGGTGGAACGTGTTGTAGAGCGCGAGCAGCGTGGACTCGTTGCCGCCGTGCGCGTTGTGGGCGCTGGTGAACGCGGTGGCGGGCTTGTCGATCATGACGCCCTGCTGCCACAGCCCGCCCGTGGTGTCGATGAACTGCTTCAGCTGCGACGAGATGTTGCCGAAGCGGGTCGGCGAACCGAGCGCATAGGCGTCCGCCCAGGTCAGATCGTCCAATGTGGCCGTCTCGACGTCCTGCGTGGCGTCGACGTGCTCGCGCCAGGCGGGGTTGGCGTCGATGGCCGCGTCGGGGGCGAGCTCCGGCACCCGGCGCAGCCGCACCTCGGCGCCCGCCTTCTCCGCACCCTCGGCTATGGCCTGGGCGAGCTGGTGGACGGTGCCGGTCGAGGAGTAGTAGACGACGGCGATCTTGGCAGACATGGCTGGGCCTCCGGGCGGGCGACGTGCGGGCATGGCGTACGGGGATGACGTGCGGGAACGCGGCGGACTCCGGTGGCGAACTCCGGCGGGGGACCCAGCGGGGGACCCACCCGAGGAGCTGAAGCGGATAGCCATCCGTTTCCGTTGGCACGAGTTAAACGGATGGCTATCCGTTTGGCAAGACCTTCCGGAGGGCTAACCGGATAGTTTTCCGTTACGCTCGGGACATGAGCCGTGAGATCCCCGCACCCGCCTCCCCCGGCCTCGGCCTGCCGCTCGCGGGCGAGGCCCCGCCCGAGCGCGCCGACGCCGCCCGCAACCGGCGGAAGATCGTCTGCGCGGCGGCCCGGATCGTCCGCGAGCAGGGGCCCGACGCGCTCACGATGAACGCGGTCGCGCACGCCAGCGGCATCGGCGTGGGCACGGTCTACCGCCGCTTCGGAGACGTGGGACAACTCCTCGTCGCGCTGCTGGACGAGCGCGAACGACAGCTCCAGGAAGCCTTCTTGAGCGGCCCGCCCCCGCTCGGCCCCGACGCGCCGCCCGCCGTACGGCTCCGCGCCTTCCTGCACGCGCTGGCCGACCGGGTGCTGGAGCAGCGGGAGTTGATGTACGCGGCCGAGGCGGCGTCGCCCGAGGGGCGCTACAGGGGCGCCCCGTACATCACGCAGCACGCCCACACGGCCATGCTGATCAAGCACATCAAGCCCGAGGCCGACGCGGTGGTCCTGGCGGACCTGCTGCTCGCCCCCTTCGTACCGAGCATGCTGTGCCACCTGACCCAGGGGCGGGGCGCGACGCCGGAACGGATCAGGGCGAGCATCGACGAGTTGCTGGGGATGAGCGGACTGGACGGGGCCGGAGACGGACGGGCGGACGCGGACACGCCCACCGAGCAGAGCCGAACCGAGGAGGGCTGACACCGAGGAGGACCGAGCCGCCCCCCTTACCCCTCGCCCCTCACCCCTCGCCCCTCCCCCTTCGCCTCTCCCCCCTCACCCCTCGATCAGCCGCTCCAGCCCGTCCAGGATCAGCGCCAGGCCGAACTCGTAGGCGCGGTCCGGGCTGTGCAGCGCCTGGTACGCCTCCCCCGCGGCGCTTCCCACGCGCGTGGCGACCGGGTACCGGTCCGGGTCGAAGACCCGGGCGAGCAGCGGGGCGTTGGCCGTCCACCACTGCTCGTCGGACATGGCGGTCTCGCGCTCCACGGCCGCCGCGTCATGGGCCGTGCGCGCGATCGACTGGACGAACGCGAGCAGGTGCGAGAGCGCCAGGTCCTGCTGCACGTCACCGAGGCCGAGGCCCTCGAAGGCGCTCAGCTCGTGCTCGTACTTGGCCATCAGACCGGGCCCGAGCGGCGGCCTCGACAGGGGAAGCGCCGAGACCCAGGAGTGCCGGACGTAGAGCGCCAGGTTCTCGTGCGCGATCGCCGAGATCCGCTCGCGCCACGAGCCGCCGGGCGCCGCCGGGCGCTCCATCCGCAGATAGACGGCGTCGAGCATCAGATCGAGCAGCTCCGCCTTGCCCGGCACGTACGTGTAGAGCGTCATGGGCGTGACGCCCAGGTGCTGGGCCACCCGCCGCATGGTGACGGCGTCCAGCCCCTCGGCGTCGGCGACCGCGATCGCGGCACCGACCACCGCGTCGACGCTCAGCCCCTGCTTGGGGCCCCTGGTCCTGGCGCCGCTCCTCCCCCCGCCGCCACCGCCGCCGCCTCCGGCCCTGCCGTCACCGCCGGCCTCCCGCCACAGCAGCTCCAACGTGCGGGAGGGGTCACCCGAGTCGCTCCGGTCCTTAGCCATGAACCAATTCTCCCTCACCCCTTTTCTTCGTACGAAGTATAGAGTACGTTGTACAAAGTAACGCTGAAAGCCTTGCCGCAGCTCTGCTCAGCCTCGCCCTGGGAGTCCCGCATGCAGATCACCTCGACCGCCCTCTCACTCACCGTCGACGACACCGCCGCGTCGGCCGCGTTCCTCGCCAAGCACTTCGGGTTCGAGGAGGTCGCGGCGGCGGACGGCTTCGTCTCGCTCGCCCGCGAGGGCGCCCCGAACGTCATATTCCTGAAGCGCGGCACGGAAGTCCTCCCCGAGGGCTTCCGCGACGAGCGCGCCGCGGGCGTGATCGTCGCGTTCACGGTCGACGACCTCCCCGCCGCGTACGAACACCTGCGCGCCGAAGGCGTCTCGATCACCATGGAGTTGAGGGTGGAGCCGTGGGGAGAGCGGCTGTTCCAGGTGACCGACCCCAACGGCGTCACCGTCCAACTGGTCGACTGGGTAACGCCCGCCTGACCCGCCTTACCTGCATTACCCGCCTGACCTGCCTGACCTGCCTGACCCGCCTGACTCTCCCGGCCCACCGCCCAACAGCCCGACCCAGAGCAGAGAGCGAGGACCGGCATGCCTGCCGACCAGCAGAAGATCACCGCCGACAGCCACCACCTGATCGAGGTCCGAGGAGCCCGCGAGAACAACCTCAAGGACGTCTCCCTCGACCTCCCCAAGCGACGGCTCACGGTCTTCACCGGCGTCTCGGGCTCGGGAAAGTCCTCGCTCGTCTTCGGCACGATCGCCGCCGAGTCGCAGCGCCTGATCAACGAGACGTACAGCGCCTTCGTCCAGGGCTTCATGCCGAGCCCGGGGCGCCCCGACGTGGACGAGCTGCGCAACCTGAGCGCGGCGATCGTCGTGGACCAGGAGCGGATGGGCGCCAACTCCCGCTCCACGGTGGGCACGGCCACCGACGCGTACGCCATGCTGCGCATCGTCTTCAGCCGGCTCGGCACCCCGCACGTGGGCACCTCGGGGGCCTTCAGCTTCAACGTCCCCGAAGGGATGTGCCCCGCCTGCGAGGGGACCGGCAAGGTCTCGGACGTCGACGTGGCCGAGCTGGTCGACCGGGACAAGTCGATCAACGAGGGCGCGATCAAGGTCCCCGGGTACGGCGTGGACTCCTGGCCCTGGTCCGTCATGGCCGGGTCCGGCTTCTACGACCCCGACAAGAAGCTGGCGGACTTCACCGAGCGGGAATGGGACGACCTGCTGCGCAAGACGGCGGTCAAGGTGAAGGTCGGCAGCAACGGCTTCACCTACGAGGGCCTGGTCACCAAGCTCCAGCGGACCGTCCTGGTCAAGGACCGCGAGGCGATGCAGCCGCACATCCGGGCCTTCGTCGACCGGGCCGTGGTCTTCACCGCCTGCCCGACCTGCGACGGCACCCGCCTCACCAGGGCGGCACTCTCCTCGAAGATCAACGGGCTGAACATCGCCCAGTGCTCCTCGATGCAGATCAACGACCTGGCGAAGTTCGTCCGGGACCTGGACGAGCCGTCGGTGGCGCCGCTCCTGGCCGGGCTCCGCGACCTGCTCGACTCCCTGGTCGAGATCGGCCTCGGGTACCTGTCCCTGGACCGCCCTTCGGGCACGCTCTCGGGCGGCGAGGCGCAGCGCGTGAAGATGGTGCGGCACCTGGGCTCGTCCCTCACCGACGTCACGTACGTCTTCGACGAGCCGACCACCGGCCTGCACCCGCACGACATCCAGCGCATGAACGACCTGCTGCTGCGCCTGCGGGACAAGGGCAACACGGTCCTGGTCGTCGAGCACAAGCCCGAGGTCATCGCCATCGCCGACCACGTGGTGGACCTCGGCCCCGGCGCGGGCTCGAACGGCGGGGAGCTCTGCTACGCGGGCGACGTCGCGGGCCTGCGCGCGTCCGGCACGCTCACCGGGCGCCACCTGGGCCACCGCACCCGGCTCCGCGAGACCCCGCGCACCCCCACGGGCCACCTCACGATCGAGAACGCCACTGCGCACAACCTCAAGAACGTCTCGGTGTCCGTCCCCACCGGAGTGCTCACCGTCGTCACCGGGGTGGCCGGTTCCGGAAAGTCCTCGCTCGTCCACGGCCACCTCTCCGGCCGGGAGGGCGTCGTCGTGGCCGACCAGTCGCCGATCCGGGGGTCCCGGCGCTCGAACCCGGCCACGTACACCGGACTGCTCGACCCGATCCGCAAGGCGTTCGCCAAGGCCAACGGGGTCAAGCCCGCCCTGTTCAGCGCCAACTCCGAAGGCGCCTGCCCGCACTGCAACGGCGCCGGAGTCATCTACACCGACCTCGCCATGATGGCCGGCGTCGCCACCCCCTGCGAGGACTGCGAAGGCAAGCGGTACACCCCCCAGGTCCTCACCTACACGCTGGACGGCAAGAACATCAGCGAGGTGCTGTCCATGTCGGTGGACGAGGCGCACGACTTCTTCGGTACGGGCCAGGCCCGCACCGTCCTCGGCCGCCTCCGGGACGTGGGCCTCGGCTACCTCCGCCTCGGCCAGCCCCTCAACACCCTCTCCGGCGGCGAGCGCCAGCGCCTCAAGCTCGCGATCCACATGGCGGAGAAGTCCTCCACCTACGTCCTGGACGAGCCGACGACGGGCCTCCACATGGCGGACGTCGACAAACTCCTGGCGCTGTTGGACCGACTGGTGGACGACGGCAACACGGTGGTGGTGATCGAGCACCACCAGGCCGTGATGGCCCACGCGGACTGGCTCATAGACCTCGGCCCGTCCGGCGGCCACGACGGCGGCGAAATCGTCTTCACGGGAACGCCGAGGCAGTTGGTGGACCGGGGCGACACGCTGACGGCCCACCACCTCCGCGAGTACGTCGGCTGACAGGGGCCCCGGGCCTTCCCCGCGCCCCGACAGCGGCGCGGGGAACCGCCCGGGAGCACGGGAGCACGGCACACGCCGCACGCACCCACCCCGCGCGACGGGACCCCGCGAAGCCCCCGCGCACCGGACCCCGCGAAAAGCCGGCGCCCCACCCCCGCCCCTCTACTCGTGCACCGCGCCCTCCACGTGCCCCACGGGCTCCACCTGCACCGTGGAGTGCGCCACGTCGAAGTGCTCCCCCACACACCCCTGCAACCGCCCCAGGACCACCCCCAGCCCCTCCTCCCGCACGACCGCCTCGTCCACCACCACGTGCGCCGTCAGGACCGGCATCCCCGACGTCACCGTCCACGCGTGCAGATCGTGCACGTCCACCACCCCCCGCTCCGCCAGCAGGTGCCCCCGCACCTCCCCGAGGTCCATGTCCTGCGGCGTCGCCTCCAACAGGACGTGCACCGCGTCCCGCAGCAGCCCGTACGACCGGGGCACGATCAACAGGCCGATCACGATCGAGGCGACCGGGTCCGCCGCCTGCCACCCCGTGAACAGGATCACCAGCCCGCCCACGATCACCGCGACCGACCCCAGCGCGTCCCCCAGGACCTCAAGATACGCCCCGCGCAGATTCAGGCTCTGGTCCTTGGCGTCCCGCAGCAGCCACAGCCCCACCAGGTTCGCGAGCAGCCCGCCCACCGCGACCGCGAACATCAGCCCGCCCTCGACCTCCACCGGATTCCGGAAGCGCCCGATCGCCGACCAAAGGACCCAGACGAAGATCCCGAGCAGCAGCAGCGCGTTCAGCACGGCGGAGAAGATCTCCACCCGGTAGAAGCCGAAGGTCCGCCGGGGCGTCGGCGCCCGCTGCGCCAGCGTCACCGCGCCCAGCGCCAGTGACACCCCGACCGCGTCCGTGAGGCTGTGCGCCGCGTCCGCGAGCAGCGCCAGGCTCCCCGACAGCAGACCGCCCACGACCTGGATGACGGTGATCGTTCCGCTGATGGCGATCGTCAGCACCAGCCGCTTGCGGAACGAACCGCTCAGCGTCCCGCTGCCCGCCGCGACGGACGCCGTGCTCGGCCCGTGGTCATGACCCATACCCGCCAGTCGAGCACAGGAAGCCCTTACTTGCGACACATCCATTCACAGGAGGAACCCAAGTCGCTACGTTCGGCTCACCCTGTTCACCCGCACGCTCGCACCGGAAGGACGACGGACTCCTGTGAACGCAACTCGCCGCAGAGCCACAGCTCTCGCCGCAGCCGCCGCACTGGCCACCCCGCTCCTGCTCGCAGCGGCCCCCGCGTCGGCCCAGCACCCGACCGCAGCAGGAAAGGACCCCGCCAAGGAAGCGGCCAAACTGGCGCGGCAGCTGGTCAAGGGCGCGAAAGCCGAGGACGCGTACAAGCACCTGAGGCGGTTCCAGGCGATAGCCGACTCCGCGGGCGGCCACCGCTCGGCTGGCTCCCTGGGCCACGACGCCTCCGCCGCGTACGTGTACAGCGTGCTGAAGAAGGCCGGGTACGACGTCTCGTACCAGACCTTCCAGTTCACCTACATCGAGACGCTCGCCGAGAAGCTGCGGGTCACCTCGGGCACCCCGCGCGACCTGACCGTGCGCGCCATGTCGTACACCAAGTCCACGCCGACCGGCGGCATCAACGCCTCCCTCGCGGTCGTCCCGGCCGACGCCACCACCGGCTGCGAGGCGTCCGACTACGCCTCGGGCACCTTCACCGGCAAGATCGCGCTCATCAAGCGCGGCGGCTGCGACTTCGCCCTCAAGCAGGCCACGGCCGCCGCCGCCGGCGCGGTCGGCGCGGTGATCTACAACAACGTCCCCGGGGCGCTCAACGGCACCCTCGGCTCCCCCGAGGCCGGAAAGCTCCCGACCGGCGGCATCACCCTCGCCGACGGCGAGGCCCTCGTCGCCGAGGCCGCCCAGGGCGAGGTGAAGCTCAACCTGGAGATCCGCCAGCTCCAGGAGCTGCGCACCACGCGCAACGTCATCGCCGAGACCAAGGGCGGCCGGTCCGACCGGACCGTCATGCTCGGCTCCCACCTCGACTCGGTGACCGCGGGCCCCGGCATCAACGACAACGGCTCCGGCTCGGCCGGTCTCCTCGAAGTCGCCCAGGAGCTCGCCAAGTCCAAGGCCAAGCCCGCGAACAAGGTCCGCTTCGCCTGGTGGTCCGCCGAAGAGCTGGGCCTGCTCGGCTCCGAGCACTACGTCGCGCAGCTCACCGAGGCACAGCGCAAGGACGTCAAGCTCTATCTGAACTTCGACATGATCGCCTCGCCGAACTACGGCCAGTTCGTCTACGACGGCGACGACTCCGACGGCACGGGCGCGGGTCCTGGCCCCGAGGGCTCGGCCCAGCTGGAGCGGGACATCAACACCTTCCTGGACTCCAGGAAGCAGCCACACGAGGGCACCGACTTCAGCGGCCGCTCCGACTACGGCCCGTTCATCGAGGTCGGCATACCCTCCGGCGGCACCTTCACCGGCGCCGAGGGCATCATGACGGCGGCCCAGGCCGAGAAGTTCGGCGGGCAGGCCGGGGTGGCGTACGACAAGTGCTACCACGCCAAGTGCGACGACCTCGGGAACATCAACATGAAGGCGTTCGACGTCAACGTCGACGTCATAGCCAACGCCGTGGGCACCTACGCCCACGACCTGTCCTCGCTGACCAAGCCGGTCGTCTCCAAGCCCACCGTGGGCGGCGACACCGGAGGCGGCGGGCTGCACGGCGACCACGCCCACGACGGCGTCCGTTCCTAGACGCTCCCGGCCGGGCGCGGCGCGCCGCGGGCCTCAACGCCTGCGGCGCGCCGTACCGAAGAGGGACCGGGTGATCTCCCGCCCGATCTGCGTCCCCGCCGACCTGAGCAGCGACTTGAACATCCCGCTGTCCATCACCTGCTCGGCGAGCGAGGGATCCGGCGCGGGCCTGTCCCGAGCCGCGGCCTTCGCCGCCTTCTCGGCCTTCACCGCCTCCGCCGCGTCGGCGGCCTCCGCGGCGGCCCGCAGCGCGGCCTGCTCCGCCGCCGCCTGCTCGGCCGTCAGCTTCTCGTACGCCGACTCCCGGTCGACGGCGTCGGCGTAGCGCGCGTACAGCGGCGAGGCCCGCACCGCGCCGTCGAGCGCCGCCTCCCCGATCGGCCCCATCAGCGACACGGGCGCCCGCAGCCGGGTCGCGGCGACCGGGGTGGGCGCGCCCGTCTCGCTCAGCACGGTGATCACCGCCTCGCCCGTGCCGAGCCGGGTGAGCACCTCCTCCAGGTCGTACGGGGAGTTGGGGAACGTCCGCACGGTCGCCTTCAGCGCCTTCGCGTCGTCGGGCGTGAAGGCCCGCAGCGCGTGCTGCACGCGGTTGCCGAGCTGGGCGAGCACATCGGCGGGCACGTCCTTCGGCGTCTGCGTCACGAAGAACACCCCGACCCCTTTCGAGCGAATCAGCCGGACCGTCTGGGTGATCGACTCCAGGAACGGCTTCGACGCGCCCTTGAAGAGCAGGTGCGCCTCGTCGAAGAAGAAGACCAGCTTGGGCCGCTCCACGTCCCCGACCTCGGGAAGGTCGTTGAACAGGTCCGCCAGCAGCCACATCAGGAACGTCGAGAAGAGCTGCGGCTTGTCCTGTACGGCGGGCAGTTCCAGGACCGACACGATCCCGCGCCCGTCCGGGCCCTGCCGCAGCAGCTCGCCCGTGTCGAACTCCGGCTCCCCGAAGAACTCCCCCGCCCCCTGCTGCTCGAAGGCGGTGATGGACCGCAGGATCACCCCTGCGGTGACCGTGGAGAGCCCGCCGATCCCCTTGAGTTCGGCCTTCCCGGTGTCCGACACCAGATGGGCGACCACGGCCCGCAGGTCCTTCAGGTCGATCAGTTCGAGGCCCTTGCCGTCGGCGTAGTGGAAGATCAGCCCGAGCGACTGCTCCTGCGTCGGGTTCAGCTGGAGGACCTTCGACAGCAGGACGGGCCCGAAGCTGGTGACCGTCGCCCGCAGCGGGATGCCGTGGCCGAGGCCGCCGAGCGCGTAGAACTCGCTGGGAAAGCCCTGCGCTTCCCACTCCTGACCCACCTGACCTGCGCGTTCACGCACCTTCTCGCCGTCGGCGCCGGGCGCCGAGATGCCCGAGACGTCGCCCTTCACGTCCGCGAGGAAGACCGGCACGCCGTTCGCGGACAGCTGCTCGGCCAGCAGTTGCAGGGTCTTGGTCTTGCCCGTGCCCGTGGCGCCCGCGACCAGCCCGTGCCGGTTGAGCATCCCCAGCGGGACGCGGATCCGCGCCTCGGGGAGGCAGGCGCCGTCCCAGAGCAGCGCCCCGAGTTCGAGGGCGGGGCCCTCGAAGGCGTACCCGGCGGCGATGTCCTGCGACGGCTGCGGCGGCGACTGCTGCGGCTGAGTCACGACGGCCCCTTTTTTCAAGGTCTGCGGCAGATTGCCCCAGCATCGCAGTACGTCTCCATGGCTGCGCCCGGAGGCGCTTGCCCGGTAGGCTTTCCGTGTGATCTTCAAGCGCATCGGAAACGGACGGCCGTACCCCGACCACGGCCGGGAAAGCACCCGCCAGTGGGCGGACGTAGCACCGCGACCGGTCCGCCTCGATCAGCTCGTCACCACCAAGGGCCAGCTGGACCTGGAGACCCTCCTCGCGGAGGACTCCACCTTCTACGGCGACCTCTTCGCGCACGTCGTGAAGTGGCAGGGCGATCTGTATCTGGAGGACGGACTGCACCGCGCGGTGCGCGCCGCGCTCCAGCAGCGGCAGGTGCTGCACGCGCGCGTGCTGGAGCTCGACGCCGCGACCTTCGGCCCCGTCGAACTGAGCTGACGCCCGCTCCGCTCCCCGCGCCCTCGGGCCCCTACGCCTTTAGGGCCATTTGGGCCGCACACGGGCACAACCCGTTGATCACTTAATAGGAATCGCCATCGGGCGGCACTACGCTGCGCCCATGAGCATGCTCACTCCCCCTGGTATGGGCGGAAAGTACCGCATCACGGGTGACAAATATCCGCGCATGCGGCGCCCCGGCAACCGTCGCAGGATCGTGCTCGCGGTCGTCGCCGCGGTGGTGGCCCTCGGCCTGGCCGGCTGGGGAACGCTGCAGCTCATCGACGTCTTCACGGGCGACGGCGAGAAGGCGGAGGCGGCGGGACGCGGCACGGACTGCAAGGCGGTCGCGGCCGCGCCCGTGGCGAAGCCCAAGGCCGTGACCCTGCCCGGACCCGGGCAGATCTCCGTCAACGTCTACAACGCGACGCCGCGCTCGGGGCTCGCCAAGTCGGTGGCCGACGAGCTCAAGAAGCGCGGATTCGCCGTGAAGACCTTCGGCAACGCCCCCGCCGCGTACGACAAGAAGGTCCCCGGGCCCGGAGTGCTGCTGGGCGCGCCCAGCGCGGCGAAGGGGCCGTTCGCGGTGCTCGCCACGCAGCTGAAGGGCGCGCAGCAGAAGACGGACGCGCGCAGGACGCCGGACGTGGACCTGATCCTGGGTACGGCGTACAAGGCGCTCACGCCGAAGAAGGCCGCCGACGCCGAGCTGGTGGCGCTCGCGCACCCGAAGAGCGCGGCGGGAGCGGGCTGCGCGAAGAAGTAGGGGCGGGAGGCGTTCCCGAAGCCCTGCCCCGGTTCCGGGAAGGGGCGGGGTGGGGTGCCGCCCGCCGCAGGCGGTACGCCTCCCCCGGGAGCCGTACCGCCGCGAGCCGTGCCGCGCCTTCCCGGTGAGGGCTACTCCGCCGTGCCGTACATGCGGTCGCCCGCGTCGCCGAGCCCGGGGACGATGTACCCGTTCTCGTTGAGGCGCTCGTCGACCGAAGCCGTCACCACCGTCACCGGCGTCCCCGCCAGCTCGCGCTCCATGACCTCGACGCCCTCGGGCGCCGCGAGCAGGACGACCGCCGTGACGTCGTCCGCACCGCGCTTGATCAGCTCCTGGATCGCCGCCACCAGCGTCCCGCCGGTCGCGAGCATCGGGTCCAGGACGTACACCTGGCGCCCGGACAGGTCCTCGGGCATCCGCGTCGCGTACGTCTCCGCCTGGAGCGTCTCCTCGTTGCGGATCATGCCGAGGAAGCCCACCTCGGCGGTCGGCAGCAGCCGCACCATGCCGTCGAGCATGCCGAGCCCGGCGCGCAGGATCGGCACGACCAGCGGGCGCGGGTGCGAGAGCCGGACGCCCGTGGTGGGCGTGACCGGGGTCACGATGTCGACCTGCTCGGTGCGCACGTCCCTGGTGGCCTCGTAGGCGAGCAGGGTGACCAGTTCGTCGGCGAGGCGCCGGAAGGTCGGGGAATCGGTGCGCTGGTCGCGCAGCGTGGTGAGCTTGTGCGCCACCAAGGGGTGGTCGACGACGTGGATCCGCATGTCACCACAGTATCCCCGGCCGGCATCAACGTGCCGCCCCGAGGGAAGGTGGGGGACAGTGGACGTATGCAGGGGGGACGTACGGGACGGAACCCTAGCCCTGGGGTGGTTCACCGATGCCAGACCCGGAACAGCCCGAGCACTCGGCGCCGCCGAGCGACTCGGAGAGCGATGCCGAGCGCCGCAGGCGGCGTGCCCAGTTCCTCCGGGAGCTGAACGAGGCCAAGGCGCTGCGCGAGCGCGTCCAGCCGCGTCGGGCGCGCGCCGCGAGAATGCGCCAGGCCATGCGGATGCGGACCTTCCGCTGGTAGTGCGCGCGGTGCGCCGAGGGCGGTTCGGGCGGGTACGGCACCCCGCTCACCAGGCCCGCGTCAGAACTGATGGACGACGCAACCGCGGAAGACCTCTCGCGAACGCCTCGTTTCTGCCACGATTCCGAGTGGGCGGGGTACAGACAGCCGATGTGGCTGTCCTCCCGTCGGACCGACACACCTATGACCAGTGGGAGAGTCACGGTGTATTTCGCCGCACTGCTCGCGCGCACCGAAGACGGGTGGGAAGCGAGCGACACGGAGCTCGACGACGTGGAGACCCTGTCCGACCTGACGGACCTGGCCCGTGAGGCCGCGATCGACGAGGACACCGTGCTGGTCCTCATCGAGCAGGAGGACGCCTGGTTCGGCGTCGTCCGCGTGGACGGCGAGGACGATCCGCGCATCTACGTCTCGGACGCGCTCGCCGCCGCCCGCTCCTCGTACGGAGAGATCCTCACCAACGAACTGACGGGCGGAGACGACGACCCCGAAAGCGAACTCGACGACCTGGACGCCCTGGACCTCGACGGCACCGAGGAACCGGACGACGAAGGCGCCGCACCGGACGGCGACCTGGACGACGACGAGGGCGCGAGCGCGCCCGGGGCCCACTCCGCCCTGCCGGCGGGCCCGCTGGGCGACCGCGAGGTCCTCGCCGACCTCGGGGTCTCCGAGAAGGACCTGCTCGCCCTCGACAACACCGACGCGCTGACCGACATCGCCGACACCCTGGGGGCGTCGGAGCTGCTGGAGGCAGTGCGCTAGTGGAGCACGAGCACGACCCCGTACGAGATCCCTGGCGGGCCGCGATGCGGCTCGCCCTGGACGAGGCGGCGCACGCGGCGTCGGCCGGCGACGTGCCGGTCGGCGCCCTGCTGCTGGACCCCGCGGGCGCGGTCCTGGCCGCGGGGCACAACGAACGCGAGGCGACCGGCGACCCGACGGCGCACGCGGAGGTGCTGGCGCTGCGCAGGGCGGCGGCGAAGCTGGGCGAGTGGCGGCTGACCGGCTGCACGCTCGTCGTGACCCTGGAGCCGTGCGTGATGTGCGCGGGCGCGCTGGTGCAGTCCCGGGTGCGGCGGGTCGTCTACGGCGCCCGCGACGAGAAGGCCGGGGCGGCGGGTTCGCTCTGGGACCTCGTACGGGACCGCAGGCTGAACCACCGCCCCGAGGTGATCGCGGGGGTGCTGGAGGCGGAGTGCTCGGACCGGCTCACGGCCTTCTTCAGGACCCGCTGAGGACGTTTTCCGATACCGATTTCAGAGCACGGCCCACCTTGGGCTAAGCTCTCTCTCGGTAGCGTGTCCGAGCGGCCGAAGGAGCTCGCCTCGAAAGCGAGTGTGGGGAAACTCACCGAGGGTTCAAATCCCTCCGCTACCGCTCTTGATACAAGGGCCCCGGTGCTTCGGCACCGGGGCCCTTGTCGTGCTGCCGCCGTGCCGCCGAGGCGTTTGTGGCCCCTTCAGGACGTGCGGAAGCCCCGGCCACAGGGGGGAGTGGGCCGGGGCTTCGCGTTTTGGACGGGGGGAGCGGCATCGGGGGGACAAGCCGCTCCCCCCGATGAGAACGGCTCCTCGTAGTCCACGCCGCGATCAGGGGGGGGAAGCCCGCGCCGTGGACCCCGCAGTGAGGTCCGTTCCTCGCCCGGTGGGATTCCTGCCAGATCCGCCGGGCTTGGCATCCATCCTGCTCCCGTACGCGCCCCGTGCGGTCCGGCGAAGGGCCCTCATCGGCGGGTCCTTGGTCCTTAAAGCCCGGATCAGTGATCGGGGATAGACTCACTCGACTGCGCGCACAGGGGACGTCGGGGAGGCAGGGACTGATGGTGCAAACGAAGAAGATCGCGCTCTACATAGTTGTCGTCTTCGTGCTGTACACGATCATCACCTCCCCGGCCAGGGCCGCGGATCTGGTCCAAGTAGGGTTCGAGGGCATCTCGGACGCCGCCAACGGCATCGGCGAGTTCATGACCGAACTCATCAAGTAGGAGTGCCCTTGATCCGCCATCTGGTCCTCTTCAAGCTCAACGACGGCGTGGAGCGGGACGAGCCCCGCGTCGCCGCCGGCGTGAAGGCCTTCCAGGAGCTCGACGGGCTGGTGCCCGAGCTGGAGTTCTGGGAGTGCGCCTGGAACATCACGGACCGGCCCATCGCCTACGACTTCGCCATCAACTCCGCCGTCGCGGACCGCGATGCGCTGAAGCGCTACATCGAGCACCCGGCCCACCAGGCGGCCGCGGGACAGTGGCGCGAGTTCGCCACTTGGGTGATCGCCGACTACGAGTTCTGAGCCGACGGCTCGCCCGGCCCCCCGCCCCTGTGGCGGGGGGCCTTTCCGCTTTCCGGGGCGCTTCCCGCACACGTTCCGCCCAACTTGCCGTCAACACGGCGTTATACGGTGCTTGCACACAGTGGACATGTCTTGTGATGCTATGACCGCTTTTGACGGATGAGTTGACCGTTGTTGACCGTGAAGCGTTGACCGTGAAGGGGTGGCGTGACCGTGCCGGCCAGTACCGCACCGCAGCAAGTGCCTCCCCAGGCGCCCGAGCACGAGCCGCCCGCCCCGCCGCCCGCCGAACCCCTCGCCGGGGCCGCCCCCGAGCCGCGTACGGCCGCACAGCGGCGCGGCGCCGACACCAGGGCGCTCACCCAGGTCCTCTTCGGCGAGCTCAAGGGCCTCGTCCCGGGCACCGACGAGCACCGCAGGGTCCGCGCGGCCCTGATCGAGGCGAACCTCCCCCTCGTCCGCTACGCCGCCGCCCGGTTCCGCTCCCGCAACGAGCCGATGGAGGACGTCGTCCAGGTCGGCACGATCGGCCTGATCAACGCCATCGACCGGTTCGACCCCGACCGGGGCGTGCAGTTCCCGACGTTCGCGATGCCGACCGTCGTCGGCGAGATCAAGCGGTACTTCCGGGACAACGTGCGGACCGTGCACGTCCCGCGCCGCCTCCACGAGCTGTGGGTGCAGGTCAACGGCGCCACCGAGGACCTGACGACGCTGCACGGCCGCTCCCCCACGACCGCCGAGATCGCCGAGCGCCTGAAGATCTCCGAGGAAGAGGTGCTGGCCTGCATCGAGGCGGGCCGGTCGTACCACGCGACGTCCCTGGAGGCCGCCCAGGAGGGCGACGGGCTGCCGGGCCTGCTCGACCGCCTCGGCTACGAGGACCCGGCGCTCGCCGGGGTCGAACACCGCGACCTCGTACGGCACCTGCTGGTGCAGCTGCCCGAGCGCGAGCAGCGGATCCTGATGCTCCGTTACTACAGCAATCTGACGCAGTCCCAGATCAGCCAGGAGCTGGGCGTTTCGCAGATGCACGTTTCGCGTTTGCTGGCCCGGAGCTTCGCGCGGCTGAGATCCGCAAATCGTATCGAGGCGTGACCTGATCGGGTGATCCCCGATCCGGGCCGAAAACCCCCACAACCCCTGTTTCCTGCGCGGATTCGCCACATACTTGTCGACATGTCACTACAGCGCGTTGCCGACATGTGACATTCTGCTGGAAGAGCGTTTGCCGCGGCCCCGCCTCCGGTATTCAGGTGGAGGCTGCGTTCCTCAGATGGTCGTGGCCCTCCGCGACCGTCCGCGACCTCAAGGGGGTGGCATGTCCGCAGAACAGGGCAGCTCGAAGGTGCTCGTCAAAGAAGCACCCGTCGTGCGCACCGGCTCGGAAGCCATCGACACCCGCACTCTGTCCCGCTCTCTGTTCCTGCGGCTCGCCGCCCTCGACAAGGACAGCCCCGAGCGCGCGTACGTACGGGACACACTGATCGAGCTCAACCTCCCGCTGGTGCGTTACGCGGCGGCCAGGTTCCGCTCGCGCAACGAACCGATGGAGGACATCGTCCAGGTCGGAACGATCGGTCTGATCAAGGCGATCGACCGTTTCGACTGCGAACGCGGCGTGGAGTTCCCGACGTTCGCGATGCCGACGGTCGTGGGCGAGATCAAGCGCTTCTTCCGGGACACCAGTTGGTCGGTGCGGGTGCCGCGCCGCCTCCAGGAGCTGCGGCTCGCGCTCACGAAGGCGAGCGACGAGCTGGCGCAGCAGCTGGACAGGTCGCCGACCGTGCCGGAGCTGGCGCGGGTGCTCGGCGTCTCCGAGGAGGACGTCGTCGACGGCCTGGCGGTGGGCAACGCCTACACCGCGTCGTCGCTCGACTCGCCGTCCCCCGAGGACGACGGCGGCGAGGGCTCGCTTGCGGACCGGCTGGGGTACGAGGACTCGGCGCTGGAGGGCGTGGAGTACCGCGAGTCCCTCAAGCCGCTGCTGGCCAAACTCCCGCCGCGCGAGCGCCAGATCATCATGCTGCGCTTCTTCGCGAACATGACGCAGTCGCAGATCGGCGAGGAGGTCGGCATCTCGCAGATGCACGTCTCGCGGCTGCTGACGCGCACGCTCGCGACGCTGCGGGCGGGGCTCATCTCCGACTGAACCCGGGGTGCGTCCCGGCAGGCTCAGTACCGATCGAAGCGTTTCGCCAACAGGCGCAGCGGGGTTCCTTCTTGACGGTCCGTCAGTGACACTGGCGCGATGCGACGCGAGGAACGCACCGTCGGCCGCCGTCGAGGCCTCACCGCCGCGTCGGCGGCCGCGCTGTGCCTGGGGCTGGGCAGCGGGCTGCTGACCGGCTGCGGGGGCGGCTCGGGCGAGGACGGGTACGCGGCGGTCGGCGCTGCGGGACAGGGCGGCGCCCCGAGCGGTACGGCGCCACGGGGCGAGGTGCTGCTGGTGCCGCTGGACGGGACCGGGACGCCCGCGGCGGGCGGCAGCGGCGGCAAGGGCGGCAGGAGCGGTACGCCGGGGAGCGCGGGCAACGGGAAGAGCGGCGCCCCCGGCCCCGCGGGCACGGCGTCGGGTACGGCGTCGGACGCCCCGCGCCCGCCCGCGACGCGGCCCACCGGCGGTCCCGGTGCAGGCTCAGGACACGCGGAGCCCGGCGGCGCTCCACGCCCGAACGGTCCGGGCGGCGCGAACGGTCCGGGCAGGCCGAGGCCACCCGTGAACCCGCCGGACCCGCCCGACCCGACCCGCCCGCCGAAGCCCCCGAAGCCCCCGAAGCCCCCGGAGCCTTCGCACCCGCCCGTGGACCCGCCGTCGCCCGCCCTGCTGAAGGTGGTCGGCGCGCCCGAGCGGGCCGAGGCCGACCGGCGCTGGTGCGAGAAGGTCACGGTGACCTTCCGCAACGCCGGGGGCACGCCGGTGCGTTCGGGCACGGCGACGTTCGCGACGCACGTCATCGGGCTGCTCGGCACCGACTGGGCGACCGTGCGGACCGCTCAGCCGCTGCCGGCGCCGATCGCCGCGGGCGGTACGGCGAGGAAGACGTACACCGTCTGCGTGGAGGCCTGGCGGGTGCCGCTGGGCATGCACGTGGAGACGCGCGCCGTCACCGTCGAGTGGACGTGAGGGTCGCTCCCGGCAGAGAACCCGGCGGCTGAGAACCCGTCAGCCGAGCGCCAGCCAGGCGACGCCCGCGAGGACGACGAGCACGGCGACGACGCCGACGATCAGCCCCACCTTCGGGCCCGACTGCTGCGGGGCGGGCTGCCGCCCGCTCTGCTGGGGCGCTCCCTCGTCGACGAAGGCGCGGAACATCTGGGTGCTGCCCGCGGGGTCGTACTGGCCCTCGGGGCCCTGGTTCTGCGGGGCGTGGGGGTTGTGTGCCATGGGGCCCGACCCTAGCGAACACCCGGGTTCCGCCCAACCCCGGGCCCGCCCGTACGGCCCACTGGCCCCACGGGCCCCGCATTGACTCCGCACATGCGAAGCCTTTTGGGTTCCTTTACCCCGCCGGGCCCGTTTTCGTTTGCCTGTGGCAACCAACAACTTCTATCGTTGCCCTAAGCAACAAGATGCGGCGACAGAACGCGCCGCACCACCGCAACCCGGGGGTGCCCATGGCCGCACGGAGCCAGTACGAGGAGCTGGCCCGGCAGCTCAGCGCCATCGGGGCCGTCAAGCGCGGGCTCTCCCGCGTCCTGCCCGCCGACTGCCCGAGCGGCTCGGCCGCCGTGCTCACGCTGCTCGACCGCTACGGCGAGATGCGGATGAGCAGGATGGCCGAACTGCTCGCGGTCGACATCTCGGTGACGAGCCGCCACGTCGCCCACGTCGCCGAGCGCGGGTGGATCGAGCGGTCCCCCGACCCGGCCGACAAGCGCTCCCGGATCCTGCGGATCACCCCGCAGGGCAAGGAACTCCTCGACGAGCTGGGGCGGCGCACCGCCGAGGTCTTCGCCGACCGGCTGGACGACTGGAGCGACGACGAGGTCGGGCAGCTGAACGCGCTGCTCGCCCGGCTCCGCGACAGCTTCGGGGACTGCCGGACGCGACCCGAACAACCCGAACAGCCCGAATAACCCGTACACCCGCGCAACGAAGCAACAGAGAAGGAAATCCATGGCTACGACCACACCGTCCGGTGTGCGGGGCGGCCACGCCGAGCACGGAGGGCACCCCCACGGCTCCTCCGGCGACGGTACGCCGATGACTCACCGGCAGATCATGGAGGCGCTGACCGGGCTGCTGCTCGGCATGTTCGTCGCGATCCTGTCGTCGACGGTCGTCTCCAACGCCCTCCCCGAGATCATCAGCGACCTCGGCGGCGGCCAGTCCGCCTACACCTGGGTCGTGACGGCCTCGCTGCTCGCGATGACCGCGACCACCCCGCTGTGGGGCAAGCTCGCCGACCTCTTCAGCAAGAAGCTGCTGGTCCAGATAGCCCTGGTCATCTACGTCCTGGGCTCGGTCGTCGCCGGTCTCTCGCAGAACGCCGGGACGCTGATCGCCTGCCGCGTCGTCCAGGGCGTCGGCGTCGGCGGCCTCTCCGCCCTCGCGCAGATCGTGATGGCCGCGATGATCTCGCCGCGCGAGCGCGGCCGCTACTCCGGCTACCTCGGCGCGACCTTCGCCGTCGCCACCGTCGGCGGCCCGCTGCTCGGCGGCGTCATCACCGACACCTCCTGGCTCGGCTGGCGCTGGTGCTTCTACGTCGGCGTGCCCTTCGCGGTCATCGCGCTGGTCGTGCTCCAGAAGACCCTGAAGCTCCCCGTGGTCAAGCGCGACGTGAAGGTCGACTGGACCGGCGCGTTCCTGGTCAGCGCGGCCGTCTCGCTGCTGCTCGTCTGGGTCACCTTCGCCGGTGACAAGTACGACTGGATCTCCTGGCAGACGTACGCGATGGTCGGCGGCTCCCTGCTGCTCGCCGCGCTCTTCGTCTACGTCGAGTCCAGGGCGAGCGAGCCGATCATCCCGCTGCGGCTCTTCCGCAACCGCACCATCACGCTGGCCTCGCTGGCCTCGCTCTTCGTCGGCGTCGCGATGTTCGCAGGCACGGTCTTCTTCAGCCAGTACTTCCAGCTGGCGCGCGGCAAGTCGCCGACGATGTCCGGCGTGATGACCATCCCGATGATCGCGGGCCTCTTCGTCTCGTCGACCGTCTCGGGCCAGGTCATCACCAAGACCGGCCGGTGGAAGGCGTGGCTGGTCTCGGGCGGCGTGCTGGTGACCGCCGGCCTCGGGCTGCTGGGCACCATGCGGTACGACACCCCGTACTGGCACCTCGCGATCTACATGGCCGTCATGGGCCTGGGCATCGGCATGATGATGCAGAACCTCGTGCTCTGCACCCAGAACCAGGTCTCCCCCGAGGACCTCGGCGCGGCCTCGTCCGTCGTCACCTTCTTCCGCTCGCTGGGCGGCGCGATCGGCGTCTCCGCGCTGGGCGCGGTCATGGCGAACCGGGTCACGCACTACGTCAAGGACGGCCTGGCCGAGCTGGGCCCGCAGGGCGCGGCGTTCGGCCACGGCGGTACGGGCGGCGGGGGCATCCCCGACCTGGACAAGCTGCCCGCCCCGCTGCGCACGGTCATGGAGGCCGCGTACGGGCACGCCGTCGGCGACGTCTTCCTCTACTCGGCCCCGGCCGCGCTGCTCGCCTTCCTGGTCACGCTGTTCATCAAGGAGGTCGCGCTCAAGTCGAACGCGGCGCCGAAGGAGGGCGCGGAGCAGGGCGCGGCTCCCGCGAGCGCCGAGGGCGCGTAACGCGGGACCCACGGACTCGGGCGCTTTCGAGCGGAGGCGCCCGACACCGGGGAGGCGGGCAGGGGACGGCCCGCCTCCCCCATACACACCACGCATCACGCACCGCACTCCACGCATGGAAACGCCTCCCGTCCGCTGCTGCGGAGGGGAGGCGTTGGAGTACCCGAGGTCAAGGGCGGCGACGGCGACGTAGCGTCCTGGGCCGCTGGACGACACCGACTCTCGTCGGCGACGGGATTCGAACCCGCGTTGCTCACTTTGGAGGTGAAGTAGCCGTGGCCTGCGCACCGGGTGCCCCGAACTGTACGGGACCGCGGCCCGGCGCGCGCCGGATTATCGGGCCGCTTCGCCGGCCTCCCTGCGGGTCATCGTCTCGATGCCCGCCACCAGGATGTCCAGCGCGAACTCGAAGTCCCGCTCCCGCATCTCGGCGACCGTGTCCCCGGCCCTCGCCTCCATCAGCTTCGTGGACTTCGCGAGCACCTCCCTGGCCTCGGGGTTCGCCGCGATCGTGCCCATCGCCTCCTGGAAGTACTCGTCCTGGGTCATCCCCGCCGACGCGCACCGCTGCACGAAGTGGCCCTCGATCGTGCCGAACCCGTAGACGAACTGGAAGACCGCGGCGAGGCCGCCCATCTGGCCGCGCGGCGAGAGGCCCGAGGCGCGGACGATGTCCTGCACCGCCATCGAGAACCGCATCGAGTGCGGGCCGATGTTCAGGAACGTGCCGAGCAGCGCCGACATCCAGGTGTGCCGCACCAGCAGCCCCCGGTAGGCCGTCGCCGTCGCGCGCAGGCGGTCGCGCCAGTCCGCCGACTCGTCGTGCACCTCCAGCTCGTCGAAGACCGAGTCGAGCGCCAGCTCCAGGAGGTCGTCCTTGGTGTCGACGTACCAGTAGACGGACATCGCCGTGACGTTCAGCTCGGCGGCCAGCCGCCGCATCGAGAACTTCGCCAGGCCCTCCGCGTCGAGCAGCCGCACGGACGCGGCGATGATCCGCTCGCGGTCGAGGCCCGCCGGGTGCCCCGGGTCCGACGGCCTTCGGGCCCGCATCGTCTTGCCGCTCAGCCACACGCTCATCCGTGCGGACTTCTTCACGCGGTCGGCCGCGGACACCATGACGCGCTCCTTCGGGTCTTCGAGAGGGGCGTACCGGACCCGAAGGTTCCGCTACGCCCCTCCTACGATGCTAAGCCGCTGCTACGGGTGAGTCTGCCCGCTCCGCGCGCCGAAGGAGCATCGCCGCCAGCAGTCCGCCCGCGAGCACCGCGGCGGCGCCCACCAGCTGACTGGTCTCCAGGCCCGACGCGAACGCGTCGGTGATCTCCCGCTCGGCGTCCGGCGAGTCCGCGGCGGCCAGCGCGGCGGGCAGCGAGGCCGCGCTCACCGCGCCCGGGATCAGCGCGGCGAAGCGGGAGTTGAGGACCGCGCCGAGCACCGCGACGCCCAGGCCGTTGCCGAACTCCGCGAGGGTGCCGTTGACGCCGGCGCCCACGCCCGCCTTCTCCGGCGGGATCGCGCTCATGATGGCGTTGGCCATCGCGGGCATCGCCACCGCGATGCCCGCGCCCATCACGACCAGGCCGAGCAGCATCCCGGAGTACGAGTCCCTGCCGAGCACCGCGATGGCGACGAGGCCGCCCGACAGCAGGGTCATGCCGGACGCGATGGTGCCGGGCGTGCCCAGCTTGGGCAGGATCCGCGCGCCGACGCCCGTGAGGTTGAGCGCCACCACCGTGAGCGCGAGCGGCGCCGTGCGCAGCCCCGCGTCCAGCGGCCCGTACCCGAGCACGAACTGGAGGTGCTGGGTGAGCAGGTAGAGCGAGCCGCCCATGCCGAAGGCGACGAGGATCGAGCCCGCGACGGCCCCGACGAAGCGCTGGTTGCGGAAGAAGTGCATGTCCAGCATCGGGTACGGGATCTTCAGCTCCCACAGCGCGAAGGCGGCGAGGGCCACCGCGCCGACGCCCGCCGAGGCCAGCACCCGCCCGGAGAGCCAGCCGTGCTCGGGACCGGAGATGATCGCGAACACCACGCCCGCCATGCCGATGGTGGAGAGCAGCGCGCCGAGCAGGTCGGGGCGGTCGCCCTGCGGGTTCTTGGACTCGGGGACCAGGGAGAGCACGGCCACCAGGCCGATGATCGCGACCGGGATGTTGATCAGGAAGATCGCGCCCCACCAGAAGTGGTCGAGCATGACCCCGCCGATCAGCGGACCGGCGGCGAATCCCAGGGAGTTGACGGTCGCCCAGAGGCCGATCGCCTTGACCCGCTCCTCGTCGGAGAAGATCTGCACGACGACCGCGAGCGTGGTGGTCATCAGCAGCGCGCCGCCGACGCCCATGCCCGCGCGCGCCGCGATGAGCTGTGCGGAGGAGTCGGCGAGGCCCGCGACGAGCGAGCCGACGCCGAACAGGACGAGTCCGGCGGCCAGCATCTTCTTGCGGCCGTAGCGGTCGGCCGCGCTGCCCGCGGTGAGCAGCAGCCCGGACTGGACCAGCGAGTACGCGTTGATCATCCACTGGATGTCGGAGCCCGACGCGTCCAGTTCCTCGGTGAGGGAGGGGATCGCGACGTTCAGGACGGTGTTGTCGAGCAGCACGGTGAGCTGGGCGAGGCAGATGACACCGAGGATCAGCCAGCGCTGCGGGTGACCTTGCGGGGTGAGGTCGTTCTTCTCGGCGGTCGTCGCCGTCATGCTGCGGTCTCCAGATCTCTTCTACGGTGTACGGGAACGTGCGTCGTACACCGTAGAAGAGACTCTCGTACGCTGTAAAGGACTTTTCCGCTACGCCTTCGGGGCCGTCAGGTCGTAGAACGTGGCGCCGTCCACGGTGAGTGCGGTGAAGTGCTCGGCGACCCAGCTGGAGATGGCCCCGGAGGTGCCGCCACCGGGGCCTCCGGGCCCGCCTTGGGGACCGGTCTCGCGGCCGCCGCCGCCCGAGCCGATGAAGTAGTGGATGCGGCCCTCGGCGACGTACTCCTTGAACCGCGCGAGCGTCGGGGACGGGTCGCTCCCGTTGAAGCCGCCGATCGCCATCACCGGCTCCCCGGTCGCGAGCTGGTAGCTCGCGGCGTTCTGCGCGCCGACGGTCGCCGCCGCCCAGGTGTACGCGTCCGCGTCCGCCGCGATCCTGGCGCGGGCCCCGTCGCCCACGGCCGCGCCGCCGAGGAGGCCGCCCAGGCCGCCGATGCCCGTGGTGTACGTGCTCGGGCCGCGCGCTCCGGAAGGCGCGCCGACGCCTCCGGGACGACCGCCCTGCCCGCCGGGACCGCCGCCCGGGAAGCCCTGCCCGCCGGGACCGCCCTGCGGCGGCCGCTGCCCCCGGCCTGCGCCTCCGCCGCCGCCCGGCCCGCCGTCACCACCGTCACCGCCGTCCCCGGTGAACCGCACCACGCGCATCCCCCCGGGTCCCCCGCCCGCCGCACGCGGCCCCGCCGTCACGATCGACCCCGCGTGCCCCTCGTCCACCGTGTACGCCACGTACGCGACCGGTCCCGCCAGCGACGCCGCCAGTCCGAGCCCCGCGGCGCCCAGCGCCAGCCGCCGGTCGACGCGCCCCGCGAACAGCAGCCCGAGCGCCGCCGCACCGCCCGCGACCAGCACGGCCCACCGCAGCCACGGCACGAAGTCCGGGGTGCGGCCCAGCAGTTCGTACGCCCACACCGCGCTCACCGCGACCGCGCCCGCCAGAGCGGCCGAGGCCGCCCACGTCCTGCGCTCCTCCCAGAGGACTGTGGCGCCCGTGCCGACCAGCGCCGCGATCGGCGGGGCCAGCGCGACCGTGTAGTACTCGTGGAAGATCCCGGCCATGAAGCTGAAGACCGCGAGGGTCGTCAGCAGCACGCCGCCCCACACCAGGAACGCGGCGCGCGCGGTGTCCGTGCGCGCCGCGCGGCGGGTCACCACCAGCCCCGCGACCAGCAGGAGCAGCGCGGCGGGCAGCAGCCAGGAGATCTGGCCGCCGACGCTGTCGTCGAACATCCGCCCGACGCCGGTCTCGCCCCAGCCGCCACCGCGACCGCCACCGCCACCGCCCTGGAAGACCTGGCCCTCGGCCCCGGCGGGCGGCTCGGGCATCCCGGCGCCGCCGCGCCCGCCGCCGCCCACGCTGCCCGTCTCGTCGCCGTTGAGCCGCCCCAGGCCGTTGTAGCCGAAGGTCAGCTCAAGGAAGGAGTTGTGCTGCGAGCCGCCGACGTACGGGCGCGAGGACTTCGGCCACAGCTCGACGGCCGCCACCCACCAGCCGCCCGCCACGACCATCGCGCCCGTGCCCGCCGCGAGCCGGCCGAGCCTCCCGCGCAGCGTGGTCGGCCCGCACACCGCGTACACCAGCGCCAGCGGCGGCAGCACCACGAACGCCTGGAGCGTCTTGGCCAGGAACGCGAGGCCCAGCACGGCCCCCGCCCCCACCAGCCACTTCGTCCGCGCGTCGGCGAGCGCCCGCAGCACGAAGTACACGGCCGCGGTCAGCAGCAGCGTGAGCAGCGCGTCCGGGTTGTTGAAGCGGAACATCAGCGCGGCGACCGGCGTCAGCGCGAGCACCGCGCCCGCGAGCAGCCCGGCGGCGGCCGAGAAGCGGAGCCGTACCGCCGCGTACAGCACCGCGACCGTGGCCGTGCCCATCAGCGCCTGCGGCACCAGGATCTGCCAGGAGCCGAGCCCGAAGAGCCGTACGGACAGGGCCATCGGCCACAGCGCGGCGGGCGGCTTGTCGACGGTGATGGCGTTGGCCGGGTCGAGCGAGCCGAAGAAGAATGCCTTCCAGCTCTGGCCGCCCGCCTGCGCGGCGGCGGAGTAGAAGGAGTTGGCGTAGCCGGACGCGCCCAGGTCGTAGAGGTAGAGCAGCCCGGTCGCGGCGAGGAGCGCGAGCAGCGCGGGCCTGACCCAGGGGGCGTCGTCGGGCCTGCCGCGCCAGAGGGCGGCGGCGCGGCGGGCGACGCGGCGGGCGACGCGGTGGCGGGCGGCCCGGCCGGGGCCCGGGGCCGCGGCGGTGGTGGTGAGCGTGATCATCGGGCGTCGGTCCCGTCGTGGGTGGCGGAGGGCGCGGCGGGGGCTGTGGGCGCGGCGGGCGCGGGCGGCTCCGCGGGGGCGGAGGAGCGGGCCGCGGGGGCGGAGGAGCGGGCCGCGGGGGCTGAGAGGCGCGCCGCGGGGGCGCTCGCGCGGCGGTCGGGAAAGACCCAGGCCCGCAGCAGCAGGAAGCGCAGCACCGTCGCCGCGAGGTTCGCCGCGATCAGCACCGCGAGCTCCACGGAGTGCGCGGGCTCGGCGGACGCCCGTTCCAGCGCGGCGAGCGAGCCGCTGGTGAGCGCGAGGCCGATCGCGAAGACCAGCAGCCCCTGCGCCTGGTGGCGCAGCGCGCGCTCCCTGCCCCGCACCCCGAAGGTGAGGCGCCGGTTGGCCGCCGTGTTCGCGAGGGCCGACACCAGCAGGGCGGCGGCGTTGGCGGCCTGGGCGCCCGTACCCGTACGGAAGAGCGAGTACAGCAGCAGGTAGAACAGCGTCGAGAACGCGCCGACCGCGCAGAAGCCCAGCAGTTGGCGGGCCAGTCCGCGCGGCACTCCGGTCAGGACCCGGTCGCGCGGGTCGTCGCCGAAGGGGCGCGCGAGGCGGTCGAGCGGCAGCGCGCCCACCGCGAGCGCCCGGCCCACCCGCCACACGCCCCTGAGGTCCTCCAGCGCGGTGCGCACGATGCGGACGTGGCTGTTCGGGTCGTCGATCCAGTCGACGGGCACCTCGTGGATGCGCAGGCCCGCCCGCTCGGCGAGGACCAGCAGCTCGGTGTCGAAGAACCAGCCGGTGTCCTCGACCAGCGGCAGCAGCCGCTCGGCCACGTCCCGCCTGATCGCCTTGAACCCGCACTGCGCGTCGCTGAACCCGGCGGCCAGCGAGGAGCGCAGGATCAGTGCGTAGGCCCGGGAGACGAACTCGCGCTTGGGCCCGCGCACCACGCGCGACGTGCGCTTGAGCCGGGAGCCGATCGCCAGGTCGGAGTGGCCGGAGAGCAGCGGGGCGACCAGCGGGAGCAGGGCGTTGAGGTCGGTCGAGAGGTCGACGTCCATGTAGGCGAGGACGGGCGCGTCGGACGCGGACCAGGCGGCGCGCAGGGCCCGGCCGCGCCCCTTCTCCGCCAGCCGGACCGACCGCACGCCGTCGAGCGTCGCGGCGAGGCGGGCGGCGATCTCCGGGGTGCCGTCGGTGGACGCGTTGTCGGCGACGGTGATGCGGAAGGGGTACGGGAAGGTGCGCGTGAGGTGGTCGTGGAGCCGCAGCACGCCGGGCTCCAGGTCCTTCTCCTCGTTGTAGACGGGGAGGACGACGTCCAGGACGGGGGCCGGGGCCGCGGTCACGGGGACGGGGGCCCGGCTGGGAAGGGTGGGCGACGCGGTACCCGTACCGGCCTCGCCGTCGGTCTCGGTTGGCATGGGGCCGACACTCGTCAACCGGCCTGTCACGGCCGTGTGGTGAGCCTGTCCGTCGGCTGTGAAACGGGATGCGCGGGCAGTCGTACGGTGAACACCGCGCCGCCGCGCGGCTCGGAGCGCGCCTCGGCCCGCCCGCCGTGGGCGGTGGCCAGCGCCTGCACGATGGCGAGCCCGAGACCCGTGGAATGGGCGGTGCCCCACGAGTCCGCCCTGCGCGCCGCGTCCGCCCTGCGCGTGCGCGAGGCGTCGCCGCGCGCGAACCGCTCGAAGACGTGCGGCAGCAGCTCGGCCGGGATGCCGGGGCCGTCGTCGGCGACCTCCAGGACGATCAGGCCGCCCTCGCGCCGCACGCGCGTGGTGACGGTCGTACCGGGCGGGGTGTGCGTACGGGCGTTGGCCAGCAGGTTCACCAGGATCTGCTGGAGGCGGCGCGGGTGGCCGCGTACGGTCGCCGGCTCGTCCGGCAGGTCGAGGCGCCAGTGGCGGCCCTCGCCCCGCCCGCGTTCCGCCGCGCGGGCGTCGCTCACGGAGTCGACGACGAGGGGCGAGAGATCGGTGCTCTCGTACGAGAGCGGGGGCCGCGCGGCCCCCGCCACCCCACCGGCCCACGCCACCCCACCGGCCCCCGGCACCCCATCTGCGCCTCCGCCCCCACCCCCGCCTGCTGCCCCCGCGTCGAGCCGGGCGAGCAGCAGCAGGTCCTCGACGAGCCCGGTCATCCTGATCGCCTCGGACTCGATCCGCCCGACGGCGTGCCGGGTGTCGGGGCCCACGGGCTCGTCGCCGCGCCGGGTCAGTTCGGCGTAGCCGCGGATCGAGGCGAGCGGCGTGCGCAGTTCGTGGCTGGCGTCCGCGACGAAGCGGCGCACCCGGGTCTCGCTCTCCTGCCGGGCCGCGAGCGCCGAACCGACGTGGTCCAGCATGCGGTTGAGCGCGGCGCCGACCTGCCCGACCTCGGTCCTGCCGTCCGCCTCGGTGTCGGGGACGCGCTCCAGCGGGGCCACCTCGCCGCTGTGCAGCGGGAGTTCGGCGACCCTGGTGGCCGTCGCGGCGACCCGGCGCAGCGGCCGCAGCGCCACCCCGATGATCGCCCAGCCCGCGAGCCCGGCGGCCACCAGCCCGGCGGCGGTGACGCACACCTCGACGACGACCAGCGTGGAGAGCGCGCCGCGCGCCTCGGCCGCCGGCATGCCCACGACGGCGGTGCCTCCCTCGAACAGCTCGACGGAGGTCACCCGGTAGGCGCCGAGCCCCGGCAGGTCCATGCCGCGCACCGACGTGTCGCCGACCGCCGTCACGGCCACCCGCAGCTGCTCGTCGGTCAGCGGGAGCGCGGTGCGCACGACGCGCGAGGTACCGTCGCCCGTCTCGTCCACGATCTTGGAGGTGACGGCCCGCCCGTCGCGCACCAGCACGCCGAAGGTGGCGAGCGGCTGCCCGCCGCCGCCGACGAACCGCAGCGGATCGAGGGGCTCGGGCAGCCCAGGCGGCACGGACCCCGGCGGCACGGGCCCCGGCGGGCGCCGGCCCCGCTCGGCCACGGCCCGCAGCTGGTCGTCCAGCTTCCCGTACAGATAGCTCCGGTACGCGATGGCGGTGACCGAGCCGATCACCCCGGCGACGATGCCGATCAGCAGCACGGCGGAGAGCACCAGCCGGGCGCGCAGCGACCACCGCCGCCGCCCGCCTGCGCCCGTGCCGGTCCCGCGCACCCGGGCGCCCGTACGGGCCCTACTCACCGGGTTTGATCAGGTACCCGGCCCCGCGCCGGGTGTGGATCATGGGGCTGCGGCCCGCGTCGATCTTCTTGCGCAGGTACGACACGTACAGCTCGACGACGTTGGCCTGGCCGCCGAAGTCGTACGACCAGACCCGGTCGAGGATCTGCGCCTTGCTCAGCACCCGGCGCGGATTGCGCATCAGGAACCGCAGCAGCTCGAACTCGGTCGCGGTGAGGTGGATGTGTCGGCCGTCCCTGCTGACCTCGTGGCTGTCCTCGTCGAGCACCAGGTCGCCGACGGCCAGCCGCGACCCGCTCGCGCGCGGGCCCGCGCCGCCCGAGCGCCTGATGAGCCCGCGCAGCCGTGCGACGACCTCCTCCAGGCTGAACGGCTTGGTGACGTAGTCGTCGCCGCCCGCGGTGAGCCCGGCGATGCGGTCCTCGACCGCGTCCTTCGCGGTGAGGAACAGCACCGGCACCCCGGCGTCGTCCGCGCGCAGCCTGCCCAGGACGGAGAGCCCGTCCATGTCGGGCAGCATCACGTCCAGGACGACCGCGTCGGGCCTGAAGTCCCGCGCGGCCCTGACGGCCCCCGCGCCGTCGCGCGCGCTGCGGACCTGCCAGCCCTCGTAACGCAGGGCCATGGACAGCAGCTCGGAGAGCGGCGCCTCGTCGTCCACGACGAGGACCCGGACGGGGCTGCCGTCGGGCCTGTGCAGTTCGGTACGCGTCGTAGGCATGGGGAAACGGTCCCGGGGGCACCTGAAACGCCTCTTACGGCTCCCTGTGAATTCCCTGAGAAAACGGTCCCCCGCCGCCCGGTCCGACCTCCCGACCCTCCGGTCCGACCTCCCGACCCTCCAGTCCGGCCTCCCGGTCGTCCAGTCCGAACTCCCGCACCGCGTTCCCGTGGCAGACCCCGCGCAACCACTCATCGCCCAGCTCCAGCCGTTCGAGACAGTGGAGTTGGTGCGCGTACGGGTAGGGGATGTTCGGGAAGTCGGTGCCGAGCAGCACCCGCTCCCCCAGGTCCTTCAGCCGCCCGAGCTCGCGCCGGTCGAAGGGCGCCGTCTCCTCGCTGAAGTCCGTGAACGCCATGGTCGTGTCGAGCAGCACGCCCTCGTACCGCTCCGCGAGCGTCAGGAACTCCGCGTACTCCGGCATCCCCATGTGCGCCACGACCACCCGCAGCCGCGGGTGGCGGGCGAGCAGCCGCGCCATGGGCGCGGGCCCGGTGAACCGGCCCGGCACGGGGCCCGAGCCGCAGTGCACCACCACCGGCACCCCCGCGTCGGCCAGCACGCCCCAGGCCTCGTCGAGCAGCGGGTCGCCCGGGTCGTAGTCGCCGACCTGGGGGTGCGCCTTGAAGATCCGCGCGCCGGACGCGACGGCCGCCTTCACGTACGCGGCGGCGCCGTCCTCCGGGTAGAGCGTGGCGGTGCGCAGGCACTCGGGCACCCGGGCCGCGAACCGGGCCGCCCACGCGTTGAGCCAGTCGGCCATGCCGGGCTTGTGCGGGTAGATCATGGAAGTGAAGGCGATGACCCCGAACTCCCTGAGGATCCGTACCCGTTCGTCCTCGTCGTGCCGGTAGGCGATGGGCCAGGAGCGCCCGACGAGCGGCCCCTCGGAGTCGAAGTAGGCCCACACCTTGCGCAGCACGCGCTCGGGCATGAAGTGCGTGTGGACGTCGACGATCCCGGGCAGCCCGAGGGCGGCCCAGAACCCCCGTGCGTCCGCGGCCCCGCTCACGTCACGCCCCGTGCTCGAAGCTGTGGCTCCGCTCCACCTTGGCGACGTGCAGCGAGTAGCTCCCGTACCACTGCTTGATGCCCCGCCGCTGCGCCGCCTGGTGCTCGACGTCGCGGCGCCACGCCTCGATGGACGCCTCGTCCTTGAAGTAACCCACGGTGATCCCGAGGCCGTTGGCGCCGCGCGCGGACTCGTAGCCGAGGAAGCCGGGGATCTCCTTCACCAGCTCGGCCATCCGCTCGGCGGTCGGCCCGTACTCCTCGAATTCCTCGGCGTCCTCCCGCATGACGGAGGTGAAGACCACGGTGTAGTAGGGCGGTTCGAAGGCGGGAACAGGTCGAATGCTCATGACGGACAGCCTCCGCCGAAGATCGACTGGCTGTCCACCCTCATGGGTGTAAGGGATCCAAGCCTTGACCTTCCGGTCAGAAAAGCCCCTCCTGGGCCCCGGGCGCCTCCCGCTCGCCCCTGGGCTCCCGTACGGGCACGGTCGTCCCGCCCTCCCCGCCGTCCGCGACCAGCTGCCACCCGACGAGCAGCCGCGTGTCGACGACGAGCGACCCCAGGTGCAGATCGGGCCCCGCGGCGGCGACGACCCGCCCCGCCACGACCCCGCCGTCCACCAGCTGCTCCACGACGCCCCGCACCCCGGCCTCCCGCACCCGCTCCAGGCCGAACGGCTCCGAGTGGTCGACGGCCGCGAACTCCAGCGGCTCCAGCGTCTCCGCCCAGCCGTCCAGCGCCACGGCCCGCCCGTGCAGCGCGGCGAGCTCGGCGGCGCGCTCGGGCCAGGGCGGCAGGGCGCCGCGCGCGACGCGCTTCTTCTCGTACGGGACGCGGTCCGGCACTCCGAGCGCGGCGCGCAGCAGTTCCTCCGTGCGCCGCGCGGCCATCAACGGCCCGCGCCCCAGCCAGCCGTACGCCACGGCCCCCTGCTCAAGCAGCCGGACGGCGCCGCGCTCCTCGGCGGTGATCCCGACCTTGACCAGGCCGGGCCCGAACCAGGCGAGGTACACCCGGTACGTACGGGGGTCGTCGGGCACTCCGTCGGCCGCGACGGAGAACGCCCGATCGAGCCGCGCGCACTCCGGGCACCGAGCCTGCGAAGCCCGCCCCGCCACAACGGCCCCGCGCGGCCCGCCGTCCCCCGGCGCCCCGCCGTGCGGACAGGGATTCCCCCGCGCCCCGACGCACCGCCGCTCCCCGACGACCCGAAAGGCGAGCGGCTTCCCGTAGGCGAGGGAACTCACCCGCCCCCCGCGCCACCGCAGCACGGCCCGCCCGTCGATCCACCCGCCCCCCGCACACCACCACTCCACGCCCACACCTTCCCCGCGGACCACCCCGGCCCCCGACACCATCCACCTTGAGCCCACGAACCCGCACACCGCCCCCGGAGAGCCGGGAGGGCCGGGAGAACCGAGAGAACCGGGAGAGCCGGGAAGACCACGGAGAACGCGTAGACACACGAAAACGCCAGAGGCCCCGGATTTCTCCGGGGCCTCTTGGCTGCTGTGCACTCGGCAGGATTCGAACCTGCAACCTTCTGATCCGTAGTCAGATGCTCTATCCGTTAAGCTACGAGTGCTTGTGCTTCCGGGGTTTTTTCTGCCCCGTCGGCGTTGCGAGAACAACATTACATGACCTGCGCCGTGACGCGAAATCCATTAGCCGGAACGGCTCTGACCTGCGGAAACGCCATCTCTGCCGCCGTCCGGGCCTGGTTCCGCCGTTCACTCGCGGGGCGGAGAAGGTCCAGGTCGGGGGCCTGCGGGCCGTCCCGCGTGGACTCGCTCGCCCCAAACGCATCGGAGCCCCGGTCCGTGTGGACCGGGGCTCCGATGTCGTAAGCGGAGGCGGAGGGATTTGAACCCTCGATGGGCTTTAAGACCCAAACCGCATTAGCAGTGCGGCGCCATAGACCGGACTAGGCGACGCCTCCAACTCGTACACCCCCCACGCGCGAACGCGAGTGGTGCGTGCAGATGATGACACAGCCATGTGCGCTGTCACCAATCGCCTCCCACGGTACTAGGCAGGCGGCCGCGAGGGCAAAGCATTCTCCGGGCGGGGCGGCGGGGGTGCCGGGAGTGCGGCCGCCCGGACGCGGGCGGGTCCGCACACCGGTGCGGCGGCGGCAGCGCGCAACGCCTCGGGCTCTGCGGCGTTAGAGATCCCGGGGCGTCACCCTGCCCCCCGGTCGATCACCCTCCAGGAGTACCCACCATGCTGCGCCGTCTCCTCCTCGCCACCACCGCGACCGCCGCCGCCATCGGCGCGGCCGCCGTGCCCGCCGCCGCCCTGCCCGGCGCGGGTCTGCCGGGGAACGCCCCCGCACGGGCCGCGTCCGTGCTCCCGGGCCCCGACCTGACCGGGCCCACCCTGTCCGACGCCGATCTGTCCCGCACGGGGCTGTCCCGCACGGGCCTGTCCGACACGGGGCTGTCCGGTACCGACCTGGTCAGGCCCAATCCGTCCCGGCCCGACCTTCCCGGGCCCGTCCTGACCCGCCCCGCCCCGATCGGCACCCTGCCCGTCGGCACCGTCCCGGCCGACCTGCTGCCGGCCGACGTGCCCCCGATCGACACCCCTCCGGTCGACGAGACCCCCGTCGACCCCTACCCGCCGTCCTTCCCGCCCCCCGGCGACCACCTCACCGTCACCGTCGCCCATGCCGCCGACCCCGGGCTCAACGGGACGTACGAGCTCCTGTGCCACCCCGCGGGCGGCGACCACCCCAGCCCGCAGGCCGCCTGCGACGGGCTGGACGAGGTGACCGTCTGGGGCACCGACCCCTTCGCGCCCGTCCCGCCGAACACGATGTGCACCATGCAGTACGGCGGTCCCGCCACCGCCCACGTCGAGGGCGTCTGGGCCGGGCGGCCCGTCGACGCGGACTTCCGCCGGGTCGACGGATGCGAGATCGCGCGCTGGAAGAAGCTCACCCCGCTGCTCCCGGCCGACGGAATCTGATCCTCCACGGCGCCCCGGCCCCGGCCCGACGGACGACCCGCGTGGGACCGGGGCGTACGCCCTGGTCACAGAGGATCGATGAGAGCTCCCCCTCATCCGCCGTCGCGCGCGCAACTCCTGCCTTTAGACTCCTTGGGTGACAGTGTCCGGCCCGTACGGCCCGAGGGGCGGTTCATCGGGGCCGGGACGGACTGTCGGCAAGGTGCGGTAACCAGGGAGGAAGCGTCGTCGTGAGCAGGCAGCCATCCCGAGGCGCTGCTCGCCTCGCGGCCATACTTGACGCCCTCCCTGACGGGCTGCTGCTCGTCAACTGCAACGGCACGGTCGTCAACGCCAACACCATCGCCCTGGAGATGTTCGAGTCCCCGGGCACCGGCCTCGTCGGGCGCGGGCTGCTCGACCTGCTGCCGGAATTCGACTCCCGGCTGATCCCCGGATCGATGCGGCGGCCCGAGAACGCCGACGAGCGGGGCCGCACCAAGCCGACCCGGATGATCGCCCGGCGCACCGACCGCAGCGAGTACCCGGTCGAGGTTACCAGCGCCAACCTCGCGGACGGCCGAGACGCCTACGCCTCCCAGGGCGGCGGCCACTTCACCGGCGACGAGCTGTTGATGCTGGTCGTGCGCGACCTCTCGGGGACCGTCGACACCGAGGCCGAGCTGGCCCGCTCGCAGCGGCAGACCGAGATGATCCTGCGGGCCGCCGCCGAGGGCGTCGTCGGCACCGACACGGACGGCCGCGTCGTCCTCGTGAACCCGGCCGCCGCCCAGATCCTCGGCTACCGCGCCAGCGACCTCGGCGGCCAGGAGCTGCACCCGCTGGTGCTGCACTCGCGCGGCGACGGCGAGCCCTTCTCGTACGACGAGTCGCCGCTCGCCGACACGCTGCGCTCCGGCCGCAAGCACCGGGTGCGCGGGCAGGTGCTGTGGTCCAAGAGCGGCAAGCCGGTGCCGGTCGACCTGACGACGGCTCCGGTCCGGGACGGGGACCAACTGGTCGGCGCGGTGATGACGTTCACCGACCGCCGCCCGTACGAGGAACTGGTCGCGCGGCAGAAGACCGAGGCGGCCGAGCGGGACGAGCGGCACGCGGCCGAGCTCGCCGAGCGGGACGAGCGGCACGCCGCCGAACTGGCCGACCGCAGCGAGCGCTACAGCGCCGAGATCGAGGAGCGGGACGAGCGGCTCGCCCGGCTCACCGCCCAGCACACCCAGCTGACGGCCGTGCTCGGCGACGCGCTGCGCGGACCCATGGTCGAGCTCTACGGCGAGCTGCGGAAGCTCGCGGACGACCCGGCGGGGCAGCTGTGGCCCGAGGCCAACCAGATGCTGCACCACCTGGCCGCCGGATACGCGCGGATGAGCACGCTGGTGGACAGCGTCCTCGGCTACCAGCGGCTCGACAGCGGGCACGAGGCGCTCGCCAAGGAGAAGGTGCTGGTCGACGCGGTCGTCGCGGCGGGCATCGACGCCGCGGTCGAGCTGATCGGCCCCGGCCGGGTGCAGTTCGCGGTGCACACGCCGCCCATAGAGGCCGAGATCGACTCGGTGCGGTTCGCGACCGCGCTCGCCCACCTCATCGCGGACGTGGCCGGGGTCGACTCGACCGGCCGGGCCCGTCTGGTGCCCGGCGGCGGCTACGTCGACTCGACCGTGGTGGTGGCGTCGGCGCAGCGCGGCGATGTCGTACGGATCGAGGTGCGCGGGCCGTTCGCCGGGGGCGACCCGGTGCACGAGCCGATCGTGCGGGGCATCGTGCGGGCGCACGGCGGTGTGCTCCAGACGCACGAGGTGCCCGGCATGAGCGGCAGCGCGTACGTGGTGGAGCTGCCGCTCGGCGCGGGAGCGGGCGCGGTGACCGCGGACCCGGTGGGAATGGAAGCCGGCCCGGGAGCCGGTACGGACTCCGGTGCGGGTGCGGCCGGTCCTGACGACACGCTGGGCGGGGCGTCCTCCGGCCCGGGTGTCGCCTCGCTGCCCGCGCAGCAGGACGGCACGTCGGGCGGCGGACGGCGGCGTGCCAGGCGTGCCGCTTCGCCCAACTCCACGGACTCCTTCCTGGACCCCGTGGGCGCGGCCGAGGCCGTACGGGACACCGAGCGGCCGCCGACCGGGCGCCGCCGGGGCAGGCCGAGCCCGGCGGAGCAGGGTCCGGAGCGCGAGGCCCTGGCGCTGCCCGCGCCGAGCAGGCCCGCCGAGGGGTCCGTGGTGACCGCGGCCGAGCACGGGTCCGGGCGCCCCGCGCTCGGTGAGACGGTGCCGCCGCAGGGCGTGCCCGCCGACTCCCCGGTGCCCGCCGCCGGTACCGCCGCGCTGCCCGGCGGTGCGCTGCCCGCGCAGGCCACGGGGACGGGGCGCAGGGCCCGGCGGGCGCTGGCGTCCGCTCCGACCGAAGCGGCGCAGGGCACGGGTGACGGCGGTGCGCGGAGCGCGTTCGCGCTGCCGCCCGCCGACGCCGACCGCGCCCCGTCCGACGCGGTGCAGGGGCGCCACGACGCGGTGCGGACCGACCCGACCGCCGACCACACCCCGCCGCTGCCGCATCCGCTGCCCACGGGCCGCAGGCGCGCCCAGGCGGCACCCGCGCCGAACGCGCCGGACGCACCGAACGCCGGGCAGAGCCCGCAGGGCGGTCAGGGACCGGACGGTGCGCAGGGCGTGCAGAGTTCGGCCGAGCGCGCGGCGACGGCTCGGGCTTCCGCGCAGGCCCAGTCCGCGCTCGCCAACATCACGAACAGCAACGCGGGCCCCGCGGGGGCCGCCGACGCACAGCCCGCGCCCGGTGCCACGCTCGCGCCGCCCGCGCCCACGGAGGCGCCGGAGCCCGTACGGAGCGGTGACACCGGTTCCGTACCGCTGCCGCCCGCTGCCGCGCAGGCTCCCCTGCCCACGGCCCCGCCCGTGGATCCCGCCACGGCGACGGCCGGCCGTCAGCCGCTGCCGCCCGCCGAGCCGATGCCCGCGGACTCCACTCAGGGGCGGGCCTTCAGCGTGCGCACGCTGGGCCAGGGCGTGCCCTTCGCCCAGCACCTCGCGCCGCAGCAGAACCAGCCGCCCGGCGCCGCCGCCCCCGGCGGTCGTCGTCGCAAGCTCTCGACGCCCCAGGAGAGCGAGCGCCCCGAGCCCGGCGCCCCCGCCGTACCGCCGAACTCCGCGCAGCCCGTACCGCCGCAGCCCGCGCCGCCCGCCGCGGCGACCCAGCAGCACTCCGGGCTGCTCTCGCCCCCGGCGGGACGGCTTCCCGAAGGGCGTGCGTACTCGATAGACGCACCCGACGAGAACGCCGCCGAGGGCCCCGAGCCGCTCGACGGCCCCGGTGGCGCGGTCGAGGTGGCCAACCAGCCGCAGCCGCGGCCCGTCGACGACGAACTGCCCCCCGAGCCGCTGGACAACCCGCGCAGGCTGCTGGTGTGGCCCGCGCCCGACGTCTCCACCCAGCAGGCGCTGAGCGACCGCGGCTACCGCCCGGTGATCGTGAACTCCCGCGAGGAGGTCGACGCGCAGATCGCCGCGTTCCCCGCCGCGCTCTTCGTCGATCCGCTGACCGGGCCGATCACCAAGACCGCCCTCCAGTCGCTGCGCCAGGCGGCGGTGGCCGCCGACGTGCCGGTGCTGGTGACGGCGGGCCTCGGGCAGGCGACGCGGGAGGCGGCGTACGGCGCCGACCCCGCCGTGCTCCTCAAGGCGCTCGCGCCGCGCGACAGCGAGCAGCACCCCGCCCGGGTCCTGCTGATCGAGGAGCACGAGGAGATCGCCTTCGCGCTGACCGCGACGCTGGAGCGGCGCGGCATGCAGGTGGAGCGGGCGGCCAGCGACAGCGAAGCGGTGACGATCGCCGCGCAGCTGCGGCCGAACCTCGTGGTGATGGACCTGCTCCAGGTGCGCCGCCGCCGGGCCGGGATCATCGACTGGCTGCGCGCGAACGGGCAGTTGAACCACACGCCGCTGGTCGTCTACACCTCCGCGGGCATCAACCAGGCGGAGCTGCCGAAGCTCACCTCGGGCGAGACGGTGCTGTTCCTGGCCGAACGCTCGACCAGCAGCGAGGTGCAGTCGCGGATCGTCGATCTGCTCGCCAAGATCGGCACCAACTGACGGCCCGCCAACTGTCGTACGCGGGACGATGTTTCACGTGAAACACGAGGGCGGCCGTTTCACGTGAAACATCGTGGAACGGCCGCCCCCGTACGGCTCGTCAGAGCTGGGTGACGTCCAGCTCCCCGTCCGCGTACTGCCTGCGGATCACCTTCTTGTCGAACTTGCCGACGCTCGTCTTCGGCACCGCGGGAACCAGCGCCCAGCGCTCGGGCAGCTGCCACTTGGCGATCGTCCCGGCGAGGAAGTCCCTGAGCGCCGTGTAGTCGGCCGTGGCGCCCTCCTTGAGGACCACGGTCGCCAGCGGGCGCTCACCCCACTTCTCGTCGGGGACGGCGACGACCGCGGCCTCCGCGACCTCGGGGTGCGCCATCAGCGCGTTCTCCAGCTCGACCGAGGAGATCCACTCGCCGCCGGACTTGATGACGTCCTTGGCGCGGTCGGTGAGGGTCAGGAAGCCCTCCACGTTGATCACGCCGACGTCGCCGGTCTTCAGCCAGCCGTCCGCGCTGAACTTGTCCTCGGGCCGCAGCGGCTCGCTGTCCGAGCCGCCGTAGTAGGCGGCCGCGATCCACGGGCCGCGCACCTCCAGCTCACCGGCAGACGCGCCGTCCCAGGGGAGGTGCTCGCCGGACGGGCCGACGAGACGGGCCTCCACGCCCGCGGGGAACCGGCCCTGGGAGATCCGGTAGGGCCACTCCTCCTCGGCACTCAGCCCGGCGGGCGGGTGCGCCATGGTGCCGAGCGGGGAGGTCTCGGTCATGCCCCAGGCGTGGCAGAGCCGGACGCCGAGCCGGTCGTACGCCTCCATGAGCGCGGGCGGACAGGCGGCGCCGCCGATGGTGACGCGGGCCATCGAGGAGATGTCCCGGGGGCGGGCGGTGACCTCGGCGAGGAGACCCTGCCAGATGGTGGGGACGGCCGCCGCGTGGGTGGGCTTCTCGCGCTCGACCATCTCGGCGAGCGGCGCGGGCTGGAGGAAGCGGTCCGGCATCAGCATGTTGACGCCCGACATGAACGCGGCGTGCGGCAGGCCCCAGGCGTTCACGTGGAACTGCGGGACGACCACGAGGCTGGTGTCCCGGTCGGTGAGGCCCATCGACTGCGCCATGTTGATCTGCATGGAGTGCAGATAGATCGAACGGTGCGAGTAGACGACGCCCTTGGGGTCGCCGGTGGTGCCGGAGGTGTAGCACATGGCGGCGGCCCGGCGTTCGTCCAGCTCGGGCCAGTCGAAGGTGGTGGGCCGGTCCGCGAGCAGCGCCTCGTACTCGTGCACCTGGACCTCGGCCCCGGCCTCGTCGAGCAGGGAGCGGTCGCCGGGGCCCGCCACGACGACGTGCTCGATCGTCGGGAGGTGGGGCAGGATCGGCGCGAGGAGCGGGAGCAGCGAGCCGTTGGCGATGATCACGCGGTCGGCCGCGTGGTTGACGACCCAGATCAGCTGCTCGGCCGGGAGGCGGAGGTTGAGCGTGTGCAGGACCGCGCCCATGGCGGGGACCGCGAGGTAGGCCTCGACGTGGGCGCTGTTGTTCCACATGAGGGTGCCGACCCGTTCGTCGGCCTCGACGCCCAGCTCGTCGCGGAGTGCGTTCGCGAGCTGCGTGGCGCGGGCGCCGATCTCGGCGTAGGAGCGCCGCTCCGGCTCGGCCTCACCGGTCCACGTCGTGACGTGCGACGTCCCGTGGACGGTCATCCCGTGGCGCAGGATGCGGGTCACTGTCAGTGGTACGTCCTGCATGGTGCTGAGCACGGCGTCCTCCCGGTGGGCGCTACGCGGCAGTAAGGTGCTCGATTCTGCGCACGTACCAGGAGGCATGTCACTACCCGGGAGTAGAAATCAGCGTACGGGCGACAGCTCCGGGTCCTCCCGCAGTTTGCCGAGCGCCCGGGACACCGCGCTCTTGACCGTGCCTATCGACACTCCGAGCACTTCGGCGGTCTGGGCCTCGCTGAGGTCCTCGTAGTACCGCAGGACGACCATGGCCCGCTGGCGGTCCGGGAGCTTCATCACCGCGCGCCACATCGCGTCGTGCAGCACCTGCCGCTCCGCCGGGTCGGGCTCGGGCACGACGTCCGGCTCCGGCAGTTCCTCGCAGGAGAACTCGTCGACCTTGCGCTTGCGCCACTGCGAGGTGCGGGTGTTGAGCAGGGCCCGGCGGACGTAGCCGTCCAGCGCCCGGTGGTCCTCGATGCGGTCCCAGGCGACGTACGTCTTGGTCAGCGCCGTCTGCAGCAGGTCTTCCGCGTCGCTCGGGTTGGCCGTGAGCGAGCGCGCGGTGCGCAGCAGGACCGGGCCCCGAGCGCGCACGTAGCTGGAGAACGACGGGTACGCGTGCGGTGCTCGCTGGGCGCGGGTCGCGTACGCGGCCGGCGTGGCGGCGCTCGTGCAGACAGGCGTGGTCATGGGTCCACGCTAGGAGCGGGTCGTACCATCGCGGATCGGCCCCAGGTCCCGAAGCGGGATCCGCCTCAGGTTGTAGGGGTGGGGCTGGCCTCACCTCCTACAGGTGGAGACCATGTCAGGGTCACCCTCATCCGCTTCCCCATCTTTCGTCGTTCAGCGCCCCACGCGGGCCACGATGGCGTCCACCCTGTTCCGGTCGATGACGAGCCTGCGCCCGCCGTGCCTCTCCGCGACGTTGCCCGCGTACTGGTGGATGCGGCGGCGCGGCTGCCAGGCCGTCGGGTGCAGGGCGGGCTCGCGGTGCACCGAGGGGCCGATGTGCCAGCGCGCGAACCACATCACCGTCGGCAGGTCGGCGATCCGCGCCTTGCGGGCCCGCTCCATGTGCCGCACGCCCGACTCGGCGCTGCTGTAGTAGCCGGGCTCGAAGCCGAGGGCGCGCAGCTCGCGGTTCCAGCCCCGGACGTAGCGCAGGGTCTCGGTGGCGCAGCGGGCGTTGCGGTGCTCGTACGCCTCGATGTCCAGGTAGAGCGCGCTGCCCCGGCCGAGGCCGAGCGCACGGGCCTCGCGCACGGCGTGCCGCGCCTCCCGCTCGCCCTGGCTCCAGGGGCGGGGGCCGACGCGGGCGCCGCGCTTGTGCCGGGCGTAGACGCAGGGCGACTGCGACCCGACGTAGACCGGGATGATCCGCCACCCCATCCGGTGCACGGCCTTCACCCAGCGCCGGTCGAGGTGCCGCTGCACGGGGCAGCCCCGGCCGCGGCCCGCGTAGTAGACGCCGACGGCCCGGTACTTGGACGCGCGCCAGGCCCGCATGGTCGCGAGTGGCGGGGTCTCGCAGGTGTCGAAGGCCCAGCCCCTGAAGTGCACGCGCGGCGGCCCGGCCCCCAGGGAGGCCCCTGCCGAAGGACCCGGCGCGGCGGCACCGGCACGGGAAGCACCAGTACGGGCGGCGTCCGTACGGGCTGCGTCGGTACGGGTGGGAGCGGCGTCCGTACGGGTCGGGGCCGCGCCGGGGGCCGTGCCGAGCAGCGCCCCCGCCAGGACGGCGACGAAAGCGACGCGGAAGGCACGTGTGGTGCGGGCGACCCGGACAGCGCGGGCAGGACGTTCCATACGGTGAGTGAAAGGGCCCGCCCCCGGCCCGTCCGCGCACCATGCCGACGCCTCAGCCGTCCGCGCCCAGGATCAACCCTGACGTAGGAACGCCCGTGCCCGCCGTGACCAGCGCCCGCGCCGCCCCCGGCACCTGGTTCACCGAGGTCCCCCGCACCTGCCGCACCGCCTCGGCTATCCCGTTCATCCCGTGCAGGTACGCCTCGCCGAGCTGCCCTCCGTGGGTGTTCAGCGGCAGCGCGTCCTCCGCCACGAACCCGGCCGCCTCGCCCCTCCCGCAGAAGCCGAACTCCTCCAGCTGCATCAGGACGAACGGCGTGAAGTGGTCGTACAGGATCCCCACGTCGATGTCCGCGGGCGCCAGCCCCGACGTCCGCCACAGCTGTCGCGCGACCACCCCCGTCTCGGGCAGCCCGGTCAGGTCGTCGCGGTAGAAGCTGGTCATCGCCTCCTGGTCGCGCCCCGCGCCCTGCGCCGCCGCGACGATCACCGCGGGCGGTTTCGCCAGGTCCCTGGCGCGCTCGGCGCTGGTCACCACCACCGCCTGGCCCCCGTCGGTCTCCTGGCAGCAGTCGAGCAGCCGCAGCGGCTCCACGATCCAGCGGGACGCGGCGTGGTCGGCGAGGGTGATCGGCCTGCCGTAGAAGTACGCGGCGGGGTTGCGGGCCGCGTGGCGGCGGTCGGTGACGGCCACGTGCCCGAACGCGTCGGGCGTCAGGCCGTACGCGTGGAGGTACCGCTGGGCCGCCATCGCCACCCACGAGGCGGGCGTGAGCAGTCCGAACGGCAGCGCCCAGCCCAGTGCGACCCCCTCGGCCGACGGCTCCCTGCGCTGCACCCCCGAGCCGAACCTGCGCCCTGACCGCTCGTTGAACGCCCGGTAGCAGACGACGACTTCGGCGACTCCCGCGGCGACGGCGAGCGCCGCCTGCTGCACGGTCGCGCACGCCGCGCCGCCCCCGTAGTGGATCCGCGAGAAGAAGGAGAGCTCGCCGATCCCGGCCGCCTGGGCGACGGTGATCTCCGGGCTCGTGTCCATGCTGAAGGTGACCATGCCGTCCACGTCGGCCGGGGCGAGCCCGGCGTCGTCGAGCGCGGCCCCGACCGCCTCGACGGCCAGCTTCAGCTCGCTGCGCCCCGAGTCCTTGGAGAACTCCGTCGCGCCGATCCCCACGACGGCCGCCCGGCCGCCGAGCGCGTCCCGCCTCCGTACGCTCACGCCTCCGCCCCCCTTCCCGTTCCCGCAGACTCTCCCGTCGGCCCTCCCGCGGGCCCTCCCGCCGGCCCTCCCGCCCGCTCGACGACGACCGTCCCCGTGACGTGCCTGCCGATCCCGTTGGCGCCGACCACCCGCACCTCCGCCGCGTCGCCCTCCACCGCGACCACCTCGCCGGTCAACACCATCGTGTCCCCCGGATAGTTGGGTGCCCCGAGCCGTATCGCCACCTTCCGCAGCGCCCAGCCGGGACCGAAGTGGTCGGTGACGTACCTGCCGACCAGGCCGTTGGTCGTCAGGATGTTCATGAAGACGTCGGGGGAGCCCTTCTCCCGCGCCAGCTCCGCGTCGTGGTGCACGTCCTGGTAGTCGCGCGACGCGATGGCGCCCGCCACGATCAGCGTCCTGGTCACCGGGACCTCCAGCGCGGGAAGCGCCTCGCCGACCCTCATACCGCCTCCTCCTCGGCCAGCAACCCGCCCAGTTCCTCCAGCACTTCGCTCCCGCACCCCAGGTAGGCGTCCAGCTGCCGCCCCCACAGGAAGTGCCGGTGCACCGGATGCCCGACGTCCGCGCCCGCACCTCCGTGCAGGTGCTGTCCCGCGTGCACCACGCGCTTGCCCGCCTCCGACGCCCACCAGGCGGCCGTCAGCGCGTGCGTGGCGTACGGCAGCCCCTGGTCGCGGCGCCACGCCGCCTCGTAGCCCGTCACCCGTATCGCCTCGACGTCCATGTGCGCCTCGGCCGCCCGCAGCAGCACCGCCTGCTTGGCGGAGAGCGGCCGCCCGAACTGCTCCCGTACGGTGGTGTGTTCCACGGCCCTGTCCAGCGAGCCCGCGCACACCCCTGCCTGCACCCCGGCGAACGCGATCCGCGCGGCCGCCAGCACCGCCCCGTACGCCCCCGGGCCTCCGAGACGCTCCCCGGGCGCCCCGTCGAGCACCAGCCGCCCCGCCGACCAGGGAGCGGTCAGCTCGACCGGCTCGACGGACACCCCGGGTACGTCCGTCCGTACGAGCCACAGCGCCCGGTCCTCGTCCGGCACCAGCACGTGGGTCGCGTCCCGCAGCCAGGGCACCCAGGCCACCACCCCGCTCAACCCACCCCTGCCCGAGCCGTCCCTGACCGCACCGCCCTCGCCCCGTACGCCCCAGCCCCGTACGCCCCCGCTCCGCCCCGGGAACGCCCCCGTGGCGACGGACGTCCCGTCCCGCAGCCCCGGCAGCAGCCGCTCCCGCTGCTCGTCCGTGCCGTGCTCGGCGACCGCCAGCACCCCGTACACACAGCTCGCCGCGAACGGCACCTGCGCCGTCCTCCGTCCCTGCTCCTCCAGCAGCAGGACCAGGCCCAGCAGCCCCAGCTCCTCGACCGCCGCCGCCAGCCCCGAGCCGCCCAGCGCCTTCCACAGCTCGCCGTCCGTCTCCCGGCCCGCCGCCGCCAGCCGCTCCGGCGTCGACAGGTCGCCGAAGATCCGCGCGGCGAGGTCCCGCGCCGCCGTCTGCTCGTCCGTGGGCGTGAAGTCCATGGCTCAGCCCTCGCTCCCCCGGAAGACCGGTATCTCCAGCTCCCCGTCCACCCGCAGGAACTCCAGCCGCACCGCCATCCCGATCCGCACCTTCTCGGGCTCGACCCCCACGACGTTGCTGACGATCCGCACGCCCTCCGCCAGCTCGATCAGCCCCACCGCGTAGGGCGGATCGAAGGCGGGGAAGGGCGGGTGGTGCATCACCACGTACGAGAAGACCGTGCCCTCGCCACTCGCCTCGACGGCCTCCCACGCGTCGGAACCGCACGCGTTGCACCCCGGCAGCCAGGGGAAGCGCGGCGTCCCGCACCCGCCGCACCTCTGGATCAGCAGCCGGTGCTCCGCGACGCCCTCCCAGAAACCGGCGTTGTCCCGGTTGACCACCGGCCGGGGCCGCACCGCACGGGCCGCGCCCTTCTCCGCGTCCGCGCTCTTCCCCGCGTCCGCGTCCCTCTCCGCGCCCCCGCCCCTCCGCGCCCCTACCGGCGCGTACTTGAGGATCCTGAAGCGGTGCGTGCCCGCCGGCTCCCCGTTCGCGCGCACGTCCATCCGCGTCGTGACGAAGTGCCCCGTCCCCAGCTTCGTCGTCTTGCGCTCCGATATCCCCTCGATCACCGCGTCGAAGGTGATCCGGTCCCCGGGGCGCAGCGGGCGCAGGTACTCCTGCTCGCAGTCGGTCGCGACCACCGAGGTGTACCCCGCGCCGTCGAGCAGCGCGAACAGCTCCTCGTACGCGCCGGACCTGTCCGTGTGCCCGGAGAGCCCGCCCATCGTCCACGCCTGGAGCATCGTCGGCGGGGCGATCGCGTCCGGCCCGGCGTACGCCGGGTTGGCGTCCCCCATCGCCTCGCACCAGTGCCTGATCATCGCCTCGTTGACCAGGTCCTTCCCGACGCCCGCCGAGGCGGCGGCCCGCCCCTCGAACGTCTTCAGCCGCTCCTGGAACCCCACCGGGTCCCCGGCCCCGCTCACGGCCGCCCCCCGTGCCGCGACGTGCGCGGCATGCCCAGTCGCATCGTCGCGACGATCTCCTTCTGCACTTCGCTCACCCCTCCCCCGAAGGTGTTGATCTGTGCCGCGCGGTTCATCCGCTCCAGCTCGCCGAACCGCCCCTCGCGCATCAGCCCCGCGTCCCCGACGACCTGCTGGCACATTCGATACACCTCGACCGCCGATTCGGTTCCCATGAACTTCACGCCGCTCGCGTCGCCCGGCGCCAGCGAGCCCGCCCCCACGGCCCCCACCAAACGCCAGTTGAGCAGGCGCGTTGCCGCCAGCAGCGCATGCGCCTCGGCCAGCCTGGAGCGCACCCAAGCCGAGTCAATCGGACGCCGCCCCGTCACCGGATCGGGTGTACGGGCGTGGTCGAGGGCCGCCGCGTAGAAGTCCTCGGCCTGCATGCCGATCGCGGCCAGCGCCACCCGCTCGTGGTTCAGCTGGTTGGTGATCAGGCCCCAGCCGCCGTCCTCCTCGCCGACGAGGTTGCCCGCGGGCACCGTGACGTCGTCGAAGTACGTCGCGGTCGTGATCTGCCCGCCGACGGTCTCGATCGGGGTCCAGGAGAAGCCGGGCGCGTCCGTCGGCACGAGCAGGATCGAGATGCCGCGGTGCTTCGGCGCCCCGGGGTCCGTACGGCAGGCGAGCCAGATCCAGTCGGCGTGCTGGGCGTTGCTGGTGAAGACCTTCTGGCCGTTGACCACCCAGCGGCCCGCCGCGTCGCGCACCGCGCGGGTGCGCAGCGACGCCAGGTCGGTCCCCGCGTCGGGCTCGCTGTAGCCGATGGCGAAGACGGCGTCCCCGCTGAGGATCTTCGGCAGGAAAGCGCGCTTCTGCTCGTCGGTGCCGTACTTCATCAGCGTCGGCCCGACCGTGTTGAGCGTGACCATCGAGACGGGCGCGCCCGCGCGGTACGCCTCGTCGAAGAACACGAACTGTTCGTCGGCCCCGCGCCCCTGGCCGCCGTACTCCACGGGCCAGCCGAGCCCGAGCATGCCGTCCGCGCCGATGCGGCGCAGCAGCCGACGCTGGGCGGCGGGGTCCTCGCGATCGCTTGGCGACCCGCCCTCCGGGGCCATCACCTCACGGAAGTAAGAGCGGAGTTCGGCGCGCAGCTCACGCTGCCGTTCGGTGGGGGCGAGGTGCACAGCGGACGGCCTTCCGTGCGTACGGGACCACCTGACAGGGGTTTCTGACTGTCCGTCAGATACCTGGACCTGTCAAGAACACCGGCAACGCACAACGGGCGACGAGCGCCCGCGCATACGCGAACTGCCTGCGCGTCGGCGTCGAAACACCGTCGCGCAGGCAGCCGGTCACCCCATGAACCGGACCCCCGTCGGGCCGCGTCCTACCAGAGCTGGGAGAAGTTCACCGTGGTATTGACGTTGGCCTGATCGATCACCGTGAAGGCAGAGCCGTTCACCTGCGCGGTGTTGCTCTGGTTCGAGGCGCCGGAGCCGACGGCCTGCTGCTGCGTCGTGGCCGAGTTGCCGAAGTTGTCCCCGCCGACGCCGCTGCCGCTGATCGTCGCCACCCCGGCGTTCGATCCGTTGCCCGCGAAGGCGCCGTTGTCGGCCGCGGCAACTCCCGTGAACAGGGCGGCGGCCAGCGGGAGCGCGGAGACGGCGGCGATGACGCGGGCGGTACGGATGCTTGCCATGTCTATTCCTCCAGGAACCAGAAGTACGGCTTGTTCCAAGGCAGTTGGCCGACCGCCCCGGTCGTTTTGTCGACGTCGCGACTCCAGATTTGCCCACCGAATCCCCGGCGAACCACCCCGGAGTCCCTTATTCCCCCGCAAGTATGAGTAACCCAGGCCAAACCCCGAACGGCCCCCGAACATCCCCGGGAAGCCCCCAGTTCACGGCCGTTTCCGCCCGCCAACCCCCACCCCACAAGAGGAAAAGCGTTACGGCACATTTTCCGCCAATCCTTCCCGCACCTCCGCCCCTCCCCGTCCCCTCCCGCTTCCCTTTCTCGAACATTCGTACGAACATGGAGGCATGGCCACCTCCGACCGGCACACCGCCACCCTGGCCCTCGCCCATGCGCTCTCCGCCGCCGAGCGCGGGCTCCCCGTGATTCCGCTGTCCCCCACCAAGCTCCCCGCGCTGCGCTCCCCGCACCACGACAGCCGTGAACCGGCCCTGTGCCGGGGCGAGTGCGGGCTGCCCGGACACGGCGTGCACGACGCCACGACCGATCCCGCGGCGGTACGCGCCCTGTTCGCCGCGGCGCCCTGGGCCACCGGCTACGGCATCGCCTGCGGCCGTCCGCCGCACCACCTGATCGGCATCGACCTCGACACCAAGCCCGGTACGGACGCCTCGGCCGCCCTCCAGCACCTGGCGTTCCAGCACCTGTTCACGATCCCGGAGACGGTCACGGTGCTGACCCCGAGCGGCGGCCGCCACCTCTGGCTGGCCGGCCCTTCCACCGTCGTGGTCCCCAACTCCGCGAGCCGCATCGCCCCCGGCATCGACGTCAGGGGCGCGGGCGGCTATCTGGTCGGGCCCGGCTCGGTCACCGGCCACGGCGCGTACCGCCTGGCGCCCGGTACGGCCGAGCTGGCCCCGGCGCCCTGCCCTCGCGCGCTCCTGCGCCTCATCGCACCACCCCCGCGCGCCCCGCATCCGGGCCACGGCACGGCCCGGCACGCCTCCGGGAACCCTTCAGGGCACCCGTCCGAGCACCCCGACAAGGGTCAGGGCCTGGTCCACTTCGTCCTCGCCGCGCACGAGGGGCAGCGCAACACGCGCCTGTTCTGGGCGGCCTGCCGCGCGTACGAGAACGGCATCGGCGAGGCCCTGGCGGACGCCCTCACCGAGGCGGCGCGCCACACGGGCCTGACGGAGCACGAGGCCCGCACGACGATCGCCTCGGCGGCCCGCCTCACTGGCGGCCGCCGCTGACGGGGGTCACGGCGTCGGGGTTACGGAGCCTGGGTTACGGAACCTGGGTCACGGCGTCGGGGTTACGGGGGCGCCGTGCCCCGCACCGCCCTCCCGGTACTCCCGCTCGCCCTCCCGGTACTCCCGCTCGCCCTCCCGGTACTCCCGCTCGCCCTCCCGGTACTCCCGCTCGCGCTGCCGGTACTGCTCGGGCCGTTCGGCGGGCACCGGCACCCCCGACCCGACCCCGAGGTCCTTGCGCATGGCCGCCTGCATGGTCGTGATCACGTCCCAGATGCGCATCACCCGGTCGTACAGCTCCTCCCACGCCTCCTCACTCCCACCACTCCCACCACTCCCACCACTCGCACCCGCACCCACCCCCGCACCGCCTGCCCCGCCCTCCCCGAGGAGATCGAGCCGCTTGCGCGCGTCGGCCAGCGCGATGCGCACGCGCGTGGCCGCGTCGAGGACGTCGTCCGGAACGAGCATCTGGGCCTGCGCGAAGTCGCCGTGAAATGCGCTGCGCGCCTCCTCCGTCGCCTGCGCGTGGCCGCTGCCCCCGGCCCGCAGGGCCCGTACGTCCTCCATCAGCAGGATCCGCCACAGCCTGGCGCTGCTGTTCAGCGCGAGGTACGCCTGCCGTCTGCGCTCCAGATCGGCGGCCAGGGCCTCCTCCTGCCGCCGCGCCGCCTCGACCCGCTGCTGAAGCTCGAACTCCTGAAGCCGACTTCGCGCGCCGACCCACGCGGTGGTGAGCGGCGCGAGCAGGGTCCCCGCCACCCCCACCGCGGCCACCAACAACGCAACCATCCCCGTGCTCAAGGCCCCTCCCCAGGCAACCCGGACGCCACCCCGACACCCAGAGCCTGGACCAACCCCGCGCCCCTGCACAGCCCTGCCGCACAGCCCAGCCAATCCATCTCGACCGACCAGGCCGGATCACTCGACCGACCAGGCCGGATCAGTCGTCGATCGCCTGGTAGAGGGTGGTCCAGAAGTCCTGCATGGCCCGTGCCGAGTCCGGAGTCGACATTCCGGTCTGGGTGAGCAGGATGCCGACGAGCCGGTTCTCCGGGTCGGCGTAGGCCGTGGTGCCGGCTCCGCCGTCCCAGCCGAACTGGCCGATGGGCGCGTAGTCGCCCCGGTAGGTGCGCACCATCATCCCGAAACCCCAGCCGCCGGTCTGCCCCTGACCGTGCGACAGGTGCACGACGCTGCGCGCCCAGGCCTGCAGGGCGGCCGTCTGATCGGGCGTGAGTCGGTTGGTGGTCATCAGCTCGACGGCCCGCCTGGACAGAATCCGTTCGCCGCCGTGCTTCCCGTGGTCGAGCAGCATCCGGAAGTACGCGTGGTAGTCGTCGACGGTGGAGTCGAGTCCGCCGCCGCCCGACTGGAACGCCGGAGGCTTGCTGTGCTGCCCTCCTTCGGCGGGGTCCGCCACGGCGAACTCCCCGGTCTGCGGATCGGGGGCGTACAGCGGCGGCAGCCGGTCCGCCTTGTGGGCGGGCACGTGGAATCCGGTGTCCTTCATCCCCAGCGGGTCGAAGATGCGCTCGCGCAGGAACGCCTCGAAGGACCGGCCGGTGACCCTGGCCACCAGCACCCCGAGCACGTCGTCGCTGACGTTGTACAGCCACCGCTCGCCGGGCTGGTGCATCAGCGGAAGCGTGCCCAGGCGGCGCATCCATTCGTCCGGCTCCACCGCCGGCAGCATCCAGCCGTTCTCGCCGTAGACCTTCTGTTCGAAGTACGCGCTCATCATCGGGGAGCCGATCGCGGAACTCGCGTACGGCCGGTGCGGTGGCGTGCGGTTCGAGATAGCCGCTGAACTTCTTCAGGCGTACGTGCGCCCGGCCCGAGCGGACCTTGCTCTCCAGCAGCGCCAGGCCGACGTTCGCGGCGTCCAGGGCGCCGTCAAGGTCACGTGCCGCCTGAACCACGCCCGCCGCACAGAGGCGTGGGTCGACGGCGGACGGGATGGGAGCTGAGCTAGGTGGCGGGCCGGGGCGAGTGGTGATGGCTTAGCGTGCCGGCATGGATGAACCAAAGATCAAGGTGTACGGCTCCGGCGCCGAGATCACCGTCGCAGCGAATGCCGCCGGTCTGCGAGACCTGGCCGAGCGGCTCGTAAGCCTCTCCGATCCCGAGCTCCGGGACGGCTACCACGAGCACCTTGAGGGCGGCATCAACCTCGAAGACGGCTCGATCAGTCTGATCCTGGAACGCGACGACAACCTGTAAAGCCCCTCAGCGCCAGCGCGCGAACGGGCGCAAGCCGAACCCGAGCCCCGTCGGAGCCGCGCCCTGTCCGTGCCCGTTGAACGGGGCACGCACGGGGAACCACGGCCACGGACGGGCACCGCGCACACCGAAGGCCCCCGACCGATGTTGCTGGTCAGGGGCCTTCAACCACCTCGGTGGGTGTGGGATTTGAACCCACGGTGACTCGCGCCACGACGGTTTTCAAGAGGGTGCTGCGGAAAGCATCCCTACCGTGGCTGACCTGCGCGTCCCCCGCTCCCCGGCCCTCTCGCGATGCCCTCCGGTCCACATCTGGTCCACTGACGGCGACTTGCGGCGTCAGGCGGCGTCAGGCGGCAACAGGGAGAGCCCGGAGCCGGTCGCGGAACTCGTGTACGGCCGGTGCGGTGGCGTGCGGTTCGAGGTGGCCGCTGAACTTCTTCAGGCGTACGTGCGCCCGGTCCGACCGCACCTTGCTCTCCAGCAGCGCCAGGCCGACGTTCGCGGCGTCCAGGGCGCCGTCGAGGTCACGTGCTGCCAGACGCGCGGTCGCAAGGCGTCCGGACCGTACGGCACGGTCGCGGGGAACAGCCTGCTCGACTGCCACGGCCAGAGCGCTAGTCGCTTTCTCCGGGTAGCCGGAGCGCAGCATGATCTTTCCCTCGGTGGACTTGAGCTGCGCTTCGCCGTACCAGCCGAGCCAGTCGGGGCAGTCTCCCTCGCGGTGCGTGCTCCAGAGGTCGTAGGCCTGGTTCAACGCCTTGCCCGCCGCCTCGTGCTGACCGTCTCGCGACAGCGCTTCGGCCTGATGCAGGTAGAGGTACGAAGACGCACCCGGCGGCATGGCGGCCGGCGCGTTGTCGATCGCCGTGCCGATGAGCTTCACGCGTGTCGCGGTGTCGCCGATGTCGGAGACGTGGACGCCCATCTCGGCCAGCACGAAGGCGCCGAAGCCGTCGTCCTTCCCGGTGCGCGCGCTGCGCAAGGCGCCCACGTAGTAGCGCTGTCCCAGGGAACGAAGCCCCTTGTCGTAGGCCATCCAGCCAGCGAGGTACGAGACCCTCGCCGCCGTTCCGTAGAGCCGTCGCTCGACGGCCCCGGTGTAGCTGGCGTTGCCGAGCAGACTGGTGACGAGTGCGAGATCGCTGGTCGCCTGGTCCAGGAGGCGCGCCCCGCCCATCTGGTCATCGAGCGTACGGAGCGTTTCGACGCGGCGCTCGATGGTGGAAACCATCTCGTCCGTCACGCGGTCTCCTTCGAGCGCCGAGGCGAACGCCTCTGGTGCCTCGACCCAGTTGGCGGCAACGCCGGTCAACGCGGCACCGGTGATGGACAGGAAACCTCGACGATCCATGTGCCCACTCCTGACGAGATCAGCGAATACTTTCACGGTACCCGCCGGGGTCCATGGCGCGATAAGAGCAGTCGACTCCCAAGCGGGGAGCCACCGCGGCCACGACTCCGTGCGCACGTAGTCGTAGGGAACTCCGAGCAGATCCGCGAGCACTGTTCGAGCATCGGCGTCGGGCTCTTGGCCCTGCTCCCACTTCCACACGGTGGTGCGATTGGTCGCCAGCGGTATGCCCAGCTCAGCGCCACGTTCACGCATGAGCCTGGCTAACTCGTTCTTCCCCCACCCTCTGACCTGCCGCACGTACGTCAGCGGGTGCAGGGCTAACGGGTCAGACATTCCACCCTCCCCTCAAATCGTAGCCAGCAGGTTACTCCCGGTAGGAGAAACGGGGGGTTTCTACGCCCGGGGGAACCCCCTGGAAACGTTCTCCTGCTGATGCGGCCGACCTTGAATGGTCAACGCACCGCGTGGTGTTGGTGGCCCCGGCAGGTGTTCCCCTCGCAGCGGATCGCAGGCCGAGCCCCCGCACTACTGCGGCCCGCTGCCCCCTCCCCCTCTGTGTCAGGAGGTCGTCATGCCCAAGGCCCAGTCCTCGCCGCGCGACGGAATGCGGCCGTTGAACACAGCGCTGATCCGTGCCCCTTCGCAGACTGTTCTGGCTGCTCTTCGTCGGTGGCGCACTGAGGTCGGCAGGCCCGGCACATACCCGGTCGACCACTCGGGGTACGAACAACACCCCTTGATCAACCGGAAGGTTCGCGACGGGCAAGCAGGGATGAAGGCATCCTCCAGGCCGTCACTCACGAACTGCACAGTGACGGAGTGATCCGCGTCGCGCACATCCGTCCGAAGTGCGGCATCGAATGGACCACCAGGGCCGAGCACATCGAGGCCACGCCGTGAGGGTTCTCTTACGCGGCTGGAGACAGCGTCTCGCCGGCCTGCTCTACCTCGTGGCGGTCACCTTCGTCGTGGTCGCCCTGGCACTCGCCGGTGAACCCATCGACTGACCACCATCCTCAGCTCCTCGGCGGCTCCGGAAGGCACGGAGTCGGGCGAGGTACGCCCTCACAGGGCTGGGCCGACAGCCGTTGGCCCTGGTCGACCAGGAATGGGAGATACCCGGATGACAGCGCAGAAGGAAGACCTCCTGATCGGAGTCGAGAGTCTGATCGAGGTCCAGAACCGCTTCACCGCCGAAGCGGCGGAGTCCGACCCCACCGGAACCTCGGCGGGGGACGACGGCGACAACCGCGACGGCTTGAACCTCCCCCAGGAGTAGCGCCACCAGCACGCAGAAGCACCACCGGGGCCCGTCGTCCGCGGCGGGCCCCGCCTTCTCTCCACACCTCAGACCGGAGGAACAGATGCACCACCGCTTCGTCAGCGCGCTCGAAAAGGCACTGGGCTGGAACGGGCCCGGCCTGCTCGGCACAGCCTTCGTCCGGGGAACGATCGAAGATCCCGAACTGCTCGACCGCCTAATGAACCCCGCCAAGCTGCTGGACCTCGTGATGCGCCGCAGCCTCTCCACGCCGCAGTTCCGCATCTTCCAGGACGGTTCCGAACTGCACCCCGGCCGCTACATCACCCCGTCCGTCACCCGGCGGGGGCAGGCCATCCCCATGGCGGACATGCGCCGTGTCGGTGCGTTGATGCGTGAGGGATGCACGATGGTCCTGGACGAGGTGGACTTCTTCGACCCGACGATGGAAGCCGCGTGCCGTGCGCTCCAGTGGTGGGCCCACGAGCTGGTCCAGGTGAACACGTACCTCACCACGCAGGACGCCGGCGGCTTCAAGCTCCACTGGGACGACCACGACGTCGTCATCGTCCAGCTCGCCGGCCACAAGAGCTGGGAGGTCCGCGGCGCCTCGCGCAAGGTGCCGATGTACCGGGACGCGGCTCCCAACTCCGAGCCCAGCGAAGAGATCGTGTGGCAGGGAGTCATGCGGCCCGGCGACGTCATGCACATCCCGCGCGGGTTCTGGCACCAAGCAACCCGGGCCGACCAGGGCGACGGCTACAGCCTCCACGCCACCTTCGGCATCGTGAAGCGCGTCGGCGTGAACTGGCTGGACTGGCTCGCCGATCGTTCCCGCACGAAGGAGCTGTTCCGGTACGACCTGGACCGCTGGAACTCCCCCAGCCAGTGGGAGGGGCAACAGCGGCTCCTGGCGGACGCCGTCGCCGGGATGGCTGCCGAACTGTCGCCGCAGGACTTCCTCGACGCCCGCGAACGGGAACGCCGCGCCGCGCGGCACGTGCCCGCCACCGGACTGTTCGGCAAGCCCTCGTCGGTCGTCTGCATCACCGACTTCGAGCCCGTGATCGAGCAGCATCGCGACACGGTCGACGTCCTCGCGGCGGGCAAGAAGCTCTCCTTCGCCAATAAGGCGTACCCCGCGCTCGCCCTGCTGCTGAGCGGCCACCCCGTCGAGATCGCAACCGCCGCCGAAACGACCGGCGTCGACGTGGAACGGCTCGCCGAGATTCTGGTGGAGGAGGAACTGTGCACGGAACTGACGCCCGCCTTGTCCTCGGCCTACACCGGTCTCGTCACCAACGGAACATCCTGACGGCCGCGCTCGATCTCGGCGTCACAGCGCTGGACACCGCTGCCCCCTATCTCGGCTTCCGCTCGCACAGCGTGCTGGCCGAATCCGCAGCCGACCTGCTGACGAAGTTCGACGTGTCCACGAAGGTGGGATTCTTCCAAGGCGCCCAAGGCAGTGAGCACTCCCTCGATCCGGCTCGCCTGCGCCTGGCTGTCGAGAAGGCGAACAGGGAACTTGGAGTCGAGCCCGACACCGTGCTCCTTCACAACCCTGAGCGGAGCCTCGTGGGCCTGTCTCCCGCTGAGGGTCACGACCTGCTCGGGGCAGCGTGCGCGACGCTCAACGGCATGGCCCAAGAGGGGCGTTGCCGGGCCTGGGGGATGTCTTCCTGGGACCCTCGGCCACTCGCCGCGCTCCGACTGAATGGCTTTCCGTCCCCGGACGTCCTCATGGTCCGGGCCGGGTTCCTCGTCGGGATCGACATCCTCGACGCTGCGGACCACCTCCGTACCAACTGGCGGGCCACCGAGACGTGGGGAATGAGCCCCTTCGGCGGGGGCGGCGAGCAGGTGTGGGAAGGCTTCGACCCACGGCCCTTCCTACGACCGCCGCACGTCGGCCTCTCCCGCGTACAGGCTGCGTTCCGTGCCGCGTTCCACCTGCCCGAAACCGCCGCCGTGGCGGTCGGCACCGACGACCCCGGTCACCTCGCGCAGCTCGTCCAAGCCCTGGGTGCAGAGATCGACGCCTCCGCTGTCAGCCAGTACCTGGACGTGCTCCGCGACCGTCGTCAGGACTGAAGCTCGACCACCAGGCGCTCGGCCTCCTTGCGGGCGGGCGTCAGCAGCGGGTCTTCCTCGTACGCATGCGGGCCGACGATCTTCGCCAGGAAGAACAACGCCATCAACCGGCCGTCCCTGCTCTCCAAGTCCGCGCGCCTCTCCCGGTGAACGCGGTCCGCGAGCGCGGGGACGGCGAGCGCGTTGCCCCACAACGTGGCGGCGTCCAGGCCGCGCGGCGCCATGCCCCAGTCCTCCCAGTCGATGATCGAGAACTCGGGCCCCATCACGTTGGCCCACGTGAGATCGGCGTGCGCGGGAGCCCATCGCTCGATCCGCGTATCGGCCACCCCCGGGAAGACCTCCCCGAGCGTCCGCGTCACCAGCTCCTGCGTGATCGTCACCGTGTCCGGGGTCGCGATCCTCGGTGTCTGCTGTACGGCGAGCGCGTCCAGGGAAGCGTTCAGCTCTGCCCACCACGCTTCTGGCAGGTCCGGGTCTTCGAGCACCAGGGCGCCCTTCCCCACGGACGGCGACGCGATCAGTTCCAGCTCATCGGCACGCCACATCACCGGCTCGCCCAGCTCGCGCCACGCCAAACCCCGGTACCACTCAGGCATGGACACGCCTTGCAACACAGCGGCGGCCTCGGTCCCGTTCCACCCCTGCGGCCCGATCCGCTCGAACCCCCGGCGCTCGATGCGCACCCACGTCCCTTGCTCCGTACGACCGCCCAGGGAACGGCGCTTGCGCACCAGGGCGTCCCGGTCCAACCGGATGTGCAGGGCTTGTTCCACCAACTCCAGCACGTGATCGACGGACTGACGGCGAAGATCCACGCGAGCAGCGACGGGCAGGGGTTCAGTCATCACGACCTCCTCGGCGAGCGGGAAACCGTAGCAGTCCCAGGGCAGAGCAACTTCCCGTTTCGCGGGTGTCTCGTCCATCACGAGAGGCCAGAGATCTCGCAGAGGGTGCTGGAAGCTGGCTGGGCGGGGCAACAGACGTCTATTGGGAGCGGCAAACAGCTCGGGGCGACCCCCCGCACGCGGGGACCATAGCTAGCAGGCCTCGATGATCGCGCCCTAGCCTGGACCATCTCCGCCTGCGCGGAGCGGACTCCATCTCGTCCCAGCCGGCGCGGCGCAAGAACGGACCACCCCCGTACGGACGGGGACGAGGCTTGTTGAGCATGGGTTTTGGCGGGTGAGGGAGCTGTCTTCGAACGACCGACGATCAGTTGACCTTCCACGCCTGGGGCGGGTCGGCGCACGCCAACCGCCTCATCCAGGAGGGTCTGGAAGCCGAGGACGAGTGACGATCCTGGCCCACGTATGGCCCACACACCCTGGTCAAAGGCGGTACAGGGCCGGTCCTGGGTGAGACGGGGCGAACAGGAAGGGCGCGGACCCGGATCGGGTTCGCGCCCTCTGACCTGCTACTTCTCTGACCTGCTGCGGTGAGTGTGGGATTTGAACCCACGGTGACATCGCTGCCACGACGGTTTTCAAGACCATCCGGTTGCCCGTAGCAAAAGGGCTTCCGACCTGCGGGGCAGGCCAATCGGTCCGCCTCACAGGCGTCTTGTTGGCCAGAGGATGGCCACGTGCCCCTTCAAACGCTCTCCCTCCTGCCCCTACGGGAGTCGTGCCAGCGGCAGCATGAGGTCGTGAAGGGCCAGGCCCCTGGGATCGCGTGTTTCGAATGGCGCCAGATGGACGCGGCAGCGATGACCACCCCTCGGTTTTTTCGCCAATTCACACAAAACGGTTGCAGCGGCACTCCAGGAGCGTGATCCTTGACGGTACCCCTTAGTCGTAAATCAGAAAGACAAACATGAAGAACTCTTTCAGTGAGTATTACACGCCGAACGATAGAGACTATGAAGAATTCATCAGGGAAGGATTGATTGTCCTCGACGCAAACGTCCTACTGGCGCCATATCGACTAGACGCCGAGACCAGAGGCCAAGTTTTTTCCGTATTGGGCGACCTGCAAGAGCGGATCTGGGTCCCCTACCAAGCAGGGTGGGAGTTTTTCCAGAATCGACCAAATGTGATCAGTGGAGAGGATAAAGTTTACAACAACATACAAAAGCCTCTCAATGACGCGAAGGAGAAGATTGAAGAACACCTCAAGACGCTCTCCGCTCATCCCGTTGTGACCGATGCAGAGAAATCAAAAATCATACGTCACATCAGTGACGCCATTGACCTAGTAAAGAATCTGAGTGAGGGTCGCGACGAAAAGCTCGAAGATGCCCTGCGTGCGGATTCCATCCTTGAAAAGTGGGAGTCCCTTCTAGACGGGCGCATGGGGGAACCACCATCGGAAGAAGTTAAATCAAAGTACGAAGAGGAGGCCGCGAGGCGTTACGAACAAGAGATACCGCCGGGCTATCTCGACAAGAAGAAAGAGGAAAATAAGCACGGGGACGCAATCCTTTGGTTCGAACTTATAGATTACCTAAAGTCACTGCCGGGCAACAAAAAGGTCCTACTAATCACAAATGACGTGAAGGAGGATTGGTACAGGAAGCAGAGCGGTAGAACGATTGGCCCTCGCGTAGAACTGGTCCGGGAAATGCAGAAAGCTGGATTCACGTACTATCAGCAGCGACTTCCCGCGTTCCTCAGTCGCAGCTCAAGGGTTCTTCATAAGCCGGTTTCCCAGGAAGCGATTCGACAAGTCACCCGCGCCTCCTCGTTCGATCCGCAAATATACCTTGATTACGAACACGCGGTATTCTCGATACTGAAGGAAGTTTTTCTAGGGCTGCAAGCGACCAACCAACACGCCGAGATCGCACCCGATTTCCTGCTCAAAGAGCGCACACACGGAAGGATCGGTGTCGAAGTCAAGCATGCGTCACGCCTACTGACTTTTAACTTCGCAGCCCAGGCACAGGCAATCGCGACGGCCGCAGACTTGTCTGGACTTCTTATTGTCTCTCCAGCAGGCTTTACCGCTAAAGCCAAACACTTCCTTAAGGTCGCCCCCGACAGTACGGTTATCCACCATGTCACGTGGGAGCTTGGCGACTCCCCCGATAAGCTGATCTCCGCCTTCCTTCGAGTCATGAGAGAAGTCGGCGTTCGCAGCTCCAGCGATGATGATCTATGACATTCTCGGCGGTTGGCTCGACTCGATGCAGCCCCAGAAATCCCTTCAATGGATTTTATGGGTACCACAGTTGTCCGGCAGGCCGCTGAGTCATCCATCCGGACAGTCGATCGACGTCGACTGCCAACTGAGTCGGAACAGCACGAAGGGCCCGTCAGGGCATGATCTAAGGTCGTTCGTGGCCGTTCATACCCATAAGCGTAGCGGGCAGGCAGGGCCGCCATACTCAACTTCGCTACAGCGGCCTGGCAGTGGGGGCCTCTGATCGGCCTGGGTTGGCCAAGCAAGAGGAGGAGCCCACGGGCCGTGAATCCTGGCCGCAGGTTGGCCGCACGCGCTGGTCAACAGTGGGACACAGCCGGAACAGGGTGGGACACGGTCATGCAGAAGGGGTGCCCCTCTGGAGAGGGGCACCCCTTCTGACCTGCAAGCCTCTGACCTGCTACGCGGTGGGTGTGGGATTTGAACCCACGGTGACTCGCGCCACGACGGTTTTCAAGACCGTTCCCTTAGGCCGCTCGGGCAACCCACCCCGCGCCACCTGCCGCGTGCGGCTCGTGGTGGCGCGGGGACAGACTATCGGGTCCGGGTCAGTCGTCGCCCTCACGCTGGCCCAGGGTCAGCTCCACGGTCTGCTGCTTGCCGTCGCGCTCGAAGGTGACCTTGACCTTGTCGCCCGGCTTGTACGTCCAGATCTCGCCGATCAGCGTGGGGCCGCTGTCGATCACCGTGTCGTTCAGCCTGGTGATGACGTCGCCCGCCTTCAGGCCTGCCTTCGCCGCCGGGCCGTTCGGGGTGACCGCGGGGCCGCCGCCCTGGCCCTGGGTCGGGATCGTGGCGCCGTCCAGGTTCTTGCGCGAGACGTCGACCGTCGCGCCGATCACCGGGTAGACCGGCTTGCCCGTCTTGATCAGCTGCTCCGCGACGTTCTTCGCCTGGTTGATCGGGATCGCGAAGCCGAGGCCCACCGAGCCCGCCTGCGACTGGCCGAAACCGCCGCCGCCCGGCGACTGGATCGCGGAGTTGATGCCGATCACCGCGCCGCGCGCGTCGAGCAGCGGGCCGCCCGAGTTGCCCGGGTTGATCGAGGCGTCCGTCTGGAGCGCGCTCATGTACGAGTTCTTGTTGCTCTGGCCGTCGCCCGACGCCACCGGCCTGTCCTTGGCGCTGACGATGCCCGTCGTGACCGTGTTGGAGAGGCCGAAGGGCGCGCCGATCGCGATGGTCGAGTCGCCGACCGCGACCTTGTCGGAGTTGCCGAGCGGCAGCGGGGTCAGGCCCGCCGGGGGGTTCTTGAGCTTCAGGACGGCCACGTCGTAGCCCTGGGCGCGGCCGACCACCTCGGCCGCGTACTTCTTGCCGTTCGAGAACGTCGCGGAGACCTCGCCGCCGTTCGCCGCCGACGCCACCACGTGGTTGTTGGTGAGGATGTGGCCCTGCTGGTCGTAGACGAAGCCGGTGCCCGTGCCGCCCTCGCCGTCGCCCGCCGACGCCTGGATGGTGACGACGCTGGGCAGCGCCTTGGCCGCGACGCCCGCGACCGTGCCGGGCTCGCGCTTCAGGTCCGCCGGGCTGTCGCCCGCCGAGACCGTGGTCGAACCGCTCGACTCGACGCGGTCGTTGCGGTCAGCGGCCCAGTACCCGATGCCGCCGCCGATGCCGCCCGCGACCAGGGCCGCGGCGAGGACCGTCGCGACCAGGCCGCCCGCGCGCTTGCGCGGTGCGTCCGACGGGGCGGGCGCGGAGGCGCCCCACACGGGACCGCCGCCACCACCGGACGCGCCACCGCCGCCGTACGCGCCGCCACCGCCGCCGTACGGGTCACCGCCGGTGCCGCCCGCGCCGTACGCGGGCTGCGCCGGGGGCGGGGGAGGCCACGCCGCGTCCGCCGGGGGAGGGGTCGGCGGAGCGGCGGGGTTCACGGGGGCGGCGGCCACGGGCGGAGCCGCCGGGGCCGGGGGAGCGGCCGGGGGCGCGGCGGGGGCCTGGGTCTGCGGCGCGGCCGGGGGCGCGGCCGGGGCGTGGGTCTGCGGCGCCGTCGGGGGCTGCGGCGCCGCAGAGGACTGGGGGTGCGGCCGCGCGGGCTGCTCGCTCACCGGCTCGGCCGCGGCAAAGGCGCCTGCGGGCTCACCGGCGGGCGCGGCCGCGGGCGCCGGGGGCGCTGACGGGACGCTGGGGGCGACCGGGGGCGTCGGACCCGCGTTCGTACCCGCGTTGGTGCCCTCGTTCTCGGTGCTCACAGCTCTCTCTCCTCGGTTCCACGGCTGATCTCGGGCTGATCTCGGCTGGTCTCGGCATGAGGTCGGTACGAGTTCCCGCTGTGCACGTGTCTGTCATAAAGCTTTTCCCACGGGGCGTCAGACCACGGTAAGCGGGACCTGTGTATCCGCCTGCCATCCTTTATCTCCGACAAAACGGGCGCATCCCCAGTGCGTCCGACCGCTCCGCCCTGCCACCATGACGCGGTGACCCATGCACGGCAGCAAGACACGCACTCCGCGATCCAGGTGGTCGCCCACCGCGGCGCGTCGGAGGACGCGCCCGAGCACACCCTGGCCGCCTACAAGAAGGCCATCGAGGACGGGGCGGACGCCCTTGAGTGCGACGTGCGCCTCACGGCGGACGGCCACCTCGTCTGCGTCCACGACCGCCGGGTGAACCGCACGTCCAACGGCCGCGGCGCCGTCTCCGCCCTGGAGCTCGCCGACCTCGCCGCGCTCGACTTCGGCTCCTGGAAGGACCCGGACGAGAGCCCCGACTGGGACCGCGACTTCACCTCCGTACTCACCCTGGAGCGCCTGCTCGAACTCGTCGCGGACGCGGGCCGCCGCATCGAACTGGCCATCGAGACCAAACATCCGACGCGCTGGGCCGGACAGGTCGAGGAGCGGCTGATGCAGACCCTGAAGAGGTTCGGTCTCGACGCACCGGATCCGGACGACTCCCCGGTACGGATCATGAGCTTCTCGGCGCGTTCGCTGCACCGCGTCGCGGCCGCGGCGCCCACCATCCCCACCGTCTACCTGATGCAGTTCGTGACGCCCAGGCTGCGCGACGGGCGGCTGCCCGCCGGGGCCCGCATCGCGGGGCCCGGCATCCGGATCGTCCGCAACCACCCCGGCTACATCGCCCGGCTGCACCGCGCGGGCCACCGCGTCCACGTCTGGACCGTCAACGAGCCCGAGGACGTCGAGCTCTGCGCCCGCCTCGGCGTCGAGGCGATCATCACCAACCGCCCCAGGCAGGTGCTGACGCAGCTGGGGCGCGCATAGCGGCCCCTGTCCGGACATTGCCCGTCTGTTCACCCCGTAGTACCCGGCCGTACCTGGCAGAGGCGGTTCTCCGCCACGTATCCAGAAGGAGCTGTCGAAAACAGGCCCAGCAGAGAGATCCCCCGTGCACCACCACAAGAACACCGGGGCCGAGAAGGCCCCTTCCCCCGCCTCGTCGCCCTCCCCCGGACCGCGGCGCGCCCTCGACGCCGTGCTCGGCCTCCAGGCCACGGCCGGGAACGCCGCGGTCCTCCAGATGCTCCGCCGGGGCGGGCACCCCGGGGCGCAGCCCGAGCAGCACCAGCACACAGGCGGCTGCGGACACCAGACGGAACAGGCGGGACAGACGGAACAGGCCGACCGGGCGAACCAGGCCGCCGTGCAGCGCTCCGCCGTCCACGACGTCCTGCGCACCGGCGGCCGCCCCCTGGACGAGGGGACCCGCAGCGACATGGAGGCGCGCCTGGGCGCCGACTTCTCCGACGTACGGGTCCACACGGACAGCGCCGCGAAGGCGTCCGCCGCGGCGGTCGGTGCCCGTGCGTACACCTCCGGTTCCCATGTGGTCATCGGCGAGGGCGGCGGCGACAAGCACACCCTGGCCCACGAGCTGACCCACGTCATCCAGCAGCGGCAGGGCCCGGTCGCGGGCACGGACGACGGGAACGGCCTGAAGGTCTCCGACCCGTCCGACCGCTTCGAACGCGAGGCCGAGGCCAACGCCACCCGCGTCATGAGCGGCGCCGCCCCCGTGCAGCGCGCCGGGTCCGCCGCAGGACCGGCCGGGACCCCCGCGACCGGTTCCGTACAGCGCGCGGTCCACCAGGAGCCCAGCTACGTGGCGGAGGTCGCCAACAAGAAGTCCCTCACCAACCGGGGCGACATCGAGACCGAGGAGAGCGGCGGGGAGACCTGCGTCCGGGTCTACCAGACCGTCTTCCAGCCGGTCCCCGTGTCGGACGCCAAGAAGGGCTTCAAGGACGTCCACCAGCACGAGGACGGCGCCATCGACCTCGTGAACCAGAAGGACGGCGCCTGGCTGAACATGGGCCGTCCGTGGCGCTCCATGCACTACATGCGCACGTACCAGGACCAGAAGAACCGCGGCAAGACGAAGGGCGCCATCGACTCGAAGACCACGTCGATGGTCCGCTCGTTCCTGGTCCCGCTCTACGTCTACCAGCAGGTGACCAACAACGCGGTCAGCGAGGCGCAGACCAAGGACGTCACCGACACGCGCAAGCTGAACCAGAACGTCGACAAGTCGAAGGACTCCGACCAGTACGAGGTCAGGGGCGACTGGCTCCAGCAGGTGTCCGCCTTCGCGGTCGGCGGGAGCCTCGTCACCTACGTCCCCGACCACCTCGTGGGCGGCGTCGACCCGGGCGGCCGCAACGGCCGGATCGAGCCGATCAGCACGCTGCTCAAGCGGCTCAGCATGCCGGACTTCCAGGACTTCCCCGAGTACCGGGCCGAGGGCGACCGCAACGACGGCCTCGTGCTGTCCATGGAGGAGGAGAAGGCGGGCAAGACGCAGGAGCAGCAGATCAAGGTGCTCACCGAGCTCCGGAACAACGCCTTCCTGAAGGACGACGCCGTCGCGGGGAACAAGGGCGCCGCCGCCGCGCGGAGGAAGGCCAGGGCCGAGCTCCAGAAGCTCGCCCGCGTCACGCTGGCCGACGACGACACCGAGGGCTGGGCCGAGCTGCGCGGCAGGGTGGACCGCGCGTTGAACTACGCGGGCATCCCCTCGGTCCTGGAAGCCAACTACAAGCAGGCGAACGAGGCCGCGCTGCAGGAGGACAGCGAGTTCAAGGTCAGGAACTTCAAGAAGTAGGGCACCGGTGCCGACGGCCCCGGCAGGACCGGGGTCCGTCGCGGCGGGCGACCGGACCGGGCGTCCGGTCGCCCGCACCGCCCCGGTGCTCGCGCCCCGTACCTCTCGTACCGCCCGCACCTGCCGTCACAGGGAGTGCCCCGGCGCATTCGGTCCGTGTTCGATCGTCCCGAGTGCGTCACCGACCAGGGGTTGGCCGGTTTCCGGTCCAGTCCATTGGGGCATTGACTCGTTGGCGTGGGGCGAAGGAGGTCTCGGGGGTGGCGTTGGTGGTGGCACAGAAGGTGCCCACGTCGTCGAGCATGGCCGTTCCCCATGGCCCTGCGGGCGTGGGAGAGGCGAGGCACCGGTTGCGCGAGGACCTGCGCAGCACGGGGATGGCCGAATCGGTCGTCGACGATGCCGTACTGATCCTTTCCGAACTGCTCAGCAATTCCTGCCGGCACGGCAGGCCGCTGGGGCGCGGCGAGGTCGGCGACGGCGATGTCAGGGCCGCGTGGCACGTGGACGGAGCGGGCGGGCTGACCGTAGAGGTGACGGACGGGGGCGGTCCGACCCGACCGGTTCCGGCCACACCGTCGGTGACAGCGCACGGCGGCAGGGGGCTCACCATCATCGGCGCCCTCGCCCAGGAGTGGGGCGTACGGGACAACGCCGCGGGCGAGGTCACCGTCTGGGTGCTCGTCACGGAGGGGCACCGGCGCGAGGACTTCGCTACGCGCGTCACGGGCCCGTCCGCCGCGGCAGCGACCGCGGCCGCTGCCGGTGGCGGTGGTGGCGGCGGCTACGACGGGCGGGGCGGGTACGACCTCCTGGACGCGTACGAGGACCTGGACTGACGCCGACGAGGCCGCACGGGGCCGCGCGGCCCGGACTCCCAGAGGACGTACGGGGCCGCACGGCTGGAACCCGCGAGGACGTGCGGAGCCGCGCGGCCCGGACTCCCGAGGACGTGCGGGGCCGCGCGGTCTGAACCCGCGTGGACGTGCGGGGCCGCGTCCGGCCCGAGCTGATGAGGCCCGGCGCGCCCCGTTCCGGCTAGGCTCGCGCCCGACACTGCACCGCCGTACGCACTCGGGAGAAAGCCTCACATGGCCAAGAAGCGTCCCCAGACCAAGGCCGCCGGGAAGCCGCAGCTCAAGGATGGCGAGATCCCGGTCGTCGGGGCCCGCGAACCGTGCCCGTGCGGCTCCGGCCGCCGCTACAAGGCGTGTCACGGCCGTGCCGCCGCGCACGCCGTGACCGAGCTGGTCCAGCGCCCCTTCGACGGGCTGCCGGGCGAGGCCGACTGGGTGGCCCTGCGCGAGCTGGTGCCCGCGGCGACGGTGGAGCTCACGCTCAAGGACGGGCTGCCCGACGGCGTGCCGTCCGTACAGCTGGCGACCGTCCTCCCGATGGCCTGGCCCGCACTGCGCCGCGACGACGGCACCGTCCTGCTCGCGCTCCAGAACGACACCTCGTCCGGCGACCTGAGCCGCGACCTGGCCGACACCCTGGGGCGCGCGCTGACCGCCGAGCCGGGCAGCCCGGTCGCCGCCGGGCGCGCCGACGCGGACGGTCCGCGCCTCCAGGACCTCCTCGACGCGGACGCCGCTTTCGAGCCGGTCGTGCACACGGGCTTCGAATTCTGGATTCCGGACGCGGAGAACGCCACGCCCGAGGTGTCCGCCTCACTGGAACGCGCCAATGAGGCGGCGATCCCGACCGTGAAGCTCGCCGGGGTGGACGCCGCCTACTGGTGCGAGACGCCCGAGAAGAACCACCTGCGCTGGGTGATGCTGCACCCCGAGGAGAAGCTGCTCGACGCGCTGGCCCGGCTGCACGCGGCCGGTCTGTCCTCGCTCGGCGAGGGAACGCGCCTGGTCGGGTCGTTCCGCGCGCACGGTCTCGTGGTCCCCGTCTGGGACCTGCCGACCGGCATGGGCGCCGACGAGTGCGAGAAGCCGGCGGCCGCGTTCGCCGAGCGCCTGGCGGGTGCGCTGGCCGAGCCGACCCCGCTGACGGCGGACGAGCGGCGGGCGCGCGGCGGGCTCACCAACCGCCAGGTGACCCTCAGCTGACGGTGACGAAGCGGGACAGATGCCGGTGACTCCGGTCACAACTCCCCGTAATGGCAGGTAAATGCCTGTCCGAATAGCCGAGATCGAATTTGCGAACCGCAGATCTCTTGTTACCGTTCTAGAAGCCCGGTCGCTGGTGCATCCCCCGTCGCCAGCGATCGGGCCCTTTACGTTTCCGGGCGGAGCCCGCCCCGCCCACGGCCGGACCCCGCGTCAACGCTCAGACGGTGCGGCCGAGTTGCTCCCCGACCTCAGCAGCAGCGGCCCCTCGCCCGTCGCGTCGGCGAACTCCGCCACCGCCGTGTACGCCCCCGCCCCGCCGGCCGTCGCCTCACGCGGCGTCTCGCACGCGCCCGGCTCGTCGGCCGCCGTCACCTCGCAGTGGACCCGCACGGTCCGCCCCGCGGGAGCCATCAGCGTGAGTACGGAGTCGAGTTCCGCGCCGGTCGTGTTCCGGTAGTACGTGCGCGCCCAGGTGTCGCGCCCCTCGGACAGCACGCAGGTCTGCGCCTCGATCCCGTCCGGAGAGGTCAGTTCGGGACCGCACCGGGACGTGGGGCCGAACGGGGGACGCGAGGGGGCGCGGGGCGCGGCGGACGCGGCGGTGGACCCGGCGGGCTCCGCGGGCCTCCCGGGCTCCGCGTCGGACGTCCCGGACCCGAGCAGGGGGTCCAGGACGGGGTCGAGCCCGGACCCGGTTTCCGAACCGGATCCGGCCTGTCCTGCGGAGGCGGCCAGCGGCAGCAGCGCGGTGCACACCACCACCGTCGCGAGCCCGATCATGCGGAGATTCATGGTCTGCCGAAGATATCGGCGCGAACGCGGCAGCCGGGCTGCCGCGCGCCCAATTCCCGCAGATCCGGTGCCCGCTCACACCCGTACGAGTGAGGGCTGCCCTTCCCGCAGTCCTCCCCGCGCACGCGGGTGCGTCGGCGCGCCGGTCAGTACGCGAGCCTGCTTCCGCCGTCCGGCGTGCTGACGCTCGCCTCGACGAGCGCCTCCACAACGGCCTCCACGTCGGGCAGCCACGGCGTCGCGGAGCCCTCCAGCGGGGCCCGCTCCCAGCGCACCTGGCCCGCGCCGGTCTCGGACGGCGGCAGCATCAGATAGCCGCCCTCGCCGTGGAACCGCAGCGAGCCCGGCACCCAGTCCTGGGTGTGCAGCAGCTCGCCCAGCTGCTCCAGGGAGTACGGGGCGACCAGCAGCGACCACCGGGTGGGCGTCGCCACGACCGGGCCGAGCCGCACGTCCATCGCGTCGAGCGCGGCCAGCGCCCGCGCGCCCGCCATCGCGGGCAGGCTCACCGCGCACGGGGCGTGCCCGCCGGTGGCGAGCACGACGGGGGCGGTCGGGCGGTTGGTCCACCACCAGCGGACCATGCGCTCGTCGGTCGAGGCCGCGAGCAGCCCCGGGTCGAAGGGGTGCGCCCCGGGCACGGCGCACTCGGGGTCGGGGCAGGCGCAGCCGCGCCCGCGGTCGCCGCGGCCGCCCGCAGACTTCAGCCCCACGCCGGGGAGCACCGGCCACTGCCATGCGACGGCGCAGGTCAGCGCCGCTTCGAGCTGGGCAGGACTCCCCTTGCGCCAGAACCGGAGCCTGCGTCGCCTTCCGAGGATCTCGCGCATGAGCGCTCGTTCCTTTCCGTTGAACGCCGAGGTCCACATCACATCACGCGCGTCACGCCGCGTGCACAACACTTCACGGTGCGTACATGCCTTGCCAGGCTGTGCTGTACGGATTCCAGTGCCTCGTGCATGGCGAGGGGTCCGGTGTGCCAGTGCGCTCGCACATGCCGTCCCCGGAGTGCGAAACCCCGCCACTCGGGGGTGTGGGCGCGGCCGTCAGGGGTTAAGACGCCCAGGCCCGGTGCCAGGTTCCTCAGCAGCCGCAACTGCTCTTGCCCTCACCGTTTAGGTACCCAACACGTCGCGAACGACGCCGTGTTGAACGCCCTCAGTCGACCGTGCACCAGCGCTGTCGGGTGCTTTTTCCAGCCAACTTAGCAGTCCCGCAGACACCACAAGTCCCCTATTGACAATGCTGGACATCCCCTTACATGTGCGTGTACATGTGGATCCACTCGTGGCGGCGCAGAATGACATGGGGGTTTGCGATGCTATTTCGGGAAACGCTCCAGCTGGAAAGCCGGCCGGCATGACTACCCCACATCTGCCGAAAGTGGCCGGATTCGATCCGACAGTTCCCGCCCCCGCGCACACTGCCGCGGCGAAGGCCAGGGCGGGCAGCCCCGCGGGACCCGGCGTCCTCATCCAGGACCGGCTGGCCGGCTGGGTCTCGGACCTCACCACGCTCCATGAACTCACCGAGCGCCTGACCAGGACCGGGACCCTCCAGGACGCGCTGCGCGAGCTGCTCGGGGCCGGGTCGGCGCTCGTCGGCGCGCGCCGCGGCCTCGTCGTCCTCGAACCGGCCGACGGACAGGGGCCCGTGACCACCGTCGGCCTCGGGCTCGCCCACGCGGACCTCGGCCACATCGAGACCGTCCCCCGCCACTCCTCCGCGCTCGGCCGGGTGCTCGACGACCTGGACGACCTCGCGAACACCGGCACCGGCACCGGCACCGGCACCGACGGAGCGACGCTGCCCGAGCCGGTCGCCGTGCCCGACCTGCTGGGCGACGAGGCCCTCGACCCGCGCCACCGCGAGGTCGCGGCGCGCCTCGGCTACAGCGCGAGCTACGCCGTGCCGCTCGCCACCGGGACGGCCGGCAAGCTCGGCGCCGCCGTCTGGCTGTACGACGAACCGGCCGAACCCACCGGGCGCCAGCGCCACCTCGTCGGGCTGTACGCCCGCTACGCGTCCGAGCACCTGGCCCGGCTCGTGGAGCTGGAGCGGGCGCGCGCCCGGGTCGCGGACGTCGCCGAGGAACTGCTGCCGAGCAGGCTGCCGCGGGTCTCCGGGGTGCAGCTCGCAGCGCGGCACCGCACGGGACCGCGCGGCGGCGGCGACTGGTACGACGCGCTGCCGCTGCCGGAGGGGGCGCTGGGCCTGACCGTCGGCTCGGTGACCGGTTCGGGGCCGAGCGCGCTGGCCGCGATGGGACGGCTGCGGGCCTCGCTGCGGGCGTACGCGGTGATGGAGGGCGAGGACCCCGTCGCCGTACTGTCCGACCTGGAGCTGCTGCTGCGGCTGACCGAGCCCGCGCGTTCGGCGACCGCGCTGTTCGCCTACTGCGAGCCGGCCCGCCGCAAGATCGTGCTGGCCGGGGCGGGGCACGCGCCGCCGCTGCTGGTCGGCGAGCGGCGCACGGAGTACGTGGAGACCTCGCTGTCGGCGCCGCTGGGGATGCTCTCCTGCTGGGAGGCGCCCAGCGTGGAGCTCTCCCCCGAGCCCGGAGAAACGGTGCTGCTCTACACGGACGGGCTGCTGCGCAGGACCGGGGACCCCATGGACCGGGCCTTCGCGCGGCTGCACGCGGCGGCGGCGAGCGTGCCGAAGGCCGTCAGGGACGACCCCGGGGCCATCGCGGACCACGTGCTGCGGGCCGTGCTGCCCGAGGAGCGGGACGCGGTGGACGACGGGGTGGACGCGGTGCTGCTGGCGGCCCGCTTCGAGTGAGCGGCGCCGGGGGGGGGCGCACCGGCCCGCGCACCGTGCCGCGCGAGCTCCCGGAACGCGGTGTCCAGGGTCTTCTGCCTCTGGTCCCCTTCCCGTACGCCCGTACGATGGACGGGGACCCGGCAGGGCCCCAGCGTCGTACCTAGGAGAAAACGTCGTGGCTGACGAGCTCAACCCGGAGACCCCGGAGACCGAAGAAGAGCCGATCAAGCAGCGGAAGAACGGCCTGTACCCGGGCGTGTCCGACGAGCTTGCCGAGTCCATGAAGTCCGGCTGGGCCGACACCGAGCTGACCGGCCTCGCGCCGATCGCGCAGGCCGAGCACACCGCGGCCCGCCGCGCCGCGCTCTCCGCGCGCTTCCCCGGCGAGCGCCTCGTCATCCCCTCGGGCAACCTGAAGACCCGCTCGAACGACACCGAGTACGCCTTCCGCGCCTCGACCGAGTACGCCTACCTGACCGGCGACCAGACGCACGACGGCGTGCTGGTGCTGGAGCCGAAGAGCCCCGCGGGTGCGGACGGCCACGAGGCCACGATCTACCTGCTGCCGCGCTCCAACCGCGAGAACGGCGAGTTCTGGCTCGACGGCCAGGGCGAGCTGTGGGTCGGCCGCCGCAACTCCCTCGCCGAGGCCGAGCAGCTGCTCGGGCTCCCCGCGAAGGACGTCCGCGAGCTGGCCGAGGCGCTGAAGGAGGCCACGGGCCCGGTGCGCGCCGTGCGCGGGCACGACGCGGGCATCGAGGCCGCGCTGACCGACAAGGTCACCGCCGAGCGCGACGAGGAGCTGCGGGTCTACCTCTCCGAGGCGCGCCTGGTGAAGGACGCCTTCGAGATCGCCGAGCTCCAGAAGGCCTGCGACGCCACCGCGCGCGGCTTCGAGGACGTCGTGAAGGTCCTCGACAAGGCCGAGGCGACCAGCGAGCGCTACATCGAGGGCACGTTCTTCCTGCGCGCCCGCGTCGAGGGCAACGACATCGGCTACGGCTCCATCTGCGCCGCGGGCCCGCACGCCACCACCCTGCACTGGGTGCGCAACGACGGCCCGGTCCGCTCCGGCGACCTGCTGCTGCTCGACGCCGGCGTGGAGACCACCGAGCTCTACACCGCCGACGTGACCCGCACGCTGCCGATCAACGGCACCTTCACGCCGCTCCAGCGCAAGATCTACGACGCGGTGTACGAGGCCCAGGAGGCGGGCATCGCCGCCGTCAAGCCGGGCGGGGAGTTCCGCGACTTCCACGACGCCGCGCAGCGCGTGCTCGCCACCAAGCTGGTCGAGTGGGGCCTGCTGGGCGACCTGGACGTGGAGAAGGTCCTGGAGCTGGGCCTCCAGCGCCGCTGGACGCTGCACGGCACGGGCCACATGCTCGGCATGGACGTCCACGACTGCGCCGCCGCGCGCACCGAGTCGTACGTCAACGGCATCCTGGAGCCCGGCGTCTGCCTGACCGTCGAGCCGGGCCTGTACTTCCAGGCCGACGACCTGAGCGTGCCGGAGGAGTACCGCGGCATCGGCGTCCGGATCGAGGACGACATCCTGGTCACCGAGGACGGCAACGTGAACCTCTCCGCCGCGCTGCCGCGCCGCTCGGACGAGGTCGAGGCGTGGATGGCCGCGCTCAAGGGCTGATCCGCCGGACCGCGCCGGGAGGGCGCGCCGCTCGGGACGTCACACGACGCCGAGCAGCGCGCCCTCCCGCCATTTGAGGATCTTGTCGAAGCTGACCACGGCGCCCTGCCCCGGCCTGCTCCTGAAGTGGACGTGGTCGGCGAGCTGTTCGATCAGACAGAGCCCGCGGCCGCTCTCCTCGCTCTCGTGGGCCGGGGCCCGGCCCCGGCGCGGGGCGAAGCCCGGCCCCGAGTCGGCCACCTCGATGCGGCACTTCTCGCCGTCGAGGTACGCCGTCACCCGGTACGCCTCCGAGTAGCCGCCCTCCGCGCCGTCCCCGCCGTGCTCGACCGCGTTGGCGCACGCCTCGCTGAGCGCGACCGACAGGTCGAAGGAGACTTCCGGGTCCACCCCGGCCGTCTCCATGGCACCGAGCAGGAGACGGCGGGCGAGCGGCACGCTCGCCGCCTCGCGCCGCAAGTGGAGGGACCACCAGATGCTCATGCTTCGGCCTCCTGGCTGCGGCTCGACATATCGATACGTATTGCCGCTGTACGCCCTCCGTAAGCCCCCGGTCGGCGTGAGAGCGCTCATACGGCGGATGTGCGCGCGCCGTGCGCTGGTGTAGGGCGGCGGGGGACAGAGCCGACGTTCCGGACCTGCCGCGTGAACGGGTGGGGCGCAGTGCGATGATGGCCCCGCCATGTCGACCCCCCTCGTCCACCCCGCCGCGCGCGCCGGTGCCGGACTGCGACTGCTGAGGGCCACGGTGTTCACCGCGGTCTGCGTCGTGCTGTCCGCGACCGGACACGTGCTGGCCGCCTGCGCGGCCGTGCCGTGGTGGACGCTGCTCGTGGGATTCGTCGGGATGTTCGCGGTGGTGACGCTGCTGGCCGGGCGGGAACGCTCCCTGGGCCAGATCGTGGCGGCCATGGTCGCAGGTCAGCTCGCGCTGCACGCGCTCTTCGGCGTCGGGCAGCGGCACGCGGGCCTCGACGCCGCGGCCGCCGGCGCGGGCGGTTCGGGCGGCGACTCGTTCGTCCGGCTCGCCGCCAAGCTCGTCTGCGGCGCCGGGCCCGCGCAGATCGACCCGATCGAGGCGCGGCGCATCGTCACGGACGCCGGGCTCTCCCCCGCGCAGGGCGCGGGACACACCGCCCACCAGGCGTCAGCGGCCGCGGGACAGGCCGCGCACCAGGCGTCCGCCGCGGTCGCCGGGGGCGTGCTGCCCAGCCTCTCCATGGTGCTGGGCCACCTGCTGGCCGCGCTGGTGACGGGCTGGCTGCTGCGGCGCGGCGAGGTCGCGCTGTTCCGCGTCGCCCGGCTGTCGGCCGCTTCGGCCGGTGCCCTCGCACAGGGGGCCAGGCTGCGGGCGCTGCGCACCGCGCTCGCGCTGGTGCGGGTGCTGCGCGCCGGACTGGCCGGTGCCCCGCGGGGCCCGCGGGCGCCGCGCACCGCGCTCGACGCGCCCCTGCCGTCGCCGGGGAACCCGCTCCAGCACGCGGTGACCAGGCGCGGTCCGCCCGCTCGCGCGTACCGCCTCGCAGCCTGACGCGACGCCCAGCACTCCGTACGGGATTGGATTCCGTACGACAGGGGGAGCGGTGTCGCGATGCCGTCGCGCACCCGCGCGCCGGACCACCCACCCTCCCTTCTTCCGCGGAGTGTTTCTGCCATGAACGTTTCCCGTATCGCGGTGGCGGGCTCGGTCGCCGCGTCGACCGTCCTGCTCCTCGCCGGCCCCGCCGTCGCGCACGTCAGCGTGCAGCCGCAGGGCGAGGCCGCCAAGGGCGGCTACGCCACCATCAACTTCAAGGTGCCCAACGAGCGCGACAAGGCGTCGACCAACAAGCTCGAAGTGTCCTTCCCCGTCACCGAGCACCCGCTGGCCTCCGTGATGCCGCAGCCGGTCCCCGGCTGGACCGTCAAGGTCGAGAAGGCCAAGCTCGCCAAGCCGCTGGAGATCCACGGCAAGAAGATCACCGAGGCCGTCTCCAAGGTCACCTGGACCGGCGGCAAGATCGGCCCCGGCGAGTTCCAGCAGTTCCCGCTCTCCGTCGGCCAGCTCCCCGAGGACGCCGACGAGCTGGTCTTCAAGGCGCTCCAGACGTACGACAACAACGAGGTCGTGCGCTGGATCGAGGTGCCGCAGGGCGACAAGGAGCCGGCCCTGCCCGCCCCCGTGCTCAAACTGAGCGCCGCGTCCGACGACCACCACGGCGGCGGTGCCAAGGGTGCCGAGGCCAAGGACGAGAAGAGCGAGAAGGGCGAGAAGGACGCGCACGCCGAGGAGTCGGCCTCGTCCGACGACGGCGACAGCAGCGACACCACCGCCCGCGCCCTCGGCATCGCCGGCATCGTCGTCGGCGTCGCGGGGCTCGCCTTCGGTTTCGTTGCCTCCCGTCGGCGCGCCCGAGCCTGACGTTCCCCTCCTCGACTGGGATACCTCTTTCATGCACAAGAAGTCTCTGGCGGCCGCCGCTTTCGCGGTGGCGGCCGCTCTCACCCTGTCCGCCTGCGGGTCGGACGACGGCGACAAGAAGTCGAAGTCACCGGTGGCCGACGTCGTCACGACGCAGTCGAACAAGGCCGCGACCGTCCTCGACCGGCCGTTCACCAAGCCCGACTTCGTCCTGACGGACACCTCGGGCAAGAAGTTCGACTTCCGCGAGCGGACCAAGGGCAAGCCGACGCTGATCTACTTCGGCTACACCAACTGCCCCGACGTCTGCCCGATGACGATGGGCAACATCGCCGTCGCCAGGAAGGCACTGCCCGCGGCCGACCAGAAGAACCTCCAGGTCGTCATGGTCACCACCGACCCGATCAGGGACACCCCGGCGTCCCTGGGCAAGTGGCTCAAGGGCATGGGCACCACCGATTTCATCGGCCTCACCGGCGACTTCCCGACCATCCAGGCCGGGGCCAGGCAGCTCGGCATCGGCATCGACCCGCCGAAGAAGGAGAAGGACGGCTCGATCACCTCGATGCACGGCGCCCAGGTCATCGCGTTCTCCCCGAAGACCGACCAGGGGTACGTCCTGTACGGCGAGGACACCACGCCCGAGGACTACACCAAGGACCTGCCGAAGATCGTCAAGGGGGAGAACCCGTGAACCGCCGCACCACCCTCGTCACCGCCGCGATAGCCACCCTCACCACAGGGCTGGCGCTGACGGGTTGCTCCACCTCTGATTCGGACGCGAAGAGCAAGCCCGAGCTGAAGGTCAGCGACGCCTTCATGCCGCAGCCCGTCGGCGACATGGCAGGCGGCTTCCTCACCGTCAAGAACAGCGGGGGCACCGCCGACAAGCTCACTTCCGTCACCAGCCCGCTCTCCGACGACGTCCAGATCCACGAGACCAAGGACCAGAAGATGCGGCGGGTGGAGTCCTTCGACATCCCCGCGAACGGCGAGCTCAAGCTGGAGCGCGGCGGCAGCCACATCATGTTCATGAAGATCAAGGAGCAGCCGAAGAAGGGCCAGAAGGTCACCGTCGAGCTGCACTTCGAGAAGTCCGACCCGGTCAAGCTCGAACTGCCGGTGATGGAGCAGACGCACACCTCCAAGCAGCACCAGCACTGACAGGGAGGACCATCCCCCGATGATCACGACGGCCACCGCCCCGCGCTTCGGACATCCGGCGCTCCTCGCGGCCGCGCTGCTCGGCGCGCTGCTCGCACTGTTCGCCGGTGCGGGCCCCGCGTCCGCGCACGCCGCCCTCACCGGGAGCGACCCGAAGGACGGGGCGGTGGTCGCCACCGCTCCCAAGGCGGTCACGCTCACCTTCTCCGAGCAGATCGCCATGGACGGCGAGTCGATCCGGGTCCTGGACCCGACCGGCAAGCGCGCCGACACCGGCGAGCTGCGCGACATGTGCAGCGGCTCGGTCATCAAGTACGGCGTGAACCTGCGCGCCGGGCTCGCCGACGGCACGTACACCGTGGCCTGGCAGGCGGTCTCGGCCGACAGCCACCCGGTGTCCGGGGCCTTCACCTTCTCCATCGGCGCCCCTTCGAGCACCGCCGTCGACCTCCCCGACCAGGTGGCGGGCGGCGGCCTCGTCGGCCGGCTCTACGACGCCGCGCGCTACGCCTCGTACGCCGGGTTCGTGCTGCTCGTCGGCGGCGCGGCCTTCGTGCTGGCCTGCTGGCGGCGCGGGGCGGGGGAGCGGCCCGTGCAGCGGCTCGTCGTCCGGGGCTGGGTGACGATCACCGCGGCCACGCTGGCGATGCTGCTGCTGCGCCACCCCTACACCTCGTCCGGGCAGCTGGGCGACGCCTTCGACCTCGACGGGCTCAAGGCGGTCCTGGAGACCAAGACCGGTGCCGCGCTCGTCTCGCGGCTGCTGCTGCTCGGCGCCGCCGCGCTGTTCGTGGCCGTGCTCTTCGGGGCGTACGCCCGGCGGGAGGACCCGAAGGAGAAGCAGGACCTCACCTTCGGTCTGGCGATCGGCGGCGGTGTCGTCGCCGCCGGGATCGCCGGGACCTGGGCGCTCTCCGAGCACGCGTCGACCGGCATCCAGCCGGGCGTCGCCATGCCGGTGGACGTGCTCCATCTGCTGGCCGTCGCCGTCTGGCTGGGCGGGCTCGCCGCGCTGCTGGTGGCGCTGTACAAGGTGCCCTCGATCGAGGGTTCGGCGGTACGGAACTTCTCGCGCGTCGCGTTCGGCAGCGTCGTCGCGCTCACCGCGACCGGGCTCTACCAGTCGTGGCGGCAGGTCGGCTCGTGGTCGGCGCTGACCGGCACGGAGTACGGGCAGCTGCTGCTGGTCAAGGTCGCCCTGGTCGCCCTGATGGTCGGCGTCGCGTGGTTCTCGCGGCGCTGGACGGGCCGGCTCGGCGAGCAGACGGTGACGGAGTCGGAGTCGGAGTCGGAGTCGGAGTCGGAGTCGGAGTCGGAAGAGCAGGAGGACGCGGCGACGGGCGAGGAGGCCCGGGAGCGCGAGCCGGTCTCCGTGCCCGCGTCCGCCGATGCCTCCGCCGGGACCGCCGCTTCCGACACCACTCCCGACGCCGACCCCGAGCGCGCCGCGCAGCTCGCCCGGCAGCGCGCCGCCCTCGACGCCGTACGCAGCAAGAAGATCCGCGACGCGGACCCGGTCCGTTCCGGGCTGCGCCGCTCGGTCCTCATGGAGGCGTCCGTCGCGGTGGTGCTGCTCGCGGTGACCACCGTGCTGACGTCCACCGAGCCGGGCCGCACCGAGGAGGAGGCCGCGGCCGCCACCTCGGCCGGTCGGTCCCAGCCCGCCGTGCCCGACCGCCCGGTCAACATCTCGCTGCCGTTCGACACCGGGGGCGCGGACGGCAAGGGCACCGTACGGCTCAGCCTCGACCCGGGCCGCACCGGCCTCAACCAGCTCCACGTCTGGGTCGACCGCGCCAACGGCAAGCCGTTCGACGTCCCCGAGGTGCAGGTCGCCCTCACCCTGGAGGACAAGGAGATCGGCCCGCTGCCGGTCGCCCCCGACCGGATCGCGACCGGGCACTGGACCGCCAAGGGCGTCCAGCTCCCGATGCCGGGCGACTGGAAGATCGCCGTGACGGTCCGGACGTCGGACATCGACCAGACCACCATCGACAAGAACGTGAAGATCGGCTGACCTGCATCGTGACCGCGAACGAGACTGCGAACGAGACCAAGAACGACCCCGTGAGCAACGGCGGGAAGGGCCCCGCGGCCGGTACCGCGAACGACGGCGGCCTCTCCCGGCGCGGGCTGCTGGCCCGCACCGGCGCCGCGGGCGCGGCCGGAGCGGTGCTCGGCGCGGCCGGCAGCTCGTACGTCTACAGCGCGCTGGACGGCTCGGGGCGCAAGGAGAAGGACGACGGCCGGGCGGGCACCGCGCTCTCCACGGTGGGCTCGACGCGGGCGATGTTTCACGGGAAACATCAGTCCGGCATCCTCGACCCGTCCCAGGCGCACGGCCATCTGACCGCGTTCGACCTGGTGCCGGGCGCGGGCCGCAAGGAGGCGGTGGCCCTGCTGCGCCGCTGGTCGGCGGTGGCCGAGCAGCTGATGGCCGGAGAGCGGACCGCGCAGGACACCGGGGTCGCGCTGGACGCGGGCCCCTCCTCGCTGACCGTCACCTTCGGCTTCGGCCACTCCTTCTTCGACCGTACGGGCCTGGCGGCGCACCGCCCGCGCCAGCTCGACCCGCTGCCCGACTTCTCCGCCGACCGGCTGGACGCCAAGCGCTCGGGCGGCGACCTCTGGGTGCAGATCGGGGCGAACGACGCCCTGGTCGCCTTCCACGCGCTGCGCGCGCTCCAGAAGGAGGCGGGGCAGGCGGCGAAGGTGCGCTGGCAGATGAAGGGGTTCAACCGCTCGCCCGGTGCGACGGCCTCCCCCATGACCTCGCGCAACCTGATGGGCCAGGTCGACGGCACCAACAACCCCAAGCCGGACGAGCCCGACTTCCAGCGGCGGGTCTTCGTCCCCGACGGCGGCGCCCCCGCCTGGATGGCGGGCGGCTCCTACGCGGTGGTGCGCCGGATCCGGATGCTCCTCGACGACTGGGAGCGGCTGCCGCTGGACGAGCAGGAGAAGGTGATCGGCCGCCGCAAGAAGGACGGCGCCCCGCTGACCGGCGGCACCGAGCGCACCCCGCTCGCGCTGGACGAGGCGGGCCCCGACGGCAAGCCGGTGATCCCGGCGGACGCCCACGCCAGGATCTCCGCGCCCGAGCAGAACGCGGGCGCCGCGATGCTGCGCAGGCCGTTCTCCTTCCACGACGGGCTCTCCCCCGACGGGACGCCGGACGCGGGGCTGCTCTTCGTCTGCTGGCAGGCTGACCCGCTGCGCGGCTTCGTGCCCGTGCAGCGCAAGCTCGACCGGGGCGACGCGCTGTCGCGGTTCGTCCGGCACGAGTCGAGCGGGCTGTTCGCGGTGCCGGGCGGGGCCGTGGAGGGGGAGTACGTGGGGCAGCGGCTGCTGGAGTCGTAGGGCCGCCGCAAGATCAATACGCGGTACGGCGCAGTGATCTTGCGGGGCCCATTAGGGTGACCGCATGTCAGCCACCCGCTACACCTATCTCGGCCCCGAGGGCACGTTCACCGAGGCCGCGCTGCGACAGCTGCCGGAGGCCGCCGCCCGCGAGCTCGTCCCCGCGGTCTCCGTCCCGGCGGCCCTGGACGCCGTGCGCAGCGGGGAGGCGGCAGCCGCCCTCGTACCGATCGAGAACTCGGTGGAGGGCGGCATCACCGCCACCATCGACCAGCTGGCGTCGGGCGAGCCGCTGATGATCTACCGCGAGGTGCTGCTCTCCATCACCTTCGCGCTGCTGGTGCGGCCCGGCACCGAGCTCTCGGACGTCAAGACGGTCACCGCGCACCCGGCGGCCCAGCCGCAGGTGCGCAAGTGGCTGGAGGCCAACCTCCCCGACGCGGTGTGGGAGTCGGCCGCGTCCAACGCGGACGGCGCCCGGCTGGTGCGGGAGGGGCGGTACGACGCGGCGTTCGCGGGCGAGTTCGCGGCGGCGACGTACGGGCTGGAGCCGCTGTTCACCGAGATCCACGACGCGCAGAACGCGCAGACGCGGTTCGTGCTGGTCGGCAGGCCCGCCCGGCCCGCGGCCCCGACCGGCGCCGACAAGACGTCCGTGGTCATCTGGCAGCGCGACGACCACCCGGGCGCCCTGCTCGAACTGCTCCAGGAGTTCGCGGTGCGCGGGGTGAACCTGATGCTGCTCCAGTCCCGTCCGACGGGCGAGGGCATCGGCAACTACTGCTTCGCGGTGGACGCCGAGGGGCACGTCTCGGAGCGGCGCGTCGGCGAGGCGCTGATGGGGCTGAAGCGGATCTGCCCCGAGGTGCGCTTCCTCGGCTCGTACCCGAGGGCCGGGGTCTCGCCCGACGAGGTGCGGGAGTTGCGGACGGGCACGTCGGACGAGGAGTTCCTGGCGGCATCGGACTGGCTGAAGCGCTGCGAAGACGGCCGAATCTGATCGGTCCTGACGGTTTAGGCCAGGCCTACCTGCTTATTTACGTTACCCACAGAAGTTATCCACAGGGCTGAGACTCGACCTGGGGACAAGTCGACAAGACGGGCCGACACAGTCGACAAATCGGCTCAGTGACCCCAGCTCCGTCCACAGGGTGACAGATCGGGCCACGTCACCCCTGCTCCACGGGTCAACTCTTCAGGGCGAGGAATTCCCACCCGAATGAGTGCGTGAGGGGGGTTTGAACAAGGGGATCGCGGCCTGGTCAACGGCTTTCGGAGCGATCAATTCCGAAGTCCACAGGTTTCTCGCACACCCTGTGGATAACATCCCGGCCCTGTGCATTCCTGTGGACAACCGGCGCCAACTGCCGCCTCCCGCACGGGAAGTACGTCAACCCGCCTGGCGCGTTCCGCACCCTCCCGGGGAATGACCGGGGGCGAATTGACGGTACCCGCGGGTATCCACAGGGGATTTCCCCTCACCATTCCGCATTATGGCGATATTGCAGCAATTCGGACATAGCGACACGCAAGGCAATATCGGTTCGAGCGCCGGAAGCGCCCACCGGTAGCCTGGTGGGGTGATTGACCTTCGCCTGCTCCGTGAGGACCCCGACCGTGTTCGCGCCTCCCAGCGCGCCCGTGGAGAGGACGTCGAGCTCGTCGACGCCCTGCTCTCCGCCGATGAGCGGCGCAGGTCGTCCGGCGTCCGCTTCGACGAACTCCGTTCCGAGCAGAAGTCGCTCGGCAAGCTGATCCCCAAGGCCGCGCCCGACGAGAAGGCCGGCCTCCTCAAGAAGGCCGGTGAACTCGCCGCCGCGGTCAAGGCCGCCGACGCCGAGCAGCACGAGGCCGACGAGGAGACCAAGGGCCTCCTGCTGCGCCTCGGCAACCTCGTCCACCCGGACGTGCCGGTCGGCGGCGAGGAGGACTTCACCGTCCTGGAGACGCACGGCACGATCCGCGACTTCGCGGCCGAGGGCTTCGAGCCCAAGGACCACCTGGAGCTCGGCGAGGCGCTGGGCGCCATCGACGTCGAGCGCGGCGCCAAGGTGTCGGGCTCGCGCTTCTACTACCTGACGGGCGTCGGCGCGCTCCTGGAGCTGGCCCTGGTCAACGCGGCCATCGCGCAGGCCACCGAGGCCGGTTTCACCCCGATGCTCACCCCCGCGCTGGTCCGCCCGCGCGCCATGGAGGGCACCGGCTTCCTCGGCCAGGCCGCCGAGAACGTGTACCACCTGGAGAAGGACGACTACTACCTCGTCGGCACGTCCGAGGTGCCCCTCGCGGCGTACCACATGGACGAGATCATCGACGCGGACAAGCTCCCGCTGCGCTACGCGGGCTTCTCGCCGTGCTTCCGCCGCGAGGCCGGCACGTACGGCAAGGACACCCGGGGCATCTTCCGCGTCCACCAGTTCGACAAGGTCGAGATGTTCTCGTACGTCGACCCGGCCGACGCGGCGAACGAGCACAAGCGCCTCCTGGACTGGGAGAAGCAGTGGCTGACCGGCCTCGAACTGCCCTTCCAGGTCATCGACGTGGCCACCGGCGACCTCGGCGCCTCCGCGTCCCGCAAGTTCGACTGCGAGGCGTGGATCCCGACCCAGGGCAAGTACCGCGAGCTGACCTCCGCGTCGAACTGCGACAGCTTCCAGGCGCGCCGCCTCTCCGTCCGGATGCGCGAGAGCGCGGACGGCAAGAGCAAGGTGCAGCCGCTGGCCACGCTCAACGGCACGCTCTGCGCCGTCCCGCGCACGATCGTGGCGATCCTGGAGAACCACCAGCTCGCCGACGGCTCGGTGCGCGTGCCTGAGGTCCTCCGCCCCTACCTGGGCGGCCGTGAGGTCCTGGAGCCGATCGCCAAGTGAGCACCACCGCTCCCTTTCCGTACAAACTGATCGCGACCGATCTGGACGGGACGCTGCTGCGCTCCGACGGGACGGTCTCGCGGCGCACCCGCGACGCGCTCGTCGCCGCCACGGCGACGGGCGCCGCGCACATCGTCGTGACCGGCCGGTCGGTGGCCTGGACCCGGCACATCCTCGACGACCTCGGGTACGAGGGCCTCGCGGTGTGCGGACAGGGCGCGCAGGTCTACCACGCGGGCGAGCACCGGCTTTTGACCTCGGTGACGCTGGACCGGCAGCTCGCCGGTCTCGCGCTCTCCAAGGTCGAGGCGGAGGTCGGGCCGCTCGCGCTGGCCGCCAGCCGCGACGGGCTCGACGGCGAGGTGCTGGTCGGCCCCGGCTACCGGGTGCAGGAGGGGCCGCTGCCCGTCGTGCCCTTCGAGGACCCGGCCGAGCTGTGGGCCGCCCCGCTGAACAAGGTGTACGTCCAGCACCCCGGGCTCTCCGACGACGCGCTCGCGCGGATCACGCGCGAGGCCGTGGGCAACCTGGTGGACGTGGTCATGGCGGGCGAGGGGATCGTGGAGATCCTGCCGCTCGGGCTGAGCAAGGCGACGGGGCTCTCGCTGGCCGCGCGGCGGCTCGGCGTGAAGGCCGCGGACACGATCGCGTTCGGCGACATGCCCAACGACATCCCGATGTTCGGCTGGGCGCAGCACGGCGTGGCGATGGCCAACGCGCACGACGACCTGAAGGCCGTCGCGCACGAGATCACCGCGTCGAACGAGCACGACGGGATCGCGGTGGTCCTGGAGCAGCTGCTCGGCGGCTGACGCACGCCCCGGATCACGTGGGTGGGGCGGCCTCGCGCGGTGCGCGGAACGGCCGCCCCCGGACGGGCCCCGCGGGCGGCTCGGCGGAGTGAGGTGATTACTCCGGTGCCTGCCCGGGGCCGTCCTTGTCGGGAACGCGGCGGACTCGTGATGCCGGTCGTCGCCGCGCTCCTCTCCCGGTCTTCCGTGCCGTCCGGCGCGTGCCCGGACCAGCCCAACCACTGTGCCCGGGGCGGCCGTTGGGCGCCACCCGTTTTTTCGCCCGCACCTCGTCGGCGCACAGTTGTAGGATGACTGGGCAACCGGGTGATTGGGGAAATTCAGATGGCGCTGCGGGCCGCGGGACGCCAGTCCCTCGTGGACACCGTCGTCGACCAGCTGCGCGCGCAGCTGACCTCGGGGGAGTGGTCCGTCGGCGACCGCATCCCCACCGAGCACGACCTCGCCGAGCAGCTGGGCGTGGGCCGCAACACCGTGCGCGAGGCGGTCCGGGTGCTGGTGCACGCGGGGCTCCTGGAATCGCGGCAGGGCAACGGCACCTTCGTGCGGTCGACGGCCGACCCGTCCGCCGTCCTGCGCGGGATCCGGCACGCCGGGGCGCTGGACGTGCTGGAGCTGCGGGTCGCCCTGGAGGCGGAGGCCGCCAGGCTGGCCGCCGCGCGGCGCGACGCCCACGACCTGCTGCGGCTGCGGGCGGCCCTGGTGACGCTGCACGAGGAGGGGGACCGGGCGGCCGACGCCGACGTCGCCTTCCACCAGGGCGTCGTGGAGGCGACGCACAACGCGGCGTTCGTCGAGGTGTACCGCTTCTTCTCGGTCCAGGTCCACGAGTCCCTGGCCGAGGCGCTGGGCGACCACGAGATGCCGCCGATCGACCTGGCCGCGCACACCGCGCTGGTCGACGCCGTCGAGGCGGGCGACGCGGCGGCCGCCGAGCGGGTCGCGCGCGAGCTGCTGCGGGGCCCCATGGAAGCCCTGGCGGCACTGGCGGCACTGGCGGCCCTGGAAGCGCCGACGGGGCCGGCCGCACCGGCAGGGCCGACCGCACCGGCGGGGCCCGCGGCCCCGTAGGAACCGCCCGCTCCCCCACGTACGAGACCTTCGAGCCTTGAAGAGAGGCGGCAGCCTTGTCACGCCCGGATTCCGACCGGCTCCTCCTGGACGCGGAGGCCGACGTCCGGCCCTCGCCCCGCGCGGCGGCGGCCCGCCGAGCGCTGCTGGCGCACCCGGCGCTGCTCCTCGTCGGGATCGTGCTGGCCTCGCTCAACATGCGGGCGGCGCTGGCCAGCGTCTCGCCGCTGGTCGGTGAGATCGGCGAGGGCTTCGGGCTCTCCTCGACCGCGACCTCGCTGATCACGTCCGTGCCGGTGCTCTTCCTGGGGCTCGGCGCGCTGGTCGCGCCCTGGCTGGCGCGGCGGTTCGGCACCGAGCCGGTGCTCCTCGCCGCGCTGGTGCTGCTCGGCGTCGGCATCCTGGTGCGGGTCGTGCCGTCGGTCTTCGCGGTGTACGGCGGCGGGGTGCTGGTCGGCACGGCGATCGCGCTGCTCAACGTGTTGATGCCGGGGCTGATCAAACGGGACTTCCCGGACCGGGCCGCCGCGATGACCTCGGTCTACACGGGCGCGATGATCGCGGGCGCGACGGTGGCGGCCGCCGCGTCCGTGCCGCTGGAGAAGGCGTTCGGCGGGTCGTGGGAGGCGTCGCTCGCCTGCTGGTCGCTGCTGGCGGCGCTCGCGGCCGCGGCCTGGCTGCCGCAGGTGCTGATCGCGCGCGGGCGCACCGGCCACGAGGTGCGCGCCTCCCCCGCGGGCGGCGCCCCGGCCGGGAGCGTGTGGCGCTCGGCACTGGCCTGGCAGGTGACGCTCTTCATGGGGCTCCAGTCCCTGTGGACGTACGTCCTGATCGCCTGGATGCCGACGATCCTCACGGACGCCGGGATGGACCGGTCGGCCGCGGGCGTGGTCTTCGCCTTCAACAACCTGATGCAGGTCGCGGGCGCCTTCGGGGTGCCGCTCCTCGCGGGCCGGATGCGCGGCCAGCGCCCGCTGGTGGTGCTGGTGACGTCGCTGGTGGGGGCGGGGTACGTGGGGCTGATGGTGGCTCCGGCGGCCGCGCCCTGGTTGCCCTGGCTCTGGTCGGCGGTCCTGGGCGTCGGGCAGGGCGGCGCGGTCGGGCTGGCGCTGACGATGATCGTGCTGCGCTCGGGGGACGCGCTGACGGCGGCGCGGCTGTCCGGGATGGCGCAGACGGTGGGCTACCTGCTGGCGGCGGCCGGTCCGCTCGCGGCGGGCGCGGTCTACCAGGCGACGGGCAGCTGGACCGTACCGATCGCGCTGGTGCTCGGCGTGTGCGCGGCGGCGCTCGTGGTGGGCCTCTTCGCGGCCCGCGACCGGAAGGTCTGAGGACCCGCACGGGTACGGGGTACGGGGAAGGGGCGGCCGCCCCCCGTGGACGGCCGCCCCTTCCCCGTACCGGCGGGGCCTACTCCTCGCCCGCCAGGGTCAGCGTGCGCAGCTTCTGCCCCGCGTACCAGGTCGCGACGCCCGTCACGCCCGCGAGCAGCACCACGGCCAGCGGCAGCCCGACGTCCGAGGTGATCAGGCCGTCCCCGCCGGTGACCTTCTCGGCGACCGCGAGCGACCACTGCTGGACGCTGAGCGTGCGGGCGCCCGCCACCAGGCTGCCGAACAGGGCCTCCCAGACCAGCGCGTAGACCAGGCCGATGACCACCGCGTGCCTGCTGACCGTGCCCAGCAGCAGGAACAGCGCGCTGTACGCGATGGAGGCGACCAGCGCGGCGACGGTGTACGCGACGGCGACCTGCTGGCCGTTGCCGTTCAGGACGAATCCGGCGATCGCGGTGGGAAGCGCGGAGAAGACCATCGTCACGGCGATCGCGACGGTCAGTTTGGTGAGGATGATCGTCGGGCGCTTCACCGGCTTGGAGAGCAGGTAGACGATCGAGCCGTCGTCGATCTCGGGGCCGATCGCGCCCGTGCCCGCGATGACGCCGATCAGCGGCACCATCGTGGCGAGCGCGAAGCCGCCCAGCACGTTGGCCGCCGTCTGGTCGTCGGCGCCGCTCAGCATGCGCACCGCAACCGAGATCAGGATCAGCAGCGCGGGCAGGGCGAAGAGGATCAGCGCTCGGCGGCGGCCGAGGAGCGCGCGGTAGGTGAGCCGGGCGACTGTGGGGTCGTACATGGTCCGTCTCAGCTCCTTTCAGGCCGCTACGAGGTAGGAGAAGACCGATTCGAGGGACTCGTCGGACGGCGAGACGGTCAGCAGCCGGATGCCGTGCGCGCGGGCGACCTGCGGCAGCAGCGTGGTGAACCGGCCGAAGTCGACGGCCTGGACGCGCAGCGCGCCCTCCTTGAGGTCCACCTCGATCCCGGCGGTCGACGGGTCGGCGATGAGGGCGGCGGCGAGCGCGCGGTCGTCGCTGGAGCGGATCAGATAGCGGTGCGGGCGGTCCGTCATCAGCCGGCGGATGCGCCGGAAGTCGCCGGACGCGGCGTGCCGCCCCGCGACGATCACCTCGATGTGCGAGGCGAGCTGTTCGACCTCTTCGAGGATGTGCGAGGAGAACAGCACGGTGCGGCCCTCGGCGCCCATCCGGCGCAGCAGCTCCATCAGCTGCATGCGCTGGCGCGGGTCCATGCCGTTGAACGGCTCGTCGAGGAGCAGCACGGACGGCTCGTGGACCAGCGCGGACGCCATCTTCACGCGCTGGCGCATGCCCTTGCTGTACGTCTGGATCTTGCGGTCCTGGGCGTACTCCATCTCGACCGTGGCGAGCGCCTTCTGGGCCGCCTTCGCGCCGAGTCCGTGCAGTTCGGCGTTGGCGACGACGAACTCCTCGCCGGTGAGGAAGTCGTACATGCCCTCGCGCTCGGGAACGATGCCGATCTCCTCGTAGACCGACTCGTTGCGCCAGATCGGCTTGCCGTCGAGCGTCACGCTTCCCGTCGAGGGCGCGAGGAAACCGGCCATCATGTTGATCAGGGTCGATTTTCCGGCGCCGTTGGGGCCGAGCAGTCCGGTCACTCCGGGGCCGATGGACATGGTGACGTCGTTGACGGCCACCACGTTGCCGAACCAGCGGGAGGTGTGGTCGATGTCGATGACTGTCACAGTCCGACCTTCCGGTAGCGGCGCATCAGCACGGCGTAGGAGCCCGCGATCAGCGCGAGGACGACGAGGAGGTAGACCGCGCCGGTGCCGGCGCCGGGACCGCCCCCGCCGGGGAAGGCGGTCGTCGCGCCGAGGAAGGCCGTCTGCACCCCGTCGACGAGCGTGATGGGCGAGAAGAGGCCGAACCACTCGATCGAGTCGATCGAGCCCTGTTCGTAGGCGATCGCCTGGATCGTGGAGACCGCGCCGAAGCTGATGGTCAGGACGGCGATGACGGCGGCGACGCCGAACCCGCGGCGCGGCGTCAGCGCGGCCATGACCAGGCCGATCCCGGCGAAGAGCACGGAGAGCAGGGCCACCGAGACGATCCCCTGGGCGAAGCCCTTGGTCTGCTCGGCGAAGTCCATCTTGGCGAGCAGCGAGCCGATGTAGAGGATCAGGACGGGCGCCGCGGTGAGGGCGAAGAGCGCCGACGCCATCGCCACGTACTTGGCGAGGACGTAGTCGACGCGCTCGATCGGGCGCGAGAAGTACAGCGGGATCGTCTTGAACCGCAGGTCGCGGGAGACGGACTGGGGCGCCTGCGCGGCCAGGAAGAGGCCGATGACCGCCTGGGTGACGACCGCGTAGCGCGTGTACTCCAGGGGGAGGTCCTTGAGGTTGGTGGCGACCGCGACCGCGACGATGATCGCCGCGGGCAGGCACATCACCGCGAAGAGGATCATCGGCAGGACCTTGGACTTGGCGCTGCGGCCGAGGCCGTAGGCGCCGCGCAGGGACTGCGAGTAGAGCGAGCGGCGGGCGTAGGCGCGACCCAGGCGGGGGCCCTCGTAGTCGCGGTAGCCGATGTTGTGGATCCGGCTCTGGCCCGGCCCCTGGCCGGGGCTCTGGGCGGCTTCGGTGCTCATCGGCCGGCTCCCTTCTGCGCGGCGGCCTGCGGCTCGTGCTCCTGGCTCTGTTCCGTGCGGAACACCTCGGCGATGTGGTGGCGCCGCTGTTCCATCCGTACGAGACCGAGGCCGAGTTCGGCGACGGTGTCCCGCACGACGTCGTACGTCTCCTCGCCCGCCGCCTCGACGAGCAGGATGTGCCCGGCGCCCGGCAGGCCGTCCTCCAGGCCCTCGTGGAGCACGACGCCCGCGGCGGCCAGGGCGGTGCGGACCGCCGCCGTGCCGTCCGGGTGCGCGTCGGAGTCGGTGACCTCGACCGCGAGGGTCGTGGTGGTCTGGGTGAAGTCGCTGGTGGAGCTGGAGCGCAGCAGCTTGCCGCCGTCGATGACGACGACGTGGTCGCAGGTGCGCTCCAACTCGCCCAGCAGGTGCGAGGTGACCAGGACCGAGATGCCGAAGTCCGTCCAGACGCGGCGGATCAGGCCCAGCATCTCGTCGCGGCCGACCGGGTCGAGGCCGTTGGTCGGCTCGTCGAGCAGCACCAACTGCGGGTCGTGGACGAGCGCCTGGGCCAGCTTCACGCGCTGCTTCATGCCGGTCGAGTAGCCGCCGATGGGGCGGTAGCGCTCCTCGTAGAGCCCGACGTGGCGCAGGGTGTCGGCGGTCCGCTCGCGGGCCGCGGTGGGCGGCAGGCCCGACATGCGCGCCATGTGGACGACGAACTCGGTGGCCGAGACGTCGGGCGGCAGGCAGTCGTGCTCCGGCATGTAGCCCACGCGCTCGCGGATCTCGGCGCCGTGCGTGGCGACGTCCAGATCGAGCACCCGGGCCCGGCCCTCGGTGGCGGGGGAGAGACCAAGAAGGATCTTGATCATGGTGGACTTGCCGGCTCCGTTGGCGCCCACCAGGCCGGTCACACCGGGCCCGATGTCCAAGGAGAGCCGGTCAAGCGCGGTCACCCGGGGGAACCGCTTGCTCAGGCTTTCGGTCGCGATCACAGTCACGTCTCCGACGGTAGTGGCGCGCGCCACATCGGGCGTCAGCCTTGACGGTTGGATCGCTGTCCGACCGCAGGAGTACGGACCCGTAAGGGGGAGGAGACGAAAGTGAACAACATGGGCGACGGAAGGTGACAGGTCCGGCGACAGGTCTGGTGACAGGTACGGGGCGGCGCCCCGGAGCGGACCCCGGGCGGACCCTGGGCAGACCCTGGGCGGACCCCTGGCGGACCCCGAGCCGTCCCCGAGTTGTCCCCAGGTCGGCGTCGGACCCCTTGACGTAGCCGTCGGGCATTGTCACATTCATCAGTGTCAAGTTACGGACGCGTACCGCACACGGACGGACGGTGGCATGACCTCAGCCATGACCCCAGCCACTCCATCGAGGGGCGAACTGGACGCGGACCTGCGCGGGTTCAGGACGGTGCAGCGCCTCGCCTACGAGTGCGCGGAGGCGGTGGCCGCGCAGCTCAAGCCCGGGGTCACGGAGCGCGAGGCGGCCCGGATGCAGCGGGAGTGGCTGCGCGCCCGCGGGGTGCGGGACTGGTTCCACCTGCCGTTCGCCTGGTTCGGCGACCGCACGGCGTTCACGAACTTCCGGATACCCCTCCAGTTCTTCCCCACCAACCGGCGGTTGGAGCCGGGGATGCCGTTCGTCCTGGACATGGCCCCGGTGTACGAGGGGTACGTGGCCGACGTCGGGTACTCGGGCTGCCTGGGCCTCAACCCCGTGCACGACAGGCTGCTCGCGGACCTGGAGGCGCACCGCGAGCTGATCCTGCGCGAGGTCCGCGAGCGCCGGTCGCTGCGCGAGATCTACGAGGACGTGGAGCGGCTGATGGTCCGGCAGGGGTACGCCAACCGGCACCGCGCGTACCCCTTCGGCGTGATCGCGCACAAGGTGGACCGGGTCGAGCAGCGCCGCTGGTCGCCGACCGTGTTCGGGTTCGGCACGCAGGCGCTCAAGGGCCTGGCGAGCGACGCGGTCCACGGGCACCGGGACGGCTGGTCGCCGCTCTGGTCCCCGTACAAGTTCTCCGACCACCCTCCCCGACCGGGGCTGTGGGCGGTCGAGCCGCACCTCGGATTCCGGGGTACGGGCGCGAAGTTCGAGGAGATCCTGGTCGTCACCGACTCACGTGACCCCGAACAGAGCGCGTTCTGGCTGGACGACGACCTGCCGCACGTGCGGCGCTGGGCTGAGGAGAAGGCGGCGTGACGGTGGGCAGCGGGGCGGCGGACGGCGGGGCAGTGGGCGACATCGCAGCGGGCGGCGGGGCAGCGGGCGGCGGGCTCACGGGCGCGCGCGAGCGCTGGGTGCGTACGGGCGGGGTCGAGCTGTGCGTCGCGGAGCTGGGCGACGCCGCGCAGCCGACGGTGCTGCTGGTGCACGGCTATCCGGACAGCAAGGAGGTCTGGACGGAGGTCGCCGAGCGGCTGGCCGAGCGGTGGCACGTGGTGCTGTACGACGTGCGGGGCCACGGCAGGTCGACGGCCCCGACGCCGCTGCGCGGCGGCTTCACGCTGGAGAAGCTGACCGACGACTTCCTGGCCGTCGCCGACGCGGTGAGCCCGGACCGGCCGGTGCACCTGGTGGGGCACGACTGGGGCTCGGTGCAGTCCTGGGAGTTCGTGACGGTCAAGCGCACGGAGGGCAGGATCGCCTCGTTCACCTCCATGTCCGGCCCGTCCCTCGACCACTTCGGGCACTGGATCAAGCAGCGCGTGACCCGGCCGACCCCGCGCCGGGTGGGCCAGCTCCTGGGCCAGGGCGCCAAGTCCTGGTACGTGTACCTGCTGCACACGCCCGTGCTGCCCGAGCTGGCCTGGCGCGGACCGCTCGGCAAGCGGTGGCCTGGGCTGCTGGAGCGTCTGGAGAAGGTCCCGGCGGGCGACTACCCGACGGCCTCGCTCCCCTCGGACGCGGCGCACGGCGCCTGGCTCTACCGGGACAACGTCCGGGCCAGGCTGGGCCGTCCGCGCGCCGACGCGTTCGCCCACGCCCCGGTCCAGCTGATCACCCCGACCGGCGACGCCTTCCTCTCCGAGCACCTCTACGACGACCTGGAGCGGTGGGCGCCGCAGCTGGTGCGCCGCAGCCTGCCCGCCAAGCACTGGGTGCCGCGCACCAGGCCCGACCGGCTGACGGCGTGGATCAACGAGTTCGCGACGGCGGTGGAGGGCGGGGCGTCCGCGCGGGACGCCCTGGCCGACGGCCCCTACGCCGAGCGCTTCGGCGGCCAGCTGGTGCTGGTCACGGGCGCGGCCAGCGGCATCGGCCGGGCCACGGCCTTCGCGTTCGCCGAGGCGGGGGCGCGGATCGTGGCCGTCGACCGGGACGCGGAGGGGGCGGCCAGGACGGCGGAGCTGGCGCGGCTGATCGGCGCCCCCGAAGCCTGGGGCGAAGCGGTGGACGTCAGCGACGAGCAGGCGATGGAGAAGCTGGCCGAGAAGGTCGCCAGGGAGTGCGGCATCGTGGACGTCCTGGTGAACAACGCCGGGATCGGGCTCTCCGGCTCCTTCTTCGACACCTCGGCCGAGGACTGGAAGAGGGTCCTGGACGTCAATCTGTGGGGCGTCATCCACGGCTGCCGGATCTTCGGCAAGCAGATGGCCGACCGCGGCCAGGGCGGCCACATCGTCAACACCGCGTCGGCCGCCGCCTTCCAGCCGTCCAAGGCACTGCCGGCGTACTCCACGTCGAAGGCCGCCGTGCTGATGCTCAGCGAGTGCCTGCGCGCCGAGCTGGCCGGGCAGGGCATCGGCGTGTCGGCGATCTGCCCCGGACTCGTCAACACCAACATCACCGCGACGACCACCTTCACCGGGGTCGACGACACCGAGCAGAAGCGGCTCCAGAAGCGCACGTCACGGCTGTACGGGCTGCGCAACTACCCGCCGGAGAAGGTCGCTTCGGCGATCCTGCGGGCCGTCGCGCAGAACCGGGCGGTCGTGCCGGTCACCCCCGAGGCGCGCGGCGCACACCTGATGTCGCGCTTCACGCCCAGGGCGCTGCGGGCGATAGCCAGGATGGAGCCTCCGCTGTAGGCGGGTCGTACCATCGCTCGGGCGCGGTGGGCCGCGCCGCGACGGGTCGAGTGGGGAGTGGTTTTGTCCGAGGCGTCGGCGGTCGAGTACCGCATCGAGGACCTGGCGCATCTCAGCGGCGCCACGGTCCGCACCATCCGCGCCTACCAGGACCGCGGGCTGCTGCCCAAGCCGGAGCGGCGCGGCCGGGCCAACGTGTACGGCGAGGAGCACCTGGCCAGGCTGCACCGCATCGCCGACCTGCTGGAGCGCGGCTACACCCTGGCGTCCATCAAGGAGCTGCTGGAGGCGTGGGACTCCGGGCGCGGTCTCGGCGGGGTGCTCGGACTGGTCGCCGAGGTGCACGGGCCGTGGACCGACGAGCAGTCGGCCAGGATCTCCCGGGCCGATCTGGACGAGAAGTTCGGCGGCACGCCCGACGAGGAGGCGATCGCCGAGGCGGTGGAGCTTGGGGTGCTCCAGCGGCTGCCGGGGAACGAGGCGGAATTCCTGGTTCCGAGCCCACAGGAACTCTCCGTGGCCGTGGAGTTGTACGCGGCGGGAGTCCCGCTCACCGCAATCTCCGGACACCTGCGGGAACTTCGGGGCCAAGTGGAACACATCGCCGCGCGCTTCCTGGAGTTCACCACCGAGCACGTCTTCGCGCGCTACCTCGGCCATCTGCCCCCGACGGACTCGGACGCGGCCGAAGCCGCCTCGCTCGTCCGCCGCCTGCGCCCGCTCGCCCAGCAGACCGTGGACGCCGAACTCGCGCGCGCCATGCAGACCCTGGCGACCCGTCACCTCCAGCAGCACCTGGTGCCGGACGAGCCCCCGGCGAAGGATGACGAGCTGCGTTCCGTGGCCCTGCCCGGCGGGACGATCAGGGCCGTACAGCGGCTGGTTGGCGCGCAGAACGCGGCGGCCTTCATCACCGCGGCGACCGAACGGGAGCTACAGAGCCGGACATTGGACGCTCTAGCCCCAACTGTGACAAATGGCAGAATAGTTGACCAAAACCCTTGAATCCGGCGTCACTTGTCCACAGAACCTTCAACTCCCCCTGTGGAAAACCACACTTGACTGTGGATCAAACCTGAGCGCCAAAAACGGATGCGCGACGATCGTCACATCCGGCACGCTGACGGGATGGACGAACGACGCACCGTGAAGGTGTCGAAGTACCTCTCGAAACACCTGCGGCACCAGCCCGGACGCATCGGGATCGCCCTCGACGCGAACGGCTGGGTGCCGGTGGCGGAGCTGCTGGGCGCGGCCGCCGCACACGGCATGCGCATCACGCGCGACGAACTGGACCACGTGGTCGCCGAGAACGACAAGAAGCGCTTCACCGTCGAGACCGGCCCGGACGGCGACCGGATCCGCGCCAACCAGGGCCACACCGTCACGGTCGACCTCGCCCTGGAGCCCGCCGAACCGCCCGCGTACCTCTACCACGGCACCGTCGCCCGCTTCCTGGACGCGATCCGCGCGGAGGGCCTGCGCCCGATGGACCGCCACCACGTCCACCTCTCGCCCGACCGGGCCACCGCGACCCGGGTCGGCGCCCGCCGCGGCCGCCCCGTGGTCCTGTCGGTGGACGCGGGCGCGATGCACCGGGCGGGCCACACCTTCCTGGTCAGCGAGAACGGGGTCTGGCTCACCGACGCCGTACCCCCGCGGTTCCTCCGCCTGCCGGGCGAGCCGCGCCCCTGAACCGCGCCCCGCCCCCCCCTTCTCCGGGAAGCCCCGCGTTTTCTCCGGGAAGCCCCGCGTTCCCAGGACCCGGCCCGCCGGGGCATGATCCGTTCCATGGACCAGCCGCGCCACGCCAGCACCGAAGCCGTCGTCACGGCGATCCGCGAGATCGCCGGGGAGCACGGCCTGGAGATCCGCGTCAGCGACGACATCGGCACCGACCAGGTGTCCCGGCGCACCGCCGCGGGCGCCTTCACCGCCCTCGACACGGACGGCAGCCTGCCGCACGAGGCGTACGTGGAGCTGTCGGGCCCGCCCGCCGTCACCGTGCACGTCTTCCCCGACGGCGACGCGAAGATCACCGTCGAAGGCGTGGAGTTCGCGGACGTCCCGCGCGACCGTGCGCCCGCCTTCCTCCGCTCGGTCCTCGGCGGCCTCGCGCACGTGAAGGGCCGTTTCTTCCCGCCCGGCTACTGGCTGACCGTGCCGCTGCCGGGCGACGAGACGTACCGGGAGCTGATCCCGTTCCCGTACCTCTCCCCCTGGCTCAGCCGGGCCCTGCGCTGACCGCCCCGGTCCCGGCAGGCCCTGCGCCGACCGCCCCGGCCGCGCGGCGGCTCGCCCGTGCGACGGTCCGCGATCTGGGCCCTTAAGGTCGTGACCATGCGCCTGAGCACTGTGATTCTGCCGATCTACCGTTGGAACGACGAGGGCCGCAGCCACTGGCAGCGCGCCGAGGAACTCGGTTTCCACACCGCGTACACCTACGACCACCTCGCCTGGCGGTCCTTCCGCGACGGCCCCTGGTTCGGCGCGGTGCCGACCCTGACCGCCGCCGCGGCCGCGACCTCGCGGATGCGCCTGGGCACCCTCGTGACCTCGCCGAACTTCCGCCACCCGGTGACCCTCGCCAAGGAACTGATCTCCCTGGACGACATCTCGGACGGCCGGATCACGCTCGGCGTCGGCGCGGGCGGCAACGGCTTCGACGCCACCACCCTGCGCGGCCCGGGACAGGAGTGGACGCCGCGCGAACGGGCCGACCACTTCGGCGAGTTCGTGCCGCTCCTGGACCGGCTGCTGCGCTCGCCCGCGTCCGTGACGCACGAGGGCGAGCGCTACTCCGCGCACGAGGCGCGCAACCTCCCCGGCTGCGTCCAGCGCCCCCGGCTGCCCTTCGCGGTCGCGGCGACCGGGCCGCGCGGCATGAAGCTGGCCGCCGGGTACGGCCAGGCGTGGGTGACCACGGGCGACCCGAAGATCTTCGAGACCGGCACGCCCGCCGACTCCGTCGAGGCGATCAGGGGCCAGGTAGGCAAGCTGGGCGCGGCCTGCGAGGCGATCGACCGCAACCCCGACGAACTCGACAAGATCCTGCTCACCGGCTTCACGCCGGACCGGCAGCGCCCGCTGGAGTCCGTCGACGCCTTCGTGGAGTTCGCGGCGAACCACAAGGCGCTCGGCATCACCGAAATCGTGATCCACTGGCCCATTCCCGACTCCGAGTTCGCGGCGGACGAGAAGGTCTTCGAGCGGATCGCCACCGAGGCGCTCGCCCAGCTCTGAGCGGCCGTCCGCCACGAGGCCGGCTCCGCCCGGCGGGACCGGCCCGGACTGACCGGAACTCGTCGATTCCATAAGGGGGCGCACGCTCTCAAATGTGCGCCCCCTCGCACTACCGTGCACCTCGTACGCGAGAATGGATCTGTGACCTCAGCTACCGCCCCCCGCCGCGTCCCCGCCGTCCCCCGGCTGATCGCCACCGACCTGGACGGCACCCTGCTGCGCGACGACAAGTCCGTGTCGGAGCGCACCGTCGCCGCGCTCGCCGCGGCGGAGCGTGCGGGCATCGAGGTCTTCTTCGTCACCGGCCGCCCGGCCCGCTGGATGGACGTCGTCAGCGACCACGTGCACGGCCACGGCCTGGCCATCTGCGGCAACGGCGCGGCCGTCGTCGACCTGCGGCACGACGGCGCGGGAGCACCCCGCTTCATCAAGGTCCGCCCCGTCGAGCGGGAGACCGCGCTGGACGTCGTCGGCACGCTGCGCGCCGCCGCACCCGGCACGTCGTTCGCCGTCGAGCGGACCTGCGGCATACAGCACGAGCCCGCCTATCCCCCGCTGCACATGGACCCGGCGCTCTCCATCGCCACCGCCGAGAAGCTCCTGGACGCGGCGGCCGCCGAGGCGGACGAGCCCGTCCTCAAGATCCTCGCCTTCCACCCCGAGCTGTCCCCCGACGCCTTCCTCGGCCTGGCCCGCGCCGCCGTGGGCCCGCGCGCCGAGGTCACCCGCTCCAGCCCCACCGCGCTCCTGGAGATCAGCGCCCCCGGCGTCTCCAAGGCGTCCACGCTGGCGCTGTGCTGCGCCGAGCGCGGCATCTCGGCCGAGGAGGTCGTGGCCTTCGGCGACATGCCGAACGACATCGAGATGCTGAGCTGGGCCGGTGCCTCGTACGCGATGGGCAACGCCCACCCGGCGGTGCTCGCCGCCGCGTCCGGCCGTACGGAGTCGAACAACGAGGACGGCGTGGCGGCCGTGATCGAGCGCATCCTCGAAGGCCGGTAGCCCGGGGCGGGAACGGAGGCGGGGTCCCGTACCCCGTACCCCGTACACCCCGTACCTCTGTACCCCCGTACCCCTAGAGCACCACTCCGTGCTCCCGCATCCACCCCATCGGGTCCACGCCCGACCCCAGGTACGGCGTCAGCCGCACCTCGAAGTGCAGGTGCGGCCCCGTCGAGTTGCCCGTCGTCCCCGCCTGCCCGACCCACTGCCCGGCCCGCACCCGCTCGCCCGGCTCGACGGCGGCGGCCGACAGGTGCGCGTACTGCGTGTACCAGCCGTTCGCGTGCCCGAGCACCACCTCGATGCCGAAGCCGCCCCCGCAGGACACCGAGACCACCCGCCCCGCACCGGCCGCCCGCACCGGCGTGCCGACGGCGACCGCGAAGTCCTGCCCGGTGTGCCGGTGCGCCCAGCGCTCGCCCGCACGGTCGAACCCCGCCGACAGCGCGTACGACTCCAGCGGCGCGACCCACGCCCCGCCGTCCGGCAGCCCGCGCTGCGCCATCCGTACGACGCCGTCGCACTTCCCGGCCGCCACGCTGCGCTCCGCGTCCCTCTCCAGGCGCGCCCGCACCGCCTTCAGCCGCGCCTCGACGGACCGCCGCAGCAGCGCGAGCCGCGCGGTGCGCGCCTCCAGGTCGCGCCAGGCGTCCCGGGCGCGCCGCTCGTCCCGTACGAGCACCCGCTCGGCCAGCACCGCCCGGTCCAGCATCCGCGCCAGCGCCAGGTCGGCCCGGTGCGCCAGGTACCGGCCGCGCAGCAGCCGCTCGGGGTCGCCCGCGAGGAGGACCCGGGCCGTGTCCGCGACGGGCCCGGCGCCCGCGCGGTACTGGGAGCGGGCGACCGCGCCCAGACCGGCGCGGTGCCCGGCGAGCACCCGGCGCTGCCGCGCGAGCCGCACCTCCAGGCGCCGGGCCTCGGCGCGCCGCAGCCCGGCGGCGCGCCTGCCTCTCTCGTACGCGTCGGTGGCCCGCGCCACCTGCTCGTACAGCCGCGCCACCCGGGCGCCCGCGCGGGGCCCGTCGGACCCGCCCGCGGCACTGCCCGTACCGGCCCCCGTACCGGCACTCGTACCTGCGGCCTTACCGGCACCGGGGCGTGCGGCCGGCCCGTCGGCGGCGTGTGCGGACGGGTCGGGCGCGAGGGTGAGCAGCGCGCAGAGCGCCAGCGCCCCCAGGCAGCGCCTGCGCCCCCTTGTACGTCGCGTTCGCATCCCAGGATCGTCGCCCCGGGCGCCGGGGTTTCGGCGCAACCGCACGGGCGCGTGGCGCCGCGTCCCGCCAACGGACCAGCGCCCGCACACACGGACGGCACGGCGCGGGACCGCCGGATCCGCAGCCAAACCCACCTTCCGTGTCCGTTCCGGAGCCGGAGCCGGAGCCGGAGCCGGAGCCAGCACCCGCACCCGCACCCGCACCCGCACCCGCACCCGGAACTACAGCGGGGCCTCCCACACCACGGTCGTCCCCGCCCCGTCCTCCCCGATCCCCGGCCCGCAGTCGCTCGACCCGCCCAGCGACTCCGCGCGCCGCCGCAGGTTGCGCAGCCCGCTGCGCCGACCGCCCTCCGGGATGCCCACCCCGTCGTCGGCGACCGAGAGCCGCACCCCGGGCGTGCCGTCGGGCAGGGTCACGGTCGCGTCGACCACGACCTCGATGTGCTGTGCCCGCGCGTGCCGGAAGGCGTTGGACAGCGCCTCGCGCAGCGCCGCGATGAGGTTCTTTCCGGTCAACTCCCCGACCAGCGAGTCCACCGGGCCGACGAAGCGGTGCGAGGGCTTGTAGCCGAGCGGCACGGCCGCCATGTTGATCTCCCGCAGCACGCGGGTGCGCAGCCCGGACGGCGCCTCGGCCGGTCCCTGCTGGAGCGCGAAGATGGCGGTGCGGATCTCCTGGATCGTCACGTCCAGCTCGTCGACCGCCCGCCCGACGCCCGTCTGCACCTCGGGCACCACCGACTTGCGCTGGGCGCCCTCCAGCATCATCCCGGTGGCGAAGAGCCGTTGGATGACCAGGTCGTGCAGGTCCCGCGCGATCCGGTCGCGGTCCTCGTACACCGCGAGGCGCTCCCGGTCGCGCTGGGCGTCCGCCATCATCAGGGCCAGCGCGGCCTGCGAGGCGAACTGCGTGGCCAGGGTGCGCTCCGCCTCCGTGAAGGGGCGCTCGCCGCGCGCGCGGGGCGTGGCGAGCGCGCCCAGCACCCGCCCGCCGCTCTGCAGCGGCAGCAGCATGCTCGGCCCGTACCGCTCCGCGAGGCGGGTGAGCATCCGGTCGTCGGTCGCCGAGTCGTCGACGAACACCGCCTCGCCCTTCAGCAGCGTCGCGACCACCCGGCTCTCTCCCGGGATGACCGTGCCGAGCGCCCCCGAGGGCTCGTCCTCGGCGACCGCGACGATCTCCAGGGCCCCCTCGTCGGCGGGCAGCAGCACCATCCCGGCCGTCGCCGCGGCCAGCCGCCGCGCCTGTTCGGCGACGACGGCGAGCGCGTCGTCCGCGTCGCCCCCGGCGAGCAGCGCGGTGGTGACGGCGACCGAGCCGTCGATCCACCGCTCGCGCTGGCGGGCCTCCTCGTACAGCCGGGCGTTGCCGATCGCGATCCCGGCCTCGGTGGCGAGGACCCGCACCATGTGCAGGTCGTAGTCGTTGAACTCGCCGCCGTCGTTCTTCTCGGTCAGGTAGAGGTTGCCGAAGATGTCGCCCTGGACGCGGATGGGGACGCCCAGGAAGGTCCGCATCACCGGGTGCCCCTCGGGGAACCCGGCCGCGCGCGGATCGGTCCGCAGGTCGGCGAGCCGCATCGGCACGGGGTCGTGGATCAGCGCGCCCAGCAGCCCCCTGTGCCCGTCGGGCCGGCGCCCGATCCGGTCCGCGACCTCCTGCGGGACCCCGTACGTCACGAAGTCCGAGAGGCCGTCGCCCTCCTCGTCGACCACGCCGATCGCGGCGTAGCGGGCGTCGGCGAGTTCGGCGGCGGTCCGGCAGATCCGGTCGAGGGTGGAGCGCAGTTCGAGGCCCGTGCCCACGGAGCGCATCGCCTCCAGGAGCTGCGGGACGCGGGCGGTCAGCTCGGTGGACAGACCCTGCAGGCTGCGGGTCGCCTCGGTCGCGGCGTCAAGGGAGTCCTTCGGGTCCGGCGCTGGCATGCCTAGAGATTAGTTAGTCCTATTTGGCAAGGAAAGTCGGCTGTGAGAGTCCTTCCGTCTCCCGCTCCCTCTCCAGCATGCGCCGCAGCGGCCCCTCGACGACCGAGAGTTCCCCGAACTCCCCGCGCTGCACGACGTGTCCCCGTTCCAGCACGACGATCTCGTCGACGGCTTCGAGGCCGCGCAGCCGGTGCGTGATCAACACCGTCGTACGCCCTTCCGTGGCGGCGAGCAGGTCCTCGGTGAGCGCGTCTGCGGTCGCCAGGTCCAGGTGTTCGGCGGGCTCGTCGAGCACCAGCACCGGGAAGTCCGCGAGCAGCGCCCGCGCCAGGGCGAGCCGCTGCCGCTGTCCGCCGGACATCCGCGCGCCGTGCTCGCCGACCGGGGTGTCGAGGCCGTCGGGCAGCGTGTCCACCCACTCCAGCAGCCGGGCCCGCGCCAGCGCGGCGCGCAGTTCGGTGTCGTCGGCGCCGGGCCTGGCCAGCCGCAGGTTCTCCCGTACGGAGCTGTCGAAGACGTGCGCGTCCTGGGCGCAGAGCCCCACGGTCGCGCGGACGTCGTCGCCCGCCATCGCCCGCGCGGCGACCCCGCCGATCTCGTACGTCCCCTGCCGCACGTCGAGGAAGCGCAGCAGCACCTGGGCGAGGGTCGTCTTGCCCGACCCCGACGCCCCGACGACGGCGACCCGCCGCCCGGCGTCGAGCCGCAGCCCGAACCCGGCGAGCGCGTCCCGCTCCTGCCCCTCGTACCGCGCTGACACCCCGTCGAGCACCAGGGGGAACACCTCGGCGGGCGGCGCGACGGGCCGCCCGGGCTCGGGGACGGGGACGGGGGCGTCGAGCACTTCGTACACCCGCTCCGCGCTCCGCTTCACGCGCTGCCGGTACTGCACGGCGAGCGGCAGCCCGGCGACGGTCTCGAACGCGGCGAGCGGCGTCAGCACCAGGACGGCCAGCTGTACGCCGGGCAGCCTGCCGTCGCCCACGGCCTGGACGCCGACGAGCGCGGCGCCCGCCACGGTCAGTCCGGTGACCAGGGCGGTGAGCCCGGCGCCGAGCGCGGTGGCGGCGGCGCCCCGCGCGGCGATCCCGGTCAGCACCGCGTCGGCCTCCCTGGCCTGCCGCAGCCGACTCGGCAGCGCGCCCGCCACGGTCAGTTCCCCGATGCCGCGCAGCAGGTCCACGACTCTGGTCGCCAGTTCGCCGCGCGCGGGCGCCAACTGGCGCTCGGCGCGCCGCGCGACGGCCCCGCTGAGCGCGGGCACCCCGACGCCCGCGACGAGCAGCCCGACGGCCAGCACGGCGCCCGCCTCGGGCAGCAGCCAGCCCGTGAAGCCGACGGCTCCGACGCCCACCAGGAGGGCGGCGCCGACCGGCAGCAGCCACCGCAGCCAGTAGTCCTGGAGCGCGTCCACGTCGGCGACGAGCCGCGAGAGGAGGTCACCGCGCCTGGTCCTGCGCAGCCCCGCGGGGGAGATGCGTTCGAGGCGCCGGTAGACCGCGACCCGCAGGTCGGCGAGCATCCGCAGCACGGCGTCGTGCGAGACGAGCCGCTCGGCGTACCGGAAGACGGCCCGCCCGATCCCGAAGGCGCGCGTGGCGGTGACGGCGATCATCAGGTACATCACGGGAGGCTGTTCGGAGGCGCGCGAGATCAGCCACCCGGAGACGGCCATGAGCCCCACGGCGGACCCCAGGGCGAGGCTCCCCAGAACGAGGGCAAGACCGAGCCGCCCCCGAAGTTCCCGGGCCATTCCCCTGACCCGCTTGGTGGTGGGCACAGGAGCAGCGCTCATCGCTTCGGGGGCGGGGGCCGAGCCCCGGTCGTGGGAAGGCGCAGGGAGGGGAGAGGCCCCGCGCAGCGGCCCCGCCCCGGCCACCCCCGCACCGAGCACCGCACCCGCACCCGCACCGAGCACCGCCCCCGAAGCCCCCGCGGCCCCGATCCGCACCACCCGGTCCGCGACCGCGAGCAGCGCGGGCCGGTGCACGACCACGAGCACCGTCCGCCCCACCGCGAGCCGCCGCACCGCCTCCACGACCCCCGCCTCGGTCTCCCCGTCCAACGCGGCGGTGGGCTCGTCGAGCAGCAGGAGCGGACGGTCCGCGAGGAACGCCCGAGCGAGGGCGAGCCGCTGCCGCTGCCCGGCGGACAGTCCCGCCCCGTCCTCCCCGAGCGGGGTCCTGGCACCCAGCGGCAGCCCGGCGACGAACTCCCAGGCCCCCGCAGCCTCCAGCGCCCCGCGCACCGCCTCGTCCGAGGCGTCGGGCCGGGCGAGCCGTACGTTCTCCGCGATGCTCCCCGCGAAGAGATGGGGCCGCTGGGGCACCCAGGCGACCGACTCCCGCCACAGCGCGAGGTCCACGTCCCCGATCTCGACGCCGCCGACGAGCGCCCGCCCCTCTTCGGGCGGGACGAACCCCAGCACCACGTCGAGCAGCGTCGACTTCCCGGACCCGCTCGGCCCGACCAGGGCGACGGTCTCGCCCTCCTCCACGACCAGATCGGTCGAGTCCAGCGAGGGCTCACCGCGCCCGGCGTGACGAACGCTCACCCCCTGAAGCTCGATCCGCACCCCCCGGGGCACGGCGCCCCCGGGCACCGCCCCGCCACCCGCGGGGCCCGCCTCCAGCACCTCGAAGATCTCCTCGGCGGCCGAGAGCCCCTCCGCCGCCGCGTGGTACTGCGCCCCCACCTGCCGGATCGGCAGATACGCCTCGGGCGCCAGCACGAGGATCACCAGCCCCGTGTACAGGTCCATCTCCCCGTGCACGAGCCGCATCCCGATGGTCACCGCCACCAGCGCGACGGAGAGCGTCGCGAGCAGTTCCAGCGCGAACGACGACAGGAACGCGATCCGCAGCGTCCGCACGGTCGCCCGCCGGTACTCGGAGGTGATCTTCCGGATCGACTCCGCCTGCGCCTTCGCCCGCCCGAACACCTTGAGCGTGGGCAGCCCCGCGACCACGTCCAGGAAGTGCCCCGAGAGCTGGGAGAGCAGCCGCCACTGACGGTCCATCCGGTTCTGCGTGGCCCACCCGATCAGCACCATGAACAGCGGGATCAGCGGGAGCGTCACCACGATGATCGCGGCCGACACCCAGTCCTCGGTGACGATCCGCGCCAGCACCGCCACGGGCACCACCACCGCGAGCCCCAGCTGCGGCAGATAGCGCGCGAAGTAGTCGTCGAGCGCGTCGATCCCCCGCGTGGCGAGCGCCACCAGGGAGCCCGTCTTCTGCTGCCCCAGCCAACCGGGTCCCAGCCCCGCCGCCCGTTCGAGCAGCCGCCCCCGCAGCTCGCTCTTGACCGCCGCACTGGCCCGGTGGGCGGCCAGTTCGGTGAGCCAGGACACGAGCCCCCGACCGACCGCGACCGCCGCCAGCAGCACCAGCGCGGTGCGCAGTTCGGAGACGGAGTGCCCGTCCTCGAACGCGCCCACCACCACCTCGGCGACGAGCATCGCCTGGGCGACGACCAGCGCCGCTCCGACCAGGCCGAGCAGCACCACCGCCACGAGGAAGCGACGGGTGGACCGGGCGTACCGGAGCAGACGCGGATCGATCGGTTTCACGTGAAACATCTCCCACTGGTGCGACGGGGCATCAGCTAGTGCGGCTAGTGCGACGGAGCGTCAGCGATGTGCTGCGTACCGATCCGCTTGCGGAACACCCAGTAGGTCCAGCTCTGGTAGAGCAGCACCACCGGAGTGGCCACCCCCGCGCACCAGGTCATGATCTTGAGCGTGTACGGGCTCGACGAGGCGTTCGTCACCGTGAGGCTCCACTCCGGGTTCAGCGACGAGGGCATGACGTTCGGGAAGAGCGTCAGGAAGAGCATCGCCACGGCCGCCGCGATGGTGACCCCGGAGAGCGCGAACGACCAGCCCTCGCGCCCCGCCTTGATGGCCCCGACCGCGCCGACCAGCGCCAGCACGGCCACCACCATCGCGACCAGGCTCTTGCCGTCGCCCTTGTCGACCTGGGTCCAGATCAGGAAGGCGAGCGCCAGCACCGCCGTGACGAGCCCCAGCTTGAGCGCGAGCGCCCGTGCCCGGTCCCGGATGTCCCCGACGGTCTTGAGGGAGGCGAAGACCGCGCCGTGGAAGGTGAAGAGCGTCAGCGTGACCAGTCCGCCCAGCAGGGCGTACGGGTTCAGCAGGTCCCAGAAGTTGCCGACGTACTCCATCTCGCGGTCGATCTTCACGCCGCGCACGATGTTGCCGAAGGCCACGCCCCACAGCAGCGCCGGGACGAGCGAGGTCCAGAAGATGGCCCGCTCCCAGTTGGTCTGCCAGCGCTCCTCGGGCCGCTTGGCGCGGTACTCGAAGGCGACGCCGCGCACGATCAGACAGACCAGGATGATCAGCAGCGGCAGGTAGAAGCCGGAGAAGAGCGTCGCGTACCACTCGGGGAAGGCGGCGAAGGTCGCGCCGCCGGCCGTCAGCAGCCACACCTCGTTGCCGTCCCAGACGGGCCCGATGGTGTTGATCAGGACCCGCTTCTCGGTGCGGTCCCTGGCGAGGAGCCTGGTGAGGATCCCGATCCCGAAGTCGAAGCCCTCCAGGAAGAAGTAGCCGATCCAGAGGACGGCGATCAGCACGAACCAGACGTCATGGAGTTCCATACGTCAACTCCTCAGTACGAGAAGGCCATCGGCCGGTCGGGGTCGCGGTCGTCCCCGCCGATCTTGGTGGGCGGGTTGAGGTCGGACTCGGTGAGCTCGGGCGGTCCTGCCTTGATGTACTTCACGAGGAGCTTGACCTCGATCACCGCGAGCACCGCGTAGAGCAGCGTGAAGGTGATCATCGAGGTGAGCACCTCGCCCTGTGAGACGCCGGGGGACACCGCGTCCTCGGTGCGCAGCACGCCGTAGACGACCCAGGGCTGACGGCCCATCTCGGTGAAGATCCAGCCCCAGGAGTTGCCGATCAGCGGGAACAGCAGGGTCCACAGGGCGACGAGCCAGTAGAGCTTGGTGAACTTCGGGCTCAGGGCCTTGTTCTTGAAGAGCACCAGGTTCGGCACTTCGTCCTCGCCGGTCCGCAGGTGCTGCGGCAGCATGAACTTCTTCCGCGTCAGCCACAGCCCGAGCAGGCCGAGCGCGAAGGAGGCCATGCCGAAGCCGATCATCCAGCGGAACGCCCAGAAGGCGACGGGGATGTTGGGCCGGTAGTCGCCGGGCCCGTACTTCTCCTGCTCGGCCTTGTTGGTGTCGTTGATGCCGGGGACGTACGAGGAGAAGTCGTCGTTGGCGAGGAAGGACAGTATCCCGGGGATCTCGATGGCGACGGTGTTGTGGCCCTTGTCCACGTCCCCGTAGGCGAAGAGCGAGAAGGGCGCCCCGTCCTGGCCCTCCCAGAGCGCTTCGGCGGCGGCCATCTTCATCGGCTGCTGCTTGAACATCACCTTGCCGAGGAAGTCGCCGCTGACGGCGGTGAGCAGGCCCGCGACGATCACCGTCACCAGGCCGAGCCTGAGCGAGGTGCGCATCACCGGGACGTGCTTCTTGCGCGCCAGGTGGAAGGCGGAGATGCCGACCATGAAGGCGCCGCCGACCAGGAAGGCCGCCGTCAGGGTGTGGAAGACCTGGGTGAGGGTGGTGTTCTGGCTCAGGACCGCCCAGAAGTCGGTGAGCTCGGCGCGGCCGTTCTCCTCGTTGATCCGGTAGCCGACCGGGTGCTGCATCCAGGAGTTGGCGGCCAGGATGAAGTACGCGGAGAGGACGGTGCCGATCGAGACCATCCAGATGCAGGCGAGGTGGATCTTCTTCGGCAGCTTGTCCCAGCCGAAGATCCACAGTCCGATGAAGGTGGACTCGAAGAAGAACGCGATCAGCGCCTCGAAGGCGAGTGGGGCGCCGAAGATGTCACCGACGAAGCGCGAGTAGTCGGACCAGTTCATGCCGAACTGGAACTCCTGGACGATGCCGGTGACGACACCCATCGCGATGTTGATGAGGAAGAGCTTTCCCCAGAACTTCGTGGCCTTGAGGTACTTCTCGTTCTCCGTGCGCACCCAGGCGGTCTGCAGGCCGGCGGTGAGCGCGGCGAGCGAGATCGTCAGGGGAACGAAGAGGAAGTGGTAGACGGTGGTGATGCCGAACTGCCAGCGCGCCAGGGTCTCTGGCGCCAGAGCTAGGTCCACGTCGTCTTTCTCCTTACGTCGCCGTGGTCACAGCGGCAGTTTGCCCCTTTAATTCCACTGATCACGGGATGAACCGGGACACGCTTGTGAACGCGTTCACATTCACAAGCATTATGGCGCACAGACATTCGGGACGTTCGACCGGGGGTCCCCTACCCGCGGTATCCCGCCCGGGAACGGCGAAGTCCCCCACGAACGGGACGCTCGTGGGGGACTTCGCACCGCGGCGGGCAGCTCCGCCCCGCGCCTACAGCTCCTTGCGGAACGCCTCCGCCGCCTTCAGGAAGATGTCGTTGGCCTCGGTCTCGCCGATCGTGACCCGCAGCCCCTCGCCCGCGAACGGCCGCACCACGACGCCCGCCTTCTCGCAGGCCGCCGCGAAGTCGGTCGTACGCTCGCCGAGCCGCAGCCAGACGAAGTTCGCCTGCGTCTCGGGCACCGTCCAGCCCTGGCCCACCAGTCCCTCGTAGACCCGCGCGCGCTCGGCCACCAGCGACCCGACCCGGCCGAGCAGCTCGTCCTCGGCGCGCAGCGAGGCGACCGCCGCGTCCTGGGCCAGCTGCGTCACGCCGAAGGGCACGGCGGTCTTGCGCAGCGCCGCCGCGACCGGCTCGTGGGCGACCGCGAAGCCGACCCGCAGCCCCGCGAGGCCGTACGCCTTGGAGAAGGTCCGCAGCACGGCGACGTTCGGCCGGTCCCGGTAGAGCTCGATCCCGTCCGGGACGTCGGCGTCGCGGATGAACTCCCGGTACGCCTCGTCCAGCACCACCAGCACGTCGGACGGCACCCGGTCCAGGAACCGCTCCAGCTCCGCCCTGCGCACCACCGTGCCGGTCGGGTTGTTGGGGTTGCAGACGAAGATCAGCCGGGTGCGGTCGGTGATCGCGTCGGCCATCGCGTCGAGGTCGTGCACGTCGCCGTCCGTCAGCGGCACCTTCACCGACGCCGCACCGCTGATCTGCGTGAGGATCGGGTACGCCTCGAAGGACCGCCAGGCGTAGATGACCTCGTCACCGGGGCCGGCCGTGGACTGGAGCAGCGACTGCGCGACGCCGACGGAGCCCGTCCCCGTCGCCACGTGCGAGACCGGCACGCCGAAGCGATCGGCCAGCTCGTTCATCAGGCCCGTGCAGGCCATGTCCGGGTAGCGGTTGAAGCTCCCGGCCGCCGCGACCGCGCTCTCCAGGACCCCCGGCAGCGGCGGGTAGGGGTTCTCGTTGGAGGACAGCTTGTACGCCACGGGGCCGCCCGCGGCCGCCGGCTTGCCGGGCTTGTAGGTGGGGATGCCGTCCAGCTCGGCGCGCAGCTTGGGGCTCGTCTCGCTCACCGCAGGTCCTCCTCGACCGTCCGTACAGATCAATACCACTCACCTTATGAGGATTCGCCGCGCCTGCGAATGCCCCGGGGAAAGCGGGCCCCGGAAGCAGGGGGCGCTCGCCGCCCTGGCGTGCGCCGGTGGCTCGCGCCGTGGCGCGCGTCACCCGTAGAGGTGAGTTGAGACCTCTTCGAGACCTCGGTCTTTTGTCAGGCACACACGAGTCGCCACCCATCACTCTACCGCCGGACCCACCAACTACCTTTATTTCCAAGGTCATTGATCAGTTAACACCTTGCAGAAACGTGCCTGTCAACGCGTGAATATGCGATCGGCCAGCCCGGCCGTGCGAGCCCTACTATCGGCCTGCCATGACAGCAGCAGGGAAGCACCAGGTGAGCCGGACGGACACACCCCGGCGGGGCAACCGACAGGTGCGTGCGGGCATCCGGGACGTCGCCGCCGCCGCCGGTGTCTCCATCACGACCGTCTCCGACGCGCTCAACGGCAAGGGCCGGCTCCCGGACGCCACCCGCCGCCACGTCCGCGAGGTCGCCGACCGGCTGGGCTACCGCCCGTCCGCCGCGGCCCGCACGCTCCGTACCGGCAAGTCAGGACTGATCGGCCTGACCGTGACGACCTACGGGGATGAACCTTTCACCTTCACCGAATTCGCGTACTTCGCGGAGATGGCCAGAGCCGCCACGTCCGCCGCGCTCGCCCGCGGCTACGCCCTGGTCATCCTCCCCGCCACCTCCAGACACGACGTCTGGTCGAACGTCGCCCTCGACGGCACCGTCGTCATCGACCCGTCCGACCAGGACCCCGTCGTCACCGAGCTGGTCCGCCAGGGCCTCCCGGTGGTCTCCGACGGCCGCCCGGCGGGCTCCCTGCCGGTCACCGCCTGGGTCGACAACGACCACGAGGCCGCCGTACTCGAACTCCTCGACCACCTCGCCGACGCAGGAGCCCGCCGCATCGGCCTCCTGACCGGCACCACCACCGACACCTACACCCGGCTCTCCACCACCGCGTACCTGCGCTGGTGCGAGCGCGTCGGCCAGGACCCCGTCTACGAGTCCTACCCCGCCCACGACCCCTGTGCGGGAGCCGTGGCGGCCGACCGCCTCCTGGCCCGTCCGGACCGCCCCGACGCCGTCTACGGCCTCTTCGACCCCAACGGCACCGACCTCCTGGCCGCCGCCCGGCGCTACGGGCTGCGCGTCCCCGACGACCTGCTCCTGGTCTGCTGCAGCGAATCCACGGTGTACGCCGCGACCGAGCCGCCCATCACCACGCTCTCGCTCAAGCCGCGCCGCATCGGCACGGCCGTCGTCCAGCTCCTCATCGACGCCATCGAGGGACTGGAGGCCGACCGGCCCGTGGAGCAGGTCATACCGACCGAACTGATCGTCCGGACCTCGTCGATGCGGCGCCCTCCCCGCACCACGGTGAGCCCGCCGCGGTCCCCCGCCGGGGACTGAACGGGCCCGGGACCGCGAACCGAGGGGAAACCGACGGACAACGGGAGGGAGCAGCGGGCGACCGACGGGGGACCGATCTGCCCATTCCGGGCGAAACAGTCGACGAACCAGGGGTGCACTCGGATTGACCACCCCTGGTGAGTCACAGAGCGCCAGCCGCATTCCTATGATGGGCGGACGACACCGCGGACCACCCCGACCAGGTAGGGCCGTGAGGTGTGCGGCGGTGCGACGGTGGTGGAGGGGTCGATGACTCAGGGGGCCGGTCAGGGACCCGTGGTGCGGACGGCGACGTTGCGCGATTTCCGTGTGCCGCCGTACGCCCAGGCTCCCGCAGCACAGTCCGCCGCCGAGCCCTCGGCGCACAGCGGGCACCCCGGCAACGCCTTCCCCGAGGGCGAGCCGCCGGAGGGGTACACGCCGACCGCGCGCGACCTCCCCGTGATCAACAGGGGCGACACCGTCAAGATGGAGACCGTGCCGCAGCAGCGCCCCGCGCCCGGCGAGAACGGCCTCGGCCCGCTCTACGTCGTCGGCGACGTCCACGGCTACTACGACGAGCTGGTCGCCGCCCTCCACGAGCAGGGCCTCATCGACGAGGCCGGCAACTGGTCCGCGGGCAACGCGCGCCTCTGGTTCCTCGGCGACTTCACCGACCGCGGCCCCGACGGCATCGGCGTCATCGACCTGGTGATGCGGCTCTCCGCCGAGGCGGCCGCCGCGGGCGGCTACTGCAAGGCCCTCATGGGCAACCACGAACTGCTGCTGCTGGGCGCCAAGCGCTTCGGCGACACCCCGGTGAACTCCGGCGCGGGCACCGCCACCTTCCAGGCGGCCTGGCTGCTCAACGGCGGCCAGAAGTCCGACATGGACCGCCTCCAGGACGTGCACCTCCAGTGGATGTCCCGGCTCGACGCCGTGGTCGAGGAGGACGGGCACCTGCTCCTGCACTCCGACACGACCGCCTACCTCGAATACGGCTCCACCATCGAGGACGTCAACGACACCGTCCACGCGATCCTCACCCGCAACGACGCCGACGAGTGCTGGGACCTCTTCCGGAAGTTCACCAAGCGGTTCGCCTTCCGCGACGAGGGCGGCTCCACGGCCGTACGGGAACTGCTGTCGACCTACGGCGGCGAGCGCGTCGTCCACGGCCACAGCCCCATCCCCTACCTGCTGGGAGAGGTCGGATCCGAGGACGGCGACGACTCGGCAGGACCGGTCGTCGAGGGCCCCCACGTGTACGCCGACGGGCTCGCCATCGCCATGGACGGCGGAGTGACCATGGCCGGTAAGTTGCTGGTGGTCCAACTTCCCCTGCATGACTGACGGTTCTCTGGGCAGGCGCCCGTACGACCGGAAGCACCGCGACCATTGGGCCCTATTTCTGGAAAGCCCCTGTCACCCCGTGCCGTAACCGCTCTACCATCGGCGTATCCGTAGCAGGCTCTCCTCCGTTTCGCCCAATCGCCCGGTCATCGCGGGCAATCCGGCCCTACGGAGCATCGGGGGATGCACATGAACAGCGCTCCGCACCTGCTGACCGAGGACCGCCCGGAGTTCGAGCGGATCCTCGACGACGCACTGCGCCACGCGCACGACCGGCCCGACCTCGCCTCTGTGGGCGAACGGCTCAACCTGGAACAGCTGCGCACCATGGCGCTGAACGCCACCGCGCTGATCACCGCGGCCGCCGCAGCCGAGTACGACCACTACGTGAAGGCCCGCGACGAACTGCGCGCGCCCGAGGACCCGCTCTCGACGCGCGACTCCGACCCCGACCCCATGACGGACGCGGCGGCCGGGTCGGGAGCGGGAGTCGCCGCGGTCGTCACCGTCCTGGCACCCGTCCTCGCGGGCGCATCCGCCGCGATCTTCCTGATCGTCGGCTACCTCCTTCAGATGCTGAGCCCCGCGCCCGTCTTCGCTGACACCCTGGTCGCGGCGGGCTGGTTCTTCGGGGCCGTCACGGCGGCCAGCATCCTGGTAGCCGCCGTGGCCCTGCTCATCGCCGCCCTGCGCAACAGCTCCACCCAGGAACCCGCGGTCGACGAGGAGGAGGGACTGACCGAGGAGGTGTCGCGCGCCCGCGAGGCCTGGCGCCACGCCCTGTTGGAGCGCGGTCTGCTGCCCTTCCTGCGGGACGCCCTGGCCGATCCGAGCGTCGACCCGACGTCGAACCGCAAGCCCTACCGGTCCAGCGGCCGCATACCGAAGGTCGGCTACAGCGGCCCCGACTTCGCGAGCCCCAACGAGGGGCCGGTGGCCGGGCCCCGGCCGACCTTCACCAGCCCCGACTTCACGAGTCCCGACTACGGCGGCCCCGAGCACCAGCCCGAATGACGGACGGGCGCACCGGGGCCGCACCCGTTTCACGGTTTCACGTGAAACATCGCTCTGTTCAGTTGGCGATCGGGAGGTAGACCCGGTTGCCCGCCTCGGCGAACTCCTTGGACTTCTCCGCCATGCCCGCCTCGATCTCCTCCGCCGCTGACCCCTCGGACGAGAGGTCGCCGCCGTGCTCGCGCCTGATGTCCTGCGAGATCTTCATCGAGCAGAACTTGGGGCCGCACATGGAGCAGAAGTGCGCCGTCTTCGCGGGCTCGGCGGGCAGCGTCTCGTCGTGGAACTCCCGCGCCGTGTCCGGGTCGAGGGCCAGGTTGAACTGGTCCTCCCAGCGGAACTCGAAGCGCGCGTCGGAGAGCGCGTCGTCCCAGTCCTGTGCGCCCGGGTGCCCCTTGGCGAGGTCCGCCGCGTGCGCCGCGATCTTGTACGTGATGACGCCGGTCTTCACGTCGTCGCGGTTGGGCAGGCCCAGGTGCTCCTTGGGCGTGACGTAGCAGAGCATCGCCGTGCCCCACCAGGCGATCATCGCGGCGCCGATGCCCGAGGTGATGTGGTCGTACGCCGGGGCGACGTCCGTGGTCAGCGGGCCGAGCGTGTAGAACGGCGCCTCCTCGCAGATCTCCTGCTGGAGGTCGATGTTCTCCTTGATCTTGTGCATCGGGACGTGCCCGGGGCCCTCGATCATCGTCTGCACGTTGTGGCGCTTGGCGATGGTGTTCAGCTCGCCCAGCGTCTTCAACTCGGCGAACTGCGCCTCGTCGTTGGCGTCCGCGATCGACCCCGGGCGCAGCCCGTCGCCGAGCGAGTACGTGACGTCGTACGCCGCGAGGATCTCGCAGAGCTCCTCGAAGTTCTCGTAGAGGAACGACTCCTTGTGGTGTGCCAGGCACCACGCGGCCATGATCGAGCCGCCGCGCGAGACGATGCCGGTCTTGCGGCGCGCGGTCAGCGGCACGTACCGCAGCAGCACGCCCGCGTGGACCGTCATGTAGTCGACGCCCTGCTCGGCCTGCTCGATGACCGTGTCCTTGTAGATCTCCCAGGTCAGCTCCTCGGCCTTGCCGTCGACCTTCTCCAGGGCCTGGTAGAGCGGCACGGTGCCGATCGGCACGGGGGAGTTGCGCAGCACCCATTCGCGGGTGGTGTGGATGTTGCGGCCCGTGGAGAGGTCCATGACCGTGTCGGCGCCCCAGCGGGTCGCCCAGGTCATCTTCTCCACCTCCTCCTCGATGGAGGAGGTGACCGCGGAGTTGCCGATGTTGGCGTTGACCTTCACCAGGAACCGCTTGCCGATGATCATCGGCTCGATCTCCGGGTGGTTGACGTTGGCCGGCAGCACCGCGCGCCCGGCCGCGATCTCCTCGCGGACGACCTCGGGGGAGACGTTCTCGCGGATCGCGACGTACTCCATCTCCGGCGTCACCTCGCCCCTGCGGGCGTACGCGAGCTGGGTCACCGCCTGCCCGTCGCGGCCCCGGCGGGGCTGGCGCGGGCGGCCGGGGAAGACCGCGTCGAGGTTGCGCAGACCGCCGCGCGGCGCGGTGTGCTTGATCCCGTCGTCCTCGGGGCGGACCGGGCGGCCCGCGTACTCCTCGGTGTCGCCGCGCCCGATGATCCAGTTGTCCCGCAGCGGAGGCAGCCCGCGCCGCACGTCGGTGTCGACGTTCGGGTCGGTGTACGGCCCCGACGTGTCGTACAGCGTCACGTCCTTGCCGTTGGTGAGGTGCACCTGACGGACCGGCACGCGGAGGTCGGGGCGCGAGCCCTCGACGTATCCCTTGTGCCAGCCGATGGACTTCCCGGCCTCGTTCTGCGTGGAGGCAGGCGTGCGTGCGTCCGATGTGGTCATGAGACCTACTCCCTACGCCGGCATTACCCGGTAACAGGTTCGGCGGTCGGCGCAGCTGCGACCCGTGTCGTCGTCAGCGCCCTCTCAGCCCGGTGCTCCGAGCTCCCGCGTGTGCAAGGTTTTGCCCCCACGCTAGCGTCCTCGCTGGCGCGCTGAACAGAGGGCCCCGTCCGTTCTTGCGATGATCGGTCGGTGACGTCCCCACACCACGCGCCCGAGGCCGAGCCCCCCGCCCCCGCCCACTCCCACGGCCACTCCCACAGCCACGGGCCCGCCGCGCCCGTCTCCAAGCACCTGCGGAAGGTCATCGCCGCGGTCCTGATCCCCTTCGCCACCGCGGTCTTCGTCGGGCTGTGCGTCCTGTGGCCGGGCGGCGCCCCCGCCCATGAACGCACCGGGGTCGGCTTCGACCGGCAGACCGAGACGGGCAGGGTCGCCAAGGTCGAGGCGGTCGACTGCAAGGACGTGAACGCCGGTCAGGTGCCGCCCGCCGGTGACCCGTCCACCGCACAGGGCGGCAAGGCGGCCGGCGCCGAGCGGAAGGGGTGCAAGAAGGCCACGGTCGAGGTGACCAGCGGCAAGGACAAGGGCCGCACCTTCGTCGAGATCGTCCAGCCCGGCGCACCGCGCCAGTTGGAGCACGGTCAGGGCGTGGTGGTGGCGTACGCCCCGGACGCGCCCCGCGAGCTCCAGTACTCGGTGACCGACGTGAACCGGAAGTTCCCGATGGCACTGCTGGCCGGGATCTTCGCGCTCGCGGTGGTCGCGGTCGGGCGGATGAAGGGCGTGATGGCGCTGATCGCGCTCGCCGTGTCCTTCGCCGTACTGACCCTGTTCATCCTCCCGGCGATCCTCCAGGGCTCCAACCCGCTGGTGGTGGCGGTGGTCGGGGCGAGCACGATCATGCTGATCGCGCTCTACGCCTGTCACGGCCTCACCGCCCGCACCTCCGTCGCCGTCCTCGGCACGCTCATCTCGCTGCTGCTGATCGGGCTGCTCGGCTCGCTCTTCATCGGCCAGGCGTTCCTCAGCGGCAACACCGACGACAACACCGGGCTGATCCACGGCCTCTACCCGAACATCGACATGTCGGGGCTGCTGCTCGCGGGCGTCATCATCGGTTCGCTGGGCGTCCTGGACGACGTGACGGTCACCCAGACGTCGGCGGTCTGGGAGCTGCACCAGGCGGATCCGACGATGGGCGTCCGCAAGCTGTACCGGGCGGGCATCAGGATCGGCCGGGACCACATCGCGTCGGTCGTGAACACGCTCGTACTGGCCTACGCGGGCGCCGCGCTGCCGCTGCTGCTGCTCTTCTCGATCGCGCAGTCCAGCGTGGGGACGGTCGCCAACAGCGAGCTGGTGGCCGAGGAGATCGTCCGGACGCTGATCGGCTCGATCGGCCTGGTCGCCTCGGTGCCGGTGACCACCGTGCTGGCGGCGCTGGTCGTCTCGGCCGACCGGCCGAGCGGGGCCGGGGCCGCGGCGGCCCCCGTACGCGGCGGAAGGGGCCGCCGCCGCAAGAAGTAGCGGCGACGGCCCCTTCCGTACGGGGCGGGCGGGGTCAGCCCGCGCTCTGCTCCTCGGCCAGGATCCGGCCCAGGGCCTCCTCCAGGTGCACCTCGAACTCACCGAGCGCACGCTCCTGGCCGAGCGGCACGAGCTTGTCGGTCCGGTCGAGGAAGGCGACCAGCGGCGCGGCCCCGGCCCTGAAGAGCGCCCGGTCGCCACCGACCTGGAGCCGGATGTGGACGTCGCTGAGGTTGTCCGGCTCCGCGGGGGAGACGTGCACGTCGCCGTCGCCGCTCGGCCTGCCGAGCCCGTCGAGCAGCAGTTCGCGGCCGAACGCCCAGGTGACGGGGGCATCGCCGGGCAGATGGAAGGTCATGCGTACTGCGTACGGATCGCGCATCTCGTACCGGAGCTCCACCGGGATACGGAAGGAGAGCTCCTCGGAGACGAGGAAGCTCATCATGACCTCTGCCTGAACGGATTCGAGCATTGCCTAACCCCGCAGTAGATGAAACTGGCCAGGAATGATCCCCACTGGCTCTCTTGACGCCATCGTGCTGTACCCGCTAACAGATCACAAGGAGTGAGTTTTCAGATACTGATAGAGAAGGCCAGGGAGCTCACGAGCGCCCCCACTTCGCTCCGCAACTGCTCAACTGCGGGGAGGAGACGGCCTTCTTGGTGCACGGGGAGAGAAATGGCCATGGTCGCGGCAGTTGTACCGACAGTAATCGGAATCGCCGCGCAGACCGTCCCCAGCGCGTACTCCTGGCGCTCGATGACCGGCTTCATGCGCTCCATCGAGCCGAGCCGCTCCATCAGCGCGCGCTGCCCCGGCACCGAGTAGCGCGTCACGGGCTGGACGGGGTGCCGGTCGAGGTGGTCCTGGCGGCTCTTCTCGTCGAGCTGGCTCAGCAGGCACTGGCCCAGCGCGTGGGCGTGGCCGGTCTCGCGGAAGTCCGCCCACTCCTCGACGGCGGGGGCGTTGGGGGTGTCGGCGACGGCGACGAGCTCGATCTCCCCCTCGCGGTAGACCGCGAAGTAGACCGGGACGCCGATGACGTCCCGCCAGTGCTCCAGCGAGTCACTGATCTTGGTGCGACGATTCTGCTGCGCTCCGCCACCGGCCAGCCGCTCGGCCGCGTCGCCGTACAGGAACACGCCCTTCTCGCGGCGCAGATATCCCTCGTGCGTCAGGGTGCGCAGCAGGTGGTACGCGGTGGGGAGGGGGAGTCCGGCCTCGCGCGCCAGCTGTTTGGCGGGGGCGCCGTCCCGGTGGGAGCCGACGGCCTCCAGCAGCCGCAGGGCCCGTTGCACCGACCCGATCAGGGTGGGTACCGCCGAATGCGATGGCGTGGCCAAAGGGCACCCCCAGGCGTGCTGACGGGCTGCCGGCCCGCCCGCGGGGGCCTCCCCCGCGCGCCCACCACAAGCCTGGGTCTCCATTCGAACGACCGTGGCAATCACCGGACTTGGCGGTCACCGGCCCTTGATTCCCAGGAGGCGGCAGAGGGTCGTCACTCTATCGGCAGCCCCCGGTCGCGGGTGGGGTTTCGCCCGGAGCGTTCCCCCGGCCGGGCTAACCCGCACACGCCCCGTTCACCAGCTGTCGCCGCGGTTCGTCGAGGACGACATGAACTTCCGTACGACGTAGATCAGGCCGCCGACGATCGCCACGAAGAGCAGGGCCTTGAAGAGCAGGCCGATCACGAAGCCGACCACGCTCGCTATCAGGCTGCCGAAGACGAACAGCGCGATGACGGGCACGGCGACCCACTTCACCCACCAGGGCATCCCCTTGAACACCTCTCGCACGTCTGCCATGGCCCTCTCCCTCGCTGTCTCCGCACCGCTCGCGCGGCGTGCCCGGCGCTACCGCCGCTTCCTGATTCGATGCTAGGCGCGGGACAGGGGCCGACGGGGGCCTCGCGCCCCCCGCTCTCCCCTGACCCGACCCCTAGGGAATCCGGAGTTCCGAATCAGCTCTCAGGCGGAGAGAAGACCACCATGACCCTCAGGTCCTCGGTGATGTGGTGGAACTTGTGCGGCACTCCCGCCGGTACGTAGACCACGCTGCCCCGCCCCACCTGCGTCGTCTCGGTGCCCACCGTGATCGACGCGCGGCCGCTGACGACGAAGTAGACCTCGTCCTGGTCGTGCGGGTTCTGCGGGTCGAGCTCGCCCGCGTCCAGCGCGTACAGGCCGACCGACATGTTCCGTTCCCGCAGGAACTGCAGATAGGCACCGTCGTTGGCGGCGCGCTCCGCCTCCAGCTCGTCCAGTCGGAATGCCTTCATCGTCCGTCCGCCCCAACGCTTGTTCTGATCAGGTCTGCCACGATCAGACACATGAAGAATTTCGTAGTCAAGACGATCGCGAACGCGGGAGCCCTGTGGGTGGCCATCTGGCTGCTCAAGGACATCACGCTGACCGGCGACAGCACGGGCAGGAAGGCGCTGACCCTGGTGGTCGTCGCCCTGCTCTTCGGGCTGGTGAACTTCGTCGTGAAGCCCGTCGTGAAGCTGCTGACGCTGCCCCTGTTCATCCTCACGCTCGGCCTGATCACCCTGGTGGTCAACGCCCTCATGCTGCTGCTGACCTCCTGGCTCGCCGACACGTTCGAGCTGAGCTTCCACGTCGAGGGCTTCGGGACCGCGGTGGTCGGCGGCCTGATCATCTCGATCGTCTCCTGGGCCCTCAACGTCGTGCTGCCCGACGGGGACTGACCGCGATGACGGCCGACGACAGCGACGGAATACGCCCGGGAAGCACCGGCGGAACCCGGGACGGGGACGGCACCAGGGCGGTACGGGCCGGCCTGCCCGAAGCGGTGAAGAACCGGCCCGCCCTCCCGGGCCCGGCCTTCGCCGCCCACTACCACCTGCCCGGCGAACCCGACGGCCCCTACACCTACGGCCGGGACGAGAACCCCACCTGGACCGCCCTGGAACGGGCGATCGGCGAGCTGGAGGCGCCCGGCGAGAGCGTCGTCACGACCGCCTTCGCCTCCGGGATGGCCGCCGTGTCCGCCGTACTGCTCTCCCAGGTGCGCGCGGGGGACGCGGTGGTGCTGCCCGACGACGGCTACCAGGCGCTGCCGCTGGTGGGCGAGCAGCTGACGGCGTACGGAGTCGAGGTGCGCACCGCCCCGACGGCGGGCGACGCCCAACTGTCCGCGCTCGAAGGGGCGCGGCTGCTGTGGATCGAGACGCCGTCCAACCCCGGGCTCGACGTGTGCGACGTGCGCCGCCTCGCGGACGCGGCGCACGCGGCGGGCGCGCTGGTCGCCGTCGACAACACCCTCGCCACCCCGCTCGGACAGCGCCCGCTCGCGCTCGGCGCGGACTTCGCGGTCGCCAGTGACACCAAGGGCCTCACGGGCCACGGCGACCTCCTGCTCGGCCACGTCACCTGCCGGGACGCGGAGCTGGCCGCCGGGGTGCGGCGCTGGCGCAAGATCGTCGGAGCGATCCCGGGGCCCATGGAAGCCTGGCTGGCCCACCGCTCGCTGGCCACGCTCCAACTGCGCGTGGACCGGCAGTGCGCGACCGCGCTGGAGCTCGCCCGCACCCTGTCCGGCCGGAGCGAGGTGACCGGGCTGCGCTATCCCGGCCTGGAGTCCGACCCCTCGTACGCCGTCGCCTCCCGGCAGATGCGGCGCTACGGCTCCGTGGTCTCGTTCGAGCTGCCGGACCGCGCCTTCGCCGAGCGGTTCCTCGCCGGGCTGCGGCTGGTCGACGACGCGACGAGCTTCGGCGGCGTGCGCTCAACGGCCGAGCGGCGCGGACGGTGGGGCGGCGACGCGGTGTCCGAGGGGTTCGTCCGCTTCTCGGTGGGGGCGGAGGATCCCGTGGACCTGCTGGCCGACGTGGTCGGCGCGCTGGACGCGGCGGCGCGCTGAATACGCCCGGCGTACGCCCCCGCGCTCGCCCGCGATACACACAACGGACGGTCCGAGCCTCCCCCCTCTTGGCTCGGACCGCCCCGGTTCCACGCGCGAAGAACCGCCTGAACAAGGCTAGTTGACTCTGCGTCAGTGTCCAATCACAGTAGCGACAGAGACCTATCGACATATTTATCGTTGTCCGATGCCGCCGATGTGACCGGGAGGGCAGGCCATGGATCTCGCCCTGCTGCGCACGTTCGTCACGGTGCACAGGGCCGGTTCCTTCACCCGCGCCGCCGCCCTCCTCGGCCTCTCCCAGCCCGCCGTCACCTCGCAGATACGCACCCTGGAGCGACAGCTGGGCCGCCCGCTCTTCCTCCGCCAGGCCCGCGGCGTCACCCCCACCTCGATCGGCGACGAACTGGCCCACCGCGCCGCGCCCCACCTCGACGCGCTCGTGGAGATCGCCGAGACGGGACTGGACGAGGAGTCCGGCGTACGGACCCTGCACCTGGCCGGGCCGCCGGAGTTCACCTCGCTGCGCGCCCTGCCCGCCCTCACCCCGCTGCTCTCCCAGGGCCTCACCCTGCGCTCCTCCTTCTTCGCGGGCGCCGACGAGACCCTGGACGGGCTCGCGGCCGGCCACCACGACCTCGCCATCGCCACCACCCGGCCGCGCGGCGAACTCCTCACCGCGACCCCGCTCTGCGACGAGGAGCACGTGCTGGTCGCCTCGCCCCGCTGGGCCGCCCGCCTCGGCCCGCAGGTGCTGCGGCAGAAGGGTGCCCTGGTCCTGGAGCAGCTGCCGGTGGTCGAGGTCCACGAGTCGCTGCCGTTCGTCGCCCGCTACTGGGCCGCCGTCTTCGACTCCAGCCCCGCGGCCTCCGGCACGGTGATCGCCCCCGACCTGCGGGCCGTGCTCCAGTGCGCGGCCGCGGGCGCCGGACTCGCCGTGCTGCCGCGCTACCTGTGCGAGGAGGCGCTGGAGCGCGGCGAGGTGGTGGCGCTGCTCGACCCGCCGGTGCCGCCGCTGCGCACGTACTTCCTCGTCGTACGCACCGGCACGCTCGCCCTTCCGCACCTCACGCGGGCGCACGAATGGCTGTTGCGCGCTGCCGTCGACTGGTGACTCCTGGTCGACCGGGGGCCCCGGTGCGTTTCAGAAGCCGTCCGGCGGGCCACTCTCTTGCCATGACCGAACGTCCCGTGGTCAAGCGCACCGCACGCGCCATCCTGCTCGACGGCGACCACCTCGTCCTCATCAAGCGCACGAAACCCGGCGTCGATCCGTACTGGGTCACCCCGGGCGGCGGCGTCGAGGCCGAGGACGCCACCGTCGTCGACGCCCTCCACCGCGAAGTCGACGAAGAGCTCGGCGCGAAGATCAGCGACGTGGTGCCCTGCTTCGTCGACACCGTCGAGCACATCGTGGACGGCGGGGTGTCGGGGGTGAAGGTCCAGCACTTCTTCGTCTGCCGCCTGGAGTCGATGGACACCTCGCGGCGGCACGGCCCCGAGGTCGACGAGCCCTGCGGGGAGTACGAGATCGTGCGGGTGCCGTTCAGCCGCGTCGGCATCGCCGCCGTCCACCTCGTACCGCTGTCGCTGCGGCACTACCTGGACGGCAACATCGAGGGCGTGCGCGCCATGCACGCCCCCGACCTGGGCTGAGCCGGGCCCTTTCGCACGGGGCCTGGCCCCTCGCGCGCCGCGCGCCTCAGCCCGCCACCAGCTCCTCCAGCTCGTCGTGGCGGATGCGCTCGTCCGGGATGCCGATGCCCTTCAGCGCGTGGACACCGCTGCGGATCATGCCGGGCGGCCCGGAGAGGTAGGCGTCGTACTCGGTCCACGGGCCGTAGGAGCGCACCGCGTCGGGGAACCGCGCCCGGTCGTCGACCACCGGGCGCACCTCAAGCCAGGGGTGCGAGCGCTGGAGGCGCAGCATCGTGTCGATGTCGTAGAGGTCGCGGTCGCTGCGGGCGCCGTAGAACACCTCGACCGGCCGCCGCTCGCCGTGCTCGGCGACGTCCTCGACGAGCGCCCTGATCGGGGCGATCCCGGTGCCGCCGCCGAGGCACAGCAGGCCGTTGTCGGTGGTGTGGTCGACCGTCATCGAACCGGCGGGCGGACCGAGCCGTAGCACGTCGCCGGGGCGGGCGTGGTGCACCAGCGAGTTGGAGACCCAGCCCGCGGGGACGGCCTTCACGTGGAACGACAGCAGCCCGTCGGAACGCGGCGCGGTCGCGAAGGAGTAGTGCCGCCATATGCGCGGCCACCACGGCGTCTCCAGCGTGGTGTACTGCCCGGCCAGGAAGGGGTACGGCTGATCGGGGCGGACGGTGACCACCGCGATGTCGGCGGTCCTCAGCTCGTGCGCCACCACCTCGGCCTGCCACCAGGCCGGGGAACGCTCCTCGTCGTCCGCCGCCGCGTCGATCATGATCTGGGAGATCGTGGTGTACGTCCGGACCCAGGCCCCTTCGGTCTCCTCGTCCCAGCTGCTGCCCGCGTACCGGCTCAGCGCCGAGAGCAGCGCCTCGCCTAGCGCCGGGTAGTGGACGGGACGCGTGCCGTACTTGCGGTGGCCCCGGCCGAGCCGCGTCAGGTAGCCGGTGAGCACCGCGGTGTCGTCCAGGTGCTCGGCCGCGGTGAACAGTGCCTTGAGCAGCCGGTCGCGCTGGGCGTCCATCGCGCCGGGGAAGAGCACGCGCAGCTCGGGGTGGCGGATGAAGAGCAGGGCGTAGAAGTACGAGGTGACCTTGTCCGCGTCGGGGGCTATCTCCTCCAGGGTGCGGCGGATGCGCACCGCGTCGGACGAGGGCTCCTTGCGGACGGACATGATGGCCGGAGCGTTCATCGCTGTGCCTCGCCTTGCTCGCACGGACCACATGGCCGCAGAGTCGCAGTGGACGGGGGCACGGCGGGCGAAGAACGTGAAGTCCGGGTCGGGGAGCGGTACGGACCATTAAGCTTCCGTGCGGTACGTCCCTGTTTCGGGAGGTGCGTGCTCCGGCCGCTCCCCGGACTCTCAGTCGCGGACCAGCCCGTACGCCTCGCGCAGGTCACCGCCCGTGTAGGAGTGCGTGGCGATCCCGGTCAGATGGTGGTCCGCGTTGACCGCGACCGTCACGGGCACGGCCCGGAAGATCTTCGCGTCCGACATCGAGTCCCCGTACGCCACACAGTCCGCCGCAGCCACGCCGAAGCGCGCCCGCAGTTCCCCGGCGACCCTCACCTTGGCGTCCGCGGTGAGGATGCCCGCCGGGTCCACCGGGGCGGTGAACGGTACGGCGGGCCAGAGCGAGCCGTGTGCGCAGTGGGCGCCCCACTCCAGCAGCCGTGCGACGAAGAAGTCCGGCGACAGCGAGATCACCGCGCAGTACTCGCCCCGCTCCCTGATCTCCGCCCACACCTCCTGGATCCCGGCCAGCCACGGCGCGCCCGCGAAGGCCGCGGCCACCTGCTCCTCGGTGAGTCCGGCCCAGAGTTCCCTGGCCCGTACCGCGAAGTCGCCGGGCGAGAGCCCCCGCTCGACGAAGTCCCGTTCCAGTTCGGTGATCTCGTCCAGCAGGCCCAGTTGGCGGGAGATCTCCACGGCGGCGGCCGAGCCGCGCATCAGCGTCCCGTCCAGGTCGAAGAAGTGCAGCCTCGTCATGTACGCCGAGGCTAGTAGACGCGGTTACTCCCGCTGTCAGACGCCGTCGGGCGCGCTGCCCGGCACGGTGTTTCACGTGAAACCACTCAAGCGGCCCGCCCGCAGGGCCCTCCTCGCCGTCCACGTCACCGCCTCCGCGGCCTGGCTCGGGCTCTCGCTCGGGCTGCTCGCCCTGGCCGTCACCGCGCTCACCACGGACTCCGGTCCCATGGTCGAGGCGGCCTGCCGCTCCATGAAGGTCTTCGCCGACTGGCTGGTCGTCCCGCTGGCCCTGCTGACCCTGGTGAGCGGTCTGGTGCTCTCGCTCGGTACGCCCTGGGGCCTCGCCCGGTACCACTGGGTCTTCACGAAGTTCTGGCTGACCCTCGTCACGACCGGCCTCTCGGTCTTCCTGCTGCGGCCGGGCGTCACCGAGGCCGCCGAGACCACCTCGGCGGGCCTGCCCCTGGCCGAGCCCAGGGACCTGGTGATGGGCCCGATCGTCTCGCTAACCTCGTACGTCTTCATGACCGTGATCTCCGTGCTGAAGCCCTGGGGGCTGACCCGGCGCGGCAGGAGGCTGCGCGTCACTGCGAGTTCACGGAAAACGGTGGACGAACGATCTACGCGTCAGACAGCCTGACCTTCATGCCGACTGAGCTCACCACGCTGCCCGTCCGTCGTCTGGCCAGGGGCGACCTGCTCGCCTGTGCCGACCTCTCCGAGGACCGGGGCTGGGAACGCGACGAGCACAGATGGGGGCTCCTGCTCTCGGCGGGCACCGGCTACGGCATCGACGCCCCGGACGGAAAGGGCCTGGCCGCCTCGTGCGTGGTGACGTCCTACGGCTCCGAGCTCGCCGCCGTCGGCGTCCTGCTGGTCGCCGGACGGTACGAGCGGCAGGGCATCGGCCGCCGTCTGATGCGGCACGTGATCGAGACGACCGGGGACACCCCGCTGTCCCTGTTCGCCACGGAGTCGGGGAAGCAGCTGTACGAGGAGCTCGGCTTCGTCCACAAGGGACCGGCCGTCCGGGTGCGCGGCGTCTTCCGCCCCGGGCCCGGCGGGGCCTCCCCCGCGGTGTCGACCAGGGCGGCGACCGCGGGCGATCTGCCGGCCATCCTCCGGCTGGACGCGGAGGTCTTCGGGGCGGACCGCACCCACATGATCACGCGGCTGCCCGCCTTCGCCGACCAGCTGCGGGTCGCCCGGGACGGGGACGAACTGATCGGCTACGCGGCGGCCTGGCCGAGCGGGCGCGCCCAGTGCGTCGGCCCGCTGGTCGCCCGGGACACCGAAACCGCGCAGGCGCTGATCGCCGGAATCGCCGCGAACGTCGTGGCCCCGCTGCGGCTGGACGTCGACGCCCGGCACACCGCGCTCCTCGACTGGACAGCGCGGAGCGGCCTTGAACAGACCGGCTCCACGCTGATGATGGCCTATCGCACCGCGGACTTCCCGGGCGACTGGACCCGTCGCTTCGCCCCGCTCACCGTGGCGGCGGGCTGAGCGGGGGAGCCCGCGACGATCCTGCTGCCGACGGCGTCGTCGGTGGCGCTGGCGGTGGCACGGCGCTCCAGCGTGCTGGAGAGCACGGCGAGCAGGAGCGCGGATCCCGCGAGCACCGCGCCGACCCAGTTGGGGGCGGTATAGCCGAAGCCCGCGCCGATGACGAGGCCGCCGAGCCAGGCGGCGAGCGCGTTGCCCAGGTTGAAGGCGCCGATGTTGACCGCCGAGGCCAGGGTGGGGGCGCCTGACGCCTGGTCGAGGACCCGCTTCTGGAGCGGCGGCACGGTCGCGAAGCCCAGCCCGCCGATCAGGAAGACGGTCACGGCCGCGGCGACCTGGTGGTGCGCGGTGAGCGTGAACAGCGCCAGGGTCAGGGCCAGCGCGCTCAGCGACACGTAGAGCAGCGGCATCAGCGCGCGGTCGGCGAACTTCCCGCCGATGAGGTTCCCGGCGACCATGCCGAGGCCGAAGAGGACCAGCAGCCAGGTGACGGCACCGTCCGAGTAGCCGGCGACGTCCGTCATCATCGGCTTGATGTAGGTGATGGCGGCGAAGACCCCGCCGAAGCCCAGCACGGTCATCGCCATGGCGAGCAGCACCTGGACGTTGCGGAAGGCGGCGAGCTCGTGGCGCAGCCGTACGTCCTCGGGCCCGGCCTGCTCGGGGATGAGCTTGGCGACGCCCAGCAGGCCGACGACACCGAGCCCGGCGACGATGAAGAACGTGGCGCGCCAGCCGATGCTCTGGCCGATGTAGGTGCCCAGCGGGACGCCGATCACATTGGCGACGGTCAGACCGGTGAACATCATGGCGATGGCTCCGGCCTTCTTCTCCGGGGCGACCAGGCCGGCCGCGACGACGGAGCCGATGCCGAAGAACGCTCCGTGTGCCAGGGAGGCGACCACGCGTCCCGCCAGCATCACGCCGAAGACCGGGGCGACGGCGGAGAGCACGTTGCCGACGATGAACAGGCCCATCAGCAGCATCAGCATGCGCTTGCGACTGACGCGGGTGCCCAGGACCGTCATGAGCGGAGCCCCGAGGACGACGCCCAGCGCATAGCCCGTGACCAGGAATCCGGCGGTGGGGATCGAGACGCCGAAGTCGGCGCCGACCTCGGGCAACAGCCCCATGATCACGAATTCGGTGGTGCCGATACCGAATGCCCCGATGGCCAGGGCTAGGAGCGCGAGCGGCATGGGAGGACACCTTCCAAGAGGTTGCGTCTGCGCCTTACGAGCGTTCACAATAATTGCAGACGCGGGTTAATTGCAAGCGCGGGCTATTGCGGCAGTCGCCTATCCTGAAGGCACAGCGCCCCGCCGCACGGAGGAGAGACCCCATGGCAGCGACCGACCCGGCCCTCACCGCCCTCTCCCAGGGGTGGTGCGCGCTCTCCCTGCTCCACGGGAAGATCGAGTCCCACATCGAGAAGGCCCTCGAATCGCGGCACGGGCTGAGCGTGCGCGAGTACTCCCTGCTCGACGTCCTGAGCCGCCAGCACAGCGGGCCCGGCGGCCACCTCCAGATGCGCCAGGTCGCCGATGCCGTGGTGCTCAGCCAGAGCGCCACGACCCGCCTGGTCACCCGGCTCGAAGACCGCGGGCTGCTCACCCGCTACCTCTGCGACACCGACCGCCGCGGGATCTACACCGATGTCACCGAGGCGGGCCTCACGCTGCTCGCGGCGGCCAGGCCCACCAATGACACGGCGCTGCGCGAAGCCCTCGACGAGGCCGCCAAGAATCCCGAACTGGCTCCGCTGGTGCGGACCGTCGAGCAGCTGAAGGTGCCCGTCTGAGCGGTCCGGGCCGATCTTGGCCGCGTACGCTCCACCCCATGAGCGATCTACGCATACGCCCCGCCACCGCCGATGACCTTCCCGCCATCGTGGCCATGCTCGCCGACGATCCGCTGGGCGCCCAGCGGGAGTCGCCGGACGACCTCGCCCCGTACACCGCGGCCCTGGCCCGGCTGGTAGACGACCCGAACCAGCACGTCGTCGTCGCCGTGCGCGGGAGCTCCGGGACCGAGGAGAAGATCGTCGGCACGCTGCAGCTCACCGTCATCCCCGGGCTGTCGCGGCGCGGCTCGACCCGTTCCATCATCGAGGGCGTACGCATCCACTCCGACGAGCGCGGCAGCGGGCTCGGCACCCAGCTCATCGAATGGGCCGTCGACACCTCCCGCAGCGAGGGCTGCCAGCTGGTGCAGCTCACCTCCGACGCCACCCGCACCGATGCCCACCGCTTCTACGAGCGGCTCGGCTTCGAAGCCTCACACCTCGGCTTCAAACTGACTCTCTGAGGATCCGAAAGCGTTCGGCCGCCGCCCCCTGACGGAGCGACGGCCGAACGTCGTGTTTCACGTGAAACATCGCCCTGTTTCACGTGAAACATCACAGACCGCGCCAGCCGCCCTCGTCCACTCCGCCCGGCACCACATCCGCATCCGGCCCGTACGGCTCGCGCGTGAAGGCGAAGGACCCCAGGTCGAGATGGCTCACCGAGCCGTCCTCCCGTCGCATCACCTGGAGCGTCTCCCCCGTGTAGTAGCCGTCGATCCCCTTCCAGGTCCCGTCCGGCTGCGCGACGAAGCGCGACCCCCTACCGCCCCCGTCCAGGCGGCGCAGTTCCACTCCCCGCTCCCCAGTCACCTTCAACCCGAAGGCGTAAGTGCCCCAGTACCAGGGTCCGGTGAGCGCCAGCAGTTCCTCACAGACCTCGGCGGCCGGCAGCGGTCGCCAGGGCTCGGGGATCCGGGGCTCGGCCTCCGCGACGATCCGTACGAGGTCCGCAGCGATCACCCCGGCGTACGGCCCCGAAGTGGCGTTGGCCAGCACCACCGCGCCGACCCCGTCCTCCACGCTCATCCACAGACCCGCCAGGAAGCCCGGCAGCGACCCGGTGTGCCCGGACAGCGAGCGGCCCTCCACCCTGGCGAGCTGCACCCCGAGGCCGTAGCCGTCGTCCCAGCCGCCCGGCAGCGGCGGCGACGCCGGACTCCGCATCTCCCGTACCGTCTCCGCGCACAGCACCCGGTCATCGCCCTCGGCGAGGAACACCGCGAACGCACACAGGTCCTCCGCCGTGGACCAGAGCTGTCCCGCCGGGGCCATCAGACCGAGGTCCTCGGCCGGCTCGGGCAGCAGCACGTCCGCCCAGGGGTGGACGGCCCAGGCACCCGCGTGCGGAGCCTGCGGCTGGGCGCTCGTACGGTGCAGCCCCAGCGGCTCCAGGACCTCCTCCCGCAACGCCTCCTCCCAAGGCACGCCGCGCACCGTCTCGATGAGCCGACCGAGCAGGGTGTAACCGGGGTTGGAGTAGTGGTGGTGGCGGCCCGGGGGATTGATCAAGGGCTGCTCGCCGAGGACGTCCGACAGCTCCGGGCGGAACGTCGCCGGGCTCCGCTCCCACCACGGCGCAGGACTCTCGGCCTTCAACCCCGCACTGTGGGTGAGAAGTTGAGCGATCGTCACCTCTCCGACGCCCGTGCCCGGCAGGTACTTCTCCAGCGGGTCCTCCAGGTCCAGCAGCCCCTCGTCGCGCAGCCGCATCACCAGGACCGCGGTGAAGGTCTTGGTGATGGACCCGATGCGGTACTGGGTGTCGGCGTCGGGCGCGTGTCCGTCGACCGACGTCCGTGCGCCGGTCCAGACGATCCGTCCGTCACGCACCACCGCCCCGACGAGCGAGGGCACGCGCCCTTCGGACTGTCCGGTGGCGATCCGATGCAGCAGGGCCCGTGCCGTGCTGGGCAGCAGCTCTTCAAAAGTCGACGTCATGCCCCCAAGAACTACCGCTGCCGAACCCGGGAGTCGACTACTTTTCAGCACCGGTCTCGCGCATGGGCGCGCGGGCCCGCCCCTCGGCCGTCACGACCTCGCGGATCAGGTCTGCGCCATGTCCACGAAGCGCGAGTAGTGGCCCTGGAAGGCCACCGTGATCGTCGCGGTGGGGCCGTTACGGTGCTTGCCGACGATGATGTCCGCCTCGCCCGCGCGCGGCGACTCCTTCTCGTAGGCGTCCTCGCGGTGCAGCAGGATCACCATGTCGGCGTCCTGCTCGATCGATCCCGACTCACGGAGGTCGGAGACCATGGGCTTCTTGTCGGTGCGCTGCTCGGGGCCTCGGTTCAGCTGGGAGAGCGCGATGACCGGCAGCTCCAGCTCCTTGGCGAGGAGCTTGAGGTTTCGCGACATGTCCGAGACCTCCTGCTGACGGCTCTCGGACCGCTTGCCGCCGGACTGCATCAGCTGGAGGTAGTCGATGACCACGAGCTTGAGGCCGGCCCGCTGCTTCAGGCGGCGGCACTTGGCGCGGATCTCCATCATCGACAGGTTCGGCGAGTCGTCGATGTAGAGCGGGGCCTGGGAGACGTCCGGCATCCGGCGCGCCAGCCGGGTCCAGTCCTCGTCCGTCATCGTGCCCGAGCGCATGTGGTGCAGCGCCACCCGCGCCTCGGCCGACAGCAGGCGCATCGCGATCTCGTTGCGCCCCATTTCGAGGGAGAAGATGACGCTGGGCAGGTTGTGCTTGATCGAGCAGGCACGGGCGAAGTCCAGCGCGAGCGTCGACTTACCCATGGCGGGACGCGCGGCAATGATGATCATCTGACCGGGGTGCAGCCCGTTGGTGAGCTGGTCGAGGTCGGTGAAGCCGGTCGGCACACCGGTCATCTCGCCGCTGCGCGAACCGATCGCCTCGATCTCGTCGAGCGCGCCCTCCATGATGTCGCCGAGCGGGAGGTAGTCCTCGGTGGTGCGCTGCTCGGTGACGGCGTAGACCTCGGCCTGGGCGGAGTTGACGATCTCGTCCACGTCGCCGTCGGCCGCGTAACCCATCTGCGTGATCTTGGTGCCCGCCTCGACGAGCCTGCGCAGCACCGCTCGCTCGTGGACGATCTCCGCGTAGTACGAGGCGTTGGCCGCGGTCGGCACCGACTGGACGAGGGTGTGCAGATACGGCGCCCCGCCGACCTTGGTGATCTCGCCCCGCTTGACCAGCTCGGCCGCGACCGTGATGGGGTCGGCCGGCTCTCCCTTGGCGTAGAGGTCGAGGATCGCCTGGTAGACCGTCTCGTGGGCGGGCCGGTAGAAGTCGTGGCCCTTGATGATCTCGACGACGTCCGCGATGGCGTCCTTGGAGAGCAGCATGCCGCCGAGGACCGACTGCTCGGCGTCCAGGTCCTGCGGGGGCACCCGCTCGAACGTGGTGCCCGACTCCCAGTCGCCGTCCCGGCCGCGGTCGTGCTGGTCGTCCCTGCCACGGCCCTCCCCACGGCGCTTGCGCGAGGGGAGACGGTCACTGGGACCGCTCTCTGCCCAGGGGTCGTCCAAAGGCTCGGAGATGCTCACCGGCCCGCCTCCTCCCGTCCGCTCCGCGGACCTCGCCGTGCCACTCTTTCTTACGGCACGGCACTGACAAATCAAGCGGCCCGACTCCGTTTTCGGCGCGTCGGGCGCCGGTCCACGTTAGGCCCGTGGGCACCGTCAGCCAATCTTGTTATCCACAGGCTCTGTGGATGACTGCCCCCACTCTGTGGAGAACCCCGCGGAAACTGTGCACGGACCGGGGGACAGCACTGTGGACAAACTCATAGCGGCCCTCGCACAGTGCCCCTGACCTGCACTTTTTCCATCCACGGGCTGTGGGGGAGAAAAACTTTCCCGACCGGGCCAAGATCACTGCAAACGGCGCACACACGAGCGGGCGACACACCAGGATGTAAGGATCACTCTCGCATTGCATCTCTTACCTGTGGAAGATTAGATTGAGCACATGACACAGGCCCCCACGGCGTCGAAGTCCCCTCGCAGACGCCACGACCGCGAGATCATCGCGCTGGCCGTACCGGCCTTCGGCGCCCTCGTCGCCGAGCCCCTCTTCGTCATGGTCGACAGTGCCGTCGTCGGCCACCTCGGCACCCCCCAACTGGCCGGCCTCGCCGTCGCCGCGGCCCTCCTCACCACCGCCGTGAGCGTCTTCGTCTTCCTCGCGTACGCCACCACGGCCGCCGTCTCCCGCCGCGTGGGCGCGGGCGACATGCAGGCAGCCATCCGGCAGGGCATGGACGGCATCTGGCTCGCCCTGCTCCTCGGCCTCGCCGTCATCGCGGTCACCCTGCCCTGCGCCCCCTGGCTGGTCGAGCTCTTCGGCGCCTCCGACACCGCCGCCCCGTACGCCGTCACCTACCTGCGGATCTCCAGCCTCGGCATCCCGGCGATGCTGATCGTGCTCGCCGCCACCGGAGTGCTCCGCGGCCTCCAGGACACCCGCACCCCCCTGTACGTCGCCGTCGGCGGCTTCACGGCCAACGCCGCTCTCAACGCACTCCTCGTCTACGGCGTCGGCCTCGGCATCGCCGGATCGGCCTGGGGCACCGTCATCGCCCAGTGCGGCATGGCCGCCGTCTACCTCGTCGTCGTGGTGCGCGGCGCCCGGCGTCACGGCGCATCGCTGCGGCCCGACGCCGCCGGGATAAGGGCCTGCGCCCAGGCGGGCGTCCCCCTGCTGGTCCGTACGCTCTCGCTGCGCGCCGTACTGATGATCGCCACCGCCGTCGCGGCGCGCCTCGGCGACACGGACATCGCCGCGCACCAGATCGTGCTCTCCCTGTGGAGCCTGCTGGCCTTCGCGCTCGACGCCATCGCCATCGCGGGCCAGGCGATCATCGGCCGCTACCTGGGCGCGGACGACGCCGACGGCGCCCGCGAGGTCTGCCGCCGCATGGTGCTGTGGGGCGTCGTCTCCGGCGTGGTGCTGGGGGCGCTGCTGGTGCTCGCCCGCCCGCTGTTCGTTCCGCTGTTCACCAGCGACCGGGCGGTCCAGGACGCACTGCTCCCGGCCCTCCTGGTGGTGGCCGTCTCCCAGCCGGTCGCGGGCGTGGTCTTCGTGCTCGACGGCGTGCTGATGGGCGCGGGGGACGGGCCGTACCTGGCGGGCGCGATGCTGGTGACCCTGGCCGTCTTCGCCCCGGCCGCCCTGCTCGTACCGACGCTCGGCGGTGGCCTCACGGCCCTGTGGTGGGCGATGACCCTGATGATGGCGGTCCGCCTGGTGACGCTCTGGCTACGGGCCCGCTCGGGCCGCTGGATCGTCACGGGCGCCACGCGCTGAGAGCGGTCATGTTTCACGTGAAACAGCGGGAGGGCCGTACCCCGGCGGGGGTACGGCCCTCTCTGCTCATGCTCTGCCGAGCGTTGCGTTACGCGGCAACGACCTCGACGCCGACCTGAGCGGCAACCTCGGGGTGCAGGCGCACCGACACCTGGTGCGAGCCCAGGGTCTTGACCGGCGAGCCGAGCTCGACGCGGCGCTTGTCGACGTCCGGGCCACCGGCAGCCTTGATCGCCGAGGCGATGTCGGCCGGGGTGACGGAGCCGAAGAGACGGCCGGCGTCGCCGGAGCGAACGGCCAGACGCACCTTCACGCCTTCGAGCTTGGCCTTGATCTCGTTGGCCTGCTCGATGGTGGCGATCTCGTGGATCTTGCGGGCGCGGCGGATCTGCGCCACGTCCTTCTCGCCGCCCTTGGTCCAGCGGATCGCGAAACCGCGCGGGACCAGGTAGTTGCGGGCGTACCCGTCCTTGACGTCGACGACGTCGCCAGCGGCACCGAGGCCAGAGACCTCGTGGGTGAGGATGATCTTCATTTTTCGGTCACCCTTCCCTTATCGCGCGGTGGACGTGTAGGGCAGCAGCGCCATCTCACGGCTGTTCTTCACGGCCGTGGCGACGTCACGCTGGTGCTGCGTGCAGTTGCCGGTCACGCGGCGGGCACGGATCTTGCCGCGGTCGGAAATGAACTTCCGCAGCATGTTCGTGTCCTTGTAGTCCACGTAAGCGGTCTTGTCCTTGCAGAACGCGCAGACCTTCTTCTTAGGCTTGCGCACAGGCGGCTTCGCCATGGTGTTTCTCCTGTGTGATCAAGAAGTGGGGGTACGAGCTGCCCTAGAAGGGCGGCTCGTCCGAGTAGCCGCCGCCGGAGCCGCCGGAGTTTCCACCCCAGCCGCCACCGCCGCCGCCCTGCTGACCGCCGCCGGCCGGGGCGCTGGTGGCCCACGGGTCGTCGGCGGGAGCACCGCCGCCACCCTGCTGGCCGCCGCCACCGGAGCCGCCGCCCCAGTTGCCGCCGCCCTGCTGGCCGCCACCGCCGCCGTAACCACCCTGGCCGCCCTGACCACCGCGACCGGACGTCTTGGTGACCTTGGCCGTGGCGCTCTTGAGGCTGGGGCCGACTTCCTCGACGTCCAGCTCGTAGACCGTGCGCTTGACGCCCTCACGGTCTTCGTAGGACCGCTGCTTCAGCCGGCCCTGCACGATGACGCGCATGCCTCGCTGGAGCGACTCCGCGACGTTCTCCGCCGCCTGACGCCAGACCGAGCAGGTGAGGAACAGGCCTTCGCCGTCCTTCCACTCGTTGGTCTGCCGGTCGAAGATGCGGGGAGTGGACGCGACACGGAACTTCGCGACCGCCGCACCGGACGGGGTGAAGCGCAGCTCGGGGTCGTCGACGAGATTGCCGACGACCGTGATGACGGTCTCGCCTGCCATGGGTGAACCTCTCGGCGGGATTGCTTCTGGCTGCTTGCTGCTACTCGAACCCGATGACCTCTGAGCTAGAAGCTCAGTGGGTCTCGGGGCGGAGGACCTTGGTCCGGAGGACCGACTCGTTCAGGTTCATCTGGCGGTCGAGCTCCTTGACGACCGCAGGCTCGGCCTGCAGGTCGATGACCGAGTAGATGCCCTCGGGCTTCTTCTTGATCTCGTACGAGAGACGACGACGGCCCCAGGTGTCGACCTTCTCGACCTTTCCGTTGCCCTCACGGACGACGGAGAGGAAGTTCTCGATCAGGGGGGAGACAGCGCGCTCCTCCAGATCGGGGTCGAGGATGACCATCACCTCGTAGTGACGCATGTGGAACCCACCTCCTTTGGACTCAGCGGCCACGGTCGTTCCGTGGCAGGAGGGTCGTGATGCGTGAGCAACGGTATCGGCCGCCACTGACAATCGACGCTCGAAGAGGGCGATCGTGACTCTGGGCAGGGCAGACACCGGTGCAGACCGTACAGAGTACCCGCACACCCGGTTCCGGTTGAAATCCAACGGTCATCGGCCGCAATCTGTACACATCGGATGTGCGCGGCGTTACGATGCGCCGCTTCCGGCAGGAGGTGCCCGATGGCACAGGCAATGCGACCCAATCCCTCCGTCTCCCTCTTCGCCACGGACGGCAAACCCCACCCGCTCCAGGACACCCTGGTCGCGGTCACCCTCGTCCTGGGCGTCCTCTCCTTCGTGACGGCCCAGTTCCACAACCTCCACCTGCTCAGCTCCTGGTCAGGGCTGGTGGGAATCCTCACGGGGGCGTACGGACAGTTCATCTCGGTGACGACCCGCGAGCGGTTCGCACTGGTCGTCGGGCTCGGCGCCGCGGGCGTCGGCTTCTTCCTCGGCATGGCCCACGGCGGCCTCTTCGGCGGGGTGGTCGGCTAGCCACCGCCACCCCTCACGGACGGGCCGTCCGCGGCCCGCCCCCATACGGCCAGTCGGGGCGCTCCCCGGTCACAGTAGGCTTCGGCGCGAGAGCCGGAGCCCCTGAACCCATGGGGACACACCTGCCGAGGAGCGCCCCGCATGAGCCTGACCCTGAGGACCATCAGCCGAGAGCAGCATCTGGCATTCATCCAGAGCCTGCCGTCGGCGAGCCACTGCCAGGTTCCGGCATGGGCCGATGTGAAGACGGAGTGGCGCTCGGAGAACCTCGGCTGGTTCGACAGGAACGGCCAGCTGGTCGGCGCCGGCCTGGTGCTCTATCGGCAGCTGCCCAAGATCAAGCGCTATCTCGCGTACCTCCCCGAGGGCCCGGTCATCAACTGGTACGCGCCCAACCTCGACGAGTGGCTCCAGCCGATGCTGGCCCACCTCAAGCAGCAGGGCGCCTTCTCCGTGAAGATGGGCCCGCCGGTCGTCATCCGCCGCTGGGACTCCGCGGCCATCAAGTCCGGCATCCAGAACCCCGACGTGAAGCGCCTGCGCGACGTCGAGGCCTCGTACATCGAGCCGCGCGCCTTCGAGGTCTCCGACCGGCTGCGGAAGATGGGCTGGCAGCAGGGCGAGGACGGCGGCGCGGGCTTCGGCGACGTACAGCCCCGCTACGTCTTCCAGGTGCCGTTGGCCAACCGCTCGCTCGACGAGGTCCTGAAGGGCTTCAACCAGCTGTGGCGGCGGAACATCAAGAAGTCCGAGAAGGCCGGCGTCGAGGTCGTCCAGGGCGGCTACGAGGACCTCGCCGAGTGGCAGCGGCTCTACGAGATCACCGCCGTGCGCGACAAGTTCCGCCCGCGCCCCCTGTCGTACTTCCAGCGCATGTGGTCGGTCCTCAACTCCGAGGACCCCAACCGGATGCGGCTGTACTTCGCGCGCCACAACGGCGTGAACCTGTCCGCCGCCACGATGCTCGTCGTCGGCGGGCACGTCTGGTACTCCTACGGCGCGTCCGACAACATCGGCCGCGAGGTCAGGCCCTCGAACGCGATGCAGTGGCGGATGCTGCGCGACGCCTACGCGATGGGCGCGACCGTCTACGACCTGCGCGGCATCTCGGACTCGCTCGACGAGACCGACCACCTCTTCGGCCTGATCCAGTTCAAGGTCGGCACGGGCGGCGAGGCCGTGGAGTACGTCGGCGAGTGGGACTTCCCGCTCAACAAGCTGCTCCACAAGGCACTCGACATCTACATGTCGCGCCGGTGAGCATTCCTTAATCTCGTTCCTGTTCACACCTCTTGTACACCGCTGCCACCAGAAAGGTTCCGGGCCGGCCATGGCGCTCTCCCTCTACGTCGACACCGCGCGCTGGCGGGCGCACCAGAAGTCCGTTCTCGAGCAGTTCCCCGGGGTCATCCCGGTCTGCAAGGGCAACGGCTACGGCTTCGGTCACGAACGGCTCGCGGAGGAGGCGACGCGCTTCGGCGCGGACACCCTCGCCGTCGGGACCACCTACGAAGCGGCCAAGATCAAGGACTGGTTCAGCGGTGACCTGCTGGTCCTCACCCCGTTCCGCCGCGGCGAGGAGCCGGTGCCGCTGCCCGACCGCGTGATCCGCTCCGTGTCGTCGGTCGACGGGGTGCACGCCCTGGTCGGCGCGCGCGTCGTCATCGAGTGCATGTCCTCGATGAAGCGCCACGGCGTCAAGGAGGAGGAGCTGGGGCTGCTCCAGGCGGCCATCGAGGACGTCCGCCTGGAGGGCTTCGCGCTGCACCTCCCGCTGGACCGCGCCGACGGGTCCGACGCGGTCGAGGAGGTCATCGGCTGGATGGACCGGCTGCGCGCCGCCAGGCTGCCGCTGCACACGATGTTCGTCAGCCACCTGCGGGCCGAGGAGCAGGCCAGGCTCCAGCAGCAGTTCCCGCAGACCCGCTTCCGCGCCCGCATCGGCACGCGGCTGTGGCTCGGCGACCACGAGGCGACGCAGTACCGGGGTTCGGTGCTGGACGTCACCCGCGTCGCCAAGGGGGATCGTTTCGGCTACCGCCAGCAGAAGGTCGCGTCCGACGGCTGGCTCGTGGTCGTCGCCGGCGGCACCTCGCACGGCGTCGGCCTGGAGGCCCCCAAGGCGCTGCACGGGGTGATGCCGCGCGCCAAGGGCGTGGCGCGCGCCGGGCTCGCGACGGTCAACCGCAACCTCTCGCCGTTCGTCTGGGCGGGCAAGCAGCGCTGGTTCGCCGAACCGCCGCACATGCAGGTGTCCATCCTGTTCGTGCCCGCGGACGCGCAGGAGCCGAAGGTCGGCGACGAACTGGTGGCCCATCTGCGGCACACGACGACGCAGTTCGACCGCCTCGTAGAGCGCTGAGCAGGAGACCGCTGAGCAGGAGACCGCTGAGCGGTGCGGCGCCGTACGGCGGGGCGTTGAGGAAACGCCCCGCCGTAGGGCACGTAGGGCACGTCGCGGGCTAGTTCCGCCCCTCCGTGCCCCATTCCACCCTGGGCCCCTCCGCACCGTGCGCCGCGTGCGGCGGGCGGGCCGCCTGACCGTACGCGTGGACGTCCTCGGCCCCGTCGAGCACCCCGCCCGACGGATCGTCCGAACCGTCGCGCCGTACGCCGTCCTTCTCGGGCATCAGCACGTCCCGTACGACCAGTGCGCACAGGTACAGCGTTCCCACCAGGTGCAGCACGATCGCCAGGTGGTAGCCGTCCTGCGGCAGCCCCTGCTGCTTGTCGCCGCTCATGGTGAACGCCAGGTACATCCAGATCCCCAGGAAGTACAGGACCTCGCACGCCTGCCACACCAGGAAGTCCCGCCAGCGCGGCCTGGCCAGCGCCGCGAGGGGGACCAGCCACAGCACGTACTGCGGTGAGTAGACCTTGTTGGTGAGGATGAAGGCCGCGACCACCAGGAAGGCCAGCTGGGCGAAGCGCGGCCTGCGCGGCGCCATGAGGGCCAGCGCGGCGATGCCCGCGCACGCCAGGACCATCAGCAGCACCGCGTAGGTGTTCACCGACTCCACGTCGAGCTGGGTGTTGCCGCGCTGGGCGATGATCAGCCAGAAGGAGCCGAAGTCGACGTCGCGCTCCTGGCTGAAGGTGTAGAACTTCTTCCACCCCTCGGGCGCGAGGAACATCACCGGCAGGTTCACCACCAGCCAGGCGCCCGCCGTGCCGAGCGCCGCCGCCCCGAACTCCCGCCACTTCCCGGCCCGCCAGCACAGCACGAACAGCGGCCCGAGCAGCAGGACGGGGTAGAGCTTGGCCGCCGTCGCGAGGCCGATCAGGATGCCGAACGCCAGGCTCCTGCCGCGCGACCACATCAAGAGGGCCGCCGCGGTGAGCGCGACGGCCAGCAGGTCCCAGTTGATGGTCGCGGTCAGCGCGAAGGCGGGCGCCAGCGCGACCAGCAGGCCGTCCCAGGGCCGCCTCCTGTGGGTGCGCGCGACGCACACGGCCATGACCGCCGTGCAGACCATCAGCATGGCCGCGTTGACCATCCAGTACGCCTGCTCGCTCTCGGTCGACGTGCCCTCGAAGGGCAGCGTCAGCCAGGCCGCGACCTTCATGAACAGGCCGGTCAGCACGGGGTACTCCAGGTACTCCATGTCGCCGTCGAGCCGGTCGAAGTACGGGATGAGCCCGTCGGCGAAGCCGCGCCCGCCGTACAGGTGCGGGATGTCGGAGTAGCAGGCGTGGGTGTACTGCGAGTTCACGCCCCTGAACCACGCCCATTCGTAGCAGGGCATCTTCTGCACCATGCCGAGGGCGAACATCCCGATCGCCACCAGGGCGACGACCTGGACCGGGGTGATCCAGGCGCGTCCGCCGGTGCGTGCCCAGCGCCCGAGCGGACCGCCGATCAGCTCGCTGCCCGCGGCGGCGACCTCGTCCTGCTGCGTGGGCCGTACGACCGGCCGGTCCTGGTTCACGCTGGTTCCCTCCGCGCTTGGCATGCGGGCCATCCTGCCGTACGGGGCTGTGTACGGGGCGTACGGCGAGGGCCGCCGCACCTGATCGGTGCGGCGGCCCTCGCCGTGCTGTGCGGTGCCACGGGGCGCTAGCGGAACAGTCCTCCGCCGTCGTTCGTGCCGTCGTTGACGCCCCCGCCCGGTCTTCCGGTTCCGCCGCCCGGCCTGCCGGTGGTGGAGCCGTCGGTCGAGCCCTCGATCGTCCCGCCGCCCGGATCCCCGCCGCCCGGGTCACCGTTGGCCGCGCCGCCCGGGTCCCCGCCGCCGTCGGTACCGCAGTTCGGGTCCCACGGCTTGCAGGTCGGATCCGGATCGGGGTCCGGGGTCTTGGACGGGGTCTGGGTCGGCTGCTTCGGCGGGATCTTCGTCGGAGGCGTCTCGGACGGGGTCTCGGACGGCTTCTCCTCGGGCTTCTCTGAGGTCGGCGGCGGCGAGGTCGGTGCCCCGTCGCTGTCGGCCTTGTCCCAGATGTCGTCGGCCTCGGGGAACTTCTCCTCCGAGACGCCCTTGAGCGCGGCCTTCATGTAGTCCGTCCACACCTGGGTGGGGATGTCACCACCGTGGATGGAGTCCTTGCCGCCCGTGCCGTTCATGGACAGCAGCTTGCGGGACTCGGGATCCGTACGGAACAGGGTGACGGCGGTCGACAGCTGCGGGGTGTAGCCGACGAACCAGGCCGACTTGTTCTTGTCGGTCGTACCCGTCTTGCCCGCCGCGGGACGGCCCAGTTCCTTGGCCCGGGTGCCGGTGCCGTTCTGGACGACGTTCTCCAGCACCTTGGTGATGTTGTCCGCGATGTCGGAGTCGAGCGCGTTCTCCGGCTTCGGCTTCTCGAAGCCCGCCATTTCCTCGCCCTTGCGGACCACCTTGGTCACGGAGTACGGCTCGTGGTGCTCGCCCGACGCCGCGAAGGTGGCGTACGAGTCGGCCATGCGGATCGCGCTCGGCGTGGAGGTACCCAGCGAGAACGAGGCGTTCAGCTGGTCCATCGAGTCCTTGAGGATGCCGGTGCTCTCGGCGACGTCCCGCACGTTCTTCAGTCCGACGTCGACGCCGAGCTGCACGAAGGGCGTGTTGATGGACTTCTCCATCGCCTTCTCCAGCGTGACGTAGCCGTACGGCGTGGGGCTCTCGTTCTTCTGCCGGAAGGGCTTGCCCTGCGACAGCAGCGGATCGCCGTTGCGGTCCTTGATGACGATCAGGTCGTCGCCGTTGTACTTGCTCTGCGGCGACAGGCCCTCGCCCGGATCGGTGTTCTGCGTGCCGTACTTCATCGCTGCGGCGAGGACGTACGGCTTCCAGGTCGATCCCACGGGGACGCCGGAGGTGTCGGCGTTGTTGGTGAAGTGCTTCTTGTCCCAGCCCTCGCCGCCGTACACCGCGACGATCGCACCGGTCTTCACGTCGACCGAAGCGCTGCCGAACTGCACGTACTTGTCCAGCTCGGGGCGTTCCTTGAGGTCGAGGAAGTCCTTGCGGGTCTTCTCCACCGCCGCCGCCATCGCGTCGACCTTCGGCTTCTCGAAGGTCGTGTAGATGCGGTAGCCCCCGAGGTCGAGGTCCTCGGGCTTCAGCTCGGGGCGCGTCTTCAGGACGTACTTCTTGGCGATCTCGACGAGATAGCCCTTCTGCCCGTCGAGCCCGGTGGCCGCGGTGGAGTCGATCATCTTGGGGAAGCCCTCCTGGATGACCTTGTCGCGGGTGGCCGCGTCCAGCCGGCCCACCTCGACCTCGCGGTTGAGGATCCACGCCCAGCGCTTCTTGGCGCGCGCGGTGTTCTCCTCCCGGGTGGCCTTGGGCCCGATGCCGCCGTCCGGGGTGTAGAGGTTCGGCCCCTTGAGCGTGGCCGCGAGCAGTGCGCTCTGCGACTCCGTCAGGTCCTCGCTGTCCACGCCGAAGTACGCCTGGGCCGCGGCCTGGATGCCGTAGGCACCGCGCCCGTAGTAGGCGGTGTTCAGGTACCCCGCGAGGATGTCGTTCTTCTCCTGGGTCGTACCGACCTTTATGGAGATGAACAGCTCCTTCACCTTCCGGTCCAGGCTCTGCTCCTGGCTCAGGAAGGTGTTCTTCACGTACTGCTGGGTGATGGTCGAGCCGCCCTGGGTCTCGCCGCCCTTGGCCATGTTCACCACGGCGCGGGCGATGCCCATCGGGTCGACGCCCTTGTCCTCGTAGAAGGAGTCGTTCTCGGCCGCGATGACGGCGTCGCGGATCGTGTCGGGGATCCGGTCCAGGCCCACGATCTGGCGGTTGCGGGTACCGCCCGTGGCGGCCATCTGCGTCCCGTCGGCCCAGTAGAAGACGTTGTTCTCCGCCTGGGTGACCTTGTTGACGTCCGGCACCTCGACCCAGGCGATGGCCGCGCCCGCGGCGCCCAGGAGGATCGCGAGGAAGCCGAAGCAGGTGCCGAGCACCTGTTTCCAGGACGGTACGAAACGCCGCGCGCCGGTCTTGCCGGCGCGCGGGTAGTCGATGAAGCGCTTCTTGGACCGCGGAGCCCTGCCCCCGCCCCGCCCGCGCCCGGGGCCCTCGGACCCCCCGCCGCCACCGCCCGTGCCGCGGCGGCCCCCGCCTCCGCCGCGGCCCGAACCGCCGCCGCGCTGGGCGGCCCTCCGGGCCTCGGCACGCCCGCCGTACGGGCGTTCGGGATCGGACGCGCCGGACGGCGAACCGGTCGGCACGTCATGTGAGGGTGCCGCGCGTCGGCCCTGGGGCTGCTGCGCTGCGCGTCTGGCCGCGGCTCGACCGCCACCTTGCGGCTGCGGCGGTTTGCGACGGTGCTCGCTCATCGAACGACTACTCCTCGGGCAGGCGAGAGCGCCTGGAAGCGGCAGTTGAGATCCGTGTCCCCCCGACACGCGGACCCCGGTGGACCTCGCGGCACGTGTGCGGCACGCCTCTCGGCACGCCTCCCGACACGCCCCGCGGCGCGGCGTTCCCCGTCGTCGCGCGGTTCCCGGTGGTCTGCATGCCGCACAGACTACGCACGGTCAAAACCCATCTAGGGCCGATGTTCACCCCAAATCAGGCAAGTCACCGCCTGCGAATTGACGATGTGACGCCGTTCACGATGACCCCCCTTGTCGCGACAGCGGGGCCGTTCTATCGTGCTGATGTATCGAGTCGATACATCAGCACGGCATATCGGACGAGAACGGTCAGAGGAGGCGGGGATGAGCAGACGCTCGGGCATCCTCGAATTCGCCGTTCTCGGTCTGCTCCGTGAGTCCCCCATGCACGGTTACGAGCTGCGGAAACGCCTCAACACCTCGCTGGGGATCTTCCGCGCCTTCAGCTACGGCACCCTGTACCCCTGCCTCAAGACGCTCGTCGCCAACGGCTGGTTGGCCGAAGAGCCGGGCAGCGCCCCCGAGGACGCGCTCGCGGCTTCACTCGCAGGGCGCCGCGCCAAGATCGTCTACCGGTTGACGGCGGAAGGTAAGGAGCACTTCGAGGAGCTGCTCTCCCACACCGGCCCCGACACCTGGGAGGACGAGCACTTCGCGGCACGCTTCGCCTTCTTCGGGCAGACGGAGCGCGAGGTGCGGATGCGGGTCCTGGAAGGCAGGCGCAGCCGGCTGGAGGAGCGGCTCGAAAAGATGCGGGCCTCGCTGGCCCGTACACGAGAGCGCCTGGACGACTACACGCTTGAGCTGCAGCGACACGGCATGGAGTCCGTGGAGCGCGAAGTGCGCTGGCTGAACGAGCTCATCGAGAGCGAGCGCGCGGGGCGGGACCAGAGACGGTCCGCCCCCGAGAGCTCCGCTCAGCACGACCACACAACAGGGGACGCGGGCGGCCTGCCCCGGCACCGGGGCATCGCCCCGCCGGATCCGTCCGACGACACCGCCAAGTGAGGCCCTGCGTCCGCAGGGCTTCGTCTAGAACACACAGGGAGCAACCGGAATGGGTTCGGTTCGCGTAGCCATCGTCGGCGTGGGCAACTGCGCCGCCTCGCTGGTGCAGGGCGTCGAGTACTACAAGGACGCCGACCCGGCGACCAAGGTGCCGGGTCTGATGCACGTGCAGTTCGGCGACTACCACGTCGGTGACGTCGAGTTCGTCGCCGCCTTCGATGTGGACGCGAAGAAGGTCGGCCTCGACCTCGCGGACGCCATCGGCGCCAGCGAGAACAACACCATCAAGATCTGCGACGTGCCCACCAGCGGCGTGACCGTCCAGCGCGGCCACACCCACGACGGTCTCGGCAAGTACTACCGCCAGACCATCGAGGAGTCCACCGAGGCCCCGGTCGACGTCGTCCAGGTCCTGAAGGACAAGCAGGTCGACGTTCTCGTCTGCTACCTGCCCGTCGGCTCCGAGGACGCGGCGAAGTTCTACGCCCAGTGCGCCATCGACGCCAAGGTCGCCTTCGTCAACGCCCTCCCGGTCTTCATCGCCGGCACCAAGGAGTGGGCCGACAAGTTCACCGAGGCCGGTGTCCCGATCGTCGGCGACGACATCAAGTCGCAGGTCGGCGCCACCATCACGCACCGCGTGATGGCGAAGCTCTTCGAAGACCGCGGTGTCCGTCTTGAGCGCACCATGCAGCTCAACGTCGGCGGCAACATGGACTTCAAGAACATGCTGGAGCGCGACCGCCTCGAGTCCAAGAAGATCTCGAAGACGCAGGCCGTCACCTCGCAGATCCCCGACCGCGAGCTGGGCGAGAAGAACGTCCACATCGGCCCGTCGGACTACGTGGCCTGGCTGGACGACCGCAAGTGGGCGTACGTCCGCCTTGAGGGCCGCGCCTTCGGCGACGTCCCGCTGAACCTTGAGTACAAGCTCGAGGTGTGGGACTCCCCGAACTCCGCCGGTGTCATCATCGACGCGCTGCGCGCCGCGAAGATCGCGAAGGACCGGGGCATCGGTGGCCCGATCCTCTCCGCGTCCTCGTACTTCATGAAGTCCCCGCCGGTGCAGTACTTCGACGACGAGGCGCTCGCCAACGTCGAGAAGTTCATCAAGGGCGAGGTCGAGCGCTAAAGCTCCCCTTCCCGTTCGACGTGCGAGGGTCCCCGGGCAATCCGCCCGGGGACCCTCCTCGTGTGTGACGCTTGCGCACATGTCCGTCGTGCGTGATCTACGCGTGCTCCTGCGCCTCGGCGACTTCCGGCGTCTGCTCGGCGTACGCCTGCTCTCCCAGTCCGCCGACGGCGTCTACCAGGTCGCCCTCGCCACCTACGTCGTCTTCTCCCCCGAGAAGCAGACCTCGCCCGCCGCCATCGCCTCCGCGATGGCCGTGCTCCTGCTTCCCTACTCGCTCGTCGGCCCCTTCGCCGGAGTGCTCCTGGACCGCTGGCCGCGCCGCCAGGTCTTCCTCTACGGCAACCTGCTGCGCGCGGCCCTCGCCTGCTGCACGGCCCTGCTGATCCTCGGCTCCGCCCCCGACTGGCTCTTCTACGCCTCCGCCCTGAGCGTCACCGCCGTCAACCGCTTCGTGCTCGCCGGGCTGTCGGCCGCGCTGCCGCGCGTCGTGGACACCGACCGGCTCGTGACGGCCAACGCGCTGTCCCCCACCGCGGGCACCCTCGCCGCGACCGCGGGCGGCGGTCTGGCCTTCGCCGTACGGATCCTGAGCTCGGACTCGGACGCCGCCGTGGTGCTGCTGGGCGCGGCGCTCTACCTCTGCGGGGCGCTCGCCTCGCTGCGCCTGGGCCGGGAACTGCTCGGCCCCGACCCGTCGGCGTACCGGCCCAGACTGCGGGCGGCGGTCGCCTCGACGGCGCACGGCCTCGTCGAGGGGCTGCGGCACCTGGGGGAGCGCAGGACCGCGGCCCGCGCACTGGCGGCCATGACCCTGCTGCGGTTCTGCTACGGGGCGCTGACGGTGATGGTGCTGATGCTCTGCCGGTACGCCTGGTCCGATGCCACCAGGCCCGGCGACGCTTCGGGCGGCGCGGGCTCCGCGTCCGACGGCCTCGCACTTCTGGGCCTCGCCGTGGGGATCTCGGGAGCTGGCTTCTTCGCCGCCGCGCTGCTCACCCCCTGGGCGGTGGGCCGCCTCGGCCCGTACGGCTGGATGGTGGTGTGCGCGACGGCCGCGGCGGTGCTCGAACCGGCGCTCGGGCTGCCGTTCACCCCCGTACCGATACTGATCGCCGCCTTCGTACTGGGTCTCGTCACCCAGGGCTCGAAGATCGCGACGGACACCGTGGTGCAGACGGAGGTGGATGACGCCTTCCGCGGCCGGGTCTTCTCGCTCTACGACGTGCTGTTCAACGTCGCCTTCGTGGGGGCGGCGGCCGTGGCCGCGCTGGTACTGCCCGCCGATGGGCGGTCGGCCGTGCTCGTGGTCGCGGTGGCCGTCCTCTACGCCTCGGTCGCGCTGCTGCTGAGCTCCTGGCGACGCGCCGAGGGGCGATGTTTCACGTGAAACATCGCCCCTCGACCGCGGAACAGGGGTCGCTCCTGGGTCATGTTTCACGTGAAACATGACCCAGGGCCGCCTCAGCCCTGTCCGGCCCACCACTCCTTGAGCGCCGTGACCGCCGCGTCGTACTCCATCGGCCCGTTCTCCAGCCGCAGCTCCAGCAGGAACTTGTACGCCTTGCCGATCGCCGGTCCCGGGCCGATCCCCAGGATCTCCTGGATCTGGTTGCCGTCGAGGTCCGGCCGGATCGAGTCCAGCTCCTCCTGCTCCTTGAGCGCGGCAATGCGCTCCTCAAGGCCGTCGTAGGCGCGCGACAGGGCCGTCGCCTTGCGCTTGTTGCGGGTCGTGCAGTCCGAGCGGGTCAGCTTGTGCAGCCGCTCCAGCAGCGGACCCGCGTCCCGCACGTAGCGGCGCACCGCCGAGTCGGTCCACTCTCCCGTCCCGTAGCCGTGGAAGCGCAGATGCAGCTCCACCAGCTTCGTGACGTCCTTGACCATGTCGTTGGAGTACTTCAGCTCGGTCATGCGCTTCTTGGTCATCTTCGCGCCCACCACCTCGTGGTGGTGGAAGGAGACCCGGCCGTCCTTCTCGAAGCGCCGGGTGCGCGGCTTGCCGATGTCGTGCAGCAGCGCGGACAGCCGCAGCACCAGGTCCGGCCCGTTCTCCTCCAGGTCGATGGCCTGGTCCAACACGGTCAGTGAGTGCTCGTACACATCTTTGTGACGGTGGTGCTCGTCGCTCTCCAGCCGCAGCGCGGGCAGCTCGGGCAGTACGTACTCGGCGAGCCCGGTGTCGACGAGGAGCCCGAGGCCCTTGCGCGGGTGCTCGGAGAGCAGCAGCTTGTTGAGTTCGTCGCGCACGCGCTCGGCGGAGACGATCTCGATGCGTCCCGCCATGTCCTTCATCGCGGCCACGACCTCGGGGGCCACCTCGAAGTCCAGCTGGGCGGCGAAGCGCGCGGCGCGCAGCATCCGCAGCGGGTCGTCGGAGAAGGACTCCTCGGGCGTGCCCGGGGTGCGCAGCACGCGGGCCGCGAGGTCCTCCAGGCCGCCGTGCGGGTCGACGAACTCCTTCTGCGGGAGGGCGACCGCCATCGCGTTGACCGTGAAGTCACGCCGTACGAGGTCTTCCTCGATCGAGTCGCCGTAGGACACCTCGGGCTTGCGCGAGGTCCTGTCGTAGGCCTCGGAGCGGTAGGTGGTGACCTCGATCTGGTAGCCGTCCTTCTGGCTGCCGACCGTACCGAAGGCGATCCCGACCTCCCAGACGGCGTCGGCCCACGGCCGGACGATCTTCAGCACGTCCTGGGGACGGGCGTCGGTCGTGAAGTCCAGATCGTTACCGAGCCGCCCGAGCAAGGCATCCCGGACCGAGCCTCCGACCAGGGCGAGGCTGAAACCCGCCTCCTGGAAACGGCGGGCCAGGTCGTCGGCGACGGGAGCCACCCGCAGCAGCTCGCTGACCGCGCGGCGCTGCACCTGGCTCAGTGCGAGGGGATTGTCTTCGTTGGCGTTCGGCACAACAGAAAAGGGTACGTGCCCCGGCCGACCCTGGCTCCCAGGTTTCCCGGCGGCCGAATTCCACCGCTCGTACTCTGAGGTCCACCGTCTCGTCCCGCTTGCCCGGGAGGCTTTGACGATCACGTGGAGCAGTCCGCGGCACTTAGCCCCAGCCCGCATCGTTACCATGCGTGGACGCAGCAAGCGACAACCACCGATGACCGCAGACGACGAGGGACGGACGGGCGCGTGGCCGAGGCGGCAGACATCCAGGGAATGAATCCCTCCCCTGCCCGCCGTTGGGTGCGCCGCACAGCCGCTCTGGTCGCCGGAGCACCGATCCTGGCAGCGCTGATCTACGGCCCCGCGGCGAAGCCCGCGACGGCCGCGACAGCCGCGGAGAAGGACACGGGCCCGCGCGTCGACGTCTCGCTCGACTCCCTGATGCCCGCGGCGCCCGTGAAGGGCGACACGGTCACCGTCTCCGGGACCCTGACGAACAAGGGCAAGGAGACCGTCACCAACGCCCATGTCGACCTGCGGGTGGGCCGCAAGCTCTCCGGCCGGATCGAGATCGACGACGCCGCCGCCCGTACGGGTTCCTCCAGCGACGACCTCTCGTCCATCGAGGACAAGTACTCCGTCAAGGTCTCGAAGCTCGCCTCGGGCATCAGCACCGACTTCAGCATCTCGGTCCCCGTCGACAAGCTGGGGCTCGACGGCGACGGCGTCTACCAGCTCGGGGTGTCCCTGTCCGGCGAGACCGCCGACGAGGACTACGACCACGTGCTCGGCAGCGAGCGCACGTTCCTCCCCTGGCAGCCCTCCGCCACCGGGAAGAAGAGCCAGTTCACCTACCTGTGGCCGCTGATCTCCTCGGTGCACCTCACGGCCGAGACGGGCTCCGACGAGCAGCAGACGCCGGTGTTCGAGGACGAAGCGCTGGCGGCGGAGCTCGCCCCTGGCGGCCGCCTGGAGCAGATGGTCTCGCTCGGCTCCCAGCTCCCCGTGACCTGGGTCATCGACCCGGACCTGCTCGCCTCGGTCGACGCGATGACCAAGAGCTACCGGGTCAAGTCCGACGACACCACCGTCGCGGGCAAGAACCAGGCCGTCGCCCGGCAGTGGCTCACCGCGCTGGAGACCGCCGTCCAGGGCCGCAAGGTGGTCGCGCTGCCCTTCGGCGACCCCGACCTGGCATCTCTCGCCCACCACGGCGTCTCCGGCTCCCTGAGCCACCTCCAGCCCGCCACGGAGGTGGCGGAGATGACCGTGGAAACGGTGCTCCACGTGAAGCCCTCGGTCGACTTCGCCTGGCCCGTGGACGGCGCGATCGATCCGTCGATCGTGAACGTCGCCACCTCGGCCGGCGCCCACAAGGTGATCGCCCGCAGCGACAGCCTCCGGGAGACCGCGGGGCTGCCGTACACGCCCACGGCGGCCCGTCCCATCGGGGGCGGTACGACGGCCGTGGTCTCCGACGCCCGGCTCTCCACCGCCTTCCAGGGCGACATGACGGACGCGGAGAACTCCACCCTCGCCGTCCAGGAGTTCCTGGCCCAGAGCCTGGCCTTCACCCTCCAGGAGCCCGACAAGCAGCGCAGCATCGTCGTCGCTCCGCAGCGGATGCCGACGGCGGCCCAGGCCCAGTCCATGGCCCAGGCCCTGCGCACGCTCGAAGCCCAGCGCTGGACCCAGCCCCTCGACCTGGTCGCCGCGTCGGCCGTCAAGCCGGATCCCAAGGCCACCACGAAGGTTCCCAGCACCGCCCGGTACCCGAAGAAGCTCCGCGCCGATGAACTGACCGACGGGGCGTTCCAGCAGATCAGGACGGTCCAGGGCACGCTCGACACGTTCAAGGGCATCCTCACCCAGCCCGACCGCGTGGTGACGCCCTTCGGGAACGCCATAAACCGCGAGATGTCGACGTCCTGGCGCGGTCACGAGGCGGAGGCCACCCGGTACCGGGACTCGGTGCAGATGTACCTCAGCGACCTCACCTCCGAGGTCAAGCTCATCGACAAGTCCGACGTGACCCTCTCGGGCCGCAGCGCGACGATCCCGGTCACCGTGCAGAACAAGCTCGTGCAGGGTGTCGACAACCTGGTGCTGCGGCTCAAGTCGGACACTCCGCGGCGACTGACGCTCGACGACGGCAAGGTCGTGTCGGAAGAGCCGATCAAGATCTCCGGCGGACACCGCCAGACGGTGAAGTTCGACACCTCCGCCAATGCCAACGGCCAGGCCAGGGTGACCGCCCAGCTCTACACCGCGGACAACCTGCCGTACGGCAAAGAGATGACGTTCACGGTGAAGGTCTCCGAGATCACCCCCACCGTGATGCTGGTCATCGCGGGAGGCGTGCTGCTCCTGGTGCTCGCGGGCGTCAGGATGTACACCCAGCGCAAGCGCACGGCCGCCACCGCGGCAGCGGCCCGGGAGGACGCCGAAGCGGAGCGGAAGGACACCACCGAGGCCCCGGATGACACCACCGGATCCGGGCAGCCGAGTGACCCGACGCCTGACACCGGTGACACCGGGCCGGAAAGCGGGGACCCGTCGGGCGCGGGTGAGAAAGTGGACCGTTGAGCGATGTCTGTCGTGGCCGGCCGGCCTGGGGACGATGAGGTGGGGTTTCGATGAACGCGCCGTACGACGGTGACCGCGGTCAGGGCGCGGGCGGAGGCGGGCACTACGGCGGGCAGCCTCCCGCCGCCGACCCCGTGCCTCCGCAGGACCCGTACAACCAGGCCCCGTACAACCAACCTCAGTACGACCAATCTCAGTACGACCAGGCTCAGTACAACCAGGCTCCGTACAACCAGGACCCGTACATCCAGGACGCCTACGGCTACGACCCCTACCGGGGCCAGGACCTCTCCGCCCAGGACCCGGTGGCCGAGGCGCTCTACGACCGCTCGGCGCACCCGCCGCCACCCCCGGGCACGTACCAGGAGCCGCAGCCGCTCTACCAGCAGCCCGTGGCGCCCCAACACGCCCCCGACCCCCGCATCTGGGCGCAGACCCCGCCGCCCGAGCCGGACGGCCCCTCCCGCCACCTGCCGTACGGCGACGACGCCAGGACCGTCCAGTTCACCGGGGTCGACGACCTGGTGACCCACGCCGCCGACGAGCGCGAGCAGCCGGACGCCTTCGCCCACCTCTTCCGCGACCAGCAGACGCCCGGCGCGGCGCCCCCGGCACCGCCCGCGCCGCCCCCGGCACCCGCCCCGCCCAAGAAGTCGGGCGGCCGCGCCTCCGGGCTGCTGAAGTCCAGCGCGGTGATGGCCGCGGGCACCCTGGTCTCGCGCCTCACCGGTTTCGTCCGCTCCGCGATGATCGTCGCGGCCCTGGGCGTCGCCATCCTCGGTGACTCCTTCCAGGTCGCGTACCAGCTGCCGACGATGATCTACATCCTGACCGTCGGCGGCGGCCTCAACTCCGTCTTCGTGCCGCAGCTCGTCCGGGCCATGAAGGAGGACGAGGACGGCGGACAGTCGTACGCCAACCGGCTGCTGACGCTCGTCATGGTCGTCCTGGGCACCCTCACGGCCCTGGCGATGGTGGCCGCACCGCTCCTGGTGAAGTTCCTGTCGCTGCCGGTGGCGAACGATCCGGCGGCCAACGACGTCGCCGTCACGCTGCTGCGCTACTTCCTGCCCTCGATCTTCTTCATGGGCGTCCACGTCGTGATGGGGCAGATCCTCAACACGCGCGGCCGGTTCGGCGCGATGATGTGGACCCCGGTCCTCAACAACGTCATCATCATCGCCACGCTCGGCGCGTTCCTCTGGGTGTACGGCAGCGCGTCCACCTCCGGCATCTCCGCGGAGACCATCCCGACGGAGGCCGTGCGGCTGCTCGGCGTCGGCGTCCTGCTCGGCATGGTCGTGCAGTCCCTCGCGATGCTCCCCTATCTGCGCGAGTCCGGCTTCAAGCCGCAGCTGCGCTTCGACTGGAAGGGCCACGGCCTCGGCAAGGCCGCCATGCTCGCCAAGTGGACGATCCTGTTCGTCCTCGCCAACCAGGCGGGCGCGCTGGTCGTCACCCAGCTCTCCACGTCGGCGGGCAAGGACTCGGGCGTCGCCGGTACCGGCATCGCGGCCTACGCCAACGCCCAGCTCATCTGGGGACTCCCGCAGGCGATCATCACCGTCTCGCTGATGGCGGCCCTGCTGCCCCGGCTGGCCCGCTCGGCCAACGAGGGCGACAGCGGCGCCGTACGCGACGACATCTCCCAGGGACTGCGCACCACAGCCGTCGCGATCGTCCCCATCGCCTTCGGGTTCGTCGCTCTCGGCGTCCCGATGTGCACCCTGATGTTCGGCTCATCGGGCACGGGCAGCGCCACGAACATGGGCTACATGCTGATGGCCTTCGGCCTCGGCCTGATCCCCTACTCCGTGCAGTACGTCGTCCTGCGTGCCTTCTACGCGTACGAGGACACCAGGACGCCCTTCTACAACACGGTCATCGTGGCCGCCGTCAACGCCGGTGCCTCCGCCCTCTGCTACTTCGTCCTGCCGTCCCGCTGGGCCGTCGCCGGCATGGCCGCCTCGTACGGCCTGGCCTACGCCATCGGTGTCGGCGTGGCGTGGCAGCGGCTGCGCAAGCGGCTGGGCGGCGACCTGGACGGCGCCCGCGTCCTGCGTACGTACGCCCGTCTCGGACTGGCCTCGGTGCCCGCGGCCGCCCTCTCGGGCGGAGCCGCGTACGGGATCACCCAGGTGCTCGGGCAGGGTCCGTTCGGGTCGCTGGCCGCGCTGGTGGGCGGCGGAGTCGTGCTCCTCGGGATCTTCTTCGTCGCGGCGCGGAAGATGCGGATCGAGGAGCTCAATGCCCTGGTCGGAATGGTCCGAGGGCGGCTCGGACGCTAGTGGGGCACGTCCCCGCACAACCATCGCCCACCGCCGCGTGTCGTGCATAGCACCGGACTGTGGGCACAATTGGCATGACTGTGCAGAGCTGGCTGGCATCGCGCAACGGATGGGGAGGCAGGAACGACGGTGGCGGAACGTAGCACGACTGCCGTCGACGTGGCCGACAACAGCGGCGATGAGCCGTTGACCGCCAAGGCGGGCGAGGCCACGGCCGACGGGGTCGCGAAAGCCCAGGACCCGGCGGACAAGAGCGCACGGGAGGCGGACGGCGAGCGCAAGGCGGCCGAGCCGCCCACGGTCGCCACTCCCGAGCTGCACAGCGGCCACAAGTTGGCCAGACGCTACCGGCTGGAGGAGTGCGTCACCCGTCTGGACGGTTTCAGCAGCTGGCGCGCGGTCGACGAGAAACTGCGCCGTGCGGTGGGCGTCCACGTGCTGCCCGCCGACCACTCCCGGGCCCGCTCGGTCCTGGCCGCCGCCCGCTCATCCGCGCTGCTCGGCGACCCCCGGTTCGTTCAGGTCCTGGACGCGGTCGAGGAGAACGACCTCGTCTACGTCGTCCACGAGTGGCTGCCCGACGCCACGGAGCTCACCACCCTGCTCGCGTCCGGGCCGCTGGAGGCGCACGACGCCTATCAGCTCGTCAGCCAGGTGTCCCAGGCCATGGCCGCGGCGCACCGCGAGGGGCTCGCGCATCTGCGCCTCACCCCCGGCGCGGTGCTGCGCAGCTCGACCGGCCAGTACCGGATCCGCGGCCTCGCCGTGAACGCGGCGCTGCGCGGCATCAGCGCCGAGCGGCCGCAGCGCACCGACACCGAGGCGATCGGCGCCCTGCTGTACGCGGCGCTGACGCAGCGCTGGCCGTACGAGAACGACGCGCACGGCCTCTCCGGCCTGCCCAAGGGCGTCGGCCTCATCGCCCCCGACCAGGTCCGGGCCGGGGTCCACCGCGGCCTCTCCGAGCTGGCGATGCGCGCCCTGGCCAACGACGGCGCCACCGCGTCCCGCCAGGAACCGCCCTGCACCACGCCCGACGAGCTGGCCAAGGCCGTGGCCGCGATGCCCCGCGTCCGCCCGCCGGAGCCCACGTTCACCGCCCCGCCCGAGTACCAGCGCACCACGTACCAGCAGGGCACCTACGGACGGCCGCCCGGCCTCCCGACGACGGCGACCGCCCAGGTCGCCGCGCACCACCCGCCGCGCCCGCTGCAGAGCCGCACCGGGAAGGTCCTCAAGTGGGCCGTCTCCGCGCTGCTCATCGCGGCGCTCGGGCTGGGCAGCTGGCAGCTGGCCGAGGCGGTGCTGGGACGGGGCGGGAACTCCGGTGACACGGACTCCTCCGAGACCAACCAGACCGGCGGCAAGCCGGTCAAGCCCGCGCCGCCGAAGCCGATCGCCATCGAGGACGCCACCGACTTCGACCCGCTGGGAGACGGCGCCGAGAAGCCCAGGGACGTGCCGAAGACGTACGACGGCGACCCGGGCACCTACTGGCAGACCGACGCCTACTACGGCTTCTCCAACTTCGGCAACAAGAAGAAGGGGCTCGGGCTCATCCTGGACCTCGGCAAGGTGCAGAAGGTCGGCAAGGTGGACGTCACGTTCGTGGGCAACACGAAGGTGGAGCTCCGGGCCGCTGCCGCCGACGCGTCGAGCCGTCCGACCTCGCTGGACGCCTTCAGCAAGGTCGCCGAGGGGAGCGGAACGAGTGTCTCGCTCAAGCCGGGGAAGGCTGCCGAGGCACGCTATGTTCTCGTCTGGCTGACCGACCTGCCGAGCGACGGCGGAGACTCGTACCGGGGCAGGATCTCGGAGATCAAGGTCAGCACCTGACGAACGGGAGGGGAGGGGCTCACCGTTGGAAGACGCCGCACTCGACGGCATAGCCGACCAGGAACTCCTGGCGCGGCACGTCGCGGGCGACCCGGACGCCTTCGGTGAGCTCGTACGGCGTCACCGCGACCGTCTGTGGGCCGTGGCCCTGCGCACCCTGGGGGACCGCGAGGAGGCCGCTGACGCCGTCCAGGACGCGCTCGTCTCCGCCTTCCGCGCGGCCCACACCTTCCGCGGCCAGTCCGCCGTCACGACCTGGCTGCACCGCATCACCGTCAATGCCTGCCTCGACCGGGCCCGCAAGGCCGCCTCCCGCAGGACGGCCCCGGTGGACGACACCGAGCGGCTGGAGCAACTGCTCGAACCCCATGAGTCCGCCGAGGCCCCCGCCGAACGCCAGGACCTCCACCGCCAGCTCCTGGCCGCGCTCGCCACCCTGCCCGTCGAACAGCGCGCGGCGCTCGTCCTGGTCGACATGCAGGGGTATCCCGTGGCCGAGGCCGCCAAGGCCCTCGACGTGCCGGTCGGGACGGTGAAGAGCCGCTGTGCCCGGGGTCGCGCCCGACTGGTCCCGATGCTCACTCATCTGCGCGACGAGAGCAGGGGTAACAGTGACGTCGGCGTGGGAAGGAACCGGACGCAGGGGACATCCGTCCCACCGGAGCCGAGTCCCGAAGACCCGGGACCGAACGATCAGACTGCTGTGAAGGGCGGAGGTGGGCGCACGTGACATCCACGACCGACGAGGCCGACACAGCACAGCACCCGGACGTCTCGGAGATCTCCGACCTCACCGAGGGGATCCTCCCGCAGTCCCGCACGGCCGACGTACGACGGCACCTGGAGAGCTGCGAGCTCTGCGCCGATGTGCACACCTCGCTTGAGGAGATCCGCGGCCTGCTCGGGACCCTGCCGGGGCCACAGCGCATGCCCGCCGACATCGCAGGCCGTATCGACGCCGCTCTCGCCGCCGAGGCCCTGCTCGACGCCACGATGCCGGAGTCCGTCGAGAGTGCCGCGCATGTTTCACGTGAAACAACGCCGATCCGCACCATGGAGCCCACTGCCGTGACCCGGCCCAGCGGGCGCCCACGGGCCGCTGTAGGACCGGGCCGCGACGCCCAACGGAGGCGGCGTCGGCACACGGCCGTCTTCGGAGCCGCCTTCGGTGCCGCGGTGGTCCTCGGGGTGGGCGTCTTCGCCCTCCAATCGAACTCACAGTCGGACAACGCCACTGGAGGAAGGGCGGCGGAAGGCGCGAAAATGGCCGGAGACCGGCTCTTCTCCAATGTGGCGATCGAGAGCAAGGTCCAGACCCTGCTCGGTCAGAAGCCGAAGCTCCAGGAGAGCGCACCGGGCACGAAGTCCGGGAAGCCGTCATCCATGGGCACAGCGAATTCGGAATCGCCGACCGCGGGCGTCCAGGAAGAGGGCGGCACCGCCTTCCACACGACCGACGTTCCGGCGTGTGTACTGCAGGGAACCGGGCGCACGACGGATCCACTGGCGGCCGAGCACGGACGGTTCGAGGGCTCCGACGCCTATCTCCTCGTCCTGCCCGATCCCTCCGATGCCGAACGCGTCCAGGCGTACGTCGTCGCCGCCTCCTGTGTGAACGCCTCGCCGCCCGCCAAGGGAGAGCTCCTTCTCAGCCAGGTCTACCCCCGCCGCTGACACTCCGCCGACGCTGCTCGGGCCTCTCGGGAATGCACGCCCCGTAGGATCCGTTGGGTGGGGTGAGAGTCGATGGACCCACCCCAGTAGGCAGTAGGCAGTCTGCAGAGACGAGGAATCAACCCGTGAGCGACGTCCGTAACGTGATCATCATCGGCTCCGGGCCGGCCGGGTACACCGCAGCGCTGTACACCGCGCGCGCGGCGCTCAAGCCGCTGGTCTTCGAGGGTGCCGTCACCGCAGGCGGTGCGCTGATGAACACCACCGATGTGGAGAACTTCCCCGGCTTCCGCGACGGCATCATGGGTCCCGACCTCATGGACAACATGCGCGCGCAGGCCGAGCGTTTCGGTGCCGAGCTGATCCCCGACGACATCGTCTCCGTCGACCTGACCGGGGACATCAAGACCGTCACGGACACCGCGGGCACGGTCCACCGCGCCAAGGCCGTGATCATCACGACCGGCTCGTCCTACCGCAAGCTCGGCCTGCCGAACGAGGACGCGCTGTCCGGCCGCGGCGTCTCCTGGTGCGCCACCTGCGACGGGTTCTTCTTCAAGGACCACGACATCGTCGTGGTCGGTGGCGGTGACACCGCGATGGAGGAGGCCACCTTCCTCTCGCGGTTCGCCAAGTCCGTGACCATCGTCCACCGCCGCGACAGCCTGCGCGCCTCCAAGACGATGCAGGAGCGTGCCTTCGCCGACCCGAAGATCAAGTTCGCCTGGGACAGCGAGGTCGCCGAGATCCAGGGCGACCAGAAGCTCTCGGGTCTGGTGCTGCGCAACACCAAGACCGGCGAGACCTCCCCGCTCCCGGTGACCGGCCTCTTCATCGCCGTGGGCCACGACCCGCGCACCGAGCTCTTCAAGGGCCAGATCGACCTGGACGACGAGGGCTACGTGAAGGTCGAGGCCCCCACGACCCGAACGAACCTCACCGGTGTGTTCGCCGCCGGTGACGTCGTGGACCACACCTACCGACAGGCCATCACCGCTGCCGGTACCGGCTGCTCCGCCGCCCTCGACGCCGAGCGCTTCCTCGCCGCGCTGACGGACGACGAGAAGGCCGCCACGTCCGTCTGAGCCACACACCCCCTCCCCACACCCCCGTAAAGCAAGGAGGTTGCCATGGCTGGCACCCTGAAGAACGTTACTGACGCAGACTTCGAGGAGACCGTCCTCAAGAGCGACAAGCCGGTCCTGGTGGACTTCTGGGCCGCCTGGTGCGGTCCGTGCCGCCAGATCGCCCCCTCCCTGGAGGCGATCGCGGCCGAGCACGGCGACAAGATCGAGATCGTCAAGCTCAACATCGACGAGAACCCGGCCACCGCCGCGAAGTACGGCGTCATGTCCATCCCGACGCTGAACGTCTACCAGAACGGCGACGTCGCCAAGACGATCGTGGGCGCGAAGCCGAAGGCCGCGATCGTGCGCGACCTTGAGGACTTCATCGGCGACGAGGTCGTCAAGGGCTGACGCCACGCTGTTTCACGTGAAACATGTGGGCCCGACTCCTGAGGGAGTCGGGCCCACCGCGTTGTCCACCGCGCTCTACAGCGGTCGCAGCGCGGGTTCCTTCTGTACCGCCCCCAGCAGTCTGTCGAGCGCCATCTCCACGTCTTCCTTCCAGGAGAGCGTGGTGCGCAGCTCCAGTCTCAGCCGGGGATGACGCGGATGCGGCCGTACGGTCTTGAAGCCGACCGCCAGCAGATGGTCGGCGGGCAGCACACAGGCGGGCTCGTTCCAGCGGGTGTCGCCGAACGCCTCGATCGCCTTGAAGCCCCGCCGCAGCAGATCCTTGGCGACCGTCTGCACGATCACTCGTCCCAGACCCTGCCCCTGATAGCCGGGGGCGATCCACGCCGTCATCAGCTGCACGGCGTCCGACGAGACCGGACTGGTGGAGAAGGCCGTGGAGCGCGGTACGTACGCCGGGGGCGCGTAGAGCACGAAGCCCACCGGCACCTCATCGACGTAGACGACCCGGCCGCAGGATCCCCAGTCCAGGAGAACGGCGGAGATCCACGCCTCCTTCTCCAGGTCGGACGTGCCGGCCGTTACCGCGGCCTCTCCGCTGACCGGGTCGAGTTCCCAGAAGACACACGAACGGCAGCGTTTGGGAAGGTCCGGAAGGTTGTCCAGCGTGAGCGGTACGAGCCGACGCCCCATGAAGGGTGTTCCTCACTTCCCTCGCCTGCCGCACCGAGCGCGGCCGACAGCGCGCTCCGCTCCCTGAGCAGGCTGCCGATGAACCCGCCCACGGCTCCAAGCCCCAGGCCCGCTGTCAGCAGTTGGTTGCGGCTCACCGATCGCATGGTCTCTGCCCTCCCATTGAGCCCTCCGAGTGAGATGGACCAGGGTGGAAGCGCCGTACCAGAACGCATCGTATCCACCGGGCGATCGGACGGATACCGAGAGACGGGAAAGGGCGGGCCATGTTCCGGTCAGTACCGGAACATGGCCCGCCCTCGTGGACCGGGGACGGCTCAGTCCTCGCCGTCCTCCGTCTCCTCGTCCTTGAGGACCTTCTCCATCAGCTTGCCCTCGCCGGGAGCGAGGCTGCTGAGGATGCGGTCCAGGTCCTCCACCGAGGCGAACTCGACGACGATCTTGCCCTTCTTCTGCCCCAGGTCGACCTTCACCCGGGTTTCGAAGCGGTCGGAGAGCCGAGCGGCCAGATCACTGAGCGCGGGCGAGACCAGGGCACCGGCACGCGGGCCCTTCGACTTGGTCGAGCTCTTGGGGCGGGTGCCCATCAGGGTCACGATCTCTTCGACCGCCCGCACCGAGAGCCCCTCGGCCACGATGCGGTAGGCGAGCCGGTCCTGCTCCTCGGAGTCGTCGATCGAGAGCAGCGCCCTGGCGTGCCCCGCCGACAGCACCCCGGCGGCCACCCTGTTCTGTACCGCGGGAGAGAGCCGCAGCAGGCGCAGCGTGTTGGAGACCTGCGGACGCGAGCGCCCGATCCGGTCCGCCAGCTGGTCGTGCGTGCAGTTGAAGTCCTTGAGCAGCTGGTCGTAGGCGGCCGCCTCTTCCAGCGGGTTCAGCTGGGCCCGGTGCAGGTTCTCCAGGAGCGCGTCCAGCAGCAGCTTCTCGTCGTCGGTGTCCCGCACGATGGCGGGGATGCGCTCAAGGCCGGCCTCGCGGCAGGCCCTCCAGCGCCGCTCGCCCATGATGAGCTCATAGCGCTCGGACGCCACCTGACGTACGACGACGGGCTGGAGGAGCCCGACCTCCTTGATGGAGGTGATCAGTTCGTCGAGGGCGTCCTCGTCGAACACCTCTCGGGGCTGACGCGGGTTGGGCGTGATGGAGTCCAGCGGCAACTCGGCGAAGTACGCGCCCGCCACCAGGGCGGGCTCGTCCTCCGGCTCGGGCGCGACCGGCTCCGGCTCCACCGGAGGCGAGGGCAGCGTGGTCAGCTTCGCCGCCGCCACTCCACGGTCCGTCGTGAGCACCGGTACGGCACCCGACGACATCGCACCCGAACCGATCGACGGGCCGGCCTTCTCCTGGGGGGCGGCGGGGATCAGCGCACCGAGCCCACGCCCCAGTCCCCTACGACGCTCACTCACTGAATCCCCTCCGACATGATCTGCTGGTTGTCCTGTGCGCCCGCATGGGCCTGCGCCGGGTCGTAGTGGATCCCGACCCCCCGCAGCGCGATCTCACGCGCGGCTTCGAGATAGGAGAGCGCGCCGCTGGAACCCGGGTCGTAGGTCAGCACCGTCTGTCCGTAGCTCGGTGCCTCCGAGATGCGCACCGACCGCGGAATGTTGGTCCGCAGCACTTCCTTGCCGAAGTGGCTCCGCACTTCGTCCGCGACCTGCGAGGCGAGTCGCGTCCTGCCGTCGTACATGGTGAGCAGGATCGTCGAGACGTGGAGCGTCGGGTTCAGATGGCCGCGCACCAGATCGACGTTGCGCAGCAGCTGACCGAGCCCTTCCAGCGCGTAGTACTCGCACTGGATGGGGATCAGCACCTCGGCCCCGGCCACCAGTGCGTTGACGGTCAGCAGACCGAGCGACGGCGGGCAGTCGATCAGGATGTAGTCCAGCGGCTGCTCGTACGCCTGGATGGCGCGCTGCAGTCGGCTCTCCCGTGCCACCAGCGACACCAGCTCGATCTCCGCACCGGCGAGATCGATGGTGGCGGGGGCACAGAAGAGGCCTTCGACGTCGGAGACCGGCTGCACCACCTCGGAGAGCGGACGGCTCTCCACCAGGACGTCGTAGATGGAAGGGACCTCGGCGTGGTGGTCGATCCCCAGTGCTGTGGAGGCGTTGCCCTGCGGGTCGAGGTCGATCACCAGGACCCGTGCGCCGTGGAGAGCGAGCGAGGCGGCCAGGTTGACCGTCGTCGTGGTCTTCCCTACGCCGCCCTTCTGGTTGGCGACGACCATGATCCTGGTCTGGGCCGGTCGGGGCAGACCCTCACCGGCGCGGCCGAGTGCCTCGACCGCCAGCTGGGCCGCACGGCCGATGGGGGTGTCGTCCATCGACGGCGATGTTTCACGTGAAACATCCGCTGCCGCCGACTCGGTACGGGGACCGGGGACCGGATCGGTCATCGGTCCCGCGATGTTGGCGTCGGACCGCAAGGATTCACTCTCCTCGACTTCAGGCTCGGAATGCTCAGAGCCTGCCATGCTTTCGGGGTCGTGAACCAGCGAGGCCCGCTCTTCTGTGGATGAATCCACGTCTGTGGACAACTCCGTAGCCCTTGTGGACCTCAGTCCGCGGGGCAAGGCAGCCGCACGACCGCGACTGATGATCCCATGCAGCAGAGAGCGATGTTTCACGTGAAACACGATGCCCGCGCATGCACGGCAGGAGCGCTACGACACTCCGAAGGAAGCGTCAGCGGCGACGCCGGGTGCGCCCGCTCCTCGCTGCCTTGGCGCGCTTCGCGGCGAACCTGACACCGCCGGGGCTCTCCCCGACCTCGACCCGCACCACGGTGGTGAGCGGATCGACGACGCCCTCACCCACGTGCAGCACCTCGGAGGACACCGCACCGAGCTTGATCAGAGCGGCACGCGCGCTCTTGATCTCCTCCTCGGCGGTGTCGCCCTTGAGCGCCAGCATCTCTCCGTAGGGCCGCAGCAGCGGAACGCCCCAGCCCGCGAGGCGGTCCAGCGGCGCCACCGCGCGCGCCGTCACGACGTGGACGGGCTGGAAGGTGCTGAGCACTTCCTCGGCACGGCCCCGCAGCACAGTCACGTGGTCGAGGCCGAGCAGCTCGACGACCTCCTGGAGGAAGTTCGTGCGCCGCAGCAGGGGCTCAAGGAGCGTGATCTTGAGGTCGCGGCGCACCAGCGCCAGCGGGATGCCGGGCAGACCGGCGCCCGAACCGACATCGCACACGGTGACGCCCTCGGGCACCACCTCCGAGAGCACCGCGCAGTTCAGCAGGTGCCGCTCCCACAGCCTGGGGACCTCACGCGGGCCGATCAGCCCTCGCTTGACTCCCGCGTCCGCGAGCAGCTCCGCGTACCGGACGGCATCGGGGAAGTACTCGCCGAATACCGCCCGCGCCTCTTCCGGCGCCTGCGGGAGCTCCGCTGCTTCCGTCACCGGGAACCGTCCTTCCGTACCGCGCTACCAAAACTGTGGTTGCTGACTATCAGGCTGACAAAGATCGGCCCCGCCTGCGAACAGACGGGGCCGAGTGGCAATGGTCCGGTCAGGCCGGGAGCACGACGACGAAGCGCTGCGGCTCCTCGCCCTCGGACTCGCTGCGGAGACCCGCCGCCGCGACCGCGTCGTGGACGACCTTGCGCTCGAAGGGCGTCATCGGGTCCAGCTTCACCGGCTCACCGGAGTTCTTCACCTCGTCCGCGGCCTTGGCGCCGAGCTCCGCGAGCTCGGTGCGCTTCTTGGCCCGGAAGCCCGCGATGTCCAGCATCAGCCGACTGCGGTCACCGGTCTCGCGGTGCACGGCGAGCCGGGTGAGCTCCTGGAGCGCCTCCAGCACCTCACCGTCGCGGCCCACCAGCTTCTGGAGGTCGCGGCCGCCCGAGTCGCTGATGATCGAGACGGCGGCACGGTCCGCCTCGACGTCCATGTCGATGTCGCCGTCGAGGTCGGCGATGTCGAGCAGACCCTCCAGGTAATCGGCCGCGATCTCCCCTTCCTGCTCAAGGCGGGTCAGGGTGTCGGCGCCCTCGGGCGCGGAGGGGGTGGTGCCTTCCGTCACGGGATGGACTCCTTCTTACTTCTTGGTCGGGTGCTTGGGCCGCTGCGGACCCTTGCGCTGCCCGGACTTGGCCTGACGTGCGGAACCGGAGGCGGACTTGCCACCCGACGCGGGCTCGGCGTCCTGCGCCTCGGCCGACTTCTCCAGCGAGGTCTTGGCGGTCACGGCCTTGGCCGGACCCGGCGTACTGGCGGTCTGGCGCTTCGCCTTGGTCTGGCGCTTGGGCTGCTGACGCTTGGCGGCGGTGCCGTCCGCCTCGGCCGCGGGAACGTCGCTCTTCACCACGGAGCCGTCGGCCTCGGCGGCCAGACCGGCCTTCGCCAGGCCCGTGATGAACTTCCGCTCGATCTCGTTGCGGTTGGAGCCCTTCTCCACGAGCCGCTTCACCGCACCGCGCCGGGTGCGTCCGCGGACCTCGCCGTGCGTCGTGACGCTCTTCAGCAGGCGGGTCAGGTACTGCTCCTGCGCCTTGCTGCCCGGGGTCGGGTTCTGGTTGATCACGTACATCTGCTGGCCCAGGGTCCACACGTTGGTGGTCAGCCAGTAGACGAGGACGCCGACGGGGAAGTTGATGCCCATGACGGCGAAGATGACCGGGAAGATGTACATCAGCATCTTCTGCTGCTGCATGTACGGCGTCTTGACCGTGAGGTCGACGTTCTTGGTCATCAGCTGGCGCTGCGTGAAGAACTGCGACGCCGACATCATCACGATCATGATCGCGGTGACGATGCGGACGGAGTTCAGCGAGGCGTCGAGCGCGGCGACCTTGTCCGGGCTGTCCATGAACTTCGCCGCGATCGGGGCGCCGAAGATGTGGGCCTGCCGGGCACTGTCGACCAGCGCCTGGTTCATCGCGCCGATCTCCTTGCCCGACGCGATGTTGGACAGCACGTGGTACAGGGCGAAGAAGAACGGCGACTGCGCCAGGATGGGAAGGCACGAGGAGAGCGGGTTGGTGCCCGTCTCCTTGTACAGCTTCATCATCTCTTCGGACTGACGCTGCTTGTCGTTCTTGTAGCGCTCCTGGATCGCCTTCATCTTCGGCTGGAGCACCTGCATGTTCCGGGTCGACTTGATCTGCTTCACGAAGAGCGGGATCAGGCAGACGCGGATCACGATCACCAGGGACACGATGGACAGGCCCCAGGCCCAGCCCGTGTCAGGACCGAAGATCGCTCCGTACAGCTTGTGGAACTGGACGATGACCCAGGAAACAGGCCAGGTGATGAAGCTGAACAGACTGGCAATCGTGTCCACTAATCAGGCTCCTTGAGCATTGGGCGAGGTCTCTGCGGCCGGGCTCGGGGGTCCGGATGCGGCCCCTGGGGGCTGCACGCCGGCGGCGGACTGCCCGCCCTTGTCACCGCGCACCGCATTGCGCAGCGATTCGTGCCAGCGCGGCCGCTTGCGGGGCGGAACGTGATCCACACCGCCGGGCGACCACGGATTGCACCGCAGAATGCGCCAGGCGGTCAGGGCCGTCCCCTTCAGCGCGCCATGCCGGTCGATGGACGTGTATCCATAGTGGGAGCACGACGGGTAGTACCGGCAGACGGGCCCCAGGAGAGGGCTGATCGTCCACTGGTACAGCTTGATGAGAGCCAGCAGTGGGTACTTCACCGCGCACCCCTTCCCAGTAGCCGCTCAAGGGCGGCATCCAGGTCTTGGGTCAGCTGTGCTTGGTCGGCATCGCCCGCACCGGGCAGTGCCCGTACGACCACCAGGCTACCGGGGGGCAGCTGCGTGACACGTTCGCGCATCAGGTGACGCAGTCTTCGCTTCACCTGGTTACGGATTACGGCGCCGCCCACTGCCTTGCTCACGACGAAACCCGCACGTGTCGGGGGAGTCTGCTCCCCCGACACGTGCGGGTCCGTTGAACCACTGCGCAGATGGACGACCAGAAGCGGGCGGCCAGCCCGGCGTCCTCGTCGTACCGCGGTCGCGAAGTCCTCGCGCCGCCTCAGCCGATTCTCGGAAGGCAGCACGTCATGACCTGTACGAGATCAGGCGGACAGGCGGGCGCGACCCTTGGAACGGCGGTTCGCCAGGATGGCGCGGCCGGCACGGGTCCGCATGCGCAGGCGGAAGCCGTGGGTCTTCGCGCGACGACGGTTGTTCGGCTGGAAGGTGCGCTTGCTCACTCGGGGGCTCCAGAAGTAAATCGTTGATGGCGGGTGCATCGCCTGGCTGTCACCGTGCGCCCACGAGTAGCTCGCGTATACGCCCGAGTGCACCGCTTCGTGATCACTGATCGTGATCGTTGCCCATCGGAGGCAGGCGGCAGCAGCCATCGACAACTCGACCTGGTTACGGTACGCGCGGCTACGCCATCCGGTCAAACCGGGGGCGCTCGGGGGCCCACTGTGCACAGCCTGTGGACAAAAACTTGAAGCACGCAAGGCGCCACGACTACCGTGTCTGAACTCGGATTCTCTTCCCTTGTGTCCTTGCCTGTCCGTCCCGTCCCGTCCCAAGAACCACACCTTCGTGGGACTCGTGAGAGAGCGTGCCCTGTGGCTGACGTACCTGCCGATCTTGCCGCAGTGTGGCCGCAAGTGCTGGAACAGCTCCTCGGAGACGGCCAGCAGGGCATCGAAGCGAAGGACAAGCAGTGGATCGAGCGGTGCCAGCCGCTCGCCCTGGTCGCCGACACGGCGCTGCTCGCCGTCCCCAACGAATGGGGCAAGCGCGTCCTGGAGGGCAGGCTCGCGCCGCTCATCAGCGAGACGCTGAGCCGCGAGTGCGGCCGTCCGATCCGGATCGCGATCACCGTCGACGACTCGGTCGGCGAGTCCCCCGCGCCGTCGGGCCCGGCCGGTCCGTCCGCGGCCCCGCCGCAGCACTCCCAGCCCCAGCACCCGCAGCAGCCCCGCTACCAGGGCCCGCAGCACGACGAGCGCCCCCAGCAGGGCGAGGGCTACGACGGCTACGGGCACCGGCCCGCCGACGACGGGCTGCCGACCGCCCGCCCCGCCTACCCGGACTACCAGCAGCAGCGCCCGGAGCCCGGCGCCTGGCCGCGCACGTCCGAGGACATCTCCTCCTGGCAGCAGCCCCGGCTCGGCGGCTTCCAGGAGCGCGAGGCGCCGGCGGACCAGTGGCGCGAGCCCTACGGCCAGGCCCACCCCCAGCAGCCGCAGCACGACTACCGGCCGCAGCCGCCCGAGCGGCAGCAGCCCCAGCAGTCCTATGAGTCCCACCGCCCCGAGCGCCCGGAGCGCCGCGACCTTCCCGAGCCCCAGCAGCCGCACCGCGGCGGTCCCGGCAGCGGCCACGGCAGCGGTACGGGGCCGCTCGGCGCCCAGCCCTCGCAGCCGCCCGGCCCCGGTGAGCCGCACGCCAGGCTGAACCCGAAGTACCTCTTCGACACGTTCGTCATCGGTTCGTCGAACCGGTTCGCGCACGCGGCCGCCGTGGCCGTGGCGGAGGCGCCCGCGAAGGCGTACAACCCGCTCTTCATCTACGGCGAGTCGGGGCTCGGCAAGACGCACCTGCTCCACGCGATCGGCCACTACGCGCGCAGCCTCTACCCGGGCACCCGGGTCCGCTACGTGAGCTCCGAGGAATTCACCAACGAGTTCATCAACTCCATCCGCGACGGCAAGGGCGACACGTTCCGCAAGCGCTACCGCGACGTGGACATCCTGCTGGTCGACGACATCCAGTTCCTCGCGAGCAAGGAGTCGACGCAGGAGGAGTTCTTCCACACCTTCAACACGCTGCACAACGCCAACAAGCAGATCGTGCTGTCCTCGGACCGCCCGCCCAAGCAGCTGATGACGCTGGAGGACCGGCTCCGCAACCGCTTCGAGTGGGGCCTGACCACCGACGTGCAGCCGCCCGAGCTGGAGACGCGCATCGCGATCCTCCGCAAGAAGGCGGTGCAGGAGCAGCTGAACGCCCCGCCGGAGGTGCTGGAGTTCATCGCGTCCCGCATCTCGCGCAACATCCGCGAGCTGGAGGGCGCGCTGATCCGCGTCACGGCGTTCGCCTCGCTCAACCGCCAGCCGGTCGACCTGGGGCTCACGGAGATCGTCCTCAAGGACCTGATCCCCGGCGGCGAGGACTCGGCCCCCGAGATCACGGCGAGCGCCATCATGGCGTCGACCGCGGACTACTTCGGGCTGACGGTCGAGGACCTGTGCGGATCGTCGCGCAGCCGGGTGCTGGTGACGGCCCGGCAGATCGCCATGTACCTCTGCCGCGAGCTCACCGACCTCTCGCTGCCGAAGATCGGCGCGCAGTTCGGCGGCCGCGACCACACGACGGTGATGCACGCGGACCGCAAGATCCGCGCGCTGATGGCCGAGCGGCGCTCCATCTACAACCAGGTCACGGAGCTGACCAACCGCATCAAGAACGGCTGAGACCGCTTCGTACGGCCCTCTGGAAGGCGCTCGGGGACAACGCTCCCCGGGCGCCTTTTCGCGTTCCCGAGCCCGTCGAGACCCTGTCACGGACCCGTCGAGACCCCGTCGAGGACCCGCCGAGGACCCCGTCCGGGGCCTGCCGGCGGCACGCCCGCGCTTCGTCAGGACGGCTCCTGCGCGCGTCCACAGGCGCTCCGAAACCGCCCCAGGACCACCCCGGAACCGCTCTTCAAACCTCTCCGACGGGCGTCCGGCAGCCGTCCGCGGGGCGTCCCGCACATGACGGCTGTTCGAATACCGGCTGGTCAGCGGCAGTTCTCCACAGATCTGTGCGGAATCCTCCGTCCACAGGCTGGGGACTGCGAAGTTGTCCAGACGGCATCCACAGGGGCGACTGCTGAAAGTTCATCACACCAGGTCAGGTGGTTGTGGATTTGTGGTCAACCGCGTTCCACAGACTGTGGATAAAAACTTCATCCACAGGTGTGGATCGAGGTTGTCCACGGGCGGTCCACAGGCTGGGGGAGGTTGCCCACAGCTTCCCCACACCCCTGTCCACTGTTCGGCAACCCGACACCCGGCCTCACCGGCCCGAGTGAAAGGCGTCACACCAATGAGGTCGGTTGGGCTGTGGGGAACGTGGGTAAAGCTGGGGACAGCGCTGGGGAGAAGTAGGGGCTACCTGTGCATCGGGTGTGCAGAACTTTCCCGCGTCCACAGAAGACCGGGGTTATCCACCGGCTCCACCCACAGGCGCGGTGGACAAAAAACAGGCGCTGACCTGCGTAGACGGGGTTATCCACGGTTTCCACAGGCCCTACTACTACTCCCACTTAGAGTTAGCTCGGATTTCGTTTGGAAGACGGGGCTGTGCACAACTCGGCGCCGGACCTCCCGACGCCACTTGTCGCGACTTGACCCCGAGCCGCAGCGACTGTCAGTGCCGTACGTCAGACTGGTCTCCGGCGTCACAGCCGACGACGAAGGCCAGCAGGGCGAGCGAGCAACAGCAGGAGGCGGTTCCGGTGAAGATCCGGGTGGAGCGCGATGTACTCGCGGAGGCAGTGGCCTGGGTGGCCCGAAGCCTCCCGGCCCGTCCGCCGGCGCCCGTGCTCGCGGGCCTTCTCCTGAAGGCGGAGGACGGCGCCCTCAGCTTCTCCAGCTTCGACTACGAGGTCTCCGCGAAGGTCTCGGTGGACGCCGAGATCGACGAGGACGGCACGGTCCTGGTCTCCGGCCGCCTGCTCGCCGACATCTGCCGCGCCCTCCCCAACCGCCCGGTGGAGATCTCCACAGACGGTGTACGGGCGACGGTCGTCTGCGGCTCCTCGCGATTCACACTCCACACCCTTCCTGTGGAGGAGTACCCGGCGCTGCCCGAGATGCCGACCGCCACGGGCACCGTCCCCGGCGAGGTCTTCGCGTCCGCGGCCGCCCAGGTCGCCATCGCCGCCGGCCGCGACGACACGCTGCCCGTCCTCACCGGTGTGCGCATCGAGATCGAGGGCGAGACGGTCACCCTGGCCTCCACCGACCGCTACCGCTTCGCGGTCCGCGAGTTCCTGTGGAAGCCGGAGAACCCGGACGCCTCCGCGGTCGCCCTGGTGCCCGCCAAGACGCTCCTGGACACCGCCAAGGCCCTGACCAGCGGTGACACGGTCACGCTCGCGCTGTCGGGCTCCGGCGCCGGTGAGGGCCTGATCGGCTTCGAGGGCGCGGGCCGCCGCACCACGACCCGGCTGCTCGAAGGCGACCTGCCGAAGTACCGCACGCTGTTCCCCACCGAGTTCAACTCGGTCGCGGTCATCGAGACCGCCCCGTTCGTCGAGGCCGTCAAGCGCGTCTCGCTCGTCGCCGAGCGCAACACCCCGGTGCGCCTCAGCTTCGAGCAGGGCGTGCTGATCCTGGAGGCCGGCTCCAGCGACGACGCACAGGCTGTGGAAAGGGTCGACGCCCAGCTCGACGGCGACGACATCTCCATCGCCTTCAACCCGACCTTCCTGCTCGACGGCCTGAGCGCCATCGACTCCCCGGTCGCGCAGCTGTCCTTCACGACGTCCACCAAGCCCGCGCTGCTCAGCGGCCGTGCTGCGATGGACGCCGAGGCGGACGACGCGTACAAGTACCTGATCATGCCGGTGCGTCTGAGCGGCTGACCCCGCAGGTGAGTGCCCGCGTCCCGGCGTAGGCTCGGACGCGGGTACGAAACGCCTCAACGCCAAAGGAACATGTGATGGAGCTCGGTCTCGTCGGCCTCGGCAAGATGGGCGGCAACATGCGCGAGCGCATCCGCCGCGCAGGCCACACCGTCATCGGATACGACCGCAACCCCGACCTCGCGGACGTCCACAGCCTCAAGGAGCTTGTGGACGGCCTCCAGGGCCCCCGCGTCGTGTGGGTGATGGTCCCCGCCGGCGCCGCGACGCAGTCCACCATCGACGAGCTCGCGGAGCTGCTGCAGCCCGGCGACGTCGTCGTGGACGGCGGCAACTCGCGCTGGACGGACGACGAGAAGCACGCCGAGGAGCTGAAGGCCAAGGGCATCGGCTTCGTCGACTGCGGCGTCTCCGGCGGCGTGTGGGGCCTGGAGAACGGCTACGCGCTGATGTACGGCGGCGACGCCGAGAACGTCGCCAAGGTGCAGCCGATCTTCGACGCCCTCAAGCCCGAGGGCGAGTTCGGCTCGGTGCACGCGGGCAAGGTCGGCGCGGGCCACTTCGCGAAGATGGTCCACAACGGCATCGAGTACGCCATGATGCAGGCGTACGCCGAGGGCTGGGAGCTGCTGGAGAAGGTCGACTCCGTGGAGAACGTCCGCGAGGTCTTCCGCTCCTGGCAGGAGGGCACGGTCATCCGCTCCTGGCTGCTCGACCTCGCGGTCAACGCGCTGGACGACGACGAGCACCTGGACCAGCTGCGCGGCTACGCACAGGACTCCGGCGAGGGCCGGTGGACCGTCGAGGCCGCCATCGACAACGCCGTGCCGCTGCCCGCCATCACCGCGTCGCTCTTCGCGCGCTTCGCCTCGCGCCAGGACGACTCGCCCCAGATGAAGATGATCGCGGCCCTGCGCAACCAGTTCGGCGGCCACGCGGTCGAGAGCAAGAAGTAACCGGCGCACAGCCGGGGGAGGTCGGCCCACACCCATGCACGTCACGCATCTGTCGCTGGCCGACTTCCGCTCGTACGCCCGGGTCGAGGTCCCGCTCGACCCGGGCGTCACCGCGTTCGTGGGCGCCAACGGGCAGGGGAAGACGAACCTCGTCGAGGCCGTCGGCTACCTCGCCACGCTCGGCAGCCACCGCGTCTCGTCCGACGCCCCCCTCGTCCGCATGGGCGCCGAGCGGGCCGTCGTCCGGGCCGCGGTCACCCAGGGCGAGCGCTCCCAGCTGGTGGAGCTCGAACTCAACCCGGGGCGCGCCAACCGGGCCCGCATCAATCGATCGTCGCAGGTCAGACCACGTGACGTACTGGGGATCGTACGGACCGTGCTGTTCGCGCCGGAAGACCTGGCGCTCGTCAAGGGCGACCCGGGCGAGCGCCGGAAGTTCCTCGACGAGCTGATCACCGCGCGCTCCCCGCGCATGGCGGGCGTCCGCTCCGACTACGACCGGGTCCTCAAGCAGCGCAACACCCTCCTCAAGTCCGCCGCCATGGCCCGCCGCCACGGCGGCCGCGGCATGGACCTGTCCACGCTCGACGTCTGGGACCAGCACCTGGCCCGCGCGGGCGCCGAGCTGCTCGCCCAGCGCCTCGACCTGATCGGCGCGCTCCAGCCGCTGGCCGACAAGGCGTACGAACAGCTGGCGCCCGGCGGCGGTCCGCTGTCCCTGGAGTACAAGCCGTCCGCGCCCGGCCCCGGCCTCAGCCGCGAGGAGCTGTACGAACAGCTGCTCGCCGCGCTCTCGGAGGCGCGCAAGCAGGAGGTCGAGCGCGGCGTGACGCTGGTCGGCCCGCACCGCGACGACCTGCTGCTCCACCTCGGCCGGCTGCCCGCCAAGGGGTACGCGAGCCACGGCGAGTCCTGGTCGTACGCGCTGGCGCTCCGGCTGGCCTCGTACGACCTGCTGCGCGCCGAGGGCAACGAGCCGGTGCTGGTGCTCGACGACGTCTTCGCGGAGCTGGACGCGCGGCGCAGGGAACGGCTGGCGGAGCTGGTGGCGCCCGGCGAGCAGGTGCTGGTGACGGCCGCCGTGGACGACGACGTGCCGGGGGTGCTGGCAGGGGCGCGGTACGCGGTCGCCGCGGGCGAGGTGGCTCGGGCATGAGCGGACCGGCCGAGCAGTCACCGGGGCCCGGGGACGCGGGCAAGCCGAAGGAGCCCGAGGCTTCCGGGATCGACCTGGCGCGGGTCGCGCTGCGCGCCGCTCGGGAGCAGGCGCGGGCGCGCGGGGCCGCGGCGCAGCAGAAGAAACAGGCCAAGCGGGGCGGCGGGCTCAGGTCGGGGGCGCGGGCCGACGGCCGCGACCCGATGGCGCTGGGCTCCGCGATCAACCGGCTGATCACCGAGCGGGGCTGGGAGACGCCCGCGGCGGTGGGCGGCGTGATGGGCCGCTGGCCGCAGATCGTGGGCGAGGACCTGGCGAAGCACACGGTGCCGCTGCGGTACGACGAGGAGCCCGACGAGCGGGTGCTCACCGTGCAGTGCGACTCCACGGCCTGGGCGACGCAGGTGCGGCTGCTCGCGCCGACGCTCGTGGCGCGGCTCAACGAGGACCTGGGGCACGGCACGGTCCGGATGATCAAGGTCCTCGGGCCCGGCGGCCCCGCGCGGCGGTACGGACCGCTGCGCGCGCCAGGGAGCACGGGGCCGGGGGACACGTACGGCTGAGGCCTGCGGCCGGTGCGCGCGGCGGCGGGCCGGGGGCGTGGTGCGCGGGTGCGGTCGGGGTGCGGCCGCTGTGCGAAGAGCTCGTGAAGATGTCCCGTGGCCCCAGTGCTGCCCCAGGGCCTCTGTGGGGCGGTAAAACCCCTGGTGGGAACAGGTGTGGGGTGGGTGCAACCGGGTGTGTGCCATGAGGCGTCCCTCACGGTGGCCGGTGGTTGACAGGCCGAAGCGCTGAGCGCCCGTGTGAGGCGACTGGAGCCCCTCCCCTGATATGGGGAGTCGTTCCGCGCCCGCTCAGGGCGGCACATGCGGACTCAGGTACCGGCAAACCCCCATTCATGTCAGCGCTACCGGTAGACTGGTAGGTAATCCCGCCAGACTCGCGGGAACGTCGATTTAATGCCGAACGACGCAGCCGCTCCCGCCTGTCCGGAGAACGGCTCGTGCTGTGCCAGAAAGGGCGCTTCGTGGCCGATTCCGGCAACCCCAACGAGAGCAATCCGTCCACTGTCGTCGGTGAGAACGGCGAGGTCACCTCCTCGTACGACGCCAGCGCGATCACCGTCCTCGAAGGCCTGGACGCGGTCCGCAAGCGACCTGGCATGTACATCGGCTCGACCGGTGAGCGTGGTCTGCACCACATGGTGCAGGAAGTCGTCGACAACTCCGTCGACGAGGCCCTGGCCGGGCACGCGGACACGATCGACGTGACGATCCTGCCCGACGGCGGTGTCCGCGTGATCGACAACGGTCGCGGCATCCCCGTGGGCATCCACCCGGTGGAGAAGAAGCCCGCCGTCGAGGTCGTGCTCACGGTGCTGCACGCGGGCGGCAAGTTCGGCGGCGGCGGCTACGCCGTCTCCGGCGGTCTGCACGGCGTCGGCGTCTCCGTCGTGAACGCGCTGTCGACCAAGCTGGCCGTCGAGATCAGGACGGACGGCTACCGCTGGACGCAGGAGTACAAGGGCGGCGCCCCGACCGCGCCGCTCGAACAGCACGAGGCCACGGACGAGACGGGCACCTCGGTCACCTTCTGGGCCGACGGCGACATCTTCGAGACCACCGAGTACTCCTTCGAGACCCTCGCGCGGCGCTTCCAGGAGATGGCCTTCCTCAACAAGGGCCTGACCATCAAGCTGACCGACGAGCGCGAGTCGGCGAAGGCGGTCGTGGGCGCGGACAGCGCCGAGGAGACGGGCGAGCAGCAGGTCCTCTCCGTCACGTACCACTACGAAGGCGGCATCGTCGACTTCGTGAAGTACCTGAACTCCCGCAAGGGCGAGCTCATCCACCCCACGGTCATCGACGTCGAGGCCGAGGACAAGGAGCGGATGCTCTCCGCCGAGATCGCCATGCAGTGGAACTCGCAGTACAGCGAGGGGGTCTACTCCTTCGCCAACACGATCCACACGCACGAGGGCGGTACGCACGAGGAGGGCTTCAGGGCCGCGCTGACGGGCCTGGTCAACCGGTACGCGCGCGACAAGAAGCTGCTGCGCGAGAAGGACGACAACCTCTCGGGCGAGGACATCCGCGAGGGCCTGACCGCGATCATCTCGGTCAAGCTCGGCGAGCCCCAGTTCGAGGGCCAGACCAAGACGAAGCTCGGCAACACCGAGGCGAAGACCTTCGTCCAGAAGGTCGTCCACGAGCACCTGACGGACTGGTTCGACCGCAACCCGGTCGAGGCCGCGGACATCATCCGCAAGTCGATCGCCGCGCAGACCGCGCGCGTCGCGGCCCGCAAGGCCCGCGACCTGACCCGCCGCAAGGGCCTGCTGGAGTCGGCCTCGCTGCCGGGCAAGCTCTCGGACTGCCAGTCCAACGACCCGACGAAGTGCGAGATCTTCATCGTCGAGGGCGACTCCGCCGGCGGCTCGGCGAAGTCCGGCCGCAACCCGATGTACCAGGCCATCCTGCCCATCCGCGGCAAGATCCTGAACGTCGAGAAGGCGCGCGTCGACAAGATCCTGCAGAACACCGAGGTCCAGGCGCTGATCTCGGCCTTCGGCACCGGGGTCCACGAGGACTTCGACATCGAGAAGCTCCGCTATCACAAGATCATCCTGATGGCGGACGCCGACGTCGACGGCCAGCACATCAACACCCTGCTGCTCACCTTCCTCTTCCGCTTCATGCGTCCGCTGGTCGAGGCCGGGCACGTCTACCTCTCGCGCCCGCCGCTCTACAAGATCAAGTGGGGCCGGGACGACTTCGAGTACGCGTACTCGGACCGCGAGCGCGACGCCCTGGTCGAGCTGGGCAAGCAGAACGGCAAGCGGATCAAGGAAGACTCGATCCAGCGCTTCAAGGGTCTGGGCGAGATGAACGCCGAGGAGCTGCGCGTCACCACCATGGACGTCGACCACCGCGTGCTCGGCCAGGTCACCCTGGACGACGCGGCGCAGGCCGACGACCTGTTCTCGGTGCTGATGGGCGAGGACGTCGAGGCGCGGCGCTCCTTCATCCAGCGCAACGCCAAGGACGTTCGCTTCCTCGACATCTGAGTCGGTCTCAGCTGACCGTACGAAAGGACTGACGACCAGCAATGGCCGACGAGAACACCCCCACCACCGCCGAAGACGAGGGTCCCGTGCTGCGGATCGAGCCCGTCGGGCTCGAAACCGAGATGCAGCGCTCGTACCTCGACTACGCGATGTCCGTCATCGTGTCGCGCGCGCTGCCCGACGTGCGGGACGGCCTCAAGCCCGTGCACCGCCGCGTGCTGTACGCGATGTACGACGGCGGCTACCGGCCCGAGAAGGGCTTCTACAAGTGCGCCCGCGTCGTCGGTGACGTCATGGGCACCTACCACCCGCACGGCGACTCCTCGATCTACGACGCCCTGGTGCGCCTCGCCCAGCCGTGGTCGATGCGGATGCCGCTGGTGGACTCCAACGGCAACTTCGGTTCCCCGGGCAACGACCCGGCCGCCGCCATGCGGTACACCGAGTGCAAGATGATGCCGCTGTCCATGGAGATGGTCCGGGACATCGACGAGGAGACCGTCGACTTCCAGGACAACTACGACGGCCGCAACCAGGAGCCGACGGTCCTCCCGGCGCGCTTCCCGAACCTGCTGGTCAACGGCTCGGCGGGCATCGCGGTCGGCATGGCGACCAACATTCCGCCGCACAACCTCCGCGAGGTCGCGGCCGGTGCCCAGTGGTACCTGGAGAACCCCGAGGCTTCGCACGAGGAGCTGCTGGACGCGCTGATCGAGCGCATCAAGGGCCCCGACTTCCCGACCGGCGCCCTCGTGGTGGGCCGCAAGGGCATCGAGGAGGCGTACCGGACGGGCCGCGGCTCGATCACGATGCGCGCCGTGGTCGCGGTCGAGGAGATCCAGAACCGCCAGTGCCTGGTGGTCACGGAGCTTCCGTACCAGACCAACCCGGACAACCTCGCGCAGAAGATCGCCGACCTGGTGAAGGACGGCAAGGTCGGCGGCATCGCCGACGTCCGCGACGAGACGTCCTCGCGCACCGGCCAGCGCCTGGTGATCGTCCTCAAGCGGGACGCGGTCGCCAAGGTCGTGCTCAACAACCTCTACAAGCACACCGACCTCCAGACCAACTTCGGCGCCAACATGCTGGCGCTGGTCGACGGCGTGCCGCGGACCCTGTCGATCGACGCGTTCATCCGCCACTGGGTGACGCACCAGATCGAGGTCATCGTCCGGCGTACGCAGTTCAGGCTGCGCAAGGCCGAGGAGCGGGCGCACATCCTGCGCGGCCTGCTCAAGGCCCTGAACGCCATCGACGAGGTCATCGCGCTGATCCGGCGCAGCCAGACCGTCGAGATCGCGCGCGAGGGCCTGATGGGCCTGCTGGAGATCGACGAGATCCAGGCCAACGCGATCCTGGAGATGCAGCTCCGCAGGCTCGCCGCCCTGGAGCACCAGAAGATCACCGCCGAGCACGACGAGCTCCAGGCGAAGATCAACGAGTACAACGCGATCCTGGTGTCGCCCGAGCGCCAGCGCACGATCGTCAGCGAGGAACTGGCCGCGATCGTCGACAAGTTCGGCGACGACCGCCGCTCGGCCCTGGTGCCGTTCGACGGCGACATGTCCATCGAGGACCTGATCGCCGAAGAGGACATCGTCGTCACGATCACCAACGGCGGCTACGTCAAGCGGACGAAGACCGAGGACTACCGCTCGCAGAAGCGCGGCGGCAAGGGCGTGCGCGGCACGAAGCTGAAGCAGGACGACATCGTCGACCACTTCTTCGTCTCCACCACGCACCACTGGCTGCTCTTCTTCACCAACAAGGGCCGCGTGTACCGCGCCAAGGCGTACGAGCTCCCGGACGCCGGCCGGGACGCGCGCGGTCAGCACGTCGCCAACCTGCTGGCCTTCCAGCCGGACGAGCAGATCGCCGAGATCCTGGCGATCCGCGACTACGAGGCCGCGCCCTACCTGGTGCTCGCCACCAAGGCCGGCCTGGTCAAGAAGACCCCGCTGAAGGACTACGACTCCCCCCGCTCGGGCGGCGTCATCGCGATCAACCTCCGGGAGACGGAGGACGGCAGCGACGACGAGCTGATCGGTGCCGAGCTGGTGTCCGCCGAGGACGACCTGCTGCTCATCAGCAAGAAGGCGCAGTCGATCCGCTTCACCGCGACCGACGACGCACTTCGGCCAATGGGGCGCGCGACTTCGGGCGTCAAGGGCATGAGTTTCCGCGAGGGCGACGAACTGCTCTCGATGAATGTGGTCCGGCCGGGTACTTTCGTGTTCACTGCCACCGACGGCGGGTACGCGAAGCGCACCCCCGTCGACGAGTACCGCGTCCAGGGCCGCGGCGGCCTCGGCATCAAGGCTGCCAAGATCGTGGAGGACCGCGGGTCGCTCGTCGGCGCGCTGGTGGTCGAGGAGACCGACGAGATCCTCGCCATCACGCTCGGCGGCGGTGTGATTCGTACGCGAGTCAACGAAGTCAGGGAGACGGGCCGTGACACCATGGGCGTCCAACTGATCAACCTGGGCAAGCGCGATGCCGTCGTCGGCATCGCTCGTAACGCCGAGGCCGGTCGCGAGGCCGAAGAGGTCGACGGTCCCGAGGGGGCCGACGACGCCGCGGTCGAGGGCGGCGACGCAGTGTCGGCAGCCGAGGGCACCCAGCCCTCGGCCGGGGAGCACGAGGAGTAGAGCGTGAGTGGAGCCACGGGTGCCGGTTCGGCCGGTCCGGCCGCTTCCGGACCTGGAGCGAGCGGCGCCCGTGGCTCCGCCACGGTCTCCCAAGGGGGCAGCAGCACGGTGACGGATACCCGCGGGGCCAAGCCCCAGTACGACGCGTACGCGACGGGGCCACTGCCCGGCGAGCGGGAGAATCCCGCTCAGGGGCAGACCGGTCCGTACCACCCGCCGCAGGCGTACCCGTCGCCGCACGGCGACGGCGGTACGCAGGGCGGCCAGCGGACCGGCCAGACGCGCAAGCCGCGGACGGGCGCCCGCACGACGCCGCGCACCCGCAAGGCGCGGCTGCGGGTGGCCAAGGCCGACCCGTGGTCGGTGATGAAGGTGAGCTTCCTGCTCTCCATCGCGCTGGGCATCTGCACGATCGTCGCGGCGGCCGTGCTGTGGATGGTCATGGACGCCATGGGGGTCTTCTCCACGGTCGGCGGGACGATCAGCGAGGCCACGGGCTCGAACGAGTCCAACGGCTTCGACCTCCAGTCGTTCCTGTCGCTGCCCAGGGTGCTGATCTTCACTTCGGTCATCGCGGTGATCGACGTCGTCCTGGCGACGGCGCTGGCGACGCTCGGCGCGTTCATCTACAACATCTCCGCCGGTTTCGTGGGCGGCGTCGAGCTGACGCTCGCCGAGGACGAGTAACCGATTTTGGGACTGGCCGCGACGTGCGCTAATCTTCAGGAGTCAGCGCGCGAGACACCTCGCAGAGCGCGGCGGGGCTATAGCTCAGTTGGTTAGAGCGCATCCCTGATAAGGATGAGGCCACAGGTTCAAATCCTGTTAGCCCCACAGTTTCGAAGGCCCCGGTCCATTGGACCGGGGCCTTTTGCGTGTCCGGGGTTCTGGTGCGTCAGGGGCCGCTGATGTGTCAGGGGCCGCTGGTGCGTCCGGTGCGGGGTGGGTGGGCAGTGCTGCGGGCGGTGTGTGCCCGGAGTGGTGTGGGGGCATACGGGGGCGCCCCGGGTGGTCTCGGGGAGAGACCGGGCCCGGGGCGCTGCGACGGGGCGGGGGCTGTCAGGGGTCTGCCGGGGCCGCGTCCGTGGCGTTGGACGGCAGGTGCCGCGCGGCCGGCGAGGAACCGTGTGCCTCGGCCCTGATGCGCTGCTTCATCGTGGGCGGCCGGGAGCTGGGGCGTGACAGTGTCCAGCGGGCTGTCTGAGGGGCCTGGAGGGCCGCCACCGGGCTCGTGGCCGTGTGTTCGTGGCTCACGGCCTGCTGCGTCGTGGCGGCGGCCGGGGCGGCGAGGCCCAGCGAGGCGAGGATCGCGAAGAACGCGGCGACGAGAGCGGTCCAGAGGTTCTTGACCTTGGTGGTGGCCATGATGGCCCCTCACTTTCAGGTGGTCCGGTTTGCTTACCTTTCAGATGATGTGGGCGCACCTCGGGGAATGCGGGGAGCGACGCCACCGATCCGTAGATCTTCAGATGAACACCACCCGGACGGCCCAACGGGCCCCGGGGGGCGGTAGGTCACCGATCGGTATCGGTCGGTGTGTATAGTCGGGCGGCAGAAGTCTCCTACGTCAAGAAAGACGAGGTCGCGCGGTGAAGAAGCTTCTCCTGGTCGCACTGGCCGCCATCGGCGGGCTCCTCGTGTACCGCCAGATCCAGGCGGATCGCGCCGAGCAGGATCTGTGGACGGAGGCGACCGACTCCGTGCCCGCAGGTTCGGGTGTGTGAGACGGATACAGGTCTGACGGAAGCCCCGGTCGCCGAGAGCGGCCGGGGCTTCGTGCTGTCCGGGGCCGTACGGTCCGGGGTCGCGCTGTCCGGGGCGTTCCTGCGGCTCGGTTTGCGGATGTTGTTCGACCGTGATGCCCGCCACCTTGAGTTCGCCTGCGCAAATCAATAGCTTGCATGGGCAAACGCAGGGCTCCGGTGCGATGCGCTCGCGCTCGTGGAGAAGCCGGACAACAGGGGTGATCCGGCCGCACTCGCAGACAGCGGCGGGACGCGCGGGGCAGGATGGGGCGGACCCGCGGCCGCCGGGGCGGCGGGCGTCGTGACCGCGGCCGTCGCGGCCCCCGTGCCCTTCCGGCGCGCGGCGCGGGTCGGCAACGGAGACGACGAGGGGACGTACGTGAAGAGGCAGCGCGGCAAGGGCCGGGTGATGCTCGCCGGGGCAGCGGCGATGTGCGCGGTGGTGGCGCTGCCGGGGAACGCCTGGGCGGCCGGGGAGCCGAGTCCGTACGCCTTCGACAGCGGGGCGAAGAAGATCGCGGGCGCCGCGCAGACCGGCGACGCACCCACCATCGAGGCGGGCTCCGTCTACCGGGACTCCATCAGGGGCGGCGAGAAGCGCTACTACCGGATGGACCTGGACGCCAAGGCCAACGTGTACGTCTCGGCGGTGGCCGTGCCCCGGCTGAAGACCACGGTGAAGTCCTCCGACAACATCAAGGTGACCATCCAGGACGGCAACGCCTACAACTGCAGCTACGACGACGCGGACTTCGGGCTCTCGGAGTTCCCGCGGCCGATCGCCAACAACGCGCTGCGGGGCATCGGCGCGGACAAGACCGACTGCCAGGAGGCCGGCTCCTACTACGTGGTGGTGGAGCGCAAGAGCGAGGGCACGTCGTCGCCCGATCCCTGGGAGCTGGAGATCAGCCCCGTGACCGAGCCGGGTCTTGAGCCCGGCTCGACGGCCCCGCCCAAGGCCCCGGAGAGCTGGCCCAGCCAGTCGCCCGCCCCGGTCGGGGGCGGCCCGAAGGAGCGCGCGGGAGGCACCGGCTTCTTCGACGCGCCGGGGCTGGAGAGCGGCGAGTGGAAGACCAGGATCGAAGCGGGCGAGTCGCTCTTCTACAAGGTGCCGGTGGACTGGGGCCAGCAGCTCTTCGTCGCGGCGGAGCTGGGCAGCAGCAAGTCCTTCGACGACGCCCGGTACGTGTCGGGCGCCCTCGACGTGGAGGTCTTCAACCCGGCGCGCGGCCTGGTGGACGACGCCTCGACGATCACGTACACGGGCAAGCAGGTGACGGCCGCGGTCGACCCGATGCCGCCCGTGGCGTACGAGAACCGCACCGCGTCCCCGAACAACGTCTCGGAGACGCGCTTCGCGGGGTGGTACTACCTGCGGGTCGCGCTCAGCCCCGAGGTGAAGCGGAAGTTCAGCGACGAATCGCTCGGGCTGAACCTGCGGATCAACGTCACGGGCAAGGCGAAGAAGGGGCCCGCGTACGACGGGGACCCGGGGATCTTCGCCGTGACCTCGGACGACAAGGAGGCGGCGGCCAGCGGGCAGAGCACGGCCGAGCAGTCGGACAACGGCACGATGAAGCTCGTCGCGGCCGCGGGGATCGGCGCGGGGACGGTGCTGGTGCTGGGGCTCGGCGTGTGGACGCTGCTGGGACGCAGGCGGGCGCTCGGGGGCTGAGGCGGCTTTGGGGCCGGGCTCGGGTTTCGGGGCCGGGCTCGGGCCGGGGCTGAGGCCGCTCAGATCTGGGTCAGGGCCCAGAAGCCCACGGCGAAGCAGATCAGGGCGACGACCAGCACCGGGACCGCGACCTTCGGGGGCGGTCCCGATCGCTTCTGCGGCGCGTGCCCGTGGGCGTGTGCGCGCACGGGGGTCGTGACCGTCGAGGCGAGGGGCGCGGGGGCGTACGAGGGCGCCGCGGCCGGTGCCGGTGCTTGTGCCGCGAGGGGGTGCTGGTGTGCCGGGGGCTGGGAAAGAGGCGCGCCGTGAACGGGAACCTGCTCGTCGTGAGCGGTGTATGAACGAGTAGGAGGCTGCTGGTACGAGACCGCTGCCGTCGGGGTCTGGGAGGGGGAGTCCAGATGCTCGGAAACCGGAGTCTGAGCTGGCGCGGGCGCGGGCTGCGGCGGGGGCGGGGACAGGTGGAAGCTGCCCGTCTCCGACATCCGCTGCGGCTGCGGTACGTGGGAGGAGGCGGTCGTCGCCGGGTGGGCGCCGGTCGGCGTGCCCAGGTGGGTGGCGGTCGGGACGCCGGGGTGCGGGCTGGTCGGGTCGGCGGACTGCTGGGGCTGCTGCTGTGCGAGCTGCTCGGGCTGTGCGGGTTGCTCGGGCTGCGAAGAGCGCTCGGGCTGGGCGGGGCGCTCGGGGCCGGACGGGCCGAAGCCCGCGGGGAGCGGGCCGATCTGGTCGAAGACCTCGACCGGCTCCTCGTCGGGGCCCGGCTCGGGAAGCATGTCGACGGCCGTCGTCAGTGCCTTGCGCGCGCCCGTGGCCGTGCGGAACCGCGCCTGCGGGTCGGGCTGGAGCAGCCCGGCGATGACCTGCCACAACGGCTCGGGGATGCCCTGGGGCGCCCCGGGGGTGCCGTGGGTCGTGAAGTGTTCGACGAGGGCCTCGGAGTCGGGCTTCTGGCCCTGGAGGAGATAGAGCGCGACCAGACCGACCGCGAAGAGGTCCGCGGTGAAGTCGGGCTCGGCGCCCAGCAGCTGCTCGGGCGCGAAATAGCCCGGGGTGCCCACGACGTAGTTGGTCTCGGTGAGGCGCGGCTCGCCCTTGCGCATCGAGATGCCGAAGTCGGAGAGGCGCAGGTGCGGCCGCTTGGTGCCGGTGGACTCCAGCAGGATGTTGGCCGGCTTGATGTCGCGGTGGACGACGCCCTCCGCGTGCACGGCGGCGAGCCCGGCCAGCAGCTGGTCGAGAAGGGTGCAGACGAAGCGGGGCGGCAGGGGGCCGTAGTCCCCGATGACGTGGGCCAGCGAGCCGCCGCTCACCAGGTCCATGGTGAACAGCACCTTGTCGTCGTCGGCCGCCCAGCTGGCCGGAGCGAGCACGTGCGGGTGGTCGATGCGCAGCGCCTGCTCGCGCACGAAGCGCAGCAGCGTGTGCGCGTTGCTCTGCTGCAGGACCTTGGCCGCCACGTAGCGGCGCCGCCGGTGGTCCCAGGCGCGCCAGACGGCGCCCACTCCACCGCGCCCGATCGGGTCGATCAGCTCGTACCGACCGGCGAAGACCTCACCCATTGCGCTCTGCCCGCTCCCAGTAGACCTTCGCTCAGCTCTGGTGCGCCTCGTAGTGCGCGACCGCTTCGGCGGTGCGCCCGGCGCCGTACACCCGGAGGAACTCTGCCAGCTCGGGGTGGGTCGGTGCGAGGGAGTCCGCCGCATCGATGATGTCCCCCGCCGCGGCGACGGAACGCAGCAGCGACTGGATCTCACGGACCACGCGCCGCACGGTCGGGGCGCCCGCGCTGTTCGTGGTCTGCGAGGTGCCGGTCAGGACGGAGCCGCCCTGGGACTTCTTGATCTCCTCCATGCGGTCGGTCGCCTCCGCGGCGCTGACGCTGCCGTCGGCGACGAGGCCGGAGAGCTCCTGGAGGGCCTGGACGCGCTGGACCACGGCGGGGTTGCCGATCTTGGCGCGCTGGCCGCTCATCAGCTGGGAGAGCATGGGAGCGGACAGGCCGAGCACAGCGGCGAGCCGGGCCTGGTTGAGGCCGAGGTCGTCGATGAGGCGGCGGAAAAGAGCCCCCAGCGGCTCGCCGTACCAGCTGCGCTGGAGCTCCCGTGCTCTTGCCGTCGCTTCCTGTTGTGCTGCGTCCATTGCGTCTCCCCATCGCTGCTGCTTCGCTGCTGCGAACCTCCGGCAGCATCCTACGGAGAGCGGTCGTTGACCGGGAGTCCCAATCCTTTTGCGCGATCCAGGGGGTGACCCGGTATTCTGTTCTGCGTCGGTCGTCGTGGCGAGTTTTCGCCCGGCACTGTCACCCATCCCGGGGCCTTAGCTCAGCTGGTAGAGCGCTGCCTTTGCAAGGCAGATGTCAGGAGTTCGACTCTCCTAGGCTCCACTTCGATAGACACCCTCTGACCTGCGGAAACGTTGGTTCAGGGGGTGTTTTTCGTGCCCATCAGAGGGCACCGCGTGCCCACTGATGGGCACGCGGTCGCCCGGTCCTCTCAGTAGTTGCGGGCCTATCGCCTCTCCAAGAGATCTCTTAGGACCAGGAGTGACGCTGTGGGCAACCAGGTCGGCCACCGCACAGGGGACCTCTTGCCACAAGGCGGAGCGAGAGGCTCTGGAAGTCGTGTGAAGACGGGGATGGGGTGGCAGCCTGGTATGGAAGGATCCGGATGCCCAGGGCAGCAGGAAGGAGAAGAACGTGATCGACAGGTTCACGGACGGGCTTCTCACGTCTGCCGAGACGTCCGCCTATCTACAGATTCCGCAGTCCACGCTGCACAGCTGGTTGCGTGGTACGGCGGCGGGTGCGCCGTTGGTGCACCAGGTTGAGCCGTTGCGCCCAAAGCAGCCTTCGTTGCCGTTCGTTGCTGTGGCTGAGGCGTACGTGCTGCGATCGCTTAGGGACCTGGGCCTGCGGATGAGTGAGATCCGTGAAGCAGCCGGGGCTGTACGAGCTGCCTTCGACACCCCGTACGGCCTGGTATCGAAACGGATCGCGACTGATGGGGTGGACATCTTCGTCGAGCATGGTCTTGGCGACTTGCGGAGGGCCCGAGACGGCCAAGCACCCATCCATGAAGTTGTCGCGGAGTACTTGCGATATCTGTCATGGGAGGCGGGGGATGACTTCCCTTCGAGCCTCCAGCTGAAGCAGTACCCGTCTACGGTGCCTGTTGTGATCGACCCACGGTTCGGGCACGGACTGCCTGTCATCGAAGCCAACCGTGTACCGGTGAAGGCAGTGTCAGATCTGTGGGAGGCCGGAGAGTCGGTCGAAGACATCGCGTACGAGTACGAGATGGAGCCTGAGCAGGTGGACTTGCTGTGCCGGGCTGTGGTGCGACTTGCCGCCTGAGTTCTTCCTGGACCGGAATCTTGGGCGTCGCGTCGCTGAGGAACTGCGGGCGCGTGGTTGGCGGGTGCACCGGATCGGTGATGTCTTCGCGGGCGACGCACAAGACGTCCCTGACGAGGAGTGGATCCTGCACGGACTCGGCCGTGGATGGGTGCCGCTGTCGAAGGACGGACGAATCAAGACGCGGGACCAGGAGATCCAACCGGTGAGGGATCACGCGGCAGTGCTCTTCTACCTGGACAATCAGCAGCTTCGCAGCGTCGAGATGGTGGAACGTCTCCATGCGAGGCGAGACGCGATCCACCAGGCGATCGCTCGTGGTGGTCCTGCGGCCTACGCTGTACGTGCCGAGCGGATCGAGCGCACCTGGCCCTGATCCGTACCTCTGCGGGAACAGGCCAGCGAACGCGAAACGTGTTTGCGGTTGTGTAGATCTCTCGGTGCTGGCGCGATAGTGAGCGTGAGGGCGTGCTGTCGGAGTGGCGCCGGTGGGGCGTGCTGTCGGGGCGGCTTGGCGGGAGGGGACTGGGGGCTTTCGCTTCGGTTCGTCATCCTGGATCAACCGTTGAGGTTCCGCTTCTGTGCAGGTGATGGCCAATAGCGCGGGAGGTGGTGCCGCGAGGTGTCCTCCCCGGCTACGGGGGCCCAGGCGGGTCTGGATCGGGCTTCAGGGCGGTGGCGCAGGTAGCGGCACGGCAGTAGCTAAGTAATTTATGTATGCAAATTTGTTTGGTCTGTAGTGGTGCCTCCCCAGCTGGACCACCAAGACCCTGGCCTGTGGAAATGTGGGTGGGGGTCAACCTCTCTTGTTCGAGGGTTGCTTGGGGGTGGATCGGGCCTAGCGTGTGGGGCGTTCGAGCGGCGGGCAGGGGGCTCGCCGGACCTCACGGGGAGGGTTCACCAGTACTCATGCCCATTCGACGTTTCGCCGGGCTCGCGGCCACGAGCGCCGCGCTCGCGCTGTTCGCCTCGGTCGGCTCCACCGGTAGCGCCGCTGCCGCCATCTATCCGTCCACCTACGGGTGCGCGCCCGGCAAGGCGTGTCTGTACTACAACAGCACGTCCACGCCTTCCGACTCCATGGCGGGGAACTGGAGCGGCCGGATCTCCAGCCTGCAGATCGTCAACAACGGGGTGGCCGAGCCGTACCAGGACCACATCCGGTTCACCGCCGAGAAGTACTCGCCCACCAGCGGAGTGGTCAAGTACAAGGGCTGTCTGCACTACGCCTTGCCGAACGCGGCGGGCGGGCAGTACAAGGTCGACCTCAAGCCGACCAACAGCTACGGGTTCACCGTGACGTCCCTGACGTGGGGCGGCGAGTGCAAGTCCACTGAGAAGGTGCTGGAGTTCGCCTGATCGGCGGGGATACGGGGGTACGGGGGTACGGGGAGCCCTCTGGCCTGCGGGGAACGCGGGGCAGAGGGCTTTTCCGTGGGTGTTCTGCGGGGGCTCAGCGGGTCGTCAGGCTCTGTAGGCAGGTGAGCAGGGTGCGGGACTCGATGTTGAGGTAGTGGCTGTGGCGGATCAGGGCCGCCAGCTCGGGCAGCGGGATCCAGCGGTGGTCGGGGCCCGGGGGCTCCTCGGGGCGGGCGGGGTCGGCGGCCAGGACCACGTAGCGGTTGCGGGCGTGGTGGAAGCGGCCGCCCTCCTCCGAGAGGACCGAGTCGAACAGGATCCGCTCGGGCGGCGCCGCGAGCACGTGGTCCAGGAGCGCGGGCCGGGCGGCGGCCGGGAGGCCGGTGTAGTTCTCGGGCGTGCACTGCACGGTGGGGGCGAGCTCCAGGACGTCGGTGTACCCGGGCTCGACGCGGGCGTGCACGAGCGCCTGGAGGATGCCGTCCACGCGGCGGGTCAGGAACGCCGAAAGACCGGTGCCGTGCGGTTCGACCATGGGTTGCGACCAGCCGCGCACCTCGCGGCCCTCGGCCCGGACGTCCACCGCGATGACGCTGAAGAACCGGCCGCTCTCGTGGGAGATGCGGTCCGCCGAGCGGTGCCAGTGGCGGACCTCGTTCAGCGGGACGCGCTCGACGCGCGGGTCGTGGCGGGTGCGGGCCTCGGTGATCCAGCTGAGGAGTTCGGCGGGCAGCGGCGCCGCGTCGTCCGTGCCGTCGGCCCCGAACGGGTGCGGGAGGCAGGCCAGGACGCTGCGCGAGTCCATGTTGACCAGGTCGTCGACGACCAGCAGCCGGTGCAGCTGTCCCAGGGTCAGCCAGTGGAACCCGTCCAGGACCTCGACGTCGTCGTCGACCTCGACGACGATGTTGCGGTTGCGCTTGCCGTAGAACCAGCAGCCCTGTTCGGACTGGCGGACGTCGGCGATGACCCGGTACCGCGAGGCCTGCTGGAAGTACTCGACGTAGGAGACGGCCGCGCCCCGGTGGACCCGGGCGTAGTTGCTGCGGGTGGCCTGCACGGTCGGCGAGAGCTGGAGTCCGTTGCAGTTGCCGGGCTCCATCTTGGCCTGCATGAGGAAGTGCAGGACGCCGTCGAACTCCTTGGCGATGATGCCGAGGATGCCGATCTCCGGCTGGTGCAGCACCGGCTGGGACCAGGCCTCGACCGGGCGGCCCGGCATCGTCACGTCCATGCCCTCGACGCTGAAGAACCGGCCGCTGTCGTGGACGAGGTTGCCCGTACCCGGCTCGAAGCCCCAGCCGCGCAGGTCCGCGAACGGGATGCGCTCGACCCGCGACCCGTCGGCCGCGCGGCGCTCGTCGAACCACTTCTGGAAGCCGGCCAGGGTGACCGTGGAGCTGTCGGCCGTCCGCGCCGAGCGGGCGACCCGGGCCGCGAGACTGCTCGCGGAGCGGCTCGTCGCGGTGCTCACCAGGCCCACGCCTCGGGTCCGGGGCCGCCGTTGCCGATGGGCGGGAACAGCCGCTCCAGCTCGGACAGCACGTCGTCCGTCAGCTCCAGCCGCAGGGCGCTCAGCGCGCTTTCGAGCTGGCCGATGCTGCGCGGGCCGATGACCGGGGCGGTGATCCCGGGCCGGGACATGACCCAGGCCAGGCCCACCTCGGCCGGGTCGGCCCCGATGCCGTCGCACAGCTTCTCGTACGCGGCGATCGCGTCGCGGTGCTTCTCCAGCGCCTCCTTCGCCCTGCCCTGCGCGGTCTTGACGGCCGTACCGTCCCCCAGCTTGCGCAGCGCACCGCTCAACAGGCCGCCGTGCAGCGGGGACCAGGCGAGGACGGCCACCCCGTAGCGCTGGGCGGCCGGGATCAGCTCCAGCTCGATGTGGCGGGTGACCAGGTTGTAGACGGACTGTTCGGAGACGATGCCGAGGAAGTGGCGGCGCGCGGCGGCCTCCTGCGCCTCGGCTATGTGCCAGCCCGCGAAGTTGGACGAGCCCACGTACCGGACCTTGCCCTGCTGGGTGAGCATCTCCATCGCCTGCCACACCTCCTCCCAGGGGGCGTGGCGGTCGATGTGGTGCATCTGGAACAGGTCGATCCAGTCCGTCCCCATGCGCCGCAGCGATGCCTCGCAGGAGGCGATGATGTGCCGGGCCGAAAGGCCGCCGTCGTTGGGGCGGTCGCTCATCGGGTTGAACACCTTGGTGCCGAGCACGACCTGCTCGCGGCGCCCGCCGCCCTGGGCGAACCACTCGCCGAGCAGTTCCTCCGTGAACCCCTTGTGGACCTGCCAGCCGTACTGGTTGGCGGTGTCCAGGAAGTTGATGCCGCGGTCCAGGCCGCGGTCCAGGATCTCGAAGCTCTCTTCCTTGGTCGCCCGGACTCCCAGGTTGAGCGTGCCCAGGCAGAGCCGGCTCACTTGGAGGGCCGTGCGGCCGAGGTAGGTGTATTCCATCTCTGATTCCTTCACCGGTGCGGGTCCTCTGCGGCTGCGGCTTTCCATTGGTCGGTGATCGAACGCTCCAGCGGGATCCGGGGCGACCAGCCCAGTGCCTCGCGAGCGCGGCCGACGTCGGCCCGGGTCCAGTTCGCGCCGTTGCTGCGCACGGCGCCCTCCTGCCTGTGCACGAGCTCCGGCGGCACCGCGGAGGCCGTGACGAGCAGGTCGAGGATCTCCCGCACTTCCACCGCGGTCCCCTGCCCGATGTTCAGGGTCGTGCCGGACAGCGGGGATTCGGCGGCCCTGACGACCGCGTCCGCCACGTCGCGCACGTCGACGAAGTCGCGGCGGGCGTCGGCGACGGTGAGCCGCGCGGGCGCGTCGGGCGCGGCCGCGCGCAGCAGGTCGGCGACCTTCCCCAGGAAGCTGCCCCGGGGGGTGCCGGGGCCGCACACGTTGGTGATCCGCAGGACGAGCGCGTCGACGCGGCCCGCCAGGGCGGCGTCCAGGACGGTCCTGGTGCCCGCCAGCTTGGTGCGCCCGTACAGGGTGACGGGGGCGGGCGGACGGTCCTCGGTGACGGAGACGCCGTACGGGAACTCGCCGTACTCGTGCACCGAGCCGAGGTGCACCAGCCTGGGCCGTCGCGCCATGCCCGCCAGGGCCCGTACCAGCGTGTCGACCAGGTCGGTGTGGGAGCGGACCATGTCCTCATCGGTGCCGTCCCAGCTGTCCGTCGCCGCGTTGACGACGACCCGGACGCCGGCTGCGTCCAGCAGGGCGGTGAGCTGTCGCGCGGTGGCCGAGAGCACGTCGAGGGCGGTGAACTCGGCGGGCAGCGGCTCGCGCGGAGGCCTGCGGGCCACGGCGAGCACGCGGTACCCCCGGCGGGAGAAGGCCGTGCAGAGGTGGCGGCCGATGAATCCCGTACCGCCGATCACCGCGACGCACGGCGTGTCCTGAGCGGTCCGGTCGGGGCCGGGTGCTGTGGGGGTGTCCATGGCTCCTGCCTCACTCACTCTCACTCACTGCCAGCGGAAGAGTCGGGCGGCCAGCACGCTGCACAGGGCGCCGACGCACGCGAGGACGACCAGGTGCAGCGTCTGCGGCCACTGCCCCTCCCAGGAGTCCCGCAGGGCCTGGAGGGTCGCGCCGAGCGGGGTGTAGTCGCCGATGGTGGCCACGGTGTCGGGCAGGTCCTCCTTCGGGAGGAACACCCCGCCGAAGAACAGGCTGGGGAACAGCAGCGACAGGCCCATCGAGGTCGCCGCGCGGCTGCCGGGCGCCACCGCGGCGACGAGCAGGCCGACCGAGAACAGCGCCCAGGCGCCCAGCGCGAACGTCAGCAGGAAGGCGGGGACCTGCTCGGGCAGCGCCGTGTCGAAGGCGATCCGGCCCACGGCGACGACCAGCACCGCCGCGACGACGGCGGTGGCCAGGTTGATGACGAGCTGCGCGAACAGCAGGTTCACGGGGTGGACGGGGCTGGCCGCCATGCGGCGCAGGATGCCCTTCTCCCGGTAGGTCGCCAGGGTGGTGGGCAGCAGGTTCAGCGACAGCATCGTGAGGCACATCGACATCGCCATGGCCGGTACGAACGCGGCCATCGCCGCCTTCTCGGCGGGGGTGTCGTCGGATTTGCCGGTGACGATGTGGAAGATGCCCAGCAGCATGAGCGGCAGCGCGATCACGAAGAACACCGCGGTCGGATCGCGGAGGAAGAGCTTGGTCTCGACGAGGGTGAGCTGGGAGCGCCCGGTCATGGCTGTCCTCCTGACGGCCGGGGGCCGCCTTGGATCGGTGGCTGCCGCGGGGGTCGGCAGCGAGTCGTCTTGGGGCCCGGCGGGGCGGATGGGTTCGGTGGGGCCGTTGTGGCCGGGGGCGCTGTCGGGACCGGTGGGGCCGGTGGGGGCTGGGGCGTTGGGCTGGTTTGTGGGGGTGGGATCGGTGTTGGTCGGGGGGCGCACGGCGTCAGCTCTCCGGCGGCGCGCCGGTGAGGCTCACGAAGGCGTCCTCCAGCGTCGGCTGCTCCAGGCGCAGTTCACCGGGGACGATGTCGTGCCGGGAGAGCGTCGAGACCACCGCGTACACCAGGTTCTCCGTGCCGTTCACCGTCACCCGCGCGTTGCTCCTGCTCACCGACGTGACCTCGGGCAGCGCGGTCAGCAGGGCGTCGTCCAGCGGGGCGGACGGGGTGAAGTGGAGGCGCTGCCCGGGGTGGGCGGCGGAGATCAGCCCGGCCGGGGTGTCGAGGGCCACCAGCCGCCCGTCCCTGATGATCGCGATGCGGTCGCAGAGGCGCTCGGCCTCCTCCATGAAGTGGGTGACCAGCAGGACGGTGACGCCCTGGGCGCGGACCCGCTCGATCAGCTCCCAGGTGTCCCGCCTGGCCCGGGGGTCGAGCGCGGTCGTCAGCTCGTCGAAGACCGCGATCTCCGGGTTGCCGACCAGCGCGAGGGCGATGGACAGGCGCTGCTTCTGGCCCCCGGACAGCTGCCCGAACTGGCTGTCGCGCTTGGCCTCCAGACCCCAGTCGGTCAGCAGGGCCCGCCAGTCGGCCGGGTTCTCGTAGAAGGAGCTGTACAGCTGGAGCGCCTCGCGGACCTTGAGCCGGGGCGGCAGTTCGCTCTCCTGGAGCTGGATGCCGATGCGCTGCCGCAGCTCCTCCTTGTCGTGCTGCGGGTCGAGGCCCATGACGGAGATCTTGCCCCCGTCGTACCTGCGCAGGCCCTCGACGCATTCCACCGTGGTCGTCTTGCCCGCGCCATTGGGGCCGAGAACGCCGAATATCTCGCCTCTTTCCACCGTGAAGGAGACGTCGTCCACGGCGACGTGGTCGCCGTAGACTTTCCGGAGTTTCTGAACCTCGATCACCGGCATGCCTTCTCTTTCCTCCACCACCGGGCTTTTCGCCACCGCGAATTCAACCGGTGGGCGGAGTCGTTCGTGTGACGGTGTGTGAATCGTTCCGCAGCGCAGCGTAGCGCGCCAGACAGGCGTCGTAGTCGGGCAGCGCGCCCGCCTCCAGGGCCTCGCGCAGGGTGGGCGCGCCGCGGTCCCGGTCCGAGACCAGGGGCGTGATCCCGGCCGGCCAGGGCAGGCCGAGCGCGGGGTCGAAGGGGTCGATCTCGTGCTCGGCCGCCGGGGTGTACTCGGTCGAACAGAGGTACGCGGCAACGGTGTTGTCCTCCAGGGCCATGAACGCGTGCCCCAGGCCCTCCGCGAGGTACACCCCCTCGCACTTCTCGGCGTCCAGCACCAGCGAGTCCCACCGCCCGAAGGTCGGCGAGCCCGCCCTCAGGTCCACCACCACGTCGAGCAGCGAACCCCGGGTGCAGGTAACGTACTTGCCCTGGCCCGGCGGCACGTCCGCGAAGTGGACGCCGCGGACCGTGCCGCGCCGGGACACGCTGTTGTGGTACTGCCCCAGCCGCAGCGGATGCCCGACCGCCGCGACGAAGGCGGAGTCGGTGTACGACGCGCAGAACGTGCCCCGCTCGTCGGGGTGGACCGCCGGCGTGAACGCGTACGCCCCGCCGACGGCCAGTTCCCGCACGGTCATGAGCGGTGCTCAGCGGTCAACTTCTCCAGGACCGGCACGAGTTCGGCGGGGCTCGGCGTCGCCGCGATCTCCGCGCGCAGCCGGTCGGCGGCCTCCTTGAAGGACGGCTCGCCGAGCAGCCGCTCGATCCCCTCGCGCACGCCCTGCGCGGTCAGCTCGCGGGCGTGCACGTACAGGCCCGCGCCCTCGGCCTCCAGGGCGGTCGCCTTCGACCACCAGTCGGCGAACCGGATCGGGGCCATGAACTGCGGGACGCCGTTGACCAGCGCGGTCGCCCAGGAGCCGAAGCCGCCGTGGTGCAGGATCGCGGAGCAGCTGGGCAGCAGCGTGTGCAGCGGTACGAAGTCCACCAGGCGGACGTTGTCCGGCACCCGCTCCAGGCCGGACGACACGTCGTCGGGCAGCGCCGCGATCAGCTCGATGTCCAGGTCGGCGACCGCGTCCAGGATCTCCTGGACCGGCACGAAGGAACCGCCCAGCGCGCCGAAGGAGACGCCCGAGGTCAGACAGACCCGGGGCCGCGTGGGCTGCTCGCGGATCCAGGCGGGCTCGACGGCGGGGCCGTTGTACGGCACCCAGCGCACCGGAACGCGCTTGACGTCCAGCGGCAGTTGGAGGCTGTCCGGGATCTGGTCGATGGTCCACTGGCCGGTGGTGACCTCTTCGGCGAAGTCGCTGCCGTAGCGCTCCAGGAGCTCGGTCAGCCACGCGGCCAGCGGGTCGACGCGCTTCTCCTCGGGCTGCTGCGCCAGCAGTTCGAGGAACGCCGTGCGCATCTTGGAGTAGATGTCGACCGCCCACAGCATGCGCGCGTGGGCGGCGCCGACGACCCGGGCGGCGACCGGCGCCGCGTAGGTCAGCGGGTCCCAGACGACCAGGTCGGGCTGCCAGTCGCGGGCGAGGGCCACCATGTCGTCGACCATGCAGTCGTTGTACGTCCGGTAGGCGAACTGGACGCTCATCTGGTACTTGGTGAGCACCTTCTCCCACGTCTGCCGGTCCGCGTACGGCTGCGTCCAGTCCGATATCTCGTTCTCCAGCTGCTCGTGGTGCATGGCGAACATCTGGTGCAGGTTGTGGTCCGTGCCGACCGACACCGCGGTGAGACCCGTCTGCGCGATGGCCTCGGTGAGGACGGGGTTGCTGGCCACCCGCACCTCGTGCCCCGCGGCAGCGCACGCCCACGCCAACGGAACCATGGTGTAGAGGTGGGATTTCTCGGAGACGGTGGCGAAAAGCACGCGCATGTGAGTTCTTCTTCCCTCGGGTCCCGATACGCGGGATCAGCAAATCTGACGTGCACAGCGGCGACAACCCCTACCGACCCCTCATGTGGCCGGTCGCGAGTTCACGCGGAATTCAGCTGCTTGGAGCTCATGAGGAAATCCGACACGGCGTTCACGACGGCGGCCTTCTGCTCGCCGAGGTAGAAGTGCCCGCCGGGGAAGACCTGGAGCTCGAAGTCGCCCGACGTGTGGTCGCCCCAGGACGCCACGTCCTCGACGGGGACCCGGATGTCGCTGTCGCCGCCGAGTCCCACGACGGGGCAGCGCAGTTGGGGACCCGGCACGTAGCGGTAGGTCTCGGCCGCCTTGTAGTCGCCGCGGATCGCGGGCAGCGCGAAGCGCAGCAGCTCCAGGTCGCCCAGGATGCGGGAGTCGGTGCCGCTGAGCCGCTGGAGCTCCGCGACGATGCCGTCGTCGTCGAGCAGGTGGATCTCGTTGCTGCGGTGCTGGGAGGGGGCGGGGCGGCCGGAGGCGAACAGGGCGGCGGGCTCGACGCCCGCCTCCTGCTCCAGCATCCTGGCCACCTCGAAGGCCACGCTGGCGCCCATGCTGTGGCCGAAGAGCGCGAGCGGCAGGTCGGTCCACCGCGTGAGCACGGCGAAGATCTCCCGGGCCAGCTCCTGGACGCTCTCGACGGGCGGTTCGGTGCGCCGGTCCTGCCGTCCCGGGTACTGCACGGCCACCACCTCGATCCCCGACGACATCTCCTCCGACATCGGGAAGAAGAAGCTCGCGGAGCCTCCGGCGTGCGGGAAGCAGACCAGCCGCACCGAGGCGTCGGGCCGGGGGTGGAACCGGCGCAGCCACAGGCTGTCGTCGGGGTTCGGCGGTGTCATGGTCGTAAGCCGTCCTTTTCGGTGCTCACCGGCCGTGCCGGTACGGGTCGGATGCGGGCCGCGCCCCGCGCGGTGCGGGCGCGGGGCGGGCCGGGGTGCGCGCGGGGCCGGCCGGGGTGCGTGCGGGGCGGGCCGGGGTGCGTGCGGGGCCGGCCGGGATGCGTGCGGAGCGGGCCGAGCCCCGCGCCGGGCCGGCCGGGGCGTGCGCGGGCCCGGCCGTCGGGGCGGGTGCTCACCCGGCCGTCCCTTCCGCGCGCGGCGGCAGGGCCGAGATCCAGGCCTCGACGGCCGCGGCGGTGGAGGCGACGTGGTCCTCCATGACGCTGAAGTGGTTGCCCCGGACGTCGACGACGTCGTGGTCCAGGTCCCAGTAGGAGCGCCACTGCTCGGGCGAGGCCGTCGCCCTGCCGCCGCCCAGCGGCTCCTCGGCCCGGACGAGCAGGGTGGGCGTGCGGACGGGCCGCGGCTCCCACTCCTTGCAGATGTCGAGGTACCAGCCCATCGCCGACAGCCGGTCGTCGTCCATCGCGACGAAGGTGCCCTCGCGCTCCGACATGCCGTCCATCAGCGCCAGCCCGAACTGGTTGACGAAGTTGCTCCTGGGGACGTACGTGTCCACCAGGACGACCCCCGAGGGCTGGACGCCCAGCCCTTCGAGGTGTCCCGCGGCCGCCTGGGCGAACCAGCCGCCCGCCGACGTGCCGAGCAGCACGAACGGGGCGCCGTCCGCGGCCCGCGCGACGGCCTCCGCCTGGGCCTGGACGACCGCGTCCATGGTCGCCGGCAGGCTCTCGGTCCCGACGAACCCGGGCAGCGGCAGCGCCGACACGTCGCGCAGCCCCCGGAAGGACGAGGCGAACCGCGCGTACTGGTGCAGTCCGGCCAGGGCGAGGCAGGACGGCAGGCAGAACACCTGGGTCGGCGCCCCGCCCCTGGCGAGCTTGATCGGCACCGGCGGCCTGTCCAGGTCGGCGGCGGAGGCGAACTGCGGCCGCAGCGCGGCGACGGCCCGCAGCAGGTCGAACGCCTCCCCCCACTTGCCGCTCTGGAACGCCCCCAGGTAGAGGGAGCTGAGCGTCGCCGAACCGCCCTGGGGGACGGCCTGCGCCGCCGCCGACGGCTCCGGCGCGCGGGCCCCTCCGACGGGCGCGGCGGCCAGCTCGTGGCGCAGCCGCTCCGCCAGGTCGGCCGGGGTGCCGTGGTCGAAGGCCAGGGTGGCGGGCAGCCGCAGCCCGGTGGCGGTGTTGAGGCGGTTGCGCAGTTCGACCGCGGTGAGCGAGTCGAAGCCCGAGTCCACGAACTGGTGGTCGTCGGCGACCGCCTGCGGCCCCGAGTGGCCCAGCACCGCGGCCACGTGGATCCGCACCAATTCCACCAGTACGACCAGCTGTTCGTCCTCCGGGAGGGGCGCCAGACGGGCGGCGAGCGTGGGCCCGTCCGCCGTGCCGCCGCCCGCCCCGCCCGCCCCGCCCGCGTTCGCCGCGACGGCGCGGCGGGCCGGGGCGCGGACGAGGTCGCGGAGCGGGGCCGGAAGGGAGACGCCCGCCGCGCCGGTGCGCAGCGCCCCGGTGTCCAGCCGGATCGGCACCAGCAGCGGCTCTTCGAGGCCGAGCGCGGTCTCCAGCAGCCGCAGGCCCTCCTCGGTCGAGAGCCCGGCCACACCGGCACGGGCCGCACGGGCGACGTCGCCGCTGCCGAGCGCGGCGGTCATGGTGCTCAGCTCGTCCCACGGCCCCCAGGCGAGCGAGGTCGCGGGCAGCCGCCGGGCGCGGCGGGCGTGCGCGAACGCGTCCAGGAAGGCGTTCGCCGCGGCGTAGTTGGCCTGGCCCGCGCTGCCCAGGACCCCGGCGGCCGACGAGTACACCACGAAGTGGTCGAGGTCGTGGTCGAGGGTCAGCGCGTGCAGGTTCAGCACCGCGTCGACCTTCGGCCGCAGCACCCCGTCCAGCCGCTCCGGCGTGAGCCCTTCGACCAGGCTGTCGTCGACGACGCCCGCCGTGTGCACCACGGCGGTCAGCGGGTGCTCGGCGGGGATCGCGGCGAGCACCCCGGCCAGCGCGTCGCGGTCGGCGGCGTCGCAGGCGGCCAGGGTGACGTGCGCGCCGAGCCCGGTGAGCTCGTCCCGCAGCTCGGCGGCGCCCTCGGACGCCGGTCCCCTGCGGCTGGTCAGCACGAGTCGGCGGACGCCCCGCTCGCGTACGAGGTGCCGGGCGAGCAGGCCGCCCAGCAGGCCCGTACCGCTGATCAGTACGGTGCCTTCGGCGTCCCACCCGGGCGCGTCGGGCCGTACGCCGTCCTGCGGCTCGTCGTGCTTCACCCCGTCGTGCTTCACCTCGTCGTGCTTCACCCTGGCCAGGCGCGGTACGGCGAGTTCGCCGCCGCGCACCGCCAGTTGGGGCTCGCCGGACAGCAGCGCGGCGCCCAGGGCGCGGCCGGACGACTCGTCCTCGTCGACGTCGACCAGGACGAAACGGTCGGGGTGCTCCGACTGCGCCGCGCGCACCAGGCCCCACACCGCCGCGTTGGCCAGGTCGGACACGCCCTCGCCGGGGGCGGTGGCGACCGCGCGCCGGGTCACGAACGCCATCCGGGACGCCGCGAACCGCTCGTCCGCGAGCCACGACCTGACCAGCGACAGGGCGCGGTGGGTGGCCGCCCGCACCGCATCCGCCCGTACTGGGTCGGTACTGTCCTGCTCCGCGCCGTCCGGTGCGGGCGGGCACGAGACGAGCACCGTCGCGGGGGCCGCGCTGCCCGTGTCGACGGAACCGGTGAGCGCGCTCAAATCCGTGTACGACTCCAGGAAGAAGCCGAGCTCCTCCAGGTCCTCCACCTGCTTGAGGTCGTCCGCGCCCACCAGGGCCAGCCTGGTGCCGGCCGACAGCCGCTCCGGGACCGGCAGGGACGGCCAGGAGACCCGGAACAGCGACTCGGGTCCGGTCGGCAGGGCCGCCCCGACCTGCGCGGGCGCCATTTTGCGCAGCACCAGCGCGTCGACGGTGGCGACGGGGCTGCCCGTGGTGTCCGCGACCGCGACCGACACCGCGTCGCTGCCCGCGGCGCCGATGCGCACGCGCAGTTCCGCCGCACCGGAAGCGCGCAGGGACACGCCCGTCCAGGAGAACGGCAGCCTGCCCTCCCCCTCGCCGCTGTCGAGGAGCGAACCGAGGGCGATGCTGTGCAGCGCGGAGTCGAGGAGGGCGGGGTGCAGCCCGTACGCACCGGCGGTGCTCTGCTGCTCTTCGGGCAGCCGCACCTCGGCGTACACGGCGTCCTCGGTCACCCAGGCGCGGCGCAGTCCCTGGAAGGCGGGGCCGTAGCCGAACCCGCCTTCGGCGAAGCGCTCGTAGAGGTCGGCGACCTCTACGGGTTCGGCGCCGGGCGGGGGCCAGACGGTCAGGTCGGGGCCGGGGTGCGTGCCGTCGCCGACGTCCAGGATGCCGCTGGCGTGGCGGGTCCAGGGTTCGTCGGGGTGGGCGTTCTCCGGGCGGGAGTGGACGCTGATCGTGCGGGCGCCGGTCTCCTGGGGTGCGTCCACGGTGATCTGGAGGACGACGGCGCTGCGCTCCGGGAGGACCAGGGGTGCTTCGAGGGTGAGTTCTTCGACGCGGTCGCAATCTGCTCGGTCGGCGGCTTGTACGGCCAGTTCGAGGAAGGCGGTGCCGGGGAAGAGGACGGTGCCGGAGACGGCGTGGTCGGTGAGCCAGGGGTGGGAGTGGGTGGAGAGTCGGCCGGTGAGGACGAGGGTGTCGGTTTCGGCGAGGGGGAGGGCGGCGCCCAGGAGTGGGTGACTGGTGGTGGTGAGTCCGGCTGAGGTGACGTCGCCGGTGGTGGTGGGTGCGTCGAGCCAGTAGCGGTCGTACTGGAAGGGGTAGGTGGGGAGGTCGACGCGGTGGGCGTGGCGGCCTGTGAAGAAGGTGTTCCAGTCGATGTCCAGGCCGGTGGTGTGGATGTGGGCGAGGGCTGTGACGGCTGCTTGCTCGTCGGGCTTGTTCTTGCGGAGTACGGGGATGAATTCGGCGTTGTGGAGGGTGGTTTGGCCGAGGGCGGTGAGGACTCCGGCGGGGCCGAGTTCGATGAAGCGGGTGACGCCGTTCGCTTCGAGGGTGGTGAGGCCGTGGTGGAAGCGGACGGCTTCGCGGACGTGGCGGACCCAGTAGTCGGGGGTGCGGATCAGCTCGGGTGGGGCGATGTCACCGGTGACGTTGGAGATCAGTGCTGTACGGGGCTCGTGGAACTCCAGTCCCTGGGCGACTTGTCGGAACTCTTCGAGCATGGGGTCCATGAGCGGAGAGTGGAAGGCATGACTCACGCGGAGGCGTGAGGTCTTCCAGCCGCCCGCCGCTGCGATTTCCAGTACGGCGTCTTCGTCTCCGGACAGGACGGTGGCGGTGGGGCCGTTGAGGGCCGCGATCGAGACCTTCTCGTTCAGGAAGGGTCGTACGTCGTCTTCGGAGGCGACCACGGAGATCATGGCTCCGCCGGTGGGCAGGGCCTGCATCAGGCGGCCTCGGGCCGCGACGAGGGTGCAGGCGTCTTCCAAGGACCAGAGGCCGGCGATGTACGCGGCGGTGAGTTCGCCCACTGAGTGTCCGGCCAGGTAGTCCGCCCGTACGCCCCAGGACTCGACGAGCCTGTGCAGCGCGACTTCGACGGCGAACAGGGCCACCTGTGCGTACCCGGTGCCTTGCAGCACCTCGCCGGAGTCTTCGGCGAAGACCAGTTCACGCAGGGGACGGTCGAGGTGCCCGTCCAGGACCGCGCACACCTCGTCGAAGGCGGACGCGAAGACCGGGAAGGCTTCGTACAACTCGCGGCCCATTCCGGCCCGTTGTGCGCCCTGTCCGGTGAACAGGAATGCCGTCCGGCCGGAGACCGTACGCGTCCCGTCCTCCTCGGCCAGCGCCCGCAGCCCGCTCAGAAGCTCCTCGCGGGTGCTTCCTGTCACTGCGGTCCGGTGTTCGAAGGAAGCCCGTCCGGTTGCCAGGGAGTATCCGATGTCCACCGGGGACAACTCCGGTGCTGCCGCGACGTACTCGGCCAGCTGTTCCGCCTGTGCTCGCAGTGCTGCCGGGGTTTTGCCCGACAGGACCCACGGCACTACCGATGCCACGGAGTCCGTGTTCGGTGCCTCCTGCGTCACCGGCTCCGGTGCCTGCTCCACGATGGCGTGTGCGTTCGTGCCGCTGATGCCGAAGGCCGAGATGCCCGCTCGGCGCGGGGCGCCGGTTTCGGGCCAGGGGCGGGCCTCGGTGAGGAGTTCGACCGATCCTGCCGTCCAGTCGATCTTTTCGGAGGGTTCGTCGGCGTGAAGGGTTCGGGGCAGTACGCCTTCCCGTATCGCCATGACCATTTTGATCACACCGGCCACGCCGGATGCGGCCTGGGTGTGGCCGATGTTGGACTTGAGTGCGCCCAGCCACAACGGACGGTCGTCGGTGCGCTGTTGGCCGTACGTGGCCAGTAGTGCGCCTGCTTCGATCGGGTCGCCGAGGGAGGTTCCGGTGCCGTGTGCTTCGACTGCGTCCACGTCTGCTGCGGTCAGTCGTGCGTCGGCCAGTGCTGCTCGGATCACGCGTTGTTGTGAGGGGCCGTTGGGGGCGCTGAGGCCGTTGCTGGCGCCGTCCTGGTTGATGGCCGAGCCGCGCAGTACCGCGAGCACCTGGTGGCCGTTGCGCCGCGCGTCCGACAGGCGCTCCAGCAGGATCATGCCCGCGCCCTCGCCCCAGCCGGTGCCGTCCGCCTGCTCGGAGAACGCCTTGCAACGGCCGTCGCGCGCCTGGCCGCCCTGGCGGCTGAAGTCGACGAAGAGGTTGGGCGTCGACATGACGGTGACGCCGCCCGCGAGGGCCATCGCGCATTCGCCCCGCCGCAGCGACTGTGCGGCCAGGTGCAGTGCGACCAGCGACGACGAGCACGCCGTGTCGACCGTCACCGCCGGACCCTCCAGGCCGAAGGTGTACGCGATGCGGCCCGATGCGATGCTGCCGGAGCTGCCGCTGCCGACGTACGCCTCCAGGTCCTCGGGGACCTGCGGCAGCCGCAGGCCGTAGTCCTGGTACATCACGCCCGCGAAGACTCCGGTCCTGCTGCCCTTCAGCGACGCGGGGTCGATGCCCGCGCGTTCGAAGGACTCCCAGGAGGTTTCGAGGAGCAGCCGCTGCACCGGGTCCATGGCCAGCGCCTCGCGCGGCGAGATCCCGAAGAACGCGGGGTCGAAGTCGTAGGCGTCGTGGAGGAACGCGCCCTCGTTCGCGTACGACTTGCCGGGCAGGCTGCCGGTCGGGTCGTACAGGTCCTCGTCCCAGCCGCGGTCCCTCGGCATCGCGGACATCGCGTCGGTGCCCCGCGCGACGAGCTGCCACAGGTCTTCGGGGCTGCGCACGCCGCCGGGGAAGCGGCAGCTCATCGCGACGACGGCGATCGGGTCGTCGGAGCCGTCGGCGGCGGCCGGTGCCGTGGGCGGCTGCGCGGCGGCCGTGCGCAGCCGGTCGCCCAGGGCCTCGGTCCGCAGGTATTCGGCGAGCGCCGTGGGGTTCGGATAGTCGAAGACCAGGGTGGTCGGCAGCCTGAGCCCGGTGGCGCCGTTAAGCCGGTTCCGCAGCTGCACGGACGTCAGCGAGTCGAAGCCGAGTTCGCTGAAGGCCCGGTTCGCGGCGATCGAGTCGGACGGGGCGTGCCCCAGTACGGCCGCGACCAGCGAGCGCACCAGGTCCAGCAGGTGGCGGCGCTGTTCGGCCTCGGGCAGGCCCACGAGCCGCCGCGCGAGCGAGTCCGCGCCGTCCGCCGGGGTCCCGGCCGTCACCGTGCGGCGGGCCGGGGCGCGGACCAGGGACTGGAGCAGGGCGGGGACGGTACCGGTGGCGGCGTTCGCCCGCAGCGCCGCCGTGTCCAGCAGCATGGGGACGAGCAGCGGCTCGTCGAGCGCGGCGGCGGCGTCGAACAGCGCCATGCCCTGCTCGGCGGAGATCGGGGCGACGCCCGAGCGGGCGGAGCGCGCGGTGTCCTCGGCGCCGAGGTGTTCCGTCAGTCCGCTGCGATCGGCCCACAGGCCCCAGGCCAGCGACTGGCCCGCGAGTCCCGTGGCCCTGCGGTGGCGGGCCAGGCCGTCCAGGAACGCGTTGGCCGCCGCGTAGTTGGCCTGGCCGGGGCCGCCGAGCACGCCCGCGGCCGACGAGTAGAGGACGAAGCCGGACAGCTCCAGGCCGCGGGTCAGCTCGTGCAGGTTGACGGCCGCGTCCACCTTGGGGCGCAGTGCCCGCCGCAGCTGTTCGGGGCTCATCGCGCTCACGACGCCGTCGTCCAGGACGCCCGCGGTGTGGACGACCGCGGTGAGCGGGTGCGCCGGGTCGATGCCGGCCAGGAGCGCGGCCAGGGCCTCGCGGTCGGTGGCGTCGCAGGCGGCGAGCGTGACGTCGGCGCCGAGTTCGGCGAGTTCGGTCCGCAGGGCGTCCGCGCCTTCGGCGTCGGGGCCGCGGCGGCTGGTCAGCAGCAGGTGGCGGATGCCGTGCCGGGTGACCAGGTGGCGGGCGAGCAGTCCGCCGAGCGTGCCGGTGCCGCTGATCAGGACGGTGCCGTCGGTGTTCCAGCCGAGCGCGGTGCTTTCGGCGGAGCCGGATGCGGAGTCGGGGGCGGATGCGGATGCGGGAGCGGGTGTGGGTACGGGGGTGCGGACCAGTCTGGGGGCCTGTACGAGGCCTTCGCGGAGGGCCAGTTGGGGTTCGCCGGTGGCCAGGGCGGCGCCGAGCGCCCGTACGGAATCGGGGTGCTCGTCGAGGTCGACCAGGACGAAGCGGCCGGGGTTCTCGGTCTGCGCGGAGCGCACCAGGCCCCACACGGTGGTGTGGGCGAGGTCGCCCGCGTCCTCGCCGGGGAGCGCGGCGCCCCGGGTGAGGAACACCAGCCGGGAGTCCGCGTGGCGCTCGTCGTTCAGCCAGGTCCGCACCAGGCCGAGGGCCCGTTCGGCGGCGGCGTGCGCCGCGCGGGCGGGGTCGGTGCCGTCGGGGGCGGGGGCCCACGGGACGAGGACGACCTCCGGGAGTTCGAGGTCCAGGGCTACGGGATCCAGCGTTACGAGGCCGGGCAGCGCGGCCAGGTCCGGCGCGCCGGGGGCCGACGGGTCCGTGCTCCACACGCCCCAGGGCGCGGCGGGCGCCGCCCCGGTGGGCGTCAGCGGCTTCCACTCGACCCGGAACAGCGCGTCGGCGAGCGCGGTCCGCGCGCCGGATAGCCCCTCGGGGCGGGTCTCGCGCAGCAGCAGCGCGTCGACGGACGCCACCGGGCGGCCCTCGGTGTCGGCGATCTGGAGCGCGACCGCCTCGGAGCCCGCTCCAGAGCCCGTTCCGGGGCTCGTTGCGGGGCTCGCGGGGGACAGCCTGACCCGCACCTCGCCCGCGCCTGACGCGTGCAGGGTGACGCCCGTCCACGAGAACGGCAGCCGTCCGTTGCCGCTGCCCGCGTTCCCCTCGAAGAGCGGGCCGAGCGCGATGCCGTGCAGCGCCGCGTCGAGCAGCGCGGGGTGGAGCCCGTAGTCGCGGGCGCCTTCCTGGCGGTCGTCGGGCAGCCGTACCTCGGCGTAGACGTCGTCGCCGAGGCGCCAGGCCGCGCGCAGGCCGCGGAAGGCGGGCCCGTAGTCGAAGCCGTTCTCGGCGTACCGCTCGTAGAGGTCCTGGACGGCGACCGGTTCGGCGCCCGCGGGGGGCCAGGCGGCGAGGTCGAAGTCGGCGGGGCCCGCAGCGGGGACGAGCGTGCCGGACGCGTGGGCGGTCCAGGCGTCGTCGGCGGCGCCCGTCGCGTGGCCCCCAAAGTGGCCTCCGGCGTGGCTCCCGGCGTGGCTCCCCGCGTGGCCCTCCGCGCGGTTGTCCGCGCGCGAGTAGACGCCCACCGTCCGGCGTCCCGAGGCGTCCGGCTCGCTGACGGTGACCTGCACGGCCACGCCGCCGGTCCTGGGCAGCAGGAGCGGTGCCTGGAGGGTGAGTTCCTCGACCCGGGCGCAGTCGACCCGGTCGGCGGCCTGCACCGCGAGTTCGAGGAACGCCGTGCCGGGCAGCAGGGCGGTGCCGGCGAGGGCGTGGTCGGCGAGCCACGGGGAGGTCTCCAGGGACAGCCTGCCGGTCAGCAGCAGCCGGTCGGAGTCCGCGAGGTGCACGGCGGCGCCGAGCAGCGGGTGGTCGGCGGCGCCGAGCCCGGCCGACGTGACGTCCCCGCTGGGCGCGGGGGACTCCAGCCAGTAGCGCTGCCGCTGGAACGCGTAGGTGGGCAGCTCGGTGCCGCGCGCGCCGGTGCCGGCGAACACCGTGCTCCAGTCGACGGGGCCGCCGCCCGCGTGCAGTTCGCCGAGGCCGGTGAGGAACCGCTCGTAGCCGCCCTCGTCGCGGCGCAGCGTGCCCACGGCGACCGCGACGGGACCGGCCGCCCCGGCCTCGGCGGCGGCGCTCTCGAAGGTCTCCTGCATCGCCATGGCGAGCACGGGGTGGGGGCTGGTCTCGACGAACGCGGTGTAGCCGTCGGCGACGAGCGCGCGGACCGCCTGCTCGAACCGGACCGGTTCGCGCATGTTCCGGTACCAGTAGTCGGCGTCGAGCCCGGTGGTGTCCTGGGCGGCGCCGGTCACCGTCGAGTAGAAGGGGACCCGCGCGGCGCGCGGTTCGACGGACGCCAGGTCGGCGAGCATCCGCTCGCGCAGCGCGTCGACGTGCGGGGAGTGGCTGGCCATCGTCACCGCGATCCGGCGGGACTTCACGCCCGCTTCGGCGAGCCGGTCCGCCAGCTCGTCGAGGGCGTCGGTGTCCCCGGCGACCGCCACGGACGTGGGGCTGTTGCTCACCGCGAGGGACAGCCGGTCCGCCAGGCCGTCGAGCCAGGGCGCGATCCGCTCGGCGGACGCCAGTACCGAGAGCATGCCGCCCTTGCCCTCGATCTGCCGCGCCGCCCTGCTGCGCAGCGCGACCACCTTGGCGGCGTCCGCCAGCGACAGGGCGCCCGCCACGTACGCGGCGGCCACCTCGCCCTGGGAGTGCCCGACGATCGCGGAGGGCTCCACGCCGTGCGCGCGCCACAGCGCGGCCAGCGACACCATGACGGAGAACAGCACCGGCTGGACGACGTCGATGCGGTCGCCGGGCGGGGTGTCCGCCGCGCCGTCGAGCGCGTCGACGACCGACCAGCCGAGGTACGGGGCGAACGCCTCGTCGCAGGCGCGCAGTTGCTCGGCGAAGACCGGCGAGGACGCCAGCAGCGGGCGGGCCATGCCGGTCCACTGCGAGCCCTGGCCGGGGAAGACGAACACCGCCTTGCGGCGGCTGTCCGCCGTGCCTTGGACGAGCCGCGCGGCCGGTTCGCCGTCGGCGAGGGCCCGCAGGCCGCCCAGGAGCTCCTCGCGGTCCCGGGCGACGATCGCGGCGCGGTGTTCGAGGGAGGCGCGCCGCAGGGCCAGCGAGTACCCGAGGTCGGCCGCGGCCGTGTCCGGGTGGGCGGTGAGGTGGTCGACGAGCCGCCGGGCCTGGGCGCGCAGCGCCTCTTCGGTCCTGCCGGAGACGAGGAAGGGCAGTGCGGCGGGGGCGGTGCCGGGAGTACGGACGGGGGCCGGGCCCTCGGCCCCGGCGGCCTGGGGCCGGGCCTGGGCCGTGCCTCGGGCCTGGGCCTGAGGCTGGGAAGGCGCCGCGCCCCGGGCCGTGGAAGGCGTCCCTGCCCCGACCGCGCCCGCACCCCCGACCGCGTCCGCGCCCGCGTCCTCGCCGTCCGCAGGCTCCTCGGGCGCCTCCTCCAGGATCACGTGGGCGTTGGTGCCGCTGAAGCCGAAGCCCGACACGGCGGCCCGGCGCGGGGCGTCGGTCCTGGGCCAGGGCCTGGCCTCCGTCAGCAGCTCCACGCCGCCGGACTCCCAGTCGACCATCGGGCTGCGGGTCTCGGCGTGCAGCGTCTTGGGCAGGACCTCGTGCCGCAGTGCCAGCACCATCTTGATGACGCCGCCGACCCCGGCCGCGGCCTGGGTGTGCGCGAGGTTGGACTTCAGGGAGCCGAGCCACAGCGGGCGGCCTTCGGGGCGCTCCTTGCCGTACGTGGCCAGCAGCGCGCCCGCCTCGATCGGGTCGCCGAGCGCGGTGCCCGTGCCGTGCGCCTCCACCGCGTCGACCTCGGCGGACGACAGCCGGGCGTCGGCCAGGGCGGCGCGGATCACCCGCTGCTGGGAGGGCCCGTTCGGGGCCGTGAGGCCGCTGCTCGCACCGTCCTGGTTGACGGCCGAGCCGCGCACCACGGCCAGCACCCGGCGCCCCGCCCGCCGCGCGTCCGACAGCCGCTCCACGAGGATCATGCCGACGCCCTCGCCCCAGCCGGTGCCGTCCGCGCGCCCGGAGAACGCCTTGCAGCGGCCGTCCGACGCCAGCGCCCGCTGGCGGGCGAACTCGATGAACGCGACCGGGGTGGACATCACCATGGACCCGCCGACCAGCGCCAGCGAGCAGTCGCCCCTGCGCAGCGCCTGGGTGGCCAGGTGCAGCGCCACCAGCGAGGACGAGCAGGCCGTGTCCACGGTGACGGCGGGCCCTTCGAGGCCCAGGGTGTAGGAGACGCGGCCCGACGCGACGCTGCCCGAGCCGCCCGCGCCGAGGTAGCCCTCGACGTCCTTGGGCACGGTGGTGAGCCGGGATCCGTAGTCCTGGTACATCACCCCCGCGTACACACCGGTCCTGCTGCCCTTGAGCGAGCCGGGATCGATGCCCGCCCGCTCCAGGGTCTCCCAGGCGGTCTCCAGGAGCAGCCGCTGCTGGGGGTCCATGGCCAGCGCCTCGCGCGGCGAGATCCCGAAGAAGCCGGGGTCGAAGTCGTACGCGGCGTCGAGGAAGGCCCCCTCCTCCACGTAGCTCTTGCCCTGGGCGTCCGGGTCGGCGTCGTACATGGCCTCCAGGTCCCAGGCCCGGTCCTGCGGCATCGGACCGACCGCGTCGCGCCCCTCGACCAGGAGCCGCCACATGTCCTCCGGGGTGTGGACGCCCCCGGCGTAGCGGCAGCTCATGCCGACGATCGCGATCGGCTCCTGGTCCCGCTCCTCGATCTTCTCCAGACGCAGGCGCGTGCGGTGCAGGTCCGTCGTCACACGCTTCAGGTAGTCGCGAAGCTTGTCTTCGCTCACCGTGCTCACCGTTCAACCGCCGCTTTCTTCAGGAAAGGCCGAGTTCGTTTTCGATGAAGTTGAAGATCTCGTCGTCGGACGCCGAATCGAGGCCGGCCGTCGCGATGTCGCCCGCCGGGTCCTGGGCGTGGCCCAGCTTCGACAGGAGGTCCTGGAGGCGGCCCGCGAGCCGCGTCCTGGCCGTCTCGTCCGCGGCCACCCTGGCCAGGTCCTGCTCCAGGCGGTCGAGTTCGGGGAAGGCGAGCGGGACGGCCGCGGGCTCGGCCGGGGCGACCGACTCCGCGAGGTGTTCCGCTATCGCGGCCGTCGTCGGATAGTCGAAGAGCAGGGTGGCGGGCAGCCGCAGCCCGGTGGCGGTGTTGAGGCGGTTGCGCAGCTCGACCGCGGTGAGCGAGTCGAAGCCCAGCTCCAGCAGCCCCCGGTCGACGTCGACCGCCTCCTTGCCGGTGAACCCGAGCACGGTCGTCACCTGGGTCCTGACCAGGTCGAGCAGCAGCCGGTGCCGCTCGGCCTCCGGCAGCCCCGCGAGCCGCGGCAGCAGCCCGTCGGCCGCGTCGGCGGCGCCGCCACGGGCCGCGGCGCGCCTGGCCGCCGCCCTGACGGGCGCCTTGACCAGGCCGCGGAGCAGCGGCGGTACGGGCCCGGGGCCACCGGCCTGGGCCGCCGCGTCCAGCCGCATCGGCAGCACCACCGGAGCGTCCAGCGCCCGCGCCGCGTCGAACAGCGCGGCGCCCTCGGCGGAGGAGAACGCGACGATGCCGCCGCGCGCCAGCCGCGAGAGGTCCGCCTCGCCCAGTTTCCCGGTCATCTCGCTGCGCTGCTCCCACAGGCCCCACGCCATCGACTGGACGGGGAAGCCGTCGGCGCGGCAGCGGGTGGCGTAGGCGTCGAGGAACGCGTTGGCCGCCGCGTAGTTGGCCTGGCCCATGCCGCCGAACGTGCCCGCGATGGAGGAGAACAGCACCAGGGCCGAGAGTCCCAGGCCGCGGGTCAGCTCGTGCAGGTTGACCGCCGCGTCCACCTTGGGGCGCAGCACCCGGTCGACCCGTTCGGAGGTCAGCGAGCCGACGACGCCGTCGTCCAGGACGCCCGCGGTGTGGACTACCGCGGTGAGCGGGTGCGCCGGGTCGATGCCGGCCAGGAGCGCGGCCAGGGCCTCGCGGTCGGCGGCGTCGCAGGCGGCGAGCGTGACGTCGGCGCCGAGCTCGGTGAGCTGCTCGCACAGCTCCTTGGCGCCCTCGGCCTCCGCGCCCCGGCGGCTGGTCAGCAGCAGGTGGCGCACTCCGCACTCGGCGACCAGATGGCGCGCCATCACCCCGCCGATGGCGCCGGTCGCACCGGTCACCAGCACCGTGCCGGTGCCCCAGTCGGGGGCCTGCCGCTCGGCGGGATCGGGGCGCGCGGGCAGGAGGGCCAGCCTGGCGGCCCGTACGGAGCCGTCGCGCAGCGCCAGTTGGGGCTCGTCACCGGCGAGGGCGCGCAGCAGGGCGGGCAGTACGTCGAGCGCGGGCAGGGCGCCGACGGATCCGTCCGTGCCGATGTCGGCCAGGACGAACCGGTCCGGGTTCTCGGACTGCGCGGAGCGGACCAGCCCCCAGACGGCGGCGTGTGCAGGATCGCCCACCCGGTCGTCGGGGCCCGCCGCGACGGCGCCGCGCGTGAGGAAGACCATCCGCGACGCGGCGAACCGCTCGTCGGCCAGCCACCCCTGGACCAGCCCCAGCACCCGGTCCAGCGCCGTGCGCACCGACGCGGTGAACTCTTCAGACCCTACTGACTCTTCGGACTCTTCCATCTCTTCGGTCAGCGGCGGGCAGGTCACGAGTACGACGTCCGGCACCGCCGCCAGGTCGGCGGCGTCCGCCAGGGCCCCCAGGTCGCGGTAGGCCCGCAGCTTCTCCCCCGCCACCACGCCCAGGCCGTCCTCACCGAGCAGCGCCCAGCCCGTGAAGGAGGCGGACGGCCGCGCGTCGGCGTCCGCTTCGAGCTCGGCCCAGTCCAGTACGTACAGGGAGTCGTCCGTCACGGAAGCGCCCAGCCGCTCGGGCCGCGCGCGCAGGACGAGCGAGTCGACGGACGCCACCGGGCGGCCGATCGGGTCCGACAGGGTCAGCGACACCGCGTCCGGGCCGAGGGGCGTCAGCCGTACCCGCACCTCGTCGGCTCCCGCGCCGTGCAGCGTGACGCCCGTCCAGGAGAACGGCAGCTTCCCGCCGCCGAGTTGCAGCGCGGGGCTGAGGGCGATGGTGTGCAGCGCGGCATCGAGGAGGGCGGGGTGCAGCCCGTACGCACCGGCGGTGCTCTGCTGCTCGTCGGGCAGCCGGATCTCGGCGTACACCGTGTCGCCGTCGGCCCAGGCGCGGCGCAGGCCTTGGAAGGCGGGGCCGTAGCCGAATCCGCCTTCGGCGAAGCGCTCGTAGAGGTCGCCGACCTCGACGGGTTCGGCGCCAGCTGGGGGCCATGCGCTCAGGTCGGGCTCGGGGGTCGCGTCCTCCCCGATGCCCAGGGCGCCGCTGGCGTGGCGGGTCCAGGGCTGGTCGGGGTGGGTGTTCTCGGGGCGGGAGTGGACGCTGATGGTGCGGGTGCCGTTGGTCTGCGGTGGCTCCACGGTGATCTGGAGGGCGACGGCGCCGCGTTCGGGGAGGATCAGGGGTGCTTCGAGGGTGAGTTCTTCGACGTGGTCGCAGCCTGTGTGGTCGGCGGCTTGCATGGCCAGTTCGAGGAAGGCGGTGCCGGGGAAGAGGACGGTGCCGGAGACGGCGTGGTCGGTGAGCCAGGGGTGCGACTGGGTGGAGAGTCGGCCGGTGAGGACGAGGGTGTCGGTTTCGGCGAGGGGGAGGGCGGCGCCCAGGAGTGGGTGACTGGCGGTGGTGAGTCCGGCGGAGGTGACGTCGCCGGTGGTGGTGGGTGCGTCGAGCCAGTAGCGGTCGTACTGGAAGGGGTAGGTGGGGAGGTCGACGCGGTGGGCGTGGTGGCCTGTGAAGAAGGTGGTCCAGTCGATGTCCAGGCCGGTGGTGTGGATGTGGGCGAGGGCTGTGACGGCTGCTTCTTCGTCGGGCTTGTTCTTGCGGAGTACGGGGATGAATTCGGCGTTGTGGAGGGTGGTTTGGCCGAGGGCGGTGAGGACTCCGGCGGGGCCGAGTTCGATGAAGCGGGTGACGCTGTTTGCTTCGAGGGTGGTGAGGCCGTGGTGGAAGCGGACGGCTTCGCGGACGTGGTGGACCCAGTAGTCGGGGGTGCTGATCAGCTCGGGTGGGGCGATGTCACCGGTGACGTTGGAGATCAGTGCTGTGCGGGGCTCGTTGAAGGTGAGTCCTTGGGCTATCTGCCGGAACTCTTCGAGCATGGGGTCCATGAGTGGAGAGTGGAAGGCGTGGCTGACCTTCAGCCGTGTCGACTTCCAGCCGCCTGCGGTCACGGCTTCCAGTACGGCGTCTTCGTCGCCTGAGAGGACGGTGGCGTTGGGGCCGTTGAGGGCCGCGATCGAGACCTTCTCGTTCAGGAAGGGTCGTACGTCGTCTTCGGAGGCGACCACGGAGATCATTGCTCCGCCGGTGGGCAGTGCCTGCATCAGGCGGCCGCGTGCGGCGACGAGGGTGCAGGCGTCTTCGAGGGACCAGAGGTCGGCGATGTACGCGGCGGTGAGTTCGCCCACTGAGTGTCCGGCCAGGTAGTCCGCCCGTACGCCCCAGGACTCGACGAGCCTGTGCAGCGCGACTTCGATCGCGAACAGGGCCACCTGTGCGTACCCGGTGCCTTGCAGCACTTCGCCGGAGTCCTCGGCGAAGACCAGTTCCCGCAGCGGACGGTCGAGATGCCCGTCCAGGACCGCGCACACCTCGTCGAAGGCGGACGCGAACACCGGGAAGGCTTCGTACAACTCGCGGCCCATGCCTGCGCGTTGTGCGCCCTGCCCGGTGAACAGGAACGCCGTCCGGCCGGACACAGTACGCGTCCCGTCCTCCTCGGCCAGCGCCCGCAGCCCGCTCAGAAGCTCTTCGCGGTCCCGGCCGGTCACCGCCGCCCTGTACTCGAAGGCCGTACGGCTCGTTGCGAGGGAGAAACCCACGTCCGCCGGGGACAGCTCCGGTGCCGCCGCGACGTACTCGGCCAGTTGCTCCGCCTGTGCCCGCAGTGCCGCCGGGGTCTTGCCCGACAGTACCCACGGCACCACCGATGCCACGGGATCCGTGTTCGGCGCCTCCTGTGACACCAGCTCCGGTGCCTGTTCCAGGATCAGGTGGACGTTCGTACCGCTGACGCCGAAGGCCGACACTCCTGCCCGGCGCGGGGCGCCCGTTTCCGGCCAGGGGCGGGACTCGGTCAGCAGCTCGACCGCGCCCGCCGACCAGTCGATCTTTTCGGAACGCTCGTCGGCGTGAAGGGTTCGGGGCAGTACGCCCTCGCCTATCGCCATGACCATCTTGATCACACCGGCCACGCCGGATGCGGCCTGGGTGTGGCCGATGTTGGACTTCAGTGCACCCAGCCACAACGGGCGCTCACCGGAACGCTGTTGGCCGTACGTGGCCAGCAGCGCGCCCGCCTCGATCGGGTCGCCGAGCGGGGTGCCGGTGCCGTGCGCCTCCACCGCGTCCACGTCCGCGGGCGAGAGCCCGGCGGAGGCGAGCGCCGTCCGGATGACGCGCTGCTGCGCGGGTCCGTTGGGGGCGGTCAGGCCGTTGCTCGCGCCGTCCTGGTTGACGGCGGAGCCGCGGACCACGGCGAGCACCCGGTGGCCGTTGCGTCGCGCGTCAGACAGCCGCTCCAGCAGCACCATTCCGGCGCCCTCGGCCCATCCGGCGCCGTCCGCCTGCTCGGAGAACGCCTTGCAACGGCCGTCGGGAGCCATGGCCCGCTGTCGGCTGAACTCGATGAAGCTGTCCATGGTGGACATCACGACCACACCGCCGGCCAGCGCCATCGAGCACTCGCCCCGGCGCAGCGACTGCGCGGCCAGGTGCAGGGCGAGCAGCGAGGACGAGCAGGCCGTGTCCACGGTCAGCGAGGGGCCCTGCAAGCCGAAGGTGTAGGAGATGCGGCCGGAGGCGACGCTGCTGGCGCTGCCCGTCGCGAGGTAGCCCTCGAACTCTTCGGGAGCCTGCTGGAAGCGGGAGCCGTAGTCGTTGTAGCTGGCGCCGATGAACACGCCCGCGTCCGTACCCTTCATCGAAGCCGGGGTGATTCCGGCCCGTTCGAAGGATTCCCAGGACGTTTCGAGGAGCAGCCGGTGCTGCGGGTCGATGGCCAGGGCCTCGCGCGGCGAGATGCCGAAGAACGTCGGGTCGAAGTGGTCGGCGTCGTAGAGGAATCCGCCGCCGCGTGCGTAGAAGGTGCCCGGCTTGTCGGGGTCGGGGTCGTAGCGGCCCTCGACGTCCCAGCCCCGGTCGGTGGGGAAGCCGGAGACCGCGTCCACGCCCTCGTCGATCAGCTTCCACAGTGCCTCGGGGCTGGTCACGCCTCCGGGGAGGCGGCAGCTCATCGCGATGATCGCGATCGGGTCGTCGTCCACGGGCGCCGCTGACGACGCGGGCGAGGGCGCGGCGGGTGCGGTGCCGATCAGTTCGGCGCGCAGGTGCCGGGCCAGTGCGGTCACCGACGGATAGTCGAAGACCAGGGTGACCGGTAGTCGCATGCCGGTCGCGGCGCTCAGCCGGTTGCGCAGGTCGACGGCGGTCAGCGAGTCGAAGCCCAGCTCGCGGAACGCGCGGCCCGGCTCGACGGACTCCGCTCCCGCGTAGCCGAGTACGGTGGCGACCTGGGCGCTGACCAGGTCGACCAGCGCCTGCTCGGCCTCGCTCTCCGAGAGGCCCGCCAACTGCTGGGCCAGCGCCGACTCGTTGCCGCCCGCGCCGGTCGCGGTGCCGGTTCCGGCGGTGGCGCCGAGGACGGAACGCACCTCGGGCAGCTCGGCGAAGACGGGCGCCGTGGGGCCCGTGGGCGAGGACGCCGTCAGCCGCTCCCAGTCGACGTCGGCCACGGCCACGAACGCGTCGTCCAGGTCGAGGGCCTGCTGGAGCGCGGCGATCGCCGCGTCGGGCGCCATCGCGGGCATGCCGTTCGCGCGCAGCCGCGCCTCGGTCGCCTCGTCGACCAGGCCGCCGCCCGCCCAGGGGCCCCAGGCGACGGACGTCGCGGCCAGGCCGTCGGCGCGGCGCCGCTGCGCCAGGGCGTCCAGGAAGGTGTTCGCCGCCGCGTAACTGCCCTGGCCGGGCCCGCCCAGCGTGCCCGCGAACGAGGAGAACAGCACGAAGGCGGTCAGGTCCCGGTCCCGGGTCAGCTCGTGCAGGTTCAGCGCGGCGCCCGCCTTGGGGCGCAGCACGGTGCGGGCGCGGTCCGCGGTGACGGTGTCGATGACGCCGTCGTCCAGGACACCGGCCGTGTGGAAGACCGACCGTACGGGGGAGTCGGCGGCGTCCAGGCGGTCGAGCAGCGCGGCCAGTTCGTCGCGGTCGGCGACGTCGCAGGCGGCGATGGTGACGCGGGCGCCGAGTCCGGTGAGTTCGGCCTCCAGCTCCCGCGCGCCGGGGGCCTCGGGGCCGCTGCGGCTGACGAGTACGAGGTGCTCGGCGCCGCCCCTGGCCAGCCACCGGGCGACGTGACGGCCGAGGCCGCCGGTGCCGCCGGTGATCAGCACGGTGCCCTGGGGCTGCCATCCGGTGCGCCCGGAGCCGGTGCGCTCGGAGCCGTTGGGCGTGGCGCTGTTGGGCGTGGTGCTGTTCGGGGTGGTGCTGACCGGGGTGGCGCGGACGAGTCGGCGGCCGAAGGTCGCGAGGGGGCGTACCGCCACCTCGTTCTCCGCGCCGTGCCCGCCCGCCAGCACCGAGGCCACCCGCGCCGCGGAGGCGGGGTCGAGGTCGGCGGGCAGGTCGAGCGTGCCGCCCCAGCGCTGCGGGTACTCCAGCGCGGCGATCCGGCCCAGGCCCCAGACCATGGACTGGACCGGGTGCGCGACGGCTTCCTGCTTGCCGGTCGCGACGGCGCCCCGGGTGGCGAGCCAGAGGGGGGCGTCGATGCCGGCGTCGCCCAGCGCCTGGACGAGCGCGAAGGTGAGGCCGAGCCCGGCGGGCAGGTCGGGGCAGTCCGGGTGGGTGCCTTCGGCCAGGGCAAGGAGGGAAAGGACTCCGGCGGGGGCGGTGCCGTCGAGGGCTTCGCGCAGGTGCGCGGCGAGGGCTTCCCGGTCGGTGGCCTCGACCTCCACGGTCAGGAGGTTCATGCCTTGTGTGCGCAGGGCGTCGATGACGTGGTGGGCTTCGGCGGTGCCCGCGGGGATGACGGCGGTCCACTGGCCTGTGGGGACGGCCGTGGCGGGATCGGCCAGCGCCTTCCAGGTGACGCGGTAGCGCCAGGAGTCGGTGAGGGCTTGTTCGCGGCTGCGGCGGCGCCAGGATGCGAGGGAGGGGAGGAGGGACTCCAGGGAGTCGGGGCCTTCCAGGCCGAGGGCGGTGACCAGCGACTCCAGGTCCTCGCGCTCCACGGCCTCCCAGAACGCGGCCTCCACCGGATCCGCGCCCACTGCGGCCGTTGCTCTGGATTCCGACTCCAGCCAGTAGCGGCGGCGGTCGAAGGCGTAGGTGGGGAGGTCGATCCGGTGTCGGTCGTGTGGGGTGATGAGTGTGAGCCAGTTGATGTGGAGTCCGCGTACGAAGAGTTCGGCGGCGGAGGTGAGGAAGCGGGTGGGGCCGCCTTCGTTGCGGCGGAGTGTGCCGCCGACGATGGCTTCGGTGTCTGTGGTGTCGAGGGTTTCCTGGAGGGCCATGGTCAGGACGGGGTGCGGGCTCATCTCGATGAACGCGGTGAAGCCGTCGTTGGCCAGGAGGCGGGTGACCGGCTCCAGTTGGACGGTCTGGCGCAGGTTGGTGTACCAGTACTCGGCGTCCAGGAGCGCGGTGTCCACCGGCGCGCCCGTCACCGTCGAGTAGAACGGCACGTCCGTCGAACGCGGCGCGATCGGAGCCAGTACGTCCAGCAGTTCTTCGCGGATGCGCTCGACGTGGAAGGAGTGTGAGGCGTAGTCGACGGGGATGATCTTCGCGCGGATGCCGTCCGCCTCGCAGGAGGTCAGGAGTTCGCGGAGGGCTTGGGGTTCACCGGCTACGACGGTGGAGGTGGGGCCGTTGACGGCGGCGAGTGAGATGCGTTCGCCCCAGGGCTTCATGCGTTCGGTGAGCTGGTCCTGGGGCAGGGACACGGACATCATGCCGCCGTCGCCGGACAGGGCCCGTATCGCCTGGCTGCGCAGGGCGACGACCCGCGCCGCGTCCTCCAGGGACAGCGCGCCCGCCACGCAGGCGGCGGCGATCTCGCCCTGGGAGTGGCCGACTACGGCGTCGGGGGTTACGTCGATTGATGCCCATAGGGCGGAGAGCGAGACCATGACGGCGAAGAGGGCGGGCTGGACGACGTCGACGCGTTCCAGCGACGGCGCACCTTCCGCTTCGCGCAGCACGTCCGTCAGCGACCAGTCCGTGAACGGGGCCAGGGCCCGCTCGCACTCGGCGATGCGCTGTGCGAACACGGGTGAAGAGTTGAGGAGTTCGACGGCCATGCCGGCCCATTGGGAGCCCTGGCCGGGGAAGACGAAGACCCGGCCGCCGACCGTTCCCGCGACTCCGCTGATCACACCGTCCTCAGGCGTACCGCCCGCCAGCGCGGCGAGACCCGTGGCCGTGTCTCCGGCCAGGACCACCCCGCGGTGCTCGAACAACGCCCGCGACGACAGCAGCGAGAAGCCGACCTCCCCCAGGCCCGTACCGTGCCCCGCGCGCTCTCGGTCCGCCAGCAGCGTGCCCAGACGCTCCGCCTGACCCCGCAGGGATCCGGCACTGCGCCCCGACACCACCAGCGGCACCACGCCCGCGCCCACGATCGGCGCCAGGCCCTCACCGCTCCGCCCGGTCTCACCGTTCCCCCCGGGCTCCCCAGGCTTCCCGTGCTCCCCAGGCTTCCCGGTCCTCGCGGTGGCCTGCTCCTCCTGCGGGGCCTGTTCCAGGACGATGTGGGCGTTGGTGCCGCTGACGCCGAAGGAGGACACCCCGGCCCGCCGGGGTTCCTCGCCGTGCGGCCACGGCCGCGCCTCGGTCAGCAGCCGTACCCGCCCGGCCGCCCAGTCGATCTTCGTGGAAGGCTCGTCGGCGTGCAGGGTGCGCGGCAGGACGCCCTGCCGCATCGCCATCACCATCTTGATCACGCCCGCCACGCCCGAAGCCGCCTGGGCGTGCCCGATGTTGGACTTGACCGAGCCCAGCCACAGCGGCCGGTCCTCGGTCCGCCCCTGGCCGTAGGTCGCCAGCAGGGCGCCCGCCTCGATCGGGTCGCCCAGTGACGTGCCCGTGCCGTGCGCCTCCACCGCGTCGACCTGCTCGGGCTTCAGCCGGGCGTTGGCCAGCGCCGCGCGGATCACCCGCTGCTGCGCGGGGCCGTTCGGCGCGCTGAGCCCGTTGCTGGCGCCGTCCTGGTTGATCGCACTGCCCCGTACGACCGCGAGCACCGGATGCCCGGCCCGCCGCGCGTCCGACAGCCGCTCCAGGAGCAGCACGCCCACGCCCTCTCCCAGGCCCATGCCGTCGGCGCCCTCGCCGAACGCCTTGCAGCGGCCGTCCCGCGCCAGGCCGCGCTGGCGGCTGAAGCCCACCAGGCCGAGCGGGTCCGCCATGATCGCCGTACCGCCGACCACGGCCATCGTGCAGTCGCCCTGGCGCAGCGACTGCACGGCGAGGTGCAGGGCGACCAGCGACGACGAGCACGCGGTGTCGACCGTGACGGCCGGGCCCTCCAGGCCGAGCGTGTAGGAGACGCGGCCGGAGATGACGCTGGTCGACATGCCGGTGACCAGGTGGCCCTGCGTGCCGTCGGGGACGTTCTGGTAGTCGATGCCCCAGCCCTGGTAGGCCGCGCCGACGAAGAGGCCGACCTTGTCGCCGTGCAGGCCCGACGGGTCGACGCCCGCCCGCTCGAAGGCCTCCCAGGAGGTTTCGAGGAGCAGCCGCTGCTGCGGGTCCATGGCGGCGGCCTCGCGCGGCGAGATGCCGAAGAACGCCGGGTCGAAGCGGTCGGCGTCGTGCAGGAAGCCGCCCTCGGTCGCGTAGGTCGTCCCCTGCCGGTCGGGGTCGGGGTCGTAGAGGCCGTCCAGGTCCCAGCCCCGGTTGACCGGTAGCCCGGAGATGGAGTCCCGCTCCGCCGCGAGCAGCCGCCACAGCTCCTCGGGGGAGTCGACCCCCGGGTAGCGGCAGCTCATGGCGACGATGCCGATCGGCTCCCGGGAGGCCGCGGTGAGCTGCTGGTTGGTCCGCCGGAGCCGCTCGGTCTCCTTCAGGGACTCGCGCAGCGCTCCCACGAGTTTTTCATCGGCGCTAGTCATCTTGGGCTCCGTCTGGCTCTGTCGGGAGGTCATTTGTCGTACGCCATGCGGATCAGCCCGTCGACGTCCATGTCGTCGATGCCGTCCTCGGGGTCGTCGTGCGCGGGGGCCGGTTCGCCGTCGGGCGTCCGCGCCAGCCTGCGCAACTCTTCGAGCAGTCCGGACTCTTGGAGACGCGGCAGCGGAATGGCCGCGATCAGCTCCCTGACCTCGGCCTCCGCGGGGTCGGTCGGGGCCGTTGAACCCTGGTCGGGGAAGAGCGCGGCCTCGATGTGCTCGGCCAGCGCACGGGCCCGCGGATAGTCGAAGACCACCGTGACGGGCAGGCGCAGCCCGGTCGCGGCGCTCAGCCGGTTGCGCAGGTCGACGGCGCTCAGCGAGTCGAAGCCCAGCTCGCGGAAGGGCCGGGCCTCGTCGACGGCCGAAGGACCGGGGTAGCCGAGCACCGCGGCGATCTGCGCGCACACCAGCTCGGAGACGGCGGCCCGGCGCTTCTCCGGTGGCAGGCCGGTCAGCCGCGGGCGTACGGAGGAGTCGTCCGCGACCTCGGCGGGCGCGGCTTCGGCGGCCAGGATCCCGGCCACCTCGGGCACGCCGCCGAGCAGCGGGCTGGGCCGCGCCGAGGTGAAGACCGGCACGAACCGGTCCCAGTCGACGTCCGCGACGACCACCACGCCCTCGTCGTGGTCCATGACCCGCTGGAACGCCTCGATGGCCGACCTCGGCGCCATGAAGGGGATGCCCCGGCCGCGCAGTTGCTCCTCGGCGAGGTTGGCGGCCATGCCGCCGCCCTCCTCGGGGCTCCAGATGCCCCAGACGACGGAGGTGGCGGCACGGCCGCGGGCCCTGCGCCGCTCGGCGAGCCCGTCGAGGTACGCGTTGGCCGCCGCGTACGCGCCGTGTTCGCCGCTCCCCCACACCGCGGAGATCGAGGAGAACAGCACGAAGGCGTCCAGCTCGGTGCGGTCGAAGACCGCGTCCAGGTTGGCCGCGCCCACGATCTTCGCGTGGGCGGTGTCGGAGAACTCCTGGAGGCTGGTGTCCGCGAGCGGCACGAGCACGCCGGCGCCCGCGATGTGCATCACCGTGCGGATCCGCGAGCCGTCGGCCTCCACCTGCCGCACCAGCGCGGCCAGTTCGTCCCGGTCGGTCACGTCGCAGGCGGCGATGGTGACGCGGGCGCCGAGCGCGGTGAGTTCGGCCTCCAGCTCCCGCGCGCCGGGGGCTTCGGGGCCGCTGCGGCTGGTGAGCACCAGGTGCTCGGCGCCGCGCCCGGCCAGCCACCTGGCGGTCTGGCTGCCGATGCCGCCCGTGCCGCCGGTGAGCAGGACCGTGCCCCTGGGCGTCCAGGCCGGGACGGGGTCGGCGGCGGCCAGGGACGAGCGGACCAGCCTGCGGACGAGGATCCCGGTGCCGCGCACGGCGAGCTGGTCCTCGGCGTCGAGGCCGGTCAGCGCGGCGCACAGCAGCGCGGCGGCGCGGTGGTCCAAGGTCCCGGGCAGGTCGATCATGCCGCCCCAGCGCTGCGGGTGTTCGAGGGCGGCGACCCGCCCCAGCCCCCACACGGCGGCCTGGGCGGGGTCCACCGGCCGGTCGACGCCCGCGCTGCCCGCGGGGGCCGTGGTGACGGCGCCCCGGGTGGCGAGCCAGAGGGGGGCGTCGATGCCGGCGTCGCCCAGTGCCTGGATCAGGGTCAGGGTGAGGCCGAGCCCGGTCGGCAGGTCGGGGCAGCCGGGGTGGGCGCCTTCGGCCAGGCCGAGGAGGGAGACGACTCCGGCGGGAGTGGCGCCGTCGAGGGCTTCGCGCAGGTGCGCGGCGAGGGTCTCGCGCCCCGCGTCCGCCGCTTTGACCTCGACGGTCAGGAGGTTCATGCCTTGTGTGCGCAGGGCGTCGATGACGTGGTGGGCTTCGGTGGTGCCTGCGGGGATGACGGCGGTCCACTGGCCTGTGGGGACGGTCGTGGCTGGGTCGGTGAGGGGCTTCCAGGTGACGCGGTAGCGCCAGGAGTCGGTGAGGGCTTGTTCGCGGCTGCGGCGGCGCCAGGAGGCGAGGGAGGGGAGGAGGGACTCCAGGGAGTCGGGGCCTTCCAGGCCGAGGGCGGTGACCAGGGATTCCAGGTCCTCGCGCTCGACCGCCTGCCAGAACGCGGCCTCCACGGGGTCGGTGCCCGCCGCCGTGCCTGCGGTGGCCGGGGTCGGCTCCAGCCAGTAGCGGCGGCGGTCGAAGGCGTAGGTGGGGAGGTCGATCCGGTGTCGGTCGTGTGGGGTGATGAGTGTGAGCCAGTTGATGTGGAGTCCGCGTACGAAGAGTTCGGCGGCGGAGGTGAGGAAGCGGGTGGGGCCGCCTTCGTTGCGGCGGAGTGTGCCGCCGACGATGGCTTCGGTGTCTGTGGTGTCGAGGGTTTCCTGGAGGGCCATGGTCAGGACGGGGTGCGGGCTCATCTCGATGAACGCGGTGAAGCCGTCGTTGGCCAGGAGGCGGGTGACCGGCTCCAGTTGGACGGTCTGGCGCAGGTTGGTGTACCAGTACTCGGCGTTGAGGGTGGAGGTGTCGATGGGTTCGCCGGTGACCGTCGAGTAGAAGACCGTTTCGCAGGAGCGGGGCGTGATGGGTGCCAGCAGCTCCAGCAGTTCTTCGCGGATGCGTTCGACGTGGAAGGAGTGTGAGGCGTAGTCGACGGGGATGATCTTCGCGCGGATGCCGTCCGCCTCGCAGGAGGCGTGCAGCTCGCGCAGGGCTTGGGGTTCACCGGCTACGACGGTGGAGGTGGGGCCGTTGACGGCGGCGAGTGAGATGCGTTCGCCCCAGGGCTTCATGCGTTCGGTGAGCTGGTCCTGGGGCAGGGACACGGACATCATGCCGCCGTCGCCGGACAGGGCCCGTATCGCCTGGCTGCGCAGGGCGACGACCCGCGCCGCGTCCTCCAGGGACAGTGCTCCCGCCACGCAGGCGGCGGCGATTTCGCCCTGGGAGTGGCCGACTACGGCGTCGGGGGTTACGTCGATTGATGCCCATAGGGCGGAGAGCGAGACCATGACGGCGAAGAGGGCGGGCTGGACGACGTCGACGCGTTCCAGTGACGGTGCTCCTTCCGCTTCGCGCAGCACGTCGGTCAGGGTCCAGTCCGTGAACGGGGCCAGGGCTTGTTCGCACTCGGTGATGCGCTGTGCGAACACCGGGGAGGAGTCGAGGAGTTCGACGGCCATGCCTGCCCATTGCGAGCCCTGGCCGGGGAAGACGAAGACCCGGCCGCCGACCGTTCCCGCGATCCCGCTGATCACACCGTCCCCGGGTACGTCTGCGGCCAGCGCGGCGAGACCCGTGGCCGTGTCCCCGGCCAGGACCACGCCCCGGTGCTCGAACAACGCCCGCGACGACAGCAGCGAGAAGCCCACGTCCAGCGGCGACAACTCCCGCTCCGCCGCCACGTGTTCGGCCAGCCGCTCCGCCTGCGCGCGCAGCGCGGTCGCGGACCGTGCCGACACCACCCACGGCACCACCACGCCCGAGCCCAGCGGCGCGACGGCGGCCTCACCCTGATCGGCCCCGACCTGATCCGCTCCGATCTGATCCGCCCCATCGGCCCGGGTCTCCGCCGGGGTTTCTGCCGGGGTCTCCGCCGGGGCCTCCTCGATGATCGCGTGGGCGTTCGTGCCGCTCGCGCCGAAGGAGGAGACGCCCGCCCGCCGGGGCTCCTCGCCCCGCTGCCAGGGCCGTTCCTCCGTGAGGAGCCGTACGCCACCGGCTGCCCAGTCGATCTTCCGCGACGGCTGGTCGACGTGGAGGGTGCGCGGCAGGGCGCCCTGCCGCATCGCCATCACCATCTTGATCACGCCCGCCACGCCCGAAGCCGCCGCCGAGTGGCCGATGTTGGACTTCAGGGAGCCCAGCCACAGGGGCCGGTCATCGGACCTGTCCCTGCCGTACGTGGCGAGCAGTGCGCCCGCCTCGATGGGGTCGCCCAGCGTCGTGCCGGTGCCGTGCGCCTCCACCGCGTCGACCTGTTCGGGCTTCAGCCGGGCGTTGGCCAGCGCCGCGCGGATCACCCGCTGCTGCGCGGGCCCGTTCGGCGCGGTCAGGCCGTTGCTGGCACCGTCCTGGTTGATCGCACTGCCCCGTACGACCGCGAGCACCGGATGCCCGGCCCGCCGCGCGTCCGAGAGGCGTTCCAGGAGCAGTACGCCCACGCCCTCCGCCCACACGGTGCCGTCCGCCGTCTCGGAGAACGCCCGGCAGCGGGCCGTCGGGGACAGGGCGCGCTGGCGGCTGTACTCGATGTAGCCGGTGGGGGTGGCCGTCACCGTGGTCCCGCCGGTCAGCGCCATCGACGACTCGCCCTTGCGCAGCGACTGGCAGGCCAGGTGCAGGGCGACCAGCGACGACGAGCACGCGGTGTCGACCGTGAGGGCCGGGCCCTCCAGGCCGAGGGTGTACGCGACGCGGCCGGACAGGATCGCGCCGGACGCGCCCAGCGACATCTGCCCTTCGAGCCCTTCGGGCAGCTCGGAGACATTGGTGCCGTAGTCGAAGTCGGTGGCCCCGACGAACACCCCGGTCCGCGAGCCGCGCAGCGAGGCGGGGGCGACCCCGGCGCGCTCCAGGGTCTCCCAGGCGACTTCGAGGAGCAGCCGCTGCTGGGGGTTCATCGACAGCGCCTCGCGCGGCGATATGCCGAAGAACGGGGCGTCGAACCGGTCGACGTCGTCGAGGAACCCGCCCTCGCGAACGTAGGTCCTGCCCTTGCGGTCGGGGTCCGGGTCGTAGAGCGAGTCCAGGTCCCAGCCCCGGTCGGCGGGGAACGGCGCGACCGCGTCCCGGCCTCCGGCGACGAGGTCCCACAGGTCCTCGGGGGTCCGTACGCCGCCGGGGAAGCGGCAGCCCATCGCGACGACGGCGATCGGCTCGTGCTCCTTCTCCTGGAGCTCTTCCAGGCGCTGACGGGCCACGCGCAGGTTGGCGGTCGTCCGGTTGAGGTAGTCGCGAAGCTTCGCTTCGTTCTCCATCACTCGTCAGCTCCTCGAAGGCCGTGGGACGGGAGGCCGTGGGTGGGTGTGCGGTGGTTCATGCGATGTCGTCGAGTTCCTGGTCGAGGAGGTCGAACATCTCCTCGTCGCTGACCGCTTGGAGGTCGTCCACCGCGCCGCGCTGCCCGGCGGTGCCCGACCAGGTGCGCAGCAGGGACTGGAGGCGTTCGGACACGGCGGCGCGCATCTCGTCGTCGGCGTCCACGGCGGCCAGCGAAGCCGCCAGCCGGTCCAGTTCGGCGAGCACGGCGGACGAACCGCCGTCGGGCAGCAGCTCGGCGCCGATGTGGGCGGCGAGCGCGGCGGCGCTGGGATGGTCGAAGACCAGCGTGACCGGCAGCCTGAGGCCGGTCGCCACGCCCAGCCTGTTGCGCAGCTCGACGGCCGTGAGCGAGTCGAAGCCCAGTTCCTTGAAGGCCCGGTCGGCCTGTACGGCGCTGGAGTTGGGGTGGCCGAGCACGACGGCGGCCAGCGACCTGACCAGGTCGAGGAGTACCCGCTGCCGGTCCGTGCCGCCCAGGGGCGCCAGGCGCCGCAGCAGGGCCTCGGAGTCGTCGCCGCCCCCGCCCTCGGGGCCCGACCCGGCCTGGAGTGCCTCGGCGGCCTCCGGGAGGTCGTGCAGCAGGGGCAGCGGCCGGCCCGACGCGAGTACGGGGGCGAACCGCTTCCAGTCGAGGTCGGCGACCACCTGGAACGGCTCGTCGCCGCCCACCGCCCGCAGCAGCGCGTCCCCGGCGCGGTCGCCCGGCATGGGGGCGGCGCCCCTGCGGCGCAGCTGGTCGGCCACCGCCGCGTCGACCATTCCGCCGTCGGCCAGTGCGCTCCAGGCCACCGACGTGGCGGCCAGCCCGTCCGCGTGCCGCTGCCGCGCGAGCGCGTCCAGGACGGCGTTCGCCGCCGCGTAGCTCGCCTGTCCCGCGGCGCCGACGGTGCCGGCGATGGAGGAGAAGAGCACGAACGCGGACAGGTCCCGGTCCTGGGTGAGTTCGTGCAGGTGCAGCGCCCCGGTCGTCTTCGGCCGGAGCGTCCGCTCGGCCTCCCGGGCCGTCAGGGAGTCGAGGACGCCGTCGTCGAGTACGCCCGCCGCGTGCACGACGGCGGTCAGCGGCGGGTCCTGCGGCAGGGCGGCCAGCAGTGCGGCGAGCGCGGTGCGGTCCGCGACGTCGCAGGCCGCGACCGTGACGCGGGCGCCGGACGCGGTGAGTTCGGCCTCCAGCTCCCGCGCGCCGGGCGCCTCGGGGCCCCGGCGGCCGACCAGCACCAGGTGTTCGGCGCCCTCGGCGGCGAGCCTGCGCGCGACGGCGGCGCCCGCGCCGCCCGTACCGCCGGTGATCAGGACGGTGCCCGAGGGCCGCCAGTGGGCCGCGGCGGGCTGTGCGCCGGAGCGCAGGAGGCGGCGGGCGAACACGCCGGGGCCGCGTACCGCGAGCTGGTCCTCGGGCGCGTCGTCGCCCGCACCGGCCCGGCCCGCCAGGACGGCGGCCAGCCGGGTCAGCGCCCGGTCGTCGAGGTCGGCGGGCAGGTCGACCAGTCCGCCCCAGCGCTGCGGGGACTCCAGGGCGGCCGCGGCGCCGAGCCCCCAGACGGCCGCCTGGACGGGACGGTCGAGCCGGTCGGACGCGCCGGTCGACACCGCTCCCCTGGTCGCCAGCCACAGCGGCGCGTCGGTCCCGGTGTCGCCCAGCGCCTGGACCAGCGCGGCGGTGAGGGCGAGCCCCGAGGGCACCGACGGCGCGTCCGGCAGGGGCGCCTCGTCGAGCGCGAGCAGCGAGAGCACCCCGGCGGGAGCGGTCCTCCCGGCGGGAGCGGTCCTCCCGGCGGGGGCGGTCCTCCCGGTGGGGAGCGCGGCGGTGTCCTGGGGTGCCGGGCCCTTGAGCGCGGCGCCGATCAGTTCGGCGAGCGCGGCGCGGTCCGTGCCGGGGGCGACCTCGACGGGGACGATCTCCGTGCCGGGGCCCGCGAGGCCCGTGAGCAGGGCCGCGACCGGCCGGTCAGCGGCGTGCCCGGCCGGTACGGCGACGAGCCAGGTGCCCGTGAGCGGCGCGGCGTCCGGCTCGGGCAGCGGCCGCCAGCCGATGCGGTACCGCCAGGAGTCCAGCGCCGCGCCCTCCGTGCGCCCGCGGCGCCACGAGGACAGCAGGGGCAGCGCGGTCCGCAGCGCGGCGGCGGCCTCGGGCCCGGCCGCCGGGGCCGTGCCGCTGCCCGCGTCCAGCGCGGCGGTCAGCGCCTCGACGTCCTCGTCCTCCACGGCCGCCCAGAAGGCCGCTTCCGCCGGGTCCTGGGCTGCCGTGGCCGTCGCGGCGGGCACCTCCAGCCAGTAGTGCTGCCGCTGGAAGGGGTAGGTGGGCAGGTCCACGCGGGCGTACGGCCCGGTGTGGACGGCCGTCCAGTCGACCGTGACGCCCCTGACGTACGCCTGTGCCAGCGACAGCAGCATCCGGTCGGGGCCGCCCTCGCCGCGGCGCAGCGAGCCGACCACGGACGCCTCGGCGCCGAGCGCCTCGACGGTCTCCTGGACGGCGAACGCCAGCACCGGGTGGGGGCTCACCTCGACGACGACGCGGTGGCCGTCGGCCAGCACCTTCCGCGTGGCCCGCTCCAGCTGGACCGTCCGCCGCAGGTTCGCGGCCCAGTACTCCGCGTCCAGGGCGGAGGTGTCGACGGGCTCGCCGGTGACCGTCGAGTAGAAGACCGTCGTGCAGGAGCGGGGGGCGACGGGCGCCAGGACCTCCAGCAGCTTCCCGTGGATGCGCTCGACCTGGACGGAGTGCGAGGCGTAGTCGACGGGGATGAGCTTCGCGCGGACGCCGTCCGCCTCGCAGGCCGCCAGCAGCTCGCGCAGCGCTCCGGGCTCGCCGGACACCACCATCGAGCCGGGGCCGTTGACGGCGGCGAGCGAGATGCGCTCGCCCCAGGGCTTCATGCGTTCGGTGAGCTGGTCCTGGGGCAGGGACACGGACATCATGCCGCCGTCGCCGGACAGGGCGCGTATGGCCTGGCTGCGCAGGGCGACGACCCGCGCCGCGTCCTCCAGGGAGAGTGCTCCGGCGACGCACGCGGCGGCGATCTCGCCCTGCGAGTGGCCCAGCACGGCGGCGGGCTCCACGCCGTAGGAGCGCCACACGGCGGCCAGGGACACCATCACCGCGAACAGCAGCGGCTGGACCACGTCGACCCGCTCCGACGACGGCGCGCCCTCCGCCTCGCGCAGCACGTCCGTCAGCGACCAGTCCGTGAACGGGGCCAGGGCCCGCTCGCACTCGGCGATGCGCTGGGCGAACACCGGTGAGGAGTCGAGGAGTTCGACGGCCATGCCCGCCCACTGCGAGCCCTGGCCGGGGAAGAGGAAGACGGGCCGGGTGCTGTTCACCGCGACGCCCTCCGCGAGACCGGGGGCGGCGGTGCCGGCGGCGAGCGCGTCCAGGCCCGCGAGGAGTTCCCCGCGGGTGCGGCCGACGACGACCGCGCGGTTCTCGAACGCGGACCGGGTGCGGGCGAGCGCCGCCGCTACGGCGGCCGGGCCGTCCTGCGGATTGCGGTCCAGGTGCTGCCGCAGCTGTACGGCCCGTGCGCGCAGCGCGGCTTCGGTACGGCCGGACAGGACCCACGGCAGGGGAGCGGCGGCGGTCTCCGGTCGGGAAGCGGCGGCCTCCGGACCCGAAGGGGCTTCCGCCGCAGGGGTCTTCGCCGCAGGGGCTCCCTCCGCAGGGGCTCCCTCTGCAGGGGCTTCCGTCGCCGGGGCTCCCTCCGCAGGGGCTTCCGCCGCCAGGGCTCCCGCCGTCGGGGCCTCCACCGGGGCCTCCGCCGGGGCCTCCGCCGGGGCCTCTGCCGGGGTCTCCTCCGGTGCTTCCTCAAGGATGACGTGGGCGTTGGTGCCGCTGACCCCGAACGCCGACACCGCGCCCCTGCGGGGCCGCCCCCGGTCCGGCCACGGCATCCGCTCGCGCAGCAGCGAGACCGCGCCGGCCGACCAGTTCACGTCGTGCGACGGCTCGTCGACGTGCAGGGTCCGCGGCAGCACTCCGTTGCGGATCGCCAGTACGGTCTTGATGATCCCGCCGACCCCGGCGGCCGCCTGCGTGTGGCCGATGTTGGACTTCAGCGAACCGAGCCACAGCGGCTGGTCGGCGGGCCGCCCCCGGCCGTAGGTGGCCAGCAGCGCCTGGGCCTCGATGGGGTCGCCGAGCCGGGTGCCGGTGCCGTGCGCCTCCACCATGTCGACGTCGGCCGTGGTCAGTTCGGCGGCGGCCAGCGCCTCCTGGACGACCCGCTGCTGCGCGGGGCCGTTCGGCGCGCTGAGCCCGTTGCTCGCGCCGTCCTGGTTGATCGCGCTGCCCCGTACGACCGCGAGCACCGGATGCCCGTTGCGCCGCGCGTCCGACAGCCGCTCCAGGAGCACCATGCCCACGCCCTCGCCCCAGCCGGTGCCGTCGGCGGCGGCCGCGAAGGCCTTGCAACGGCCGTCGGGGGCCAGCCCGCGCTGTCGGCTGAACTCGACGAGCACCCCCGGGTTCGCCATGATCGCGGCGCCGCCCGCCAGGGCCAGCGAGCACTCGCCCCGGCGCAGCGACTGCGCGGCCAGGTGCAGCGTGACCAGCGACGACGAGCACGCGGTGTCCAAGGTGACGGCGGGTCCTTCGAGCCCGAGGGCGTAGGAGACGCGCCCCGAGGCCACGCTGGTGACGTTGCCGATCAGCAGGTGGCCCTCGACGCCCGGGTCGGCCGCCGCCGGGTCTCCCCCGTACTGGAAGGAGGTCGCGCCGACGAACACCCCGGCCTTCTCCCCCTTCAGCGACAGCGGGTCGATCCCGGCGCGCTCGATCGCCTCCCAGGACACTTCGAGCAGCAGCCGCTGCTGGGGGTCCATGGCCAGCGCCTCGCGCGGCGAGATCCCGAAGAACGCGGGGTCGAAGCGGCCCGCGTCGTAGAGGAACCCGCCCTGCCGGGTGTAGCAGGTGCCGGACGCGGCGGGATCCGGGTCGTAGAGGCCCTCCAGGTCCCAGCCCCGGTCGGTGGGGAACGCGGAGACCGCGTCCCTGCCCTCGTCGAGCAGCTCCCACAGGTCTTCGGGCGAACGCACCCCGCCGGGGAAGCGGCAGCCCATGCCCACGACGGCGATCGGCTCCCGCTCCTTGTCCCGCACCTCCTGGAGGCGCTGACGGGCCCCGTGCAGATCGGCGGTGACCCGCTTGAGGTAGCCGAGAAGCTTCTCTTCTTGCCCGTTGGCCATCAGGACGCCCCGAAGTCGTTGTCGATCATGTTGAAGATGTCCTCGGCGGAAGCGGCCAGCAGCCGCTCCTCGACCGATCCGGCGCCCAGCGGGCCGCTTCCGGCCCCGTCGGCCCCGTCAGCCCCGTCGGTACCGACGGCACCCGCGGCACCGTCGGCGCCCCCGAGCCGCGCCGCCAGGCTCCGCAGGCGGGCGGTGAGCCGTTCCCGTACGCCGCCGTCCGCGCCGACCTCCGTCAGCTCCCGCTCCCACCGGTCCAGCTCCTCGAACATCGAGTCGGCCGTCAGCGGCCGCGGCGGGAACAGCTCGGCCCGCAGGAACCGGGCGAGCGGGGCGGGCGCGGGGCAGTCGAAGACCAGCGTGGCGGGCAGCGAGAGGCCGGTGGCGGCGTTCAGCCTGTTGCGCAGCTCGACGGCCGTGAGCGAGTCGAAGCCCAGTTCCTTGAAGGCCCGGTCGTCGGCGATCGCCCCGGGGGCGGAGTGGCCGAGCACGGCCGCGGTGTGCGTGCGCACCAGGTCGATGAGCACCCGCTCCCGCTCCGCGTCCGGCAGGGCGGCCAGGCCGTCCAGCACGCCGCCCGCGCCCTCCCGCACGGCGGCGGCCCCGGCGGCCTCGGCCTCCCGCACCCGCCCGACCTCGGGCAGTTCGTCGATGAGCGGGCGGCGGCGGGCCGCGGTGAAGCCCGGCACGAACCGGTCCCACCGCACGTCCGCGAGGACCAGCGTCGTCTCCTGGCGGGCCAGCGCCCCGTGCAGGGCCGCCACCGCGAGCTCGGGCGCCATCGGCAGCAGGCCCCTGCGGCTCAGGTGCTCCGCCACGCCCTCGCCCTCGATCATGCCCTTGTCCGCCCACGGCCCCCAGGCCACCGACGTGGCGGCCAGACCGCGGCTCCGGCGCTTCTCGGCGAGCGCGTCCAGGAAGGAGTTGGCCGCCGCGTAGGCGCCCTGACCGCCGCTGCCCCAGGAGGCCGCGATGGACGAGAAGAGCACGAACGCCTCGACGCGGGGGCCGTCCAGCAGCTCGTCCAGGTGGACGGCCCCCGAGACCTTGCCCTCGGCCATGGCGGCGAAGTCGGCAGGCGTGCTGTCGGCGACGTCCTTGAAGTGGACGGTCCCCGCCGCGTGGAACACCGCCCGCACCGGCGACCCCTCGGCCTCCAGGCCGTCCAGCAGCCCGGCCAGCGCCGCCCGGTCCGCGACGTCGCACGCGGCGACCGTCACCCGCGCGCCCAGGCCGCGCAGTTCGGCCGCGAGGTCGTCCGCCCCGGGCGCCGCGGGACCGCGCCGACTGGTGAGCACCAGGTGCTCGGCCCCGGTCCTGGCCAGCCAGCGGGCCACCTGCGCGCCCAGCCCGCCGGTACCGCCGGTGACGAGGGCCGTGCCGCCCAGCCGCCACTTGTCGGCGTCGGTCGGCGCGCCCTGCGGCGCGTGCACCAGCCGCCGTACGAACACCCCGGCGGCGCGCACCGCCAGTTGGTCCTCGTCGCCCGCCGCCGCGAGGACCCCGGCCAGCCGGGCGGCGGCGCGCTCGTCCACGACCGCAGGCAGGTCGACCAGGCCGCCCCAGCGCTCGGGGTGCTCCAGGCCGACCACGCGGCCCAGGCCCCACACGGTCGCCTGCTCGGGGCGGTCGACGGGGTCCGTCGGGCTCACCGAGACGGCGGCGCGGGTCGCCAGCCACAGCGGGCAGTGGACCTCCGCGTCCCCGAGCGCCTGGACGAGCGCCAGGTTCAGCGCCAGGCCGTGCGGCAGGGCCGGGTGCGCCGGGTGCGGCCCGTCGGCGGACGCGAGCAGGGACAGCACGCCCGCCGGGGCCCCGTCGGCCGCGGCCTCCCGGAGCCGCGCGGCGAGCGCGTCGCGGGAATCGTCCGTCGGCTGTACGACGACCACGGTCGCCCCGCGCTCCCGCAGGGCGTGCAGTACGGCGGTGTGCGCGTCGCCGCCCGGACCCCGCTGCCGGACCGGCGGAACGGCCACCAGCCAGGTGCCGGACAGCGCTCCGTGCGGCTCGGTGGCCACGGGGTGCCAGGCGATCCGGTACCGCCACGCCTCCGTGGTGGCGTGGTCGCTCTGGCTGCGGCGCCAGGAGGACAGCAGCGGCACCATGCCGCTCAGCGGGGTGGTGGGCTCGACTTCGAGCATCGTGGCCAGCGCGTCCAGGTCCTGGCTGTCGACCGCCTCCCAGAACCGCGTGTCCACGGAAGCGGAGGAGGAAGCGGCCGGAGCACCGGGTACGGCGGGCGTCGCGAACCAGTAGCGGTCGCGCTGGAAGGGGTAGGTGGGGAGGTCGACCCGGTGGGCGTGGCGGCCCGCGAAGAAGGCGGTCCAGTCGATGGCGAAGCCGATGCTGTGCATCCGGGCCAGGGCATCGACGGCTGCTTGCTCGTCGGGCTTGTTCTTGCGGAGTACGGGGATGAACTCTGCGTTGTGGAGGGTGGTTTGGCCGAGGGCGGTGAGGACTCCGGCGGGGCCGAGTTCGATGAAGCGGGTGACGCTGTTTGCTTCGAGGGTGGTGAGGCCGTGGTGGAAGCGGACGGCTTCGCGGACGTGGCGGACCCAGTAGTCGGGGGTGCTGATCAGCTCTGGCGGGGCGATGTCACCGGTGACGTTGGAGATCAGTGCCGTGTGGGGCTCATTGAAGGTGAGTTCCTGGGCAACTTGTCGGAACTCTTCGAGCATGGGGTCCATGAGCGGAGAGTGGAAGGCGTGGCTGACCTTCAGCCGTGTCGACTTCCAACCGCCTGCGGTCACGGCTTCCAGTACGGCGTCTTCGTCGCCTGAGAGGACGGTGGCGGTGGGTCCGTTGAGGGCCGCGATCGAGACTCGTTCGGTGAGGAAGGGTCGTACGTCGTCCTCCGAAGCGATCACGGAGATCATGGCTCCGCCGGTGGGCAGGGCCTGCATCAGGCGGCCGCGTGCGGCGACGAGGGTGCAGGCGTCTTCGAGGGACCAGAGGCCGGCGATGTACGCGGCGGTGAGTTCGCCCACCGAGTGTCCGGCCAGGTAGTCCGCCCGTATGCCCCAGGACTCGACCAGCCTGTGCAGCGCGACCTCGATCGCGAACAGGGCCACCTGTGCGTAGCCGGTCTCCTGCAATACGTCGGCAGAGTCCTCGGCGAAGACGACCTCGCGCAGCGGACGCTCCACGTACCCGTCCAGGACCGCGCACACCTCGTCGAAGGCGGACGCGAACACCGGGAAGGCTTCGTACAACTCGCGGCCCATTCCGGCACGTTGTGCGCCCTGTCCGGTGAACAGGAACGCCGTCCGGCCGGGCGTTGCCCGTACACCGTCGTCGTCGGCCAGTGCCCGCAGGCCGCTCAGAAGCTCCTCGCGGTCCCGGCCGGTCACCGCCGCCCTGTACTCGAAGGCCGTACGGCTCGTTGCGAGCGAGAAACCCACGTCCGCCGGGGGCAGCTCCGGTGCCGCCGCGACGTACTCGGCCAGCTGTTCCGCCTGTGCCCGCAGTGCCGCCGGGGTCTTGCCCGACAGCACCCACGGCACCACCGATGCCGGGCTCTCCGTCTCGGAGGCGGGCTCCTCCACGGAGATCGGCGCCTCTTCCACGATGGCGTGTGCGTTCGTGCCGCTGATGCCGAAGGCGGAGATGCCCGCTCGGCGCGGGGCGCCGGTTTCGGGCCAGGGGCGGGCCTCGGTGAGGAGTTCGACCGATCCTGCCGTCCAGTCGATCTTTTCGGAGGGTTCGTCGGCGTGAAGGGTTCGGGGCAGTACGCCTTCGCGTATCGCCATGACCATTTTGATCACACCAGCCACGCCGGATGCGGCCTGGGTGTGGCCGATGTTGGACTTGAGTGCGCCCAGCCACAACGGCCGTTCGCCGGAACGTTCTTGGCCGTACGTGGCCAGTAGCGCGCCTGCTTCGATCGGGTCGCCGAGGGAGGTTCCGGTGCCGTGTGCTTCGACTGCGTCCACGTCTGCGGCGGTCAGTCGTGCGTCGGCCAGTGCTGCTCGGATCACGCGTTGTTGTGAGGGGCCGTTGGGGGCGCTGAGGCCGTTGCTGGCGCCGTCCTGGTTGATGGCCGAGCCGCGCAGTACCGCGAGCACCTGGTGGCCGTTGCGCCGCGCGTCCGACAGGCGCTCCAGGAGCAACATGCCCGCGCCCTCCGCCCAGCTCGTTCCGTCGGCGGCCGCGGAGAACGCCTTTGACCGGCTGTCGCGGGCCAGCCCGCGCTGGCGGCTGAACTCGATGAAGAGGCTGGGCGTCGACATGACGGTGACGCCGCCCGCGAGGGCCATCGCGCATTCGCCGCGCCGCAGCGACTGCGCGGCCAGGTGCAGGGCGACCAGCGACGACGAGCACGCCGTGTCGACCGTCACCGCCGGACCCTCCAGGCCCATGGCGTACGCGATGCGGCCCGAGACCACGCTGGCGGCCTTGCCGGTCAGCAGGTAGCCCTCCAGGTCTTCGGGCAGCTGCCGCAGGTGCGCGGCGTAGTCCTGGCCGTTGGTGCCGATGAACACGCCCGTTTGCGTGCCGCGGCGGCCCGCCGGGTCGATGCCCGCGCGCTCCACGACCTCCCACGACGTCTCCAGCAGCAGCCGCTGCTGGGGGTCCATCGCCAGCGCCTCGCGCGGCGAGATCCCGAAGAACTCCGGGTCGAAGTCGTAGGCGTCGTAGAGGAATCCGCCTTCCTTGGCGTAGGTCTTGCCGCGCTGGTCGGGGTTGGGATCGTAGAGCTCCTCGACGTTCCAGTTGCGGTCGGTGGGGAAGGGCGCGATCACGTCGCCGCCGTCGGCCACCAGGCGCCACAGGTCTTCGGGGGTCCGTACGCCGCCGGGGAGGCGGCAGCTCATCGCGACGATGGCGATCGGTTCGTCGTCCCGCGCCGCGACCGCGACCGCGGCCGTCGGTACGGGCGCGGCGGTGTCCGCCTCGCCGAGCACGGCCGTACGGATGTGCGCGGCGAGCGTCTCGGGGGTCGGATAGTCGAAGAGCAGGCTGGTCGGCAGGCGCAGCCCGGTGGCGCCGTTCAGCCGGTTGCGGAGTTCCACCGCGGTCAGCGAGTCGAAGCCGACCTCGCGGAACGCCCGGTTCGCCGCGACCGCGTCCGGGGAGCCGTGGCCGAGCACGGCGGCGGCGTGGGTGCGCACCAGGTCCAGCAGGAACCGGTCGCGCTCCGCGTCGGGCAGGCCCGTCAGCCGCTGGGCGAGCGAGGAGGCGCCGGAGTCGGCGGCACCCTGCGCCGCACGCCGGTTCGGCGTCCGCACCAGGCCCCGGAAGAGGTGCGGCACGGGCCGGGTCTCGGACTGGGCGCGCAGCGCGGCCAGGTCCGTGCGCGCCGGTACGAGCGCGGCGTCGCCCAGCGCGATGGCGGTGTCGAACAGGGCCATGCCCTCGGCGGACGGCATGGCGGCGATGCCCGAGCGGGCCATCCGCTGAACGTCGGTGTCGTCCAGGTGGCCGCTCATGGTGCTGCGCTCGGCCCACAGGCCCCAGGCCAGCGACTGGCCCGCGAGTCCCGCGGCCCTGCGTCGGCCGGCCAGGGCGTCGAGGAACGCGTTGGCCGCCGCGTAGTTGGCCTGTCCGGCGCCGCCGATGGTGGCGACGACGGAGGAGTACAGCACGAAGGCGGTCAGGCCGAGGCCGGCCGTCAGCTCGTGCAGGTTGAGCGCCGCGTCGACCTTGGGCCGCAGGACCGCGTCGATCCGCTCGGGGGTCAGGGCCGCGACGACACCGTCGTCGAGTACGCCCGCCGTGTGGATCACCGCCGTCAGCGGGTGCGCGGCGGGCACGGCGGCCAGCAGGTCGGCGAGCGCCGCGCGGTCCGCGACGTCGCAGGCCGCGACCGTCACCGAGGCACCGGACGCGGCCAGTTCGTCGCGCAGCTCGGCCGCGCCGTCGGCGGCGAGGCCGCGGCGCCCGACCAGCAGCAGGTGGCGCACGCCGTACTCGGCCACGGCGTGGCGGGCCGCAAGGGCGCCCAGCGTGCCCGTTCCGCCGGTGATCAGGACGGTGCCTTCGGGGGCGAACGGCGTCGATCCGGCCGGGATTTCGGACAGGGGCTCGGCCGGGGCTTCGGTCGGCACGCGGGTGAGCCGGGGGGCGAGCACCGCACCGGCGCGTACGGCGCTCTGCGGCTCGCCGGAGGCCAGCGCGGCCGGGAGCGCGCGCAGCGACCCGGGATCCGCGTCGACGTCGACGAGCACGAACCTGTCGGGCTCCTCGGACTGCGCGGACCTGACCAGGCCCCACAGCGCGGCGTGCGCCAGGTCGGGCACGTCCTCGTCGGGGGCGGCGGCCACCGCGCCCCGGGTCACGAACACCAGGCGGGAGGCAGCGAACCGCTCGTCGGCCAGCCAGCGCTGGACGAGCTCCAGGGCCCGGTGCGTGACGTCCCGTACGGCAGCCGCGTCCGCGCCCACTCCGGTGCTGGTGCCGTGCGGCGGGGCGCAGGACACCAGCACCACGTCCGGTACGGCAGCGGCGTCCGCGTCCGGGCGGTCCGGGGCGTCCGCGTCCGGGGCGTCCGTGTCCGGGTCGTACGCGGGCAGGTCGTACGCGGGCAGGGCGAGGCCCGTGCGCAGGGCGAGGCCGTCGTCCCCGGCGACCGCCCACCCTCGGGTGCCGGGCGATCCGCCGCCGGGCACGGGGTTCCACACCACGCGCAACAGCGACGGGTGGAACGCGGGGCGTCCGCCCCTGACCTCCTCGGGGCGCGTCTCGCGCAGCGCCACCTCGCCGACGGTCGCCACGGGCCCGCCTGCCGGGTCGGCGAGCGCGACGGACACCGCGTCGGGCCCGGTGGGCGTCAGCCGTACGCGCAGCGCGGATGCGCCGGTCGCGTGGAGCGTGACGTCCTTCCAGGAGAACGCCAGGCGGGCATCGGGGTCCCCGCCGGTCGGGTCCGCCGCGCGCACGGCGGCTTCGAGCAGCGCCGGGTGGAGGCCGAACAGGGCGGCCTCGTCGGCGGTGTCCTCGGTGAGGGCGACCTCCGCGTACACCTCGTCGTCGAGCCGCCACAGGGCGGTGATCCCGTCCGCTGGGGCGCCCTCCACCGCGACCGCACCGGCCGGGGGCCAGACCGAGGCGTCGAACGTCCGGGCCGCACCCGTACCGCCCGCCGCGCCGCCCGCCGTACCGCCCGCCGCGTCGACCGCCGTACCGTCCGCCGCGTCGGGCGTCAGGACGCCCGTGGCGTGCCGCTGCCAGGGGTTCTCGTCCCCGGCCCCGTCCGGCTGGTGCTCCGGCCGTCGCTCGGGCCGGGCGTACACCTCGAACGCCCGGCGCCCGTCCTCGGCCGCGCCCAGGCGGACCTGGACGACGGCCGCGCCCTCCGCGGGCAGGGACAGCGGTGCCTCGACGGTCAGTTCCCCGATCCGCCCGCACCCGACGTGGTCCCCGGCGCGCACGGCGAGTTCGACGAACGCGCCGCCCGGCAGGACCGGGGTGCCCAGCGCCGTGTGGTGGGCGAGCCAGGGGTGGCTCCGCACGGACAGGCGGCCGGTGAACAGGTGGCCTTCGGTCCCGGCCAGGGCGACCGCGGCGCCGAGCAGCGGATGACCGGCGGGTTCCAGGCCGGCCGTCGACACGTCACCGGTCGGGGCGGGGCGGGAGAGCCAGTACAGCTCGCGCTGGAAGGCGTAGGTCGGCAGCTCCACCCGCCGCGCGCCGTGCCCGGCGAAGACCGCGTCCCAGTCGGGCTCGACGCCCTGGACCTGGGCGTGCGCGAGGGAGGTGAGGAAGCGCCGCATGCCGCCCTCGTCGCGGCGCAGCGTGCCCACGGCGGCGACGTCGGCGGCCCCGGCGTCCTCGGCGGTCTCCTGGACCGCGGCCAGCAGCACCGGGTGGGGGCTGCACTCGACGAACCCGGTGCAGCCCGCGGCCAGCAGCGTCCGCGAGGCCCGCTCGAACTCGACCGTGTCGCGGATGTTGCGGTACCAGTAGTCCGTGTCCAGTTCGCGGGTGTCCAGGCGCTCGCCGGTCACGGTGGAGTAGAACGGCACGCGGGAGGCCAGCGGCCGCACCGGCCGCAGCCCATCCAGCATGCGCTCGCGGAGCATCTCCACCTGGGGGGAGTGCCCCGCGGTGTCGACGCCGCGCACCCGGCGCGCCTGGACCCCCTCGGCCGCCAGCTCGGCCAGCAGCTCGTCGAGCGCGGCGGGGTCGCCTGAGACCGTCGCGAACCTCGGGCCGTTGACCGCGGCGATCGACAGCCGGTCGGACCAGCGGCCGAGGCGCTCGCGGGCCTGGTCGGCGGGCAGCGGTACGGCCAGCATGGCGCCCTTCCCGCTGAGTTCCAGCCACAGCAGGCTGCGCAGCGCCACGATGCGGGCCGCGTCGTCCAGCGTCAGGCCGCCCGCGACGTACGCGGCGGCGATCTCGCCCTGGGAGTGCCCGACCACGGCCGACGGTTCGATCCCGTACGACCGCCACAGCTCCGCCAGCGAGACCATCACCGCGAACAGCGTCGGCTGGATCACGTCGATGCGGTCGAGCGAGGGCGCGTTCGGCGCGCCGAGCAGCACGTCCAGCGGCGACCAGTCGACGTACGGCTCCAACGCGGCCGCGCAGGCGCGCAGTTGCTCGGCGAAGACCGGCGACTCGTCCCACAGCCCGCGCGCCATGTCGAGCCACTGCGAGCCCTGCCCGGGGAAGACGAACGCGACCTTGCGCCGGTCGCCGCCGGTGCCCCGCAGCACCTCGGGCCCCGCCGTGCCGTCCGCGAGCGCGCCGAGCCCCTGGAGGAAGCCCTCGCGGTCGTCGGCGACGACCGCGGCGCGCTGCCCGAACGCGGTGCGCGTGACGGCGAGGGAGTGGCCGATGTCGGCGAGACCGGCGTCGGGACGGGCCGCGAGGTGCTCCCGCAGCCGCCCGGCCTGGGCCCGCAGGGCCTCCTCGGTCCGGCCGGAGACCGGCCACACGAGGGGTCCGCGCGGGGCCGCGCCCCGGCCCGCCCCGGGGGCTCGCTCGTCGGCCTGCCCCTGCCCGTCGTCCTGGGCCGCGCCGGGGGCCTGCCCGTCGGCCGGGGCCTCTTCGGCCGGGGCTTGCTCGGCCGGGGCTTGCTCGGACGGGGCCTCTTCGGCCGGGGCTTGCTCGGCCGGGGCTTGCTCGGTCGGCGCCTCCTCGGTCGGCGCCTCCTCTGCCGGGGCCTGCTCGATGATCGCGTGGGCGTTGGTGCCGCTGATGCCGAAGGAGGACACGCCCGCGCGCCTGGGCCGCCCGGTCGACGGCCACGGCACGGCGTCCGTGAGCAGCCGCACGTCGCCCGACTCCCAGTCCACGTGCGGGGACGGCTCGTCGACGTGCAGCGTCCGCGGCAGCACGCCGTTGCGGATGGCCATCACCATCTTGATGACCCCGGCCACCCCGGCCGCCGCCTGCGGGTGCGCGAAGTTGGACTTCAGCGAGCCGAGCCACAGGGGCCGCCCGTCCGCCCGCTCCCGGCCGTACGTGGCGAGCAGCGCGCCCGCCTCGATCGGGTCGCCGAGCGAGGTGCCGGTGCCGTGCGCCTCGACGGCGTCCACGTCGCCGAAGGACAGGCCCGCGTCCGCGAGCGCCGCCCGGATGACCCGCTGCTGCGAGGGGCCGTGCGGGGCGGTCAGGCCGTTGCTGGCGCCGTCCTGGTTGACGGCCGAGCCGCGGATGACGGCCAGCACCTGGTGGCCGTCGCGCCGGGCGTCGGACAGCCGCTCCAGCAGGATCATGCCGACGCCCTCGCCCCAGCCGGTGCCGTCGGCCCGCGCGGAGAACGCCTTGCAGCGGCCGTCCACGGAGAGTGCCTTCTGCCTGCTGAGTTCGACGAAGATGCCGGGGCTCGACATCACGGTGGCGCCGCCGGCCAGTGCCGTCGAGCACTCGCCGCGGCGCAGCGACTGCACGGCCAGGTGGATGGCCGTCAGGGACGCCGAGCACGCGGTGTCCACGGTGACGGCGGGGCCTTCGAGGCCCAGGGTGTAGGAGATGCGGCCGGAGATGACGCTGGTGGTGCTGCCGGTCAGCAGATAGCCCTCGTACCCCTCCGAAGGCTCCTCCATGCGCGGCCCGTAGTCCTGGGGCATGGCGCCGACGAACACGCCGCAGCGGCTGCCCTTCAGCGAGGCGGGCCTGATGCCCGCGCGCTCCAGGGCCTCCCAGGACGTCTCCAGGAGCAGCCGCTGCTGGGGGTCCATGGCCTGCGCCTCGCGCGGGCTGATGCCGAAGAACGCGGGGTCGAAGCGGCCCGCGTCGTGCAGGAACCCGCCTTCCCGCACGTAGCTCTTGCCCTGCTTCGACGGGTCGGGGTCGTACAGGTCGGCCAGGTCCCAGCCGCGCTCGGTGGGGAACTCCGAGACGACGTCCCGGCCGTCCGCGACCACGTCCCACAGCTCTTCGGGGGTCCGCACGCCGCCGGGGAGGCGGCAGCTCATCGCGACGATGGCGATCGGCTCGTCGTCGCCCCCGGCCGGGGCCTCGTCCCGGACGGGGGTACGGACCCGCGCGCCGGGGTCCGCGACGGACGAGCCGATGCGGTGGGCCAGGGCGGCGGGCGTGGGGCAGTCGAAGAGGACCGAGCCGGGCAGCCGCAGTCCGGTGGCGGCGTTCAGCCGGTTGCGCAGCTCGACCGCGGTGAGCGAGTCGAAGCCCAGGTCCTTGAAGGCCGCGTCCATGTCGACCGCCCCGGGCGCGGTGTGGCCGAGCACGGTCGCCGCGTGCCTGCGGACGAGGTCGGCGGCGACCTGCTCCCGCTCGGCAGCGTCGGAGACGGCGGCCAGCCGGTCGAGCCAGGTGACGGGCTCGTCGGCACCGACGGCGTCGAGCTCGGGGACCGGGGTGTCGAGCCAGTAGCGGTCGCGCTGGAAGGGGTAGGTGGGGAGGTCGACGCGGTGGGCGTGGTGGCCCGCGAAGAAGGTGTTCCAGTCGATGTCCAGGCCGGTGGTGTGGATGTGGGCGATGGCGGCGACGGCTGCTTCTTCGGCGGGCTTGTTCTTGCGGAGTACGGGGATGAACTCGGCGTCGTGGAGGGTGGTTTGGCCGAGTGCGGTGAGGACTCCGGCGGGGCCGAGTTCGATGAAGCGGGTGACGCCGTTCGCTTCTAGGGTGGTGAGGCCGTGGTGGAAGCGGACGGCTTCGCGGACGTGGCGGACCCAGTAGTCGGGGGTGCGGACCAGCTCGGGCGGGGCGATCTCACCAGTGACGTTGGAGATCAGTGCCGTGCGGGGCTCGTGGAACTCCAGCCCCTGGGCGACTTGTCGGAACTCTTCGAGCATGGGGTCCATGAGCGGAGAGTGGAAGGCATGGCTCACGCGGAGGCGCGAGGTCTTCCAGCCGCCTGCGGTCACGGCTTCCAGTACGGCGTCTTCGTCTCCGGACAGGACGGTGGCGGTGGGTCCGTTGAGGGCCGCGATCGAGACCTTCTCGTTCAGGAAGGGCCGTACGTCGTCCTCCGAAGCGACCACGGAGATCATGGCTCCGCCGGTGGGCAGGGCCTGCATCAGGCGGCCTCGGGCCGCGACGAGGGTGCAGGCGTCTTCCAGGGACCAGAGGCCGGCGATGTACGCGGCGGTGAGTTCGCCCACCGAGTGTCCGGCCAGGTAGTCCGCCCGTACGCCCCAGGACTCGACCAGCCTGTGCAGCGCGACCTCGATCGCGAACAGGGCCACCTGTGCGTACCCGGTGCCTTGCAGCACCTCGCCGGAGTCCTCGGCGAAGACCAGTTCACGCAGCGGACGGTCGAGATGCCCGTCCAGGACCGCGCACACCTCGTCGAAGGCGGACGCGAACACCGGGAAGGCGGCGTACAACTCGCGCCCCATTCCGGCCCGTTGTGCGCCCTGCCCGGTGAACAGGAACGCCGTCCGGCCGGACAAGGCCCTCGCCCCGTCCTCCTCGGTCAGCGCCCGCAGCCCGCTCAGAAGCTCCTCGCGGTCCTGTCCGGTCACCGCCGCCCTGTACTCGAAGGCCGTACGGCTCGTCGCGAGCGAGAAACCCACGTCCGCCGGGGACAACTCCGGTGCGGCAACCACGTACTCGGCCAGCTGTTCCGCCTGTGCCCGCAGTGCCGCCGGGGTCTTCCCCGACAGCACCCACGGCACCACGGACGTCGTCGGAGTCGTCGTGGAAGCCGGGGGCTGTGCGGCGCCCGGCCAACTCGACAGCACCACGTGGCAGTTGGAGCCGCCCATGCCGAACGAGCTGACGCCCGCGATCAGCGGCTCGTCCCCGGCGGGCGCCCAGGGCTCCAGTTCGGTCTGGACGCGGAGGTTCAGCGCGTCGAGCGCGATGGCCGGGTTGGGCGTCTCGTGGTTGAGGCTGGGCGGGAGTTCTCCGTGGTGCAGGGAGAGGACGGCCTTCAGCAGGCCGGTGACGCCCGCCGCGCCTTCCAGGTGGCCCACGTTGGTCTTGGCGGAGCCGACCCGCAGCGGGGCGTCGGCGGGCCTGGCCGCGCCGAGGACCGCGCCGAGCGCCGCCGCCTCGACCGGGTCGCCGACCTTGGTGCCGGTGCCGTGCAGCTCCACGTACCGCACGTCGGACGGGGCGATCCCGGAGAGCCGGTACGCCTCGCGCAGCACCTCCTCCTGTCCGGCCCTGTCGGGCGTGGTCAGGCTGAGGCCGCCGCCGTCGTTGTTCGTCGCCGAGCCGTTGACCAGGCAGTAGATCCTGTCGCCGTCGGCGACGGCCCGGGAAAGGGTCTTCAGGGCCACGAGGGCGCCGCCCTCGCCCCGCACGTATCCGTTGGCCCGCGCGTCGAAGGTGTAGCACCGGCCGTCGGGCGAGAGCGCGCCGAACTTCGAGACGCCCGCGAAGCCTTCGGGGGCGAGGTTGAGGTTGACGCCGCCGGCCAGCGCGAGGTGCGACTCGCCGCGCCGCAGGCTGTCGCAGGCCAGGTGGACGGCGACCAGCGAAGAGGACTGGCCGGTGTCCACGACCACGCTGGGGCCGCGCAGCCCGAGCGCGTAGGAGACGCGGTTGGCGATGATGCCGCGCTGGAGTCCGGTGAGGGAGTGCTGGGTGAGGGCCGAGGGGCCGCGCTGGTGCTGGAGGGCCGCGTAGTCGTCGGCGATGGCACCGACGAACACGCCGGTGCGGCTGCCCGCGAGGGCGGCCGGGACGGCGCCGACGTCCTCCAGGACCTCCCAGCCGAGTTCGAGCGCGAGGCGCTGCTGCGGGTCCATGGCGGCGGCTTCCCTGGGCGATATGCCGAAGAAAGCCGGGTCGAATCCGTCGACGCGCCCGATGAATCCGCCCCGGCGGTTTTCCGGACCCGGTCCCACGGCTGCGGAACGGTCGTCCGGAATTTCGGTGACGGCGTCGACGCCGTTCCTCAACAGGGCCCAGAATGCGGCCGGGTCGGTTGCTTGTGGAAGACGGCAGGCCAGTCCGACGACGGCGATCGGATCGTTGTTCATCTCGGTGTTCCCAGACATAGCGATGCGGATCGCCTCTCCACAGCAAAATTAAATGCGGAAGCACAAAATGGGCCGGGCTGGAGCTGCTGGGAGGTTATCGCGGGGCATGGGGGCAGCCAACCCCTAACATTTTGCCTGCGCCCCCCTAGCGCATTCCTCTATTTCAGGGACTTCTTCAGCGGTTCCCACCAGCCGCGGTTGTCCGCGTACCACTGGATGGTCGATTCCAGTCCTTCGTCGAACGGGACCAGGGGGGCGTATCCCAGTTGTCCGGCTATTTTTTCGATGTTCACCGAATAGCGGCGGTCGTGGCCCTTGCGGTCGGGGACCCGGTCCACCATCGACTCGTCGAGGCCGAAGGCGTCGAGCAGCCGGGTCACGAAGGCGCGGTTGGTCAGCTCGGTGCCGCCGCCGATGTTGTAGACCTCGCCCGGCTCGCCGCCCTCGGCGACCAGGGCGATGCCCCGGCAGTGGTCGTCGACGTGCAGCCAGTCCCGGACGTTCCCGCCGTCCCCGTACAGCGGCACGCTGAGGCCGTCCATGAGGTTGGTGACGAACAGCGGGACGAACTTCTCCGGGAACTGGTGGGGACCGTAGTTGTTCGAGCACCGGGTGACGCAGACCGGCAGCCCGTGGGTGCGGTGGTAGGAGCGCGCCAGCAGGTCGGAGGAGGCCTTGGACGCCGAGTACGGGGAGTTGGGCCGCAGCGGCTCCTCCTCGGTCCAGGAGCCGCTGTCGATGGAGCCGTACACCTCGTCGGTGGAGACGTGGACGAACTTCGGCACCGACGCGTCGGTCGCGGCCTGCAACAGCGTGTGCGTCCCCACCACGTTGGTGAGCACGAACTCGGCCGAGCCCGCGATCGAGCGGTCCACGTGGGACTCGGCGGCGAAGTGGACGACGAGGTCGGTGCCCCGCATCAGCTCCGCGACCAGCGGCCCGTCGCGGATGTCGCCGCGCACGAAGCGCATCCTGGGGTCGTCGGCGACGGCGGCCAGGTTCGTCTCGCTGCCCGCGTAGGTGAGCTTGTCCAGCACCACCACCTCGGCCCGCGCGTACGCCGGGTAGCGGCCGCCGAGCGTCTCCCGTACGAAGTGCGAGCCGATGAAGCCCGCCCCTCCGGTCACCAGTATGCGCACCGGACCTACCTCGTGCCTTTCGCCGCGATGTCCATCAGGTACTGGCCGTAGCCGGACTTGCTGAGCTGCGCCCCCAGGGCGTGGCAGGCGTCCGCGTCGATGAACCCCATGCGGAACGCGACCTCCTCCAGGCAGGCGATCCGCACCCCCTGGCGCTGCTCCAGGACCTGTACGTACTGGCCCGCCTGGAGGAGCGAGTCGTGGGTGCCGGTGTCCAGCCAGGCGAACCCGCGGCCCAGGTTGACCATGCGGGCCTTGCCGCGCTCCAGGTACACCCGGTTGACGTCGGTGATCTCCAGCTCGCCGCGGGCCGAGGGGGTCAGGTTCTTCGCGATGTCCACCGCGTCGCCGTCGTAGAGGTACAGGCCGGTGACGGCCAGGTTGGAGCGGGGGCTCGCGGGCTTCTCCTCGATGGACAGCAGCCTGCCCTCCGCGTCCACCTCCCCCACGCCGTAGCGCTCGGGGTCGCGCACCGCGTAGCCGAACAGCACGCAGCCGTCGACGCTCTGGGTGTGGTGGTGCAGCATCTTGGAGAAGCCGGGTCCGTGGAAGATGTTGTCGCCGAGGACCAGCGCGACCGAATCGCCGCCGATGTGTTCGGCGCCTATGACCAGCGCCTCGGCGATACCGTTGGCCCGGCGCTGCTCGGCGTAGTCGATGGATATTCCCAGTTTCGAACCGTCGCCCAACAGGGCGCGGAACAGCGGAAGATGTTCCGGGGTCGAAACGATGAGCACGTCGCGTATTCCGCCGAGCATGAGGACGGAGAGCGGATAGTAGATCATCGGCTTGTCGTAGACCGGCAGGAGTTGCTTGGAAACCGCGCGGGTCAGTGGATGGAGCCGGGTGCCGCTGCCGCCGGCGAGCACGATCCCTTTCAACGGGACTCCCGGCGATCGAATGCCTGCATTCTGCTCCTCCGGTGGAGCGGTAGGGACGGCCGACGTCGGAATCCTGTGTCCGGACCCGGGCCGGAAGCGGCCTGCGTCGTCGCGCCGAAGCTATCAACGCGGGCGCCCCGGAAGGGCCGGGGAAGAACTTGTAGGGGTTTCCCGGGGCACGAACAGGGGTGGGGGCCGGACGGCGGCGCGTACGGAGGGTACGGGCGTGCCGTCCGGCCGCCGTCAGGCGATTTCGGAGGCCAGGGGGAGGTGGTTCAGGCCGAAGTCCATCGTGAGCTGGCGCCGCCCGCGGATGTTCAGCTTCCGGTACACCCGGGTGAGGTGCTGCTCGACGGTGCTCACGGTGATGTACAGCTCGGCCGCGATCTCGCGGTTCGTGGAACCCTGCGCGGCGAGGGCGGCCACCCGTACCTCCGAGTCGCTGAGTTTGGACAGGGGGCTCGACGCGTCGTCGTCCGCCCTGGACTGCTCGTGCGCCTTCAGCCTGCCCGGCCTGATCGCCTCGCACAGGGCGTCCGCCCCGCACTCCTTGGCCAGTTGCCACGCCCGGTCGGTGATCGCGCCCGCCCTGCTGAACTCGCCGAGGGCCCAGTGCGCCCGGCCGAGGTCGGCCAGCGCGCGGGCCAGCTCCAGCCGGTCGCCGGACTTCTCCAGCTCCGCCACCGCCAGGGCCAGGGTCCGGGTCCTGCGGCCCGGCTCGCCGAGCCCCGCGTGCAGCCGCAGCGCGGCGCCCCGCACGCGGGAGCTGCCGATCTCGCCCAACTGGCCCCGCAGCAGCCGCTCGGCGGGCTCCCGCTCGCCGATGCGCAGCCACGCCTCCGCCGCGTCCGTGTTCCAGGGCAGCAGCACGGGCTGGTCGACGCTCCACTGCTTGGCGAGCCGCCCCGCCGTCAGGAACTCGCCGAGCGCAGCGTGCGCCCGGCCCGTCGCCAGGTAGTAATGGCCGCGCGCCCGCAGGTACTTCAGCCCGTAGACGCTGCGGAACACGCTGTCGCGGACCGGGCGGCTGAGCTGCCTGGCCGCCGCGCCGAGGCGCCCCATGGCCGTGTAGGCGAGGACCTGGGTGGCGATCGCCCCCGCGGCGAAGACGCTGCCGATCTCCTCGGCGGCGCCCTCCAGGGAGGCGCCCGCGTACTCCACCGCCTTGGGCAGGTCGCCCTGCCACAGGGCGATCTCGCCCCGGATCATGGTGAGGATGGTCTGCCAGCCCGGTGTCTGCCAGCCTTGCGCCTCGCCGGTCAGCAGCTGCCACCACGCCTCGATCTCGGCAGGCCTGCGGTTGCCCCTGGCCAGCGAGAACAGGGCGGTCACAGCGGGCTCGAACGTGGCTTCGGTGAGGGCCAGGAGCGGTAGGGAACCCTCGGCGACGAGAGCGGCCGGTTCGCCCCGGACCGGGCGCACGGGCGCGAGGCCCGGCAGCGCCACGACGGGCGCGGCGGGGCTGGCGGCGGGCGCGGTGCCGAAGAGCGGGTGGACCTGTGCGGTGGCGGGGTGGAGCGCCGCCGCCTCCGCCGGGGCCTTCGCGGCCGGGGCCGCCGCGCCGGGGACGCCCTCCGGGCCGCCCCCCGCCGTGCTGCCCCCCGCGTCGCCTCCGGTGCTGTCTCCCGCACTGCCTCCGGTGCTGCCCCCCGCGGCGCTGAAACGATTCAGCGTACGTCGTGCCTCCTCCACCCGGCCCAGTGCGAACAGCAGCCGGGCCAGCGGTCCCGAGCAGCACTCGGGAAGCCGCCCGTCGTCCAACAGGACGAGCGGCTCCACGAGATGGGCCTCGACGGCCGAGGGGTCCAGGCGCAGCACGACGGCCGCGAGCCTGAGCCTGAGCTCGGCGCGCTGCGCCGGTGCGGCGCACAGGACGCAGGCCAGTTCCAGGTACTTCACCGCCAACGGCACGTCGCTCGCGAGCACGTGCTCGGCCGCGCCGCGCAGGACGTCGACGACCCACGGGTCGGACGCGGCCGAAGGGCCCGCGGCCAGCAGGTGTTCGGCGACGTCCAGGGGCCTGCCGCCGGTCCGGTGCAGATGTTCGGCCGCGCACAGGTGCAGGGCGGCGCGGGCCTGCGGAGCCATCTCGTCGAGCAGCGCCGTGCGCACCAGCGGGTGGCGCAGCGCGCAGCCGTCGAGCAGCCCGGTCGCGGTCAGCGTCTGGATGCCCCGGGTCACCGTGCCGCGGCTGACGTCCAGCATCAGGCTCAGCAGTTCGGGCGAGGCCGCGCGGCCGAGCACCGCGAGCGCCCTCACCAGGTCTTCGGCGATCCGGTCCGAGCGCTTCAGGATGCCGCGCACCGCCGCGCTGAAGGCCGCGCCGGTCTGGGGCTCGGCCGGTGAGGGGGAGCGCTGCTGGGCGGTGGCGGTGTGGTGGTCCTCCAGCAGCGCGGCGAGGAGCAGCGGGTTGCCGCCGCTGACGGCGTGCCAGGCCATCGCGCGGTGGCAAGCCGACTCCTCCCCGGATTCCCCGAACGCCTCGCCGAGCACGTCGGCGACGTCGTGCGGGCGCAGCGGCGGCAGGAAGATCCGCAGCAGGTTCGGGTGCTGGAGTACGAGGGTGCGCAGTGCCGGGTCACCGTGCCATTCCTGGACGGCCTCGGTCAGGACGAGCAGCAGCGGACGGGCGTGCGCCGACCGTACGGCGGTCAGCAGACGGCGCAGCTCGGGCGCGGGAACGTGCTGGACGTCGTCGACCAGGACCACCACGGGCACGTGTGCCGCGACGCCGTGAAGTGCCTGGTCGAGCAGCTTGTGCGGGGCCGCGGGAGCCTCGTGGTCCCCGGGCCTTCCGGAGCCGCGGAGAACCGTGGCCCCGCGTTTTTCCAGATGCTGCGAGAATTCATTGAGAATTGTGGTTTTGCCTAATCCGGCGAGCCCTTGGATGAGTACGACGCCCGCATTGCGCGAAAGGCAGCGCGAGAATTCATCCGCAAGCTTGGTGAGTTGTTCACCTCTGCCGGTCAGCATGCTGAAACGCTCCGCATCCTTAGTCAGGTTGCCGACGGCCGATTCCCCGGGGCTGACGGCAGTTGGGGGGGATGGTACCCGAGTGGTGCGTCGGGCGATCAACCTCAATCCAGTGCGATTGTTTGTCAGTTTTCTGCGGTGCTTTCCCCCTTGATCGGGGCGGGGAACGCTGCTAGTCGGCCAAGGCGGGCCGGGGGTGCCGGCCGGTCGGCGGACGGGGCTCCGGCGCGCGGGGGCCGGGGCCGACGGGGTCGGGGGCGTGGGGACGGCTGGTGATCGACGGGCTGGTCGGCGGCGGGAGCGGGGGCGGCCGCCGCGCTAAAGCATGGGGTGGCGAGATGGCGCTCGTGAAAGCATCAGGTAACGGGATGGCGTCCGAATTTTCTTCCCGTATACGAACGGTGTGCATGGACGACCCTGGTCGGTATCCGGCCAACGAGCAAGATAGGGGTGTCAGCGCGGGAAATAGGGGTATGCGCGGCCGCCGCCCCCAAGGTAATCCACTGATGTGACCCTTTTTCAGCCACTTGCGCAGGAGTACCGCCGGGCCCGCACCGTACGGTGTGCCGTCCGATGAACCATGGTCAACTCCTGGGGATAAGCGACCTGCACATCGCTTATCCCGAAAATCGGGCGATTGTCGAAGAGCTGCGTCCGGAATCCGATCGGGACTGGCTGCTGGTGGCCGGTGACGTGGGCGAGCTCTTCGCCGACGTCGAATGGGCCCTGGGCGTCCTGCGGTCGCGGTTCGCCAAGGTGATCTGGGCGCCGGGCAACCACGAGCTGTGGACCGTACGGGAGGACCCGGTCCAGGAGCGCGGCGAGCAGCGCTACCGGAAGCTCGTCGACCTGTGCCGCGGCCTGGACGTCCTCACGCCCGAGGACCCCTACGCGGTCTGGGAGGGACCGGAGGGCCCGGTCACGGTCGCCCCGCTGTTCGTGCTGTACGACTACTCCTTCCGCACGCCCACCGCGGCGACCAAGGAGCAGTCCCTGGCCCAGGCGGAGGAGGCCGGGATCGTCTGCACCGACGAGTTCTTCCTGCACCCGGACCCGTACCCGAGCAGGGAGGCGTGGTGCCGGGCCAGGATCGAGGAGTCCGAGCGCCTCCTCGCGGCCCGCGACCCCGACCTCCCCACGGTGCTGGTGAACCACTACCCGCTGGTCCGCAAGCCCACCGAGGTCCTGACGCACCAGGAGTTCGCCCAGTGGTGCGGCACCGAGCGGACGGCGGACTGGCACCTGCGCCACCGGGCCGCAGCCGTGGTGTACGGGCACCTCCACATCCCCCGTACGACCTGGTACGACGGCGTGCGGTTCGAGGAGGTCTCGGTGGGCTACCCGCGCGAGTGGAAGCGCCCGGGGCACCCGCGCACGGTCCCCCGCCGTATCCTTCCGGCGCCGGTGACGGCGGGGGTGGCGACATGACGGGTGGCGGCATGACGGGCGACATGACGGGCGACGGCCTGACGGGCGACATGACGGGCGACGGCCTGACCGGTGGCGGTACGGTCGACGGGGGCGCGGCCCGCGGCCGTACGGGCGGCGAGGGCCCGCAGGCCGCCGCTTCCCCGCTGATCCGGGCGATCCTGCCGCCCTCCGTGACCTGCGCCGAGGCCACCGCGGACGTCGTGGACGTCGTGCTGCCCGCCGAGGAACAGGCCCTGGTCGCCCGCTCGGTCGACAGCCGCCGCGCGGAGTTCACCACCGGGCGCACGTGCGCCCGCAGGGCACTGGCCGACCTCGGCGTGACGGCGGGGCCGATCCTGTCCGACGCGCGCGGCGCCCCCCAGTGGCCGAACGGCACGATCGGCAGCATCACGCACTGCGACGGCTACCGCGCCGCCGTGGCCGCCCGCACCGCCGACGTCGTGACCCTGGGCATCGACGCGGAGGCCAACCAGCCGCTGCCCGAAGGGATCCTCGAAGCCGTCGCCCTCCCCGCGGAGCGGGAGTGGGTGCGCGCGCTGCTGCGCGCCAGGCCCGAAGTCCACTGGGACCGGCTGCTGTTCAGCATGAAGGAGACCGTGTACAAGGCGTGGTACCCGCTCGCCCGGTGCATGCTCGACTTCGACGAGGCCCACCTCGCCGTCGACCCGGACCAACACACCTTCACCGCCCGGCTGTTGCGTCCTGGCCCGGAGGTCTCTGGCCGCCCGGTCACCGGCTTCTCGGGGCGGTGGACGGCGACCGAAGCCCTGGTGCTGTCCGCCATCGCCGTCCCGAACGACTCCCGTTGGTCCCGAACGGCTCCCGTTAGTTAGGGGAAGCGCGGCGGCGGAGTAGGGGTTCTTCACCCCTCCCGCCGCCCCCTACGGTGGCCGCCGACGAGCCCCGCCCGACAGGCCACCGCCCGGCGGAGGCTCGGCCGCCCCAACTGTTCGGCGATCTGCCGCAGCACGCACCCGACTTCGAGGTGATTTGACGTGGAATCCATCGTGAGCGCCGTTGTGTCAGGCGAAGCCACCAGGGAGGACTTCGCCGCCCTGCCCATCCCCGAGTCCTACCGGGCCGTCACGGTCCACAAGCAGGACGTGAACATGTTCGACGGCATGGCGGGCCGGGACAAGGACCCGCGCAAGTCCCTGCACGTCAGACAGGTGCCCGTGCCCGAACTCGGGCCGGGCGAGGCGCTGGTGGCCGTCATGGCCAGCTCGGTGAACTACAACACGGTGTGGAGCTCGATCTTCGAACCGCTGCCGACCTTCGGCTTCCTGGAGCGGTACGGCAGGCGCGACGAGCTGGCCCGCCGCCACGACCTGCCGTACCACGTCATCGGCTCCGACCTGGCGGGCGTCGTCCTGCGCACCGGCCCAGGCGTCAACGCCTGGCAGCCGGGCGACGAGGTCGTCGCGCACTGCCTGAGCGTCGAACTGGAGTCGTCCGAGGGCCACAACGACACGATGCTCGATCCCGAGCAGCGCATCTGGGGCTTCGAGACCAACTTCGGCGGCCTCGCCGAGATCGCCCTGGTCAAGTCCAACCAGCTGATGCCCAAGCCGCGGCACCTGAGCTGGGAGGAGGCCGCGGCCCCCGGCCTGGTGAACTCCACCGCGTACCGCCAGCTGGTCTCGCGCAACGGCGCGGGCCTGAAGCAGGGCGACAACGTGCTGATCTGGGGCGCGAGCGGCGGACTCGGCTCGTACGCGACCCAGCTCGCGCTCGCCGGCGGCGCCACCCCCATCTGCGTCGTCTCCAGCGGGCAGAAGGCGGACGTCTGCCGTGCGATGGGCGCGGAGGCGGTCATCGACCGCAGCGCCGAGGGCTACCGGTTCTGGAAGGACGAGCGGACCCAGGACCCGAAGGAGTGGAAGCGCTTCGGCACGCGCATCCGCGAACTCACCGGCGGCGAGGACGTCGACATCGTCTTCGAGCACCCGGGCCGCGAGACCTTCGGCGCGAGCGTCTACGTCACGCGCAAGGGCGGCACGATCGTCACCTGCGCCTCCACGTCGGGCTTCCGGCACGAGTACGACAACCGCTACCTGTGGATGTCCCTGAAGCGGATCATCGGCTCCCACTTCGCCAACTACCGCGAGTCCTGGGAGGCCAACCGGCTCGTGGCCAAGGGCAGGATCCACCCGACGCTCTCCAAGGTGTACGCGCTGGACGAGACCGGACAGGCGGCGTACGACGTCCACCGCAACCTGCACCAGGGCAAGGTCGGCGTGCTCTGCCTGGCCCCGGAGGAGGGCCTGGGCGTGCGCGACGAGGAGATGCGCGCCCGGCACGTCGACGCGATCAACCGCTTCCGCCCGGCACCGGCACCGGCCCAGGCCCCGGAGCCCACCGCCTGACGCGACGGCGCCCCGCCCGCGCCGTCACGGGGACGGCGCGGACGGGGCGCACGATGCCGGGCCGGTCAGTACCGGGCCGGTCGGTACCGGGCAGGCCGACGCAGGTCAGCGCAGGTCAGGGCAGGCCGACGCAGGTCAGCGCCGGTTCTCGTCTCCGGCCTCCGACTCGGCCTGCGCCTGCTTCGCCTGGACCTCGGGGTCCAGGACCGCACGGCCGGTGCCGTCCACCGAGGTGAGCGGGGCGCGGTCGGCGACCTCGGTGGCGGCCGGGGGCTCCACCAGCCAGTCCGGGTTGGCCTGCCTGTCCCACCACTTCCACGCCGCGAAGGCGCCGCCCGCCAGGAGTCCGGCGAACGCGAGGCCCTTGACGACCCGGCCCCTCCTGGCGCGCCGCTCGTGCCTGCGCACGAGCCTGCTCACCTCCTTGGCCGTGACCTGGCCGCGCAGTGCGGCGAGGGCGGCGGTGGAGCGGGCCGCGGCCTCCTCGGCCACCGGCTGGGCGGCCGCGACCGCGTTCTCCACGCGCGGCGCCGCGTACTGGGCCGCGCGCTGCGCCGCGGCCCTCGTGCGGTGCGCCGCGAGGTGCGCGGCCGCGTCGACCTTCGGCGGGACGTGGCCGCGCGCCCGGTCGACGTGGGGGGCGAGGCGGGCGTCGTAGTGGACGCGGGCCTGGTGGGCGGCGCCGGAGACCTTGGGGGCGAGCCGTACGCGGGCCTCGTGCGCGTAGTGCGCCGCCTGGTCCTTGGCGGTGCCTGCGTAGGGAGCCACCACTTCCGCGGCGTGCAGCACGCTCTCCTTCGCCGAGTCGGTGGCGGCGCGCACGCTGTCGATGCGGGTCACAGGATCCTCCTCCTTGGTGGCGGGGTCTTGATGCGGCGGGGTCTTGATGTCGCCTATCCACCCATTGGGAAATCATGCCTGGCAGTGGCTTCGGCGGCATGCGGTGCGGGCATCCGGGTCATGAGGGCGCGTGCGGTGCGGCGGCCCGACGGCGGTGCGGGATCCGGGCACCCGTACGGGGGTCAGGTGGACGACACTGCCACGGTTCCGGACGGAGCGCGCCGGTTCGGCGGGGAATCGGCCGCTTTTCTCCCCGTGGGCCGGGCGCGTGCGAGGATCGGCAGAGCAAGTCCAGGCATACGGAAGGCAGAACGTGGCCGAGGAGCTTTACGCCATCCTGAAGACCAGCAGCGGCGACATCGCGGTGCGGTTGCTGCCGGACCACGCTCCGCAGACGGTCAGGAACTTCGTCGAGCTCGCCCGCGGGGAGCGGGAGTGGACCCACCCGGCGACCGGCAGGAAGTCCACCGACCCGCTGTACGACGGCACGGTCTTCCACCGCGTGATCGGCGACTTCATGATCCAGGGCGGCGATCCCCTGGGGAACGGCACGGGCGACCCCGGGTACGAGTTCGGCGACGAGGTCCACCCCGAGCTGGCCTTCACCCGCCCGTACCTGATGGCCATGGCCAACGCGGGCCCCGGCACCAACGGCTCGCAGTTCTTCGTCACCGTCTCCCCCACCACCTGGCTCAACGGCAAGCACACGATCTTCGGCGAGGTCGCGGACGGGGCCAGCAGGAAGGTCGTGGACGCCATCGCGGCCAGCGAGACCAACCCGCGCACCAAGCGCCCGGTCAGGGACGTCGTGCTGGAATCGGTCGTGATCGAGAACCGCGAGGTCTGACCGCCCGGTGCCCCGGAAGGGCGCCCGGGTCCCGGGGGACCGGCGCGGGGAACGAAACGCCCTGCCCGTCCGTAGTGGATAGGGCCACAGGACCAGCAGTGGTCAGGGCCACAGGATCAGCGGACGAGAAGGACCGAGGGGACCGAGTACCGATGGAGCAGCCGCCAGGCAACCCGGACCACCAGGCCGTACCGGCGAACCGGACACCGGCCTGCTACCGCCACCCGGACCGCGAGACGCACATCAGCTGCACCCGCTGCGAGCGGCCCATCTGCCCCGAGTGCATGGTGAACGCCTCCGTCGGCTTCCAGTGCCCGGACTGCGTGCGCGAGGGCTCGGGCACCGGCCACGCGCCGGGCGCCAACCGGCCCCGTACGGTCGCGGGCGGCACCGTCGCGGCCGACCAGCGGCTGATCACCAAGATCCTGCTGGGCATCAACGTCGCCGTCTTCCTGGCGGTCTTCGTGCAGTCCAGGCAGGACAGCTCGCAGCTGCTCACCGACCTGGCGCTGCTCGGGGCCTGGCCCCCGGAGCCGTTCCAGCCCGTCGAGGGCGTCGCGGCGGGCGACTGGTACCGGCTGATGACCTCGGTCTTCCTGCACGAGGAGATCTGGCACATCGCCTTCAACATGCTCGGCCTGTGGTGGCTGGGCGGACCGCTGGAGGCGGCCCTGGGCCGTGCCCGCTACCTGGTGCTCTACCTGGTCTCCGGGTTCGCGGGCAGTGCGCTGGCCTACCTCCTCGCGAACCCCAGCGGGTTCACGCTGGGCGCGTCCGGGGCGATCTTCGGACTGTTCGGCGCCACGGCCGTGCTGATGCGGCGCATGAACTACGACATGCGGCCCGTCATCGCGCTGCTGGTGATCAACCTGATCTTCACCTTCGGCGCGAGCGGCATCTCCTGGCAGGCGCACATCGGCGGCCTGGTCGCGGGCGTCGTGGTCGGCGCGGGCATGGTGTACGCGCCGCGCGAGCACCGTGCGCTGGTGCAGTACGGGACGGGGGCGCTGGTCGTCGTCGTGGGCGTCGTGCTCGTCCTGTTGAGGACCGCCGCGCTCACCTGAGGACACCTGAGGACAGTGGATCCCCACAGCCCGGATGACCGGGTGTGACCGCTCTGTGGGAGATCTTGCCCAGAGTTGTCCACAGCGTGTGCCGGATCTTGTGCACCCTGTGGGGAACAACAGTGCCCCCCGCCTCTGACCTGGGGTTTTCCGGTCAGGCGGGGGGCGCTGTCGTATGCTTTGCGGGGTATCAAGACGTCACACCGGCGTCAACATCCGGGAGGTTATCCACAGATCTTCTGACCTTTTCCCCAGTGTGGACAACGCTGTGGATAACTCAGGGTAGAGCTTGCTGCTCCGGCGCTACTTCCACTGCGTGGAGACGCCGAAGCCGGCGGCGATGAAGCCGAAGCCGACCACGATGTTCCAGTTGCCGATGCTGTCCACGGGCAGATCGCCCTCGGTCACGTAGAACACGACGATCCAGGCGAGACCGATCAGGAACAGGGCGAGCATCACGGGTGCCACCCAGCTGCGATTGGTCAGCTTGATCGTGGTCGCCTGCTTCGTTGCGGGCGCCGTGAAATCGGCCTTCTTGCGGATCCGTGACTTCGGCACGAGGGACTCTCCTGTCGATGCGCTGCGTGACCGCGCAGGGAACTGTGGCGTGCGCCGTGGCGGTGAGGTGGGGGAATGTTGCCTCCCCCAGGCGTCCGTTAGCGTAGTGCTTCCGCGGCGCCTAAGGAGATAAGGGTACGTTGAGCAATTCTGCCGACTCCCCCGCAGGGCGGACGCGCCGACCCGACTGGCGGCCCGTCCGGCTCCTCACGGCCGGCGTCTTCGCGCTCGCCGGGCTCATCTTCGTCACCAGTTTCAACACGGCCAAGGGCACCAACATCCGCACGGACGCCTCGCTGCTCAAGCTCTCCGACCTCATCGCGGAGCGCAGCGAGAGCAACAAGGCCCTCGACAAGTCCACGTCGGCCGTGCGCCGCGAGGTCGACGCCCTCGCCCGCCGCGACGACGGCTCCACCAAGGCCGAGGACGAGCGGCTCGCCGGGCTCGAACGCGCGGCGGGCACCCAGAAGGTCAGCGGCGCGGCCGTCTCCGTCACCCTCAACGACGCCCCGCCCGACGCGCGGGCCGCGCCCGGCTACCCGGATCCGCAGGCCAACGACCTGGTCATCCACCAGCAGGACCTCCAGGCCGTGGTGAACGCGCTCTGGCAGGGCGGCGCCAAGGGCATCCGCGTCATGGACCAGCGGCTGATCTCCACCAGCGCGGTCCGCTGCGTGGGCAACACGCTGATCCTCCAGGGCCGCGTCTACTCCCCGCCGTACAAGGTGACCGCCGTCGGCGATCCGGGGGACCTCAAGAAGGCCCTCGGCGACTCGCCCGCGATCAAGAACTACCAGCTGTACGTGAAGGCGTACGGACTCGGCTGGAAAGTCGACGAGGACGAAGCGGTGACTCTGCCGGGCTACTCGGGCACAGTGGATCTCCACTACGCGAAGCCCGTGGAGTAGGCGGAGCGGCTCGGCAGGGCGGGGGGCGGCATGTCGGTCCGTACGGTCGTCAGGGTCTTCAGCGAGCTGTGCCTCACCGTCGGCACCGTGATCGTGCTGTTCGTGGTGTACGTGCTGTTCTGGACGGGCGTACGGGCCGACAGCGCGACGGCCGGGCAGCTCGACCGGCTCAGGGAGCAGTGGGCGAAGAGCGCGCCCGCGTCGAAGGCCCCCGATCCGAAGGCCCCTGATTCGAAGACCCCCGCGACCCCCGCGCCGGAAGAACCGGCGCCCGCCTACCGCGAGGGCGAGCCCTTCGCCGTCATGTACGTCCCGCGCTTCGGCGAGGACTGGGACTGGCCCGTCCTGGAGGGCACCGCGACCGGGACGCTCAAGAAGGGGCTCGGCCACTACCGGGCGACCGCCCGGCTCGGCGAGCACGGCAACTTCTCGGTGGCCGGGCACCGGCGCACCTACGGCGACCCGTTCAAGGACTTCCCGAAGCTGCGCCCCGGCGACCCGGTGTACGTGCGGGACGGGACGACCTGGTTCACCTACCGCATCGTCAACCGGCCCCACCGGACGGTGCCGAGCGACATCGGGGTCGTCGACCCCGTGCCGCGCGGGTCGGGCTTCGACGGGCCGGGCCGCTATCTGACGCTGACCACCTGCGACCCGGAGTGGGGCAGCAGCCACCGGCTGATCGCCTGGGCGCACCTGGACGGGGAGAAGCCGGTGGCCGAGGGGGAGCCGACCGGGTTGCGCCGCTGACCGAGACGGTTTTCCACAGCCGCCCCACGCTTGCGCACCCGCCCCTTACCCTGGGTGCGTACCGAACGGAAAGGGACAGCATGTACGGCTGGATCTGGCGGCATCTGCCGGGGAACGCGCTGGTGCGGGCGTTGATCTCGCTCGTGCTGTTCCTCGCCGTCGTCTATGTGCTGTTTCAGTATGTCTTCCCCTGGGCGGAGCCGCTGCTTCCGTTCAACGATGTGACGGTGGACGGTCAATGAGCGCTCGGATTCTCGTCGTCGACAACTACGACAGCTTCGTCTTCAACCTCGTCCAGTACCTCTACCAGCTCGGTGCCGAGTGCGAGGTCCTGCGCAACGACGAGGTCGAGCTCGCGCACGCGCAGGACGGCTTCGACGGGGTGCTGCTGTCGCCCGGACCCGGGACGCCCGAGCAGGCCGGCGTCTGCGTCGACATGGTGCGGCACTGCGCGAAGACCGGCGTGCCCGTCTTCGGCGTCTGCCTGGGCATGCAGTCGATGCAGGTGGCGTACGGCGGTGTGGTCGGCCGCGCCCCCGAGCTGCTGCACGGCAAGACCTCGCCCGTGACCCACGAGGGCGTCGGGGTCTTCGCGGGCCTGCCCTCGCCGTTCACGGCCACGCGCTACCACTCGCTGGCCGCCGAGCCCGACACGATCCCGGACGAGCTGGAGGTCACGGCGCGCACCGAGGACGGCATCGTGATGGGCCTGCGCCACCGCGACCTGCCGGTCGAGGGCGTGCAGTTCCACCCGGAGTCGGTGCTCACCGAGCACGGCCACCGGATGCTCGCCAACTGGCTGGAGCAGTGCGGGGACCACGGAGCCGTCGCCCGGTCGGCCGGGCTCGCGCCCGTGGTGGGCAAGGCGACCGCGTGACCGCACCCCGCCCCGAGCCCGAGGGGCCCCAGGGCCCCTCGTTCGAGGCGGGGGCGGAGGCGGGGCGGCCCGCGGACCCGCTCGGCGACCCGCTGCCTGGGCAGCACCCGTCGCCGTGGTTCAGGGCGGGACCGGTGCGGCAGGAGCCAGCGCCGGAAGAGGACGAGTGGTACGACCCCGAGGGCTACCGGCGCGACTGGTACGGGGAGCGCCAGGAGCAGGCCCCCGCGCCCCGGCAGGCCCCGGCGCCCCAGTCGGCCCCCGCGCCCCCGATGGCCCCGGCGGCCCCGCAGGGCCCCGCGCCCGTGCTCGACGACGCGACCATCGGGCTGCGCACCGCCGACGTCCGGCGAATAGCCGCGCGGGGGCCCTCAACGGAGACGGTGGCGAGCGCCGCCCCCGACACCGGCCCCGGACCCGGCCCCGGATCCGGCGGCGGCCCCGACGGCGCCGCGCCCCGCCGCCCCACCCGCGCCGAGCTGCGCCGCGCCGCCCGCGCCCGCAAGGACGGCCCCGCCGTCGTCGCCAGCCGCGCGCTGGGCGAGGTGTTCATCACGCTCGGCGTCCTGATGCTGCTCTTCGTCGCGTACCAGCTCTGGTGGACGAACGTCAGGGCCGGTCAGATGGCGGGCAAGGAGAAGGACCGGATCGAGCAGCGCTGGTCCAAGGGCGAGCGCGCCCCCGGCACCTTCGAACCGGGCCAGGGCTTCGCCATCATGCACATCCCCGAGCTCGACGTGGTCGTCCCGGTCGCCGAGGGCATCAGCAAGACGAAGGTGCTGGACCGGGGCATGGTCGGGCACTACGCGCAGGGGAAGCTGAAGACCGCGATGCCCGGCGACAAGCAGGGCAACTTCGCGGTGGCCGGCCACCGCAACACCCACGGCGAGCCCTTCAGGTACGTCAACCGGCTCAAGCCGGGCGACAAGATCGTCGTCGAGACGCAGGACGCCTACTACACGTACGCCATGGCGAGCATCCTGCCCCAGACGTCGCCGTCGAACGTCGCCGTCATCGATCCGGTGCCGCGCGGATCCGGGTTCGAAAAGCCCGGCAGGTACATCACCCTGACGACCTGTACCCCTGAATTCACGAGTACCTATCGAATGATCGTGTGGGGCAAGATGGTCGAGGAACGGCCTCGGAGCAAGGGCAAGCCCGACGCGCTCCTCTGAACACCATCACGACAGGGACGATGCGGTGGCAGCGACGACCGAGCACGACGAGCGGAGCGAGGCCGACGCCCCGCCGCCCGCCCCCCGACGGCGCCAGCACCCCCTCGCGACGGCGGTCAGCGTCTTCGGCGAGCTGCTGATCACGGCGGGCGTGGTCCTCGGCCTCTTCGTCGCGTACTCCCTGTGGTGGACGAACGTCCTCGCCGACCGCGAGGCGGACAAGCAGGGCGACAAGGTCCGCGAGGGGTGGGAGGCGAGCGGCCCCGGCGCGCTCGAACTGGGCGACGCCATCGGCTTCCTGCACGTGCCCGCCATGAAGAACGGCGAGGTGCTGGTCAAGAAGGGCACCGGGAGCAAGGCCCTCAACAACGGCATCGCCGGGTACTACACCGAGCCGATCAAGTCCGCGCTCCCCTGGGACAAGCAGGGCAACTTCACGCTGGCCGCGCACCGCGACGGGCACGGCGCGAAGTTCCACAACATCGACAAGCTGAGGAACGGCGACCCGATCGTCTTCGAGACGAAGGACTTCTGGTACGTCTACAAGGTCTACGACAAGCTCCCCGAGACCTCGAAGTACAACGTGGACGTCCTCCAGCCGGTCCCCAAGGAGTCGGGGCGGACCAAGCCGGGCCGCTACATCACGCTGACCACGTGCACGCCCGTCTACACCTCCAAGTACCGCTACATCGTCTGGGGCGAGCTGGTGCGCACGGAGAAGGTCGACAAGGACCGCACGAAGCCCGTGGAGCTGGGCTAGCCGCCGTACCGCCCGCGCACCGCCCGGTAACCGCACGGGAAGAGCCCCGGAGCCCTGTGAAGGGGCTCCGGGGCTCTTCCCGTGCGCGCTGGGCCCGTAGGGGCCCCAGGGGGCCTTCACGGCCCTCGACCGAAGGACCTCGAAGGAACTCAGAGGACCTCAGCGGACCTCAGTCGAAGAAGCCGCCGCCCCCGCCGTCCTGGCCGCGGCTGTCGTCGCCGCCCTGGCCGCCGTTGTCGCCCCCGCCGATCTTGAAGGTGGTCAGCGTGATCTGCTGGTCCAGGGCCGCCTGGGTGCCCGCCTGCGGGTTGGAGAAGACCACCCGGGCGTCGTCGTCCCCCGGCATGCCGGGCGCGACCTGCACGTTGGTGAAGCCCTGCTCCTGGAGGATGCGCCTGGCGTCCTTCAGGGACTGGTTCCGCACGTCGGGGACGGCCTTCTGCTCCGGCTGCGCGGGCCCCTTGGAGACTTCGAGGGTCACCGTGGAGTTCTTGTCCGCCTTCTGGTTCTGCCCCGGGTTCTGCCGGACGACCTCGCCCGCGGGCTTCTCGGAATCGACGTCGACCCGGTTGACCGTGAAGCCCACGTTCTCCAGCTGCGCCTTGGCCTGGTCGTACTGCTTGCCGACGACGTCCGCGACGTTCTGCTGGCCCTTCTTGGCGATCTTGAGGGTGATCGTGGCGCCCTTCTCGGCCTCGCTGCCGCCCTCCGGGTCCTGCGAGACGACGGTGCCGGGCTCCTGGTCGGAGGACTCGACGGACTCCGTCCGCACCTTGAACTCCTCGTCCTCAAGGAGCTTCTTGGCGTTGTCCTCGGACTTCTCGGTGACGTCCGGAACCTTGATCTTGGGCGCCCCGGCGGAGACGACGACGGTGATCGTGTCGTCCTTGGCCATCTCGGTGCCGCTGGCGGGCGTCTGGCTGCAGATCTTGGTCGCGGGCTGGTCCTCGCAGGGCTCGGTCTTGCCCTTCTGGATCTTCACCCCGGCCATCTCGGCGCGTTTCTGCGCGTCCTCGAAGGACGCGCCGACCAGCTGCGGGGCCTTGACCTTGCCGTCGTCGGGGCCACCGCCGCCGCCGAAGACCACCTTGCCGATCAGGATCGCCCCGACCAGCACCAGCACGCCCGCGACGACCAGCAGGATCGTCGAGGCGTTGGACTTCTTCTGGCGGCGCCTGTCGGGCCGCTCGTCGTAGCCGTAGCCGCCGTCGTCCGGGCCGACCGGCGGCAGCATCGAGGTCTGGCCCGCCGGGTCGGCCTGGCGCAGCGCCGTGGTCGGCTGCTCGTCGGGGTAGCCGCCGGCGCCGTAGCCGACGGCGCCGAGCGCGGCGGTGGCGGCGACCGGCTGCCCCTCCAGGCACGCCTCGATGTCGGCCCGCATCTCGTCGGCCGACTGGTAGCGGTAGTCCGGGTCCTTGACCAGGGCCTTCAGCACGATCGCGTCCATCTCGGGCGTGATCTCGGGGTCGAAGTTCGACGGCGGCTGGGGCTCTTCCCGTACGTGCTGGTACGCGACGGCGACCGGCGAGTCGCCGAGGAAGGGGGGCCGGACGGTCAGCAGCTCGTAGAGCAGGCAGCCCGTCGAGTACAGGTCGGACCGCGCGTCGACCTGCTCGCCCTTGGCCTGCTCGGGCGAGAGGTACTGGGCGGTGCCGATGACGGCCGAGGTCTGCGTCATCGTCATGCCCGCATCACCCATGGCGCGCGCGATGCCGAAGTCCATGACCTTGACCTGGCCGGTGCGCGTCAGCATGACGTTGGCCGGCTTGATGTCGCGGTGGACGATGCCCGCGCGGTGCGAGTACTCCAGCGCCTGGAGGATGCCGACGGTCATCTCCAGGGTGCGCTCGGGCAGCAGCTTGCGGCCCGAGTGCAGCAGTTCCCTGAGGGTGGAGCCGTCGACGTACTCCATGACGATGTACGGGATCGAGACCCCGTCCACGTAGTCCTCGCCGGTGTCGTAGACGGCGACGATCGCGGGGTGGTTGAGCGAGGCGGCCGACTGGGCCTCCCGGCGGAACCGGGCCTGGAAGGACGGGTCACGGGCGAGGTCCGCCCGCAGCGTCTTCACGGCGACGGTGCGGCCGAGCCGGGTGTCGTGGGCGAGGTAGACCTCGGCCATGCCACCACGGCCGAGCACCGAGCCCAGCTCGTACCGGCCGCCGAGGCGACGCGGCTCTTCCATAGCTAATCCAGCCCTCTCCGTCTGTCACGACCGCACCTCATGTGTGGTCCGGCGGTGTGCTGTTCGCGCATACGGTACCGGGCCCGGGAAGCCGATCAGTCCGAGACCACCCTTACTTCTTGCTGTCCAGGACCGCCTCCATCACGTCCTTGGCGATGGGCGCGGCGAGCCGGCCGCCCGCGATGTCGTCGCGCGTCGTGTCGGAACCCTCGATGACCACGGCGACCGCGACGGGCGAACCCTTGTCGGTCTTCGCGTACGAGATGAACCAGGCGTACGGGTTCTCGCTGTTGTTCACGCCGTGCTGGGCGGTGCCGGTCTTGCCGCCGACCGTCACGCCGTCCCGGTCGATCTGCGCCCTCTTGCCGGTGCCGTCCTCGACGACGGCCTCCATCATTTCCTGGAGCTTCTGCGCGTTGTCCCCGGAGACCGCCTCGCCGAACTCCTCCGGCTTGTGGTTGGAGATCACGTCGAGGTTGGGCGCGGTGCGCTTCTCGACCATGTACGGCTTCATCAGCTTGCCGTCGTTGGCGATCGCCGCGGCGACCATGGCCATCTGGAGCGGGGTGGTGCGGTTGGAGGCCTGACCGATGCCCCCCATCGCGTTCTGCGGCCTGTCGGCCTCGGGGTACACGCTGGCGTCGGCGCGGACGGGGGTGAAGTGCTCCTTGTTGAAGCCGAACCGATCCGCCTGCTTGATCATCTTCTCGTTGCCGAGGTCGTCGCTGATCTTGCCGAACACGGTGTTGCAGGAGACCTGGAGCGCCAGCTTCAGCGAGGCGTCCTTGCAGGGGATGTCGCCCTCGTTGTTGAGGTCCTTGGTCGACAGCGGCAGCCGCCAGGGCAGCGGCGAATCGGTCTTCTCGTTGATGTCCTTGTAGAGGCCGTCCTCCAGCGCGGCGGCGGCCGTGACGACCTTGAAGGTCGAGCCGGGCGGGTACGTCTCGCGCAGCGCCCGGTTCAGCATCGGCTTGTTCTTGTCGTTCAGCAGGACCTGGCGGTTCTTCTCGTCGGTCTTGGAGTTGCCCGCGAAGACCGAGGGGTCGTACGAGGGGGTGCTCGCCAGGGCCAGGATCGCGCCGGTCTTCGGGTCGAGGGCGACGACCGCGCCGCGCTTCTTGCCGAGCCCGTCGAAGGCCTTCTGCTGGGCCTTGGCGTTCAGCGTGAGGACGACGTTGCCGCCCTTCTTCTCCTCGCCCGTGAACATCGCCATGGTGCGGTCGAAGAACAGCTGGTCGCTGTTGCCGGTGAGGATGCCGTCCTCGATGTTCTCGATCTGCGAGCTGTCGAACGCCTGCGAGGAGTAGCCGGTGACCGGCGCCCACATGGGGCCGTTCTTCCAGACGCGCTTGTACTTGAAGTCGCTGCCCGAGGTCTCGACCGAACCGGTGATCGCCTTGTTGTCGACGATGATGTCGCCGCGCTTGTGGGCGTACCGCTCGATCTGGACGCGGCGGTTCTCCTTGCGGGAGTTCAGCTCGTCCGCGCGCACGTACTGGAGGTAGTTGGTGCGGACGAGCAGCGCGAGCATGAGCAGCCCGCAGAAGATGGCGATCCGGCGCAGCGGCTTGTTCACGGTCGGACCACCTGGGTCATCTCGGCGTCGGGGGAAGGGGCGGGCGCGGGCGCGGGCCTTCTCGCGGTGTCGCTGATGCGGATCAGGATGCCGATCAGCGCCCAGTTGGCGATCACGGACGAACCGCCCTGCGCGATGAACGGCATGGTCATGCCGGTCAGCGGGATGAGGCCCATGACGCCGCCGGCGACGACGAACACCTGGATGGCGAAGGCGCCGGACAGGCCGATCGCCAGCAGCTTGCCGAACGGGTCGCGGGCGGCGAGCGCGGTGCGCACGCCCCGCTCCACGATCAGCGCGTAGAGCAGCAGCATCGCCATCATCCCGGCGAGGCCGAGCTCCTCGCCGACCGTGGCGAGGATGAAGTCGGAGTTGGCGGCGAAGCCGATCAGGTCGGAGTGGCCCTGGCCGAGGCCGGTGCCGAGGGTGCCGCCCGAGCCGAACGCCATCAGGGACTTGGCGACCTGCTCGCTGGCCGCGATCTTGCCGTAGCCGGCGAACGGGTCGAGCCAGGCGTCGACGCGCTGCTGGACGTGCGGCTCGAAGGTGGCGACGCCGATCGCGCCCGCCGCGGACATCAGGAGGCCGAAGACGATCCAGCTGGTGCGCTCGGTCGCGACGTACAGCATCACGACGAACATGCCGAAGAACAGCAGCGAGGTGCCGAGGTCGGTCTCGAAGACCAGGATGAGGATCGACATCGCCCAGACGACGAGGATCGGGCCCAGGTCGCGGCCGCGCGGCAGGTACAGGCCCATGAAGCGGCGGCTGGCCAGCGCGAGCGCGTCGCGCTTGACCATCAGGTAGCCGGAGAAGAAGACCGCGATGACGATCTTCGCGAACTCACCGGGCTGGATGGTGCCGACGCCGGGGATCTTGATCCAGATCTTGGCGCCGTTGACGGCGGGGAAGAACATCGGCAGGACCAGCAGGAACAGCGCCACCACCATGGAGATGTAGGTGTAGCGCTGGAGGATGCGGTGGTCCTTGAGCAGGATCAGCGTGCCGACGAAGAGCGCGACGCCCACCGCCGAGAACATCAGCTGCTTGGAGGCCGCGGGCGCGAACGTCTTCAGCGCCTGGAACTTCTCCGACTGGTCGAGCCGCCAGATCAGCGCCAGGCCGATGCCGTTGAGGAGCGTGGCCAGCGGCAGCAGCAGCGGGTCGGCGTACTTGGCGAACTTGCGCACCACGAGGTGGCTCACGCCCGCGAGCATCGCGAGGCCCAGTCCGTAGCCGAGCATGCCCGCGGGCAGTTCGCCGTTGAGGGCGAGGCCCACATTGGCGTACGCGAAGACCGCGATGGCCACCGCGAACACGAGCAGCATCAGCTCGGTGTTGCGTCGGCTCGGCGCGTCGATCGCGCCGATCGTGGTCGTGTTGGTGACAACGCTCATGGTGCTGGAGGCCCCCTACGGCTGCTTGCTGCCCACCGCACCGCCGGCCATCTGCTGTTCCGCGTCGTCGGCGGAGGTGGTGGAGCTCGGTGTGGGCGTCGGGTTCTTGGACGTGCCGGGGGCGGGAGTGCCGCCGGAGCCGCCCGCTTCGCCCTCTCCGGTCTTCGGGGTCTTGGCGTTCTTGTCGGCCGCCTCGCGCTGCTTGTTCTGCTTGCAGTCGGCGGCGAGCAGCTCGATCTTCTGCTGGGCCTTCTTCAGGCTGCCCTCGTGGATGGTGCCGCGGACTTCGCCCGCCTGGAGGTCCGAGAGGCACGTGAGTTCGATCTCGGGGTGGTCCTGCTCGACCTCGGAGAGCGAGAACCACGCCAGGTCCTGGTCGAGGCCGCGGTACAGCGCCACGTGCTCGCCCTTGGCGCCGATGTAGTACTGGGTCTGCGTCCAGCGGTAGCCGCCGTACAGACCGCCGCCCACGACCGCGAGGGCGAGCACGGTCCACAGCGATCTCCTGAGCCACTTGCGGCCCCCGCCGGGCTTCACGAAGTCGTCGTCGGCGTACGCGCCGTAGGAGCCGTCGGGCGCCCCGCCGCCGTACCCGGCGTCGTCACCGCTGCCGGGAGGGCCGAACGAACCGCCCGCCGACGGGCCCTGCGGCGGCACGGGGCGGCCGAGGCCCGCCGCGCGTCCCGCCGGGGTCTGCATGGCGCCGCCGTCGTTCAGCTGGATCTGGTTCTCGGCGACCGCGCCGACGACGACCGGGGTGTCGGTCAGCTGACCGGCCAGGGTGTCGTTGGAGTCGGTGTCGAGGACGTCCGCGACGATGCAGGTGATGTTGTCGGGGCCGCCGCCGCGCAGCGCGAGCTGGATCAGGTCCTGGATGGTCTCCTGCGGGCCCTGGTAGCTGGCGAGCGTCTCCTCCATCGTCTGGTGGGAGACGACGCCGGACAGGCCGTCGGAGCAGATGAGGTAGCGGTCGCCCGCGCGGACCTCGCGGATCGACAGGTCGGGCTCCACGTGGTCGCCGCTGCCGAGCGCGCGCATCAGCAGCGAGCGCTGCGGGTGCGTGGTGGCCTCTTCCTCGGTGATGCGGCCCTCGTCGACGAGCCGCTGCACCCAGGTGTGGTCCTGGGTGATCTGGGTGAGGACGCCGTCGCGCAGCAGGTAGGCGCGGGAGTCGCCGACGTGGACGAGGCCGAGGCGCTGACCGGTCCAGAGCAGGGCGGTGAGCGTGGTGCCCATGCCCTCCAGCTGGGGGTCCTCCTCGACCATCATGCGGAGCTGGTCGTTGGCGCGCTGGACGGCCGTACCGAGCGAGGTGAGGATGTCCGAGCCGGGGATGTCGTCGTCGAGCGTGACGAGGGTGGAGATCACCTCGGAGCTCGCGACCTCGCCCGCGGCCTGGCCGCCCATGCCGTCGGCGATGGCGAGGAGGCGTGGCCCGGCGTAGCCGGAGTCCTCGTTGCCCTCCCGGATCATGCCCTTGTGCGAACCGGCGGCGAAGCGCAGCGAAAGACTCATGCGCACCTCACCCGCCGCGCCCGGGTACAACCGGTCTTGAGCCACACTGCCCACCCTCCGGTCGGGAGTCCGCCGCGGCCCGCTTCGAAGGCCGCCGCGGCTCGCTCGCTCCGCTCGCGCGCTGTCATTGTCCTACTACTTCCGCAGCTCGATGACGGTCTTGCCGATGCGGATCGGCGCGCCCAGCGGGATCGGCTGAGGAGAAGTGAGCCGGGTCCGGTCGAGGTACGTGCCGTTGGTGGATCCGAGGTCCTCGACGATCCACTGGCCGTCGCGGTCCGGGTAGATCCTGGCATGCCTGCTGGACGCGTAGTCGTCGTCCAGCACGATCGTGGAGTCGTGTGCCCGGCCGAGCGTGATGGTCTGCCCCTGGAGCGCGACCGTGGTGCCCGTGAGGGTGCCCTCGGAGACCACCAGCTTGGTGGGGGCGCCCCGGCGCTGGCGGCCCGACGGCTGCTGGCGCTGCGGCGGTGGGGCCGCGGCGGGCTGGCGGCCCGTCGGCTGGCGCGCGTCGGGAGCGTTGCGGCGTGAGCCGCGCTGCGTGACGCGCGTACCGAACAGGTCGCTGCGGATGACCTGGACGGCCACGATGACGAACAGCCACAGAACAGCCAGGAAACCCAGCCTCATGACCGTCAGGGTCAGCTCTGACATTGCCCCCGCTTCACCCTTCGGCTTGCCGGTAAACGATGGTGGTGCTGCCCACGACGATCCGCGAGCCGTCGCGGAGCGTAGCGCGGGTGGTGTGCTGCCCGTCCACCACGATGCCGTTGGTGGACCCGAGATCCTGGATCGTCGAGGGCGTTCCGGTCCGGATCTCACAGTGCCGGCGCGATACGCCGGGGTCGTCGATCCGCACGTCGGCGTCGGTGCTGCGACCCAGCACCAGCGTCGGGCGGGAGATCTGGTGGCGGGTGCCGTTGATCTCGATCCAGCGCCGTACCTGCGCGCCCGGCAGCGGGCCGGGCGCCGCGGGGCGCCGGTCTCCGGGGGCCTGCCCCGGACGTGCTCCCGCGCCGGGCGGCGCCGGGGGCATGGGGGGAGCGGCCGGGTGGCTCTGCCCACCCGCACCGGGACCGCCCCCGGGGGCGCCCGACGGCCGGGCGGGCACGGGCCCGGGGCCAGCGCCCTGCTGCTGTGACGAACTCGACGCGAGGGTGCGGCTGCGGACGCGGTAGAGGCCCGTGTCCAGGTCCTCCGCCTTCTCCAGGTGGACCTTGATGGGGCCCATGAAGGTGTAGCGCTGCTGCTTGGCGTAGTCGCGGACGAGTCCGGACAGCTCGTCGCCGAGCTGCCCCGAGTACGGGCTCAGCCGTTCGTAGTCGGGCGTGCTCAGTTCGACGATGAAGTCGTTGGGTACGACGGTCCGCTCGCGGTTCCAGATCGTCGCGTTGTTGTCGCACTCGCGCTGGAGGGCGCCGGCGATCTCGACGGGCTGGACCTCGGACTTGAAGACCTTGGCGAAGGTGCCGTTGACCAGGCCTTCGAGACGCTGCTCGAAACGCTTCAGGACTCCCATGGGGCACCTCCTCCGTCGTAGCTCTGCTGGTACTGCTTACTGATCGTATCCACGCGTCGGGAAATCGGCTGGTTCCCCTTCTCTGCCCGGTGGACGAGTGTCACCTCTCACACGGATCGTAGAGGCGGCCCCGTGACAGTGTCCCGCACCCGGGGTCCACTCAGGAGGAGTGGGTGCGCGCCCCCGGGGTTCCCGTCGGCCCCCCTCCGCCGAGCCGCTGGTCGACAGTCCGGTGCCCGGCGGAGCGGCCCCGAAACAACGGATGTGAATCCACCCTGTCCAGCGTGCTAATCTTCCAGACGTCGCCAGGGGAACGGGCCGCAAGGCAAGGAACCCGAGCAACACCACTCATGCGCGAGTGGCGGAACGGCAGACGCGCTGGCTTCAGGTGCCAGTGTCCTTCGGGACGTGGGGGTTCAAATCCCCCCTCGCGCACTTCGACGGAACGGTCGACATCGGATTCACGATGTCGGCCGTTCCGCTTTTCCCGTAAAACTTTCCCCGTAGAACACCGGCACGGGCGGACCGGCAGCGGTCCGCCCGTGTTCCTTCCGGGCTCAGCCCGCCCGTCGCGCGACGAGATCGGCGAACCGCTCCACGCCCCGGTCGATCCGCTCCCCGGTGACCAGACTGAACGAGAGCCTGATCTGGCACAGGGCCGCGGGGTCGGTGCTGAAGTGCCGCATCGGGGTCCACAGCACGCCGTGGTCGCGCGCCGAGGTCTCCAGCAGCTTCTCGTCGGCCTCGAAGGGCACCGTGACGACCAGGAAGAACCCCCCGCGCGGCACGTTCCAGCTCACGCCGGAGCCGCCCTCCGGGGGGAAGTGGCGGGCCAGGCGGTCGAGCAGCCGTTCGAGGTTCTCCCGGTAGAGCGCGATCTCCCGCTCGTTCGCCCGGCGCAGGTCGCAGCCGTACGTCAGCAGTTTGCCCGCGATCACGGCCTGGGCGATGGGCGAGGTGTTCACGGTCAGCATGCTCTTGATCTTCGACAGCTGATCGGCGAGCAGGCCCGTGCCGCCGTCGGCGCCGGTCACGGGCTGGTCGGCGACCGCGTACCCGATGCGGGCACCGGGCAGACCGGTCTTCGCGAACGAGCCGAGGTGGACGACCCGGTGCTTCGTGTCGAGTGACTTCAGGGTCGGCAGGCGTTCCCCGTCGGCACTGAAGTATCCGTAGGGGTTGTCCTCCAGGAGCAGCAGGTCCAGCCGGTCGGCGAGGTCGAGCAGCGCGTGGCGGGTGTCCACGTCCAGGCTCACCCCCGACGGATTGGAGAAGTCCGGCACGAGGTACAGCGCCCGCGGGCGCAGCCCCCGTGCGCGGGCCCCGGCGACGACGTCCGCCACGCTTTCGAGGTCCACCCCGCGGTCCCCGCCCGCGACCTCCAGGACCGGCAGGTCCAGGAGCCGGGCGGCGCCCGTGAACCCGACGTACTGGGGGGACACCGCGAGCACGACGTCCCGCTCGTCCCGGCGCAGCGCCCGCAGCACCAGGAACATCGCCTCCTGGCAGCCGGAGGTGACCACCACGGAATCCGGGTCGACGGTGATGCCCTCGGTCAGTTCCAGGTGCCGGGCGATCAGCTCGTGGATGATCCCCTTGGTGCGCCCGTACTGGAAGAGGACGCGGCGGACCTGCTCCTCGTCGTACCCCTTCTCCTCCCTCAGGTACTGCTCGAACCGGCGCAGGTAGTCGTGGACGAGGTCGGTCTCGAAGAACCCCTCGTAGGGGCGGCCAGGGGCGAACGAGACGGCGTCCGGATAGCGCTGCGCGATCTCGTTGAGGAAGTTCATCGAGCTCAGCGACGCGTCTTCGAGCGAGCCGTGGAGGGCCGATGTGTGCAGCAGGACGTCCTGCTGCGGTGCGGCCCCGTTGTCGGACGTCACGGCGGTGTCCCCCATTCCCCGGTCAGGCCAGTGCGGTGAGCACGCGGTCCAGGGCGGCGATGCCGTGGTCCAGCTCTTCGCGCGTCACGGTCAGCCCCGGGCGGAACTGGACGCTGGTGGGCCCGGAGCCCGGGACGAGCACCCGCTCGTCCTCGCGCAGCCGCGCGAGGACGGTGTCGCGCATGTCCGTGGTCGGCAGCGAGAGCGCGCAGAACAGGCCGCGGCCGCGCACGTCGCTGATGACGGCGTGGCGCTGGGCGAGGGCGGCCAGCCCCTGCTGCAGGTGCTCGCCGAGCTCGGCGGAGCGCTCGATGAGCCCCTCGGACTCGATGACCTCCAGGATGCGGCGGGAGCGCACCATGTCGGTCAGGTTCCCGCCCCAGGTCGAGCACAGCCGCGACGAGACGTTGAAGACGTTCTCGCCGACCTCGTCGATGCGGCCGCCGGCCATGATGCCGCAGACCTGCACCTTCTTGCCGAAGGCGACGATGTCGGGCTGGACGCCCAGTTGCTGGTAGGCCCAGGCGGTGCCGGTCATGGCGACGCCGGTCTGCACCTCGTCCATGACGAACAGCGCGTCGAACTCGCGGCACAGCGCCTGGATCGCCTGGAGGAACTCCGGGCGGAAGTGGTTGTCCCCGCCGGCGCCCTGGATCGGCTCGGCGACGAAGCACGCGATGTCGTGCGGGTTCGACTCGAACGCGTGGCGCGCGGCCGCCAGGGCCCGCTCCTCGGCGGCGACGACGTCGTCGTTCCCGTTGATGGACGGGGACGGGATGCGCGGCCAGTCGAACTTCGGGAACCGGGCGACGTTGTTCTTGTCGCAGGTGTTGGTGAGGCTCAGCGTGTAACCGGAACGGCCGTGGAACGCGTTCTCCAGGTGCAGGACCTTCGTGCCCAGGGCGGGGTCGATGCCGTGCGCCTCGTTCCAGCGGCTCTTCCAGTCGAAGGACACCTTGAGGGCGTTCTCCACGGCGAGCGTTCCGCCGTCGACGAAGAACAGGTGCGGCAGTGCGGGGTCGCCGAGCACGCGGACGAACGTGTCGACGAAACGCGCCATGGGAACGGAGTAGATGTCCGTGTTACTGGGCTTGTTGACGGCGACGCGGCCCAGTTCCCCGACGAACGCCTCGTCGCCCGCCAGTGCCGGATGGTTCATGCCCAGCGCCTGGGAGGCGAAGAAGCTGAAGAAATCCAAGTAGGAAGCTCCGGTACGGCCGTCCACCAGCCAGGAGCCGTGCGAGGCATCCAGGTCAAGCACCAGCTCGTAGCCATCGGCAAGCATGTGCCTGGCTATGGTTTCACGGACCTGGCCGGCGGAGATGTCGCTCGAAGTCACAACAGGTGTCGTCATGGCCGAACTGTACAAGAATCCTTACGAGTTACCACTGTTGTCAGTGGTCTCCCGAAGTGGCTGCGCGGATGAATCCGGCGAGCCGATCCAGGCCCTCCTCAATGGTCTCCGGATGCATCTGGCTGAATGCCAACCGAATCTCATTGGTACCGCCACCGTCCGTGTAGAAGGCGGACATCGGGGTCCATAGGACACCGTGCGTACGGGCCGACTCCTCAACTGACGCGGCATCCACGTGAAATGGCACGCTCAAGGTGACGAAGAAGCCGCCGGAGGGCGAATTCCACGAAACGCCTGGCACATTGGACAACCGTATCCGGAGTCCGTCAAGCACCAGCCCCAGATTGCGCTGATAGATAGCGTTCTGTCGTTCGTTCGCGGTGAACAGACTGCTGCCGTTGGCCAGTAGGGCGCCGCCCACCAGGGCTTGTGTCACGGGTGAGGTATTGACGGTCAACATGCTTTTGATGACGCCGAGTTGATCGGCCAGGAGCGTGGTGCGGGCGGCGTCGTCCGCCGCGCCCACGAGCTGGTCGGCGAGCACGTAGCCGACCCTGGCGCCCGGCCACACCGTCTTGGCGAACGAGCCGATGCGGATCACCCGGCGCCGCTCGTCCAGCGCCTTCAGCGAGGGCAGCCGGTCCCCGGGGCCCGCGAAGACGCTGTACGCGTTGTCTTCGAGCAGGAGCAGGTCCTCGGCCTCGGCGATCTCCAGCAGCCGGTGCCTGGTGGCCGTGTCGAGGCTGATGCCGGTGGGGTTCGCGGCGTCCGGAATGACGTACAGGGCGCGCGGGCGCAGGCCGTCGCGGCGCGTCTGTTCGATCCTGAACCGCAGGTCGGCGAGGTCGATGCCGGTGGATCCGCTGCGCACGGGCACGACGGGGCAGCCGACCAGCCGGGCGGCGCCCGCCAGGCCCGCGTACGTCGGCGACACGCTGAGCACCGCGTCCCGCGGCCCGGCGCACAGCGCGCGCAGCACCAGGAACATGCCCTCCTGGGCGCCGACGGTGACCACGACGGACTCGGCCGGGACCCGGACCCCCTCGTCGACCTCCAGCTGCCGGGCGACGAGTTCGTGGATGATTCCGTTGGTGCGGCCGTACTGGAGCAGCGTGCTGCGCACCTCCGCATCGGACATCCCGTGGTGCGCGCGCAGGTAGTTGGTGAAGATCTCGACATAGCGGGTGATGTCCGCCGTGTCGAAATGATCCTCGGTGGGCCGTCCCGCGGCAAAGGAAATACTTTCCGGGAAACGACTCGAAACCTCGTTGAGAAACTTCAGGGACGACATCATCGGATCCGTCAACGAGCCGTGCAGAGAAGCCAATTCAAGATCGAGCACTCGGTTCTTCGCGTCCGGTACGGGACCACTCGACGCGGCACTGCGCCCTTCGGCGCTGATTTCACCCAACATCGGGGCAGGATAGCCCCACCCTTCGGATCGCCCGTTTGCCGGGCTCACGGCGAGCGGTAGCAAAGAGTCCGCCAACTGGCCTTTGTGGCTTCGAAGACAGCTGACTTCCAAGATCCGATGGGCTATGTTCTGAACCTGATCTTGGCGGGCGCCCCTTGCGAGGCCAGGGTGCACCCGCGGCAGCTCGCGCGCTTGCTCTGCCCGGGGCGTCCAGAGGCGTAGGTGAGGAGCCTGATGACCAACAGCTTCGATCTCGACTGCATAGAAATGTACGTCGAAACCCTGGACGTGACGCAGGGCGTCTGGTGCGAGCAGTACGGCTTCCAGCAGGTGGCCGAGGGCGGGTCGGCGGAGGCGGGATTCCGGTCCGCCGTCCTGCGCCGCGGCGGAATGACCCTGGTGCTCACCGAGGCCGCTTCCCCCGACCACCCGGCCGCCGGCTACGTGAAGGCCCACGGCGGCGACGGGGTCGTCGACATCGCCCTGCGCACCCCCGACGTCCGGCAGGCCTACGAGAGCGTCGTCGCCGCGGGCGGAACCGGCCTCGTCGAGCCCTGGGAGCCGGAGCAGGAGGGCATCGCCTGCGTCGCGAAGGTCTCCGGCTTCGGCGACGTCGTGCACACCCTGGTGCAGCGCGAGGGGACGGCCGCCCCGATACCCGCCGGCCACCGGCCGACCGCGCCCGCCGCGGCACCGGCCGCCGGGGACTTCGAGGTCTTCGCGGCCGACCACTTCGCCGTCATCGTCGCCGAGGGCGGGCTCGACGAGACGGTCGAGTACTACGGGCGGGCCTTCGGGTTCGCCGAGATATTCGCCGAGCGCATCGTCGTCGGCGCCCAGGCCATGCTCTCCAAGGTCGTGCAGAGCCCCTCGGGCACCGTGACGTTCACGATCATCGCGCCCGATCCGGACGCCGCGAACGGCCAGATCAACGACTTCCTCGCCGGCCACGGCGGGCCCGGCGTGCAGCACGTGGCCCTGGCGGTCGACGACATCGTCCGCGCGGTCACCACGCTCGCCGGGAACGACGTCGAGTTCCTGTCCACGCCCGACGCGTACTACACGCGGCTGCCCGAGCGGGTCGCCCCGCCCCGGCACACCGTCCCGCGCCTGCGCGAACTGAACGTCCTCGTCGACGAGGACCACGGCGGGCAGCTCTTCCAGATCTTCACCCGCTCTATCCACCCCAGGCGCACGCTGTTCTTCGAGGTCATCGAACGGCAGGGCGCCAGGACCTTCGGCAGCTCCAACATCAAGGCCCTGTACGAGGCGGTCGAGGGGGAACGCGTTGCCTCGCCCTGAGACGACACCGCCCGTGCCGGACGGCGCACCCGGCCTGGCGGACGCCCTGACCGTGGCGGACGTCGCCGAACTCGCCCGCCGCCGGATCCCGGAGCACGTACGGGACTTCATCGACGGCGGAGCCGGAGCGGAGCTGACCCTCGCGGGCAACCGCGCGGCACTGGACTCCCACCGGATCGTGCCGCGGGCGCTGCGCGACGTGTCCGCCGTCACCACCGGGACGACGCTCTTCGGGCGCGAGGCGTCGGCGCCGCTCGCCGTCGCGCCGATCGCCTACCACCAACTGGTCGACGAAGAGGCCGAACTGGCGACGGCGCGGGCCGCCCGCGACGCGGGCGTGCCGCTCTGCGTCAGTACGCTCAGCAGCCGCTCGATCGAGGCGATCGCCGCGGAGGGCGCCGCCCTCTGGTTCCAGCTCTACTGGCTGCGCGAGGAGCGGACCCGCGACGGACTGGTGCACCGCGCCGAGGAGGCCGGGTGCGACGCGCTCGTCGTCACGGTCGACGTCCCGTGGATGGGCCGACGGCTGCGGGACGTCCGCAACGACTTCGCGGTGGGCCCCGGCGTCGTCGCGGCGAACCTGCCCGCCGCCGACCAGTACGACGCCGTACGGCCGTCGGGATCGGCCGTGGCCCAACACACCGCCGACCTCTTCAGCCCGTCGCTGAACTGGAGGGACATCGAGGCCCTGCGCGCCCGCACCCGCCTGCCGCTGGTGCTCAAGGGGATCCTCGACGCCGATGACGCCCGGCGCGCCGCCGACTGCGGGGCCGACGGCATCGTGGTGTCGAACCACGGCGGACGGCAACTGGACGGCGTCGCCGCCTCCGTCGACTGCCTGGCGGACGTCCGCGCGGCCGTGGGGGAGCGCTGCGCCGTCCTGTTCGACAGCGGGGTGCGCTCCGGCGTCGACGTGCTCAAGGCACTGGCCCTGGGCGCCGACGCGGTGCTCGTCGGCCGCCCGGTGCTGTGGGGACTGGGCGCGGCCGGCGAGGCCGGGGCCCGCCACACGCTGGAACTGTTGAAGAAGGAGTTCCGCGACGCCCTCGGGCTGGCCGGGTGCGCGGAGGTCGCCCAGGCGCGCGACCTGCGGACCCTGTCCCCGACGGTCCGGACGACGTCTGCCGAAGGAGGCGACCGCAATGGGTAAGCAGGTCCTACTGGTGGTCTACGACGCCGGCAGCGCGGGCCCCGAGCGCATCGCGGAAGCGGCCGCGGAACACGACTGCACGCTGCTGTTCGCGCTCGCCGACACCCCGCACGCACAGGACATGGCGGCCACCCTGGAGGCGTTCGGCGCCGTGGTCGACCTGGACGACGTCGACGAACTGCGCGAGTACGAGCCCGACGGCATCGTCACCTTCAGCGAGTACCAGCTCGGCCGCACCGCCGAACTCGCCGCCGCGCTCGGCCTGACCCACCACGACCTCGCGGCCGTGCCCGCGATCACCCGCAAGGACCTCCAGCGCGAGGCGCTGCGGGCCGCCGGGGTCGACGGCATCCGCGCACGGACCGTGCGCTCGGCCGACGAGATCGACGCCGCGCTCGCCGAAGTGGGGCTCCCCGCGATCGTCAAGCCCGTCGTCAGCGCCTCCAGCCGCAACACGGTGGCACTGACGACCCACGACGAGGCCCGCGGGGTCGTCACCGAACTGCTGGCGCTCGAATCCGAGTTGCTCCTGGAGGAACGGCTCGTCGGACGGCCCACCCCGCACCCCTGGGGCGACTACGTGGCCGTCGACTGCGTCGTGGACGGCGACGAGGTCGTCCCCGTCTTCGTCACCAGCAAGTTCACCCTCGCCACGCCGTTCCGCGAGCGCGGCGGGTACGGCGCGCGGTCGGTGCTGCCCGCGGACGAGATCCGGACGCTCACCGAGCTGTCGGGCCGCGCGGTGCGCGCCGTCGGCATCCGGGGCGGCATGGCACAGGTCGAGATCAAACTGACCGCCGAAGGGCCCCGGGTGATCGAGGTGAACGGGCGGCTCGGCGGCTGGACCGACGACCTCGCGCTGCGCTCGGCGACCTGCGACCCCGTCGCGACCGCCGTCGCCGCCGCGCTGGGCCGCCCCCTGCCCCGCCCCGACGTGCTGGGCACGGGCCCCGTCGTCTTCTACTACCTGATCGTGCCGCCGATGCACGTCGGCCGGGTCACCGCGATCGGGGACATCACGGTGCTGCGCACGCTGCCGGGCGTGGAGCGGGTGCAGGTCCTGACCGAGGCGGGCGCGGACGTCAGCTGGCGGACCGGCTCGCAGTCCGCGGTCGCCGCGCTGTCCGGCCAGGTGGACACCCACGAGCAACTCGCCGAGCTGACCGACCTGATCGAGTCGGCCCACTGGATCGAGTATGCCTGAGCCGCTCTCCGGGGCGGGCCGGCTCGCGGCCGTCGTACCGGCCGCGGTGTCGACCGCCGAGGCGTTCGGCGACCTGGAACCGCTCCACGCGTTCGAGGCCGAGGCCGAGCTCGTCGCCGGGGTGGTGGAGAGCAGGCGCCGGGAGTTCCTCACGGCCAGGCGCTGCGCCCACCAGGCCCTGGCCGGGCTCGGCCGGACACCCGTCCCGGTCGGCCGGGGCCGCGACCGCGCCCCCGTGTGGCCGCCCGGCGTCGTCGGCAGCATCACCCACTGCGACGGCTACCGGGCGGCCGCCGTGGCCGAGTACGGCGACGTGCTCGCCCTGGGCATCGACGCCGAGCCCCACCGCGACCTGGCGCCCGGCGTCGCCGAACTGGTGCTGCGCCCCGCCGAGGCGCACCGGCTCGCCGACCTCCGGCGGCACGAACCCGGCGCGGCCTGGCCCACGCTGGTGTTCTGCGCCAAGGAGGCGCTCTACAAGGCGTGGTACCCGATGACCCGTCGCTGGCTGGACTTCCACGACGTGGAGGTGACCATCGACCCCGCGCGGCACGCCTTCGTCGGCCACGTCCTGGCCGCGGACGCACCTCGTTCGGAATTCTCCGGGCGCTACCACTTCGATGACGATCTCGTGGTTGCCGCGGTCGTCGTGGGGCCCGCACGGCCCACGGACCCGTCGGCCGACACAGGCAAGGTGAACCAATGAATCCATTCGACGACCTTGACGCGGCGCGCCTGGTGCTGGTCAACGACGAGGACCAGCACAGCCTGTGGCCTGCGGACACCCCGGTGCCGCCCGGCTGGCGCCCCGTCTTCGAGGGGCGGGCGGCCGACTGCCTCGACTTCGTCGAGCGCTCGTGGACCGACGACCGCCCCGTGAGCCTGCGTACGGGAACGGACGCGGCGGACGCGGCGGACGCGGCGGACGAGGCCGACGGGACACAGCCGAGCCTGGCCGACCTGCTCACGACGCAGGTGGCGCTGACCCCCGACGCCGTCGCGGTGGAACAGGAGGGCGAGCACGGCCCGACCGTGCTGACCTACGCCGAACTCGGCAGCCGCTCCGACCTGCTGGCCTGGGAGCTGCGCGGGCGCGGGATCGGGCCCGAGTCGATCGTGGCGGTCGCGATGCCCCGGGGCATCGCCTTCGTCGTCGCCGCGCTCGCCATCGCCAAGGCGGGCGCCGCCTACCTGCCGCTCGACCTGGACTACCCCGCGCGGCGCCTGGAGTTCATGCTCCAGGACGCGGACCCGGCCCTGACCCTCGTACCGGCCGCTGAGGCCGCAGCGACGATCACCGGGCCCACCCTGACGCTGGACGGCACGGGCGCCGTGGCCGGCCCGGCGGAGCCGCTCCCGCCGCGGCCCTTCGCCCCGGCCGACCGCACCACCGCGCTCCGCCCGGGCCACCCCTGCTACCTCATCTACACCTCCGGCTCGACGGGCAGGCCCAAGGCCGTCACGGTCACCCACCGCGGACTCGCCGACCTGCTCGGCCGGTTCACCGCGAGCGCCGGGACGAAGCCCACCAGCCGCGTGCTGCAGCAGACCTCCCCCAGCTTCGACGCGGCCGTCCTCGAACTCCTGCTGGCGTTCGCGCACGGCGCGACCCTGGTGATCCCGCGCGGCCGCCACGAGGACCTCGCCGAGGTGCTGGTGCGCACGGCCGTGACGCACACCTTCGCCACGCCCGCCTCCCTGGTCGCGATCACGCCGCCGGAGGGCGAGCCCGTCCTGCCGGGCGGCGCGCTCGAAGTGCTGATATCGGGCGGCGAGGCATGCCCCGCCGCGCTGGTCAGGCGGTGGGCGCCGGGCCGTACCTTCATCAACATCTACGGGCCGACCGAGACGACCGTCTGCGTCACCACGTGCGAGCTGGAGCCGGACGGCGACCGGACGCCCCCGATCGGGTCGGCGGTCCGGGGAACGGGCCTCCACGTCCTGGACGAGCGGCTGGAGCCGGTGCCCGACGGCACGGTCGGCGAGCTGTACGTCGCGGGCGGCAGCGTGGCGCGCGGCTACCACGGCAGGCCCGGCCTGACGGCGTCGCGGTTCGTCGCCTGCCCGTTCCCCGATCCGGCCGGTCCCGCGGGCGCGGTGCGGGCGGGGTCCCGCATGTACCGCACAGGCGACCTCGTGCGCCGCCGGCCCGACGGCAGCCTGGACTACATCGGCCGCGGCGACCAGCAGATCAAGATCCGCGGCATCCGGGCCGAACTCGGCGAGATCGAGGCCGCCGTGGCGGCGCACCCGGCCGTCGCGCAGTGCGCGGTGGTGGCCCAGCCGCTGGACGGGTCGGCCGGGGACGCCAACAGCGCGGAACTGCGGCTGGTGGCCTTCTTCGTGGCCAGGCCGGGACGGTCGGCCGACCTGACGGACCTGACGGAACTGCGCGCGTACGCGCGGCGCGAGCTGCCGACCTACATGGTGCCGAGCGCCTGGGTGCCCCTGGACCGGCTGCCGATGACGGGGAGCGGCAAGATCGACCGGGCGGCCCTGGTCACCCAGCGGGTCCCCGAGCACCGGCCGGCCCCGAACGCGCGCCCGCTCACCGCGACCGAGCGGGTGCTGACCGGGCTGATCTCCCAGCTGCTCCACCACGAACAGGTCGGCGTCGACGACAACTTCTTCGAGCTGGGCGGCAACTCCCTGCTGGCCACCCGCATGACCAACGGCATCCGCGAGGCGCTCGGCGTCGAGGTCGGCTTCCGGGCGGTCTTCGACGCGCCCACCGCCGCCGGACTCGCCGAGCTCATCGAGAGCGGCCGGGGCGCACAGCTGACGCCGCTCGTCGCGCTCCCCAGGCCCCGGCGCGTGCCGCTCTCCTCGGCCCAGGCCCGGCTGTGGTTCCTGCACCGGCTGGACGGCCCGAGCCCCGCGTACAACATCCCCCTGGTCTGGCGGCTGACCGGACGGGTGGACACGGACGCGCTCGCCGGGGCGCTGACGGACGTGCTGACCCGGCACGAGAGCCTGCGCACCGTCTTCGGCGAGAAGGACGGCGTCCCCTTCCAGCGGGTGCTCGACCCCGACGGACTCGCGCCCTGCCTGACCGTCGAGGAGGTCGGCGCCGACGGGACGGCCGCGGCCGTCCACGAAGCCTGCCGGTACAGCTTCGACCTGACCGCCGAAGTGCCCCTGCGCGCCCGGCTGCTGCGGACGGGTCCGGACGCCCACGAGTCCACGCTGGTGCTGGTCGTCCACCACATCGCGGCCGACGGCTGGTCGCTGCGCCCGCTCCTGCGCGACCTGGGCGAGGCGTACACCGCCCGCACCTCGGGCACCGAACCGTCCTGGCCCGCGCTCGCCGTGCAGTACGGCGACTACAGCCTGTGGCAGCGCAGGCTGCTCGCCGGACGGGACGGCTCCAGGCACCCGCGGCTCCAGGCCGACCTCGACCACTGGACCGCGTCACTGGCCGACGCGCCCGCCGACGCGGCCGTACCGGTCGACCGTCCGCGGGCGGTCGACGATGACCGGCGGGTGGGGGCGCGGGCCCACTTCACGGTCGGCGCGGACGTCCACCGGGGGCTGCTGGACCTCGCGCGGTCGTGCGGCACCACCGGGTACGCCCCCCTGCACGCGGCGGTCTCCGTCCTGCTGCGCGACTTCGGGGCGGGGGACGACGTGCCGATCGGCGTGCCCGTCGCGGGCCGCGACGCGGCCGTGCTCGACGACCTCGTCGGGTTCTTCGTCAACACGGTGATCCTGCGGGCCGACGTGTCGGGCGAACCGACCTTCCGCGAGCTGGTCGCGCAGCTGGCCCGCCGGGACACCGAGGCGTTCTCGCACGCGCTGATCCCGTTCGACGCGGTCGTCGACGCGCTGGACCTGCCGCGCAACCTCGGGCAGGGCGCCGGGTTCCAGACCATGATGTCCTTCCAGCAGGGCCCGGCCGAGCGGCTGCGCCTGGCCGGGGTGGAGTGCGTCGCCGAGCAGGTCGACAACGGCACGGCCAAGTTCGACCTGGACATCACGTTCCTCGACGCGGCGCAGGAGGAGACGGCCGGGGCGCAGGGCCTGACCGGCGTCGTCGAGTACGACAGCACGCTGTTCGAGGCCGCGACCGTCGAGGCGCTCGTGGCCCGGCTCGTCGAGCTGCTGGGCCAGTGCGCCGCGGAGCCGGACGCCCCGATCGCGCCCGCGCCCCACGCGGGCCCGCGCCCGCTTGAGGGGGAGACCGAGGAGCTGCTCGCCGAGCTGTTCGCCGACAGTCTGCGCAGTCCCGACCTCGCGGTCGGCCCCGACGACGACTTCTTCGGCCTCGGCGGCGACCGGCTGGCCGCCGCCCGGCTGGTCAACCGCGTCCGCACGGCGCTGGACGTCGAGTTCGACGCCGCCGCCCTCGAACGGATGCCCACCGTCGCGGCGATCGCCGCGTGGGTGGACCAGCTGGACGACGCGGGGAGCCCGGCCCCCGGGGCACCGGCCGAAACCGGCTGAGGGCCTTCGGGCACGGGCTTTCCAAGGCCCGTCCCGCCGACCGTCCGAGCCCGACCCCGCCGTCCGGGGCGCCCCGCGGGGCGCCCCGGACGGCGCATCCGTGAGAACCCTGGGGGAAGCACGCCATGACGACCGTGAACATCGGCATCCTGGCCCACATCGACGCGGGCAAGACCAGCCTGACCGAGCGGCTGCTGTACACGGCCGGTGTCATCGACCGCGTCGGCAGCGTCGACGGGGGCGACACCCAGACGGACTCGCACGCCCTGGAACGCGAGCGCGGCATCACCATCCAGTCCGCGGTGGTGTCCTTCACCGTCGGCGACGTCAAGGTCAACCTCATCGACACGCCGGGCCACCCGGACTTCATCTCCGAGGTGGAGCGGGCCCTCGGCGTGCTCGACGGGGTCGTCCTGGTGGTCTCCGCGGTGGAGGGCGTCCAGGCCCAGACCCGGCTGCTGATGCGCACCCTGGTGAAGATGCGCATGCCGACCCTCCTGTTCGTGAACAAGATCGACCGGCTGGGGGCCCGTACGGAAGACCTGCTGGAGTCCATCCGCACCGAACTCGCCCCCGTCGTCGTCCCGATGACGCGGGTGGAGGAGCCCGGCACGCGGCAGGCGCGCGCCGTGCCGCGGAGCGTGGCGGACGAGGGCTTCGCCGCGGACCTGGCCGAGGCGTTCGCCGAGCACGACGACGCCTTCCTGACCCGCTACCTGGCCGACGAACAGGCCCTGGACGAGCGGGACTACCGCACCGAGCTGGCCCGGCAGGTCCGCGAGGCGCGGCTGTACCCGGTGTTCTTCGGATCGGCCGTGGCCGGCGCAGGCATCGACGAACTCGTCGCGGGGATCACCGGCCTGCTGCCGGCCGCGCCCGCCGACCCCGGCGCGGCGCTGTGCGGCACGGTGTTCAAGATCAAGCGGGGCTGGGCCGGGGAGAAGGCGGCCTACGTGCGCCTGCACTCGGGGGAGCTCAAGGCCCGTACCCAGGTCCGCTTCCACCGGCGGGACCGGCACGGCGCCGTCACCGAACTGTCCGGCAGGCCCACGGCGGTCGAGGTGTTCCACCGGGGCCCCGAGGCGCTGCGGACGGACGCGTCGGCGGGCGACATCGCCGTGGTGTGGGGCCTGAAGGACATCCGCATCGGGGACCGGCTCGGCACGGACGACGGGCCGCGCAACGAGCACCTGTTCGCGGCGCCGAGCCTGGAGGCGGTCGTCAGGCCCGTCGGGCACGGCCTCGTGCCGCAGCTCTTCGACGCGCTGACCCAGCTCGCCGACCAGGACCCCTTCATCAACATCCGCAAGGACGACGAGGAGCAGCAGATCTCCGTCTCCCTGTACGGGGAGGTGCAGAAGGAGGTCATCAAGTCCATCCTCGCCGACGACTACAAGCTCGACGTGGAGTTCGAGGGCACCAGGACCGTCTGCGTGGAGCGGCCCGTGGGGGTCGGCGAGTGCGTGGAGCAGATCGAGGGCAAGGGCAGGACGGTCTTCTGGGCCACGGTCGGGCTGCGGGTGGAGCCGGGCGAGCCCGGCTCGGGCGTGGTCTTCCGGCGGTCGGTCGAACTGGGCTCCCTGCCGCACGCCTTCCACAAGGCGATCGACGAGGCGGTGCGCTCCACCCTGAAGCAGGGGCTGTACGGCTGGGAGGTGCTCGACGTGCTGGTGACGCTGACCGAGACCGGTTTCGCCAGCCCCGTCAGCGCGGCCGGTGACTTCCGCAAGGTGACCCCGCTGGTGCTGATGAACGCGCTCCAGCAGGCGGGCACGCGGGTCTTCGAGCCGGTGAGCAGGTTCGAACTGGAGGTGCCGGGCGACAACTCCAACGCCGTGCTGCTGAACCTGACCGAGTGCGGCGCGGTACCGGACGCGACGAAGGTCCAGGGCAGCACGTGCCTGGTCGAGGGCACCATCCCGGCCCGTACGGTGCAGGAGTTCGAGCGGCGGCTGCCCGGACTGAGCCAGGGCGAGGGCGTCCTGACCACCTGGTTCGACAGTCACCAGCCCGTCTCGGGGCCGGTGCCCGAGCGCCGCCGCACCGACGCCAACCCGCTGAACCGCAAGGAGTACCTGCTGCGGGCGTTCGGCCGGATCTGAAGACCGCGGCCGGTCCCCGCCGCGGCGGGGACCGGCCGGTGGCCTACCGCGCGCCGACGGAGGTCTTCAGGAACCGGGCCATCTCGTTGCAGAACCAGACCGGGTCGTCCACCCACGGCATGTGGGCGGCGCCCGGCTGCACGACCAACTGCCCGTCGGTGAACAGCTTCACGGCCCGGCCCGCCAGCTCCACGGTCGGCGCCAGGTCGATCTCGCCGACCAGGACCAGCACCGGCGCCTCCATCGCGTACAGGGCCCGGCGCGTCTCCTCGGGCGTGAACATCCCGTCGACGATGAACCCGGCCTCCACCCTGGTGGCGCGCTCGCTGTTGAGCTCGGAGTGCGCGTGCGCCTCCGGGTCCCACCGCGCGTAGAAGAACGGCACGTAGCTGGCCCGCAGTTCCATGCTGGCGTCCCCGTCCAGGGCCTGCAGGATCGCGTCCGCCGCCGCTTCGTACCACGGCTCGTTCCTGCGCAGCTTCATGGACTCGCGCATCTCGTCCGCCGACGGCTCCACGCCGATGGCGTTCATCACCGGCGTCACCAGGGCGAGGCTGGCCAGGTGGTCGGGGTGCCTGGCCGCGTACATCAGACCCAGGTCGCCCGCCTGGGAGTGGGCGATCAGGTCCATGCGGTCGAGCATGAGGTGGCGGCGGAGCGCCTCGACGTCCTCCACCATCCGGTCGCACCGGTAGGTGGCCGGGTCGTCCGGTATCTCGGACACGCCCGAACCGCGCAGCTGGAGGAAGACCAGCGACCGGTTGGTCAGCCGCGGCAGCCCGCCCAGGTCGCCCAGGTAGTCGGGCAGCAGCCCGGGTCCCGTGGGCAGCACGACGATCGGCCGCCCGGTCCCGATGACGTGGTAGGCCAGCCGCAGCCCGTCGTAGGTGTGGAAGAACTCGGTGCGGTACGTCACGGGCTCATGTCCTCTCCGGATACGGGGCGCTGGATCACGAGGTCTTGACCTCCGATGGACTCGACGGGGTCTCGGCCCGGCGCAGCGGCGAGAACCACGCCAGCAGGGGCGCGCACACCAGCCCGGCGCAGCCGCAGGCGATGGCGGTGTACAGGCCGAACAGCGAGCTCGCCACACCGCCCAGCAGGGCGCCCAGCGGCAGCAGGGCCACGCTGACCCAGCGGTGCGCCGCGGTGATGCGGGTGCGCATGTTGTCGGGCGACTCGATCTGCCGCAGGGTGCGCGAGGTGACCGAGTAGCAGACCGTGAAGAAGATGGCCACCGACTGGGCCGCGCAGGCGACCACCTTGCCCGCCGTGCCCGGCTCCAGGAGCAGCACCACGGCCTCGGTGGGCGCGCCCGCGCTCACCGCGAGCAGCAGCAGCCGGGAGGTGCCCAGCAGGTCGTGCAGCCGCTTGGCGCACAGCGAGCCGATGACGCCGCCCAGCGCGGCGACGCCCAGCACGAGGCCCACCGCCTCGCTGTTCCAGTGCAGTTCCCGCAGGAAGTACACGGTCAGGATCGCCTGGATCCAGGCGAGGAAGAAGTTGTCGACGGCGTTGATGGCCATCAGCGTGCGCAGGACGGCGTTCTTCTTGATGAAGTGCAGCCCGGCCACGATCAGCTGGTAGAGGCCGTGCTCCTTGGCCGCGGGGTCGGGCGCCGGCTCCGGCGGCCGGATGACCGCCAGGGTCGCCGCGCTGAAGAAGCTGCCGACGGCCGCGATGCCCAGGGTGGCGGGGCCGCCGAGGCGCGCGACGAGGAAGCCGGCCGCCGCGGGGCCCGCGCTGGTGGCCGTGGACTCCGCCAGGGTGAGCTTCGCGTTCGCCTCGATCAGCTGGTCCTCGCGCACCAGGTAGGGCGTCAGCGCCTGGTTCGCCACCTGCGAGACGATGCCGAAGGTGCTGGCGAAGAACCCGACGACGCACAGTGCGGCGATGGACAGCATGTCCGCCCACCACAGCACCGGTACGACGACGAGCGCCGCCGACTCCGCGAGGTCGGCCCACATCATCACCAGCCGCTTCGGCAGGTTCTCGATGAGCGCGCCGATCGGCAGCATGAACAGCATGCCGGGCAGCAGCGAGGCCGCCGAGACCACGGAGGCCTCAAGACCGCTCGCGTGCAGCGTGAGCGCGGCGATCAGCGGCATCACGACGGGGATCATGGCCGAGCCCGTGAGGGAAACGGCCTGCCCCGACCAGTACTTCGCGAAGGTGGGGTCCCGCAAAAGTGAGTTCTTCGCCATCATGTCCGTTCCTCTGAGGGCCCCGACCGGGTCACGCGGGACCGCCGGCGTCGACGGGGACCCTACCCACTGCCCCGGCCAGGCCCCGCAGGTCGATGCTGTGCGCGGCCGTGATCGGCTTGCGCTGTTCGAGCAGCAGGGTGCCGTCCTCGTCGGTGACCTGCTCGAACCCGGCGAACCGCAGGGCGACGTGCATCGCCCGGTTGCGCTCGTTGGGCCGGAACCTGGCCCGCAGCGGCAGGCCCCGCTCGCGCGCCTCCTCGGCGAGCGCGGCGAGCAGCGCCGAACTCACCCCGCGCGTCAGGACGCGGCAGGAGAGCAGGAACAGTTCGAGCGTCCAGCCGTCGGCGTCGGCGACGTCCAGCACGGCGAGGCCGATGGTCCCGTAGGACCCGTAGCGGTCTTCGAGGCCGGCGACCAGCACCCGGTGCGATGCGGACGTCGCCAGCTCGCGCAGCTCCTCGCGGCTGTAGGCGATGCCGGTCGTGTTGAGCTGGTGCGTGCGGATGGTCAGTTCCTCGGCGCGGGCGAGGTCGTCGGGGGCCGCCGCCGCGACGGTGCACACCATCCCCAGGCCGTCGAGGAACCGCTGCGGGGGCCCGTCGAAGTCGCGCTCGGCCGCGTCGCGGGTGTGCATGCTGCGGTACATCGCCCGCCGCGAGCCGCTCTCCGCGCTGAGCGGCGGGTTGAACTCGGGCAGTTCGGCCAGGTGCGGCACCAGGTCCGCGGGCAGGCAGCGGACCGAGGGGATCGAGTGCGCGACCTCCTCCAGGTTGAACGGCTGGTCGTCGACGAAGGCGAGCGAGTCGACGCCGATGTTCAGCGCGTCCGCCACGGCCTGCACCGAGGCGGACTTCGCGCCCCAGCCGATCTGCGGGACGAGGAAGTACTCGGCCAGGCCGAGCCGTTCGAGCGCGGCCAGCGCCAGGTCGGCGTCGTTGGCCGACGCGATCGAGTGCAGGATGCCGCGCTCGTCGAGCGTGCGGATGACCTGGACGGTCGCCTCGTCGAGTACGGGCTCGTCGCCCTCGCTGAGGGTCCCGCGCCACAGAGTGTCGTCGAGATCCCACACGAGGCACTTCACGAACTGTGCCGGTTCCTGGGACGTCATATCTCCACCAACATCGAGCTCCATGCCGCAGCAGGGCTGTTGTTCATTACGAGTACGAGATCGCCCTCGGCGAACTCTCCTGACCGCACGCCCGAAGCGAGGTTCGCGACGATGTCGATCGAGCCGAGGTGGCCGAAGGCGCGCAGGTTGTCGTAGCACGCGCGGGCGATCTCGACGTCGAACGTCTCTTCGTAGAACCGGAAGGCGCCCACGGACAGGTTCTGCATCACCACGTGGTCGACGTCGGCGAAGGTGCGGCCCTGCCGGGCGAGCACCAGCTCGTTGAGCTTGCGCAGCCGCGTCCTGCTCTGCAGCGCCAGCTCGAAGGAGTAGCGCTGGAGGTCCGTGCACTCCTCGTGCCACTGCTGCGAGGGGACGTCGCGGTAGTCGACCCGGAACAGGTCCCAGAAGGACCCGTCGGTCTCGACGGCGACGTCCAGGACCCGCATGCGCTCCTCGCGCCGCACCAGCAGCGCCAGGCCGGCGTCGCCGTTGACGGTGACGGGGTAGCGCAGCCGCGAGGGACCCGGCGGGACGCAGCCGTGCGCGATGAGCACGCTCGACCAGTCGGGGGTGGCGGACAGCAGCGCGGACGCGGTGAGCAGGGCGGCCGAGATCGACACGCAGCCCAGGTCGGACACCGAGAACGACAGGCCGACGTCCAGTCCGGCCTCCCGGGTGATCCGGGTCGATTCCGAGCTCATCAGGTACTCGGGCGCGCGGGAGCCCACGACGAGGAGCGCCCCGATGCCGGAGGCGTCCACGTCGTCCCGCGCGACCAGGCGCTTCACCGACTCGACCGCGAGGTCGGTCGCGGAGCGCCCGGCGGCGTCCCGGACCGTCTCGATGCCGAACGCGGCGACGGCCTGGCGGTGCGTCGCGGGATGGGTCTCCAGTTCCGGAAGCCGCGGCACGGCCAGCGTCTCGGGCGGCAGCCACACGTCCATGGCGCTGATCCCGGTCACGGCGCCGATCCCGGTCATGACGCGACCACCCGCTCGTGCCTGCGCTCGTCGCGCACCGCGAGTTCCCACAACTGGAGTTGCGCCATCTGCTCCGTGCCCTCGATGAGCTGCTGGATCTTCGCGTCCCGGTACATGCGCTCGACCAGGGACCCGCTCTCGCAGCCGTGCGAGCCGAGCACCTGCACGGCGGCGGCCGCGTTGTCGAACGCGGCCCTGGCCGCCGTGTACTTGGCCAGTACGGTGTCCAGCGTCGCGTCCGCGTCGCGCCGCTCGCGCGACTCGGCGGCGGCGCGGCAGGCGAGCCGCGCGGACCGCGCGCTGACGAGCATGTCGCTCAACAGGGCGCGGACCAGCTGGTGTTCGGTGAGCGCGGCATCGAACTGGCGGCGGTTCGACGCGTGGCGGGTGGCCTCGCGCAGGACGCCCTCGGCGAGCCCGACGCTGCCCCAGGCCACGCTGTGCCGCCCGCGGTCCAGCGCGGGGCCTGCCACGAACGTGAAGCCCGCGCCGATGCCGCCCACGACGTCCTGCGGCGCCACGGGGCAGGAGTCGAAGGTGAGGTGGGCCGTCATCGCGGCCCGCATCCCCAGCGCCCCCTCCCCGTTGGGCTCGACCTTCAGCCCCGGCGCGCCGCGCTCGACCAGCACCGCGGTCGGCCCCTCGGGGGCGCGCGCCACGACGAGGTAGACGTCGGCGACCGCCCCGAGGCTCACCCAGCGCTTGGCGCCGTCCAGCAGCCAGCCGTCGTCCGTCCGGGTCAGCGGCGCGGACACGGCGGCGGCGTCGCTCCCGACGTCCGGCTCCGTGAGGGCGAACGCCGCGATCGCCTCGCCACTGGCGAGCCGGGGCAGCCACTTCTCCCGCTGCGCGGCGCTGCCGCTGCGCAGCAGCGCCCCGGCGACCATGTCCTGGACGGTGAGCAGTGCCCGGGTGGAGGTGCACCAGGCGCCGACGGCCGCGCACAGTTCGCCGAAGCGGGTCTCGGTGAAGCCGAGCCCCCCGTACCGCACGGGTATCGCCGCGCCGAGCAGTCCGGCACCGGCGAGCGCGGCGATCGTCTCCGGGGCGAGCGTGGCGCTCAGGTCCGACGCGGCGGCTCGGGGTGCGACGGCCTCGGCGGCGAACCGCACGAGGTCGGCCTCCTCCTGAAAGCCGTTCGTCACTGGCTGCCCACCGCCGCCGCGCGCTTCACCACGAGCTCCGCCATCGCCTGCGCGGAGCGGAAGTTGTCGCGGGTGAGGTCCTCGCCCTCCAGCGTCAGCCCGTAGCGGCTCTCGATGTACACGATCAGTTCGAGGGCGAACATCGAGTTGGCCATGCCGAGGGCGAAGATGTCGTCCCCGACCTCGACCGGCTGCCGCAGGGTGTCCTTCAGGAAGTCGCACAGCTCTCCGCCGACGACCTCGGTGCTCAGGTTGTTGCTCACGATCGCGCTCCCGCTCGTCCACTCGCGTATTGATAGAAGCCCTCGCCGACCCGGCGGCCGACGCGGCCCTCGTCGACGAGGCGGGTGAGGCCGACGCTCGGCTCGTAGCGGCCGACGTCGACGAACTTCTGCAGCATGTGCAGGGACCGCACGACGGTGTCGACGCCGATCAGGTCCGCGGACTCCAGCGGGCCCATCGGGTGGCCGAAGCACTCGCGGAACACCCGGTCGACGCCCTCGACGTCCGCGACGCCCGTCTCCACCAGCTCGGCGGCGGAGTTGATCACCGTCATGAAGATGGCGTTCGAGACGAAGCCGGGCGAGTCGGCGACCGGGACCCAGTCCTTGCCGATCGAGCGGAGGAAGTCCAGCACCGCGTCGGCGTGCTCGTCGGAGGTCAGCTCGCCGCGGATCACCTCGACCAGCGGCTTGGCCGGTACGGGGTTCATGAAGTGCACGCCGACGAACCGCGAGGGGTCCTCGGTGTGTCCGGCCAGCCAGGTGATGGGGATGACCGAGGTGTTCACGACGACCGGCACGCCGGGGCACAGCTCGTCGAGGCGGCGGTGCACCGCCGTCTTCGTGCCGGGGTCCTCGGTGACGTTCTCCAGGACCAGCGAAACGCCCGTCAGCCGGGTGTCGTCGGTGCCGAAGTCGATCCGGGCCGGCCAGTTGTCGTGCTCGCCCTTCGGATCGCGCAGCCGGTCGACGAGCGCCGCGCGGCGCAGGGCGTCCCCGGCCGCCGCCAGCCGCTCCCGATCCACGTCGACCAGGGTCACCGCGTACCCCGCCCGCGCGCACTCCTCGGCGACGCCGATGCCCATCACCCCGGCACCGACGACCCCCACCCGGGAGCCCTCCCCGGGCCTGCTCGTCGTACTCATCCTCGTACCCCCTGTTCGGTCAGCCGGTCACGCACGCTGCGAGGAGTGATGTCGGGCCACACCGACTCGATGTGGGCCAGGCACTCCGACTCGGTGTCGGGTCCCGACACCGCCGACCAGCCGGCCGGCAGGTCGCGGCCGACCGGCCACAGGGAGTGCTGCTCCTCGGCGTTGACCACTACGTGGAACATCCGTTCCGTCATGACGTGCTCCCTGCCTTCGAGGCCGCCTCGTCGCGCAGTTCGGCGACCCGGGCGGCGAACTCGCGTGCCGTGCGGTTGTCGTACAGGTCGACGAGCTTCATGCGGACGCCGAAGCGGCGGCGCATGGTGGTCAGCATCTGGAGGGCCATCGCCGACGTGCCGCCCAGGTTGAAGTAGTCCGACCCGACGGCGACGTCGTCGATGCCCAGGACGTCGCCCCACACCGTACGGATCACGCGCTCGTAGTCGGCGGTCTCCAGCGGGCCCGTCTCGGCCTCGGCCGGGTCGATCTCGGCGGAGTCGAGGCTGCACACCTCGGCCTCCAGCGCGCAGGCCGCCGCGGCGACCTCGCAGGTCTCCCCCGTCCCGTCCGTTCCGCCCGTCCCGTCCGTTCCGCCCGTGTCCGGTTCCCCGGTGACGGCGACCGGTTCGCGGATCCACACGTGCGTCGGCTCGAACGGGTAGGTGGGCAGCGCGACGCGGCGCCGACGGCCCGCGTCGGCCCCGTCCCACGCCAGGTCCACACCGGCCTCGTAGAGCGCGGCGACCGTCTCGGGTACGGACCGGGCGCTCCACCCGACCCGCACGGTGCCCGCGGGGCCCTCGAAGACCGGCACCTCCTGGTCGGGGCCGGACACCACGAGCGACTCGAAGAGCAGCCACGCGGGAACGGCCGGTTCGGCCGCGGCGGGAACGTCCCCGTCCGCGAGCCTGCGCAGTGCCTCGGCCAGCTCCAGGTCACCGTTGAGGGCGAGCGCGACGAGCGCGCCGCGGCCGGTGCCCACGACGTGCGCGAAGGGCACCCCGAGCCGGGCGGTCAGCCGCGCGGCGGCGTACTGGTGCGCGAACCACTCCAGGTCGGCGGCGTCGAGGCCGTCCGGCGCCCGCTCGCCGCACTCGGCGACGGCTTCGGCGTACGCGGGCCACCGGGCGGCCAGCGCCCGTGCGGCGTCGGCGTCGTCGGCGTTGATGCCGTCGGGGCAGGTCCACACCACGCGGCGGACCGGCGCGGCGGGCTCGTTCGCCCGGTCGGCCAGCCGGGCCGCCGCCGCGCGCAGCCCCTCGACCAGGTCGGCCCGGTCGGCGACGGCCAGCGCCACCCGGTGGGGCAGGTGGTCGCGGCCGCGGTTGAGCACGTGCAGCACGTCGGCCAGGTCCTCCGCGTGTCCGGGCCGCGGCGCGTCCAGGTGCTTCGCGAGGGCCTCGCAGTACCGGCCCAGCGCCGACCAGGAACGGGCGGACAGCGTCGCCACGCCCTGCCCGGCCCACGGCGCGGGCGCGGCGGCGGGCGCGGGCGCACCGGCGAGCACCAGGTGGGCGTTGGTCCCCGACATGCTGAACGAGCTGACGCCCGCGTGGCGCGGGGACGTCGCGGGCCAGGGCGCGGACTCGGTGGCCACCCGCACCGGAGAGGTCGCGAAGTCGATCAGCGGGCTCGGGGCGTCGAAGTGCAGCGAGCGGTAGATCGTCTCGTACCGCAGCTGCGCGACCACCTTCGCCAGCCCGGCCAGGCCGGCCGCGCGGTCCAGGTGCCCGATGTTCGTCTTGATCGAGCCCACGGGCACCGGCTCCCCGTCGAGCTGCCCCATCGCCCGGCGCAGCCCGTCGATCTCGATCATGTCGCCGAGGCGGGTGCCCGAGCCGTGCGCCTCCATGTAACCGGCCTGCGAGGGGTGCAGTCCGGCCCGCTCCCAGGCGGAGACGATCAGCTCGGCCTGGGCGGCGGCGCTGGGCGCGCTCAGCCCGTTGGACCGGTCGCCGTTGTGGTTGACGGCGCTGCCGACGATCACCGCCCGGACGTCGTCGCCGTCGCGCTGCGCCGCGGAGAGGAGCTTGAGCACGAACACGGCCCCGCCCTCGCCGTCACCGGCGCCGTCGGCGTCCGCGTCGAAGGCACGGCTGCGCCCGCCCGTGGCCAGGACCTCGGCGAAGCGCTCGCGGTCCCCCTCGGTGGCGAAGGTGCTGTGCACGCTCACGGCGCCGACCAGCGCCTGCTCGCAGTCCCCGTCGCGCAGCAGCTTGGCCGCCTGGTCGACGGCGACCAGCCCGGCCGAGCAGCCGGTGTCCAGCGCGGTCGAGGGCCCGTTCAGCCCGAGCAGGTAGGAGATCCGGCCGCACAGCGAAGGCGTCCCGGTGCCCAGCAGCGTCAGCAGCTCGTCGCCGCCGTCCGGAACCAGCTCCGGGTAGTCGGAGGGGCCTCCGGCGAACACGACCGCGGTCCTGCTGCCCCTGAGGTCGCCGAGCGCGTATCCGGCGTCCTCGATCGCGGCGCAGCTGAGCTGGAGCGCGATGCGCTGTTCGGGCGCCATGAACTGCGCCTCGCGCAGCGAGATCCGGAAGAACTCGTGGTCGAAGCGGTCGACCCCGGACAGCGGCGCGAGCAGCTGTCGCTCGACGCCCAAGGCGGCGCCGCTGAGCGCGAGCCGCTCGTCCGGCACCGGGCGCACGCTGTCGTGGCCCGCGTCGAGATTGGCCGCCAGTTCCTCAAGCGAATCGGCGTCGGGCAACCGCAGTGCTGCCCCTACGATCGCTATGGGTTCCCTCGTGGTCATGGCTACTGCCTCCCTGCTTGTCGTTCGTCGAGCACCGCGCCGAGACGGGCGATCGTCGTGTAGTCGAACAAGTCGCTGATCTTGAGCCCGCACTCCGGGTACTTCGTGGAGAGCGCTTCGGCCAGCTGGATCAGCAGCAGCGAATTGCCGCCGGAGTCGAAGAACGTCCGGGTCCTGTCCAGTTCCGTCACTCCCAGCAGCCCGCGCCACACCGCGGCCACCTCGCGTTCGGTCTCGGTGCGCGGCGGCTCGGCGACGGCGGCCGCGGGCACGACCGCGGGCAGCGCGGCGAGGTCGAGCTTGGCGTTCCGGGTGAGCGGCAGCGCGGGCAGCGCGACGAAGGCGGCCGGAACCATGTACTGCGGCAGGATCCGCCGCAGGTGCGTCCGCAGTTCCTCGTCCGCGGGGGCGCCGGCCGGTCCCGCGACCACGTAGGCGACGAGGTCGGGCCCGCCGCGCAGGTCCTCGCGCACGACCACGACGGCGTCGGCGACCAGCCGGTGCGAGCGCAGGGCCGCGGCCACCTCGCCGGTCTCGATCCGGTGGCCGCGCACCTTCACCTGGTGGTCGATGCGGCCGAGGAACTCGATGCGCCCGTCCGGGAGCCGTCGCACGAGGTCGCCCGTGCGGTACAGCCGGGCGCCGGGCGTGCCGGAGAACGGGTCGGGCACGAAGCGCTTCGCGGTGAGCGCGGGCCGCCCGGTGTAGCCGCGGGCCAGGCCCGCGCCGCCCAGGAGCAGCTCGCCCGGCGCGCACGGCGGCACCGGGTTGCCGCCCTCGTCGACGACGTAGGCGGTGGTGTTGCCGATCGGGCGGCCGATGGGCAGCCGCCCGTGCGGTGCGGACACCTCGCCGAGGTCCTCGTAGGTGGCGAACAGCGTGCTCTCGGTCGGCCCGTACATGTGGCGCAGGGCGGCGTCTTCGCCCTGGAGTCCACGGGCGCGGACCGCCGTCGCCGGGGGCAGGACGTCGCCGCCGACGAAGACGGTGCGGAGCCTGCCGAGCAGTTCGGGCGCGCTCTCGACGACGAGCCCCAGCTGCGGCGATATCAACTGGACCATGTTGACCGGGTGGGAGCGCAGTCCGGCGCGGAGCTGGTCCAGCAGGCCGAGGCGGCCGGACTCCTCCGGTACGACGGCGATCGCACCGCCGTTGAGGAGCGGACCCCACAGCTCGACGAGGGAGGCGTCGAAGGTCAGCGGCGACAGCTGAAGACACACGTCGGCGGGGCCGAACTCGTGGTAGCGGGCGCTGCGGACCAGCCGCGCCAGGGAGTGCTGGGCGACCGCGACGGCGTTCGGCCGTCCCGTCGAGCCGGACGTGTAGATGATGTGCGCGAGGCTGCCGCCATCGGCCACCGGTGCCGGGCCGTCGTCCGTCTCCTTTCCGGCCCGCTCGGCCAACTCCTCCCAGGCAAGGGTCTGTTCGCACCAGGAGAACGCCTCGGCGCTCGTCTCGTCCGTGAGCACCAGCGCGGCGCCGCTGTCGGCGACCAGCATGCGCAGCCGCTCGGCCGGGTCGGCCGCCAGCATCGGCACGTAGCAGCCGCCGGCCTTGAGGACCGCCAGCATCGCCACGACGCGCTCGGGGGAGCGCCGCATGCTCAGGCCGACCGGGGTCTCCAGCGACACCCCGTGGGCGCGCAGCGCCCGGCTCGCCCGGTTGACCCGCCGGTTGAGCTCGGCGTAGGTCAGGACGCCGTCCGGGTGGTACACCGCGGGGGCCTCGGGCGCCCGCGCGACCTGCTCCTCGAACAGCGCCTGCACGGACGCGTACGGGTAGTCCCCGCCCACCTCGTTGTCGACGAGCACGGCCGGGGCCGTGACGTCGGTGACCGCGACGTCGCCCACCGGGAGGTCGGGCCGTTCCACCAGCCCGGCCAGCGCGGTGGCCAGCGACGCGGTCAGCTCGGCGACCGTCCGGGGGTCGAACAGCTCGGCGTCGGCCGACACCGCCACCCGCAGGACGTCGTCGCCGTCCTCCTCGAACACGATGTCCAGGTCCACCGACGTGCCCATGCGGATGCCGACCGGGGTGGCCCGCAGCCCGGCGAACTCGGTCGCCCGGTCCGCCTGTTCCAGGCTCACCGCGACCTGCGCCAGCGGGTTGCGGTTCATCGCCCGGTCCGGGTTCAGCGCCTGGACGACCTCGTCGAAGGGCAGGTCGGCGTGCTCGAACACGTCGAGGAACTCGTCGCAGACCCGGTCGAGCAGCTCCCGGAAGGTGGGCTGCCCGTCCAGAGCGGTGCGGACCACGACGCCGTTGACGAAGAAGCCGACGACCGACTGGGCCACCGGCAGCGGACGCTGCGCGATCTGCGCCAGCAGCGGTACGTCGTCCTGCCGCGCCCAGCGCCCCAGCACGACCGAGGTCGCGGCGAGCACCGCCATGTACGTGGTGACGTGGTGCTCCTGGCACAGGGCGCGCAGGGCGCGCACCGTTGGCGCGGGCACGGTCACGGTGTGGTCCGTGAACGTGAACGCCGGAGCGGCGGGCCGCTGCCGGTCGGTCACCAGGCCGAGCCCCGGAAGGTCCGCGAGGTGCTCCCGCCAGAACGCGACGAGCCTGGCGCGGCGCGCCGCGTCGAGCCTGCCGTGCTCCCACACCGCGATGTCGGCGGGCTGTACGGGGAGCGGGTCGAAGCCCGTCTGCTCGCCGGTCAGCGCCGCGCGGTAGGACGCCGCGAGTTCGCGGATCACGACGGGTCCCGACCAGCCGTCGATGACGCTGTGGTGCGCGACGACGACGAGGAGGCCCAGGCCGTCCGCGCGCAGCAGCGCCACGCGCACGAGCGGCCCGTTCTCCAGGTCGAACTGCCTGCGGCACACCGCTTCCGCGGCCTCCAGCACCGCGGGGGGCACGTCACCCGCCGCGCCCGGGTCCGCGCCCGGGTCCGCGGCGGTGGGCGCGGCCACGTCCACGACCTCGACCTCGCACCGCGTGCCCGCAGCCCCGGCGCGGCGGACCCGCTGGGTCAGCCCGTCGGCGGAGACGAACACGGTGCGCAGCGACTCGTGCCGTTCGACCAGCGCGTCCACGGCGTGCTGGAGCGCGGGCACGTCGAGCGCCTCGTCGAACCGCAGCACGAGGGAGAAGTTGTAGAGCGCCATGTCGGGGAAGAACCGCTGAAGCGCCCACAGCCGGGCCTGCGCGGGCGACGCGGCGAAGTCGTCGTGCTCCGCCCCGACGCGCGGCAGGGCGGTCGGCGCGAATGACTCAGTCATTGCCACCTCGCTCCTTCTCCAGTACCCGTGCCAGGGACGACACCGTGGTGTTGCGGAAGAACAGCCGCAACGGGATCTCGTGCCCGGCGAGTTGCTTGACCCGGGCCGAGACCTGGAGCATCGCCAGCGAGTTGCCGCCGAGCGCGAAGAAGTCGTCGTCGGCACCGACCTCGGGCACGCCGAGCACGGCCGACCACACCTCGCGCAGGACGCGCTCCAGCTCCGACCGGGCGGGAGCGGCGGCCGTCGCGGGCCGGGCCTGCGTGGGCTGCGGCAGCGCGGCCCGGTCCAGCTTCCCGTTGGCCGTCAGCGGCAGCGCCGCCAGCACGACGATGTTCGAGGGGACGGCGGCCGCGGGCATCTCGGCCGCGAGCGCGGTCCGCAGCTCGTCCGGCTCGGGCGGCGCCGCCGGATCGGCGGGCGTGACGTAGCCGATCAGCCGCGCCGACTCGCGCGCGTCCTTGCCCGGTACGACCACCACGGCGGCCGCTGCGACGTCGGCGCGCCTGCGCAGCGCGGCGGCGGTCTCGCCCGGTTCGACGCGGGTGCCGCGGATCTTGACCTGCTCGTCGGAGCGGCCCATGAAGACGAGGTTGTCCTCGGGGCCCCACGCGCCGATGTCGCCGCTGCGGTACAGGCGGGCGCCCGCCGATTCAACGAACGGGTCGGGTACGAAGCTCGCGGCGGTCGTGGCCGGTTGACCGGCGTAGCCGCGGGCGACGCCGACGCCGCCGAGGCAGATCTCGCCGGGCACGCGGTGCGGAACGGGATGCAGGTCCTGGTCCACCACGTACGCGCGCAGGTGGGCGAGCAGGCGGCCGAGCGGCGCCACGTCCCCCGACCACTGCGCGGGGTCGTAGGTCCAGCCGCTGGTCGTGATCGTCACTTCGGTGGGGCCGTAGCCGACCACCAGGCGCACGCCGGGCGCGAGTTGCCGCCAGCGCGCGAGTTCGGCGGTGGCGACGGCCTCGCCGCCGAGGATCAGCAGCCGCAGCGCGCTCGGCGCGAGCGCGGGCTCGCGGGAGAGCGCCAGGGCGAGTTCGTAGCCGTACTGCGGGGTGAGTTCCAGGACGGTGGCGCCCTCGGCCCGCAGGATGCCGAGCAGTTCCACCGGGTCCCACAGGTCGGGGCCGCGCAGCAGCAGGGTCGCGCCGGTCGTCAGCGGCAGCAGCATCTGCTCCAGCGCCGCGTCGAAGTTGACCGAGGAGAACTGGACGGCGACGTCGGCGGGTCCGAACTCGTAGGACCGCGCGACGCTGCGGGTGTTGGTCGCCAGCGAACGGTGGTCGATCGCGACGCCCTTGGGCACCCCGGTGGAGCCCGAGGTGTACGTCACGTACGCCAGGTCTGCCGTGCCGGGCAGCGGGAATCCGGCCTCCGGTTCCCGGCCGACCGTACCGCCGCTGCCGCTCGTGTTGCTCGTGCCGCCGTCCTCGGCGGCGTCGACCACCTGGGTGGCGCGCCTCGGGGGCAGCAGTGCGGTGCCGCGGGCGGCGAGCCGGTCCTCGGTGAGCAGGACCCGGGCGCCGGAGTCGCGCAGGGCGAAGGCGATGCGGCGGTCGGGGAGCACCGGGTCCAGGGGCAGGAACGCCCCGCCCGCGCGCAGGACGGCCAGCAGGCCGACGATGAGCCGGGGGCCGCGTTCGAGGAAGACGCCGACGACGGTCTCGGGGCCGACCCCGGCCGCGCGCAGCCTCCGTGCGAGGGCTTCGACCCGCCCGGCGAGGTCGGCGTAGCCGATCCGCTGGTCGCCGCACACGATCGCCGTGTGCTCGGGCCGGAGCGCCGCCTGTTCCAGGAACGTCGCCACCACGGTCGATCCGCTCGGCGCGACGGGCGGCGGGTTGGTGCTCTCGACGAGCCGTGCGGCCGCGGCCGGTTCCAGCAGGCCGATGGAGTGCAGCGGCGCCGTCAGGTCACGGGCGAACGCGCGCAGCACCGTGCGGAAGGCGGTGAGGAGGTCGGCGGCCGCCTCGTCGTCGAGCCTGCCGCGGTCGTACTCCAGGTGGAGGGCCGCGGCGGAGTCGTCGTCGACGCTGAGCACGACGGGGAAGCCGACGCGCCGCGAGGTGCGGTGCAGCGAGACCTCGACGCCGCCGGTGCGCGCGTGGGCGACGGGTCCGCTCTCGCACACCACGACGGTGTCGAAGAGCGGGACGCCGGGGCGTCCGGCGAGCGTCTGGAGCGTGGAGAGGGAGGCCGTGCCGTGCGGGCCGGCGGCCCGCAGGTGCTCGGCGGCCCTGGTCACCAGGTCGAGGACGGTCTCGTCCGGTTCGACCCGGAGCAGCGCGGGGAGGGTGGCCAGCGCGGTGCCCGCTCCGACGGCTTCGACCGCGCCGTTCGCGCGGGTGGAGCCGAACAGGACGGTACGGCTGCGGGTGTAGCGGCTCAGCACGAAGGCCCACACCGCGTGAACGGCGCTGTGCCTGCCGTGCGTTCGGCCGAGCTCCTCCCACGCGGACGTCTCGGCCTCGTCCAGCGGGACACTGTACTCGGCGATGCCGCTGGAGCCGCTGGCGTCGGAAGAGCCGGAGGTGACCGCCGGGAACGGATTCGTCTCGTCCGTGTCGGCCAGCCGTCCGCGCCAGAACTCGTCGTCGGACAGCTCCGCGTCCGCGTGCGGCTCGGACGGTACGGGCTCCGCCACGAGCGGCGCCCCGGCCTCGGGGGCGCCGGACACCAGGCCCGCGTAGAGCGCGAGCAGCCGCTGGGTCAGCGTGCGGCGGCCGCGGCCGTCGAGGTGCGCCTGCGACGAGGACCAGATCAGCAGGTGGGCGGTGTCGTCGAGCCGGGCGACGGAGAGGTGCGCCGCCGCGGCGGTGTCCAGGGCCGAGCCGGCCTCCCGGTGGTGCTGGAGGGTGCGCTCCAACTCCGCCTCGACGTCCGCCTCTTCGGCCCTTGACCAGTCGTACCGCACCGGGCTGACGTCCGGCGCGGTGGACGCGACGGTCCGGTGGGGCCGCCCCGACCCGTCCCAGACGAACGCGCCGCGCAGGACGGCGTGTTCGTCGAACAGGGTCCGCCAGGCGGTTTCGAGCGCGTCGAGGTCGAGCTTGCCCTCGACCCGGAACACGTGCTGGACGACGCCCAGACCGGCCTCGCGGTCGTAGGCGGTGTCGAACAGGACGCCGTGCTGGAGCGGCGTCAGGGGGAGCGCGTCAACGGTGTCCGCCGGCTGCTCGCCGGAGGGGGGCGGGGGCGTCACGACGCGTACTCGTTCGTGATGGACACGTCGCGCCGCGCCAGCAGGTCGTACAGGCACCCGAAGAGTTCCGAGGGGTGCTCGATGTACGCGTCGGGTTCGGCCTCGTGCAGTTCCACCTTGGTCCCCATCCCCCAGCCGACGGCCACGGTGCGGGCTCCGGCGGCCGCGCCCGACGCGATGTCGACCCACGAGTCGCCCACGACGACGGAGTCGGCCGGGTCCAGTCCGTGGAGCTCGCACAGGGCGACGACGCCGTCGGGCGCGGGCTTGCCCGGCAGGTCGTCGTCGCCCGCGACGAGTCCCGAGAACAGTTCGCCGATCGAAAGGTGAGCCAGGATCTCCTCGGTACGGCGCCGGTCCTTGCCGGTGATCAGCGCCGAGTCGACGCCCATCGCCCGCAGTTGGCGGCACACCTCGATCGCCTTGGGGATCGTCACCACGTCGGCCACCCGGGCGGAGGAGAGGGCGCGGAAGACCTCGTACATCTCGCCGGGCAGCCCGAGTTCTTCGAGGATGGTGGGGAACGGCTGGCCCAGCCGCTTGAGGAACTCCTCCACCGGCGCCTCGCCCGGTCCCACGGTCTGTGCGTACGCGAGACGGAACGAACTCGTCATGACCTGCCGCGAATCGATCAGGGTGCCGTCCAGATCGAAGATCACCAGCTTGCGCGGCGGTACCGGCTCCGTTGTCACCTTCAGCATGCGGCTACAGGATCCCTGCTGCGCGGACCGAGGCGAGCAGGTCCTCGGTCTCGTACGGCTTCAGCTGGGCGAGCGGCGGGCGGACCGTCGCGTGGGCGATGACGCCCTGCGCCGCGAGCACGGCCTTGATGCGGGCGATGAACTGGTTCTTGGGGTTCGCGGTGGCGGCGACGCCGTGCAGCAGGCTGTCCGCGAACACCTCGGACGCCTTGTCCCAGTCGCCGGAGTTGGCCGCCGCGTGCAGCGCGATGACCTCCTTGGGCAGGAAGTTGCCGGTGGCGATGGCGCTGCCCGCGGCACCGAGGCGGAGCGCGGAGACGAGCGTCGCGTCGTCGCCGGCGAAGACGGTGACCTGCGGCGCCAGGCGGCGCAGCTCGGCGACCCGCTGCGGTGCGGGCAGCGCCATCTTCACGTACTTGACGTTGTCGAACTCCTGCGCGAGCGCGGCGACGGTGGTGGCGTCCACCTCGATGCCGTCGGCCCCGTCGTAGATCATGACGGGGATGTCGACGGCCTCGGCGACCGCGGAGAAGTGCGCGAGCTGGGCGTCGGCGGACTTGGCGAAGTAGAACGGCGGCAGGACCATGACGCAGTCGGCGCCCGCGGTCTGCGCGTGCCGGGCGAGCTTCACGGCCTCGGCCGTGCTGTCGGACCCGACGCCGACGGTGACCGCCACCCGGCCGCGCACCAGCTCGACGACCTCGTCGACGGTGTCCGCGCGCTCGGCCGCCGTCATCGTGAAGAATTCGCCGGTCGTCCCCAGTGCGATGACGCCGTCGGCGCCCGCGTCCAGGACGTGCTCGATCAGGGAGGAAAGCGATTCGCGGTCGCGCTCGTGATCGGGCAGGAAAGGCGTCACGAGAAGTACGTGAGTTCCGCCGGTACGAAGTTCAGTCATGATTTCTCCTGTTCGAGACGTACGTGCTGCATTGCGCTGGGTTTTGCCCAGCGCAATGCGCGCCGCTGGTTCATTTGCGGCGTAATTGAGAGAGCGGTGACGCTATACGTACTTCGTCATGTCGATTACGTATCCGGAAGCCGATTCGCGGAGTGTGCGGGACTTCCGCAGGTCACGGGTCACCAGTGCCTTGCGGTACCAGCGGTCGTATCCGTCGTACTTCGGACGGAAGGGCTGGCGGCCGTGCACGGAGCGGTAATTGTCGATCAGGCAGACGTCGCCCTGGTTCAGGTCGATCGACTGCTGTACGCGGCGGAACTCTTCGAGCAGGTTCGTCAGCGCCCGGTCCGCCTCGGCGTCGCCGTCGACGGCCTTCATGTACTCGCGGCAGTCGATGCGCACGTAGGGCTCTTCGGCGTCGCCGTTCAGCAGGGGCACGAGCTTGGGGCCCGTCTGGCCGAGGCTGGCGGCGTTCCTGACGGTCTCGGAGTCGGGCGAGAGGACGAACCGCGCCTCGCGCAGGACCTTCTCGTCCTCCTCGCTCAGCCGGATGTCGTCCATGAGCGAGACCGTCGTGGCGATGTGTTCGCGGTTGCGGAAGCACATGAGGCCGACGAAGTCGCACCGGAAGTCGTTGAAGCCGTCCTCGCAGTGCACGTCGAACTCGACCTTGCTGCCGTGGCCGGTCTGGCTGCTCTCGTCGCCCGCGATCGGCACGACGTCGTTGAGCAGGCGTCCGTCCTGGAGCGACTTCCAGCAGAACAGGTCGCCGAGCCGCGAGGTCAGCAGGGTGAGGTACGCGTCTTCCCGCGGCGTGGCCAGGGAGCGCTCGCGCCAGTGTCCCGGCGTCGTGCCGATCGCGTCGTCGCTCACCGGGAATCCGGACACGACGACCGCGGCGGTCAGGCTCTCGCGCCGGTACCGCTCCAGGAAGCCGACCAGCCGCTCCGGAAGGTGCACGGAGAGTTCCGCGGCGCGTCGGACGAATTCGACGCCGCTGGCCTCACTGAATTCGCCGCACAGGCGTCCTACTAGCTCCTCGACCTGATTGAGCTCAGCAGTGGTCAGATCGAAACGGCTCAAGGTGGACAAGGTCACGTCTACACCATCTTCCCCTAGTTGGAACACGTTGTCCCAACCCCTGAGATGATCATGCTATCCCAGCATCCCTCGTTTGAGAGGTTTTTTATTGATAAAAAAACGGGCCCCGGAATCAATGATTCCGGGGTATTCATAGGTGATAAATCCGTTTTTGGTGAGGGATGGTGCCCCGCATTCCGGACACCTGCCGGTCCCTTGCGCTACGCACGGCGGCGGGGGTTGACCGCGGTGAAGTCGGCCTGCTTCTGATTGGCCGGGCCGGGGCTTCCTACTGGCTGGTTCAACTCGGTTTAATTGTACGGCAGTTGGTTATGAGATCCGAATTGGCGGTTGGTGGACCCGGAAATGGGGGGCCGCCCGTCCGGTACGGCGGGGCGACCTTCGTCGTGGCGGCGCGCTACGAAAGAGGACGGCCGGGGTCCGGGCCGGCCGCCTAGGGTGCCGGGCGTGGAAGCGGTAGCGGGACTGAAGGGCCGGATGCGGGACGGCCGGCGGTGGCTGGCCCCGCCGGAGATGTGGTCGAGGCGCCGCATCGCGGGCGAGGCGGTGCTGGCGGCGCTGCTGCTGCTGTTCGCCCTGGGCGCCGAGGACCTGGTGGGCCGGTCGGCGCCGCCCGCGCTGATCGGCGCGGCCGTCGTGGTGCTGTCGCTGCTGCGGCGCAGGTTCCCCGTCTCCGTACTGCTGCTCGTGGGGGCGCCCGGCGGGGTCGTCGTCGGGTTCAGCCCGCTGCTGGTGCTGGTGGGCTGGTCGGCCGGGCGCAGGATCGAGGGGGCGGGCAGGGCGCTGGGCGCCTTCAGCGCCTCGTTCGCGCTCTACTTCGCCTTCACGGTCTGGGACAGCTGGCCGTGGGTGCAGTCGATCTCCCTGGCGCTGCTGCCCACCCTCACCTTCCTCGTCACCGTGGCGCTGCCCGGACTCGTCGGCCGCTACCTCGCGCAGCGGCGGTCGCTGGTGCACGCGCTCCAGGAGTACAACGCGCAGCTGCTGCGCGAGCGCGCGATGGTGGTCGGCCAGGCCAGGCTGCGGGAGCGGCAGCGCATCGCCCAGGACATGCACGACAGCCTGGGACACCGGCTGGCGCTGATCTCCGTGCACACCGGGGCGCTGGAGGTCGACCCCGACCTGACCGAGCGCCAGCGGGAGGTGACCGGGGTGCTGCGGGAGGCGTCGGTGACCGCCATGCACGAGCTGCGCGAAGTCGTCGGCATCCTCAGGGACGGGGTGGAGGCCCCCGAGCAGGCCGTGGACGAGACGGGGCGCGCGGCGCGCGGCATCGCCGGGATCCAGGGACTGGTGGACTCGGCGGCGGCCGCGGGCACGGCGGTGGAGCTGCGCTGCCCGGCCGAGGCGCGCCCGCTCGCCCCCGCGGCCGACCACGCGGCGTACCGGATCGTCCAGGAGGCGCTGACCAACGCCTACAAGCACGCGCCCGACGCGGCGATCGCGGTGGAGCTGCGCTTCGAACCGGACTCGTTCGTCGTGGAGATCGTCAACGGCCCCGGCGCGCGGCCCGCGGACGACGTGGTGAGCGGCGGCCAGGGGCTGGCCGGGCTGCACGAGCGCGCCCGGCTGGTGGGCGGCATGGTGCACGCGGGGCCGACCGCGGAGGGCGGCTTCCGGGTGGCGGGCGTGCTCCCGTACGGCGGCGACTACGGCGGCGACGCCGTGGAGGGCGCGCCGTTCGTCGACGCGGCCGACGACTTCCGGCAGCAGTCGGGGGCGGCGGGGCCCGGGAAGGGTGGCCGGTTCAAGGGCTGGGCCATTTCGGAACGGGAGCTGGCAGTGAGCAGGGGCAAGCGCAGTGGGTTCGCGGTGGGGTGCGGGATCGCGGTCGGGGTGGTCGTGGCCCTGCTGCTCGCGGTGGGCGTGGGCATCTACTTCCTGGTGGGGTCGCTGGACAAGGGGATGATCGAACCGGAGCAGTACCACCGGGTGAAGGTCGGCACGAGCGAGCAGAAGGTGCGGGACATGCTGCCCAGCGGCGACACCGTGATGACGTCGGGGCTCGACGGGAAGGGACCGAAGACGCCGGAGGGGGCCGAGTGCCTGGTGCTGATGTCGTCGGAGCTGGGGGAGGACATCAACAGCGAGCCCGTGTTCAGATTCTGCTTCAAGGACGGCAAGCTGATCGAGAAGAAGTCCTACGAGGTCCGGCGGTAGGCCCGGCAGTGGGCCCGGTGGTGGAGTCGGCCGTGGAGCCGGTAGTGGAGAAGGGCGTACGGGAGTGAGGCGGCAGTGGGCGTGACGGGCGCGGGGCCCGGGGCCGGGGGTCCCGCGGGGCCGCTCATCAGGGTGGTCATCGCCGACGACGAGCCGCTGATCAGGGCGGGGATCCGGATGATCCTCACGTCCGACCCGGGCATCGAGGTGGTGGGCGAGGCGTCCCACGGGCGCGAGGCCGTCGAGCTGGCGCGGGCCCACGCGGCGGACGTGATGCTGCTCGACATCCAGATGCCGGTGATGGACGGGCTCACGGCGCTGGCCGAGCTGCGCAGGTCGGCCCCCGCGACCCGGGTGATCGTCCTCACCACCTTCGGCGAGCGGGAGAACGTCCTGCGGGCGCTGGAGCACGGGAGCGCGGGGTTCCTGCTCAAGGACACCGCGCCCGCCGAGCTGATCCGGGCCGTGCGGGCGGCGGCGGCCGGGGACGCGTACCTCTCGCCGGGGGCGACCCGGCACGTGGTGGACCAGCTCTCGTCGGGGCGGTCGGCCGTGCGCAACGACGAGGCGCGGTCCCGGGTGGCGGCGCTCAGCGGACGGGAGCGCGAGGTGCTGGCGCTGCTCGGGGAGGGGCTGTCCAACGCCGAAGCGGGCAGGCGGCTGCACATGAGCGAGGCCACCGTGAAGACGTACGTCAGCAGGATCCTGGCGAAGCTGGGGTGCGACAACCGGGTGCAGGCGGCGCTGCTGGCGCGGGACGCGGGGCTCTAGGCGGGGACTCCGGGCGGGGGGCTCCGGGCGTGGGGCTCTAGCGGGGGCTCTGGGCGCGGGGCTCTGGAGCGGGGGCTCTGGGGCGAGGGTGCCGGGCGGGGGCGTGAGGCGGCTCCGGAGGCCCCGTGGTGCTCCTGTGGGTGACGGGCTTTTCCACAGGTCGGAGCTTGTCCACAGGGGGAAGACGTCCGCCGGAGCCCGGCGGTAACGTCATTGCCGGTTGATGTTGTTCGAGCCCTACGAACACTGGGGGAGGCGGCTGTCATGGCCGAGACCGACGTGATGGTGCCGGCGCAGCGGGCGACGGCGGGGGACCGGCGCGTCCCCGTGGTGCCGGGCTTCATGCGGAGCGGCGGCGACGGCTCGCCGAAGGCCGTCGGCAAGGCGCTGCGCGACCGGGTGCCGCGGTTGTCGCACGACTCGCTGGTGCTCGCGGTCGACCGGCCGGACGCGGTGCGCGCGGTGGAGGAGTCGAGCAGGGGCCGGGTGCCCGAGCTGGCGCCGATACGGGTGGGCCGGATGGCCGCGACGCCCTTCGCCTTCCTGCGCGGCGCGGCCGGCCTGATGGCCCACGACCTGGTGGGGACGCCGGTCACGGACATACGCGCGCAGATCTGCGGCGACGCCCACGCGGCCAACTTCGGGCTGTACGGCGACGCGCGCGGCGGCCTCGTCATCGACCTGAACGACTTCGACGAGACCGTGATCGGGCCCTGGGAGTGGGACGTGAAGCGGCTCGCCGCCTCGCTGGTCCTCGCCGGACGGCAGGCGGGCGCGGACGAGGACGTCTGCAGGGCCGCGGCCTTCGACGCGGTGGGGGCGTACCGGCGGACCATGCGGCTGCTGGCCAAGATGCCCGTGCTGGACGCCTGGAACGCCATCGCGGACGAGGAGCTGGTCTCGCACACGGACGCGCGCGACCTGCTCGGCACTCTGGAGCGGGTCGCGGAGAAGGCGCGCGGCAACACCAGCGCGCGGTTCGCAGCCAAGGCCACGGAGCGGTCGGGGGACGGCAGGCGGCGCTTCGTGGACGCGCCGCCCGTGCTGCGCCGGGTGCCCGACGGCGAGGCGGCGGCGGTCGCCGCGTCGCTGGGCGCGTACCTGGAGACGCTGCCCGAGGACCGGCACCCGCTGCTCGCGCGGTACGAGATACACGACGTGGCGTTCCGGGTGGTCGGCACGGGGAGCGTGGGCACGCGGTCGTACGTGGTGCTGCTGCTCGACCACCGGGGCGAGCCGCTGGTGCTCCAGGTGAAGGAGGCGCGTCCCTCGGCGCTGCTCCCCTACCTGGCGGCCGTGGACTTCGAGACGCCCGAGGTGGAGCACGAGGGGCGCCGGGTGGTGTTCGGACAGAAGCGGATGCAGGTGGTGAGCGACAACCTGCTCGGCTGGACGACCGTCGACGGCAGGCCCTACCAGGTCAGGCAGTTCAGGAACCGCAAGGGCAGCGTGGACCCGGCGGCGCTCGCCGCGGACCAGCTGGACGACTACGGGCGGATGACGGGCGCGCTGCTGGCGCGGGCCCATGCGCACAGCGCCGACCCCCGGCTGATCGGCGGGTACTGCGGCAAGAGCGAGGAGCTGGACGAAGCGGTGGCGGCCTTCGCGGTGGCGTACGCGGACCAGACCGAGGCGGACCACGCGGAACTGGTGAAGGCGGTCAAGGACGGCCGGATAGCGGCGGAACCGGGGGTGTAACGGCGGAACCGGGGGTGTAGCCACGCACTCGCGCGCCCGCGGGCTGTGGCGCGTGTTGGGGCGCGTGTGGGGGGCGCGGGCTGGGGCGGCGTGTTGGGGCCGTGAGCTTGAGGCCGTGCGTTGAAGGTTGCGCGTGCGTGCGAACGGAGGCGGGGAGGGAGGGCGGGGGGGGGAGGGGGAGGGAGGCCCCCCGAGGCGTGGGAGCGGGCGCGGGCGCCCGTAGGCTGGGCGGGTGAGCCAGGATGCCGCCCCTCAAGGGCCGACCACCCCGCACGACGAGCCTTCGGGGCCGCCCGGGGCCGCACAGGACGAGCAGCGGCCCGAGGCGCGGCTGGAGAAGGCCGTGCGGGTCGCCGAGCAGGCGTTGATCGAGTTCGAGATCGCGGTGGAGACGTTCCGGGTGGAGGTGGAGAACTTCTCCCGGCTGCACCACCAGAAGCTCGGCCCGATGTACACCCGCCTCGACGAGCTGGACGCCGAGATCGCCGAGGCGCGGGCCGCGCTCTCCGGCGACCCCGACGACCTGCGCAAGGCGCGGGAGGCGCGGGCCGCCGTACTGCCGATGCCGGAGGTCGAGGAGCTGTTCCACGGCTGGATGGACTCCGACGGGCTCTCGCCCGAGGCGTCGGCGATGCTGACCGAGCAGCCCGTGCGTCCGCCGAAGCGGGTGCGGCCCAGCGAGGAGGCCCGCAAGCTCTACCGCGACCTGGCGCGCAAGGCCCACCCGGACCTGGCCCAGGACGAGCGGGAGCGGGCGCGGCGCGACGAGTTCATCTCCCGGGTGAACGCCGCCTACGGGCGCGGGGACGTCGCGCTGCTCCAGGAACTGTCCGACGAGTGGGCGGCCGGGCCCGTGCCCGAGCCGCAGCGGCTGAGCGAGAGCGAGGAGCTCTACGCCCGGCTGGAGTGGCTCGCGGCCCGCAAGGAACTGCTGACCCTGCTCGCCAAGGAGCTGGAGGAGGGCGCGATCGGCGCGATGCTGCGGATGGCGCCCGACGACCCCGACCGGCTGCTCGACGAGATCGCCGAGCAGCTGCTCGCCCAGGTCGCACAACGCGAGGCGGAGCTCGCGGGGCTCGTGCAGTAGCGTTTCCGGGGACTTTTGCCGCGTGCGTACGAGAGAAGGCTGACCCATGAACTTCGCCCCGCTGCCCTCGGTGGACATCGCGGCGGTGCCGGCCGACGGGCTGGTGCTGGACGTGCGGGAGAACGACGAGTGGGCGGCGGGGCACGTCGAGGGCGCGCTGCACGTCCCGATGAGCGACTTCGTGGCCCGCTTCGGCGAGGTGACCGACGCGGTGGCCGACGGCCGCACGGCGTACGTGATGTGCCGGGTCGGCGGGCGGTCCGCGCAGGTCACGCAGTACCTGGTGCAGCAGGGCATCGACGCGGTGAACATCGACGGCGGGATGCTGGCCTGGGACGGCGCTGGGCGCCCGATGGTGAGCGAGAGCGGCAACCCGGCGTTCGTCCTCTAGTCCCCGCCCCCGCCCCGCCCCTCGTCCCCCCCCCGGCCCCCCGGGGCCTGCGGCCCTTCGGGTCAGCCGCCCAGGGGGTGGGTGGCCAGGAGGTCGCCCAGGGCCTCCTCGTGGGCGGCGGCCGGGCCGAGGGACAGCTCCAGCTGCTTGGCCCAGGCGTGGAAGCGGTGCAGCGGGTAGTCGGTGTCCGCGCCGAAGCCGCCGTGCAGGTGCTGTGCCGTCTGGACGACCCGGCGCACCCCGTCCGACGCCCAGACCTTCGCCACCGCGACGTCCCCGGCGACGGGCAGCGCGCCGCCCGCGTCCGTGGCGATGCGCCAGGCGGCCTGCCAGAGGGTGACCTCCATGGCGCGCAGGTCGATGTAGCGGTCGGCGGCCTGCACGGCGACCGCCTGGAAGGTGGCGAGCGGGAAGCCGAACTGTTCGCGCTTTCCGGTGTACTGGGCGGTCATCGCGAGGACCGCCTCGCCCAGGCCGAGCGCGAGCGCGCAGGTGCCGGTGGTGAGCAGCAGGCGCAGCCGCTCCCAGGCGCCGTCGGCGTCGATGACGGCGCCGCCGTCGACGCGTACGGAGTCCAGGGTCACCTCTGCCTGGAGCTCGCCGCTCGTGGAGAACTGGTCGGCGAGCGTGACGCCGCCCGCCGTCCGGGGGACCAGCGCGAGGACGGTCCGGCCTTCGGAGGTGTGGGCGGGTACGGCGACGAGGTCCGCGCTCCGTGCCCAGGGCACGCCCGTCACGACGCCGTCGAGCACCCAGCCGCCGCGCCGGTCGCCACTGCTGCCGGTGCCGCCGGTGCCGTCCCCGTGCACGTCGCCGTCGGTGCGGTGTGCGGTGACGGCCAGTTCGGCGGGGTCGTGGCCCGTGCGGCCGTTGGCGGCGGCGGTGAGGACCAGCTCGCCGCGGCCCACGGCGGGCAGGATCCGGGCCGCCAGCTCCGGGGAGCCGTGGCGCTGGACGGTCAGGGCCACGGCCGAGGTCTCCAGCAGCGGCACCCGCGCCAGTACCTTCGCGGACTCGCGCAGCACCAGGCAGAGCGCGATCGCGTCGAGCCCCGATCCGCCGTGCTCGGGCGCGAGGACCAGGCCCAGCAGGTCGCTGCCCGCGAGCGCGGCCCACAGCGTCCTGTCGAAGTCGTCGGCCACCGCGCCCGACGTCAGCGCGGGGCTCGGCACGCCGTCCGGGGCGACGCCCGAGAAGACGGCCCTGGCCGCTTCCACGGCCGCCTGCTGCTCCTCGGTGAAGGTGAAGTCCACGGGCCTGTCCTCCCACGCGCGCATTCGACCTGACGGGGCGTCAAGATAGAACACGTTCTACGGGATGGGAAGGCCGGCGCACCCCGCGCGGCCCCCCCAGCACGGACTCCAGCACGGACCCCCGTACGGTCGACCCGCGCGGTCAGCGGTCGAAGTCGAGTTCCACCTCCGGGGTCGCCGGACGGGACTGGCAGGCCAGGACGTATCCGGCGTCGGTCTCCTCGGGCTCCAGCGCGAAGTTGCGGTCCATCCGCACCTCGCCCGAGACCACGAACGCCCGGCACGTGCCGCACACGCCGCCCTTGCAGGCGTACGGGGCGTCGGAGCGTGCCCTGAGCACCGTCTCCAGCAGCGACTCGCCCTCCTGGACCGGCCAGTTGCCCGAGCGGCCGTCGAGCGTCGCGGTCAGTACGGCGCCCGCGGGGACGGCCGCGGCCTGACGGTCGGACACCGCCGCCGTGCCGTCCTCCACGTGGAAGATCTCCTGGTGGACCCGGCCGCGCCCGACGCCCAGCTCCTTCAGCGCCGCCTCCGCGCCCTGTACGAGCCCGAGCGGTCCGCACAGGAACCAGCCGTCCACGTCCGCCACCGGCAGCAGCGCGGGCAGCAGCCCCGCGAGCCGCTCCCGGTCCAGCCGTCCGGAGTCGAGACCGGACTGCTGCTCCTCCCGGGAGAGCGCCGTGACCAGCTGGAACCGGTCCGGGTAGCGGTCCTTCAGGTCGGCGACCTCGTCGAGGAACATCGTCGAGGCCACCGTGCGGTCGCCCCTGATCAGGCAGAACCGGGCCTCGGGCGCCCGCGCCAGCAGCGTCGCCGCCATCGACAGCACCGGAGTGATCCCGCTGCCGCCGACGACCGCCGCGAAGTGCCCCGCGCGCGGCTCCAGCACGAACCGGCCCGTCGGCGGCATCACGTCCACCGCGTCCCCGACCGCCAGCTCCTTGAGCGCGTACGTGGAGAACGCGCCGTCCTCCACCAGCCGGATGCCCACCCGCAGCACGGGCGCGGCGGGCGCGGCGACGGCGGGCGCGCAGATCGAGTACGTGCGCCTGATCTCCTCGCCGGCCACGAAGCGGCGCAGCGCCACGTGCTGCCCCGGCGTGTGGCGGAAGGTCTCGTGCAGCTCGGGCGGCACGGCGAAGGTGACGGCGACCGAGTCGTCGGTGAGCCGCTCGACCTCGCTCACCCGGAGCGGATGGAACATCTACAACTCCTTGAAGTGGTCGAAGGGCTCGCGGCACGACACGCAGCGGCGCAGTGCCTTGCAGGCCGTCGAGGAGAAGCGGCTCAGCAGCTCGGTGTCGGTCGACCCGCAGTGCGGGCAGCGCACCGAGAGCGTGAGCGGCACGGGCCCGTCCGCGGCGTGCGCGCGCGGCGGCGCTATGCCGAACTCGGCGAGCTTGCGCCGCCCGTCGGCGCTGATGTCGTCCGTCGACCAGGCGGGGGAGAGCACCTTGACGACGGAGACCTCCGCCACGCCGTGCTCGTGCAGCAGCCGCTCGATGTCCGAGGACATCGCCTCGACGGCGGGGCAGCCGGTGTACGTGGGGGTGAGCCGGACGGTGACCCGGCCGGGGCCGTGCACCTCCACGCCGCGCAGCACGCCCAGCTCCGCCAGGGTCAGCACCGGCAGTTCGGGGTCGGGCACGGACCCGGCGAGCGCCCGCAGCTCGGCCTCCAGAGCCGTGTCCCGCGATGCCTCCAGGGCCGTGTCCCGCGACGCGTACGACGCCGTGTCCCGCGACGCGTCCGGGGCGGTCTCCCGGGACGTGCCGGTCACCACGTCGCCCCCGGGTGGCTGCGGTGCAGGTGCTGCATCTCGGCGAGCATCCGGCCGAACGGCTCGGTGTGCAGCCCCTGCCGTCCCGCGCCCGCCGCCCAGGCGCCCGTCCGCGGCCCCTCGGGCAGGCTCAGCGTCGCCCGCTCGACCACGGAGGCGACCGAGGCGAGCCAGTCGGCCTCCAGCGCCCGCCAGTCGACGTCGAGCCCCTCGACCGGCTGGAACATCTCGCCGGTGAACCGCCACAGCGCGGCCAGGCCGTCGTGCATCCGCCGGTGGCTCTCGGCCGTGCCGTCGCCGAGCCGCAGCGTCCACTGCTCGGCGTGGTCCTGGTGGTACGCCACTTCCTTGACGGCCTTCGCGGCGATCGGGGCGAAGGGGCCGCCGCCCGCCGCCAGCGCCGCGTACAGCAGCCGCTGGTAGGTGGAGAAGTAGAGCTGGCGGGCGATGGTGCGGGCGAAGTCGCCGTTCGGCTGCTCGACCAGCTGGAGGTTGCGGAAGGCGCGCTCCTCGCGCAGGTACGCCAGCTCGTCCTCGTCGCCGACGAGGGAGAGCAGCAGCCGTGCCTGGCCCAGCAGGTCGAGCGCGACGTTGGCCAGCGCGACCTCCTCCTCCAGGACCGGTGCGTGGCCCGCCCACTCCCCCAGCCGGTGCGAGAGCACCAGGGCGTCGTCGCCGAGGGCCAGTGCGGCGCCCCGGGCGGCTTCGGTGAGGGCCGTGCCATCGGCGGTCCCGGTGGTTGCCGGGGTCTCGGTGCTCACAGGTGCTTCACCCCCTCCGGGATCTCGTAGAACGTCGGGTGGCGGTAGGGCTTGTCGGCGGCCGGTTCGAAGAACGGGTCCTTCTCGTCCGGGGACGAGGCGGTGATCGCCGCGGACGGCACCACCCAGATCGAGACCCCTTCCGACCTGCGCGTGTACAGGTCGCGGGCGTTGCGCAGGGCCATCTCGGCGTCCGGTGCGTGCAGGCTCCCCGCGTGGGTGTGGGAGAGCCCCCGGCGGGAGCGCACGAACACCTCCCACAGCGGCCAGTCGGTCGAGCTGCTCATGCCGTCGCCCCCTTGCGGTCGTGCGGTGCGTCTTCGGTCTGCGGTTCGGTTCGTGCCTCGGGTCGTGCGTCAGGTCGTGCTTCGGCCCGCGCGCCGCTGTGCTTCGCGGCGTACGCGGCGGCCGCCTCCCGCACCCAGGCGCCCTCCTCGTGTGCCCGGCGCCGCTGCGTCAGCCGCTGTTCGTTGCAGGGGCCGTTGCCCTTCAGCACGTCCCAGAACTCGTCCCAGTCGATCGCGCCGAAGTCGTGCTGCCCCCGCTCCTCGTTCCACTTCAGGTCCGGGTCGGGGAGGGTCAGGCCGAGCGCCTCGGCCTGCGGGACGGCTATGTCCACGAAGCGCTGGCGCAGCTCGTCGTTGGAGTGCCGCTTGATCTTCCAGGCCATGGACTGCGCGGAGTGCGAGGACTCGTCGTCCGGCGGGCCGAACATCATGAGCGAGGGCCACCACCAGCGGTCCACCGCGTCCTGCGCCATCGCGTGCTGCTCGGGCGTCCCCTGCGAGAGGGCGAGCAGCAGTTCGTACCCCTGCCGCTGGTGGAAGGACTCCTCCTTGCAGATCCGGACCATCGCGCGGGCGTAGGGGCCGTAGGAGCAGCGGCAGAGCGGGACCTGGTTGGTGATCGCGGCGCCGTCCACCAGCCAGCCGATCGCGCCGACGTCGGCCCAGGTCAGCGTGGGGTAGTTGAAGATCGATGAGTACTTCTGGCGGCCGGAGTGGAGCTTGTCGAGCAGCTCGTCGCGGCCGGTGCCCAGCGTCTCCGCCGCGCTGTAGAGGTACAGCCCGTGGCCCGCCTCGTCCTGGACCTTCGCCATCAGGATCGCCTTGCGGCGCAGCGAGGGCGCGCGGGTGATCCAGTTGGCTTCCGGCTGCATGCCGATGATCTCGGAGTGGGCGTGCTGCGCCATCTGGCGGACGAGCGAGGAGCGGTACGCCTCCGGCATCCAGTCGCGGGGCTCGATGCGCTCGTCGGCGGCCACGGCGGCGTCGAACGCCGCTTCGCGGGCGGCCTCCCGCTCCGCCTCGTGCGCCCCGGGCGTCGTGCGCCCCTCTGTCGCCACTGACGTCATCTCCAACTCCCCTACCGACCGATCGTTCGGTTCATTGACTTCAATGGTGAGTCTGCGGCCCGTAGGGTGTCAACCCTGTGGATAACTGCTGTGGACCGACGGGGATCGGGGCGGGATGGATTCGTACGACGACAAGGGCGCGGCAGATGTGCCGGCCGCGGCTCCCCGGCGTGCGGGCATAGCCGGACTCTCGCTGCCCTACCAGGTCGTGGCCGCCCTCGCGCTGGCCGTGATCGGCGTCTTCGGCCTCGTGCACCTGGGCATGATCTTTCTGCACGTCGCGCCCGCCAACACCGTGAGCAAGAAGCACGGAAAGACGATCGGCGAGTGGGTCTACCCGGAGTTCGAGCAGAACTGGAAGCTCTTCGCGCCCAACCCGCTCCAGCAGAACATCGCCGTGCACGTCCGCGCGCAGGTCAAGGGCCCCGGCGGGCGCTCGACGACCGACTGGATCAGCCTCTCGGCCGATGACGCCGCGGCCATCAGGGGCAACGTCATCCCCAGCCACGTGAACCAGAACGAACTGCGCCGCGGCTGGGACTTCTTCGTCAACTCCCACGACAACGCCAACCAGCCGATCGGCCTGCGCGGCTCGCTCTCGGAGCAGTACGTCCGCCGCATCGTGATGCTCCGCCTCGAAGGGCGGGACCTGGGCGGCGAGGTCAGGCGCATCCAGGTCCGCTCGTCCAGCACCTCGGTCGCGCCCCCGCCGTGGAGCGACGAGAAGTACTCGACCCGGCCCACCTACCGGGTCCTGCCCTGGTGGAACGTCCACGAGGCCGACCGGCCCGGCGGAAAGGCACCCGAGAGCCGTAGCGCGGAGGACGCGAAGTGAGCAGCACCAGCCCCCGGGGCACCGGAGCGCACGAGCCGGTGGAGCCGGACGCCGCCGCGCGGGACGCCGCTGTGCGGGATACCGCCGCGCCGGACGCGACCCCCGCCGCCCAGGCCGCACCCGCTTCCGCAACTGCGCCCACAACCGCTTCCGCACCCGCAACCGCTCCCGCCCCCGGGCGCAAGGGCTTCGGCCGCCGCACGGGGAAGGCCGACGGCAAGCTGGGGAAGGCCGAGCGCAAGCTCGGCGCCGCCGTCCAGCGCGTGACGTCCGCCGCCCTCGGCCCGTACCAGACCGCCGTCGTACGGATCGGCTTCTCGCTGTCCTGGCTGGTCTTCCTGGTGTGCGAGATCCCGAACCGCCGCGAGCTGTACGGACCCGACAGCCCCTGGCGCTGGGACCTCGCCGAGCAGCTGATCGGGGACAACGGCTCCTTCACCGTCCTGATGTGGTCGGACGGCACCGTCTGGTTCGAGATCGTCTACGCCGTCGCGGTGCTCTCCAGCCTCCTGCTGCTGCTCGGCTGGCGGACCCGCGCGATGTCCGTCCTGTTCATGGTCGGCGTGCTCTCGCTGCAGAACCGCTCCATCTTCATGGGGGACGGCGGCGACAACGTCATCCACCTGATGGCGATCTACCTCGTCCTGACGCGCTGCGGACAGGTCTGGTCGCTGGACGCGCGGCGCGCGGCGCGGGCCGCCGCCCGCGCGGAGGAGGACGGCCCGGCCCAGGGGCGCGCCGAGTGGGCCGGGCCCGTGCTCTGGGGCGTGCTGGGCGCCGTGCTCGCCTGGGCCACCGCCACCGGTGAGATCAGGGCCGGCGTGCTGGGCGGCTGGCTCACGGTGTTCTGGGGGCTGTGGCTGGTCCACGGCCTCTGGTGGACCGTCGAGCGGCGTGCGCCGGGCAGCGAGCTGCGGACCCTGCTGGACGTGCTGGCCAACCTCGCGCACAACGTCACGCTCGTCGTGATCATGGCGGAGGTCTGTCTGATCTACGCGACCGCCGGCTGGTACAAGATCCAGGGTTCGCGCTGGCAGGACGGCACCGCGCTCTACTACCCGCTCAACCTGGACTACTTCTCGCCCTGGCCCGCGCTCTCCGACCTCCTCGCATCCAGCGGCGTGATGGTGATGCTGCTGACGTACGGGACCGTGATCGTGCAGGTCGCCTTCCCGTTCACGCTCTTCAACCGGCGCGTCAAGAACGTGCTGCTGGTCGCGATGATGCTGGAGCACGCGGGCATCGCGCTGCTGCTCGGGCTGCCGTTCTTCTCGCTGGCGATGATCGCGGCCGACGCGGTGTTCCTGCCCACGGCGTTCCTGGTGTGGCTGGGGAACAGGTCGGGGCGGGGGTGGCGCCTGCTGTGGGAGCGCGGCCCCGTGACCGCAGGGGCCGCGCCGCGCGCGGAGGCCGGGGCCGGGGGCGGCACGGGGACCGGCGGTGCGGGGCCCGGCGGTGCGGTGGCCGACGGCGGAGCCGGGGACGGGCAGGCCGGTCGGCCGGGCGCGGGCGGTAGCCATACGCTCGTGGGGTGAGCAGCAGCGAGGAACCGAACCGACTCCCCGGCCCCGACGGGGCCGGTGAGCCCCCTTCCACCACCGGGGCGCCCGACCAGCCCCTCCAGTACGACGAGGGGTTCGCCGGCGAAGTGGGCGTGGGGCCGCACCCCCTGCCCTGGCCCGAGGGCGAGCGGTACGACCCCGAGCTGCTCGCGGGCGGCGACCGGCGCAACGTCGTCGACCACTACCGCTACTGGACGCGCGAGGCGATCGTCGCCGACCTGGACACGCGGCGGCACGACTTCCACGTGGCGGTGGAGAACTGGGGCCACGACTTCAACATCGGGTCCGTGGTGCGCACCGCCAACGCGTTCCTCGCCAAGGAGGTCCACATCGTGGGGCGGCGCCGCTGGAACCGGCGCGGCGCGATGGTGACCGACCGCTACCAGCACGTGCGCCACCACCCCGACACCGAGTCGCTGACGGCCTGGGCGGCCGCGGAGGGCCTCGCGATCATCGGGATCGACAACCTGCCGGGCGCGGTGCCGCTGGAGCGCACCGAACTGCCCCGCAGGTGCGTCCTGCTCTTCGGCCAGGAGGGCCCGGGGCTCACCGAGGAGGCCCGCAAGCACGCGTCGATGGTCTGCTCGATCGCCCAGTTCGGCTCCACCCGGTCCATCAACGCGGGCGCGGCGGCGGCGATCGCCATGCACGCGTGGGTGCAGCGGTACGCGCAGGTGTGAGCGCCGGGGCGCCGGTGGGAAACCCCGGCGCCCCGTCCACGTGCCTCAGCCCTGTCTCAGCCCTGCCTCAGACCTTCCTCAGACCTCAGACCTGTCTCAGCCCTGCCTGCGGACCTCGACCACCCGGAACCGGTTCGACACGAACGCCGCGTCGCACAGTGCCGCGTTCGCCGCCGGGTTCCCGCCCGAGCCGTGGAAGTCGGAGAACGCCGCCGTCTGGTTCACGTACACCCCGCCCGTCAGGTTCAGCGACAGCTGGGCTGACTCGTCCAGACAGGCGTCCTCCAGCGCGCTCTCGACCTCCGCCGACGTGGTGTACGCGCCGACCGTCATCGCGCCCTTCTCCCGGACCGTACGGCGCAGCAGGTCCAGCGCGGCCGAGGTGGAGTCCACCGCGACGGCGAACGCGACCGGGCCGAAGCACTCGTCCATGTACGCCGCCTCGGCGTCCGGCTTGGTGCCGTCCAGCTTCACGATCACCGGTGTGCGGACCACCGCGTCGGGGAACTCCGGGTTGACGACCGCGCGGGATTCGAGCGCGACCTCGCCGAGCCCGGCCGCCGCCTCCACGCGCGCCTTCACGTCCGGGTTGACGACCGCGCCCAGCAGGGCGTTGGCCCGAGCGTCGTCGCCCAGCAGGCCGCCGACCGCCGCCGCGACGTCCGCGACCACCTCGTCGTACGACTTGGCTCCGGCGTCCGTCGCGATGCCGTCGCGGGGGATCAGCAGGTTCTGCGGGGTGGTGCACATCTGGCCGCTGTAGAGCGAGAGGGAGAAGGCGAGGTTCGCCAGCATGCCCTTGTAGTCGTCCGTCGAGTCGATGACGACCGTGTTGACGCCGGCCTTCTCGGTGTAGACCTGCGCCTGGCGGGCGTTGTCCTCCAGCCACTCGCCGAAGGCGGTCGACCCCGTGTAGTCGATGATCTTGATCTCGGGGCGGGTCGCCAGGGTCTTGGCGATGCCCTCGCCGGGCCGCTCGACGGCCAGCGCCACCAGGTTCGGGTCGAAGCCCTGCTCGGCCAGGACCTCGCGGGCGACGCGCACGGTCAGCGCGAGCGGCAGCACCGCGCGCGGGTGCGGCTTGACCAGCACGGGGTTGCCGGTGGCCAGCGAGGCGAACAGGCCCGGGTAGCCGTTCCAGGTCGGGAAGGTGTTGCAGCCGATGAGCAGCGCGATGCCGCGCCCGCTCGCCGTGTAGGTCTTCGTCAGCTTCAGCGGGTCCCGCTTGCCCTGCGGCTTGGACCACTCCACCGCCGACCGGGGGGTGCGGGTCTGCTCCGCGTAGGCGTACGCGACCGCTTCGAGGCCGCGGTCCTGGGCGTGCGGGCCGCCCGCCTGGAAGGCCATCATGAACGCCTGGCCGCTGGTGTGCATGACCGCGTGGGCGAACTCGTGCGTCCGCGCGCTGATCCGCGACAGGATCTCCAGACAGACCAGGGCGCGCCCCTCGGGCCCCGCGGCGCGCCACGCGGGCACGCCCGCGCGCATCGCGGGCAGCAGGACGTCGACGTCCGGGTGCGGGTACTCGACGCCCAGCTCGATGCCGTACGGCGAGGTCTCCTTGCCCGTCCAGCCGTCGGTGCCGGGCTGGTCGAGCTCGAAGCGGCTGCCGCGCAGGGCCTCGAAGGCCGCGAGGCCGTCTGCGGGGGCGCTCTCGCCGTACGCCTTGGGGTGCTCGGGGTGCGGGGACCAGTAGGCGCGGGTGCGGATCGCCTCCAGGGCCTGGTCGAGCGTGGGCCGGTGGGCCTCGGTCAGCTGTGGGGCGGCCATCAAGGACCAACTCCTCGTCGAGCTGGGCAGGGACGTGCGGACAGAGTTAGATTAACCGAACGATCGGTCGGGACAAGGGGGCCTGGCAAACCTGTGGACAACCCGGTAGGGGAGGATCAGCGCATGACCGCCATTGACGCGAGCAGGACCGTAGCCGTTGTCGGAACGGGCACCATGGGCCAGGGCATCGCCCAGGTCGCCCTGGTCGCGGGACACCCCGTACGGCTCCACGACGCCGCTCCCGGCCGCGCCGAAGAGGCCGCCGAAGCCATCGCGGCCCGCCTGGCCCGACTGGTGGAGAAGGGCAGGATGGGCGCCGACGACCGCGCCTCGGCCCTTGCCCGGCTGCACCCGGCCGCCGCCCTGTCCGAGCTGGCCGACGCCGCGCTCGTCGTCGAGGCGGTCCTCGAACAGCTCCCGGTCAAGCAGGAACTGTTCCGTGCGCTCGAAGAGGTCGTCGCCGACGACTGCCTCCTCGCCACCAACACCTCCTCGCTCTCCGTCACCGCCGTCGCGGGCGCCCTGCGGCTGCCCGGACGGTTCGTCGGACTGCACTTCTTCAACCCGGCCCCGCTGCTCCCCCTGGTCGAGGTCGTCAGCGGCTTCGCCACCGAGGAGTCCGCCGCCGCGCGCGCGTACGAGACGGCGAAGGCGTGGGGCAAGACGCCGGTCCGCTGCGCCGACACCCCCGGCTTCGTCGTCAACCGCATCGCCCGCCCCTTCTACGCCGAGGCCTTCGCGGTGTACGAGGAGCGCGGCGCCGACCCCGCCACCATCGACGCCGTCCTGCGCGAGAGCGGCGGCTTCAGGATGGGCCCCTTCGAACTCACCGACCTGATCGGACAGGACGTCAACGAGGCGGTGACGCGGTCCGTCTGGGAGTCCTTCTTCCAGAGCCCCAAGTTCACCCCCTCCCTCGCCCAGCGCCGCCTGGTGGAGTCCCGGCGCCTGGGCCGCAAGTCCGGGCACGGCTGGTACCCGTACGCGGAAGGGGCGGCCCGTCCCGAGCCGCACACCGCCGAACCCCGCGAGGCGCCCGGATCGGTCACCGTTGCGGGCGACCTCGGCCCCGCCGAAGAGCTCGTCGCCCTCATGGAGGAGGCCGGGATCACGGTCGAGCGGATCGAGCACGGCGGCCCGTACATCACCCTGCCCGGCAGCGACGGACAGCTCGCGCTCGCCGACGGGCACACCTCCGTCGAGTACACCGACGCGGTCTTCTTCGACCTCGCCCTCGACTACCGCGCCGCCACCCGCATCGCCCTGTCCGCCGCCCCCGACACCTCGCCCAAGGCCGTCGCGGAGGCCACCGGCCTCTTCCAGAAGCTCGGCAAGGAGGTCAGCGTCATCGGCGACGTCCCCGGCATGATCGTCGCCAGGACCGTCGCGATGCTGATCGACCTGGCCGCCGACGCCGTCGCCAAGGGCGTGGCGAGCGCCGAGGACGTCGACACCGCGATGCGCCTGGGCGTCAACTACCCGCTCGGGCCCCTCCAGTGGCACGAGCGGCTCGGCAAGGACTGGGCGTACGACCTGCTGCACACCCTGGACGAGCGCTGCCCAGGCGGGCGCTACGCCCCCTCCCTCGCGCTCTTCCAGCTGGGCTACGCGGCCGAAGGGGACGACGCCCGATGACCACGGCCAAGCGCGACACGTACACCCCCGAGACGCTGCTGTCCGTCGCCGTCCGGGTCTTCAACGAACGCGGCTACGACGGCACCTCCATGGAGCACCTGTCCAAGGCGGCGGGCATCTCCAAGTCCTCGATCTACCACCACGTCGCGGGCAAGGAGGAACTGCTGCGCCGCGCCGTGAGCCGGGCGATCGACGGTCTGTTCGGGATCCTCGAAGAGCCGGGCGCCGAGCGCGGCAGGGCCATCGAGAGGGTCGAGTACGTCACCCGCCGCACCGTCGAGGTGCTGATGGCCGAACTGCCCTACGTCACGCTGCTGCTGCGGGTGCGCGGCAACACCAGGACCGAGCGCTGGGCGCTGGAGCGGCGCCGAGAGTTCGACCAGCGGGTCTCCGACCTGCTCAAGGCCGCGGCGGCCGACGGCGACCTGCGCGCGGACGTGGACATCAGGCTCGCCACCCGGCTGCTGTTCGGGATGGTCAACTCCCTGGTGGAGTGGTACCGCCCGCAGCCGGGCGCGGCGGAGGGCGACGAGCTCGCCGAGACGGTGGTGCGGCTCGCCTTCGACGGGCTGCGCACCGCGCACTGAGGCCCGGCGCCGCCCGGTCACCACCGAAGCGCGGAGGCGCCGGTCACCACCGAAGCGCGGCGCCGTCCTGTTCACTCCAGTTCCGTCGGCAGCGCCGGGCCCAGGTCCGTCTCCTCGAACACCAGCAGCGTGCGCGTCGACAGCACCTCGTCGATCGACTGGATCCGGGTCAGCACCAGCTCCCGCAGCGTCCTGTTGTCCGGCGTGTGCACCAGCAGCAGCACGTCGAAGTCGCCGCTGACCAGCGCGACGTGCGCGGCCCCCGGCAGCGCCAGCAGCTGCTCGCGCACCGTGCGCCAGGAGTTCTGCACGATCTTCAGCGTGATGTACGCGGACGCGCCCTGCCCCGCCCGCTCGTGGTTCACCCGCGCGCTGAAGCCCCGGATCACCCCGTCGTCGATGAGCCGGTTGATCCGGGCGTAGGCGTTGGCCCGCGAGACGTGGACCCGGTCGGCCACGGACCGTATCGACGCGCGGCCGTCCGTCTGCAGGATCCGCAGGATGTCCCGGTCGATGGCGTCGAGCGCGCGCGGCGGCGGAGGGCTCCCCGCCGACGCCCCGCCGTCGGCCATTTGTTCATCCGCCATGTCCCCCCGCCTCCTCGTGATGGACGACCTGTCTCTATCCCAGGCTGTGGAGAACCGTTTGTCCACAGGCTGAGGGTGCCTGTAGCCAAAATGCCCCGACGACCGAACAATCGGTAGGTGAGGCGCCTCACACCGCGCGCCGCCCAGTCCACCCCCATCAGGAGGTGTCATGACGGTCCAAGAGCTGCCGGGTGCGGCCGCCTACCGGCCCACGCCGCCCCCGGCCTGGAAGCCGCGCACGGACCCCGCGCCGCTGCTCCCGGACCCCGAGCCGTACCGCGTGCTCGGCACGGAAGCCGCCGCGTCGGCCGACCCCGCGCTGCTGCGCAGGCTCCACGCCGAGCTGGTCCGCGGCCGCAGGTACAACGTCCAGGCCACCGCCCTCACCAAGCAGGGCAGGCTCGCCGTGTACCCGTCCACGGTCGGGCAGGAGGCCTGCGAGGTCGCGGCCGCCCTGGTCCTCCAGGAGCAGGACTGGCTCTTCCCGTCGTACCGCGACACGCTCGCCGCCGTCGCCCGCGGCCTGGACCCCGTCCAGGCGCTGACCCTGCTGCGCGGCGACTGGCACACCGGGTACGACCCCCGCGAGCTGCGCATAGCGCCGCTGAGCACCCCGCTCGCCACCCAGCTGCCGCACGCCGTGGGCCTCGCGCACGCCGCCCGCATCAAGGGCGACGACGTCGTGGCGCTCGCCATGGTCGGCGACGGCGGCACCAGCGAGGGCGACTTCCACGAGGCGCTGAACTTCGCCGCCGTCTGGCGGGCCCCGGTCGTCTTCCTCGTGCAGAACAACGGCTTCGCCATCTCCGTGCCCCTCGCCAAGCAGACCGCCGCCCCCTCCCTGGCCCACAAGGCCGTCGGGTACGGCATGCCGGGCCGGCTCGTGGACGGCAACGACGCGGCGGCCGTGCACGAGGTGCTGACCGACGCGGTGGCCCGCGCCAGGCGCGGCGGCGGCCCCACGCTCGTCGAGGCCGTCACGTACCGCATGGACGCCCACACCAACGCCGACGACGCGACCCGCTACCGCACGGACAGCGAGGTCGAGACCTGGCGCGCGCACGACCCGATCCTCCTGCTGGAGCGGGAGCTGACCGAGCGCGGACTGATCGACGAGGACGGCCTGCGCGCCGCGCGCGACGCCGCAGAGACGATGGCCGCCGCGCTGCGCGAGCGGATGAACGCGGACCCCGTGCTCGACCCCATGGACCTCTTCGCCCACGTGTACGGCGAGCAGACCGCCCAACTCCGCGAGCAGGCCGAACAGCTGCGCGCCGAGCTGGCGGCCGAGGCGGAAGGACAGGACCGATGAGCACGGCCACGGCGCCCGAGGCGGCGGTCAAGCCCGTCTCCATGGCGCAGGCGCTCCAGCGCGCGATGCGCGACGCCATGGCCGACGACCCGACCGTGCACGTCATGGGCGAGGACGTCGGACAGCTGGGCGGCGTCTTCCGCGTCACCGACGGGCTGCAGAAGGAGTTCGGCGAGGAGCGCGTCACCGACACCCCGCTCGCCGAGGCGGGCATCCTCGGCGCGGCCGTGGGGATGGCGATGTACGGGCTGCGGCCCGTCGTGGAGATGCAGTTCGACGCCTTCGCCTACCCGGCGTTCGAGCAGCTGATCTCGCACGTCTCGCGGATGCGCAACCGCACGCGCGGCGCGATGCCCCTGCCGATCGTGGTCCGCGTGCCGTACGGCGGCGGGATCGGCGGCGTCGAGCACCACTGCGACTCCTCCGAGGCGTACTACATGGCGACGCCGGGACTGCACGTCGTCACCCCCGCCACCGTCGAGGACGCGTACGGGCTGCTGCGCGCCGCCATCGCCTCCGACGACCCCGTGGTCTTCCTGGAGCCCAAGCGGCTCTACTGGGCCAAGGAGCAGTGGGAGCCGCGCGAGGTGGCGCCCATCGGCAGGGCCGTGGTGCGCCGCCCCGGCCGCAGCGCCACGCTGATCACGTACGGGCCCTCCGTGCCGGTCTGCATGGAGGCGGCCGAGGCCGCGACCGCCGAGGGCTGGGACCTGGAGGTCGTCGACCTGCGCTCCCTGGTGCCGTTCGACGACGAGACCGTCACGGCGTCCGTGCGGCGCACCGGACGGGCGGTCGTCGTGCACGAGTCGCAGGGCTTCGGCGGCCCCGGCGGCGAGATCGCGGCCCGGGTCACCGAGCGCTGCTTCCACCACCTGGAGGCGCCGGTGCTGCGCGTCGCCGGGTTCGACATCCCGTACCCGCCGCCGATGCTGGAGCGGCACCACCTGCCCGGCGTGGACCGGGTGCTGGACGCCGTGGCACGGCTCCAGTGGGAGGCGGAGAGCTGATGGCCCAGGTCCTGGAGTTCAAACTGCCCGACCTCGGCGAGGGACTGACCGAGGCGGAGATCGTGCGCTGGCTGGTGGCGGTCGGCGACGTGGTCGCGATCGACCAGCCGGTCGTCGAGGTCGAGACGGCCAAGGCGATGGTGGAGGTGCCCTGCCCGTACGGCGGGGTGGTCACCGCGCGCTTCGGTGAGGAGGGCACCGAACTGCCGGTCGGCGCGCCCCTGCTGACGGTCGCCGTGGGGGCCGGGGAAGCGGGGGCCGCGGAAGGGGACGGGGCTCCCTCCGGGGGCGCGGGCTCTACCGGGGCTCCTTCCGGGGGCGCGTCCGCCGCGCGGCCCGCCGAGTCCTCGGGCAACGTCCTCGTCGGGTACGGGACGGGCGCGCCGGCCGCGCGGCGGCGCCGGGTGCGCAAGGACACGCTCCAGGCGGCCGTGCCCGCGGCGCCCGTTCGTACGGCGCCGGTCAGCGCGGAGCCCGTGTCCGCCGCCGCGCTCTCGGGCCCCGCGCTTTCGGGTCCCGCACATTCGGGCCCTGCGATCTCGGGCCCCGTGCCCGTGGTCTCTCCGCTCGTGCGGAAGCTGGCCCGTCAGCACGGGCTCGACCTGCGGGAGTTGCGCGGCTCCGGGCGCGACGGGCTGATCCTCAGGTCCGACGTGGAGGCCGCGATCCGGGTCCCCGGGCCCGAGCCGGTGGCCGCCCCGGCGCCCGCGCCCGCCCGCACCGGCCCGGTCGGCGAGCGGGTGCCGCTGCGCGGCGTGCGCGGCGCCGTCGCCGACAAGCTGTCCCGCAGCCGCACCGAGATTCCGGACGCGACCTGCTGGGTCGACGCCGACGCGACGGAGCTGATGGCGGCGCGCGCCGCCATGAACGCGGCGGGGGGCCCGAAGATCTCCGTCATCGCGCTGCTGGCCAGGATCTGCACCGCCGCGCTCGCCCGCTTCCCCGAGCTGAACTCCACGGTCGACACGGCGGCCCGGGAGATCGTGCGGCTGCCCGGGGTCAACCTCGGCTTCGCGGCGCAGACCGCGCGCGGCCTGGTCGTGCCGGTCGTCCGCGACGCGCACGAGCGCGACGCCGAGTCGCTGAGCGCGGAGTTCGCCCGGCTCACCGAGGTCGCACGGGAGGGCGCGCTCACCCCGGCCGACCTGACGGGCGGGACGTTCACGCTCAACAACTACGGGGTGTTCGGCGTGGACGGCTCGACGCCGATCATCAACCACCCCGAGGCGGCCATGCTCGGAGTCGGCCGGATCGTCCCCAAGCCCTGGGTCCACCAGGGCGAGCTGGCGGTGCGTCAGGTCGTGCAGCTCTCGCTCACCTTCGACCACCGGGTGTGCGACGGCGGCACGGCGGGCGGCTTCCTTCGGTACGTGGCGGATTGCGTGGAGAACCCCGTGGTGCTGTTGCGCACGGTGTGACCCCGCGCGTCCCGTCTGGCCCCGAGTATGCGCATACTCGGGGCCATGGCCATGACCGCACCCGGCGCATCCGACGCCGCATCCGACGCCGCGACCGACGCCGGATCCGGCTCCGCGTCCGGCCACCTTGCGTCCGGCCCCCTCTTCGACGCCGTCGTGCTCGCCGGAGGGGCCGCCAAGCGGCTCGGCGGGGCCGACAAGCCGGGCCTGAGCGTGGGCGGCAGGGCCCTGCTCGACCGGGTGCTCGACGCGTGCGCGGGCGCGGGGACGACCGTCGTCGTGGGCGACCGCAGGGCCACCGCGCGCCCCGTCGTCTGGGCGCGCGAGACTCCGCCGGGCGGCGGCCCGGTCGCCGCGCTGGACGCCGGAGTGCGGCGGACCACCGCCGCGTACGTCCTGGTGCTCTCCGCCGACCTGCCCTTCCTCGGTACGGAGACGGTCACCGCGCTGCTCGACGCGGCGCGCGCCGAGGACCGCGAAGGCGCGCCCGGCGCCGGAGGTCCGCTCGGCGTCGAAGGCGCGCTCGGGGTCGACGCCGACGGCCGCGACCAGCCGCTCGTCGCCGTCTACCGCGCCGAACCGCTGCGCCACGCCCTCGCCTCGCTCTTCGCCGAGTACGGCTACCTCGCGGGACTGCCGCTGCGGCTGCTCACCGAGAGCCTCGACCTCGCCCGCGTCCCCACCGGCCCCCTCGCCTCCTTCGACTGCGACACCTGGGAGGACATCGCGGCCGCCCGCGCGCGGATCAGGGAGCATGGAAACGTGCTGGACGAATGGATCACCGCAGTCAAGAACGAGCTCGGCATCGAGTTGGACGTCGACACCGCCGCTCTGCTGGACCTCGCGAGGGACGCCGCACACGGCGTGGCCAGGCCCGCGGCGCCGCTCACGACCTTCCTGGTCGGCTACGCGGCGGGCCGCGTAGCCGGTGCGGGCGGCGGCGCGGAAGCGGTCGCCGAGGCCACCCGCAAGGCCGTCGCCCTCGCGGCGCGCTGGGCCGCCGAGGGCCGTGCGTCCGACGCGGCGGACGCCGGATGACGCCGGAGCGGGAAGAGGGCCGGGACCGTGAGCGGGAGCTGGACGGGGTCGAGGAGGCCCTGGCGCTGGTGAGCCGCGCCGCCGCCGACTCCGCGCGCCCCCGCCGCACTTCGCCCTCAGCGCCCGCCCCGTCCACCCCGTACACCGGATCCACCCCGTCCGCCCCGCCCTCCGGGACCGCCGCGCCCACCGGACCCCCCGCCCCCCGCCCCGGCACCGGGCGGCACCGCGCCACCCCCTGGGCCGAGGCCCGGGAGACCGCTGCACGCGCGGGCCGGGGCGCCCCCGCCCGTACCCACCGGACTCCCCTCGCCGACGCGCTCGGCCGGACCCTCGCCGAACCGCTGGACGCCCTCACCGACCTGCCGCCCTTCGACACGTCGGCGATGGACGGCTGGGCCGCGTCGGGCCCGGGGCCCTGGACCGTACGGGAGGGCGCGGGCGTCCTCGCCGGGAGCGCCGCCCCCGGCAGGCTGGCCGACGGCGATGCCGTACGGATCGCGACCGGCGCCCGGATCCCGCCCGACGCGACCGCCGTCATCCGCAGCGAACACGCCCGTGTGACGCCCGCGCACAGCACCCGGGACGCCGCCGAAGAACCCCGGAGCGCCCCGCAGCTGTACGCCGAGCGCGAGGTGGTGCACGGGCAGGACATCAGGCCCCGGGCCCAGGAGTGCCGTACCGGGGACCGGCTGCTGGCCGCGGGCTCCCTGGTGACCCCGGCCGTGCTCGGCCTCGCCGCCGCCGCGGGCTACGACGAACTGCCCACCGTCCCCCGCCCCCGCGCCGAAGTCCTCGTCCTAGGCGACGAACTCCTCGCCGCCGGGCTGCCGCACGACGGGCTGATCCGGGACGCCCTGGGGCCGCTCCTCGGCCCCTGGCTGCGCGCGCTCGGCGCCGACGTCGCCCGGGTGCGCCGCGTCGGGGACGACGCGGACGAACTCCTGCGCGCCGTCACTCAATCCGAGGCCGAGCTCGTGGTCACCACCGGAGGCACCGCGGCCGGACCCGTCGACCACGTCCACCCCGTGCTCACGGCCGTGGGCGCCGAACTCCTGGTGGACGGCGTCAAGGTGCGCCCCGGCCACCCGATGCTGCTCGCCCGCCTCTCCCCCGGCCGCCATCTGGTCGGGCTGCCCGGCAACCCGCTCGCCGCGGTCTCCGGACTGCTCACCCTCGCCGGACCGCTGGTCAGGGCGCTGGCGCGGCACGCGGCGCCGCGGGAGCCGTACACCCTGGCCGTACGCGACGAGGTGCACGGCCATCCTCATGACACCCGTCTGGTGCCGGTCGAGGTCAGGGCGGGGCGGCTGCTGCCGCTGCACTACAACGGGCCCGCGATGCTGCGCGGCATCGCCGCCGCGGACGGGCTCGCCGTGGTGCCGCCCGGCGGCGCGCGGCCGGGCGACGAGCTGGAGGTCCTGCGCCTCCCCTGGACGGAGGCGTGTTTCACGTGAAACTTCCCGGCCACGACGCGATGGCCAGACATGCCGACGAACACCTCGTCACCAGCCGGGTGAAGCTTCCGCGCAGAGCCGTGGAGCGCCCGCTGCGCCAGGTCACCAAGCGGCTGCTGATGGCGCTCGGCGTGCTGTGGCTGACCGTCCTCATCGTGTGGCTCGACCGCAAGGGCTACCACGACAACGCCAACGGCAGCCTGGACCTGCTCGACTGCCTCTACTACGCGACCGTCACCCTCTCCACCACGGGGTACGGCGACATCGTGCCGCACAGCGACAGCGCACGGCTGGTCAACGTGCTGCTGGTGACCCCGCTGCGCGTGCTGTTCCTGATCATCCTCGTCGGCACCACGCTCGAAGTCCTCACGGAGCGCACCCGTGAGGAGTGGCGACTGAACCGCTGGAGAAGCAACTTGCGTGAGCACACCGTCGTCGTCGGATTCGGTACGAAGGGCCGGTCCGCGATCCAGACGCTCTGCGCCACCGGTCTGAAGAAGGACCAGATCGTCATCGTCGACCCCAGCGCGAAGGTCATCGAGGCGGCCAACGCCGAGGGCTTCGTGGGGGTCATGGGCGATGCGACGCGCAGCGACGTACTGCTGAGGGCCGAACTCCAGAAGGCCCGTCAGGTCGTGATCGCGACCCAGCGCGACGACACCGCCGTGCTGGTCGCGCTCACCGCGCGGCAGCTCAACAAGGGCGCGAAGATCGTCGCCGCGGTGCGGGAGGAGGAGAACGCGCCGCTGCTGCGGCAGTCCGGCGCGGACGCGGTCATCACCAGCGCGAGCGCGGCGGGGCGGCTGCTCGGCCTCTCGGTGCTCAGCCCGAGCGCGGGCGCGGTCATGGAGGACCTGATCCAGCAGGGCAGCGGGCTCGATCTGGTCGAACGGCCGGTGATAAAGAGCGAGGTCGGCAAGAGCGTCCGGGAGACCGGGGACCTGGTGGTGAGCGTGGTGCGCGGGCACCGGCTGCTCGGGTACGACGACCCGGAGGCGAGCCCGCTCCAGCTGACGGACCGGGTGATCAGCATCGTGCGGGCGTCGAGCCCGCCGCCGCCGGGGCCGCTGGAGTAACCGGGGCCGCTGGAGTAACGGGAGGACCCGAAGTGTCGCCGGGGCCCGGAGCAGCGGGAGGACCCGAAGTGGCCCCGGGGGACCTGGAGTAGCGTCGGGGCATGTATGCGATCACGATCCCCGAACCCGGTGGCCCCGAAGCGCTCGTCTGGGCCGAGGTCCCCGATCCCGTGCCCGGCGAGGGCGAAGTACTCGTCGAGGTCGTCGCCAGCGCCGTGAACCGGGCGGACCTGCTCCAGCGGCAGGGGTTCTACAACCCGCCGCCCGGGGCGTCCGCCCTCCCCGGCCTCGAATGCTCCGGGCGCATCGCCGCGCTCGGGCCCGGGGTGGTCGGCTGGAGCGTCGGCGACGAGGTGTGCGCGCTGCTCGCGGGCGGGGGGTACGCGGAGAAGGCCGTGGTGCCCGTCGGGCAGCTGCTGCCGGTGCCGGACGGGATCGACCTGGTGACGGCGGCGGGTCTGCCCGAGGTGGCGTCGACCGTGTGGGCGAACGTCTTCATGAGCGCGGGTGCCGCATCGGGCGCGGCCTCCGGTGTTCTCGGCGCCGGTCTGCGGCCCGGCGAGACGCTGCTCGTGCACGGCGGTGCGAGCGGGATCGGCACGATGGCGATCCAGCTCGCCAAGGCGGTGGGCGCCCGGGTCGTGGTGACCGCGGGGTCCCCCGAGAAGCTGGCGCGCTGCGCCGAGCTGGGCGCGGACGTGCTCGTGAACTACCGCGAGCAGGACTTCGTGGAGGAGGTGCGGGCGGCGACGGGCGGGGCGGGCGCGGACGTCGTCCTCGACGTCGTCGGCGCGAAGTACCTGGAGCGGAACGTGCAGGCGCTCGCGGTGAACGGGCGGCTCGTCGTGATCGGGCTCCAGGGCGGGGTGAAGGGCGAGCTGAACCTCGGGGCGCTGCTGGCGAAGCGGGCTTCGGTGACGGCGACTTCGCTGCGGGGGCGGCCGTCGGCGGAGAAGGCGGCGATCGTGGCGGCGGTGCGGGAGCACGTGTGGCCGCTGCTCGCCTCCGGGCGGGTGCGGGCGGTCGTGGACCGGGTGGTGCCGCTCCGGGACGCGGGGGAGGGGCACCGGGCGCTGGAGGCCGGGGAGAACGTGGGGAAGGTGCTGTTGGCGGTGTAGGGGCGCGCGCTCCCGGAACCGGGCCCGGCCCGGACAGGTCGGCGGGCTCCGCCCCCGAACTCCCGGGCCCCGAACTCCCGGGCCCCGAACTCCCGGGCCCCGAACTCCCGGGCCCCGAACCCCCGGGTCTCGAACGCCGACTGGCCCCGAACGCCGACGGGGTTGGAACGCCGGCGGGGCTGGAACCGGCCCGCCGGCGTCGCGCGTTTTCCTACAGGTACGGGCCCGACCGCACCGGGCCGTGGGGGTTCTCGTCGTCGTCCTCGTGGCTCGCGCCCGGGGGCAGCGCCCTGCGCATCTGCTCCAGCTGGGCGCGCGCCGCCATCTGCTGGGCGAACAGCGCGGTCTGGATGCCGTGGAACAGGCCCTCAAGCCAGCCCACCAACTGGGCCTGCGCGATCCGCAGTTCCGCCTCGGAGGGGATCGCCTCGTCGGTGAACGGGAGGGAGAGCCGCTCCAGCTCCTCCACCAGCTCGGGGGCCAGGCCGTCCTCCAGCTCCTTGACCGACGACGCGTGGATGTTCTTGAGGCGCACCCGGCTCGCCTCGTCCAGGGGGGCCGCGCGGACCTCCTCCAGGAGTTGCTTGATCATGCTGCCGATGCGCATGACCTTCGCGGGCTGTTCGACCATTTCCGTCACCGGGACCTCGCGCGACTCGTCGTCGCCCTCAACGCCGCCGAGAGCCATGCCGTCCTGCCCCACCACAAGGATGTGGGGACGCTCCTGGGGCTGTTCCGACTGATCCGACCGTTCACTCCTCGGCATCTCCATGCCGCCATTCTCTCGCACACGTGCCTCATAGGGCTGTGTGCCCCCGGGAGTGGATGATCCACCCCCGGGGGGCGCGAACGGACCGGAAAGTTCAGCCGGCCCTGCGCGCCAGCGCGAGCCGGGAGCGGGTCAGGCCCGCCGCCAGCAGTCCGGCCAGCACCGGCACGGCCACCGTGAGGATCCCGATCGTCGTCCAGGGCAGCACGATGGGCGTGTACGCGGAGTCCATCGGGTTGGCCCGCATCGCCGCCGTCGCCTGGCGCAGGTCCACCAGGCGCAGCGCCACCGCGGGCACCAGGCCCGCCGCCGTGCCCAGCAGCACTCCCGTCACGGCGACCACCGCGCACTGGAACCCGGAGAGCGAGCGCCGCACCCGGGGCGGCGCGCCGACCGCGCTGAGCGTCGTCAGATCGGCCTCCGCGTCCGCCTTGGCGAGCCCCGTGGTGATCGCGGCCGCGCCGAGCGTCACCACGCCCGCGAACAGGGCGAGGATCAGCAGCATCGGGTCGTCGGCCCCCGAGATCTTCATCGGCGTGTGGAGGAAGACCGTGTTGCCCGCCTGGAGCAGCGCGTCGTCGACCTTCTGGCGCTCGGCGTCGGTCGGCTGGTGCCGCACCCGGTAGACCGAGCCGACCGGTTCGGTGTGCAGGCCGAGCTTCTCGGCGGAGCCCGGCGGCATGATCATGCGGATGCCGGGCGTCGTCACGTAGGTGTCGGGGGCGATGTACACCGGGACCTTCGACACGACCGTCCTGGCCTTGCCCGGGTGCGCCTTGCGGCCCGCCCCGTCCTTCGGGCCGTACGTGTGCACGGCCTTCAGCGTGACCTTGCCGTCCTTGGCGAACGCGCTGTTGAGCAGCACGGGCGTGCCCGCGGCGAGCGCTTTGAGCGCCGCCGGGTCCTCCAGGCCGACGTAGGTGCGCAGCAGCTGCTCGTCACCGGTGACGATGTTGTTCAGGCCGGTGCCGAAGACGTCCATGGCGACGTTCTCGTCCGCGCAGGCGGGGGACTCCTTCAGCTTCTTGTGCTCGCCGGCGGAGAGCCGGGCCGCCAGCGCCGCCGCGCCCTTGCCGCGCAGGGGGCACTGGCTTCCTGCGGGCTTCACGAACTCCAGGGAGCCGCAGCCGGTTTCGTTGCCCTCGGCGTCGTGGGTCCGGTAGCGGTTGCAGTCGCTGCCCGCCCAGACCCGGCCGAAGTCCGCGCGCCCGCCGGGGGCCAGCGGCAGGCTCCGCTCGGCCGAGGGCCGGGCGAGGGCCAGGGCCTGGCGGGTGTCGGTCCTGCTCTCCAGGGTGTCGGCGACCAGGGCGACGGTGCCGGGCGTGAGGGACTGCTGGACGTCGTACGCCATCTGGGTGCGTTCGCTGACGGTGTACGTGGCGATGGCCACGCTCCCCGCGACCGCGGCCATCACGGCGGCGACGGCGGGCGCGGTGCGGCCCCGGTTGCGGGCGGCGTCGCGCAGGGCGAGGCGCGGGACGAGCGGCAGCCGCCTGCCGAGCCGCCCGAGGAAGCCGACGATCACCGGGATGCAGCAGAGCAGCCCCAGCTCGGCGATGATCGAGCCGCCCGCGACCAGGGTGCCGGCGCCTGTGGTGCCGCCGAACAGCGCGATCGTGACGCCCAGGGCGAGCGCGGCGGCGCCGAGCGTCGGCAGCGTCCGCGAGGCGTGCCGTACGCCCTTGCGTCCGGTCAGCGCCTCCAGGACGGACTGCCGGGCGGCGACGACCGCCGGGACGAGCGCCGCCAGGACGCCCGTGACCAGGCCGATCGCGGCGATGGCGGCGATCTCCAGCGGAGGCGTCTCCAGGGTGCCGAAGCGCTTGCCCGTCCAGCCCTCGATAATCGGCCGGAGCAGCGCGGTGAGCCCGATGCCCAGGACGGCGCCGGTCACCGCGCCGATCGTGCCCAGCACCAGCCCGCCCGCGAGGACGACCGACCTGATGTGGCGCCGGTCGCCGCCGCACGTGCCGAGCAGTCCGAGCTGGCGGCGGGAGCGGCGCGCGCCGACGGCGAACGCCGGGCCCGCGAGCAGGACGACTTCGAGCACCGCCATGGCGACGATGGTGACGGCCGCGATGCCCAGCTCGGTCGAGTCGTCGCCGAAGCCGCCGCCGATGCGGGCCGCCAGCGGGACCTCGGAGTCCGGGGGCGGCGCGAGCACCACGGAGCGGGACTCCACGACCACGCCGGTCTTGTTGGCGGCGAGCACGTCCGCCCAGGTCACGCCGGTGTTCCCGGCGGCCTTCACGAGCCATTCGCGTTTGTCGGCACTGGGCGGCAGGACGTTCTTGTCGCGTGTCGAGGCCTGCTGCCAGGGCGCGATGACGGCGCCCGGCTCCGCGTAGAGCGCGCGCTTGGCGAGTGCGTCGGGCAGTTCGACGGACGCGGTGATGGTGAACGTACGGTCCAGTCCGCGCACTTCGGTCTTCGAGCCGACCTTCAGGCCCGCCGACTCCAGGAACGCCCCGGTGGCGGCCAGTTCGCCGGGCGCGTCGGGGAACTCCCCCTCGACCAGGTCGATCATGCCGCGCGCCATCGGGTCGCCGGTGCTCAGCTCGGTGATCTCGGTGCCCGCGACGCCGTGCGCGGTGGAGACGGTCGCGGGGACGGACTGCCGGGTGATGTGCCGGGCGCCCGCGGGTATCGCGGCCTCGACGTCGACGTCACCCTCGGGCTCCCGCGCCGGTGCCTTGCCGCCCGGCGTGCCGACGGCGGAGACGTCGGGCAGCTGCTCGACGGGCGTGGCGCCCATTCCGGCGTCGGAGAACTTCGCGTCGGCCGAGCCCAGTTCGGCGGTGAGCCGCTCGGCCGCCGTCGGCTCGGCGCTGCGGTACGTGACGTCGGCGGCCGTCACCCCGAGGACCGGCAGCGCGATCATCGCGACGACCAGGGCGGACCTGCCCTTGGCGCGCAGCGCGTCGCGCCTGGCGATGCGCAGGGCGGCCCGCCACCCTCCCAGAGCGCTCATCGGGTGCCCTCGGCGGTGGCGAGGAGGGAGTCGGCGTCGGAGGTCAGGGTCTGGTCGATCAGCGTGCCGTCGCGCAGGAACACGACCCGGTCGGCCCAGGCGGCGTACCGCGGCTCGTGGGTGACCATCACGCCGGCCGCGCCCGCGTCGCAGCGCCCCCGCAGCATGGCGAGGACCGTCTCGCCGGTCTCCGAGTCGAGCGCGCCGGTCGGCTCGTCGGCGAGGACCAGGCGCCGGTCCCCCACCAGGGCGCGGGCGATGGCGACGCGCTGCTGCTGGCCGCCGGACATCTCGTCGGGGAAGCGGTCGGCGACCTCGGCGAGCCCCATCTCCTCCAGGGCCGCCACGGCCTCCTCGCGGGCCTTGCGGACGGGGACGCCGTCCAGCTCGCGGGGCAGGGCGATGTTCTCGGCGGCCGTGAGGGCGGGGATGAGGTTGTAGTCCTGGAAGACGTAGCCGACGCTGCGGCGGCGCAGCGCGGCGAGGCCCTTGCGGTCGAGGCCGGAGAGCGGCTGTCCCTCGATCAGGATCTCGCCGCCGGTGGCGGTGTCGAGGCCGCCCGCGAGGGTGAGGAGCGTGGACTTGCCGGATCCCGAAGGCCCCATGACGGCGACGAGTTCGCCCGCGCGCACGGTCAGGTCGACCCCGCGCAGGGCGTGCACTTCGGCGACGCCGGAGCCGTGGGTACGGGTCAGCGCCCGGAGTTCGAGCACGGGTGTGGACATGGTGGATTCCCCCCTGGGGAAAGACTGGTGGTCAGGCGTACGGGGACACGGGGACACGGGTATACGGAGACCCGGAGTGCGGGCAGGGCGCGCGTTCAGCGCCGCGCGCGGGGGCGTGACGTGGCGTTCGTCGGCGCCTTGGCGCCCGTCGGCGCGGGCGCGGGCTCCCGCGCCGCCGCTTCCGCGAGCCGTACGAGCCGCGACTCGCAGTGGTCGAGCCAGCGGGCCTCGGCCTCGGCCTGGAAGATCAGCTGCTCCAGGACGAGCAGCCAGGCCACCTCGTCGCGGTCGGCGGGCCCGTCCGTCAGCGCCTTCGCCTTCAGCCGGGTGTAGTCCTGCATCGCCTTCACGGTGTGGTGCCGCTGGGCCTGGATGACGGCCCTGATGTCGACGCCGGGGGCGCCGACGGCCATGGCGAGCTTGATGGCCAGCTCGTCGCGGGCGGGGCTGGTGCGGTCGACGGGCTGTGCGAACCACCCCTTCAGCTCGCCGCGCCCCTCGTCGGTGATCGAGTACAGCGGGTGCCCGCCGTCGTCCTGGCCGTCCTGGAGGATCAGGCCGTCGCGCTCCAGACGGCTCAGCGTGGTGTACACCTGCCCGACGTTCAGGGGCCAGGTGGAGCCCGTGCGTGACTCGAATTCGGTGCGGAGCTGGGAGCCGTAGCGCGGGCCCGCTTCCAGAAGGGCGAGAAGCCCGTGACGGATCGACATACTGAGTATGTATACCGAGTATGTTCAGGCGCGACAAGGCGACTCAAGGACGATCCCCGGGGTCCGTCTCAAGGATGACACCGCAGGTCACAGGTGCTTTCCGAGGGAGGGCGCGGGTGGGTCAGCGGCTGCGCAGCCGGGCCCCGAAGAAGCCGAGCCCGAGCCCGATGAGCGTCAGCCCCGCGCCCAGCGTCACCAGCGGGGCGGCCTGCCGGGAAGGGCGCGCGACGGCCCGTGCGACGGGCTCGCGGGCGGCGGCGGGCGGCTGTGCGGGCGGGCGCGCCGTAGGCCGTACGGGCGGAGCGGACGGCTCCGCCCCGCGTACCGCCGCGTCGGCCTCAGGACGGACGTCGGCCGGTACGGCGAACGTCGGCTGCGCGCGCCCCGGCCGCGCCCGCCCCTCGCCCGCGGGGTGCCCGGCCAGGCTCGGCGGCGGGCTCTCGGCGGCGCCCGCGAGGGGCGCGCCCAGCAGCACGGCCCCGAGCGCGAGCGCGCAGGCGGTGCGCGGGGGGCGGAGCCTTGGAGCCACGGGGGTGACCCCCTCCCGTACCGGGCCGAAGGGGAAAGCGGTGACCGACTCAGCGTCACACGCCGGAACGTTTCCGGCATCCCGGGCGCGGCAGGACACGGCACGGCACGGCCGGGCGACAACAGGGCCCGGTACGCGCCGCGCGTACCGGGCCCTGCCGCAACGGTCGGCGTCAGCCGATCGGGCTCACTCGGGAGGGTTGCCCGTCGAGACGGTCAGGACGATGTCGACGGCCTTGGGGTCGACCTCGGTGTCGGGCTGCGGGAACTGGTTCAGGATCGCGCCCTCGCCCCAGGTGTTCTCGTTCTGGGTCAGCTCCTGCTTGATCTTCCAGCCCGCCGCCTGGATGCAGGCCTTGGCGTACTTGATGTTGATGTACTGGAAGTCGGGCATCCGGATCTTCGCGGGGTCGCTGATGCCCTCGCCGGGATCGGTGCACTTATCGTTCTTGATCTTCTTGCTGAGGTCGGGCCCCTTGTGGCCCTCGACCGCCGCCCCCGCCGACGCGCTGTTCGACGCCTCGTCCTTCTTCTTGTCGTCCGGGTCGCCCTGCATCTTCACCACGGCGATCACACCGCCGATCGCCACCAGCGCCACCACGACGGCGCCCACGATCACCGGCATGTTCCGCCTGCCGCCGCCGCCGTTCGAGCCCGCACCGGTCGTCGCGGGAGCGGGCGAGATCGTGTACGGGGGCGGGGTCGGCGCCGCCTGGTAGGGGCCGGGCGCCGGGGTCTGCGCCGCCTGCGGGTAGCCGTAGCCCGGCGCGGGCGTCGGCACGGGCGCCGGGGCCGGTGCCGGGGTCGGCGGACCGAAGGGGTTCGGCTGGTAGGGCTGCTGCACGGACTGCGGGGGCTGCCCGGACTGGTCCAGCGGCGGGAACACCGCGGAGCCCACGCCCGCGCCGCTGCTCCCGGTGTGCGCGCCGGGCACGATCGCCGGGGCGCCGGTCTGGCCCGCGCCCAGCACCCGGGCGATCTCGTCGCGCATCGCGGCGGCGCTCGGGAAACGCTCGTTCGGGTTCTTCTTCAGCGCCCGCGCGACCAGCGCGTCCACCGCGGGCGGCAGCGAACGGTTGATCGTGGAGGGCGCGACCGGCTCCTCCTGGACGTGCGCGTAGGCGATCGCCAGCGGGGAGTCCGCGTCGAACGGGATCCGGCCCGTCAGCAGCTGGAAGAGCATGATGCCGACGGAGTACAGGTCGGAGCGGGCGTCGACGCCGCGCCCCAGGGCCTGCTCGGGCGAGAGGTACTGCGGGGTGCCGACGACCATGCCGGTCTGGGTCATCGAGGTGACCCCGGACTGCATGGCCCGCGCGATGCCGAAGTCCATCACCTTGACCACGCCGCGCTTGGTCATCATGACGTTGCCCGGCTTGATGTCGCGGTGGACCAGGCCCATCTCGTGGCTGGTCTCCAGCGCGGCGAGCACGTCCGAGGTGACCTTGAGGGCCTTGTCGGTGGGCATCGCGCCGTACTGCCGCACGTCGGCCGCGAGCACCGAGCCGAGCGGGTGCCCCTCCACGTACTCCATGACGATGTACGGCATCAGCGCGCCGTCCAGCTCGTCCTCGCCCGTGTCGAAGACCGACACGATGTTGGTGTGGGACAGCTTGGCGACGGCCTGCGCCTCGCGCCGGAAGCGCTCCCGGAAGGACTGCTCGCGGCCCAGCTCGGTGTGGAGGGTCTTGATGGCGACCTGGCGGTCGAGCGCGGAGTCGTACGCGAGGTAGACGGACGCCATGCCGCCCTCGCCGAGGAGGTCGCGCAGCTGGTACCGGCCACCAGCCACCGATCCGCCCGCGTAGCGGCCGTGTGCGCCGTCCTGGCTCATGACTTGCTTCCCCCTATGCCCGACCAGGGCTCGCTATCACGGGTGATCTAACCGGAGCCAGTCTGCCCGAGGGGGATTTCACGTCAAGCCGGGTGCCCGTTCCGTGACCGTACGCACAACAAGAGTCGCGCAAGCGTTACAGGAGCGGGACGGAATTTGCGCGCGTGCGCCGTCCCCGGGTTGGATGGCCGGTCACTCTCATATCCGGGGTGTCACACGGAGGCTGTAGCGTGGCCCGGCAGAGCACCCCCACATCCGCGGACGCGCGGACGGAAACAAACGACGGCGAGGACTGATGGCACCCGCACCCGAACCCGAAGCGACCGGCGGCGGCGTGTCGGACTCGGCCGAATCCTGGGGCGCCGGCGGCCTGGTCGGTGACGGACGGTACCGGCTGACGCACCGCCTGGGCCGGGGCGGCATGGCCGAGGTGTTCGCCGCAGAGGACGTACGGCTCGGCCGCACCGTCGCCGTCAAGCTGCTCCGCTCCGACCTCGCCGAGGACCCGGTCTCCAAGGCCCGCTTCACGCGCGAGGCGCAGTCCGTCGCGGGGCTCAACCACCACGCGGTGGTGGCGGTCTACGACTCGGGCGAGGACCACTTCGCGGGCAACACGATCTCGTACATCGTGATGGAGCTGGTCGAGGGCCGCACCATCCGCGACCTGCTGATCAACGCCGACGCCCCGCCGCCGGAGCAGGCGCTGATCATCGTGTCCGGCGTGCTGGAGGCCCTGGCCTACAGCCACCAGCACGGCATCGTGCACCGCGACATCAAGCCGGCCAACGTGATCATCACCCACTCCGGCGCCGTCAAGGTGATGGACTTCGGCATCGCCCGCGCGCTGCACGGCGCGCAGTCGACGATGACCCAGACCGGCATGGTCATGGGCACCCCGCAGTACCTCTCGCCCGAGCAGGCGCTCGGCAAGGCCGTCGACCACCGCTCCGACCTGTACGCGACGGGCTGCCTGCTGTACGAACTGCTGGCGCTGCGGCCCCCGTTCACCGGCGAGACCCCGCTCGCCGTCGTCTACCAGCACGTCCAGGACATCCCGACCCCGCCGTCCGAGGTCTCCGACGCCACGCCGCCCGAGCTCGACGGGCTCGTGATGCGCTCGCTGGCCAAGGACCCGGACGACCGCTTCCAGAGCGCCGAGGAGATGCGCGGTCTGGTGCAGTACGCGCTCCAGATGCTCCAGGCGCAGGGCGGCCACACGGGCACCTGGAACACCGGCCCCGTGGAGATGCACGAGAGCCCCGTCACGCCCGCCGCGGGCACCATGGCGCTCGGCCACCCGGGGCACGCCCACACCACGCAGGGCCCGATCCTGCCGCCGATGAACCCGGACGACGGGGCCTACGACGGCGGCGTCGGCGGGCGGCCCGGCGGCGGCCGCGGCAAGCTGGTGCTGTTCATCGTGCTCGCGCTGATCGCGATCACCGCGGGCGTGGTGTACGCGATCGACGCGGCGAACGGCGGCAAGAAGAGCGGCGGGGACACGAAGACCACGCCCCCGGCCAGCTCCCCGGCGACCAAGCCCTCCACGACCCCGTCCGACCAGGAGTCGGAGGAGGAGCAGGAGCCGACCGACAACGGCAGCGGCGGCAGCGGGCAGGAGCAGCCGAACAACCCGCCGACCGACAAGTACAGCCCGTCCGACCAGCCGAGCGACAACAGCAGCGGCACCCCGTCCGACTCCCCGAGCCCGACCGACAACGCGACGGACGGCCAGGGCCAGCAGGGCCAGACCGAGGGTCAGACGGACGGTCAGGCCCAGCAGGGTCAGACGGAAGGCCAGACGGACGGTCAGGCCCAGCAGGGCCAGACGCAGGGCCAGACGGACGGTCAGGCCCAGCAGGGCCAGACCCAGGGCCAGACGGACGGTCAGACGCAGGGGCAGACCCAGGGTCAGGCCGAGGGTCAGGCCGAGGGCCAGACCGGGCAGTGACGCCGGGACCGGTCCGGGGCGCCGTGGCCGCCCCGGATCCGGGTCAGCCCGCGAACGCGTCGCTGACCGCCTCGTACTCCTTCGTCCACCACACCACCAGGGCCGACGCCGCGGGGAACTGCGGGTCGGCCCTTCGGTCGTTCAGCAGATAGCGCCAGCGCAGTATCCAGAAGTCGTTGAGCCGCTCCCACCACACCCGGTGCACCGCGTGCGCCAGTTCGGCCGGGTCCGCGCCCGCCGCGCGGCGGTAGGCGCGCGCGTACGCCCGCACCTTCGCCAGCTCCAGCCGCCCCGCGGGCTCCACGAAGAAGATCGCGGCGGCCCTGACCGCCTCCTCCGCCCTCGGCTGCACCCCCAGCCGGTCCCAGTCGACGATCGCGGCGGGCTCCGCGCCCCGGTAGAGCAGGTTCAGCGGATGGAAGTCGCCGTGCACCCAGGCACCTTCGGCGGCGGGCGCGGGGCGCCGCGCCGCGTGCCGCTCCACCAACTCGCGGCGCTCCAGCAGGCGGTACTCGGCGAGCGCGTCGAAGGAGTCGCGCGGGGAGCGGCCGCGGACGGCCGCCAGCAGCTCGTTGATGAGCGCGTAGGTGTCGGCCGGGTCGGCGCCCGCGCACTCGCGGGGCGCGCCGGGGCCCATCACGCGCTCCAGACAGGTGTGTACGGCCCCCAGGAGCGCGCCGAGCCGCCGGGACTGCGGGGTCGTGAGCTGGGCGCCGTCGCGGTGCCTGCCATCGACCCAGGGGTGCAGGGCGTAGCAGCGGCCGTCGATCACCGTGACGGTGCCGCCGTCGGAGTCCTCGACGGGCGGGGCGACCGGCAGGCCGAGGGCCTGGAGCCGCTGGGTGGCGCGGTGCTGGCGCGCGATGGCCTCGCGGTCGCCGTCGAGGTGGTGCTTGAGGAAGTACGCGCCGCGGGTGGTGGCCAGGCGGTAGCCCCGGTTGAGCAGGCCGAGGGCGACCGGTTCGCAGGACAGCGCGTCGCCCACGCGGGCGCGGGGGTAGCCGCTCAGCAGCGATTCGACGGGGGGCAGCGGGTGCGGGTGCGGGGGCGCCGGGAGGGTTGCGGGCGCCGGGAGGGTTGCAGATGAGCGCGGCACGCTTCAGATGTTAGATCACGCTGCGTCGTCGAGCTGTCGCGCTGTGCTGAAATCGAGGTGCGTGACGGTCACGAAGTGCGGTTCCACCCGCAGGAAGACCGGCTCGAACGGCTCGCCGTTCACCTCGCTCGGGCCCCGGCCGAAGAGGGCGCGCTGCTCGGGGGTGGGGTCGACGATCTCGGCGGGGCCGGTGAACTGGACGGACCAGCCGTTCTCGTCGCCGTCGGCGGCGTTGAAGTTGTCCGTGCCGTAGGCGACGACGCTGCCGTTGCACGCCTCGTGGTAGCCGAGGCCCGCGTGCATCCGGAGGAGGACCTTGCCGTCGACGAGGACGTGGCGGGCCACGGCGAGGAAGGGCAGGGCCCGCATGCTGGTGGCCAGGCGGCCGTACGGGACCCGGCTGAGCAGCTGGATGGCGCGGAGTTCCTCGGTGGACATGCCTTCTACTGTCCCGTCGCACCGGTGGCGGGTACAGAGCCCCCAGCCCCGTGCGGGCGGGACGTTGGTCCCGAATCGGGGGTACGGGGAGAAAACGGCCCCGTCGCCCCGGGGGCGCCCCGCCGGGGGCGCGGGGAACCGCGCGACCGGCCACCTGCCGGACCGCAGGTGGTCACGGCCTCCCCGGCACCCCCGCCCCGCGAGCGCGGCGCCTAGTGCTTCTCCGCCTGGAGGCGGGCCACGTAGGCCGCTGCCTGGCTGCGCCGCTCCATGCCCAGCTTGGACAGCAGGCTGGAGACGTAATTCTTGATCGTCTTCTCCGCGAGGTGCAGCCGCTCCCCGATCACCCGGTTCGTCAGCCCCTCGCCGATCAGGTCGAGGATCTTCCGCTCCTGCTCGGTGAGGTTCGCGAGCTTGTCGTCGCCCTTGCCGTTCTTGCCGTCGCGCAGCCGCTCCAGGACGCGGGCCGTGGCGACCGGGTCGAGCAGGGACTTGCCCGCGGCCACGTCCCTGACCGCGTTCAGCAGCTCGTTGCCGCGGATCGCCTTGAGGACATATCCGGAGGCACCGGCCATGATCGCGTCGAACAGCGCTTCGTCGTCGGCGAACGAGGTGAGCATCAGACATTTGATGTCCTCGTCCTGTGACCGGATCTCGCGGCAGACCTCCACCCCGCTGCCGTCCGGCAGCCGCACGTCGAGAACGGCCACGTCCGGACGGGTCGCAGGGATCCTGACCAGGGCGTCTGCCGCCGTGCCCGCCTCGCCGACGACTTCGATGTCGCTTTCGACCGAGAGCAATTCGTGGACACCCCGGCGGACCACCTCGTGGTCGTCCAGGAGGAAAACAGTAATTTTGCCTGATTCGCGCACGGATTCAGTCTCACACACAGACCCTTCCCGTGCCGCAGGTGACCGGGATAACGTGCCGTTGTTCCGGCGGCCTGCAAGGCTTGTTCCCGACGCTCTGACCAGGGACTGTTCCCCCGCTTTCTCGATTTACTTGGAAATCCAAGCAAAATCGCAGGTCAAATGGGGTTTCACAGTTATGTGGAGCACTGGGTAACGTTCCTAGGACAGGGCGTTCGCCGGGGCACCTGTCACGCCTGTTTTTCGATGGTTCATCCAAGGTGCACCCACCCCGTGCACGGGTACGGACAACAGGCGAGCCGCACTGGCCCACCGGCAACCCCGGGGACCGGACCGACGGAGGAGCACGCACGTGACCGTGGAGAGCACTGCCGCAGCGCGCAAGCCGCGACGCAGTACCAAGCGCGCAGCCGCAGCCGGCGCCGCGAAGAAGCCGCAGAGTTCCGAGCCCCAGCTCGTACAGCTGCTGACGCCCGAGGGCGAGCGCGTCGAGCACCCCGACTACCGGATCGACCTGTCCGCCGACGAACTGCGCGGGCTCTACCGGGACATGGTGCTCACCCGGCGGTTCGACGCCGAGGCCACCTCGCTCCAGCGCCAGGGCGAGCTGGGCCTGTGGGCCTCGCTGCTGGGCCAGGAAGCCGCGCAGATCGGTTCCGGGCGCGCGCTGCACGACGACGACTACGTCTTCCCGACCTACCGCGAGCACGGCGTCGCCTGGTGCCGCGGGGTCGACCCGACGAACCTCCTCGGGATGTTCCGCGGCGTGAACCACGGCGGCTGGGACCCCAACAGCAACAACTTCCACCTCTACACGATCGTCATCGGCTCGCAGACGCTGCACGCGGCCGGGTACGCGATGGGCGTGGCCAAGGACGGCGCGGACAGCGCGGTGATCGCGTACTTCGGCGACGGCGCCTCCAGCCAGGGCGACGTGGCCGAGTCGTTCACCTTCTCCGCGGTCTACAACGCCCCGGTCGTGTTCTTCTGCCAGAACAACCAGTGGGCGATCTCCGAGCCGACCGAGAAGCAGATGCGCGTGCCGCTCTACCAGCGCGCGCAGGGCTTCGGCTTCCCCGGCGTGCGGGTCGACGGCAACGACGTGCTGGCCTGTCTCGCCGTGACGCGCGCCGCGCTGGAGCGGGCGCGCCGGGGCGAGGGCCCCATGCTGATCGAAGCGTTCACCTACCGCATGGGCGCCCACACCACCTCCGACGACCCCACGAAGTACCGCAGGGACGAGGAGCGCGAGGCGTGGGAGGCCAAGGACCCGATCCTGCGCCTGCGCACGTACATGGAGAAGGAGGGCTTCGCCGACGCCGCCTTCTTCGAGGAGCTGGAGGCCGAGAGCGAGGCGCTGGGCAAGCGCGTGCGCGAGGCCGTCCGGGCCATGCCGGACCCCGACCCCATGGCGATCTTCGAGAACGTGTACGCCGACGGGAACGCCCTGGTCGACGAGGAGCGCGCGCAGTTCGCCGCGTACCAGTCCTCGTTCGCCGACGTTCCCGGTGGGGAGGGCAAGTAGCCATGACCGTGAAGAAGCTCCCGATCGCCAAGGCGATCAACGAATCGCTGCGCACGGCGATGGAGAACGACCCGAAGGTCCTCGTCATGGGCGAGGACGTCGGCAAGCTCGGCGGTGTGTTCCGGGTGACCGACGGGCTGTTCAAGGACTTCGGCGAGGACCGGGTCATCGACACCCCGCTCGCCGAGTCCGGCATCGTCGGCACGGCCATCGGCCTCGCGCTGCGCGGCTACCGCCCCGTCGTGGAGATCCAGTTCGACGGCTTCGTCTTCCCCGCGTACGACCAGATCGTCACGCAGCTCGCCAAGATGCACGCCCGTGCGCTCGGCAAGATCAAGCTGCCGGTCGTCGTGCGCATCCCGTACGGCGGCGGCATCGGCGCGGTCGAGCACCACAGCGAGTCCCCCGAGGCGCTCTTCGCGCACGTCGCGGGCCTGAAGATCGTCTCGCCGAGCAACTCGTCCGACGCCTACTGGATGATGCAGCAGGCGATCCTGAGCGACGACCCGGTGATCTTCTTCGAGCCGAAGCGGCGCTACTGGGACAAGAGCGACGTGGACACCGAGGCCATCCCCGGGCAGCTGCACAAGGCCCGTACGGTGCGCGAGGGTTCGGACCTGACGCTGGCCGCCTACGGCCCCATGGTGAAGGTCTGTCAGGAGGCCGCCGCGGCCGCCGCCGAGGAGGGCAAGTCGGTGGAGGTCGTCGACCTGCGCTCGGTCTCCCCGATCGACTTCGACTCGGTGCAGGCCTCGGTGGAGAAGACCGGCCGTCTGGTCGTCGTCCACGAGGCGCCCGTCTTCTTCGGCTCGGGCGCCGAGATCGCCGCCCGCATCACGGAGCGGTGCTTCTACCACCTGGAGGCCCCGGTGCTGCGGGTCGGCGGCTACCACTCGCCGTATCCGCCGGCGCGGCTGGAAGAGGAGTACCTGCCGGGTCTGGACCGGGTGCTCGACGCCGTCGACCGCTCGCTCGCGTACTGAGAAGGGATCGGGGAAACATGTCTCGATACCGCGAATTCAAGCTTCCCGACGTCGGCGAGGGCCTGACCGAGGCCGAGATCCTCAAGTGGTACGTCCGGCCCGGTGACACGGTCACCGACGGCCAGGTCGTGTGCGAGGTGGAGACCGCCAAGGCGGCCGTCGAACTGCCCATTCCGTACGACGGAGTGGTGCACGAGCTGGCCTTCGAGGAGGGCGCCACCGTCGACGTCGGCACGCCGATCATCACGGTCGACGTCCAGCCCGGGTCGGGCCCCGCCGAGGAGCCCCCGGCCCAGGCGCCCGCCGCCGTGCCCGCGCCCGCCGCGCCCGCCGCACCGGTGGAGTCGGCCGACGACGAGGCGCCGAAGGGCCGCCAGCCCGTCCTCGTCGGCTACGGCGTCGCCGAGTCGTCCACCAAGCGCCGCCCGCGCAAGGCCGCGGCGTCCGCCGCCACCGCCGCGCCCGCCGCCGCGGCGCTCCAGGCCGAGCTGAACGGCCACGCGGGCGCCCCGGCCCCCGCCGCCCCGGCTCCCGCCCCGGCCGCCGCCCTCGGCACCGTCCCCGGGCCCAGGCCGCTCGCCAAGCCGCCCGTCCGCAAGCTCGCCAAGGACCTGGGCATCGACCTGGCGGCGGTCACCCCGACCGGACCCGACGGCATCATCACGCGCGACGACGTGCACGCCGCCGCCGCTCCGGCCCCCGCGGCGCCCGCCGTGCCCACGCCCGCCGCACCCGCCGAAGCGGGGGACGTTTCACGTGAAACGTCCCCCGCCCCGGCCGCTCAGCCGGTGGCCGGTGCCCGGGAGACCCGGGTCCCGATCAAGGGCGTGCGGAAGGCCACGGCCGCGGCCATGGTGGGCTCCGCCTTCACCGCCCCGCACGTCACGGAGTTCGTGACCGTCGACGTGACCCGGACGATGAAGCTGGTCGACGAGCTGAAGTCCGACCCGGACATGGCGGGGCTGCGGGTCAACCCGCTGCTGCTCATTGCCAAGGCGCTGCTCGTCGCGGTCAGGCGCAACCCGGCCATCAACGCCGCCTGGGACGAGGCCGCCCAGGAGATCGTGCTCAAGCACTACGTGAACCTGGGCATCGCGGCCGCCACCCCGCGCGGTCTGATCGTCCCGAACATCAAGGACGCGGACGCCAAGACCCTGCCGGAGCTGGCCGGGGCGCTGGGCGAGCTGGTCGCCACCGCGCGCGAGGGCCGGACCACGCCCGCCGCGATGCAGGGCGGCACGCTCACCATCACCAACGTCGGCGTCTTCGGCGTCGACACCGGTACGCCCATCCTGAACCCGGGCGAGTCCGCGATCCTCGCGATCGGCTCGATCAAGCTCCAGCCCTGGGTCCACAAGGGCAAGGTGAAGCCCCGTCAGGTCACCACGCTGGCGCTCTCGTTCGACCACCGGCTGGTCGACGGCGAGCTGGGCTCCAAGTTCCTCGCGGACGTGGCCGCGGTCCTGGAGCAGCCGAAGCGGCTCATCACCTGGGCCTAGACGGCACTTGGGCCCAGGCGACACCTGGGCCCGGACGACAGAAACCCCGGAGGGCGCCGCCGCGCCCTCCGGGGAGTCGGGTGTCCTGCCGCGTCAGTCGTGCGTCAGTCGCGCTGCGCGTCCGCGGGAAGCGGACGGATCGACATGGTGCGGGCGGCGCTGGAGCCGAAGCCGAAGTCCAGGACCTTGGCCGCGTCCGTCCAGCGGGACGTGGAGTTCATCAGCACGCCCGTGAGGGTCTTGCCGTTCTTGGTGGCGGCGAAGACCAGGCAGGGACCGGCCGAGGTGCCGGTGCCGGTCTTGATGCCGACGGCGCCCGGGTAGGAGCCGAGCAGCAGGTTGGTGTTCTTCCAGGTGTACGTGCGGATGCCGCCGCTGCTGGTCTTCGCCTTCGTGACGAACGTCTTGTCCTTGACGACGCTCTGGAGCACGGCGCTGCTGAACGCGTGGCGCGCCATCTTAGCCAGCTCGGGCGGGGTCGTGTAGTTGTTGCCCGCGCGGGAGATGCCGTCGAACGAGTCGTACTTGGTGTTCGTCAGGCCGAGCTTCTTGGCCTTGGCGTTCATCTGGGCGATGAAGTTGTTCGTGCGGGCCGCCGTGGTGCTGCCCTTGCCGAAGGTGTCGGCGAGCGCGTAGGCCGCGTCGCAGCCCGAGGGCAGCATCAGCGCGGAGAGCAGCTGGCGGACGGTGAGCTTGTCACCGGTCTTCAGGTCCGCGGTGCTCGCGCCGTTGCGCACGACGTAGTCGCGGTACTCCTGCTTGATGGTGATCACGCGGTTGAGGTCGACGCCGGGCGTCGTGAGGACCGTGATCGCGGTGGTGACCTTGGTGGTGCTGGCCATCTGACGGCGCACGCCGTTCGACTTGCCGTAGATCGGCTTGGCCGAGGCCTGGTCGAGCAGGTAGCCGCCCTTGGCCGTGATGGACGGGATGGCGGGCGCGGCGGACGCGGTGGGCGCGGCCAGCGGCGAGGCCGTCAGCAGCAGACCGCCTGCGACGGCGACGGTGGCGGCTCTGCGCACGCTCTTGAAGCTGGATATCAAGGAAAGGCTCCGGTTCGCGTAGTTCGCGTATGCGGTGAAACACGTGTGAAGGGGACGCGGTCGTCACTCCGGTGACACACCTGTCCCGAGAAGTGACGCACGGGAAGCCCAAATGGATGCACCCGGGAAACAGATCGTTGTGGGTCTTCTGATGCACACGTGTTGTATCTAAGCTGTGCGCATGCCCGTCAAACAGCCCCCCGCGGCCGATCGCGTCTACTTCCACATCAAGCAGGCGGTGCTCGACCGCCGTTACGCGGGGGGCACCCTCCTCACCGAGGGCGAGCTGGCCGAGGCCGTCGGCGTCTCCCGCACCCCGGTGCGCGAGGCCCTGCTCAAGCTGGAGGTGGAGGGCCTGATCAGGCTCTACCCCAAGAAGGGCGCCCTGGTCCTGGCCGTCTCCGCACAGGAGATCGCCGACGTCGTCGAGACCAGGCTGCTGGTCGAGGAGTTCGCGGTCCGCAGGGCAGTGCCCGCGCCGCACGCGCTCCTCGACCGCCTCGAAGAGCTGGTCGAACAGCAGCGCGCGCAGGCCGAGGGCGGCGACCTCGCGGCCGTCGCCGCCACCGACCGCTGCTTCCACGCCGAGATCGTCCGCAACGCGGGCAACGAGATCCTGGCCCGGCTCTACGACCAGATGCGCGACCGCCAGCTGCGCATGGGCGTCGCCGTGATGCACTCCCAGCCCGACCGCATCGCCAAGAACATCGTCGAGCACACCGAGATCCTGGACGCGATCCGCAGCGGCGACGTGGAGCTCGCGGCCGAGCGGGTCCGCGCCCACCTCAGCTGGGTCAAGGTCGTCGTCAGGGGTGAGGCCCGATGAACGCGCCCGTTCCCGAACAGGCCCCGGCCGCCCCGCTCGGCGGCCCCCGCGCGCTCCTGGTCTGGGGCGTCGGCGTCGCCGTCTACTTCGTCGCCGTCATCTTCCGCACGTCCCTGGGCGTCGCCGGGCTCGACGCCGCCGAGCGCTTCGACGTGGGCGCCTCCGCGCTCTCCACCTTCTCGGTGCTCCAACTGCTGGTCTACGCGGGCATGCAGATACCCGTCGGCCTGCTCGTCGATCGGCTCGGCACCAAGAAGGTGCTGGTCATGGGCGCCGCGCTGTTCACCGTCGGCCAGCTCGGCTTCGCCCTCGCCCCGTCCTACGGCACCGCGCTCGCCGCCCGCGCCCTGCTCGGCTGCGGCGACGCCATGACCTTCATCAGCGTGCTGCGGCTCGGCACCCGCTGGTTCCCCGCCAGGCGCGGCCCGCTCATCGGCCAGATCGCCGCGCTCTTCGGTATGGCGGGCAACCTCGTCTCCACCCTGGTCCTCTCCCGCGCGCTGCACGGCTTCGGCTGGACCACCGCCTTCGCGGGCAGCGCGGCGGCCGGTGCGCTGGTCCTCGTACTGACCCTGCTCTTCCTCAAGGACCACCCCGAAGGGCACGGGCCCGCCCCCGTGGAGCGCGCGGGCCTGGCGTTCGTCGGGCGGCAGATCGGCCGGTCCTGGCGGGAGCCCGGCACCCGGCTCGGCATGTGGGTGCACTTCACCACGCAGTTCCCCGCGATGGTCTTCCTGCTCCTGTGGGGCATGCCCTACCTCGTGGAGGCGCAGGGGCTCAGCCGCGAGTCGGCGGGCACCGTCCTCACCGTCGTCCTGCTCTCCAACATGGTCGTCGGCCTGGTCTACGGGCAGCTCATCGCCCGCTGCCACACGGCCCGCGCCCCGCTCGCCATCGGTACGGTGCTGGCCACCGCGCTCGCCTGGGCCTCGGTCCTGCTCTGGCCCGGCCACGCGCCGATGGCGCTGCTGATTGCGCTCGCGCTCGTGCTCGGCGCCTGCGGACCCGCCTCGATGATCGGCTTCGACTTCGCGCGCCCCGCCAATCCGCCCGAACGCCAGGGCACCGCGTCGGGTATCACCAACATGGGCGGCTTCGTCGCCTCCATGACGACGCTGCTCGCGGTGGGCGTGCTGCTGGACGCGACCGGCGATAACTACCGGATCGCGTTCTCCTCGGTGTTCGTGCTGGAGGCGGTCGGCCTCGCGCAGATCCTGCGGCTGCGGGCCCGCGCGGCGCGCCGCGAGGAGGAGCACCTGGTGGCCAGCAGGGTGGAGGCCGTGCACGTCCCGGCGTGAGCCGGTGCTACGGCGTGACCGCGAAGTTGTGCAGGATCGCCGCCGCCAGGTCCTGGTCGCCCTCGGCCTTGATCCGGTCGGCGACGGCCGCCGCCCGCACCCGTCCGCACGAGAGGCGCAGGAACGTCTCCCAGTCCATCGCGATGCTCACCAGCGGGCCCAGCGAGGGGGCCCCGTCGATCGTGCCGTGCCCCTGCGCGTCGACCCGCACCGTGCGCAGGAACTCCACGGGGCCGTGGATGTCGAAGACGACCGCCGAATTCGGCGGCGCGCCCGCGTCCTTGGCGACGATCCCGGGCAGCGACTGCAACAGGATGTCGCGCGCGACGTGCGCGCCGGGCGAGTCGAGGTTGCCCGGCCTGCCGAGGGTGGCGCGCAGGTCCTGCTCGTGCACCCAGACGTCGAACGCCCGCATCCGCAGGGCCAGTTCGAGGGTCTGCTCGGCGCCCAGCGGGGCCCGTACGAGGGTGTCGGGCGAGCGCGTCTCGTTCCGCAGCTGCCGCGCGCGGCGGATGATCGTGTACTCCAGCTCGGAGGTCATCTCGGGCGCCGTGTGGTGTCGGCGCACGTCCACCTGCATCTCCATGTACCGGGCGAACTCGCTCTGCACGTGGTAGAGGTCGCGCGGCAGCGTGTGGATGGGGCGGGGGTCGCCCAGCTGCTCGCACTCCATCCCGATGATGTGCGACACGATGTCGCGGACCGACCAGGCGGGGCACGGCGTCGCGCGGTTCCACTCGCCCTCGACGAGCGGCTGGACCAGCTCGGATATCGCTTCGACGGAGTGGGTCCAGGCGTCGGCGTAGGTCTGGAGGCTGGGATGGACGGTCACGGGACCCCTCGGCGGTTCTGCGGTACTCGGGCTGATGCGTGCTCACTGGCTGGTACGAAGGCGGCTGCGTGGGAGGTTCGGACGCCTAAGTTACGCTCCCGGGGGGCACCCCGGCAGTGCTTTCGTGTGACGATCGTAGGCTGTCTGTTGACGGAGCCGACAGCTCGAATGCCAGGACGGTGGTAGTGTGCGCGCCTCTTTGATCCAGTTCGCCGTTGACCCGGATGAATCCGCCGATTCCCGTAGGCTGCGCGCCGCTTCGCTGGTGCGCGAGCAGCGCGGCGCCGATCTGGTGGTCCTCCCGGAGCTGTGGCCCGTGGGCGCCTTCGCCTTCGAGGAGTTCGACGCGGCGGCCGAGCCGCTGGCCGGGCCCACGTACGAGGCCATGGCGAAGGCCGCGAGCGACGCGGGCGTCTGGCTGCACGCGGGCTCGATCGTGCAGCGCGGCGAGGGCTCCGAGGGCGGTGGGGGCGGTGGGGGCGGCGAGCTGTACAACACCTCGCTCGTCTTCTCCCCCTCGGGCGAGCTGGCCGCCACGTACCGGAAGATCCACCGCTTCGGCTTCGACGCGGGCGAGGCCGTGCTGATGACGGCGGGTCAGGAGCTGACGACGATTCCGCTCCCCGGCCTGACCGCGGGCCTGGCCACCTGCTACGACCTGCGCTTCCCCGAGCTGTTCCGGGGTCTGGTCGACGCGGGCGCGGGGCTGTTCGTCGTCCCGGCGGGCTGGCCCGCGCGGCGCCGCGCGCACTGGCGGCTGTTCGCGCAGGCGCGCGCGGTGGAGAACCAGGCGTACCTCCTGGCCTGCGGCACCGCGGGCACGCACGCCGGGGTCGAACAGGCCGGGCACAGCATGGTCGTCGACCCCTGGGGCGAGGTGTTGGCGGAGGCCGGGCCCGGCGAGGAGGTGCTGACCGTGGAGCTCGATCCGGCGAAGGTCGCCGAGACCAGGGAGCAGTTCCCGGCCCTGAAGGACCGCCGGCTGGGCGTCGCGCCCCCGCGCGCCTGAGCCCGTACGCCCGAGTCCGTACGCCTGAGCCCGTACGCCCGAGTCCGTACGCCCCCGGGGGGCCCGGCCCGCACGTCAGTCCGGGTCCCCCGCCCCCGCCTTCTGCCCGCCGCCCTCCCGCTCCTTCTCGGCCAGCCGGATCACCGCCACCGCGACCGCGATCATCAGGGCCGGGTCGGCGTCCTCCCGCACGACGTCGACCGCGTACGTCTCCCGCACCCGCAGCCACCTGCGCGAGATGTGCGCCAGCAGCTCGCCGTCGTACTCCACCGCGAACTCCCGGTCCAGGATCCGCCCGCTGACGTCGAGCTCGGTGCCCTCGACCAGCGTGACGCGGAAGTGGTTGCGCAGCAGCGAGAGCCGCTTGCGCCGGATCGTCGCCAGCGTCTCGCCGTCCCGCTCCAGGGTCATCGCGTCCCGGAACGACAGCAGCTTCTCCCTGAGCGTGATCAGCACCCGCCCGGAGCGGTCCTTGATCTCCAGGGTGTCGCGCACCCGCAGCGCCTTGCCGTCGACGAGGAACGCGTGGACGCCGTCCTCGGTCTCCACCCAGTAGTCGTCACCGATCGCGAACATTTTGTCGCGTACGAGATACTTCATGCCCCCAGGACTACCCCGCGGGGCGCTTTCGTACGGCCGTGATCGGGTGTTCACGCCGGGATGGCACCCTGGAGCGCATGAACGCAACGCCTGCTGCCCGTCGTGCCCGTGTCCGCGCCCCCGAACTGGTCGGGAAGGGCGGCTGGCTCAATACCGGAGGGCGGGAGCTGGGGCTCGCCGAGCTGCGGGGCAAGATCGTCGTGCTCGACTTCTGGACCTTCTGCTGCATCAACTGCCTGCACGTCCTGGACGAGCTGCGCGAGCTGGAGCGGGAGCACGCGGACACGCTCGTGGTCATCGGCGTGCACTCCCCGAAGTTCGTGCACGAGGCCGAGCACCAGGCCGTCGTGGACGCCGTCGAGCGGTACGACGTGCACCACCCGGTCCTCGACGACCCGGAGCTGGCGACCTGGAAGCAGTACGCCGTGCGGGCCTGGCCCACGCTCGTGGTCATCGACCCCGAGGGGTACGTCGTCGCGCAGCACGCGGGCGAGGGGCACGCGCACGCCATCGCCGCGCTCGTCGCCGAGCTGGAGGCCGAGCACGGCGCCAAGGGCACGCTGCGGCGCGGCGACGGGCCCTACGTGCCGCCGGAGCCGGTCGCCACGCACCTGCGCTTCCCCGGCAAGGCGCTCGCCCTGCCCTCGGGGAACCTCCTGGTCTCCGACACCACCCGGCACCGGCTCGTCGAGCTGGCGGCCGACGGCGAGAGCGTCGTGGGGTACGTCGAGGGCGACTTCAACGAGCCGCAGGGGCTCACCGCGCTGCCCGACGGGCGGATCGTCGTCGCCGACACCGTCAACCACCGGCTGAAGGTGTACGACCCCGAGAGCGGCGGGGTCACCGTCGTCGCCGGGACCGGCAGGCAGTGGTGGCAGGGCGAGCCGACCGGGGGCGACGCGCTGGAGGTCTCGCTCTCCTCGCCGTGGGACGTCGCCTGGTGGCGCGGCGAGGTGTGGATCGCCATGGCGGGCGTGCACCAGCTCTGGGCGTGGGACCCGGCGGCCGGCACCGTGCGCGTCGCCGCGGGCACCACCAACGAGGGCCTGGTCGACGGGCCCGGCGACCAGGCCTGGTTCGCCCAGCCCTCCGGCCTCGCCGCCGCGGGCGACCGGCTCTGGGTCGCCGACTCCGAGACCTCGGCGGTGCGCTGGGTCGACACCGAAGGGGCCGTGCACACGGCCGTCGGCGCCGGGCTCTTCGACTTCGGGCACCGCGACGGCGACGCCGCGCAGGCCCTCCTCCAGCACCCGCTGGGCGTCACCGCGCTGCCCGACGGGTCCGTGGCGATCTGCGACACGTACAACCACGCCCTGCGCCGCTACGACCCCGCGACCGGGCAGGTCAGCACCCTCGCCACCGACCTGCGCGAGCCCAGCGGCGCGGTGCTGGTCGGCGACGGCGTCCCCGACCTCGTCGTCGTCGAGTCCGCCCGCCACCGCCTCACCCGGCTGCGGCTGCCCGACGAGGCCGTCGAGGTCGCGGACGTCGCGCACCGCACGCGGCGCGCCGCCACCGAGGTCGCGCCCGGCAAGCTCCGCCTCGACGTGGTCTTTCAGGCGCCCAAGGGGCAGAAGCTCGACACCCGCTACGGCCCCTCCACGCGGCTGCTCGTCTCCTCGACCCCGCCCGAGCTGCTCGCGGAGGGCGCGGGCACGGACACGGACCTCGCGCGCGACCTGCTGTTCGCGGACGGGGTGACCGAGGGCGTGCTGCACGTCTCGGCGATGGCCGCGTCCTGCGACGACGACCCGGCCAACGAGTACCCGGCGTGCCACGTCCACCAGCAGGACTGGGGCGTTCCGGTACGGGTCACGGAGGGCGGGACGGCCCGGCTGGGGCTGGTGCTGGCGGGGCTGGACGCGGAAGGCGCGGAAGGCACCGAGGGCGCCGAGTAGCACCGCGCATCGGACGAAAAAGGTGGCGGACGGCACACGGGGGGTGTGATGCCGTCCGCCACATCCATGGGGGGCGGACCCGTTTGGGGGTGGGTCGCGCCGCGCCGCCATCAGGATCCACGACGGCGCTGGCGTCCCGCTGTCGCCCCGCTAACGCTCCGCTGTCGTCCCCCGCTCCACCGCCGTCGCGATCCGGTCGAGCTGGGCGTCCGCCCGCTGCACGCCCTCCTTGTGGCCGTGCACCACCGCCGCGTCCCGCGCCCGCAGCAGCTCGGCGCGGGCCGCCTCGTGGTCGCCGAGATCCAGCAGCGCCGCGCCCGCGGTGGCCGTCAGCATGCCGTTCCTGATCGCGACCAGGCCGTCCGACGCGTCCCCCGCCAGCGCGATGCCCACGCGCGCGCAGGCCAGCGCGGCCGGGGCGTCGCCCGCCGCGAGCAGCTGCCTGGCCCGGTGCTCCAGCACCAGCAGTTCCGTCATCAGGTCGCCCGTGCCGCGGATCAGCTCGGCGGCGCGCGCCGTGTGGGCCAGCGACTCGGGGCTCACCCCGCCCCGGTCCAGCGCCACCGACAGGTTCACCAGGGCCGTCGCCTCGCTCGACACGTCACCGGCGCGGGCGGCCAGCGCGGGCGCCAGGCGCAGGTGGACCAGCGCGTCGGCCAGCCGGCCCTCCTCGGTCAGCACCCAGCCGAGCAGCGCGCGGATCCGGGACTCGGCGTCGGGGTCGTACAGCCCGACGGCCGCGGCCAGCGCCGCCTCCAGGAGCGGCACCCAGCCGTCGCGCACGTGCCACACCAGGTACGGCCACTGGAGCACGACCAGCCGCCACGCGCGCTCGTCGTCCCCCGAGGCGCGGGCGGCGACGACGGCGGCGGCGAGGTTGTCGCGCTCGGCGGCGTACCAGAGGAACGCGGCGTCCCGGTCGGCGAACCGCGGCACGTCGCCCGGCACGCGCGCCCCGGGCGGGAGGGTGCAGCACGGCTTGTCGTCCGGTTCGGCGGCGGTCGTCGCGGCCAGCGCCGTGCAGATGTAGTGGTCGAGCAGGCGCGGCAGCGCGCCGCCGTCGTCGTCCGCCGCGAGGCCCCGCGCGTACAGCCTGACCAGGTCGTGCAGGGTGTAGCGGCCCGGCGCGTACTCGGTCAGCAGGTGTGCGTCGGCCAGCCGGTCCAGGGCCTGCGCCGCGGCCGGCGGCGCGAGGTCGGCGAGCGCGGCCGCCGCGTGCCGGTCCAGGTCGGGGCCCGGCAGCGCGCCCAGCCTGCGGAACAGGTGCGCGGCGTCGGCCGGCAGGTCCTGCACGGTCAGCCGGAGCGCGGCGGCCACGCCCGAGCCGTCCGCGCCGTCGGACTCGCCCACGGACAGCAGCGTCAGCCGCCGCTGTTCGTCGGCCAGCTCGGCCGCCAGGTCGGCGAGGCGCCAGCCGGGGCGGGTGGCGAGCTGGGCGGCGGTGATGCGCAGGGCCAGCGGCAGCCCGTCGCACAGCTCGGCCAGCCTGAGGGCCGCGCCGGGCTCGGCGCCGACCCGGTCGCCGCCGACCGCGGCGGCCAGCAGCGCGGCGGCCTCGCCCGGCACCAGCGCCTCCAGCGGCACGGGCCGGGCGAGGTCGCTGACGATCAGCCCGCCGAGTCGCCGCCTGGACGTGATCAGGGCCGCGCAGCGCGCCCCCGACGGCAGCAGCGGGCGGGCCCGGTCGGGGGTGCGGACGTTGTCGAGCACGACGAGCAGCGCGCGCTCCTCGGTGAGCGAGCGGTACAGCGCGGCGGCGGCGTTCGGCGACTCGGGGATGTGGCGCGGGGCCACGCCCAGGGCCAGCAGGAACTCCCGGATGACGTCCTGCGGGTCGACGTCGCCGTCCGGCGCGAAGCCCCTGAGGTCGGCGAAGAGCGCCCCGTCGGGGAAGCGTCCGGCGGCGCGGTGCGCCCAGTGCAGGGCGAGCGCGGTCTTGCCGACGCCGGCGGGCCCGGTGAGCAGGGCGACGGGGGCGTCGCCGCCGGTGTCGAGCGCGGTGCCCAGCGCGTCGAGCTCCCGGTCGCGCCCGAGGAAGCCGCGCGGGGCGCGGGGCAGGAGGTCGGGCCTGGGCCCGGCGCGGGTCCCCGCGGGGGCGGGCGCGACGGGGGCGGCCGGGGTGGTGTCCGCGGGGGCGCCCGGTGCGGCGTTCCCGTCCGCCGCGCCCTCCGCCGCACCGGCCGGTGTCTTGTCCGGTGTCTTGTCCGGCGCCCCGGCGGCCGCCCCGGCCGGTGTCCCGAGTGCGGTGGTGCCGGTCACCACCCCGGTCACCACCCCGGTCACCACCCCGGCCGTCGCCGCGGCTTCCGCGTCCCCGGCCGTCTCCCGGGTGCGCTGCCACGGCGCCGCCGGTCCCTGCTCGGCGGCCGGGCCCGGGGCCGTGCCCCGCAGGATCGCCTCGTAGGCGCCGCGCAGCGCGGGGCCCGGGTCGACGCCCAGTTCCTCGGCGAGGAGCGTCCTGGTGCGGTGGTACCAGTCCAGCGCGTCGGACTGGCGGCCCGCCCGGTACAGCGCGAGCAGCAGCGCGGCGGCCAGCGACTCCCGCAGCGGGTGCGCCACGGCCTCGGTGTGCAGGGTGGCCGCGGCCTTCGCGTGCTCGCCGAGCTGCCCGTACGCCTCCGCGAGGTTCTCGACCGTCGCCAGGCGGGTCTCCTCCAGGGCGTGCGCCGCGGCCTGGAGGGGTTCGCTGGCGACCGTGCCGGTCAGTGCGGGGCCGCGCCACAGGGCCAGCGCCTCGCGGTACATCAGCACCGCGTCCGAGGGGTGCTTCTGGTGCTTGGCGAGCTGCAGCAGTTCCTCGAAGCGGTGCGCGTCCAGCAGCTCGTCGGGCATCTGGAGGACGTACGCCTGCCCGCGCGTGGTCAGCTCGACGCCGTACGCCTGCGCCTCGCCCTCCTCGAAGAGCGCGCGCAGCCGCGACACGTGGCCCTGCACGACGGTGCGGGCGTGCTCCGGGGGCTCCTCGTGCCAGATCGCGTCGATCAGCCGGGCGACGGGGACGGCGGAGTTGGCGCGCAGCAGCAGGGCGGCGAGGACGCTGCGGCGTTTGGCGGGGCCCAGGGGCAGCTCACCCGATCCGGTCGCCACCGACACCGCGCCGAGCAGACGGAACTCCACGTGCCACTCCTGTCTGCCCTGGCGTCCTGCTGTTGTCCTGCTGTTGTACTGGTCAGTCAGTACGTGTGCGCATCAGTATCCGCGCCCCCTGTCGTCCCTGTCGACCACGGTCGGTGTGACCGTGGGTACGACCGCGCGCCTGCGCCGGGCGATGCTGGTGAACGTCGCGACACCGATGATCCCCACGGCCATCAGGATGAGTCCGATGACGTCGAGGTTGGCTCCTTGGAGCTCCCAGTCGGTGGCGAAGGTGAGGATCGCGCCGACCGCGATCAGGGCGATGCAGCCTCCGAGGCCCATGGGTAACGCCTCCTGCCTGTGGGCGGAGACGTCCGGGTACCCGCCCCGGAGGCTGTCACTCCCGCTCTTCCGCGCCCTCAGTCCTCCAGGAACGCGACGAGCGCGTTGGCCAGGAGGTACGGGTCGTCCGCGCCGCACAGCTCGCGGGCGCTGTGCATGGACAGGATCGCGACGCCGATGTCGACGGTCTTGATGCCGTGGCGCGCGGCGGTGATGGGGCCGATGGTGGTGCCGCAGGGCATCGCGTTGTTGGACACGAAGTTCTGCATGGGCACCCCGGCGCGCTCGCACGCGGCGGCGAAGACGGCGCGGCCGCTGCCGTCCGTGGCGTACCGCATGTTCACGTTGACCTTGAGGATGGGGCCGCCGTTGGCGCGCGGGTGGTGCGTCGGGTCGTGGCGCTCGGCGTAGTTCGGGTGGATCGCGTGGCCGGTGTCGGAGGAGAGGCAGACGGTGCCGGCGAAGGCGCGGGCGCGGTCCTCCTGGCTGCCGCCGCGGGCGAACACGGAGCGCTCCAGGACCGTGCCGAGGAGCGGGCCGTCGGCGCCGGTGTCGGACTGCGAGCCGTTCTCCTCGTGGTCGAACGCGGCGAGCACGGGGACGTGGTCGAGCTTCGCGCCGCCCGTCGCGGCGGCGGCGAGCGCGGCGGTCCCGGCGTGCACGGAGATGAGGTTGTCCATCCGGGGCCCGGCCAGCAGCTCGCGGTCGCGGCCGAGGTAGGCGGGCGGCTCGATGGCGTGCGGCATCAGGTCCCAGCCGGTGACGTCGGCGGCGTCGACGCCGGCCTCCTCGGCGACGAACCGGATGAGGTCGCCCTCGCGGACGTCGTCCCCGAGGCCCCAGATGGGCTGCATGTGCTTCTGCCGGTCGAGCTTGAGCCCGTCGGTGTTGACCGCGCGGTCGAGGTGCACGGCGAGCTGCGGGACGCGCAGCAGGGGGCGGTCGACGTTGACGAGGCGGTGCGTGCCGTCGCGCAGCGTCAGGCGCCCCGCGAGGCCGAGGTCGCGGTCGAGCCAGGTGTTGAGCAGGGTCCCGCCGTAGATCTCCACGGCGACCTGCCGCCAGCCGTGCGCGCCCGCGTCGGGCAGCGGCTTCACGCGGAGGTTGGGGGAGTCGGTGTGGGCGCCGACGATCCGGAACGGGGTGTGCGGCGATGCGCCCTCGGGGACGTACCAGGCGATGATCGCGCCGCCGCGCAGCACGTACTTCCCGCCGCTCGACGCGTCCCACGCGTCGGTCTCCTCGACCTGCCGGAATCCGGCCTTCTCCAGCCGCTCGGCGGCGGTCGCCACGGCGTGGTACGGCGACGGGCTCGCCGCGAGGAAGGACATCAGGTCGTCGGTGTGGCCGCGGTCGAAGCGGGGTGCTGGACTCATGAGCCCACCCTAACGAGCGCCGCCGCGACTCCGACGGCCTGTCGGCGATCCGGTCAGGCGGTGGGGCCGGAGGCGGTGGGGGCGGAGCTTCCCGGCGCCTGGTCCTCGGGGCCGGCGAGCTGATCGGCGCTGGTGACGTCGAAGGCCCGGTCGAGCCAGACGTCGAGCCGGGCGAGGTCGTGGCAGTGGAGGATGCGGGCCCGCTGGTCGGCGGGGACGTCGATGCCGCGGTGCGCGAGGATCCGGAGCAGGGTCTCGGCCTTGCCTTCGGCTTTCCCTTCGGCCTTCCCGCGCTCTTCTGCCTGGCGCTCGAATTCCTGCGCGGAGATCGACGTGAAGCGGTAGCTCTTGGTGTCCATGAGGTGCCTCCAGTGCTCTCCGGCGGGGCCGGCGCCCAGCCCGTCTTCGGTGAATTCGGCGAGCCGGTCGGCCAGCTCGGTGTCGAGGGTGTCGAGGGCGAGGGCCAGTGCGTCCAGTATGGCAGCGAGGTCCGGATCGCCACTATGCGTGAGGGCGCAGAGGATCGCCTTGTGGACGTCGGCGGCGGCGAGCCGCGGGTCGGTGATCCTCGGGGTGTTGTCGGGGCCGAGCACGAGCGGTGAGACCACCAGCGACTGACGGCCGCCGATGCCGGGAACGCCCATCGGGCGGCGCGCCCAGTCGGCCGTGGCCTGGTCGTGGCAGATCACGATGAGCTCGACCGGACAGCGGTACTTCGCGTGGATCCGTGAGAGGTACCAGGCCCAGGCGCCGGGCTTGTCGGCCTTCACCCTGCCCTGGGGCTCGATGACCACGATGAGGGGCGACTCGGTGGTCTTCAGCTCGATGACGGTGTCGGACTGTGGGGGAGGGCGGGTCGCGGCGGCTTTGGGCCCGGGGTGTTGTCAGTGGGGTGTGCCAGGCTCGGGAGCATGGTGATGACCTTGGACGACCGTCGTGACGACGCGCGGGATCCGGTCCTGATCGGGGACGTCCTGAGCGCGGAGAGGTTCCTGTCGGGGGCCGGGAGCGGGGGCGGTGGTGGGCTTGCCGCGGGCCGGGTGGGTCCGTGCGGCCCGGTGGAGCCGCACCCGGGCGCCGGTCCGCGCCCCTGACGGGGCGCATGACGGGGCGCAACAACGCGGTCCCGCTGTCCGCTCACGGCAGGGCGGACAGCGGGACCGCGGCTCGCGGACGGGCTAGAACGCGGCCTCGTCCAGGTCCATCAGCGCGTTGTCGACGGCCTCGGCCTTCGCGCGCTCCACGGAGACGCCCGGCAGCACGTCCGCCGCGAAGAACTTCGCCGCGGCGATCTTGCCCTGGTAGAAGGGGACGTCCTTCGCGGAGGCCGTCGGCAGGGCCTCCAGCGCCACGGCCGCGCCGCGCAGCAGGAGGTAGGAGACGACGACGTCGCCCGAGGCCATCAGCAGGCGGGTGGTGTTGAGGCCCACCTTGTAGATGTTCCTGACGTCCTCGCCGGTGGCCGTCAGGTCGGTGATCATCGCGCCGACGATCGCCTCCAGGTCGACCGCCGCCTTGGCGAGCTGCTCGCGGGCGGTGGCCAGCTCGTCGCCGCCGGTGCCGACCGCGAGGAACTTCTTGATCTCCTCGGAGAGCTGGTTGAGCGCGGCGCCCTGGTCGCGGACGATCTTCCGGAAGAAGAAGTCCTGGCCCTGGATCGCGGTCGTGCCCTCGTAGAGGGTGTCGATCTTCGCGTCGCGGATGTACTGCTCGATCGGGTACTCCTGGAGGTACCCGGAGCCGCCGAACGTCTGGAGCGACTGCGCCAGCTGCTCGTAGGACTTCTCGGAGCCGTAGCCCTTCACGATCGGCAGGAGCAGGTCGTTCAGGCCGTGCAGGGACTTGGCGTCCTCGCCCGCGGCCTCCTTGACCTGGATCTCGTCCTGCACGGTGGCCGTGTAGAGCACCAGGGAGCGCATGCCCTCGGCGTACGCCTTCTGCGTCATCAGGGCGCGGCGCACGTCGGGGTGGTGCGTGATGGTGACCTTGGGCGCGGTCTTGTCCATGAACTGCGAGAGGTCCGAGCCCTGGACGCGCTCCTTGGCGTACTCCAGCGCGTTGAGGTAGCCCGTGGAGAGCGTGGCGATGGCCTTCGTGCCGACCATCATCCGGGCGAACTCGATGATCATGAACATTTGGCGGATGCCGTCGTGCTTGTCGCCGATCAGCCAGCCCTTGGCGGGCTTGTCGGCCTGGTCGCCGAAGGTCATCTCGCAGGTGTTGGACGCCTTGAGGCCCATCTTGTGCTCGACGTTCGTGGCGTAGACGCCGTTGCGCTCGCCCAGCTCGCCGGTCTCCCAGTCGAAGTGGAACTTCGGGACCAGGAAGAGGGAGAGGCCCTTGGTGCCGGGTCCCGCGCCCTCGGGGCGGGCCAGCACGTAGTGGAGGATGTTCTCCGACATGTCGTGCTCACCGGACGTGATGAAGCGCTTCACGCCCTCGATGTGCCAGGAGCCGTCCTCCTGCTGGACGGCCTTGGTGCGGCCCGCGCCCACGTCCGAGCCCGCGTCGGGCTCGGTGAGGACCATGGTCGAGCCCCACTGCTTCTCGACGGCGATCGCGGCGACCTTCTGCTGCGCCTCGTTGCCCTCGGCGTGCAGGATGCCGGCGAACGCCGGGCCGGAGGAGTACATCCAGACGGCCGGGTTCGCGCCGAGCAGCAGCTCCGCGTACGCCCAGATCAGGGAGCGCGGCGAGGTCGTGCCGCCGATCTCCTCGGGCAGGCCGAGCCGCCAGTACTCGCTGTCCATGAAGGCCTGGTAGCTCTTCTTGAAGGAGGCCGGCACCGGGGCGGTGTTCGTGGCCGGGTCGAAGACCGGCGGGTTGCGGTCGGCGTCCTCGAAGGACTCGGCCAGCTCGTTCTCCGCGAGTCGGCGGATCTCGTCGAGGATGCTCTTCGCGGTCTCGACGTCCATCTCGCCGAACGGGCCGCTGCCGTACTGCTTGTCGCGGCCGAGGACCTCGAACAGGTTGAACTCGATGTCGCGGAGATTCGACTTGTAGTGCCCCATGGCGACGGCCCTCTCGTAACGCATACCAGCAAGTAACCACGATGATGCTACCCATCGGTAATAACCTGCAACCCCTGATCGTCCATATGTGACGAGGGTCTTACGAACGGGGCGCAAAGGGCCAGGGCGGTGACCGGAAAAGGTCACCGCCCTGGGGGGACGGGGGACGGGGGCGTGCGGGGCTCACATGCCGTGGACCGCCGGGACCGTGCCCAGGCGGCCCGCCTGGAAGTCCTCGAACGCCTGGCGCAGCTCGTCCTGGGTGTTCATGACGAACGGGCCGTAGTGCGCCATCGGCTCGCGGATCGGGCGGCCGCCGAGCAGGACGACCTCCAGGTCCGGGGTGTGCGAGTCCTGCTTGTCGTCCGCGCGCACGGTCAGCGAGCCGCCGTCGCCGAATACCGCCGTCTGGCCGAGCTGGATCGGGCGGCGCTCGGCGCCGACCGTGCCGCGCCCGGCCAGGACGTACGCCAGGCCGTTGAAGTCCGACCGCCAGGGCAGCGTGACCTCGGCGCCGGGGCGGACCGTCGCGTGGATCATCGTGATCGGGGTGTGCGTGATGCCGGGGCCCTCGTGCCCGGCCAGCTCGCCCGCGATGACCCGCAGCAGCGCGCCGCCGTCGGGGGAGGCGAGGAGCTGGACCTGGCCGCCGCGGATGTCCTGGTAGCGCGGGTCCATCATCTTGTCGGCCGCCGGGAGGTTCACCCACAGCTGGAGGCCGTGGAAGAGGCCGCCCGACTGGACCAGCGCCTCCGGCGGCGCCTCGATGTGCAGCAGGCCGGAGCCCGCCGTCATCCACTGGGTGTCGCCGTTCTGGATGGTGCCGCCGCCACCGTTGGAGTCCTGGTGGATGAACGTTCCGTCGATCAGGTACGTCACCGTCTCGAAGCCGCGGTGGGGGTGCCACGGGGTGCCCTTGGGCTCGCCCGCCGCGTAGTCCACCTCGCCCATCTGGTCCATCATGATGAACGGGTCGAGGTACCGGTAGTTGATCCCCGCGAACGCGCGGCGCACCGGGAAGCCCTCGCCCTCGAAGCCGCTGGGAGCGGTCGTCACCGCGAGGACGGGACGGGCGACGGCGTCGGCCGGAGCCTCGACGCGGGGCAGGGTCAGCGGGTTTTCAACGGTCACTGCGGGCATGGGGGCCACCTCCGGACGATTCGGCCTTCAATTTAGTTGAATGGTGAACATCCCGCAAGGCGGGGTTCATTCCCGGGCGGCTGCGGGGCGGCCGCCGGGCCCGGAGAACGGCCGGAAGACACCGGAGGCCCGCACCCCTTCGCCAGGGGTGCGGGCCTCGGTCGACGGCGATGTCGATGTCGTCGGCGGCGTCGTCGACGGGGCGGGCGGGCGGTGCGGTCAGCCGTACATGCGGCGCATCGCGAAGTCGACCATCTGCTCCACGGCCTTCGCGTCGAAGACCATCCGGTGGTCGCCCTCCATGTCGAGCACGAAGCCGTACCCGGTGGGCAGCAGGTCGATCACCTCGGCGCCGGTGATCACGAAGTACTTGGACTCCTTCCCCGCGTACCTGCGCAGCTCCTTCAGCGAGGTGAACATCGGGATGACCGGCTGCTGGGTGTTGTGCAGCGCCAGGAAGCCGGGGTTGTCCCCGCGCGGGCAGTAGACCTTCGAGCCCGCGAAGACCTGCTGGAAGTCCTCGGCGGCGAGCGTCCCCGTGGTGAAGGCGCGCACCGCGTCGGCGAGCGAGGGCGGGGACGGCTCGGGATAGGCGTACTGCTGCTGCTGGGCGCCCTGGTTCTGGTCGTAGCCGTACATGGCCGCAAGCGTACTGAGTGCGGGCCGTCCGGGTGAGCCGGTCCGGTCCGTTCGCCACGGGACGGCCGGGTTTCCCCGCGCGGGTGACGGGGCGTCACCCGGGTGGCGCGGCCGATGGGACATCGGCGGGCTTCCGTGGTCGGGTGGGAGCGTGGAGAACCCGAAGCCCGCCCCGGGGGCGAAGCAGCCCGCCCCGGAGGCGAAGCCGCTGCTGCCCGAGGCGGCGCGGCGCACCGCCGCGTGGTGCGTCGTCCTGCTGCTGGTCGCCGGGGTCGTCGCGGTCGCCGTCTGGCTGGTCATCGTCCTCAAGTCGGCCGTCACGCCGGTGCTGCTCGCCCTCCTCGGCACGGCCCTGCTGGGCCCCGTCCACGCCTGGTTGATCCGGATGCGGGTGAACCGCGCGCTCGCCGCCGGGCTGACCTGCGTCGCGCTCGTCGCGGTCGTCGGCGGAGCCGCGTACATCGTGGTCAGCGCGCTCATCGACACCGGCGACCAGATCCTCGCCTCGGTGAAGCAGGGTGTGCAGTGGGTCGCCGACCACTTCGGCTTCGAGGGCAAGGGCATCGAGGACCTCGCCGCCAACAGCAAGCAACTGCTGGAGAAGTTCGGGGCGGGGGCGGCGAGCGGGGTCCTCGCGGGGCTGAGCGTCATCGGCTCGCTCGTCGCGACGTCCGTGCTCGCGCTGCTGCTGACCTTCTTCTTCCTGAAGGACTCCGACCGGGCGGCGCGGCTCGCGCACACGGTCGCGCCGCGCGGCACGGGCGAGATGGTCGAGGCGATGGCCCGGCGGGCCTTCGAGGCCGTCGAGGGGTTCATGCGGGGGACGACGATCATCGCGCTGATCGACGCGGTGTGCATCACCGTGGGGCTGCTGGTCCTGCGGGTGCCGGGGGCGGTGGGGCTCGGCGCGCTCGTCTTCATCGGCGCGTACATCCCGTTCCTCGGGGCGGTGCTCTCCGGCGCGGTCGCCTGCCTGGTCGCGCTCGCGGACCGGGGGGTGGGGACGGCGCTGTGGACGCTGGGGGTGGTGCTGGCGGTGCAGCAGCTGGAGGGGCACATCCTCCAGCCGATGGTGCAGAGCAGGACCGTGCAGATGCATCCGGCGATGATCATGGTGGCGCTGACGGCGGGGGCGAGCGTGGCGGGGCTGCTCGGGATGCTGCTGGCGGTGCCGGTGTGCGCGGCGTTCTTCGGGGTGGTGGGGGAGCTGCGGAAGCGGTACGCCCCCGAGGAGCCCGCGGCGCCCTGACGGGGTGGCCGTCGCCCGGGGCGGGCGTTTCCCTCGCGGGGGTCCCGCTGCCCGGGGCGCCGTCCTTATCGCCCGGGGCGGGCAGGCCCCTCCCCGCGCCCCTTGCGGACCGGCCCGTCACCGGGGCGCCTCGCGTTCCTCCAGTTCGAACCAGATCGACTTGCCCTCGCCCCTGGGGTCCACGCCCCACGCGTCCGCCAGCATTTCCATCAGGACCAGGCCCCGGCCGCTGGAGGCCATCTCCCCCGGGCGCCGCTTGTGCGGCAGCTCGTCGCTCGCGTCGGCGACCTCCACCCGCAGCCTCCTGGGTCCCGGCCCCGGGCTGATCTCCGCCAGGAGCAGCGCGTCGCCGTCCGTGTGGACCAGCACGTTCGTCGCCATCTCGGAGACCATGAGCACCGCCGCGTCCACCTGCTCCGCGTCCGCCCAGTCGTGCAGCATCTGCCGCAGCTCCCGGCGCGCCGCGCCGATCCGCTGGGGCTCGGCCTGGGCGATGGTCAGCGCGGTGCTCCGGGGCGCCGTGCCCGTGCGCGGCGAGGGCCCCGCGTCCCGGGAGAGCAGCAGCAGCGCGATGTCGTCCTCGCGCCGGTCGGCCAGCGGGCCCGTCGTGTAGTGCGAGCCGGGACCGTGCACCGCCCCGATGAGCGCGTCGGCCAGCCGCTCCAGCGCGTCGCGGCCCTCCGTGCCGTGGGACTCCACGAGCGGCCGCAGCCGGGCCCAGCCGGACTCCATGTCGTGGCCGCCGGTCTCGATCAGGCCGTCCGTGCAGAGCAGCAGCGTCTCGCCGGGGGCCAGGACGAGCGGGGTCGTCGGGTAGTCGGAGTCCGCCTCGACGCCGAGCGGCAGGCCCCCGTCGGTGGGCCGGATCCGGGCCGTGCCGTCGGCGGCGCGCACCACCGGGTCGGGGTGGCCGGCGCGGGCGGCGTGCAGGGTCCCGGAGGCCGGGTCCACCTCCACGTACAGACAGGTCGCGAAGCGCTCGGAGAGGCCCGCGAGGAAGCGGGAGGCGCGCGAGAGGACCGCGCCGGGGCGGTGCCCCTCGGCGGCGTACGCGCGCAGGGCGATCCGCAGCTGGCCCATCACCCCGGCCGCCGCCACGTCGTGGCCCTGGACGTCCCCGATGACCAGCGCGACGTTCCCGCCGGGCAGCGGGATCATGTCGTACCAGTCGCCGCCGACCTGGAGGCCGCCGCCGGTGGGCACGTACCGCGCGGCGTAGCTCATGCCGGGGATCTCCGGGACGAGCGTGGGCAGCATGGTCCGCTGGAGGCCCTGGGACAGCTCGCGCTCGGTCTCCGCGAGGCCCGCCCGCGCCAGGGCCTGGGCGAGCATCCGGGCGACGGTGGTGAGCACCGAGCGCTCGTCGGGCGTGAAGGCGACGGGGTGCTTGAACGCCGCCATCCAGGCGCCCATGGTCCGCCCGGCCACCACGAGCGGCACGAACGCCCAGGACTGGCGGCCGAAGCGCTGCACGAGCGACCAGCTGGCGGGGTAGCGGGCGCGGTAGTCCTCCGGGGTGGGGAGGTAGATGGCCCGGCCGGTGCGGACGACCTCGGCGGCGGGGTACTCGGTGTCGAGCGGCATGTTGGCGAACGGGCTCTCGTCGTCCGCGCTGTGCCCGTGGTGGCCGGTGATGGTGAGCCGGTCGCCCGCGACGCCGAAGACCGCGAGGCCGTCGGGCGAGAAGCCCGGCATGGACAGGGAAGCGGCGACCCGCAGCACCTCGGCGGTGGACCTGGCCTCGGCGAGCGCGCGCCCCGCGTCGAGCAGGAACGCCTCGCGGGAGCGGCGCCAGTCGCCGGTGACCGGGCCGCGCGCGGCGGTGGTGCCCGGGTGGGGCTCGGCGACCTCCTGGACGGTGCCGATGAGCTGGTAGCCGTGCGGGCCCCCGATGGGGCGGGTGCGGCTGCGGACCGTACGGACGACCTGGCCCGAGCCGTCCATGATGCGCAGCCTGGCCTCGGCGAGGGTGCCCTCGGCGACGGCGAGCTGCACGATGCCGTTGATCTCGTTCCAGTCCACCGGGTGGAAGCAGGAACGGGCGGCGGCCTCGCTGAGGACGGCGGGCTCGGCGGGCAGCCCGAGGAGCCGGGCGGCTTCCGCGTCGAGGGTGACCGTCCCGGCGGCGTCGTCCCAGCGCCACAGGCCGGTCGCGACGGCGACCAGGACTTCCTCGGTGCGCATTGCCCCACTTTAAGAAGATCTGCCGATAAGTCGCCACCGAGAGTATCGGAAGGTGATCTTGAGGTGGGCGGTAACCTTGTCGGGATCCACTCAATCGATGAAGCACCTCCGATCCCGAAGGCTGGATGAACGACGATGCATCGGTACAGGTCCCACACCTGCGGCGAGCTCCGCGCCTCTGACGTCGGCACCGACGTCCGGCTGAGCGGCTGGCTGCACAATCGGCGCGACCTGGGCGGCATCCTCTTCATCGACCTCCGCGACCACTACGGCATCACGCAGCTCGTCGCCCGTCCGGGCACGGCCGCCGCCGAGGTGCTGGACAAGCTCTCCAAGGAGACGGTCGTCCGGGTCGACGGCAAGGTCGTCTCGCGCGGCGCCGACAACGTGAACCCGGAGCTGCCCACCGGCGAGATCGAGATCGAGGCGGGCGAGGTCGAGGTGCTGGGCGCCGCGGCTCCGCTGCCCTTCACGATCAACGCCGAGGACGGGGTCAACGAGGAGCGGCGCCTGGAGTACCGCTTCCTGGACCTGCGCCGCGAGCGCATGCACAGGAACATCATGCTGCGCTCGGCCGTCATCGCCGCGATCCGCTCCAAGATGGTCGCGCTGGGCTTCAACGAGATGGCGACGCCGATCCTGACCGCGACCTCCCCCGAGGGCGCCCGCGACTTCGTCGTCCCCTCCCGCCTGAACCCGGGCAAGTTCTACGCGCTCCCGCAGGCGCCGCAGCAGTTCAAGCAGCTGCTGATGATCTCCGGCTTCGACCGGTACTTCCAGATCGCGCCCTGCTTCCGCGACGAGGACGCCCGCGCCGACCGCTCGCCGGGCGAGTTCTACCAGCTCGACGTCGAGATGTCGTTCGTCGAGCAGGAGGACGTCTTCCAGCCGATCGAGCGGCTGATGACCGAGCTGTTCACGGAGTTCGGCGGCGGGCGCGAGGTCACCTCGCCCTTCCCGCGCATCCCGTTCCGCGAGTCGATGCTGAAGTACGGCAACGACAAGCCCGACCTGCGCGCCAAGCTGGAGCTCGTCGACATCACGGACGTCTTCGCGGACTCCGGGTTCAAGGCGTTCGCGGGCAAGCACGTGCGCGCGCTGCCGGTGCCCGACACCGCCGGGCAGTCCCGCAAGTTCTTCGACGGCCTCGGCGAGTACGCGGTCGAGCACGGCGCGAAGGGCCTGGCCTGGATCCGCGTGGGCGAGGACGGCGCGTTCGCGGGCCCGATCGCCAAGTTCCTCACCGACGAGGACGTCAAGGTCCTCACCGAGCGCCTGGGGCTGGCCGCGGGCCACGCGGTCTTCTTCGGCGCCGGAGAGTTCGACGAGGTCTCGAAGATCATGGGCGCGGTCCGCGTCGAGGCCGCCAAGCGCGCCGGGCACTTCGAGGAGGGCGTGTTCCGGTTCTGCTGGATCGTCGACTTCCCGATGTACGAGAAGGACGAGGAGACCGGCAAGATCGACTTCTCGCACAACCCCTTCTCGATGCCCCAGGGCGGCATGAAGGACCTGGAGGAGAAGGACCCGCTCGACATCCTCGCCTGGCAGTACGACATCGTCTGCAACGGCATCGAGCTGTCCTCCGGCGCGATCCGCAACCACGAGCCCGAGGTCATGCTGAAGGCGTTCGAGATCGCCGGGTACGAGGCGGAGACCGTCGAGAAGGAGTTCGCGGGCATGCTCCGCGCGTTCCGCCTCGGCGCGCCGCCGCACGGCGGCATCGCCCCGGGCGTCGACCGCATCGTGATGCTGCTCGCGGACGAGCCGAACATCCGCGAGACGATCGCCTTCCCGCTGAACGGCAACGCGCAGGACCTGATGATGGGCGCGCCCACGGTCCTCGAAGAGGCCCGCCTGCGCGAGCTGAACATCGCGCTGCGCAAGCCCGCGGTCGCGGAGAAGGCCGCCGAGAAGGCCGACGCGGACAAGTAACCCGTACGTGCGAAGGGCCCGCGATCCACGGATCGCGGGCCCTTTCGCATGCCGGGGTGCGGTTCGGCCACGAGGGCCGGGCGCGGAAGAGGCGGCGCCCCGGGGCAACGGGCCCCGGAGGCGCGACGCCCCGCCCGTCAGGACGTCGCGGCCGACCTGCCGAAGAACTCCAGTTCCGCGATCGCGATCTGCTTGTTCGGGTCCACCCGCCACGCCGTCTGGAGCACCAGCCGCACCGACAGCGCGTCCCGCACCCGCAGCTTCACGCTCTGCGTGCCGCCGTCGTTGATGCGGTGGTGCGAGGTGTGGACCTTGCCCGCCGAGTCCTTGACCACCAGGTCGAACGTCCGCGGGGTCGACTGCCCGTCCGCCTGCGTCGTGTTCTTCGAGCTGCCCGGCGTGATCAGCAGCTGGAGCAGGTCCGTCGGCTCGCTGAAGATCGCCTCCAGGTACTGGCCGGGCGCGTCGCCCCGGTAGCCCGTGCCCCACCACGTGTTGGAGTAGCCGTCGCCCGCCAGCTTCGCGGTCTGCCTCGGGTCGGAGTGCGACGCCTTCCAGTCCGTCGGGTGGACCGGGACCCGCTTGGCGAAGTGGTCCTGCACCGCCCGCGCCGCGGGCGGCCCGCCGAAGATGCCGCCGACCACGAGGCCGACCACGGCCGTCGCGATCAGCGCCCGCGCGATCCAGCGGCGCCGGTCGCGGCCCAGGCGCGGCCGCTGGCCCGCGTACGGGCCGTCGGCGGTGTTCAGGTGGCGCGGCTGGAGCGGCGTCGCGCAGGCGCGGCAGAAGTGCCGGCCCGGCGTGTTGGGCGTCGCGCAGGCCGGGCACGGGGTGCCGCCGTACACCGGGGCCTGCTGCTCGGGGCCGCGCACCGCGGGGCGCGCCGCGTCCGGGCGGGCCGGGAGCACCGGGGCCGCCGCGGGCGTGCTGGGCGTGGCCTCGGGCACGGGGACCAGCAGCGAGCGGGCGACGGTGTCCGAGGGACCCTGCGGCGGTCCCGCCGGGCGCGCGGGCGGTGCGGGCGGTGCGGGCGGTGCGGCCGGGGTCACGGACGGCATGCCGGGCGGCACGGCGGGGGACGGGGCGGGCGACGCGGCGGGGGGCGCGGCCTGCTGCGGTGCGGCGGCCTGCGGGGCCTGCGGGGCCTGCGCGGCCTGCGGTGCCTGCTGGTGCGGTGCCTGCGGCTGGGGCGCGTGCTGCTGCGGGGCTGCCTGGGGTGTCCGGGGTGCCTGCTGCGCGGCGGCCTGCGCCGGGGGCTGCACCGTCGGCAGCGGCGTCGTGGTCGCCTCCGGAGCCCCGCCCCGCGGAGCCTGACCGTGCGGAGCCTGACCGTGCGGGGCCCCGGTGCCCTGCGGTGCCGCCCCGCCCTGCGGGGACGCGGACGGCGTCGCGGGCGTGTCCCAGCGCAGGAACGCGCCGCACGTGTCGCAGAACGACTGACCCGACGCGCGCACCGGGGTCGCGCACTCCGGGCAGGGGCGGGTCTGGGGGTCGGACATGGCTGTCATGCTCCTTCGGAGGTACGGGAGGTGGACACCTGCACCGTGAACGGCAAGTGCGCGGGGCGGGCCGCCGCGACGACCGCGTGCAGCCGGTGCACGTCCACCGCCGCGGGGTCGGGCACCCGGAGGGTGACGTTCAGCGCGGCCTCGGTCGCGCCGGGGAACGGGCCGAGCGGGCGCGCCGACCACGTCGCGCCGCCGCTCTCGACGATCTCCGGCGCCGTGCCGAAGGCGAGCTGCACCGCGGCCGACAGGCCGTGTCGGGTGCCCCGCACCCGGTGCAGGGCGACGGCCGCCGAGACCGCGTAGCGGCGTACCGGCAGCGACTCGGTGCCGTCCAGCTCGGCGCCCACCCAGGACGCCAGGTAGTCCACGAAGTCGGTCGGGGCCAGCGCGGGCGTGAAGTACGCCTCCAGGGAGTCCAGGACGTTGAAGACCGGGGCCAGGACCACGTCGAGGCCCGAGACGAACCGCTGCCCGAAGTCGTCGTCGGCGTAGACGGCGGGCAGCGAGTCGCCCAGCGGGTGCGGCGTCGCCAGGCCGGGGACCGTGCCCCTGCTCGACGTACCGGAACCGCTCGGCGTACCGGACGCGTTCGACGTGCTCACCGCGCCTCGATCACGCGCACGCGGTGGTCGAACGGGAAGAGCAGCGCGGACGGGTTCAGCTCGATGCGGTCCGTCGAGTCGCCCCTGCGCCCGGTCAGCGGGTCGGCCGGGTGCAGCAGCACCTCGTCGACCAGCTCGACGCCCGGCACCCGCTGGAGCGCCGCGAAGATCTCGCCCGCCCGCAGCGGCCGCCCGAACGGCCAGCCCTCGCCGAGCGCGCCGCCCGTCAGCGGGTCGAGGTACGAGTACAGGACGTCCAGCGCCTTGGCCCGCACCTCCTCCGCCTTCGCCGCCCGGAACGCGTGCAGCGTCGCCACGACCGTGACGCCCTGGTAGAACGGCGGCCCCACCGCGAGCCTGGTGCCCAGCGGGCGCCGCTCGTCCAGGAAGCCGGTCACCCTGCTCAGCAGCTCCTCGCCGGGCACGAGCTGTTCGAACCGCAGCCTGCCGCCCAGGTCGGGCACGGCCTGCGGCACCACGAGCACCCGCACCGCGTTCTCGCCCGCCTCGGCCGAGTCCGCCGCCAGGCACGCGATGCGCGCGGTCTCCGGCGCGGCGCGGCGCGCCAGCTCCTCGTAGTCCCGCGCGGTCACGGCCCGCTCCTGGGCGCGCAGCGTGACCGGGGCGCGCACCTTGGCCTCCTCGACGGTCTCGCCGTCCACGCCGCCGCGCGCGGCCTCGCGGTTCTCCACCCGCGCGATGTACGGGATGGAGCTGCGCAGCACGGAGATGGTCGAGCGCGCCACGTTGCCCGAGCGGCCGCCGCCGGTGCCGTACTGGACGGCCCTCATCGCCGCCCCCTTGGGCGGTACGGCCCCGAAGTACCGTACGGATCCGTCGGGTTGGCGCACGGCGGGGCCGAACGCGATCTCGCCGGTCGTCGCGTCGAGCGTGTAGTGCCGGTCGTGCGGGCGCGAGGCGGCGAAGTCGGAGACCAGCGTCCACTCGCGCCAGCCGGACCCGGCCCGCTCGTCGCCGTCGGCCCCGCCGACCCCGTCGGTCCCCTCTGCCGTGTCGTTGGGCCCGCCGCCCTCCGCGACCTGGAGCAGCAGCGGCGGCCGGTCCACGACGGGCGCGTGCGCCAGGCGCAGCCGCTGCGCGGGGACGCCCTCGGACTCGCCCAGCGACTCGTCCCTGACCGTGTCGGCGTGCGCGGCCCGCACCGTGCCGCCGATGGTGTAGGCGGCGCTGGAGCGCACGGTGGGCGACTCGCTGTAGAACGGCTGGCCCTGCACGGCCTCCACGACCCGGCAGCGCACCCAGCCCGCCTCGTGCTTGCCCAGGCGCGACACGGCGTGCGCGGCCGGCATGTGCAGCACGACCTCGCCCGGCCTGTTGAGACCGCCGGTCGAGTCCTCCTCGACCTCGCACTCCACCCAGCCGTCGGTGGCCGTCCACGCCTCCCACACCAGCGGGGGCTGGCGCGGGTCGACGCCGACGCCGTCCACCCGGCTGTCCAGCTCCAGCACCAGCACGTTGTTCGGCACGGCCGCGGTCAGCCCGAACAGCAGCAGGTCGCCGACGCGCGGCGCGGCCGAGAACGCGGCCACGTCCGTGCCGCTCTCGATGTCCGTGGTGCGCTCCTCCGGCGCGCCCCCCGACTCCTGCCGCAGGAAGTGGCCCAGCTCGCAGGGGACCACGGTCAGGTCGGCGGAGGTCGCGAAGACGACCGCCTCCTCGGTCTCGGTGCGGCCCGTGGCGACCTCGGTGCCCGACGGCAGCAGCACCGGCTCGGGCTGCGGCGCCGACAGCCAGAACGTGACGTCGGCGCGGGCGGCGGCGGGCGGGAACAGCGTGATGCCCAGCAGGTCGAGGAAGGCCAGGTGGTTCTTCTCCGGGACCCGGTTGAGCCGGTAGACGAGCTGGTCCGCCATGTGCGCGACGGCCTCGATGAGGGTGACGCCGGGGTCCGAGACGTTGTGGTCGGTCCACTCGGGGCACGCCTGCTGGATGTATCGCTTGGCGTCGTCGACGAACTGCTGGAAGCGGCGGTCGTCGAGATGGGGTGCGGGCAGGGCCATGGGTGGGATCAGTCCTCGGAGGGGATGACGTAGAAGGGGAAGACGAGGCTGCGCGGGTTGCTGGTGCCGCGCACCTGGTAGCGGACGTCGATGAACAGGGTCGTGGGCTCGTCGGGCGCGGGCGTCACCGTGACCTCGTCCACCTCGATGCGCGGCTCCCAGCGTTCGAGCGAGGTCAGCACCTCGTACCGGATCCGGCCCATCGTCGCGTCGTTGACCGGCGCGAACACCAGCTCGTGCACCGCGCAGCCGAACTCGGGGCGCATCGGCCGCTCGCCCGGTGCCGTCGCCAGCACCAGGCGCATCGCCTCCTCGATCTCGCGGTCGCGCCGCACCAGCGCGATGGAGCCGCCGGGGCTCGTGCGCAGCGGGAAGGCCCAGCCCGCTCCGACGAAGTGCTCACTCATGCAACGGCCTCCTTCTAGATGGGCAGGTTGGCGATGGCCGGGTTGGGGATCGGGATCATCGAGGTGATGAAGGAGGGCGAGTTGATGACCGACTGGGCCGCCGTCACCTTGAACTTCGCGCCCTTCACGTCGATTCCCAGGCCCGCCACGACGTTGATCCGGCCCGTCGGGGTCGTCACGTTGACCCCCATCCCGGCCCGCATGGTGATCAGGCCCTTGGCGATGAGGGAGAGGTCCATGCCGGACTCGACGACCACGCCCCGGCCGCCCTTGATGGTGACCGTGCCGCTGCTGTCGATGGTGAGGGTCGTGCGGGCCTCGTTCATCTCGATGCTCAGCTTGCCCTTGCCGGTGCGCAGCCGGATGCCGGTCGTGGCGCCCGTCTTCGCCCCCTTCTCGCGCAGCTCGATGGTGTGCCCGGCGCGCGAGGTCAGCGCCCGCCACTGCACCTTGCCGCTCATCGGGTCGACGGGCGTCACGCCGTCGGTGGCCGGGGTGTGCTTGTCCACGCCGTTGTAGAGCCCGGCCAGCACGTACGGGTGCTCCAGGGAGCCCCGGTCGAAGGCGCACAGCACCTCGTCGTTGACGTCGGGCATCATCAGCCCGCCGCCGCCCTTGCCGCCGAGCTGCGCGACGCGGCACCAGTCGCTCTCGTACGTCGCCGAGAGCCACGGGAAGCGCAGCTTCACCCGGTTCTGCTTGAGCGGGTCCTTGATGTTGGTGACCAGCGCCACCGCGACGCCCGGCATGGCGGGGGCGGGCTCGCCGCCGCCGGACGCCGTGCCGTACAGCGACCTGAACTGCCGCCCCGACACGACGAGGTGGGTCTGGTACTGCCGTCCCGACACGAAGACGTGCCGGACGCTGGTCGCCGTGTAGCTGCCGTCGAACGGCTTGCCCGCGCTGGTCACCTTCACGGCCTCGCCCGGCATCAGCTTCGGGTTGCCGTTGACCGCGACCTCCACCTCGGCGAACGAGCCGGTGACGTCGTCGGCGAGCGCCTTCGCGGCCTGCGTGACCTGCGACTGGGTGGTGAACGGGGTCCGCGTGGCGGTGAGTTCGGCCTTGCCGAACGTCTTCGTCAGCTCGGCGGGCGTGGTGCCCGCGACGATCTCCTTGCTGGTGATCGACGGCGTGGGCGCGCTCAGCGGCCGCTTCGTCTTGGGGTCCCAGCCGCGCACGTCGACCTTCTGCACCTGCCCGGCGGCGGTCATCGCGACCCGGCAGTGCAGCGTGTTGTCGCCGAACTTCAGCTCGGTCGACCCGCCGGACGCGGCGGGCAGCTCGGCGAAGGTGAGCTTGCCCTTGCCGTCGAGCGCGAGGCGCTTGTCGTTCTCGCGGGCCAGGCGCGAGAGGAAGTCCCAGTCCGTGGTGTTGGGCTGGGTGGCCAGCTCGTACACCGGCTGCGTCGCCTCGACCTTCCCGATCGGCACCCGGTTGAGGGCCGCGAGCTTGCGGACGATGTCGGACGCCGTCATGTTCGGGTAGCCCTCGACGCGGCGGTTGCGCAGCATCCGGTGGCCCAGGTCGTAGCCGCGCAGGACCAGCGAGCGGCCCTGGCCGGGGGTGCCCTCGACCTCGATCGCCGTCACCTCGCCGGTGAGCAGGGGCTCGCCGCGCTTGCCGTCCGCGAAGGGCGCGAGCACGGCGGGCGCGCCGACCTTGAGGGAGGCGTACTTCTCGGTGAGCTTGCCGTTGGGGTCGCTGAACGTCAGCTCGAAGGCGGACGGCACGTTCAGCGAGGCGTCCACCCAGCCGCCGGTCAGGTACTTGGCGAGCGCGTCGGGCAGCGGCGCACCGCCCAGCGTGACGTGCAGGACGGTGGTGAAGGTCTTGTTGTTGCTGACGGGGCTCACGCGGCGCCCTCCCGCGGTTCGATGTCGGTGGTCGACGGCAGCAGCAGTTCGGTGCCGGGACGCAGCCGCAGGGGGTCGTCGATGTCGTTCGCCTCGGCGATGACGCGCCAGCGCGTCGCGTCGCCGTACTCCCGCCAGGCCAGCGAGGCGAGCGAGTCGCCCGACACGGTCCGGTGCACCCGGCGCGCGTCGAGCGTGCCCGACGTCGGGTTCTGCTTCTTCGTCTCGCTGGCCACCTCGGTCAGCGAGAGCGAGCAGGTCGCCCTGATCGGGATGCCGCTGGGGCTGAAGAGGGTGTACGTCGCCGAGACCGACGTGACGTACATGACCATCTGCACCGTGGAGAACGAGCCCCAGGAGAACTTCACCCACGGCGGCGACGGCGCCTTCGCCGCGATGGACTGCTGGGTCACCTCGCAGCACGACAGCAGCAGTTCCACCATCTGCTGCACGTCGTTGGACGACGGGTCGTCCGAGCGGTCGAGGAACACGTCCAGCTGGAGCTGGGCGGGGTCGCTGCCGGTGAACTTCGGCGGCGCGCCCCGGTCGTGCGCGACGGCGTGCTCGGTCACCCAGCTCGCGGACCTGCTCAGCTGTAGCTGGTCGGGGTTGAACTGGAACTTCACCTCGCCGATGCGGCCGCCGATCGAGCCGCCGAGGTCGGTCGGCGGCTGGTGGATGGCGAGCGAGGCGCGGGAGAGGCCGCTGGCGGCGAGTCCGCCGAGGAACGCCATCTCAGGCACCTCCCGCGTCGGTGAAGCCGTGGTGCGCGATCTCCAGCGTCTCGGTGGCGACGGCCGGGCTCGCCGGGTCCAGGCTCGGGCCCGTCCAGCGCACCGGCAGCACCTCGACCAGGCCCCACTGCGCGACGATCGAGCCGTCGGCGTGCAGGGCCGCGATCTGCGCGGTGGGGCGGGTGATCCCGGTGGCCAGCGAGGAGATCCAGGCGGCGACCTTGGCGGTGTCGGGCGTCAGCGGGCGCGTGAGGCGGATGTTGGAGTAGGTGACGCGGGTCGGCAGCTGCCAGACGAAGCCGTTGTTGCCGCCCTCCTGCCGCTGCTCGATCTCCACCTCGGAGGAGAGCCCGTCACAGCCGTTGAACAGGCCGAGGTCCTCGCCGTCGATGGTGAGTTTGAAGAAGACGGTGGATGCGGGGTCCGGTGCCTGGGGCATGGTGGCGATCTCTCGGGTGGAAGGCGGTGGGCGGGGTCGGTGGGGGGCGGCCGGGGCCGGCCGGGTCAGTTGCCGTGGTCGCGCAGCCGGCCCACGCGTTCGCGGTCCGCGCGCAGTTCGGCGCGCAGGAGCCGGGACAGCGGGGCGATCAGCTTGTGGGCCAGGTCGTCGAGTTGCGCGGGCGTCTGCGTCGCCGCGCTCGGCGACTGGGGGGCGGTGGCGCGCTGCACGGGGGCCGCGCTCTTGCTCGTGGTGGTGCGCGGCGGCGGGGGCGCGGGCTGCTTGTTCTGCCCGACCGGCACGGACGTCCGCTGGAGCGGGGCCGGGGTCACCACGGGCACCGGCGCGGGGGCGGCCGGGGCCGCCCTGGGCGCGGGGGCCGGGGGCTGCGGGGCCTCCTGGCGCTGCACGATCACGGGTCGGTGCAGCGGCCGAGCCGCCGCGGGCGGGGTGACGGGGACCACGGGGCGGGCGGGCTGGGCGGCGGGCGCGTGGGCGCTGCGCTGCACGGGGGCGGGGCCCGCGGGCACGGGCCTGACCACGGGCACGGCGGCCTGCGGGGAGCCGGGGCGGCCGGGACCCGTGGCGCCCGGCGCGGTCAGGGGCGCGGCCTGCGGGGCGGCGGCGCGTTGTACCGGGGCCTGGGCGGTGCGGGGGCCGCGGGGTGCCGTGTCCGGGATGCTCGACGTGAGCGGCCTGGTGGTGGCCAGGGGCAGCGCGGCGGCAGCGCGCCGCACGGGGGCGGCGGTGGCGCGCGGGAGGTCGGCGATGCGGACGACGGGCGCGGGACGCACGGCCCCGGAGACGGCACGCTGCACCGGGGGCGCGGACGCGGGGGCGGGCGGGGCCGCCTCGGGTACGGGGGCGGGTACGGGTACGGGGGCCGTGGCGGCGACGGGCATCGCGGGCTTGTCCGGCAGCGCGGGGGCGGCGGGGGCCACCGGCGCGGGGCCGGACGTCCCGCGCGCGGGCTGCGGTGCGGACGCCTGCGGTGCGGTCGGCTGCGGCGCGCTCGCCCGGGGTGCGGTCGCCTGCGGTACGGATGCCTGTGCGCGCTGCACCTGGGGCGCGGCGGGCGTCGGGGCGGAGGCCGGGGTCGCCAGGGGTGCGGCGGGCGTCGTGGTGGTGGGCGCGACGGGCATCGCGGGCCTGTCCGGCTGGGCGGGCGCGGCGGGGGCCACCGGCGCGGCGGCCGGGGCGTTCGCCGGTGCCGTCGCCGGTGTCGTCGCCGGTGTCGTCGCCGGGGACTGCGCCTGCGGTGCGGTCCGCGCGGGGCCCGCCTTCGGGGCGGCCGCACTGCGCTGCACCGGGGGCGCGGCAGGGGACGGGGGCGTGATGGGCGCCCCGATCGCGGAGCGCCGCTGCGGACGCCGCGGGGACTGCGGGTTCTGTGCCGGGGCCTGCGCGGCGGCCCGCTGCACGGGCGCGCCGAGGCCGGAGCGCGCCGGGGGCGTCGAGGGCTGCCCGGCGGGTGCGGCTGGCGCGGTGGGTGCGGCGGGGTTGGCCGGGCGCACCGGATTGGCCGCCGCCGTCGGGGCCTTCTGCACGGGAAGCGGGGTCGGCCCGGGGGCTGCCGTTGCCGGGAGCGAACTTTCCCTGCGTACGGGCGCGTTGGCGGCTTCGGGGCCGGTCGGCGCCGCGTGGGCGCGCTGGACCACGGGGGTGGCCGGGGCCTTGGGTGCGGGTATGGAGGTGGGCGCCGGGCCGTTGGTGGGTCCGGAGCCGGTGGGGCGTACGGGCTTGGTGGCCGGGGCCTTCTGGATGGGCGCGGCGGCGGTGGTGGTCGGCTCGGCGGGCGCGGAACCCGTCTTGCGTACGGGTGCGTTGGCGGCTTCGGGGCCGCTCGGCGCCGCCTGGGCCCGCTGGACCACAGGGGTGGCCGGGGCCTTGGGCACGGGTATGGAGGTGGGCGCCGGGCCGTTGGTGGGTCCGGAGCCGGTGGGGCGTACGGGCTTGGTGGCCGGGGCCTTCTGGATGGGCGCGGCGGCGGTGGTGATCGGCTCGGCGGGCGCGGAACTCGCCTTGCGTACGGGTGCGTTGGCGGCTTCGGGGCCGCTCGGCGCCGCCTGGGCGCGCTGCACGGCGGGCGCGGCCGGGGACGTCGCACCCGTCGCGCTCTTCGCACTCTTCGGCGCGGGCGAAGGAGCCTTGGCGGGGGCCGGGCTCGCCGGAGCCGCGTCCGCCGGGCGCACGGGGGCGTCGGACGCGGACGTCCGCACCGGGGCCTTCGCCGAGGCCGCCTGCGGGGCGGGGGCCTTCTGCACGGGGGCCTGCGGTGCCGGGGTCTGCCGTACCGGGGCCTGCTGCGCCGGGGTCTGCTGTGCCGGAGTTCCGGGCTTCGGGGCCGCCGGTGCCTTCGGCGCGCCCTTCGCCGGTGCGGGCGCGGGCGCCTTCTGCACCGGAGGCGCGGCCTGCGTCGGCGTCTGCTTGGGCGCGGCCGGGGTCTGCTTCGGCGCCTGCTTCGGTGCCTGCTTGGGTGCTTGCGCCCGCTGGACCTGCGGGCTCTGCGGGCTCTGCGCGCCCTTCGGCGCGCTAGGCGCGCTCGGCGGCTCCGGCACCTGCGCCGTGCTCCAGTCCGCGCCCGGCGCGCGGCGCGTCCGGCGGACCACCGGGCGGCGCTGCACGGGCGCCTCCTGCGCGGCGGCCGGAGTCGCGGCCGGAGCGGCCGGAGCGGTGGGAGTCCCGGACCCAGCGGGGGAACTTGGGCCCGGGACGTCTGCGGGCCGTACGGCGCGTTCCGCGTCCCGTACGGCCGACGCGGGCTCTTCGGCCCGCTGCACGGGCATGGGCAGCTGTGCGGGCGCCGCCGCGCCCACCGGCGACAGGCGGCGCGTCGGCGGCGCGGGCCGCGCGGAGACCAGCGGCGTGTGCCGCGCGGGCGTGGGCCTGACGGGGCCGCGGGACGCGCCCGCGGCGCGCGCGGGAGCGGCGGCGGGACCCTCCCCGGTCCCGCGCGCCGCCGCCCGCTGCACCTGGCCGGCGCCGGGCGCGTCGGCGGCCCCCACCGCCCGCGACGCGCCCCGGCTCCGAACGGGACCCGTGGCGAAGACGCCCGCGTGAGGCCCCCCGGCCCCCGCGGTACCGGTGGATCCCCCGGTACCCGTTGCCCCGTCGGTCTCGGACTCCGCCCGCTGCACGGCCGGTCCCGAACGGGCGACCGGCAGCTTCAGCCCCGGCGGCTCGGCCGCCGAGGGCCCCGCGGGACCCGAAGGTCCCGAAGCCGCGGGCGTCACCGTGCGCACCGCGTCCCGCAGCAGCCCGCTGGGGGCGTCGGGCGCGGAGGTGTGCCCCAGGTCGCCCTGGAAAGAGGGGTTCCAGTGCGTCGCGAGCGACGCGGAGAAGCCGTGCTCGAAGACCGTGCGCGGCGCGCCCATCGCACGCTGCACCGGCGGCAGCGACCGCCACGCGTCCCCGGCTGGTGCCACGGGCGCGGCACCCTCCCGCGCGTCCGTACCCGAACCGGTACCCGTACCCGGGTCCGCGCTCCCGCCCGCATCGGCGGGCCCCGCCGCCCTGCGCGAGCGCCACTTCTCGAACATGCCCATCTTCTCCAACCCCCCTTTCCCGTCAGGCGATCACGCCTGCGACCGCTCCACCAGGGACGCGACCTGCGCGACGTACTTGCGCCGGTCGGCGTGCTCCAGATCGAGGATGTCGTCCATGCCCCAGTGGAAGTGGTAGGCGAGGTACGCGGTCTCCTCCTCGATCCGGTCGGCCGCGTACGTCACGATTCCCCCAGGCGGCTCCCGGCGAGCTCGACCTCGAAGGACTCCTCGCAGTGCGGACACGCGACGGAGGCCCTGGTGTGGCCCTCCGCGTTGATCTGCCGGTAGAAGTCCTGGAGGAACGCCAGGTCGGAGGCGAACATGTTCTCCACCGTCCCGTCGTGGACCGACGGGAGCGTGCCGAGCCGGGTGATGACCCGGCCGAGCAGCACCACGGACAGGTACGCCGGGTTCTCGCGCACCCGGACGTCCCGCAGGGGTAGCAGCTCGTCCCTGGCCGTGGCCAGCCGCATCGCGCCGCTGCGGTGCACGGTGCCCGCCTCGTCGACGAAGCCCCGCGGCAGCTCGAACTCGAACTCCGTGCGGAGCGGCTCCTGTGTGCGGGGCTGCTGCGCCCCCGCCGGTCCCTCGCGCCGCATTAGCCGAGCGTCAGCTCTTCGAAGGTGATGGTGACCTGCTCGGTCAGGGCCGCGGCGTCGCCCGCCTTGGTCCCGCTCACCTCGACCTTGGAGCACCAGGCGTTGCGCAGGTTGTAGCGCTTCACCTCGGACAGCTGGTAGTCCATGAAGATGATCGAGGCGTCCTTGCGGGCCGAGCCCATGTCGCCCGCGATGGACGCGGCGATCCACTCGGTGAACGCCTGGGACTGGGTGGCGCCGCGCGTCACCGTGCACTCGCCGGCCTTCTTCACGCCGGGGAGCTTCTTGACGATCGGCTTGCCGTCGGCCGAGACCTGCTGGTACTCGATGACGTCCTGCTCCATCGTGAGGCTGGAGACCTCCTGGAGGGTCTCGATCATCACGCCGTCGATCTGCAGACCGAAATTATGGGTAGTGAGGGCATCGCCCATGTCCATGACGGGTCACTCCTGTTCGTGAGGGTTGAGCTGAAGGGGGTGTGGAGGCGTGGTGCGGAAGGACTACTCCTCCAGCTCGCCGCCGCCGCCCTGGAACTGCGCGAGGCGGAAGACCACGAACTCGGCCGGCTTCACCGGAGCGATGCCGATCTCGCAGACTACGCGGCCGAGGTCGACGGACTCCGGCGGGTTCGTCTCCTCGTCGCACTTCACGTAGAAGGCGTCCTCGGCGCGCTGCCCGAACAGGGCGCCCTGGCGCCACTCGGTCACCAGGAAGGCGGATATGTTGCGGCGGATCCTGGCCCACAGCGACTGGTCGTTCGGCTCGAACACCACCCACTGGGTGCCGATCAGGATCGACTCCTCCAGGTAGTTGAAGTAGCGGCGGACGTTCAGGTAGCGCCAGGCCGGGTCGGAGGCCAGCGTGCGGGCGCCCCAGACGCGGATGCCGCGGCCCGGGAAGGCGCGGATGCAGTTGACGCCGATCGGGTTGAGCAGGTCCTGCTCGCCGCGGGTGATCTGGAGCTCCAGGTCGACGGCGCCGCGCACGACCTCGTTGGCGGGGGCCTTGTGCACGCCGCGCTCGGCGTCGTTGCGGGCCCAGATGCCGGCCATGTGGCCCGACGGCGGGACCAGGCGGGCCTGGCCGGTGGACGGGTCGAAGGACTTGATCCACGGGTAGTAGACCGCGGCGTAGGCGGAGTCGTAGTTCGACTCCTCCTGGCGCCACTTGCGCACGTCGCGGGCGTTCAGCGACGGCGGCGTGTCGATGATCGCCATGCGGTCGCCCATGAGCTCGCAGTGCGCGATCAGGCCGAGCTGGACGGCCTTGACCTGCTCCAGGTCGATGAGGCCCTGCTGGTAGGCGGCCATCAGGTCGGGCACGGCGACCATGTTGATCTCGTCGTACGCCTCCAGGCCGCCGAAGCCGGTCCGGTCGGCGGAGTCGCCGATGAACTGGCCCGACTCCAGCGGGGCGTCCTGCGCGGCGACGACCGGGACCGGCGCCGGGGCGGGCGGGGCCAGGGTGACGGCCTGCGCGTCCGGCTTGGCCAGCTGGGCGGCCGGGGCGGCCTCTTCCAGGACGATGGTCTTGGAGCGCTGCTTGACCTGCGCGACCACGTAGTTGCGGGCGCTCTTCTTCGCGGAGACGTCGAAGGACTCGACGGTCTTGTCGCCGTCCTTGACGACGAGCTTGAAGCGGTCGTTCTCGCCCTCGATGTCCTGCACCTCGACGGTGAGCGCGCCGTTGTTCGCCGAGCCCGCGGCGATGGCGGCGACCTTGAAGGTGCCGAGCGCGACGGACTCGCCCGCGGTCAGCTGGAGCTGCCCGGCGCCGGCCGCCGCGGAGGACACGGACTGGGTGCCCTGCGCGTCCCCGCCGCCGACGCGCACGATGTACGCGGCGGAGCCGCCGTTGTTGAAGAACCCGTACACGGAGTGGGCGAGGTAGTACCCGTCCGTGAAGTCACCGAAGGACGCCACGTACTGCGACCAGTTGGTCACGAGGGTCGGCTCGTTGAGCGGCCCGACGGGCGCGAGGCCCACGAACGCGGCGACGGAGGTGCCGACGCCCTCGATCGGGCGGGAGCCGCTGGCGACTTCCTCGACGTAGACGCCGGGGGACAGGTACGTGGGCATAGTGGGGTGTTCTCCTAGAAGAGACCGTTGAGGTGATCGAGCCGGTGGTGACGGGACCCTCTTGACGATGGCCCTTCGGGCCCCCGGTTCATAGAGACACCCGGACGTCACCACGGGCAGGGGAAGCTGCCCGATCGGGCAGAGGTTCCGCGGTCAGGGCAGTTCGCGGAACCCGGGAACGATTTCCCGCATGCGTTCCAGAGTGCGCCGGGCCTCGGGCAGTCCGGGATCGTCGGGGGTGAGGGCCATGCGCCAGTTCACATAACCGCAGGCGCTCAGCGCCCCTTCGACGTACTGCGGAAACGTCAGGTCGAGCGGTTCCAGCGCCTCGCCGAAATAGTGGAAGTACACCGGGTCCTGCGGCGCGGAATCCGGTTCCTGGAGGAACGCGGCGCACGCTTCGGGAGCGTACACGTCGAAGGGTTTCACGGCCCGGAACCGGTCGCCGCCCTCGAAGTCGTCGTACCAGGTGTCGCCCAGGCCGTCGGCGAAAACCTTCGCCAGCGGAAGGAAGTGGAGGGAGCCGAAATCGGTGGCCGGGCCCGACGCGCCGGGCTCGGTGTACTCCCAGTCGAGGAGGAAGCCGTCGAGTTCCGCGTGGAATTCCGCGAGGCCTTCGGGAAGGTGGCCGTGCACCGCGGCGCGGACCCCTTCGATCCCGTCCCGGCCGAGGGGCGGAGCGATCTCGAACGCGCGCACCGTGAAGCCGGGAGTGGCACGGAGGTCGGCGACCCGCGCCTCGATCCGGTCCCTGTACCCGGCGTTCTCGCTGTTCTCGGCGTTTTTGGTATTTCCGTTGCTCATGGAAGCTCCTGTCATCCGTCGGAGTTGGAAGCACGGGCGGCCGCTCCGCGCTTCGGGCGGCCCTCTCTGTATGCTGCCGCGTCGTCCTTGGACTTCTTCCACAGGCTGTACTGGTTCTTGTAGTCCTGGGCCATGCTCGTTCCGTTGATGAACGCCTTGCACTGCTCGGAATCGTTTCCGGCCCTGGCGGTGGCCCAGCTGTCCAGCGTCTTGTTGCGGTCGAGCGCGGAAGCCTGGGCCAGCAGCGGGTTGAGGGACCCGTTCTGGTCGAGCACGTCGAGCAGGGCCGCGACGGAAGATTCGGGGAAGTGCTTGAGCAGCGTGTATCCGGCCCTGTCGCGCATCACCAATTCGTATCCGGCGTTGCCTATCGTCTCCAGCAGCGCGGGGCCGTACTGGAAGACCATCTTTCGCTGGACGTCGTCGGCGATGTTGCAGTCCCGGAAGATCTCCTCGGCCATGGCCTGGTGTCCCGCCTGGAACAGCGGATGGAGCACCTGGGGGAATATCTCGTCGACACCCAGATTGATGACGCCCAGGAAATTGACGCGTTCGGCCGTGCTGGGAAGCACGGTGAGGAAAGCCGCCTGGTCGGTCGCGTTGAGGTCCCGGTAGAGGTCCGGGTACGTCCTCATCAGCGCCATTTTCAGGTCGTGGCCGGGAACGAGTCCGAGCGCCTGGCCGATGACCTGCCTGCTCTGTCCCTGCAATGCGTTCAGCAGGGCGTCGGGGCCCTGGCTCCAGCTCCGCAGGTCGGCCGCCTGCTGCGGCGTGAGCGGGTCGACGGGAAGCGTGATCGCCGAGCTCCAGGACCGCGCGGACGCCGCGTCGCCCTCGACGCCCCACTGCATGTTGATGTGGTTCGGCACGACCGACGTGAGGTCCTGGGCGTTCACGGCGCTGGTCTGGTAGGAGACCGTGGTCTTCAGCCACACCGCGTTGCCGAGCTCCACCAGGTGCTTCGCCGGGTCCTCCGCCTGGGCGGACATCTGGGAGTTGAGCTTTCCCGGGCCGGGGGCGAGGTTGTCGGTGTTGTTGCCGGGGCCGCCGAGGCGCCCGTTGAACAGGTGCATGCGCACGGCGCGGTAGGGGGCGCCGTCGGGCTTCTCGCCGCCCGGCGCCATCTTCGTGAACCCCTGCGACCTCAGGGCGCCCCAGCCGACCGGCTCGACCGAGGGGGAGTTCGCCGCGGGCCCCAGCGGCGTTCCCTTGAGGTTGTGCACCTCCACGGATCCGGCGCGGCCGTTGTCCGAGGTGAACACCGGATCGTCGCCGGACATGGTGCCGTCGGTCCACTTGCGCTGGATGACCGGGACCGCCCCGGCCGGATCCTGGGCGCGCTGCACGGGGGCGGGTGCGGTGCCGTGCGCGGGGGCCGTGCCGTGCGCGTGGCCGTCGCAGTCCGCCGAGCGCTGCACCGTCGCGGCGAACGCCGCGTTGCCCATGGCCCGCTGTAGGGCCGCCGCCGCGCCCGGGTCCAGGCGCGCCGCGCCTCCGGCCGCCGCCGCGCGTGCGGCGGACGCGGTCAGCGACTCCCGCGCCGGGCGGGGTTCGGGACGGTCGCCGCGGCCCGCTTCCTGCCGGCCGTGGTGCGTCGGCCTCATGTCGCTCGTCCTCCCCGTGCGCCCTGGACAGCGGTCGTACGGTTCCGACTATCGCCGCGGGCTCCTTCGCGTACGAGGGGAGAAGGGGCGGCGGCAAGGGCAGCCGGAAGTGCCCGCCCGGTCATCGGGGCCCGGAGCGCCGGTTTCCTCCGGCGGGGGGTTGCCCCCGCTTCTGCCCTTTGGTTCCTGGCCCGCCTCGCCGCGGGTGCCGTAGAACGGGTGGGGAAGCCGTTGCGCAGGGGAGCACTGAATGTCTCGTACACAGGAATCGCCGGGAGCCGACAGGGAAGCGACGGCCACCGCCGCCCGCCGGTCTCGGCCGGAGACGTCGGTCTCCGCGCAGATGATGGCGCTCCAGCGCACCGCGGGCAATGCCGCCGTCGCGAGATCCGTGGAAGAGGAGCGGCACCAGCACGGTGCGGGCTGCGGGCACGGCGAGAGCGTGCAGCGTTCGGCGGTGCCCGACGTGCTGCGCTCGGCGGGGAAGCCCCTGGACGATTCGACCCGCAGCGACATGGAGTCGAGGCTCGGCGCGGACTTCTCCGACGTACGCATCCACGACAACGCCGCCGCCAAGGCATCGGCCGCCGAGGTCGGCGCCCGCGCCTACACCTCGGGATCCCACGTCGTCATCGGCGACGGCGGCGCCGACAAACACACCCTCGCCCACGAACTCACCCACGTCATCCAGCAACGCCAGGGCCCCGTCGCGGGCACCGACAACGGCTCGGGCCTCAAGGTCTCCGACCCCACCGACCGCTTCGAACGCGAAGCCGAAGCCAACGCCACCCGCGCCATGAACGGCCCCGCCCCCGTCCAGCGCGCCGAGGACGAGGGCGCCGGGCCGACGGGGCCGGTCCAGGGCCGTGCCGTCCAGCGGATGGCCGCCTCCATGAAGGACCGGCTGCGCACCGCGTTCATGACCGCTTTCGACGCGGACCCGCACACGACGTTCGACTCGGTCTACTGGGACTTCGCGACGGCGCAGGGCATGTCGCAGAGCGTCGCGACGAACGCCGCGGGGAGCGCGCGGACGGTCTTCGACGGCGTCGTCTCCGAGCGGGCCGACGCGGCGGCGGCCGCGCAGGCGGAGGTCGACGCGCGGCGCGCGAACACCCGCCCCAACGCCCGCGACTCCTGGGTCATGGCGGAGGACGTGCACTTCATGGCAGGCACGTCGCGCGCCGACCTGAAGGACACGACGTACGAGCAGCTGAAGAACAACCAGATCCGGGCCAACGGCGTGGGCAAGGTCAGGTTCGAGCCCGAGCTCAACATGCGCTGCCACGTGCACGGTCTCACGGACAGCCAGGGCATCTCGTTCGCGTACGTGCTGGAGGCCGACTACCGCGTGCGGGTGTACGTCTACGACGTCGCCGACAAGCGGGTCAACGGCAACCAGTACGAATGGCGGAGGGGCGGCAAGGAGTACACCAGCAGCGCCGAGATTCCCGGCTACGAGGAGGCCGTGGCACGCGGCAACGCCCTGAGCAGGTGACCGCCGTCGGCGTACCGCCCCGCCCGGGGGCGGCACGCCGACGCCCGCTCAGCGCGTCCAGTACGCGGCCCAGGCGCGCGAGCCCCGGGTGACGCGTTCGATGCCGGGGACGCCGTCGTCCCTCAGGTCCGCCCAGCGCGCGGCCTCCGCCCGCCCGAGCACCGCGACGGCCCGTGGGTCGGCCGTGCGGAAGGCGGGCACCCGCCGCGCCCAGCGCGCCGCCCCGGCCGGGGTGTGCCCGCCGTCGGAGACCAGACGGACCGCCCACAGCGCCGCGTCGATCCAGGCGGCGCCCCGGGCGGCCCAGGCCCAGTCGACGACGTGGGCCCGGCCGCCGCGCACCAGGACGTTGGTGGCGGCGAGGTCGGTGTGCAGCAGCGCGTCCCCCGCCAGGAGGGACACCTCGCCTTCGGCGCAGTAGTAGCCCCAACGGTCCCCGGCACTCAGCAGCGCGACCGGCGGTGCCGGGGTGCCGCCGAGTGCGGTGAGCGCCCGTACGACCGCCTCCAGGTCCGCCGCGCCGGGCCGGTAGTCGGCGTGCTCGCCCGCGACGGCGTCGAAGGCGACGAGCACCCACCCGGCGGTCTCCGTGCGCCACCGCACGCGCGGGCAGCCGTCCGGCAGGTACGGGCCGACGCGGTACTCCAAGTCGAGTTCGTCGGCCTGGTCGTGGCCGCTGCGGATCCCCTTGACGAACACGCGGTCGGCGGGGGAGGTGAGCACGGCGGCCACCGCACAGTTGCCGCCCCCCGCCGTGTCGACGGCGGAGCACGCACCGACCCGCCGGGCAACGGCTTCACGTACCGGACCGGGCAGCTCGGCGAAGGGAACACGATCGACGGGCACGATCCGCCGGGCTACCTGGGCGGCTTGGGCGGGAACGGCGGATTCTTGTCCGGCGTCGTCGGACCCGGCGGGCGAGGCTGGGGAGACGGGGTCGTCGGGCCGCGCGGAGGCTTCTTCTCGGCGGTCAGCATGCGGCCGAGAGTAGCGGCGTCGGAGCGACCCGGGACAGCCCGCCGGTCAGGCTTCCAGCCGTCCTTCGGCGGCCGCGGTGGTGAATGCGGTGAAGGCGGTGGGGGTGATGGTGAAGGCGGGGCCGTCGGGGTTCTTGGAGTCGCGGACGGCGATGCGGCAGGGCTGGGCGGCGATCTCGACGCACTGGCCCTGGTCGGCGCTGTAGGAGGACGTGCGCCAGGCGGCGGTGCCGAAGGGGGCGCATTCGACGCAGTCGCCCTGGTCGCCGCTGTAACTGGACTTACGCCAGGCCGCGTTCATCAGGTGCTGATTGGCTTCCATAACGCTCCTCCATGACGCGGCTGATCTCTGCCGCCGAATCCTCTACGGAGAGGGCTGCGGCCTGCAAGTGAGCGTAGCGGAGGGTGCCTTCCCTGACAGTTGCAGGGTTGGCGGTCGCGTGACCTTGGACGAAATCCTCGGTGTAGACGATGTCTGGGTCGTTGTCGAAGCGGAGGAGTGTGAACATACCGGGTTGCCCGGCATGGGCTCCCACCTTGAAGGGCAGGATCTGGAGGTTTACGTCCGGGCGGTCGCGGAAGCTCAACAAGTGGGCGAGTTGGTTCCACATGATGTGGCGGCTGCCGACCTCTCGCCGTAGCACTCCCTCATCCATGACCACGGTGAGCGCAGGCGGATTCTCTCGGCTTAGGACGCGCTGGCGCTCCATGCGAGCCTCGACCCTTGTGTCCAGGTCGTTCGGGTCGTACGCCCCCATGACCGCCCTCGCGTAGTCCTTGGTCTGGAGCAGTCCGTACACCACCTGAGCTTCATAAATAGAGATGTACGTCGCCTTCGCCTCCAACCCCGCAACCTTCCTGAACCACGACGGAAGTTGGCTCCGCAGCACCAGGCCCACCAGCCTCCCCATCTCCCCGCCCGTGTTGAACACCTGGTCCACGCGTTCCGCGAACTCCCTCGTCGGGACCTTCCTCGCCGTTTCGATCTGGCCGATCAGCGAGCCCGTACAGAAGAGCTTCGTGCCCAACTCGTCCTGTGTGTCGCCCGTTTTCACGCGGAGGTGACGGAGTTCCGAGCCGAAGTGGTCGAGCGCCGACGCGCTCGGGTCGAGTTCACGGTTGCGCGCCATGGCGTCTCCCAACAGCTGGGACGGTTCGTTCCCGTACGTAGCCGAGAGTAGCCAGCGGGTCTCAGGGTGGTGGGCAGTTCCAGGCAACTACCCGCCCCCTACCGGGAGTTATCGTGCACCTGATCGAAGGCGATCCGCCGGGCCCCGCCGTTCAGTACGGCATGGACTTCACCGTCGGTGAGCACTCCGCGCGGCACGTGCGCCGCATCGTACGGACCTACCTCCGTCTCTGGGAGATGGACGACCTCGTCGAAGCCGCCGAGCTGGGCATCACCGAGCTGCTGGCGAACGTCGTGCGCCACGTCCCCGGGCGGCACTGCGCGTTCCAGTTGCTGCGGCGGCCCGAGGGGCTGCGGGTCGAGGTGTGGGACTCCTCGCCCGTGCTGCCCGTCCCGCGCACGGCCGGTCCGCTCGACGAGCGCGGCCGGGGCCTCGTCCTCGTCGAGTCCGTCACCGCGCGGTGGGGCGCCGAGCGGTCCGGTACGGGCAAGACCGTGTGGTTCGAGTGCACGTGCAAGAACCACCTGCCCGGCGCCTGAGACCGCCTGGGATGCTGACCCCCGCACACTTCGCACTCGGCCTCTGTGGACTGCTGATGGCCCTGGCCGTCCCCGGGGCGTTCGACGACCGCGGGGTGCTCTTCGGTGCCGCTGCGGCCCTCGGGGGCGACGACCACGGGCGGGAACCCCTCGGAGCTGCCTAGTACTTCAACTTGCGGCCCGTGTTCAGCCGTTCCAGCAGCCCGAACGCCGACATCGCGAGCGGTTTCAGGTCCTTGGTGTGGACGTCGACCGCGTTCATCCGGCGGAACTCCGCGACCATCAGGGCGATGGTCTCACCGCTCGCCCGGTCCGTGGCCGTCTCCTCGGCGGACAGCGCGCCCAGCGACTTGTGGATGCCCTCCCACTCCTCCTCGTGGCCCTCCACCGCCGGGTCCGCGCGCTCGTCCTCGCTGAGCTTCGTGAGGTTCTTCAACAGGTCCTTGCCCGCCGGGATGCCCTCCAGCCAGGCCCTCCTGGTCAGCGAGACGGACGTCTCCGTACGGGCGCCCGCGAGCCCCCGCTCCACGGTCCTGCCGAACACCGGGTCCCCCGGCCCGCCGAGCAGGCCCGCCGACGCCGCCGCCGAGTGGACCAGCTCGGCGAAGCCCGCCGGGTCCGCCGCGAAGTGGTCGCGCACCGACGCGGGCAGCGACCTGAAGCCCTGCGCGAAGTCGTTGCGGGCCATCAGGCCGCCCGCGATGGACTTGGCGTTCGCGCCCTGCTGGAGGGTCTGGCTCTCCAGCAGGTACGAGACGAGCAGCCCCACCAGGCCGGTGAGCGCGCCCCGGCCCTCCTCGGGCACCGCCGACGCCTCCACCACCCTGCTCGCCGCGCCCGTCGCGGACGCCAGGTTGCCCAGGTTCGCGACGTTGTAGAGGTCGCGGTGCGCCTTCTCGCGGCGCTTGGGCTTCATGGGGTTGTACTTGTCGGGGAGCGTGTCCTTCAGCGGCCACGTCTCGGGCGGTACCAGGTACTCCACCAGCTCGGGCAGCCGGTCCAGGCGCAGGCCCGCCGTCGTCTGCGGCGCGAACGCCAGCGGCTTGCCGTCGGGGTAGATCCGCAGGTCGGGCCGTGGGACGGCGTTGCCCCGCGTGATGTCCTCGGACTTGATGAACGGCTTCGACGCGTTGCCGTCCAGGAACGCGGTCATGGCCGTGAGGTCGTTCATGACCTTGGAGAGGGTCTTGCGGTCGGAGATCGGATCGGTGATCCACTCCAGGTTGGAGCCGCCCGACGGGCTGGCGTCCGCGGTGAGCGCGTAGCCGCTGCCCTGCGCGACCATGCCCTCCACCAGGCCCTTGCCCAGGTTCTCGCCGAGGAGCGGGGCCTCGGAGACCTTGCTGTCGACCATGAGGTTGTAGACGAAGCCCTTCCGCTTCGCGTTCTCCGCCCCGTCGGGAGACCGGCCGAGGCCGAGGTGCTCCAGCACCGCCAGGCCCGCGGCCGTGGGGCTGCCGCCCGCGTCGACCCAGCCGTCGGCCCCCGCGAGCTGTTCGGCCGTGACGTCCTTGCGGTAGCTGCTGTACGGGTTCACGCGGATCGACAGGAGCATCTCGCGGTCGATGTCGGTCTCCCGCGCCGCCTGCCGCCCCGCCAGGACCTCGGCGTCCGCGCCGCCCGCGTCCTCCACCTTCCGTACGTTCCACTGCGCCTCGAACTCGAAGCCCACCGCCCGCTGCACCGCCGCCGGATCCCCCGGCACGGGCGCGGAGTTCTCGTCCTCGGCGCGCTGCACGGGGGCGGGGCCGTTCATGGCGCGGGTGGCGTTGGCTTCGGCTTCGCGTTCGAAGCGGTCGGTGGGGTCGGAGACCTTGAGGCCCGAGCCGTTGTCGGTGCCCGCGACGGGGCCCTGGCGCTGCTGGATGACGTGGGTCAGCTCGTGGGCGAGGGTGTGCTTGTCGGCGCCGCCGTCGCCGATGACGACGTGGGATCCCGAGGTGTAGGCGCGGGCGCCGACCTCGGCGGCCGACGCCTTCGCGGCGGCGTTGTCGTGGATGCGTACGTCGGAGAAGTCCGCGCCGAGCCTCGACTCCATGTCGCTGCGGGTCGAATCGTCCAGGGGCTTCCCCGCCGAGCGCAGCACGTCGGGCACCGCCGAACGCTGCACGCTCTCGCCGTGCCCGCAGCCCGCGCCGTGCTGGTGCCGCTCCTCTTCCCCGGCGCGCTGAACCACCCCGTCCGCGCCGCCCGTCGGGCGGCCCACCGCGGCGCCGAGCGCCGCGTTGCCCGCCGCGCGCTGGAGCGCCGCCGCCGCGCCCGGGGTCAGGCCCCGGGCCCCGCGCGCCGCGACCGCGCGCGCCGCCGCGCCCGCTCCCGCCCCGGTGTTCCCGGGCGACCTGGCCGCACCGGGGTCCGTCCGCTCGCCCCGGCCGCCGCGGTCTTCGCCCCGAGCCGTCTGGTCCGTACGCATGCGGCGAGTCTGCCGGGCGCGCGCGGCGCGAGGAAGAGCCCGCGGGGCAGGACCCGTGCCCGATCGGGCAGGTGCGCGGCAGCCGGATCCGTACCCGTGGATTCCGGATGTCGTGCCAACCAACTTCCGTCAAACGGGCGTTGATCTTCCATTGATCCGCCGCTGGCACGGTTCCTCCGTCAGTCCAGTACAGCAACGAGAGGCGGAACCGTCATGGCCAAGCGCGCCAAGAAGATCAGCTCGCTCGCGTCCCACATGCTCTCCCGGGTGACCGGCGGCAAGATGGGCGGCTCGTACCCGATCTACCACTACTACTCCTGATCCCGGGCGGGCCGGGGGGCCGTGCACGGCCCCCCGGCCCGCCCGGGATCAGGAGTAGTAGTGGTAGATCGGGTACGAGCCGCCCATCTTGCCGCCGGTCACCCGGGAGAGCATGTGGGACGCGAGCGAGCTGATCTTCTTGGCGCGCTTGGCCATGACGGTTCCGCCTCTCGTTGCTGTACTGGACTGACGGAGGAACCGTGCCAGCGGCGGATCAATGGAAGATCAACGCCCGTTTGACGGAAGTTGGTTGGCACGACATCCGGAATCCACGGGTACGGATCCGGCTGCCGCGCACCTGCCCGATCGGGCACGGGTCCTGCCCCGCGGGCTCTTCCTCGCGCCGCGCGCGCCCGGCAGACTCGCCGCATGCGTACGGACCAGACGGCTCGGGGCGAAGACCGCGGCGGCCGGGGCGAGCGGACGGACCCCGGTGCGGCCAGGTCGCCCGGGAACACCGGGGCGGGAGCGGGCGCGGCGGCGCGCGCGGTCGCGGCGCGCGGGGCCCGGGGCCTGACCCCGGGCGCGGCGGCGGCGCTCCAGCGCGCGGCGGGCAACGCGGCGCTCGGCGCCGCGGTGGGCCGCCCGACGGGCGGCGCGGACGGGGTGGTTCAGCGCGCCGGGGAAGAGGAGCGGCACCAGCACGGCGCGGGCTGCGGGCACGGCGAGAGCGTGCAGCGTTCGGCGGTGCCCGACGTGCTGCGCTCGGCGGGGAAGCCCCTGGACGATTCGACCCGCAGCGACATGGAGTCGAGGCTCGGCGCGGACTTCTCCGACGTACGCATCCACGACAACGCCGCCGCGAAGGCGTCGGCCGCCGAGGTCGGCGCCCGCGCCTACACCTCGGGATCCCACGTCGTCATCGGCGACGGCGGCGCCGACAAGCACACCCTCGCCCACGAGCTGACCCACGTCATCCAGCAGCGCCAGGGCCCCGTCGCGGGCACCGACAACGGCTCGGGCCTCAAGGTCTCCGACCCCACCGACCGCTTCGAACGCGAAGCCGAAGCCAACGCCACCCGCGCCATGAACGGCCCCGCCCCCGTGCAGCGCGCCGAGGACGAGAACTCCGCGCCCGTGCCGGGGGATCCGGCGGCGGTGCAGCGGGCGGTGGGCTTCGAGTTCGAGGCGCAGTGGAACGTACGGAAGGTGGAGGACGCGGGCGGCGCGGACGCCGAGGTCCTGGCGGGGCGGCAGGCGGCGCGGGAGACCGACATCGACCGCGAGATGCTCCTGTCGATCCGCGTGAACCCGTACAGCAGCTACCGCAAGGACGTCACGGCCGAACAGCTCGCGGGGGCCGACGGCTGGGTCGACGCGGGCGGCAGCCCCACGGCCGCGGGCCTGGCGGTGCTGGAGCACCTCGGCCTCGGCCGGTCTCCCGACGGGGCGGAGAACGCGAAGCGGAAGGGCTTCGTCTACAACCTCATGGTCGACAGCAAGGTCTCCGAGGCCCCGCTCCTCGGCGAGAACCTGGGCAAGGGCCTGGTGGAGGGCATGGTCGCGCAGGGCAGCGGCTACGCGCTCACCGCGGACGCCAGCCCGTCGGGCGGCTCCAACCTGGAGTGGATCACCGATCCGATCTCCGACCGCAAGACCCTCTCCAAGGTCATGAACGACCTCACGGCCATGACCGCGTTCCTGGACGGCAACGCGTCGAAGCCGTTCATCAAGTCCGAGGACATCACGCGGGGCAACGCCGTCCCACGGCCCGACCTGCGGATCTACCCCGACGGCAAGCCGCTGGCGTTCGCGCCGCAGACGACGGCGGGCCTGCGCCTGGACCGGCTGCCCGAGCTGGTGGAGTACCTGGTACCGCCCGAGACGTGGCCGCTGAAGGACACGCTCCCCGACAAGTACAACCCCATGAAGCCCAAGCGCCGCGAGAAGGCGCACCGCGACCTCTACAACGTCGCGAACCTGGGCAACCTGGCGTCCGCGACGGGCGCGGCGAGCAGGGTGGTGGAGGCGTCGGCGGTGCCCGAGGAGGGCCGGGGCGCGCTCACCGGCCTGGTGGGGCTGCTCGTCTCGTACCTGCTGGAGAGCCAGACCCTCCAGCAGGGCGCGAACGCCAAGTCCATCGCGGGCGGCCTGATGGCCCGCAACGACTTCGCGCAGGGCTTCAGGTCGCTGCCCGCGTCGGTGCGCGACCACTTCGCGGCGGACCCGGCGGGCTTCGCCGAGCTGGTCCACTCGGCGGCGGCGTCGGCGGGCCTGCTCGGCGGGCCGGGGGACCCGGTGTTCGGCAGGACCGTGGAGCGGGGGCTCGCGGGCGCCCGTACGGAGACGTCCGTCTCGCTGACCAGGAGGGCCTGGCTGGAGGGCATCCCGGCGGGCAAGGACCTGTTGAAGAACCTCACGAAGCTCAGCGAGGACGAGCGCGCGGACCCGGCGGTGGAGGGCCACGAGGAGGAGTGGGAGGGCATCCACAAGTCGCTGGGCGCGCTGTCCGCCGAGGAGACGGCCACGGACCGGGCGAGCGGTGAGACCATCGCCCTGATGGTCGCGGAGTTCCGCCGGATGAACGCGGTCGACGTCCACACCAAGGACCTGAAACCGCTCGCGATGTCGGCGTTCGGGCTGCTGGAACGGCTGAACACGGGCCGCAAGTTGAAGTACTAGGCAGCTCCGAGGGGTTCCCGCCCGTGGTCGTCGCCCCCGAGGGCCGCAGCGGCACCGAAGAGCACCCCGCGGTCGTCGAACGCCCCGGGGACGGCCAGGGCCATCAGCAGTCCACAGAGGCCGAGTGCGAAGTGTGCGGGGGTCAGCATCCCAGGCGGTCTCAGGCGCCGGGCAGGTGGTTCTTGCACGTGCACTCGAACCACACGGTCTTGCCCGTACCGGACCGCTCGGCGCCCCACCGCGCGGTGACGGACTCGACGAGGACGAGGCCCCGGCCGCGCTCGTCGAGCGGACCGGCCGTGCGCGGGACGGGCAGCACGGGCGAGGAGTCCCACACCTCGACCCGCAGCCCCTCGGGCCGCCGCAGCAACTGGAACGCGCAGTGCCGCCCGGGGACGTGGCGCACGACGTTCGCCAGCAGCTCGGTGATGCCCAGCTCGGCGGCTTCGACGAGGTCGTCCATCTCCCAGAGACGGAGGTAGGTCCGTACGATGCGGCGCACGTGCCGCGCGGAGTGCTCACCGACGGTGAAGTCCATGCCGTACTGAACGGCGGGGCCCGGCGGATCGCCTTCGATCAGGTGCACGATAACTCCCGGTAGGGGGCGGGTAGTTGCCTGGAACTGCCCACCACCCTGAGACCCGCTGGCTACTCTCGGCTACGTACGGGAACGAACCGTCCCAGCTGTTGGGAGACGCCATGGCGCGCAACCGTGAACTCGACCCGAGCGCGTCGGCGCTCGACCACTTCGGCTCGGAACTCCGTCACCTCCGCGTGAAAACGGGCGACACACAGGACGAGTTGGGCACGAAGCTCTTCTGTACGGGCTCGCTGATCGGCCAGATCGAAACGGCGAGGAAGGTCCCGACGAGGGAGTTCGCGGAACGCGTGGACCAGGTGTTCAACACGGGCGGGGAGATGGGGAGGCTGGTGGGCCTGGTGCTGCGGAGCCAACTTCCGTCGTGGTTCAGGAAGGTTGCGGGGTTGGAGGCGAAGGCGACGTACATCTCTATTTATGAAGCTCAGGTGGTGTACGGACTGCTCCAGACCAAGGACTACGCGAGGGCGGTCATGGGGGCGTACGACCCGAACGACCTGGACACAAGGGTCGAGGCTCGCATGGAGCGCCAGCGCGTCCTAAGCCGAGAGAATCCGCCTGCGCTCACCGTGGTCATGGATGAGGGAGTGCTACGGCGAGAGGTCGGCAGCCGCCACATCATGTGGAACCAACTCGCCCACTTGTTGAGCTTCCGCGACCGCCCGGACGTAAACCTCCAGATCCTGCCCTTCAAGGTGGGAGCCCATGCCGGGCAACCCGGTATGTTCACACTCCTCCGCTTCGACAACGACCCAGACATCGTCTACACCGAGGATTTCGTCCAAGGTCACGCGACCGCCAACCCTGCAACTGTCAGGGAAGGCACCCTCCGCTACGCTCACTTGCAGGCCGCAGCCCTCTCCGTAGAGGATTCGGCGGCAGAGATCAGCCGCGTCATGGAGGAGCGTTATGGAAGCCAATCAGCACCTGATGAACGCGGCCTGGCGTAAGTCCAGTTACAGCGGCGACCAGGGCGACTGCGTCGAATGCGCCCCCTTCGGCACCGCCGCCTGGCGCACGTCCTCCTACAGCGCCGACCAGGGCCAGTGCGTCGAGATCGCCGCCCAGCCCTGCCGCATCGCCGTCCGCGACTCCAAGAACCCCGACGGCCCCGCCTTCACCATCACCCCCACCGCCTTCACCGCATTCACCACCGCGGCCGCCGAAGGACGGCTGGAAGCCTGACCGGCGGGCTGTCCCGGGTCGCTCCGACGCCGCTACTCTCGGCCGCATGCTGACCGCCGAGAAGAAGCCTCCGCGCGGCCCGACGACCCCGTCTCCCCAGCCTCGCCCGCCGGGTCCGACGACGCCGGACAAGAATCCGCCGTTCCCGCCCAAGCCGCCCAGGTAGCCCGGCGGATCGTGCCCGTCGATCGTGTTCCCTTCGCCGAGCTGCCCGGTCCGGTACGTGAAGCCGTTGCCCGGCGGGTCGGTGCGTGCTCCGCCGTCGACACGGCGGGGGGCGGCAACTGTGCGGTGGCCGCCGTGCTCACCTCCCCCGCCGACCGCGTGTTCGTCAAGGGGATCCGCAGCGGCCACGACCAGGCCGACGAACTCGACTTGGAGTACCGCGTCGGCCCGTACCTGCCGGACGGCTGCCCGCGCGTGCGGTGGCGCACGGAGACCGCCGGGTGGGTGCTCGTCGCCTTCGACGCCGTCGCGGGCGAGCACGCCGACTACCGGCCCGGCGCGGCGGACCTGGAGGCGGTCGTACGGGCGCTCACCGCACTCGGCGGCACCCCGGCACCGCCGGTCGCGCTGCTGAGTGCCGGGGACCGTTGGGGCTACTACTGCGCCGAAGGCGAGGTGTCCCTCCTGGCGGGGGACGCGCTGCTGCACACCGACCTCGCCGCCACCAACGTCCTGGTGCGCGGCGGCCGGGCCCACGTCGTCGACTGGGCCTGGGCCGCCCGGGGCGCCGCCTGGATCGACGCGGCGCTGTGGGCGGTCCGTCTGGTCTCCGACGGCGGGCACACCCCGGCCGGGGCGGCGCGCTGGGCGCGGCGGGTGCCCGCCTTCCGCACGGCCGACCCACGGGCCGTCGCGGTGCTCGGGCGGGCGGAGGCCGCGCGCTGGGCGGACCTGAGGGACGACGGCGTCCCCGGCATCGAACGCGTCACCCGGGGCTCGCGCGCCTGGGCCGCGTACTGGACGCGCTGAGCGGGCGTCGGCGTGCCGCCCCCGGGCGGGGCGGTACGCCGACGGCGGTCACCTGCTCAGGGCGTTGCCGCGTGCCACGGCCTCCTCGTAGCCGGGAATCTCGGCGCTGCTGGTGTACTCCTTGCCGCCCCTCCGCCATTCGTACTGGTTGCCGTTGACCCGCTTGTCGGCGACGTCGTAGACGTACACCCGCACGCGGTAGTCGGCCTCCAGCACGTACGCGAACGAGATGCCCTGGCTGTCCGTGAGACCGTGCACGTGGCAGCGCATGTTGAGCTCGGGCTCGAACCTGACCTTGCCCACGCCGTTGGCCCGGATCTGGTTGTTCTTCAGCTGCTCGTACGTCGTGTCCTTCAGGTCGGCGCGCGACGTGCCTGCCATGAAGTGCACGTCCTCCGCCATGACCCAGGAGTCGCGGGCGTTGGGGCGGGTGTTCGCGCGCCGCGCGTCGACCTCCGCCTGCGCGGCCGCCGCCGCGTCGGCCCGCTCGGAGACGACGCCGTCGAAGACCGTCCGCGCGCTCCCCGCGGCGTTCGTCGCGACGCTCTGCGACATGCCCTGCGCCGTCGCGAAGTCCCAGTAGACCGAGTCGAACGTCGTGTGCGGGTCCGCGTCGAAAGCGGTCATGAACGCGGTGCGCAGCCGGTCCTTCATGGAGGCGGCCATCCGCTGGACGGCACGGCCCTGGACCGGCCCCGTCGGCCCGGCGCCCTCGTCCTCGGCGCGCTGGACGGGGGCGGGGCCGTTCATGGCGCGGGTGGCGTTGGCTTCGGCTTCGCGTTCGAAGCGGTCGGTGGGGTCGGAGACCTTGAGGCCCGAGCCGTTGTCGGTGCCCGCGACGGGGCCCTGGCGTTGCTGGATGACGTGGGTGAGTTCGTGGGCGAGGGTGTGTTTGTCGGCGCCGCCGTCGCCGATGACGACGTGGGATCCCGAGGTGTAGGCGCGGGCGCCGACCTCGGCGGCCGATGCCTTGGCGGCGGCGTTGTCGTGGATGCGTACGTCGGAGAAGTCCGCGCCGAGCCTCGACTCCATGTCGCTGCGGGTCGAATCGTCCAGGGGCTTCCCCGCCGAGCGCAGCACGTCGGGCACCGCCGAACGCTGCACGCTCTCGCCGTGCCCGCAGCCCGCACCGTGCTGGTGCCGCTCCTCTTCCACGGATCTCGCGACGGCGGCATTGCCCGCGGTGCGCTGGAGCGCCATCATCTGCGCGGAGACCGACGTCTCCGGCCGAGACCGGCGGGCGGCGGTGGCCGTCGCTTCCCTGTCGGCTCCCGGCGATTCCTGTGTACGAGACATTCAGTGCTCCCCTGCGCAACGGCTTCCCCACCCGTTCTACGGCACCCGCGGCGAGGCGGGCCAGGAACCAAAGGGCAGAAGCGGGGGCAACCCCCCGCCGGAGGAAACCGGCGCTCCGGGCCCCGATGACCGGGCGGGCACTTCCGGCTGCCCTTGCCGCCGCCCCTTCTCCCCTCGTACGCGAAGGAGCCCGCGGCGATAGTCGGAACCGTACGACCGCTGTCCAGGGCGCACGGGGAGGACGAGCGACATGAGGCCGACGCACCACGGCCGGCAGGAAGCGGGCCGCGGCGACCGTCCCGAACCCCGCCCGGCGCGGGAGTCGCTGACCGCGTCCGCCGCACGCGCGGCGGCGGCCGGAGGCGCGGCGCGCCTGGACCCGGGCGCGGCGGCGGCCCTACAGCGGGCCATGGGCAACGCGGCGTTCGCCGCGACGGTGCAGCGCTCGGCGGACTGCGACGGCCACGCGCACGGCACGGCCCCCGCGCACGGCACCGCACCCGCCCCCGTGCAGCGCGCCCAGGATCCGGCCGGGGCGGTCCCGGTCATCCAGCGCAAGTGGACCGACGGCACCATGTCCGGCGACGATCCGGTGTTCACCTCGGACAACGGCCGCGCCGGATCCGTGGAGGTGCACAACCTCAAGGGAACGCCGCTGGGGCCCGCGGCGAACTCCCCCTCGGTCGAGCCGGTCGGCTGGGGCGCCCTGAGGTCGCAGGGGTTCACGAAGATGGCGCCGGGCGGCGAGAAGCCCGACGGCGCCCCCTACCGCGCCGTGCGCATGCACCTGTTCAACGGGCGCCTCGGCGGCCCCGGCAACAACACCGACAACCTCGCCCCCGGCCCGGGAAAGCTCAACTCCCAGATGTCCGCCCAGGCGGAGGACCCGGCGAAGCACCTGGTGGAGCTCGGCAACGCGGTGTGGCTGAAGACCACGGTCTCCTACCAGACCAGCGCCGTGAACGCCCAGGACCTCACGTCGGTCGTGCCGAACCACATCAACATGCAGTGGGGCGTCGAGGGCGACGCGGCGTCCGCGCGGTCCTGGAGCTCGGCGATCACGCTTCCCGTCGACCCGCTCACGCCGCAGCAGGCGGCCGACCTGCGGAGCTGGAGCCAGGGCCCCGACGCCCTGCTGAACGCATTGCAGGGACAGAGCAGGCAGGTCATCGGCCAGGCGCTCGGACTCGTTCCCGGCCACGACCTGAAAATGGCGCTGATGAGGACGTACCCGGACCTCTACCGGGACCTCAACGCGACCGACCAGGCGGCTTTCCTCACCGTGCTTCCCAGCACGGCCGAACGCGTCAATTTCCTGGGCGTCATCAATCTGGGTGTCGACGAGATATTCCCCCAGGTGCTCCATCCGCTGTTCCAGGCGGGACACCAGGCCATGGCCGAGGAGATCTTCCGGGACTGCAACATCGCCGACGACGTCCAGCGAAAGATGGTCTTCCAGTACGGCCCCGCGCTGCTGGAGACGATAGGCAACGCCGGATACGAATTGGTGATGCGCGACAGGGCCGGATACACGCTGCTCAAGCACTTCCCCGAATCTTCCGTCGCGGCCCTGCTCGACGTGCTCGACCAGAACGGGTCCCTCAACCCGCTGCTGGCCCAGGCTTCCGCGCTCGACCGCAACAAGACGCTGGACAGCTGGGCCACCGCCAGGGCCGGAAACGATTCCGAGCAGTGCAAGGCGTTCATCAACGGAACGAGCATGGCCCAGGACTACAAGAACCAGTACAGCCTGTGGAAGAAGTCCAAGGACGACGCGGCAGCATACAGAGAGGGCCGCCCGAAGCGCGGAGCGGCCGCCCGTGCTTCCAACTCCGACGGATGACAGGAGCTTCCATGAGCAACGGAAATACCAAAAACGCCGAGAACAGCGAGAACGCCGGGTACAGGGACCGGATCGAGGCGCGGGTCGCCGACCTCCGTGCCACTCCCGGCTTCACGGTGCGCGCGTTCGAGATCGCTCCGCCCCTCGGCCGGGACGGGATCGAAGGGGTCCGCGCCGCGGTGCACGGCCACCTTCCCGAAGGCCTCGCGGAATTCCACGCGGAACTCGACGGCTTCCTCCTCGACTGGGAGTACACCGAGCCCGGCGCGTCGGGCCCGGCCACCGATTTCGGCTCCCTCCACTTCCTTCCGCTGGCGAAGGTTTTCGCCGACGGCCTGGGCGACACCTGGTACGACGACTTCGAGGGCGGCGACCGGTTCCGGGCCGTGAAACCCTTCGACGTGTACGCTCCCGAAGCGTGCGCCGCGTTCCTCCAGGAACCGGATTCCGCGCCGCAGGACCCGGTGTACTTCCACTATTTCGGCGAGGCGCTGGAACCGCTCGACCTGACGTTTCCGCAGTACGTCGAAGGGGCGCTGAGCGCCTGCGGTTATGTGAACTGGCGCATGGCCCTCACCCCCGACGATCCCGGACTGCCCGAGGCCCGGCGCACTCTGGAACGCATGCGGGAAATCGTTCCCGGGTTCCGCGAACTGCCCTGACCGCGGAACCTCTGCCCGATCGGGCAGCTTCCCCTGCCCGTGGTGACGTCCGGGTGTCTCTATGAACCGGGGGCCCGAAGGGCCATCGTCAAGAGGGTCCCGTCACCACCGGCTCGATCACCTCAACGGTCTCTTCTAGGAGAACACCCCACTATGCCCACGTACCTGTCCCCCGGCGTCTACGTCGAGGAAGTCGCCAGCGGCTCCCGCCCGATCGAGGGCGTCGGCACCTCCGTCGCCGCGTTCGTGGGCCTCGCGCCCGTCGGGCCGCTCAACGAGCCGACCCTCGTGACCAACTGGTCGCAGTACGTGGCGTCCTTCGGTGACTTCACGGACGGGTACTACCTCGCCCACTCCGTGTACGGGTTCTTCAACAACGGCGGCTCCGCCGCGTACATCGTGCGCGTCGGCGGCGGGGACGCGCAGGGCACCCAGTCCGTGTCCTCCGCGGCGGCCGGCGCCGGGCAGCTCCAGCTGACCGCGGGCGAGTCCGTCGCGCTCGGCACCTTCAAGGTCGCCGCCATCGCCGCGGGCTCGGCGAACAACGGCGCGCTCACCGTCGAGGTGCAGGACATCGAGGGCGAGAACGACCGCTTCAAGCTCGTCGTCAAGGACGGCGACAAGACCGTCGAGTCCTTCGACGTCTCCGCGAAGAAGAGCGCCCGCAACTACGTGGTCGCGCAGGTCAAGCAGCGCTCCAAGACCATCGTCCTGGAAGAGGCCGCCCCGGCCGCCCAGCTGGCCAAGCCGGACGCGCAGGCCGTCACCCTGGCCCCGCCCGCCCCGGCGCCGGTCCCGGTCGTCGCCGCGCAGGACGCCCCGCTGGAGTCGGGCCAGTTCATCGGCGACTCCGCCGACCGGACCGGCTTCGGCGGCCTGGAGGCGTACGACGAGATCAACATGGTCGCCGTGCCCGACCTGATGGCCGCCTACCAGCAGGGCCTCATCGACCTGGAGCAGGTCAAGGCCGTCCAGCTCGGCCTGATCGCGCACTGCGAGCTCATGGGCGACCGCATGGCGATCATCGACACGCCGCCGTCGCTGAACGCCCGCGACGTGCGCAAGTGGCGCCAGGAGGAGTCGAACTACGACTCCGCCTACGCCGCGGTCTACTACCCGTGGATCAAGTCCTTCGACCCGTCCACCGGCCAGGCCCGCCTGGTCCCGCCGTCGGGCCACATGGCCGGCATCTGGGCCCGCAACGACGCCGAGCGCGGCGTGCACAAGGCCCCCGCCAACGAGGTCGTGCGCGGCGCCGTCGACCTGGAGCTCCAGATCACCCGCGGCGAGCAGGACCTGCTCAACCCGATCGGCGTCAACTGCATCCGCGCCTTCCCGGGCCGCGGCATCCGCGTCTGGGGCGCCCGCACGCTGGCCTCCGACCCGGCCTGGCGCTACCTGAACGTCCGCCGCTACTTCAACTACCTGGAGGAGTCGATCCTGATCGGCACCCAGTGGGTGGTGTTCGAGCCGAACGACCAGTCGCTGTGGGCCAGGATCCGCCGCAACATATCCGCCTTCCTGGTGACCGAGTGGCGCCAGGGCGCCCTGTTCGGGCAGCGCGCCGAGGACGCCTTCTACGTGAAGTGCGACGAGGAGACGAACCCGCCGGAGTCCGTCGACCTCGGCCGCGTAGTCTGCGAGATCGGCATCGCTCCGGTGAAGCCGGCCGAGTTCGTGGTCTTCCGCCTCGCGCAGTTCCAGGGCGGCGGCGGCGAGCTGGAGGAGTAGTCCTTCCGCACCACGCCTCCACACCCCCTTCAGCTCAACCCTCACGAACAGGAGTGACCCGTCATGGACATGGGCGATGCCCTCACTACCCATAATTTCGGTCTGCAGATCGACGGCGTGATGATCGAGACCCTCCAGGAGGTCTCCAGCCTCACGATGGAGCAGGACGTCATCGAGTACCAGCAGGTCTCGGCCGACGGCAAGCCGATCGTCAAGAAGCTCCCCGGCGTGAAGAAGGCCGGCGAGTGCACGGTGACGCGCGGCGCCACCCAGTCCCAGGCGTTCACCGAGTGGATCGCCGCGTCCATCGCGGGCGACATGGGCTCGGCCCGCAAGGACGCCTCGATCATCTTCATGGACTACCAGCTGTCCGAGGTGAAGCGCTACAACCTGCGCAACGCCTGGTGCTCCAAGGTCGAGGTGAGCGGGACCAAGGCGGGCGACGCCGCGGCCCTGACCGAGCAGGTCACCATCACCTTCGAAGAGCTGACGCTCGGCTAATGCGGCGCGAGGGACCGGCGGGGGCGCAGCAGCCCCGCACACAGGAGCCGCTCCGCACGGAGTTCGAGTTCGAGCTGCCGCGGGGCTTCGTCGACGAGGCGGGCACCGTGCACCGCAGCGGCGCGATGCGGCTGGCCACGGCCAGGGACGAGCTGCTACCCCTGCGGGACGTCCGGGTGCGCGAGAACCCGGCGTACCTGTCCGTGGTGCTGCTCGGCCGGGTCATCACCCGGCTCGGCACGCTCCCGTCGGTCCACGACGGGACGGTGGAGAACATGTTCGCCTCCGACCTGGCGTTCCTCCAGGACTTCTACCGGCAGATCAACGCGGAGGGCCACACCAGGGCCTCCGTCGCGTGTCCGCACTGCGAGGAGTCCTTCGAGGTCGAGCTCGCCGGGAGCCGCCTGGGGGAATCGTGACGTACGCGGCCGACCGGATCGAGGAGGAGACCGCGTACCTCGCCTACCACTTCCACTGGGGCATGGACGACATCCTCGATCTGGAGCACGCCGACCGGCGCAAGTACGTCGCGCAGGTCGCGTCCCTGGTGGAGCGGTCGCAGGCGTGATCGCCTGACGGGAAAGGGGGGTTGGAGAAGATGGGCATGTTCGAGAAGTGGCGCTCGCGCAGGGCGGCGGGGCCCGCCGATGCGGGCGGGAGCGCGGACCCGGGTACGGGTACCGGTTCGGGTACGGACGCGCGGGAGGGTGCCGCGCCCGTGGCACCAGCCGGGGACGCGTGGCGGTCGCTGCCGCCGGTGCAGCGTGCGATGGGCGCGCCGCGCACGGTCTTCGAGCACGGCTTCTCCGCGTCGCTCGCGACGCACTGGAACCCCTCTTTCCAGGGCGACCTGGGGCACACCTCCGCGCCCGACGCCCCCAGCGGGCTGCTGCGGGACGCGGTGCGCACGGTGACGCCCGCGGCTTCGGGACCTTCGGGTCCCGCGGGGCCCTCGGCGGCCGAGCCGCCGGGGCTGAAGCTGCCGGTCGCCCGTTCGGGACCGGCCGTGCAGCGGGCGGAGTCCGAGACCGACGGGGCAACGGGTACCGGGGGATCCACCGGTACCGCGGGGGCCGGGGGGCCTCACGCGGGCGTCTTCGCCACGGGTCCCGTTCGGAGCCGGGGCGCGTCGCGGGCGGTGGGGGCCGCCGACGCGCCCGGCGCCGGCCAGGTGCAGCGGGCGGCGGCGCGCGGGACCGGGGAGGGTCCCGCCGCCGCTCCCGCGCGCGCCGCGGGCGCGTCCCGCGGCCCCGTCAGGCCCACGCCCGCGCGGCACACGCCGCTGGTCTCCGCGCGGCCCGCGCCGCCGACGCGCCGCCTGTCGCCGGTGGGCGCGGCGGCGCCCGCACAGCTGCCCATGCCCGTGCAGCGGGCCGAAGAGCCCGCGTCGGCCGTACGGGACGCGGAACGCGCCGTACGGCCCGCAGACGTCCCGGGCCCAAGTTCCCCCGCTGGGTCCGGGACTCCCACCGCTCCGGCCGCTCCGGCCGCGACTCCGGCCGCCGCGCAGGAGGCGCCCGTGCAGCGCCGCCCGGTGGTCCGCCGGACGCGCCGCGCGCCGGGCGCGGACTGGAGCACGGCGCAGGTGCCGGAGCCGCCGAGCGCGCCTAGCGCGCCGAAGGGCGCGCAGAGCCCGCAGAGCCCGCAGGTCCAGCGGGCGCAAGCACCCAAGCAGGCACCGAAGCAGGCGCCGAAGCAGACCCCGGCCGCGCCCAAGCAGACGCCGACGCAGGCCGCGCCTCCGGTGCAGAAGGCGCCCGCGCCCGCACCGGCGAAGGGCGCGCCGAAGGCACCGGCGGCCCCGAAGCCCGGAACTCCGGCACAGCAGACCCCGGCGCAGCAGGCCCCGGTACGGCAGACCCCGGCACCGCAGGCCCCCGTGCAGAAGGCCCCCGCCCCGCAGGCGGCCTCGGCGAAGGCCCCGGTGCGGACGTCCGCGTCCGACGCCCCCGTGCGCCCGGCGGACGCGGCTCCGGCGAGCCCGGCCCCCGCCAAGGCTCCTTCGCCCGCGCCGAAGAGTGCGAAGAGCGCGACGGGTGCGACGTCCCCGGCCGCGCCCGCCGTGCAGCGCGCCCAGGCGGCGCCGAGCGGCCCCGAAGCCGCCAACGCACCCGTACGCAAGGCGAGTTCCGCGCCCGCCGAGCCGATCACCACCGCCGCCGCGCCCATCCAGAAGGCCCCGGCCACCAAGCCCGTACGCCCCACCGGCTCCGGACCCACCAACGGCCCGGCGCCCACCTCCATACCCGTGCCCAAGGCCCCGGCCACCCCTGTGGTCCAGCGGGCCCAGGCGGCGCCGAGCGGCCCCGAAGCCGCCAACGCACCCGTACGCAAGACGGGTTCCGCGCCCGCCGAGCCGACCACCACCGCCGCCGCGCCCATCCAGAAGGCCCCGGCCACCAAGCCCGTACGCCCCACCGGCTCCGGACCCACCAACGGCCCGGCGCCCACCTCCATACCCGCACCCAAGGCCCCGGCCACCCCCGTGGTCCAGCGCGCCCACGCGGCGCCGACCGGCCCCGAAGCCGCCAACGCGCCCGTACGCAGGGAAAGTTCGCTCCCGGCAACGGCAGCCCCCGGGCCGACCCCGCTTCCCGTGCAGAAGGCCCCGACGGCGGCGGCCAATCCGGTGCGCCCGGCCAACCCCGCCGCACCCACCGCGCCAGCCGCACCCGCCGGGCAGCCCTCGACGCCCCCGGCGCGCTCCGGCCTCGGCGCGCCCGTGCAGCGGGCCGCCGCGCAGGCCCCGGCACAGAACCCGCAGTCCCCGCGGCGTCCGCAGCGGCGCTCCGCGATCGGGGCGCCCATCACGCCCCCGTCCCCTGCCGCGCCCCCGGTGCAGCGCAGTGCGGCCGCCCCGAAGGCGGGCCCCGCGCGGACCGCACCGCAGGCGCAGTCCCCGGCGACGACACCGGCGACGACACCGGCGACGGCACCGGCGAACGCCCCGGCCGCCGCGCCGGTGGCCCCCGCCGCGCCCGCCCAGCCGGACAGGCCCGCGATGCCCGTCGCGCCCACCACCACGACGCCCGCCGCACCCCTGGCGACCCCGGCCTCCGCCCCGACGCCCGCCGCGCCCCAGGTGCAGCGCGCACAGGCATCCGTACCGCAGGCGACCGCACCCCGGGCGAGCGCGCCGCAGCCGACCGCACCGCAGGCGTCCGCACCGCAGCCCGCGCGCGGGACGTCCGGCCCCGCGCCGGTGGCCCCCGCCGCCCCCGCGCTGCCGGACAAGCCCGCGATGCCCGTCGCCGCCACGGCCCCCGTACCCGTACCCGCCCCCGTACCCGAGGCGGCCCCGCCCGCCCCCGCGTCCGCGCCCCCGGTGCAGCGTGCCGTCTCCGGGGCCGTGCGTCCCGCGCCCGTCGTCCGCATCGCCGACCTCCCGCGCGCCACCGCCGCCCCCGTGCGGCGCGCTGCCGCCGCGCTGCCCCTGGCCACCACCAGGCCGCTCACGTCGAGCATCCCGGACACGGCACCCCGCGGCCCCCGCACCGCCCAGGCCCCGGTACAACGCGCCGCCGCCCCGCAGGCCGCGCCCCTGACCGCGCCGGGCGCCACGGGTCCCGGCCGCCCCGGCTCCCCGCAGGCCGCCGTGCCCGTGGTCAGGCCCGTGCCCGCGGGCCCCGCCCCCGTGCAGCGCAGCGCCCACGCGCCCGCCGCCCAGCCCGCCCGCCCCGTGGTCCCCGTCACCCCGCCCGCGGCGGCTCGGCCGCTGCACCGACCCGTGATCGTGCAGCGCCAGGAGGCCCCGCAGCCCCCGGCCCCCGCGCCCAGGGCGGCCCCGGCCGCCCCCGCGCCGGTGCCCGTGGTGACCCCGGCCCCGCTCCAGCGGACGTCCGTGCCGGTCGGGCAGAACAAGCAGCCCGCGCCCCCGCCGCCGCGCACCACCACGAGCAAGAGCGCGGCCCCCGTGCAGCGCGCCACCGCCCCCCAGTCGCCGAGCGCGGCGACGCAGACGCCCGCGCAACTCGACGACCTGGCCCACAAGCTGATCGCCCCGCTGTCCCGGCTCCTGCGCGCCGAACTGCGCGCGGACCGCGAACGCGTGGGCCGGCTGCGCGACCACGGCAACTGACCCGGCCGGCCCCGGCCGCCCCCCACCGACCCCGCCCACCGCCTTCCACCCGAGAGATCGCCACCATGCCCCAGGCACCGGACCCCGCATCCACCGTCTTCTTCAAACTCACCATCGACGGCGAGGACCTCGGCCTGTTCAACGGCTGTGACGGGCTCTCCTCCGAGGTGGAGATCGAGCAGCGGCAGGAGGGCGGCAACAACGGCTTCGTCTGGCAGCTGCCGACCCGCGTCACCTACTCCAACATCCGCCTCACGCGCCCGCTGACGCCCGACACCGCCAAGGTCGCCGCCTGGATCTCCTCGCTGGCCACCGGGATCACCCGCCCCACCGCGCAGATCGCGGCCCTGCACGCCGACGGCTCGATCGTCGCGCAGTGGGGCCTGGTCGAGGTGCTGCCGGTGCGCTGGACGGGCCCGAGCCTGGACCCGGCGAGCCCGGCCGTCGCCACCGAGACGCTGGAGATCGCGCACCACGGCTTCACCGACGCGGGAGGTGCCTGAGATGGCGTTCCTCGGCGGACTCGCCGCCAGCGGCCTCTCCCGCGCCTCGCTCGCCATCCACCAGCCGCCGACCGACCTCGGCGGCTCGATCGGCGGCCGCATCGGCGAGGTGAAGTTCCAGTTCAACCCCGACCAGCTACAGCTGAGCAGGTCCGCGAGCTGGGTGACCGAGCACGCCGTCGCGCACGACCGGGGCGCGCCGCCGAAGTTCACCGGCAGCGACCCCGCCCAGCTCCAGCTGGACGTGTTCCTCGACCGCTCGGACGACCCGTCGTCCAACGACGTGCAGCAGATGGTGGAACTGCTGCTGTCGTGCTGCGAGGTGACCCAGCAGTCCATCGCGGCGAAGGCGCCGTCGCCGCCGTGGGTGAAGTTCTCCTGGGGCTCGTTCTCCACGGTGCAGATGGTCATGTACGTCACGTCGGTCTCGGCGACGTACACCCTCTTCAGCCCCAGCGGCATCCCGATCAGGGCGACCTGCTCGCTCTCGCTGACCGAGGTGGCCAGCGAGACGAAGAAGCAGAACCCGACGTCGGGCACGCTCGACGCGCGCCGGGTGCACCGGACCGTGTCGGGCGACTCGCTCGCCTCGCTGGCCTGGCGGGAGTACGGCGACGCGACGCGCTGGCGCGTCATCGCCGAGGCGAACGACATCGACGACCCCCTGCGGCTGCGTCCCGGCACCGAACTGCTGCTGCCGTCGACCACCGACATCGAACCGCGGGAGGGCGCCGCGTGAGCCCCGTCAGCAACAACAAGACCTTCACCACCGTCCTGCACGTCACGCTGGGCGGTGCGCCGCTGCCCGACGCGCTCGCCAAGTACCTGACCGGCGGCTGGGTGGACGCCTCGCTGAACGTGCCGTCCGCCTTCGAGCTGACGTTCAGCGACCCCAACGGCAAGCTCACCGAGAAGTACGCCTCCCTCAAGGTCGGCGCGCCCGCCGTGCTCGCGCCCTTCGCGGACGGCAAGCGCGGCGAGCCCCTGCTCACCGGCGAGGTGACGGCGATCGAGGTCGAGGGCACCCCCGGCCAGGGCCGCTCGCTGGTCCTGCGCGGCTACGACCTGGGCCACCGGATGCTGCGCAACCGCCGCGTCGAGGGCTACCCGAACATGACGGCGTCCGACATCGTCCGCAAGCTCGCGGCCCTCAACCGGGTGCCGATCGGGAAGGTCGAGGCGACGCAGCCGGTGTACGAGCTGGCCACCCAGCCCAACACCACGGACTGGGACTTCCTCTCGCGCCTGGCCCGCGAGAACGACAAGCGCCTCGCGCTCGACGGCAAGGGCAAGCTCACCTTCGCCGAGCTGCCCGCCGCGTCCGGCGGGTCGACCGAGCTGAAGTTCGGCGACAACACGCTGCACTGCCGGGTCGCGATGACCGCCGCCGGGCAGGTGCAGAAGGTCGACGTGCGCGGCTGGGACCCCAAGACGAAGCGGCCGCTGAGCGCGCCCACGCCGTCGATCACCAGCAAGGAGATCGTCGCGGGCACCACGCCCGCCGAGCTGACGAAGACGTTCGGCAAGGCCGAACTCACCGCCACGCGGACCCCGTTCACCACCCAGTCGCAGGTCACGCAGGCCGCGAAGGCGCTCGCCGACGACGTCACCGGCTCGTTCGCCGAGGTGGAGGTCGCGGTCAACGGCAACCCGAAGCTGATGCCGGGCGAGGCCGTGAAGGTGACCAGCGCGGGCAAGCCGTTCGACGGCAGCTACACGGCGACCAGCGTCCGGCACGTCTTCGTGTCGGGACGGCAGTACCAGACCCACCTCGTCGTGTCGGGGCGGCAGTTCAGGTCGCTGTACGGCACGGCGTCCGGCGGCGGCGAGCCCGCCCCCGCCATGCCGGGCGTCGCGGTGGCGCTGGTCACCAACATCAAGGACCCGCTCAAGCAGAACCGGGTGAAGCTGCGCTTCCCGTGGCTCTCGGCGACGTACGAGAGCGACTGGTGCCGCGTCGCGCAGCTCGGCGGCAAGGGCGGCGGCGGGCTGATGATGCCCGACGTCAACGACGAGGTGCTGTGCGCCTTCGACCGGGGCTCCCTGGAGCACCCGTACGTGCTGGCCGGGCTCTACAACGGCGTGGACAAGCACACCCCGGCCACCGACGGCGTGACGCCCGTCGACCCGATGAGCGGCAAGGTGCAGTGGCGGGCGCTGACCTCGCGCGCCGGGCACACCATCGAGCTGCGCGAGAAGGGGGCGAAGACGGGCGCCACGACCGGCATCCGGCTGCGCACCGGCAAGGGCAAGCTGAGCATCGAGATGAACGAGGCCCGCACGACCCTCACCATCGACAGCAGCGGCACGGTCACCATCAAGGGCGGCCGGGGCGTGGTCGTCGAGTCCGGCATGGACCTCTCCCTCATCGCCAAGGGCCTGATCACCATGCGGGCCGGGATGGGGGTCAACGTGACGACCCCGACGGGCCGGATCAACGTCGTGGCGGGCCTGGGAATCGACGTGAAGGGCGCGAAGTTCAAGGTGACGGCGGCCCAGTCGGTCATCAACTCGCCCTCCTTCATCACCTCGATGATCCCGATCCCCAACCCGGCCATCGCCAACCTGCCCATCTAGAAGGAGGCCGTTGCATGAGTGAGCACTTCGTCGGAGCGGGCTGGGCCTTCCCGCTGCGCACGAGCCCCGGCGGCTCCATCGCGCTGGTGCGGCGCGACCGCGAGATCGAGGAGGCGATGCGCCTGGTGCTGGCGACGGCACCGGGCGAGCGGCCGATGCGCCCCGAGTTCGGCTGCGCGGTGCACGAGCTGGTGTTCGCGCCGGTCAACGACGCGACGATGGGCCGGATCCGGTACGAGGTGCTGACCTCGCTCGAACGCTGGGAGCCGCGCATCGAGGTGGACGAGGTCACGGTGACGCCCGCGCCCGACGAGCCCACGACCCTGTTCATCGACGTCCGCTACCAGGTGCGCGGCACCAGCAACCCGCGCAGCCTCGTCTTCCCCTTCTACGTCATCCCCTCCGAGGACTGATCCCACCCATGGCCCTGCCCGCACCCCATCTCGACGACCGCCGCTTCCAGCAGTTCGTCGACGACGCCAAGCGATACATCCAGCAGGCGTGCCCCGAGTGGACCGACCACAACGTCTCGGACCCCGGCGTCACCCTCATCGAGGCCGTCGCGCACATGGCGGACCAGCTCGTCTACCGGCTCAACCGGGTCCCGGAGAAGAACCACCTGGCCTTCCTCGACCTGCTGGGCATCACGCTGTTCCCGCCCGCCGCCGCCCGCGCCGACGTCACGTTCTGGCTGTCGGCGCCGCAGCCCGAGCCGGTGCTGCTGCCGTCGGGCACCGAGGTCGCCACGGGCCGCACCGAGACCGAGGAGGCGGTCGTCTTCGCGACCTCCGCCGACCTGACCGTGGTCCCCTGCGAGCTGGGCCACTTCCTGCGGCAGGAGTCGGGGGGCGCGCCGGAGGAGCGCACCACGGACATCGAGAGCGGCACGGACGTGGCCGCGTTCTCGGCCGCGCCGCGCGTCGGCGACCTGCTGCTGTTCGGGCTGACCGCGGCCGTGCCGAACAACGTGCTGGTGCTGGAGCTGGACAGCCGGGTGGACGGCGTCGGCGTCGACCCGCGCCAGCCCCCGCTGGTGTGGGAGGCGTGGACGGCCACCGACGGCTGGGTGGAGTGCGAGGTCGAGGAGGACTCGACCGGCGGTCTCAACAGGCCGGGCGAGGTCGTGCTGCACATGCCGGCCGCGCACGCCGTGTCGCGCCTGGGCAAGCACGAGGCGGGCTGGGTGCGCTGCCGGGTCGTGGAGGCCGTGCAGGGCCAGCCGTTCTACAGCGAGTCGCCCACCGTGCGCTCCAGCGCCGCCTACACCATCGGCGGCACGGTGCGGGCCGCGCACGCCGACACGGTCAGGGACGAGTCGCTGGGCGAGTCCGAGGGCGTCCCCGCGCAGCGGCTGCGCCTGGCGCACGCGCCCGTCGTGGACCGGCCGCCGCTGCTGCTCCAGGTCGCGGAGGGCGGCGGGCCCAACGACACGGCAGAGGGGACCGACGGGGTCGGCGGGGCCGACGGCGACGAGCGGGCCGGGTCCGGCTGGCGCGAGTGGACGCTGGTCTCCGACTTCGCCGCCTCGCGCCCGCACGACCGGCACTACACGCTCGACGCGACGACCGGCGAGATCGCGTTCGGCCCCGCCGTGCGCCAACCCGACGGATCCGTACGGTACTTCGGGGCCGTACCGCCCAAGGGGGCGGCGATGAGGGCCGTCCAGTACGGCACCGGCGGCGGCCGCTCGGGCAACGTGGCGCGCTCGACCATCTCCGTGCTGCGCAGCTCCATCCCGTACATCGCGCGGGTGGAGAACCGCGAGGCCGCGCGCGGCGGCGTGGACGGCGAGACCGTCGAGGAGGCCAAGGTGCGCGCCCCGGTCACGCTGCGCGCCCAGGAGCGGGCCGTGACCGCGCGGGACTACGAGGAGCTGGCGCGCCGCGCCGCGCCGGAGACCGCGCGCATCGCGTGCCTGGCGGCGGACTCGGCCGAGGCGGGCGAGAACGCGGTGCGGGTGCTCGTGGTGCCGCAGGCCGTGCCCGACCTGGGCGGCAGGCTGCGGTTCGAACAGCTCGTGCCCGGCGAGGAGCTGCTGAGCAGGGTGACCGGCTTCCTGGACGAGCGGCGCCCGCTGGGCACCAGGCTCGCGGTGGGGCCGCCGTTCTACCAGGGCGTCACGGTCGTGGCGACGCTGCACGCGTTCCGGGCGGCGAAGGCGGAGGAGGTGCGGGCCAAGGCGCTGGACGTCCTGTACTCGTACCTCGACCCGCTGACGGGCGGCGCGCTCGGCGAGGGCTGGCCGTTCGGGCGGCCGCTGCGGGCGGGCGAGATCTTCGCGGCGCTCCAGCGGGTGCCGGGCGTCGAGCTGGTCGACGAGGTGCTGCTGCACCCGGCCGACCCGCTGACCGGGCGCAGGGGCGACTCGACGGACCGCATCGAGCTGAACCCGTCCGCGCTGCTCTTCCCGTTCGACCACCGCGTGCGCGTGATCGAGGCGCGGTGAGCACGTCGAACGCGTCCGGTACGCCGAGCGGTTCCGGTACGTCGAGCAGGGGCACGGTCCCCGGCCTGGCGACGCCGCACCCGCTGGGCGACTCGCTGCCCGCCGTCTACGCCGACGACGACTTCGGGCAGCGGTTCGTCTCGGGCCTCGACGTGGTCCTGGCCCCGGTCTTCAACGTCCTGGACTCCCTGGAGGCGTACTTCACGCCCGCGCTGGCCCCGACCGACTTCGTGGACTACCTGGCGTCCTGGGTGGGCGCCGAGCTGGACGGCACCGAGTCGCTGCCGGTACGCCGCTACGCGGTCTCGGCGGCCGTCGCCCTGCACCGGGTGCGGGGCACCCGACACGGCCTGTCGGCCGCGGTGCAGCTCGCCTTCGGCACGGCGCCGGAGATCGTCGAGAGCGGCGGCGCGACGTGGTCGGCGCGCCCGCTCGGCCCGTTCCCCGGCGCGACCGAGGCCGCGCTGAACGTCACCCTCCGGGTGCCCGACCCCGCGGCGGTGGACGTGCACCGGCTGCACGCGGTCGTCGCGGCGGCCCGCCCCGCGCACTTGCCGTTCACGGTGCAGGTGTCCACCTCCCGTACCTCCGAAGGAGCATGACAGCCATGTCCGACCCCCAGACCCGCCCCTGCCCGGAGTGCGCGACCCCGGTGCGCGCGTCGGGTCAGTCGTTCTGCGACACGTGCGGCGCGTTCCTGCGCTGGGACACGCCCGCGACGCCGTCCGCGTCCCCGCAGGGCGGGGCGGCACCGCAGGGCACCGGGGCCCCGCACGGTCAGGCTCCGCACGGTCAGGCTCCGCGGGGCGGGGCTCCGGAGGCGACCACGACGCCGCTGCCGACGGTGCAGCCCCCGGCGCAGGCCGCCGCGCAGCAGGCACCCCGGACACCCCAGGCAGCCCCGCAGCAGCACGCGCCCCAGCCGCAGGCACCGCACCAGCAGGCACCGCAGGCCGCGCAGGCCCCGCAGGCCCCGCAGGCCGCCGCACCGCAGCAGGCCGCGCCCCCCGCCGCGTCGCCCGCCCCGTCCCCCGCCGTGCCGCCCGGCATGCCGTCCGTGACCCCGGCCGCACCGCCCGCACCGCCCGCACCGCCCGCGCGCCCGGCGGGACCGCCGCAGGGTCCCTCGGACACCGTCGCCCGCTCGCTGCTGGTCCCCGTGCCCGAGGCCACGCCCAGCACGCCCGCGGCGGCCCCGGTGCTCCCGGCCCGCCCGGACGCGGCGCGCCCCGCGGTGCGCGGCCCCGAGCAGCAGGCCCCGGTGTACGGCGGCACCCCGTGCCCGGCCTGCGCGACGCCCAACACGCCGGGCCGGCACTTCTGCCGCGCCTGCGCGACGCCGCTCCAGCCGCGCCACCTGAACACCGCCGACGGCCCGTACGCGGGCCAGCGGCCGCGCCTGGGCCGCGACCGGCGCCGCTGGATCGCGCGGGCGCTGATCGCGACGGCCGTGGTCGGCCTCGTGGTCGGCGGCATCTTCGGCGGGCCGCCCGCGGCGCGGGCGGTGCAGGACCACTTCGCCAAGCGGGTCCCGGTCCACCCGACGGACTGGAAGGCGTCGCACTCCGACCCGAGGCAGACCGCGAAGCTGGCGGGCGACGGCTACTCCAACACGTGGTGGGGCACGGGCTACCGGGGCGACGCGCCCGGCCAGTACCTGGAGGCGATCTTCAGCGAGCCGACGGACCTGCTCCAGCTGCTGATCACGCCGGGCAGCTCGAAGAACACGACGCAGGCGGACGGGCAGTCGACCCCGCGGACGTTCGACCTGGTGGTCAAGGACTCGGCGGGCAAGGTCCACACCTCGCACCACCGCATCAACGACGGCGGCACGCAGAGCGTGAAGCTGCGGGTGCGGGACGCGCTGTCGGTGCGGCTGGTGCTCCAGACGGCGTGGCGGGTGGACCCGAACAAGCAGATCGCGATCGCGGAACTGGAGTTCTTCGGCAGGTCGGCCGCGACGTCCTGACGGGCGGGGCGTCGCGCCTCCGGGGCCCGTTGCCCCGGGGCGCCGCCTCTTCCGCGCCCGGCCCTCGTGGCCGAACCGCACCCCGGCATGCGAAAGGGCCCGCGATCCGTGGATCGCGGGCCCTTCGCACGTACGGGTTACTTGTCCGCGTCGGCCTTCTCGGCGGCCTTCTCCGCGACCGCGGGCTTGCGCAGCGCGATGTTCAGCTCGCGCAGGCGGGCCTCTTCGAGGACCGTGGGCGCGCCCATCATCAGGTCCTGCGCGTTGCCGTTCAGCGGGAAGGCGATCGTCTCGCGGATGTTCGGCTCGTCCGCGAGCAGCATCACGATGCGGTCGACGCCCGGGGCGATGCCGCCGTGCGGCGGCGCGCCGAGGCGGAACGCGCGGAGCATGCCCGCGAACTCCTTCTCGACGGTCTCCGCCTCGTACCCGGCGATCTCGAACGCCTTCAGCATGACCTCGGGCTCGTGGTTGCGGATCGCGCCGGAGGACAGCTCGATGCCGTTGCAGACGATGTCGTACTGCCAGGCGAGGATGTCGAGCGGGTCCTTCTCCTCCAGGTCCTTCATGCCGCCCTGGGGCATCGAGAAGGGGTTGTGCGAGAAGTCGATCTTGCCGGTCTCCTCGTCCTTCTCGTACATCGGGAAGTCGACGATCCAGCAGAACCGGAACACGCCCTCCTCGAAGTGCCCGGCGCGCTTGGCGGCCTCGACGCGGACCGCGCCCATGATCTTCGAGACCTCGTCGAACTCTCCGGCGCCGAAGAAGACCGCGTGGCCCGCGGCCAGCCCCAGGCGCTCGGTGAGGACCTTGACGTCCTCGTCGGTGAGGAACTTGGCGATCGGGCCCGCGAACGCGCCGTCCTCGCCCACGCGGATCCAGGCCAGGCCCTTCGCGCCGTGCTCGACCGCGTACTCGCCGAGGCCGTCGAAGAACTTGCGGGACTGCCCGGCGGTGTCGGGCACCGGCAGCGCGCGCACGTGCTTGCCCGCGAACGCCTTGAACCCGGAGTCCGCGAAGACGTCCGTGATGTCGACGAGCTCCAGCTTGGCGCGCAGGTCGGGCTTGTCGTTGCCGTACTTCAGCATCGACTCGCGGAACGGGATGCGCGGGAAGGGCGAGGTGACCTCGCGCCCGCCGCCGAACTCCGTGAACAGCTCGGTCATCAGCCGCTCGATCGGCTGGAAGACGTCCTCCTGCTCGACGAACGACATCTCGACGTCGAGCTGGTAGAACTCGCCCGGCGAGCGGTCGGCGCGGGCGTCCTCGTCGCGGAAGCAGGGCGCGATCTGGAAGTACCGGTCGAAGCCGGAGATCATCAGCAGCTGCTTGAACTGCTGCGGCGCCTGCGGGAGCGCGTAGAACTTGCCCGGGTTCAGGCGGGAGGGGACGACGAAGTCGCGGGCGCCCTCGGGGGAGGTCGCGGTCAGGATCGGCGTCGCCATCTCGTTGAAGCCCAGCGCGACCATCTTGGAGCGGATCGCGGCGATGACGGCCGAGCGCAGCATGATGTTCCTGTGCATGCGCTCGCGGCGCAGGTCCAGGAAGCGGTACTCCAGGCGCCGCTCCTCGTTGACCCCGTCCTCGGCGTTGATCGTGAAGGGCAGCGGAGCCGCGGCGCCCAGCACCTCGACCTCGCCCGCCTCGATCTCGATCTCGCCGGTGGGCAGCTCCGGGTTCACGTTGTCGGCGCCGCGCGAGACGACCTTGCCGTCGACCCGGACGACCGTCTCCTTGGAGAGCTTGTCCAGCACCTCGGCGGCGGCCGTGCCCGGACGGGCGACGAGCTGCGTGATGCCGTAGTGGTCGCGGAGGTCGATGAAGAGGATGCCGCCCAGGTCGCGCCGATTGTGCAGCCAGCCGCTCAGCCGGACGTCGGTGCCGACGTCAGAGGCGCGGAGCTCGCCGCAGGTGTGGGACCTGTACCGATGCATCGTCGTTCATCCAGCCTTCGGGATCGGAGGTGCTTCATCGATTGAGTGGATCCCGACAAGGTTACCGCCCACCTCAAGATCACCTTCCGATACTCTCGGTGGCGACTTATCGGCAGATCTTCTTAAAGTGGGGCAATGCGCACCGAGGAAGTCCTGGTCGCCGTCGCGACCGGCCTGTGGCGCTGGGACGACGCCGCCGGGACGGTCACCCTCGACGCGGAAGCCGCCCGGCTCCTCGGGCTGCCCGCCGAGCCCGCCGTCCTCAGCGAGGCCGCCGCCCGTTCCTGCTTCCACCCGGTGGACTGGAACGAGATCAACGGCATCGTGCAGCTCGCCGTCGCCGAGGGCACCCTCGCCGAGGCCAGGCTGCGCATCATGGACGGCTCGGGCCAGGTCGTCCGTACGGTCCGCAGCCGCACCCGCCCCATCGGGGGCCCGCACGGCTACCAGCTCATCGGCACCGTCCAGGAGGTCGCCGAGCCCCACCCGGGCACCACCGCCGCGCGCGGCCCGGTCACCGGCGACTGGCGCCGCTCCCGCGAGGCGTTCCTGCTCGACGCGGGGCGCGCGCTCGCCGAGGCCAGGTCCACCGCCGAGGTGCTGCGGGTCGCCGCTTCCCTGTCCATGCCGGGCTTCTCGCCCGACGGCCTCGCGGTCTTCGGCGTCGCGGGCGACCGGCTCACCATCACCGGCCACCACGGGCACAGCGCGGACGACGAGAGCCCGTTCGCCAACATGCCGCTCGACACCGAGTACCCCGCCGCCGAGGTCGTCCGCACCGGCCGGGCCATCTACCTCCCCACCCCGGAGGACTACCGCGCCCGCTACCCCGCCAGCTGGTCGCTCGTGCAGCGCTTCGGCCGCCAGTCCTGGGCGTTCGTGCCGCTCGTGGTGGCCGGGCGGACCATGGGCGCCTGGATGGCGGCGTTCAAGCACCCCGTCGCCTTCACGCCCGACGAGCGCTCGGTGCTCACCACCGTCGCCCGGATGCTCGCCCAGGCCCTGGCGCGGGCGGGCCTCGCGGAGACCGAGCGCGAGCTGTCCCAGGGCCTCCAGCGGACCATGCTGCCCACGCTCGTCCCGGAGATCCCCGGCATGAGCTACGCCGCGCGGTACGTGCCCACCGGCGGCGGCCTCCAGGTCGGCGGCGACTGGTACGACATGATCCCGCTGCCCGGCGGGAACGTCGCGCTGGTCATCGGGGACGTCCAGGGCCACGACGTGGCGGCGGCCGGGGTGATGGGCCAGCTGCGGATCGCCCTGCGCGCGTACGCCGCCGAGGGGCACCGCCCCGGCGCGGTCCTCTCGCGCGCCTCCCGCTTCCTCGCGGGCCTCTCCGAGCGCTTCGCGACCTGTCTGTACGTGGAGGTGGACCCGGCCTCCGGGACCCTGCACGCCGCCCGCGCCGGCCACCCCGACCCGGTGGTGCGCGCCGCCGACGGCACGGCCCGGATCCGGCCCACCGACGGGGGCCTGCCGCTCGGCGTCGAGGCGGACTCCGACTACCCGACGACCCCGCTCGTCCTGGCCCCCGGCGAGACGCTGCTGCTCTGCACGGACGGCCTGATCGAGACCGGCGGCCACGACATGGAGTCCGGCTGGGCCCGGCTGCGGCCGCTCGTGGAGTCCCACGGCACGGAGGGCCGCGACGCGCTGGAGCGGCTGGCCGACGCGCTCATCGGGGCGGTGCACGGTCCCGGCTCGCACTACACGACGGGCCCGCTGGCCGACCGGCGCGAGGACGACATCGCGCTGCTGCTGCTCTCCCGGGACGCGGGGCCCTCGCCGCGCACGGGCACGGCGCCCCGGAGCACCGCGCTGACCATCGCCCAGGCCGAGCCCCAGCGGATCGGCGCGGCGCGCCGGGAGCTGCGGCAGATGCTGCACGACTGGGCGGACGCGGAGCAGGTGGACGCGGCGGTGCTCATGGTCTCCGAGATGGCGACGAACGTGCTGGTCCACACGGACGGCGACGCGCTGCTCCTGGCGGAGATCAGCCCGGGGCCGGGACCCAGGAGGCTGCGGGTGGAGGTCGCCGACGCGAGCGACGAGCTGCCGCACAAGCGGCGCCCGGGGGAGATGGCCTCCAGCGGCCGGGGCCTGGTCCTGATGGAAATGCTGGCGGACGCGTGGGGCGTGGACCCCAGGGGCGAGGGCAAGTCGATCTGGTTCGAACTGGAGGAACGCGAGGCGCCCCGGTGACGGGCCGGTCCGCAAGGGGCGCGGGGAGGGGCCTGCCCGCCCCGGGCGATAAGGACGGCGCCCCGGGCAGCGGGACCCCCGCGAGGGAAACGCCCGCCCCGGGCGACGGCCACCCCGTCAGGGCGCCGCGGGCTCCTCGGGGGCGTACCGCTTCCGCAGCTCCCCCACCACCCCGAAGAACGCCGCGCACACCGGCACCGCCAGCAGCATCCCGAGCAGCCCCGCCACGCTCGCCCCCGCCGTCAGCGCCACCATGATCATCGCCGGATGCATCTGCACGGTCCTGCTCTGCACCATCGGCTGGAGGATGTGCCCCTCCAGCTGCTGCACCGCCAGCACCACCCCCAGCGTCCACAGCGCCGTCCCCACCCCCCGGTCCGCGAGCGCGACCAGGCAGGCGACCGCGCCGGAGAGCACCGCCCCGAGGAACGGGATGTACGCGCCGATGAAGACGAGCGCGCCGAGCCCCACCGCCCCCGGCACCCGCAGGACCAGCAGCCCCACGGTGATGCACACCGCGTCGATCAGCGCGATGATCGTCGTCCCCCGCATGAACCCCTCGACGGCCTCGAAGGCCCGCCGGGCCATCGCCTCGACCATCTCGCCCGTGCCGCGCGGCGCGACCGTGTGCGCGAGCCGCGCCGCCCGGTCGGAGTCCTTCAGGAAGAAGAAGGTCAGCAGCAGCGCGAGCACGGACGTCGCGACGAGCGAGCCGATGACGCTCAGCCCCGCGAGGACCCCGCTCGCCGCCCCCGCCCCGAACTTCTCCAGCAGTTGCTTGCTGTTGGCGGCGAGGTCCTCGATGCCCTTGCCCTCGAAGCCGAAGTGGTCGGCGACCCACTGCACACCCTGCTTCACCGAGGCGAGGATCTGGTCGCCGGTGTCGATGAGCGCGCTGACCACGATGTACGCGGCTCCGCCGACGACCGCGACGAGCGCGACGCAGGTCAGCCCGGCGGCGAGCGCGCGGTTCACCCGCATCCGGATCAACCAGGCGTGGACGGGGCCCAGCAGGGCCGTGCCGAGGAGGGCGAGCAGCACCGGCGTGACGGCCGACTTGAGGACGATGACCAGCCAGACGGCGACCGCGACGACCCCGGCGACCAGCAGCAGGACGACGCACCACGCGGCGGTGCGCCGCGCCGCCTCGGGCAGCAGCGGCTTCGCCTCCGGGGCGGGCTGCTTCGCCCCCGGGGCGGGCTTCGGGTTCTCCACGCTCCCACCCGACCACGGAAGCCCGCCGATGTCCCATCGGCCGCGCCACCCGGGTGACGCCCCGTCACCCGCGCGGGGAAACCCGGCCGTCCCGTGGCGAACGGACCGGACCGGCTCACCCGGACGGCCCGCACTCAGTACGCTTGCGGCCATGTACGGCTACGACCAGAACCAGGGCGCCCAGCAGCAGCAGTACGCCTATCCCGAGCCGTCCCCGCCCTCGCTCGCCGACGCGGTGCGCGCCTTCACCACGGGGACGCTCGCCGCCGAGGACTTCCAGCAGGTCTTCGCGGGCTCGAAGGTCTACTGCCCGCGCGGGGACAACCCCGGCTTCCTGGCGCTGCACAACACCCAGCAGCCGGTCATCCCGATGTTCACCTCGCTGAAGGAGCTGCGCAGGTACGCGGGGAAGGAGTCCAAGTACTTCGTGATCACCGGCGCCGAGGTGATCGACCTGCTGCCCACCGGGTACGGCTTCGTGCTCGACATGGAGGGCGACCACCGGATGGTCTTCGACGCGAAGGCCGTGGAGCAGATGGTCGACTTCGCGATGCGCCGCATGTACGGCTGACCGCACCGCCCGCCCGCCCCGTCGACGACGCCGCCGACGACATCGACATCGCCGTCGACCGAGGCCCGCACCCCTGGCGAAGGGGTGCGGGCCTCCGGTGTCTTCCGGCCGTTCTCCGGGCCCGGCGGCCGCCCCGCAGCCGCCCGGGAATGAACCCCGCCTTGCGGGATGTTCACCATTCAACTAAATTGAAGGCCGAATCGTCCGGAGGTGGCCCCCATGCCCGCAGTGACCGTTGAAAACCCGCTGACCCTGCCCCGCGTCGAGGCTCCGGCCGACGCCGTCGCCCGTCCCGTCCTCGCGGTGACGACCGCTCCCAGCGGCTTCGAGGGCGAGGGCTTCCCGGTGCGCCGCGCGTTCGCGGGGATCAACTACCGGTACCTCGACCCGTTCATCATGATGGACCAGATGGGCGAGGTGGACTACGCGGCGGGCGAGCCCAAGGGCACCCCGTGGCACCCCCACCGCGGCTTCGAGACGGTGACGTACCTGATCGACGGAACGTTCATCCACCAGGACTCCAACGGTGGCGGCGGCACCATCCAGAACGGCGACACCCAGTGGATGACGGCGGGCTCCGGCCTGCTGCACATCGAGGCGCCGCCGGAGGCGCTGGTCCAGTCGGGCGGCCTCTTCCACGGCCTCCAGCTGTGGGTGAACCTCCCGGCGGCCGACAAGATGATGGACCCGCGCTACCAGGACATCCGCGGCGGCCAGGTCCAGCTCCTCGCCTCCCCCGACGGCGGCGCGCTGCTGCGGGTCATCGCGGGCGAGCTGGCCGGGCACGAGGGCCCCGGCATCACGCACACCCCGATCACGATGATCCACGCGACGGTCCGCCCCGGCGCCGAGGTCACGCTGCCCTGGCGGTCGGACTTCAACGGCCTGGCGTACGTCCTGGCCGGGCGCGGCACGGTCGGCGCCGAGCGCCGCCCGATCCAGCTCGGCCAGACGGCGGTATTCGGCGACGGCGGCTCGCTGACCGTGCGCGCGGACGACAAGCAGGACTCGCACACCCCGGACCTGGAGGTCGTCCTGCTCGGCGGCCGCCCGATCCGCGAGCCGATGGCGCACTACGGCCCGTTCGTCATGAACACCCAGGACGAGCTGCGCCAGGCGTTCGAGGACTTCCAGGCGGGCCGCCTGGGCACGGTCCCGGCGGTCCACGGCATGTGAGCCCCGCACGCCCCCGTCCCCCGTCCCCCCAGGGCGGTGACCTTTTCCGGTCACCGCCCTGGCCCTTTGCGCCCCGTTCGTAAGACCCTCGTCACATATGGACGATCAGGGGTTGCAGGTTATTACCGATGGGTAGCATCATCGTGGTTACTTGCTGGTATGCGTTACGAGAGGGCCGTCGCCATGGGGCACTACAAGTCGAATCTCCGCGACATCGAGTTCAACCTGTTCGAGGTCCTCGGCCGCGACAAGCAGTACGGCAGCGGCCCGTTCGGCGAGATGGACGTCGAGACCGCGAAGAGCATCCTCGACGAGATCCGCCGACTCGCGGAGAACGAGCTGGCCGAGTCCTTCGAGGACGCCGACCGCAACCCGCCGGTCTTCGACCCGGCCACGAACACCGCCCCGGTGCCGGCCTCCTTCAAGAAGAGCTACCAGGCCTTCATGGACAGCGAGTACTGGCGGCTCGGCCTGCCCGAGGAGATCGGCGGCACGACCTCGCCGCGCTCCCTGATCTGGGCGTACGCGGAGCTGCTGCTCGGCGCGAACCCGGCCGTCTGGATGTACTCCTCCGGCCCGGCGTTCGCCGGCATCCTGCACGCCGAGGGCAACGAGGCGCAGCAGAAGGTCGCCGCGATCGCCGTCGAGAAGCAGTGGGGCTCGACCATGGTCCTCACCGAGCCCGACGCGGGCTCGGACGTGGGCGCGGGCCGCACCAAGGCCGTCCAGCAGGAGGACGGCTCCTGGCACATCGAGGGCGTGAAGCGCTTCATCACGTCCGGTGAGCACGACATGTCGGAGAACATCCTCCACTACGTGCTGGCCCGCCCCGAGGGCGCGGGACCCGGCACCAAGGGCCTCTCCCTCTTCCTGGTCCCGAAGTTCCACTTCGACTGGGAGACCGGCGAGCTGGGCGAGCGCAACGGCGTCTACGCCACGAACGTCGAGCACAAGATGGGCCTCAAGGCGTCCAACACCTGCGAGATGACCTTCGGCGACCAGGCCGACAAGCCCGCCAAGGGCTGGCTGATCGGCGACAAGCACGACGGCATCCGCCAAATGTTCATGATCATCGAGTTCGCCCGGATGATGGTCGGCACGAAGGCCATCGCCACGCTCTCCACGGGCTACCTCAACGCGCTGGAGTACGCCAAGGAGCGCGTCCAGGGCTCGGACCTCTCGCAGTTCATGGACAAGACCGCGCCCAAGGTCACCATCACGCACCACCCCGACGTGCGCCGCGCCCTGATGACGCAGAAGGCGTACGCCGAGGGCATGCGCTCCCTGGTGCTCTACACGGCCACCGTGCAGGACGAGATCCAGGTCAAGGAGGCCGCGGGCGAGGACGCCAAGTCCCTGCACGGCCTGAACGACCTGCTCCTGCCGATCGTGAAGGGCTACGGCTCCGAGAAGTCCTACGAGCAGCTGGCGCAGTCGCTCCAGACGTTCGGCGGCTCCGGGTACCTCCAGGAGTACCCGATCGAGCAGTACATCCGCGACGCGAAGATCGACACCCTCTACGAGGGCACGACCGCGATCCAGGGCCAGGACTTCTTCTTCCGGAAGATCGTCCGCGACCAGGGCGCCGCGCTCAACCAGCTCTCCGAGGAGATCAAGAAGTTCCTCGCGGTCGGCACCGGCGGCGACGAGCTGGCCACCGCCCGCGAGCAGCTCGCCAAGGCGGCGGTCGACCTGGAGGCGATCGTCGGCGCGATGATCACCGACCTGACGGCCACCGGCGAGGACGTCAGGAACATCTACAAGGTGGGCCTCAACACCACCCGCCTGCTGATGGCCTCGGGCGACGTCGTCGTCTCCTACCTCCTGCTGCGCGGCGCGGCCGTGGCGCTGGAGGCCCTGCCGACGGCCTCCGCGAAGGACGTCCCCTTCTACCAGGGCAAGATCGCCGCGGCGAAGTTCTTCGCGGCGGACGTGCTGCCGGGCGTCTCCGTGGAGCGCGCGAAGGCCGAGGCCGTCGACAACGCGCTGATGGACCTGGACGAGGCCGCGTTCTAGCCCGTCCGCGAGCCGCGGTCCCGCTGTCCGCCCTGCCGTGAGCGGACAGCGGGACCGCGTTGTTGCGCCCCGTCATGCGCCCCGTCAGGGGCGCGGACCGGCGCCCGGGTGCGGCTCCACCGGGCCGCACGGACCCACCCGGCCCGCGGCAAGCCCACCACCGCCCCCGCTCCCGGCCCCCGACAGGAACCTCTCCGCGCTCAGGACGTCCCCGATCAGGACCGGATCCCGCGCGTCGTCACGACGGTCGTCCAAGGTCATCACCATGCTCCCGAGCCTGGCACACCCCACTGACAACACCCCGGGCCCAAAGCCGCCGCGACCCGCCCTCCCCCACAGTCCGACACCGTCATCGAGCTGAAGACCACCGAGTCGCCCCTCATCGTGGTCATCGAGCCCCAGGGCAGGGTGAAGGCCGACAAGCCCGGCGCCTGGGCCTGGTACCTCTCACGGATCCACGCGAAGTACCGCTGTCCGGTCGAGCTCATCGTGATCTGCCACGACCAGGCCACGGCCGACTGGGCGCGCCGCCCGATGGGCGTTCCCGGCATCGGCGGCCGTCAGTCGCTGGTGGTCTCACCGCTCGTGCTCGGCCCCGACAACACCCCGAGGATCACCGACCCGCGGCTCGCCGCCGCCGACGTCCACAAGGCGATCCTCTGCGCCCTCACGCATAGTGGCGATCCGGACCTCGCTGCCATACTGGACGCACTGGCCCTCGCCCTCGACACCCTCGACACCGAGCTGGCCGACCGGCTCGCCGAATTCACCGAAGACGGGCTGGGCGCCGGCCCCGCCGGAGAGCACTGGAGGCACCTCATGGACACCAAGAGCTACCGCTTCACGTCGATCTCCGCGCAGGAATTCGAGCGCCAGGCAGAAGAGCGCGGGAAGGCCGAAGGGAAAGCCGAAGGCAAGGCCGAGACCCTGCTCCGGATCCTCGCGCACCGCGGCATCGACGTCCCCGCCGACCAGCGGGCCCGCATCCTCCACTGCCACGACCTCGCCCGGCTCGACGTCTGGCTCGACCGGGCCTTCGACGTCACCAGCGCCGATCAGCTCGCCGGCCCCGAGGACCAGGCGCCGGGAAGCTCCGCCCCCACCGCCTCCGGCCCCACCGCCTGACCGGATCGCCGACAGGCCGTCGGAGTCGCGGCGGCGCTCGTTAGGGTGGGCTCATGAGTCCAGCACCCCGCTTCGACCGCGGCCACACCGACGACCTGATGTCCTTCCTCGCGGCGAGCCCGTCGCCGTACCACGCCGTGGCGACCGCCGCCGAGCGGCTGGAGAAGGCCGGATTCCGGCAGGTCGAGGAGACCGACGCGTGGGACGCGTCGAGCGGCGGGAAGTACGTGCTGCGCGGCGGCGCGATCATCGCCTGGTACGTCCCCGAGGGCGCATCGCCGCACACCCCGTTCCGGATCGTCGGCGCCCACACCGACTCCCCCAACCTCCGCGTGAAGCCGCTGCCCGACGCGGGCGCGCACGGCTGGCGGCAGGTCGCCGTGGAGATCTACGGCGGGACCCTGCTCAACACCTGGCTCGACCGCGACCTCGGCCTCGCGGGGCGCCTGACGCTGCGCGACGGCACGCACCGCCTCGTCAACGTCGACCGCCCCCTGCTGCGCGTCCCGCAGCTCGCCGTGCACCTCGACCGCGCGGTCAACACCGACGGGCTCAAGCTCGACCGGCAGAAGCACATGCAGCCCATCTGGGGCCTCGGGGACGACGTCCGCGAGGGCGACCTCATCCGGTTCGTCGCCGAGGAGGCCGGCGTCGACGCCGCCGACGTCACCGGCTGGGACCTGATGCCGCACGCCATCGAGCCGCCCGCCTACCTCGGCCGCGACCGCGAGCTGCTGGCCGGGCCCCGGATGGACAACCTCATCTCCGTGCACGCCGGGACCGCCGCGCTCGCCGCCGCCGCGACGGGCGGCGCGAAGCTCGACCACGTCCCCGTGCTCGCCGCGTTCGACCACGAGGAGAACGGCTCGCAGTCCGACACCGGCGCCGACGGCCCGCTCCTCGGCACGGTCCTGGAGCGCTCCGTGTTCGCCCGCGGCGGCAGCCAGGAGGACCGCGCCCGCGCCTTCGCCGGCACCGTCTGCCTCTCCTCCGACACCGGCCACGCGATCCACCCGAACTACGCCGAGCGCCACGACCCGACGCACCACCCGCGCGCCAACGGCGGCCCCATCCTCAAGGTCAACGTGAACATGCGGTACGCCACGGACGGCAGCGGCCGCGCCGTCTTCGCCGCCGCGTGCGAGCGCGCCGGGGTGCCCATGCAGAACTTCGTGTCCAACAACGCGATGCCCTGCGGCACCACCATCGGCCCCATCACCGCCGCGCGCCACGGCATCAAGACCGTCGACATCGGCGTCGCGATCCTGTCCATGCACAGCGCCCGCGAGCTGTGCGGCGCGGACGACCCGTACCTCCTGGCCAACGCGCTCGTCGCGTTCCTGGAGGACTGAGGGCGCGGAAGAGCGGGAGTGACAGCCTCCGGGGCGGGTACCCGGACGTCTCCGCCCACAGGCAGGAGGCGTTACCCATGGGCCTCGGAGGCTGCATCGCCCTGATCGCGGTCGGCGCGATCCTCACCTTCGCCACCGACTGGGAGCTCCAAGGAGCCAACCTCGACGTCATCGGACTCATCCTGATGGCCGTGGGGATCATCGGTGTCGCGACGTTCACCAGCATCGCCCGGCGCAGGCGCGCGGTCGTACCCACGGTCACACCGACCGTGGTCGACAGGGACGACAGGGGGCGCGGATACTGATGCGCACACGTACTGACTGACCAGTACAACAGCAGGACAACAGCAGGACGCCAGGGCAGACAGGAGTGGCACGTGGAGTTCCGTCTGCTCGGCGCGGTGTCGGTGGCGACCGGATCGGGTGAGCTGCCCCTGGGCCCCGCCAAACGCCGCAGCGTCCTCGCCGCCCTGCTGCTGCGCGCCAACTCCGCCGTCCCCGTCGCCCGGCTGATCGACGCGATCTGGCACGAGGAGCCCCCGGAGCACGCCCGCACCGTCGTGCAGGGCCACGTGTCGCGGCTGCGCGCGCTCTTCGAGGAGGGCGAGGCGCAGGCGTACGGCGTCGAGCTGACCACGCGCGGGCAGGCGTACGTCCTCCAGATGCCCGACGAGCTGCTGGACGCGCACCGCTTCGAGGAACTGCTGCAGCTCGCCAAGCACCAGAAGCACCCCTCGGACGCGGTGCTGATGTACCGCGAGGCGCTGGCCCTGTGGCGCGGCCCCGCACTGACCGGCACGGTCGCCAGCGAACCCCTCCAGGCCGCGGCGCACGCCCTGGAGGAGACCCGCCTGGCGACGGTCGAGAACCTCGCGGAGGCGTACGGGCAGCTCGGCGAGCACGCGAAGGCCGCGGCCACCCTGCACACCGAGGCCGTGGCGCACCCGCTGCGGGAGTCGCTGGCCGCCGCGCTGCTGCTCGCGCTGTACCGGGCGGGCCGCCAGTCCGACGCGCTGGACTGGTACCACCGCACCAGGACGCTCCTCGCCGAGGAACTGGGCGTCGACCCGGGCCCCGCGCTGCGCGGCGCCTACGAGGCGATCCTGCGGGGCACGGCCCCGGGCCCGGCCGCCGAGCAGGGACCGGCGGCGCCGTGGCAGCGCACCCGGGAGACGGCCGGGGACGCGGAAGCCGCGGCGACGGCCGGGGTGGTGACCGGGGTGGTGACCGGGGTGGTGACCGGCACCACCGCACTCGGGACACCGGCCGGGGCGGCCGCCGGGGCGCCGGACAAGACACCGGACAAGACACCGGCCGGTGCGGCGGAGGGCGCGGCGGACGGGAACGCCGCACCGGGCGCCCCCGCGGACACCACCCCGGCCGCCCCCGTCGCGCCCGCCCCCGCGGGGACCCGCGCCGGGCCCAGGCCCGACCTCCTGCCCCGCGCCCCGCGCGGCTTCCTCGGGCGCGACCGGGAGCTCGACGCGCTGGGCACCGCGCTCGACACCGGCGGCGACGCCCCCGTCGCCCTGCTCACCGGGCCCGCCGGCGTCGGCAAGACCGCGCTCGCCCTGCACTGGGCGCACCGCGCCGCCGGACGCTTCCCCGACGGGGCGCTCTTCGCCGACCTCAGGGGCTTCGCGCCGGACGGCGACGTCGACCCGCAGGACGTCATCCGGGAGTTCCTGCTGGCCCTGGGCGTGGCCCCGCGCCACATCCCCGAGTCGCCGAACGCCGCCGCCGCGCTGTACCGCTCGCTCACCGAGGAGCGCGCGCTGCTCGTCGTGCTCGACAACGTCCGCACCCCCGACCGGGCCCGCCCGCTGCTGCCGTCGGGGGCGCGCTGCGCGGCCCTGATCACGTCCAGGCGGCGACTCGGCGGGCTGATCGTCAGCGACCTCGCCCGGCCCGTGCCGCTGGAGGCGCTGGTGCCGGGCGAGGCCGCCGCGCTGCTGGCCGCCGCGGTCGGCGGCGACCGGGTCGGCGCCGAGCCCGGCGCGGCCCTCAGGCTGGCCGAGCTGTGCGACGGGCTGCCGCTGGCCCTGCGCATCACCGCCGCCCAGCTCGCCACCCGCCCCGGCTGGCGCCTCGCCGACCTGGCGGCCGAGCTGGCCGACGAACAGCGGCGGCTGACGCTGCTGTCCGTGGGCGAGTCCGACGGCGCGGACGGCTCGGGCGTGGCCGCCGCGCTCCGGCTGACCGTGCAGGACCTGCCGGCCGACGCCGCGCACCTGTTCCGCAGGCTGGGCGCGCTGCCGGGCCCCGACCTGGACCGGCACGCGGCGGCCGCGCTCGCCGACCTCGCGCCGCCGGCCGCGGCGCAGGCCCTGGACCGGCTGGCCGACGCACACCTGCTGACCGAGTACGCGCCGGGCCGCTACACCCTGCACGACCTGGTCAGGCTGTACGCGCGGGGCCTCGCGGCGGACGACGACGGCGGCGCGCTGCCGCGCCTGCTCGACCACTACATCTGCACGGCGCTGGCCGCGACGACCGCCGCCGAACCGGACGACAAGCCGTGCTGCACCCTCCCGCCCGGGGCGCGCGTGCCGGGCGACGTGCCGCGGTTCGCCGACCGGGACGCCGCGTTCCTCTGGTACGCCGCCGAGCGCGACAACCTCGCCGCCGCCGTCGTCGCCGCCCGCGCCTCGGGGGACGACGAGCGCGCGTGGCGGCTGGTCGTGCTCCAGTGGCCGTACCTGGTGTGGCACGTGCGCGACGGCTGGGTGCCGCTCCTGGAGGCGGCGCTGGCCGCGGCCGTCGGGCTGTACGACCCCGACGCCGAGTCCCGGATCCGCGCGCTGCTCGGCTGGGTGCTGACCGAGGAGGGCCGGCTGGCCGACGCGCTGGTCCACCTGCGCCTGGCGCCCGCGCTGGCCGCCCGCGCCGGTGACGTGTCGAGCGAGGCGACGGCCCTGGTGAACCTGTCGGTGGCGCTGGACCGGGGCGGGGTGAGCCCCGAGTCGCTGGCCCACACGGCGCGCGCCGCCGAGCTGATCCGCGGCACGGGCGACCTGATGACGGAACTGCTGGTGCTGGAGCACCGGGCCAGGCAGCTGCTCGCGGCGGGCGACGCCCCGGCCGCGCTGGCCTGCGCGCGCGTGGGCATCGCGCTGGCGGGGGACGCGTCGGACGGCCTGGTCGCGATCAGGAACGGCATGCTGACGGCCACCGCGGGCGCGGCGCTGCTGGATCTCGGCGACCACGAGGCGGCCCGCGCCGAGCTGCTGCGGGCGCGGGACGCGGCGGTGGTGCACGGCCACAAGGAGGGCGTGCAGCGGGCGGACGCCCAGCTCGACCGGATCGCGACGGCGGTGGAGCGGGGGACGACAGCGGAGCGTTAGCGGGGCGACAGCGGGACGCCAGCGCCGTCGTGGATCCTGATGGCGGCGCGGCGCGACCCACCCCCAAACGGGTCCGCCCCCCATGGATGTGGCGGACGGCATCACACCCCCCGTGTGCCGTCCGCCACCTTTTTCGTCCGATGCGCGGTGCTACTCGGCGCCCTCGGTGCCTTCCGCGCCTTCCGCGTCCAGCCCCGCCAGCACCAGCCCCAGCCGGGCCGTCCCGCCCTCCGTGACCCGTACCGGAACGCCCCAGTCCTGCTGGTGGACGTGGCACGCCGGGTACTCGTTGGCCGGGTCGTCGTCGCAGGACGCGGCCATCGCCGAGACGTGCAGCACGCCCTCGGTCACCCCGTCCGCGAACAGCAGGTCGCGCGCGAGGTCCGTGTCCGTGCCCGCGCCCTCCGCGAGCAGCTCGGGCGGGGTCGAGGAGACGAGCAGCCGCGTGGAGGGGCCGTAGCGGGTGTCGAGCTTCTGCCCCTTGGGCGCCTGAAAGACCACGTCGAGGCGGAGCTTGCCGGGCGCGACCTCGGTGGCGGCGCGCCGCGTGCGGTGCGCGACGTCCGCGACCTCGACGGCCTCGTCGGGCAGCCGCAGCCGGGTGAGGCGGTGGCGGGCGGACTCGACGACGACGAGGTCGGGGACGCCGTCGCCGACCAGCACCGCGCCGCTGGGCTCGCGCAGGTCGGTGGCGAGGGTGCTGACCTGCCCGGTCGCGGGGTCGTAGCGGCGCAGGGCGTGGTTGTACGTGTCGCAGATCGCCACGGACCCGTCGGGCAGCGCGGTGACGCCCAGCGGGTGCTGGAGGAGGGCCTGCGCGGCGTCGCCGTCGCGGTGCCCGAAGTCGAAGAGCCCGGCGCCGACGGCCGTGTGCACGGCCCCTTCGGTGTCGACCCAGCGCACCGCCGAGGTCTCGGAGTCGGCGACCCAGAGCCGGTCGCCCGCGGCGGCGAGGCCGGAGGGCTGGGCGAACCAGGCCTGGTCGCCGGGCCCGTCGACCAGGCCCTCGTTGGTGGTGCCCGCGGCGACGCGCACGGTGCCGGCCGCCGGGTCCCACGCCCAGAGCTGGTGCACGCCCGCCATGGCGATCCACACCTCGCCGCGCCACCAGGCGACGTCCCACGGCGAGGAGAGCGAGACCTCCAGCGCGTCGCCCCCGGTCGGCTCGCCCTGCCACCACTGCCTGCCGGTCCCGGCGACGACGGTGACCCCGCCGCTCTCGGGGTCGTACACCTTCAGCCGGTGGTTGACGGTGTCGGCGACGACGATCCGCCCGTCGGGCAGCGCGGTGAGCCCCTGCGGCTCGTTGAAGTCGCCCTCGACGTACCCCACGACGCTCTCGCCGTCGGCCGCCAGCTCGACGAGCCGGTGCCGGGTGGTGTCGGAGACCAGGAGGTTCCCCGAGGGCAGGGCGAGCGCCTTGCCGGGGAAGCGCAGGTGCGTGGCGACCGGCTCCGGCGGCACGTAGGGCCCGTCGCCGCGCCGCAGCGTGCCCTTGGCGCCGTGCTCGGCCTCCAGCTCGGCGACGAGCGCGGCGATGGCGTGCGCGTGCCCCTCGCCCGCGTGCTGCGCGACGACGTACCCCTCGGGGTCGATGACCACGAGCGTGGGCCAGGCCCGCACGGCGTACTGCTTCCAGGTCGCCAGCTCCGGGTCGTCGAGGACCGGGTGGTGCACGTCGTACCGCTCGACGGCGTCCACGACGGCCTGGTGCTCGGCCTCGTGCACGAACTTCGGGGAGTGCACGCCGATGACCACGAGCGTGTCCGCGTGCTCCCGCTCCAGCTCGCGCAGCTCGTCCAGGACGTGCAGGCAGTTGATGCAGCAGAAGGTCCAGAAGTCGAGCACGACGATCTTGCCCCGCAGCTCGGCGAGCCCCAGCTCCCGCCCTCCGGTATTGAGCCAGCCGCCCTTCCCGACCAGTTCGGGGGCGCGGACACGGGCACGACGGGCAGCAGGCGTTGCGTTCATGCGCTCCAGGGTGCCATCCCGGCGTGAACACCCGATCACGGCCGTACGAAAGCGCCCCGCGGGGTAGTCCTGGGGGCATGAAGTATCTCGTACGCGACAAAATGTTCGCGATCGGTGACGACTACTGGGTGGAGACCGAGGACGGCGTCCACGCGTTCCTCGTCGACGGCAAGGCGCTGCGGGTGCGCGACACCCTGGAGATCAAGGACCGCTCCGGGCGGGTGCTGATCACGCTCAGGGAGAAGCTGCTGTCGTTCCGGGACGCGATGACCCTGGAGCGGGACGGCGAGACGCTGGCGACGATCCGGCGCAAGCGGCTCTCGCTGCTGCGCAACCACTTCCGCGTCACGCTGGTCGAGGGCACCGAGCTCGACGTCAGCGGGCGGATCCTGGACCGGGAGTTCGCGGTGGAGTACGACGGCGAGCTGCTGGCGCACATCTCGCGCAGGTGGCTGCGGGTGCGGGAGACGTACGCGGTCGACGTCGTGCGGGAGGACGCCGACCCGGCCCTGATGATCGCGGTCGCGGTGGCGGTGATCCGGCTGGCCGAGAAGGAGCGGGAGGGCGGCGGGCAGAAGGCGGGGGCGGGGGACCCGGACTGACGTGCGGGCCGGGCCCCCCGGGGGCGTACGGACTCGGGCGTACGGGCTCAGGCGTACGGACTCGGGCGTACGGGCTCAGGCGCGCGGGGGCGCGACGCCCAGCCGGCGGTCCTTCAGGGCCGGGAACTGCTCCCTGGTCTCGGCGACCTTCGCCGGATCGAGCTCCACGGTCAGCACCTCCTCGCCGGGCCCGGCCTCCGCCAACACCTCGCCCCAGGGGTCGACGACCATGCTGTGCCCGGCCTGTTCGACCCCGGCGTGCGTGCCCGCGGTGCCGCAGGCCAGGAGGTACGCCTGGTTCTCCACCGCGCGCGCCTGCGCGAACAGCCGCCAGTGCGCGCGGCGCCGCGCGGGCCAGCCCGCCGGGACGACGAACAGCCCCGCGCCCGCGTCGACCAGACCCCGGAACAGCTCGGGGAAGCGCAGGTCGTAGCAGGTGGCCAGGCCCGCGGTCAGGCCGGGGAGCGGAATCGTCGTCAGCTCCTGACCCGCCGTCATCAGCACGGCCTCGCCCGCGTCGAAGCCGAAGCGGTGGATCTTCCGGTACGTGGCGGCCAGCTCGCCCGAGGGGGAGAAGACGAGCGAGGTGTTGTACAGCTCGCCGCCCCCACCGCCCCCACCGCCCTCGGAGCCCTCGCCGCGCTGCACGATCGAGCCCGCGTGCAGCCAGACGCCCGCGTCGCTCGCGGCCTTCGCCATGGCCTCGTACGTGGGCCCGGCCAGCGGCTCGGCCGCCGCGTCGAACTCCTCGAAGGCGAAGGCGCCCACGGGCCACAGCTCCGGGAGGACCACCAGATCGGCGCCGCGCTGCTCGCGCACCAGCGAAGCGGCGCGCAGCCTACGGGAATCGGCGGATTCATCCGGGTCAACGGCGAACTGGATCAAAGAGGCGCGCACACTACCACCGTCCTGGCATTCGAGCTGTCGGCTCCGTCAACAGACAGCCTACGATCGTCACACGAAAGCACTGCCGGGGTGCCCCCCGGGAGCGTAACTTAGGCGTCCGAACCTCCCACGCAGCCGCCTTCGTACCAGCCAGTGAGCACGCATCAGCCCGAGTACCGCAGAACCGCCGAGGGGTCCCGTGACCGTCCATCCCAGCCTCCAGACCTACGCCGACGCCTGGACCCACTCCGTCGAAGCGATATCCGAGCTGGTCCAGCCGCTCGTCGAGGGCGAGTGGAACCGCGCGACGCCGTGCCCCGCCTGGTCGGTCCGCGACATCGTGTCGCACATCATCGGGATGGAGTGCGAGCAGCTGGGCGACCCCCGCCCCATCCACACGCTGCCGCGCGACCTCTACCACGTGCAGAGCGAGTTCGCCCGGTACATGGAGATGCAGGTGGACGTGCGCCGACACCACACGGCGCCCGAGATGACCTCCGAGCTGGAGTACACGATCATCCGCCGCGCGCGGCAGCTGCGGAACGAGACGCGCTCGCCCGACACCCTCGTACGGGCCCCGCTGGGCGCCGAGCAGACCCTCGAACTGGCCCTGCGGATGCGGGCGTTCGACGTCTGGGTGCACGAGCAGGACCTGCGCGCCACCCTCGGCAGGCCGGGCAACCTCGACTCGCCCGGCGCGCACGTCGCGCGCGACATCCTGTTGCAGTCGCTGCCCGGGATCGTCGCCAAGGACGCGGGCGCGCCGCCGAATTCGGCGGTCGTCTTCGACATCCACGGCCCCGTGGAGTTCCTGCGCACGGTGCGGGTCGACGCGCAGGGGCACGGCACGATCGACGGGGCCCCCTCGCTGGGCCCGCTGGTGAGCATCGCGATGGACTGGGAGACGTTCCTGCGCCTCTCGTGCGGACGGGTGCGGGCGGCGGCCGTCGCCGACCGGATCAAGGCCGAGGGCGACCAGGACCTGGCGGCGGCGATCCTGCACAACTTCGCGGTCACGCCGTAGCACCGGCTCACGCCGGGACGTGCACGGCCTCCACCCTGCTGGCCACCAGGTGCTCCTCCTCGCGGCGCGCCGCGCGGGCCCGCAGCCGCAGGATCTGCGCGAGGCCGACCGCCTCCAGCACGAACACCGAGGAGAACGCGATCCGGTAGTTATCGCCGGTCGCGTCCAGCAGCACGCCCACCGCGAGCAGCGTCGTCATGGAGGCGACGAAGCCGCCCATGTTGGTGATACCCGACGCGGTGCCCTGGCGTTCGGGCGGATTGGCGGGGCGCGCGAAGTCGAAGCCGATCATCGAGGCGGGTCCGCAGGCGCCGAGCACGAGCGCGAGCGCAATCAGCAGCGCCATCGGCGCGTGGCCGGGCCAGAGCAGGACCGAGGCCCAGGCGAGCGCGGTGGCCAGCACCGTACCGATGGCGAGCGGGGCGCGGGCCGTGTGGCAGCGGGCGATGAGCTGCCCGTAGACCAGGCCGACGACCATGTTGGAGAGCAGGACGACGGTGAGGACGGTGCCCGCCGACTCGCGGCTGAGCCCCTGCGCCTCCACGAGGTAGGGCATGCCCCACAGGAGCAGGAAGACCATCGCGGGGAACTGCGTGGTGAAGTGCACCCACATGCCGAGCCGGGTGCCGGGCTCCCGCCAGGACCGGCCGATCTGCCGCCCGACGAACGCCAGGCCCGCGCGCTCCACGGGGGCGGGCCCGTGCCCTTCGGGGTGGTCCTTGAGGAAGAGCAGGGTCAGTACGAGGACCAGCGCACCGGCCGCCGCGCTGCCCGCGAAGGCGGTGGTCCAGCCGAAGCCGTGCAGCGCGCGGGAGAGGACCAGGGTGGAGACGAGGTTGCCCGCCATACCGAAGAGCGCGGCGATCTGGCCGATGAGCGGGCCGCGCCTGGCGGGGAACCAGCGGGTGCCGAGCCGCAGCACGCTGATGAAGGTCATGGCGTCGCCGCAGCCGAGCAGGGCGCGGGCGGCGAGCGCGGTGCCGTAGGACGGGGCGAGGGCGAAGCCGAGCTGGCCGACGGTGAACAGCGCGGCGCCCATGACCAGCACCTTCTTGGTGCCGAGCCGATCGACGAGCAGGCCGACGGGTATCTGCATGCCCGCGTAGACCAGCAGTTGGAGCACCGAGAAGGTGGAGAGCGCGGAGGCGCCCACGTCGAAGCGCTCGGCGGCGTCGAGCCCGGCGACGCCCAGGGACGTGCGGAAGATGACGGCGACGAAGTAGACGGCGACGCCGACGCCCCAGACCAGGAGCGCGCGGGGGCCGCCGAGCGGGGCGGCCGGGGCCTGTTCGGGAACGGGCGCGTTCATCGGGCCTCACCCCTGACGACGACCTTGACCCAGCTGAGGTGGGCGCGGACCCGCTCGGCCGCGAGCTCCACGTCGCCGCTGCGGATCGCGTCCAGGATCTCGGTGTGCTCGACGATGTTCTTGGCGATGCGGTCGGGCTGGGAGTGCATCACGGCGACGCCCATGCGCAGCTGGCGGTCGCGCATCTGGTCGTAGAGCCGGGCCAGGATCTCGTTGCCCGCGTTGCGGACGATCTCGGCGTGGAAGCAGCGGTCGGTGGCGGCGACGGCCGCGAGGTCGCCGCCCTCGGCCTGCGCGCGCTGCTGTTCGACCAGCTCTTCGAGGCGGTCGAGGAGCGCGTGCGGCGCGGGCACTGCCCTGCGGACCGCGAACTCCTCGACCAGCAGCCTGGTCTCGACGACGTCGGCGATCTCCTGTGCGGAGACGGCCAGGACCAGGGCGCCCTTCTTGGGGTAGAGCCTGATCAGGCCCTCCACCTCCAGCTTGAGCAGGGCCTCGCGCACCGGGGTGCGGGAGACGCCGACGGCCTCGGCCAGCTCGCCCTCGGTGAGGAGGGTGCCCCCCGCGTAACGGCGGTCGAGCACCGCCTGCTTGATGTGGAAGTAGACGCGATCGGCCGCGGGGGGCTGTTTGACGGGCATGCGCACAGCTTAGATACAACACGTGTGCATCAGAAGACCCACAACGATCTGTTTCCCGGGTGCATCCATTTGGGCTTCCCGTGCGTCACTTCTCGGGACAGGTGTGTCACCGGAGTGACGACCGCGTCCCCTTCACACGTGTTTCACCGCATACGCGAACTACGCGAACCGGAGCCTTTCCTTGATATCCAGCTTCAAGAGCGTGCGCAGAGCCGCCACCGTCGCCGTCGCAGGCGGTCTGCTGCTGACGGCCTCGCCGCTGGCCGCGCCCACCGCGTCCGCCGCGCCCGCCATCCCGTCCATCACGGCCAAGGGCGGCTACCTGCTCGACCAGGCCTCGGCCAAGCCGATCTACGGCAAGTCGAACGGCGTGCGCCGTCAGATGGCCAGCACCACCAAGGTCACCACCGCGATCACGGTCCTCACGACGCCCGGCGTCGACCTCAACCGCGTGATCACCATCAAGCAGGAGTACCGCGACTACGTCGTGCGCAACGGCGCGAGCACCGCGGACCTGAAGACCGGTGACAAGCTCACCGTCCGCCAGCTGCTCTCCGCGCTGATGCTGCCCTCGGGCTGCGACGCGGCCTACGCGCTCGCCGACACCTTCGGCAAGGGCAGCACCACGGCGGCCCGCACGAACAACTTCATCGCCCAGATGAACGCCAAGGCCAAGAAGCTCGGCCTGACGAACACCAAGTACGACTCGTTCGACGGCATCTCCCGCGCGGGCAACAACTACACGACCCCGCCCGAGCTGGCTAAGATGGCGCGCCACGCGTTCAGCAGCGCCGTGCTCCAGAGCGTCGTCAAGGACAAGACGTTCGTCACGAAGGCGAAGACCAGCAGCGGCGGCATCCGCACGTACACCTGGAAGAACACCAACCTGCTGCTCGGCTCCTACCCGGGCGCCGTCGGCATCAAGACCGGCACCGGCACCTCGGCCGGTCCCTGCCTGGTCTTCGCCGCCACCAAGAACGGCAAGACCCTCACGGGCGTGCTGATGAACTCCACGTCCCGCTGGACGGACGCGGCCAAGGTCCTGGACTTCGGCTTCGGCTCCAGCGCCGCCCGCACCATGTCGATCCGTCCGCTTCCCGCGGACGCGCAGCGCGACTGACGCACGACTGACGCGGCAGGACACCCGACTCCCCGGAGGGCGCGGCGGCGCCCTCCGGGGTTTCTGTCGTCCGGGCCCAGGTGTCGCCTGGGCCCAAGTGCCGTCTAGGCCCAGGTGATGAGCCGCTTCGGCTGCTCCAGGACCGCGGCCACGTCCGCGAGGAACTTGGAGCCCAGCTCGCCGTCGACCAGCCGGTGGTCGAACGAGAGCGCCAGCGTGGTGACCTGACGGGGCTTCACCTTGCCCTTGTGGACCCAGGGCTGGAGCTTGATCGAGCCGATCGCGAGGATCGCGGACTCGCCCGGGTTCAGGATGGGCGTACCGGTGTCGACGCCGAAGACGCCGACGTTGGTGATGGTGAGCGTGCCGCCCTGCATCGCGGCGGGCGTGGTCCGGCCCTCGCGCGCGGTGGCGACCAGCTCGCCCAGCGCCCCGGCCAGCTCCGGCAGGGTCTTGGCGTCCGCGTCCTTGATGTTCGGGACGATCAGACCGCGCGGGGTGGCGGCCGCGATGCCCAGGTTCACGTAGTGCTTGAGCACGATCTCCTGGGCGGCCTCGTCCCAGGCGGCGTTGATGGCCGGGTTGCGCCTGACCGCGACGAGCAGCGCCTTGGCAATGAGCAGCAGCGGGTTGACCCGCAGCCCCGCCATGTCCGGGTCGGACTTCAGCTCGTCGACCAGCTTCATCGTCCGGGTCACGTCGACGGTCACGAACTCCGTGACGTGCGGGGCGGTGAAGGCGGAGCCCACCATGGCCGCGGCCGTGGCCTTCCGCACGCCCTTGATCGGGACCCGGGTCTCCCGGGCACCGGCCACCGGCTGAGCGGCCGGGGCGGGGGACGTTTCACGTGAAACGTCCCCCGCTTCGGCGGGTGCGGCGGGCGTGGGCACGGCGGGCGCCGCGGGGGCCGGAGCGGCGGCGGCGTGCACGTCGTCGCGCGTGATGATGCCGTCGGGTCCGGTCGGGGTGACCGCCGCCAGGTCGATGCCCAGGTCCTTGGCGAGCTTGCGGACGGGCGGCTTGGCGAGCGGCCTGGGCCCGGGGACGGTGCCGAGGGCGGCGGCCGGGGCGGGAGCCGGGGCGGCGGGGGCCGGGGCGCCCGCGTGGCCGTTCAGCTCGGCCTGGAGCGCCGCGGCGGCGGGCGCGGCGGTGGCGGCGGACGCCGCGGCCTTGCGCGGGCGGCGCTTGGTGGACGACTCGGCGACGCCGTAGCCGACGAGGACGGGCTGGCGGCCCTTCGGCGCCTCGTCGTCGGCCGACTCCACCGGTGCGGCGGGCGCGGCGGGCGCGGGCACGGCGGCGGGCGCCTGGGCCGGGGGCTCCTCGGCGGGGCCCGACCCGGGCTGGACGTCGACCGTGATGATCGGCGTGCCGACGTCGACGGTGGCGCCCTCCTCGAAGGCCAGCTCGTGCACCACTCCGTCGTACGGAATGGGCAGTTCGACGGCCGCCTTGGCGGTCTCCACCTCGCACACGACCTGGCCGTCGGTGACCGTGTCACCGGGCCGGACGTACCACTTGAGGATCTCGGCCTCGGTCAGGCCCTCGCCGACGTCGGGAAGCTTGAATTCGCGGTATCGAGACATGTTTCCCCGATCCCTTCTCAGTACGCGAGCGAGCGGTCGACGGCGTCGAGCACCCGGTCCAGACCCGGCAGGTACTCCTCTTCCAGCCGCGCCGGCGGATACGGCGAGTGGTAGCCGCCGACCCGCAGCACCGGGGCCTCCAGGTGGTAGAAGCACCGCTCCGTGATGCGGGCGGCGATCTCGGCGCCCGAGCCGAAGAAGACGGGCGCCTCGTGGACGACGACCAGACGGCCGGTCTTCTCCACCGAGGCCTGCACCGAGTCGAAGTCGATCGGGGAGACCGAGCGCAGGTCGACGACCTCCACCGACTTGCCCTCCTCGGCGGCGGCCGCGGCGGCCTCCTGACAGACCTTCACCATGGGGCCGTAGGCGGCCAGCGTCAGGTCCGAACCCTCGCGCACCGTACGGGCCTTGTGCAGCTGCCCGGGGATGGCCTCGGTGTCCACGTCGCTCTTGTCCCAGTAGCGCCGCTTCGGCTCGAAGAAGATCACCGGGTCGTCGCTCAGGATCGCCTGCTGCATCATCCAGTAGGCGTCGGACGAGTTGCTCGGCGAGACGATCTTCAGGCCCGCGACGTGCGCGAAGAGCGCCTCGGGGGACTCGCTGTGGTGCTCGACCGCGCCGATGCCGCCGCCGTACGGGATGCGCACGACGACCGGCAGCTTGATCTTGCCGAGCGCACGGGCGTGCATCTTGGCGAGCTGCGTGACGATCTGGTCGTACGCGGGGAAGACGAAGCCGTCGAACTGGATCTCCACGACGGGGCGGTAGCCGCGCAGCGCGAGGCCGATGGCCGTGCCGACGATGCCGGACTCGGCGAGCGGGGTGTCGATGACCCGGTCCTCGCCGAAGTCCTTGAACAGCCCGTCGGTCACCCGGAACACACCGCCGAGCTTGCCGACGTCCTCGCCCATGACGAGGACCTTCGGGTCGTTCTCCATCGCCGTGCGCAGCGATTCGTTGATCGCCTTGGCGATCGGGAGCTTCTTCACGGTCATGGCTACTTGCCCTCCCCACCGGGAACGTCGGCGAACGAGGACTGGTACGCGGCGAACTGCGCGCGCTCCTCGTCGACCAGGGCGTTCCCGTCGGCGTACACGTTCTCGAAGATCGCCATGGGGTCGGGGTCCGGCATGGCCCGGACGGCCTCGCGCACGCGCTTGCCCAGCGCCTCGCTCTCGGCCTCCAGCTCCTCGAAGAAGGCGGCGTCGGCGAAGCCCTCCTTCTCCATGTACGTGCGCAGGCGCAGGATCGGGTCCTTGGCCTCCCACGCCTCGCGCTCCTCGTCCCTGCGGTACTTCGTGGGGTCGTCGGAGGTGGTGTGGGCGCCCATGCGGTAGGTGAACGCTTCGATCAGCATGGGGCCCTCGCCCCGGCGCGCCCGCTCCAGCGCGGCGCGCGTCACGGCGAGACAGGCCAGCACGTCGTTGCCGTCGACCCGCACGCCGGGGAAGCCGAAGCCCTGCGCGCGCTGGTAGAGCGGCACGCGCATCTGCTTCTCGGTCGGCTCGGAGATCGCCCACTGGTTGTTCTGGCAGAAGAACACGACCGGGGCGTTGTAGACCGCGGAGAAGGTGAACGACTCGGCCACGTCGCCCTGGCTGGAGGCGCCGTCGCCGAAGTACGCGATCACCGCGCTGTCCGCGCCGTCCTTGGCCACGCCCATCGCGTACCCGGCCGCGTGCAGCGTCTGCGAGCCGATGACGATCGTGTAGAGGTGGAAGTTGTTGCTGTTGGGGTCCCAGCCGCCGTGGTTCACGCCGCGGAACATCCCGAGGAGGTTCGTCGGGTCGACCCCGCGGCACCAGGCGACGCCGTGCTCGCGGTAGGTCGGGAAGACGTAGTCGTCGTCGTGCAGCGCGCGCCCGGAACCGATCTGCGCGGCTTCCTGGCCCAGCAGCGAGGCCCACAGGCCCAGCTCGCCCTGGCGCTGGAGCGAGGTGGCCTCGGCGTCGAACCGCCGGGTGAGCACCATGTCCCGGTAGAGCCCGCGCAGTTCGTCGGCGGACAGGTCGATCCGGTAGTCGGGGTGCTCGACGCGCTCGCCCTCGGGCGTCAGCAGCTGTACGAGCTGGGGCTCGGAACTCTGCGGCTTCTTCGCGGCGCCGGCTGCGGCTGCGCGCTTGGTACTGCGTCGCGGCTTGCGCGCTGCGGCAGTGCTCTCCACGGTCACGTGCGTGCTCCTCCGTCGGTCCGGTCCCCGGGGTTGCCGGTGGGCCAGTGCGGCTCGCCTGTTGTCCGTACCCGTGCACGGGGTGGGTGCACCTTGGATGAACCATCGAAAAACAGGCGTGACAGGTGCCCCGGCGAACGCCCTGTCCTAGGAACGTTACCCAGTGCTCCACATAACTGTGAAACCCCATTTGACCTGCGATTTTGCTTGGATTTCCAAGTAAATCGAGAAAGCGGGGGAACAGTCCCTGGTCAGAGCGTCGGGAACAAGCCTTGCAGGCCGCCGGAACAACGGCACGTTATCCCGGTCACCTGCGGCACGGGAAGGGTCTGTGTGTGAGACTGAATCCGTGCGCGAATCAGGCAAAATTACTGTTTTCCTCCTGGACGACCACGAGGTGGTCCGCCGGGGTGTCCACGAATTGCTCTCGGTCGAAAGCGACATCGAAGTCGTCGGCGAGGCGGGCACGGCGGCAGACGCCCTGGTCAGGATCCCTGCGACCCGTCCGGACGTGGCCGTTCTCGACGTGCGGCTGCCGGACGGCAGCGGGGTGGAGGTCTGCCGCGAGATCCGGTCACAGGACGAGGACATCAAATGTCTGATGCTCACCTCGTTCGCCGACGACGAAGCGCTGTTCGACGCGATCATGGCCGGTGCCTCCGGATATGTCCTCAAGGCGATCCGCGGCAACGAGCTGCTGAACGCGGTCAGGGACGTGGCCGCGGGCAAGTCCCTGCTCGACCCGGTCGCCACGGCCCGCGTCCTGGAGCGGCTGCGCGACGGCAAGAACGGCAAGGGCGACGACAAGCTCGCGAACCTCACCGAGCAGGAGCGGAAGATCCTCGACCTGATCGGCGAGGGGCTGACGAACCGGGTGATCGGGGAGCGGCTGCACCTCGCGGAGAAGACGATCAAGAATTACGTCTCCAGCCTGCTGTCCAAGCTGGGCATGGAGCGGCGCAGCCAGGCAGCGGCCTACGTGGCCCGCCTCCAGGCGGAGAAGCACTAGGCGCCGCGCTCGCGGGGCGGGGGTGCCGGGGAGGCCGTGACCACCTGCGGTCCGGCAGGTGGCCGGTCGCGCGGTTCCCCGCGCCCCCGGCGGGGCGCCCCCGGGGCGACGGGGCCGTTTTCTCCCCGTACCCCCGATTCGGGACCAACGTCCCGCCCGCACGGGGCTGGGGGCTCTGTACCCGCCACCGGTGCGACGGGACAGTAGAAGGCATGTCCACCGAGGAACTCCGCGCCATCCAGCTGCTCAGCCGGGTCCCGTACGGCCGCCTGGCCACCAGCATGCGGGCCCTGCCCTTCCTCGCCGTGGCCCGCCACGTCCTCGTCGACGGCAAGGTCCTCCTCCGGATGCACGCGGGCCTCGGCTACCACGAGGCGTGCAACGGCAGCGTCGTCGCCTACGGCACGGACAACTTCAACGCCGCCGACGGCGACGAGAACGGCTGGTCCGTCCAGTTCACCGGCCCCGCCGAGATCGTCGACCCCACCCCCGAGCAGCGCGCCCTCTTCGGCCGGGGCCCGAGCGAGGTGAACGGCGAGCCGTTCGAGCCGGTCTTCCTGCGGGTGGAACCGCACTTCGTGACCGTCACGCACCTCGATTTCAGCACAGCGCGACAGCTCGACGACGCAGCGTGATCTAACATCTGAAGCGTGCCGCGCTCATCTGCAACCCTCCCGGCGCCCGCAACCCTCCCGGCGCCCCCGCACCCGCACCCGCTGCCCCCCGTCGAATCGCTGCTGAGCGGCTACCCCCGCGCCCGCGTGGGCGACGCGCTGTCCTGCGAACCGGTCGCCCTCGGCCTGCTCAACCGGGGCTACCGCCTGGCCACCACCCGCGGCGCGTACTTCCTCAAGCACCACCTCGACGGCGACCGCGAGGCCATCGCGCGCCAGCACCGCGCCACCCAGCGGCTCCAGGCCCTCGGCCTGCCGGTCGCCCCGCCCGTCGAGGACTCCGACGGCGGCACCGTCACGGTGATCGACGGCCGCTGCTACGCCCTGCACCCCTGGGTCGATGGCAGGCACCGCGACGGCGCCCAGCTCACGACCCCGCAGTCCCGGCGGCTCGGCGCGCTCCTGGGGGCCGTACACACCTGTCTGGAGCGCGTGATGGGCCCCGGCGCGCCCCGCGAGTGCGCGGGCGCCGACCCGGCCGACACCTACGCGCTCATCAACGAGCTGCTGGCGGCCGTCCGCGGCCGCTCCCCGCGCGACTCCTTCGACGCGCTCGCCGAGTACCGCCTGCTGGAGCGCCGCGAGTTGGTGGAGCGGCACGCGGCGCGGCGCCCCGCGCCCGCCGCCGAAGGTGCCTGGGTGCACGGCGACTTCCATCCGCTGAACCTGCTCTACCGGGGCGCGGAGCCCGCCGCGATCGTCGACTGGGACCGGCTGGGGGTGCAGCCGAGGGCGGAGGAGGCGGTCAGGGCCGCCGCGATCTTCTTCGTGGAGCCCGCGGGGCGGCTGGAGCTGGCGAAGGTGCGGGCGTACGCGCGCGCCTACCGCCGCGCGGCGGGCGCGGACCCGGCCGAACTGGCGCACGCGGTGCACCGGGTGTGGTGGGAGCGGCTCAACGACTTCTGGATACTGCGCTGGCGCTATCTGCTGAACGACCGAAGGGCCGACCCGCAGTTCCCCGCGGCGTCGGCCCTGGTGGTGTGGTGGACGAAGGAGTACGAGGCGGTCAGCGACGCGTTCGCGGGCTGACCCGGATCCGGGGCGGCCACGGCGCCCCGGACCGGTCCCGGCGTCACTGCCCGGTCTGGCCCTCGGCCTGACCCTCGGCCTGACCCTGGGTCTGCCCCTGCGTCTGACCGTCCGTCTGGCCCTGGGTCTGGCCCTGCTGGGCCTGACCGTCCGTCTGGCCCTGCGTCTGGCCCTGCTGGGCCTGACCGTCCGTCTGGCCTTCCGTCTGACCCTGCTGGGCCTGACCGTCCGTCTGACCCTCGGTCTGGCCCTGCTGGCCCTGGCCGTCCGTCGCGTTGTCGGTCGGGCTCGGGGAGTCGGACGGGGTGCCGCTGCTGTTGTCGCTCGGCTGGTCGGACGGGCTGTACTTGTCGGTCGGCGGGTTGTTCGGCTGCTCCTGCCCGCTGCCGCCGCTGCCGTTGTCGGTCGGCTCCTGCTCCTCCTCCGACTCCTGGTCGGACGGGGTCGTGGAGGGCTTGGTCGCCGGGGAGCTGGCCGGGGGCGTGGTCTTCGTGTCCCCGCCGCTCTTCTTGCCGCCGTTCGCCGCGTCGATCGCGTACACCACGCCCGCGGTGATCGCGATCAGCGCGAGCACGATGAACAGCACCAGCTTGCCGCGGCCGCCGCCGGGCCGCCCGCCGACGCCGCCGTCGTAGGCCCCGTCGTCCGGGTTCATCGGCGGCAGGATCGGGCCCTGCGTGGTGTGGGCGTGCCCCGGGTGGCCGAGCGCCATGGTGCCCGCGGCGGGCGTGACGGGGCTCTCGTGCATCTCCACGGGGCCGGTGTTCCAGGTGCCCGTGTGGCCGCCCTGCGCCTGGAGCATCTGGAGCGCGTACTGCACCAGACCGCGCATCTCCTCGGCGCTCTGGAAGCGGTCGTCCGGGTCCTTGGCCAGCGAGCGCATCACGAGCCCGTCGAGCTCGGGCGGCGTGGCGTCGGAGACCTCGGACGGCGGGGTCGGGATGTCCTGGACGTGCTGGTAGACGACGGCGAGCGGGGTCTCGCCGGTGAACGGGGGCCGCAGCGCCAGCAGTTCGTACAGCAGGCAGCCCGTCGCGTACAGGTCGGAGCGGTGGTCGACGGCCTTGCCGAGCGCCTGCTCGGGCGAGAGGTACTGCGGGGTGCCCATGACCATGCCGGTCTGGGTCATCGTCGACTGCGCGCCGTGCAGCGCGCGGGCGATGCCGAAGTCCATCACCTTGACGGCGCCGGAGTGGGTGATGATCACGTTGGCCGGCTTGATGTCGCGGTGCACGATGCCGTGCTGGTGGCTGTAGGCCAGGGCCTCCAGCACGCCGGACACGATGATCAGCGCCTGCTCCGGCGGCGGGGCGTCGGCGTTGATCAGCAGGTCGCGGATGGTGCGGCCCTCGACCAGCTCCATCACGATGTACGAGATCGTGTTGCCCGCGAAGTGGTCCTCGCCCGAGTCGTAGACCGCCACCACCGCGTGGTGGTTGAGCCCCGCGACGGACTGCGCCTCGCGCGTGAAGCGGGCCTTGGAGACCGGGTCCTCGGCGAGGTCGGAGCGGAGCAGCTTGACGGCGACGGTGCGGCCGAGCCGTACGTCCTCTGCGGCGAACACCTCGGCCATGCCGCCCCGGCCCAGGCGGTGCGTCAGCCGGTACCGTCCGTCACCGACCAGGCCGCCGGCGCCCCAGGATTCGGCCGAGTCCGACACGCCGCCGCCGGTCGCTTCGGGTTCGGGTGCGGGTGCCATCAGTCCTCGCCGTCGTTTGTTTCCGTCCGCGCGTCCGCGGATGTGGGGGTGCTCTGCCGGGCCACGCTACAGCCTCCGTGTGACACCCCGGATATGAGAGTGACCGGCCATCCAACCCGGGGACGGCGCACGCGCGCAAATTCCGTCCCGCTCCTGTAACGCTTGCGCGACTCTTGTTGTGCGTACGGTCACGGAACGGGCACCCGGCTTGACGTGAAATCCCCCTCGGGCAGACTGGCTCCGGTTAGATCACCCGTGATAGCGAGCCCTGGTCGGGCATAGGGGGAAGCAAGTCATGAGCCAGGACGGCGCACACGGCCGCTACGCGGGCGGATCGGTGGCTGGTGGCCGGTACCAGCTGCGCGACCTCCTCGGCGAGGGCGGCATGGCGTCCGTCTACCTCGCGTACGACTCCGCGCTCGACCGCCAGGTCGCCATCAAGACCCTCCACACCGAGCTGGGCCGCGAGCAGTCCTTCCGGGAGCGCTTCCGGCGCGAGGCGCAGGCCGTCGCCAAGCTGTCCCACACCAACATCGTGTCGGTCTTCGACACGGGCGAGGACGAGCTGGACGGCGCGCTGATGCCGTACATCGTCATGGAGTACGTGGAGGGGCACCCGCTCGGCTCGGTGCTCGCGGCCGACGTGCGGCAGTACGGCGCGATGCCCACCGACAAGGCCCTCAAGGTCACCTCGGACGTGCTCGCCGCGCTGGAGACCAGCCACGAGATGGGCCTGGTCCACCGCGACATCAAGCCGGGCAACGTCATGATGACCAAGCGCGGCGTGGTCAAGGTGATGGACTTCGGCATCGCGCGGGCCATGCAGTCCGGGGTCACCTCGATGACCCAGACCGGCATGGTCGTCGGCACCCCGCAGTACCTCTCGCCCGAGCAGGCCCTGGGGCGCGGCGTCGACGCCCGCTCCGACCTGTACTCCGTCGGCATCATGCTCTTCCAGCTGCTGACGGGCCGGATCCCGTTCGACGCGGACTCCCCGCTGGCGATCGCCTACGCGCACGTCCAGGAGGAGCCGGTCGCGCCCTCCACGATCAACCGTTCGCTGCCGCCCGCGGTGGACGCGCTGGTCGCGCGGGCGCTGAAGAAGAACCCGAACGAGCGTTTCCCGAGCGCCGCCGCGATGCGCGACGAGATCGCCCGGGTGCTGGGCGCGGGCCAGACCGGCGCCCCGGCGATCGTGCCCGGCGCGCACACCGGGAGCAGCGGCGCGGGCGTGGGCTCCGCGGTGTTCCCGCCGCTGGACCAGTCCGGGCAGCCCCCGCAGTCCGTGCAGCAGCCCTACCAGCCGAACCCCTTCGGTCCGCCGACCCCGGCACCGGCCCCGGCGCCCGTGCCGACGCCCGCGCCGGGCTACGGCTACCCGCAGGCGGCGCAGACCCCGGCGCCCGGCCCCTACCAGGCGGCGCCGACCCCGCCCCCGTACACGATCTCGCCCGCTCCCGCGACGACCGGTGCGGGCTCGAACGGCGGCGGCGGCAGGCGGAACATGCCGGTGATCGTGGGCGCCGTCGTGGTGGCGCTGGTGGCGATCGGCGGTGTGATCGCCGTGGTGAAGATGCAGGGCGACCCGGACGACAAGAAGAAGGACGAGGCGTCGAACAGCGCGTCGGCGGGGGCGGCGGTCGAGGGCCACAAGGGGCCCGACCTCAGCAAGAAGATCAAGAACGATAAGTGCACCGATCCCGGCGAGGGCATCAGCGACCCCGCGAAGATCCGGATGCCCGACTTCCAGTACATCAACATCAAGTACGCCAAGGCCTGCATCCAGGCGGCGGGCTGGAAGATCAAGCAGGAGCTGACCCAGAACGAGAACACCTGGGGCGAGGGCGCGATCCTGAACCAGTTCCCGCAGCCCGACACCGAGGTCGACCCCAAGGCCGTCGACATCGTCCTGACCGTCTCGACGGGCAACCCTCCCGAGTGAGCCCGATCGGCTGACGCCGACCGTTGCGGCAGGGCCCGGTACGCGCGGCGCGTACCGGGCCCTGTTGTCGCCCGGCCGTGCCGTGCCGTGTCCTGCCGCGCCCGGGATGCCGGAAACGTTCCGGCGTGTGACGCTGAGTCGGTCACCGCTTTCCCCTTCGGCCCGGTACGGGAGGGGGTCACCCCCGTGGCTCCAAGGCTCCGCCCCCCGCGCACCGCCTGCGCGCTCGCGCTCGGGGCCGTGCTGCTGGGCGCGCCCCTCGCGGGCGCCGCCGAGAGCCCGCCGCCGAGCCTGGCCGGGCACCCCGCGGGCGAGGGGCGGGCGCGGCCGGGGCGCGCGCAGCCGACGTTCGCCGTACCGGCCGACGTCCGTCCTGAGGCCGACGCGGCGGTACGCGGGGCGGAGCCGTCCGCTCCGCCCGTACGGCCTACGGCGCGCCCGCCCGCACAGCCGCCCGCCGCCGCCCGCGAGCCCGTCGCACGGGCCGTCGCGCGCCCTTCCCGGCAGGCCGCCCCGCTGGTGACGCTGGGCGCGGGGCTGACGCTCATCGGGCTCGGGCTCGGCTTCTTCGGGGCCCGGCTGCGCAGCCGCTGACCCACCCGCGCCCTCCCTCGGAAAGCACCTGTGACCTGCGGTGTCATCCTTGAGACGGACCCCGGGGATCGTCCTTGAGTCGCCTTGTCGCGCCTGAACATACTCGGTATACATACTCAGTATGTCGATCCGTCACGGGCTTCTCGCCCTTCTGGAAGCGGGCCCGCGCTACGGCTCCCAGCTCCGCACCGAATTCGAGTCACGCACGGGCTCCACCTGGCCCCTGAACGTCGGGCAGGTGTACACCACGCTGAGCCGTCTGGAGCGCGACGGCCTGATCCTCCAGGACGGCCAGGACGACGGCGGGCACCCGCTGTACTCGATCACCGACGAGGGGCGCGGCGAGCTGAAGGGGTGGTTCGCACAGCCCGTCGACCGCACCAGCCCCGCCCGCGACGAGCTGGCCATCAAGCTCGCCATGGCCGTCGGCGCCCCCGGCGTCGACATCAGGGCCGTCATCCAGGCCCAGCGGCACCACACCGTGAAGGCGATGCAGGACTACACCCGGCTGAAGGCGAAGGCGCTGACGGACGGGCCCGCCGACCGCGACGAGGTGGCCTGGCTGCTCGTCCTGGAGCAGCTGATCTTCCAGGCCGAGGCCGAGGCCCGCTGGCTCGACCACTGCGAGTCGCGGCTCGTACGGCTCGCGGAAGCGGCGGCGCGGGAGCCCGCGCCCGCGCCGACGGGCGCCAAGGCGCCGACGAACGCCACGTCACGCCCCCGCGCGCGGCGCTGAACGCGCGCCCTGCCCGCACTCCGGGTCTCCGTATACCCGTGTCCCCGTGTCCCCGTACGCCTGACCACCAGTCTTTCCCCAGGGGGGAATCCACCATGTCCACACCCGTGCTCGAACTCCGGGCGCTGACCCGTACCCACGGCTCCGGCGTCGCCGAAGTGCACGCCCTGCGCGGGGTCGACCTGACCGTGCGCGCGGGCGAACTCGTCGCCGTCATGGGGCCTTCGGGATCCGGCAAGTCCACGCTCCTCACCCTCGCGGGCGGCCTCGACACCGCCACCGGCGGCGAGATCCTGATCGAGGGACAGCCGCTCTCCGGCCTCGACCGCAAGGGCCTCGCCGCGCTGCGCCGCCGCAGCGTCGGCTACGTCTTCCAGGACTACAACCTCATCCCCGCCCTCACGGCCGCCGAGAACATCGCCCTGCCCCGCGAGCTGGACGGCGTCCCCGTCCGCAAGGCCCGCGAGGAGGCCGTGGCGGCCCTGGAGGAGATGGGGCTCGCCGAGGTCGCCGACCGCTTCCCCGACGAGATGTCCGGCGGCCAGCAGCAGCGCGTCGCCATCGCCCGCGCCCTGGTGGGGGACCGGCGCCTGGTCCTCGCCGACGAGCCGACCGGCGCGCTCGACTCGGAGACCGGCGAGACGGTCCTCGCCATGCTGCGGGGGCGCTGCGACGCGGGCGCGGCCGGCGTGATGGTCACCCACGAGCCGCGGTACGCCGCCTGGGCCGACCGGGTCGTGTTCCTGCGCGACGGCACGCTGATCGACCAGACCCTGACCTCCGACGCCGACTCCCTCCTCGCCACCGCCGAGGGCACCCGATGAGCGCTCTGGGAGGGTGGCGGGCCGCCCTGCGCATCGCCAGGCGCGACGCGCTGCGCGCCAAGGGCAGGTCCGCCCTGGTCGTCGCGATGATCGCGCTGCCGGTCCTCGGGGTGACGGCCGCCGACGTCACGTACCGCAGCGCCGAGCCGACGGCGGCCGAGCGGCTCACCGCCGAACTGGGCTCGGCCGACGCGAAGTTCTCCGACGCCGGAATGGGCGCCACGCCCGTCGAGCAGCTGCCCGACGTCTCCGCCGTCGGCACGCCGGGCGGCAAGGCACCGGCGCGGGAGCCCGAGGGTGACGTCGACGTCGAGGCCGCGATACCCGCGGGCGCCCGGCACATCACCCGGCAGTCCGTCCCCGCGACCGTCTCCACCGCGCACGGCGTCGCGGGCACCGAGATCACCGAGCTGAGCACCGGCGACCCGATGGCGCGCGGCATGATCGACCTGGTCGAGGGGGAGTTCCCCGACGCGCCCGGCGAACTGGCCGCCACCGGGGCGTTCCTGGAGTCGGCGGGCCTGAAGGTCGGCTCGAAGACCGAAGTGCGCGGACTGGACCGTACGTTCACCATCACCGCGTCCGTCGAACTGCCCGACGCACTCGCCAAGCGCGCGCTCTACGCGGAGCCGGGCGCCGTCATCGCGCCCTGGCAGCAGGCCTCGACACGCGACAAGAACGTCCTGCCGCCCAGTGCCGACAAACGCGAATGGCTCGTGAAGGCCGCCGGGAACACCGGCGTGACCTGGGCGGACGTGCTCGCCGCCAACAAGACCGGCGTGGTCGTGGAGTCCCGCTCCGTGGTGCTCGCGCCGCCCCCGGACTCCGAGGTCCCGCTGGCGGCCCGCATCGGCGGCGGCTTCGGCGACGACTCGACCGAGCTGGGCATCGCGGCCGTCACCATCGTCGCCATGGCGGTGCTCGAAGTCGTCCTGCTCGCGGGCCCGGCGTTCGCCGTCGGCGCGCGCCGCTCCCGCCGCCAGCTCGGACTGCTCGGCACGTGCGGCGGCGACCGGCGCCACATCAGGTCGGTCGTCCTCGCGGGCGGGCTGGTGCTGGGCACGATCGGCGCGGTGACCGGCGCCGTCCTGGGCATCGGGCTCACCGCGCTGCTCCGGCCGATTATCGAGGGCTGGACGGGCAAGCGCTTCGGCACCCTGGAGACGCCTCCGCTGGAGATCGCCGCCATCGCCGCGATCGGCCTGGTCACGGGCGTCCTGGCGGCGCTCGTCCCGGCGGTCGTCGCCGCCCGGCAGTCCGTCCTGGAGGCGCTGACCGGACGCAAGGGCGTACGGCACGCCTCGCGGACGCTGCCGACGCTCGGCGCCGCCGCGCTCGCCCTGGGCGTCACGATCGCGCTGTTCGGCGGCACCACAGGCGCCGGCACCCTGGTCGCGGGCGGCTCGATCATCGCCGAGCTGGGGCTGCTCTGCTGCATCCCGGTGATCGTCGGCTTCCTCGGGCGGCTCGGCAGGCGGCTGCCGCTCGTCCCGCGCCTCGCCCTGCGCGACGCCGCCCGCAACCGGGGCCGCACCGCGCCCGCCGTCGCCGCCGTGATGGCCGCGGTCGCGGGGAGCGTGGCCATCGCCACGTACACCGTCAGCGAACGCACCCAGATGGCGTACGACGTCCAGCAGTCCCTCACGCCCGGCACCGTCGCCCTGGTCGCCGACACCCTGGAGAGCAGGACCGACACCCGCCAGGCCCTGGCCCTCGCCCGGCCCTCGGCCGAGCGGAGCCTGCCGCTGGCCCCCGGCGGGCGCGCGGACTTCGGCCGGGTCTGGGCGGGCAGCGACTGCAACCGCTACCGGACCCACGACGCCGAGGGCAACGAAACCGGCTGCGGCTCCCTGGAGTTCGTGAAGCCCGCAGGAAGCCAGTGCCCCCTGCGCGGCAAGGGCGCGGCGGCGCTGGCGGCCCGGCTCTCCGCCGGCGAGCACAAGAAGCTGAAGGAGTCCCCCGCCTGCGCGGACGAGAACGTCGCCATGGACGTCTTCGGCACCGGCCTGAACAACATCGTCACCGGTGACGAGCAGCTGCTGCGCACCTACGTCGGCCTGGAGGACCCGGCGGCGCTCAAAGCGCTCGCCGCGGGCACGCCCGTGCTGCTCAACAGCGCGTTCGCCAAGGACGGCAAGGTCACGCTGAAGGCCGTGCACACGTACGGCCCGAAGGACGGGGCGGGCCGCAAGGCGCACCCGGGCAAGGCCAGGACGGTCGTGTCGAAGGTCCCGGTGTACATCGCCCCCGACACCTACGTGACGACGCCCGGCATCCGCATGATCATGCCGCCGGGCTCCGCCGAGAAGCTCGGCCTGCACACCGAACCGGTCGGCTCGGTCTACCGGGTGCGGCACCAGCCGACCGACGCCGAGCGCCAGAAGGTCGACGACGCGCTGCTCCAGGCGGGCAACACGGTCTTCCTCCACACGCCGATGAAGATCTCGGGGGCCGACGACCCGATGCTGCTGATCCTCGCCCTGTTCGCGGGCGTGGTGACGCTCGGCGCGGCCGCGATCACCACGGGGCTCGCCAAGGCGGACGCGGAGGCCGATCTGACGACGCTCAGCGCGGTCGGCGCGCCGCCCCGGGTGCGGCGCTCGCTCTCCGGGTTCCAGTGCGCGGTGGTCGCCGTGACGGGAGTGCTGCTGGGCACGGCGGCGGGCCTGGTGCCCGCGGTGGCGCTGCGCCTGGTGGACCTGCGCCAGGCGACGGCGGCGATGCGGGCCAACCCGATGGACTCCGCGTACACGCCCATCGTGCTGCCCTGGACGACGATCGGGATCCTCACGGTGGCCGTGCCGGTGCTGGCCGGACTGCTGGCGGCGGGCCTGACCCGCTCCCGGCTCGCGCTGGCGCGCAGGGCCGGCTGAACTTTCCGGTCCGTTCGCGCCCCCCGGGGGTGGATCATCCACTCCCGGGGGCACACAGCCCTATGAGGCACGTGTGCGAGAGAATGGCGGCATGGAGATGCCGAGGAGTGAACGGTCGGATCAGTCGGAACAGCCCCAGGAGCGTCCCCACATCCTTGTGGTGGGGCAGGACGGCATGGCTCTCGGCGGCGTTGAGGGCGACGACGAGTCGCGCGAGGTCCCGGTGACGGAAATGGTCGAACAGCCCGCGAAGGTCATGCGCATCGGCAGCATGATCAAGCAACTCCTGGAGGAGGTCCGCGCGGCCCCCCTGGACGAGGCGAGCCGGGTGCGCCTCAAGAACATCCACGCGTCGTCGGTCAAGGAGCTGGAGGACGGCCTGGCCCCCGAGCTGGTGGAGGAGCTGGAGCGGCTCTCCCTCCCGTTCACCGACGAGGCGATCCCCTCCGAGGCGGAACTGCGGATCGCGCAGGCCCAGTTGGTGGGCTGGCTTGAGGGCCTGTTCCACGGCATCCAGACCGCGCTGTTCGCCCAGCAGATGGCGGCGCGCGCCCAGCTGGAGCAGATGCGCAGGGCGCTGCCCCCGGGCGCGAGCCACGAGGACGACGACGAGAACCCCCACGGCCCGGTGCGGTCGGGCCCGTACCTGTAGGAAAACGCGCGACGCCGGCGGGCCGGTTCCAGCCCCGCCGGCGTTCCAACCCCGTCGGCGTTCGGGGCCAGTCGGCGTTCGAGACCCGGGGGTTCGGGGCCCGGGAGTTCGGGGCCCGGGAGTTCGGGGCCCGGGAGTTCGGGGCCCGGGAGTTCGGGGGCGGAGCCCGCCGACCTGTCCGGGCCGGGCCCGGTTCCGGGAGCGCGCGCCCCTACACCGCCAACAGCACCTTCCCCACGTTCTCCCCGGCCTCCAGCGCCCGGTGCCCCTCCCCCGCGTCCCGGAGCGGCACCACCCGGTCCACGACCGCCCGCACCCGCCCGGAGGCGAGCAGCGGCCACACGTGCTCCCGCACCGCCGCCACGATCGCCGCCTTCTCCGCCGACGGCCGCCCCCGCAGCGAAGTCGCCGTCACCGAAGCCCGCTTCGCCAGCAGCGCCCCGAGGTTCAGCTCGCCCTTCACCCCGCCCTGGAGCCCGATCACGACGAGCCGCCCGTTCACCGCGAGCGCCTGCACGTTCCGCTCCAGGTACTTCGCGCCGACGACGTCGAGGACGACGTCCGCGCCCGCCCCGCCCGTCGCCGCCCGCACCTCCTCCACGAAGTCCTGCTCGCGGTAGTTCACGAGCACGTCCGCGCCCAGCTCGGCGCAGCGCGCCAGCTTCTCGGGGGACCCCGCGGTCACCACGACCCGGGCGCCCACCGCCTTGGCGAGCTGGATCGCCATCGTGCCGATCCCGCTCGCACCGCCGTGCACGAGCAGCGTCTCGCCGGGCCGCAGACCGGCGCCGAGAACACCGGAGGCCGCGCCCGATGCGGCACCCGCGCTCATGAAGACGTTCGCCCACACGGTCGACGCCACCTCGGGCAGACCCGCCGCCGTCACCAGGTCGATCCCGTCCGGCACCGGCAGCAGCTGCCCGACGGGCACCACGGCCTTCTCCGCGTACCCCCCGCCCGCGAGCAGCGCGCACACCTCGTCGCCGACGCTCCAGCCGACCACCCCGGGCCCGAGCGCGGCGATGCGCCCGGAGCATTCGAGGCCGGGGAGGGCGGACGCCCCGGGCGGCGGGTTGTAGAACCCCTGCCGCTGGAGCAGGTCCGCCCGGTTCACGGCGCTGGCGACGACCTCGACGAGTACTTCGCCCTCGCCGGGCACGGGATCGGGGACCTCGGCCCAGACGAGCGCTTCGGGGCCACCGGGTTCGGGGATCGTGATCGCATACATGCCCCGACGCTACTCCAGGTCCCCCGGGGCCACTTCGGGTCCTCCCGCTGCTCCGGGCCCCGGCGACACTTCGGGTCCTCCCGTTACTCCAGCGGCCCCGGTTACTCCAGCGGCCCCGGCGGCGGCGGGCTCGACGCCCGCACGATGCTGATCACCCGGTCCGTCAGCTGGAGCGGGCTCGCCTCCGGGTCGTCGTACCCGAGCAGCCGGTGCCCGCGCACCACGCTCACCACCAGGTCCCCGGTCTCCCGGACGCTCTTGCCGACCTCGCTCTTTATCACCGGCCGTTCGACCAGATCGAGCCCGCTGCCCTGCTGGATCAGGTCCTCCATGACCGCGCCCGCGCTCGGGCTGAGCACCGAGAGGCCGAGCAGCCGCCCCGCCGCGCTCGCGCTGGTGATGACCGCGTCCGCGCCGGACTGCCGCAGCAGCGGCGCGTTCTCCTCCTCCCGCACCGCGGCGACGATCTTCGCGCCCTTGTTGAGCTGCCGCGCGGTGAGCGCGACCAGCACGGCGGTGTCGTCGCGCTGGGTCGCGATCACGACCTGACGGGCCTTCTGGAGTTCGGCCCTCAGCAGTACGTCGCTGCGCGTCGCATCGCCCATGACCCCCACGAAGCCCTCGGCGTTGGCCGCCTCGATGACCTTCGCGCTGGGGTCGACGATGACGATCTGGTCCTTCTTCAGACCGGTGGCGCAGAGCGTCTGGATCGCGGACCGGCCCTTCGTACCGAATCCGACGACGACGGTGTGCTCACGCAAGTTGCTTCTCCAGCGGTTCAGTCGCCACTCCTCACGGGTGCGCTCCGTGAGGACTTCGAGCGTGGTGCCGACGAGGATGATCAGGAACAGCACGCGCAGCGGGGTCACCAGCAGCACGTTGACCAGCCGTGCGCTGTCGCTGTGCGGCACGATGTCGCCGTACCCCGTGGTGGAGAGGGTGACGGTCGCGTAGTAGAGGCAGTCGAGCAGGTCCAGGCTGCCGTTGGCGTTGTCGTGGTAGCCCTTGCGGTCGAGCCACACGATGAGGACGGTCAGCCACAGCACGCCGAGCGCCATCAGCAGCCGCTTGGTGACCTGGCGCAGCGGGCGCTCCACGGCTCTGCGCGGAAGCTTCACCCGGCTGGTGACGAGGTGTTCGTCGGCATGTCTGGCCATCGCGTCGTGGCCGGGAAGTTTCACGTGAAACACGCCTCCGTCCAGGGGAGGCGCAGGACCTCCAGCTCGTCGCCCGGCCGCGCGCCGCCGGGCGGCACCACGGCGAGCCCGTCCGCGGCGGCGATGCCGCGCAGCATCGCGGGCCCGTTGTAGTGCAGCGGCAGCAGCCGCCCCGCCCTGACCTCGACCGGCACCAGACGGGTGTCATGAGGATGGCCGTGCACCTCGTCGCGTACGGCCAGGGTGTACGGCTCCCGCGGCGCCGCGTGCCGCGCCAGCGCCCTGACCAGCGGTCCGGCGAGGGTGAGCAGTCCGGAGACCGCGGCGAGCGGGTTGCCGGGCAGCCCGACCAGATGGCGGCCGGGGGAGAGGCGGGCGAGCAGCATCGGGTGGCCGGGGCGCACCTTGACGCCGTCCACCAGGAGTTCGGCGCCCACGGCCGTGAGCACGGGGTGGACGTGGTCGACGGGTCCGGCCGCGGTGCCTCCGGTGGTGACCACGAGCTCGGCCTCGGATTGAGTGACGGCGCGCAGGAGTTCGTCCGCGTCGTCCCCGACGCGGCGCACCCGGGCGACGTCGGCGCCGAGCGCGCGCAGCCAGGGGCCGAGGAGCGGCCCCAGGGCGTCCCGGATCAGCCCGTCGTGCGGCAGCCCGGCGGCGAGGAGTTCGTCGCCTAGGACGAGGACTTCGGCGCGGGGGCGGGGGACGGTGGGCAGTTCGTCGTAGCCCGCGGCGGCGGCGAGGCCGAGCACGGCCGGGGTCACCAGGGAGCCCGCGGCCAGCAGCCGGTCCCCGGTACGGCACTCCTGGGCCCGGGGCCTGATGTCCTGCCCGTGCACCACCTCGCGCTCGGCGTACAGCTGCGGGGCGCTCCGGGGTTCTTCGGCGGCGTCCCGGGTGCTGTGCGCGGGCGTCACACGGGCGTGTTCGCTGCGGATGACGGCGGTCGCGTCGGGCGGGATCCGGGCGCCGGTCGCGATCCGTACGGCATCGCCGTCGGCCAGCCTGCCGGGGGCGGCGCTCCCGGCGAGGACGCCCGCGCCCTCCCGTACGGTCCAGGGCCCCGGGCCCGACGCGGCCCAGCCGTCCATCGCCGACGTGTCGAAGGGCGGCAGGTCGGTGAGGGCGTCCAGCGGTTCGGCGAGGGTCCGGCCGAGCGCGTCGGCGAGGGGAGTCCGGTGGGTACGGGCGGGGGCGCCCCGGCCCGCGCGTGCAGCGGTCTCCCGGGCCTCGGCCCAGGGGGTGGCGCGGTGCCGCCCGGTGCCGGGGCGGGGGGCGGGGGGTCCGGTGGGCGCGGCGGTCCCGGAGGGCGGGGCGGACGGGGTGGATCCGGTGTACGGGGTGGACGGGGCGGGCGCTGAGGGCGAAGTGCGGCGGGGGCGCGCGGAGTCGGCGGCGGCGCGGCTCACCAGCGCCAGGGCCTCCTCGACCCCGTCCAGCTCCCGCTCACGGTCCCGGCCCTCTTCCCGCTCCGGCGTCATCCGGCGTCCGCCGCGTCGGACGCACGGCCCTCGGCGGCCCAGCGCGCCGCGAGGGCGACGGCCTTGCGGGTGGCCTCGGCGACCGCTTCCGCGCCGCCGCCCGCACCGGCTACGCGGCCCGCCGCGTAGCCGACCAGGAAGGTCGTGAGCGGCGCCGCGGGCCTGGCCACGCCGTGTGCGGCGTCCCTCGCGAGGTCCAGCAGAGCGGCGGTGTCGACGTCCAACTCGATGCCGAGCTCGTTCTTGACTGCGGTGATCCATTCGTCCAGCACGTTTCCATGCTCCCTGATCCGCGCGCGGGCGGCCGCGATGTCCTCCCAGGTGTCGCAGTCGAAGGAGGCGAGGGGGCCGGTGGGGACGCGGGCGAGGTCGAGGCTCTCGGTGAGCAGCCGCAGCGGCAGTCCCGCGAGGTAGCCGTACTCGGCGAAGAGCGAGGCGAGGGCGTGGCGCAGCGGTTCGGCGCGGTAGACGGCGACGAGCGGCTGGTCGCGGCCGTCGGCGTCGACCCCGAGCGCGCCTTCGACGCCGAGCGGACCTCCGGCGCCGGGCGCGCCTTCGCGGTCCTCGGCGCGCGCCGCGTCGAGCAGCGCGGTGACCGTCTCCGTACCGAGGAAGGGCAGGTCGGCGGAGAGCACCAGGACGTACGCGGCGGTGGTCCGCCGCACTCCGGCGTCCAGCGCGGCGACCGGGCCGCCGCCCGGCGGAGTCTCGCGCGCCCAGACGACGGGGCGCGCGGTGGCCCTGCGGTCGCCCACGACGACGGTCGTCCCCGCGCCCGCGCACGCGTCGAGCACCCGGTCGAGCAGGGCCCTGCCGCCCACGCTCAGGCCCGGCTTGTCGGCCCCGCCGAGCCGCTTGGCGGCCCCTCCGGCGAGCACGACGGCGTCGAAGAGGGGGCCGGACGCAAGGTGGCCGGACGCGGAGCCGGATCCGGCGTCGGTCGCGGCGTCGGATGCGGCGTCGGATGCGCCGGGTGCGGTCATGGCCATGGCCCCGAGTATGCGCATACTCGGGGCCAGACGGGACGCGCGGGGTCACACCGTGCGCAACAGCACCACGGGGTTCTCCACGCAATCCGCCACGTACCGAAGGAAGCCGCCCGCCGTGCCGCCGTCGCACACCCGGTGGTCGAAGGTGAGCGAGAGCTGCACGACCTGACGCACCGCCAGCTCGCCCTGGTGGACCCAGGGCTTGGGGACGATCCGGCCGACTCCGAGCATGGCCGCCTCGGGGTGGTTGATGATCGGCGTCGAGCCGTCCACGCCGAACACCCCGTAGTTGTTGAGCGTGAACGTCCCGCCCGTCAGGTCGGCCGGGGTGAGCGCGCCCTCCCGTGCGACCTCGGTGAGCCGGGCGAACTCCGCGCTCAGCGACTCGGCGTCGCGCTCGTGCGCGTCGCGGACGACCGGCACGACCAGGCCGCGCGCGGTCTGCGCCGCGAAGCCGAGGTTGACCCCGGGCAGCCGCACGATCTCCCGGGCCGCCGTGTCGACCGTGGAGTTCAGCTCGGGGAAGCGGGCGAGCGCGGCGGTGCAGATCCTGGCCAGCAGCGCGATGACGGAGATCTTCGGGCCCCCCGCCGCGTTCATGGCGGCGCGCGCCGCCATCAGCTCCGTCGCGTCGGCGTCGACCCAGCAGGTCGCGTCCGGAATCTCGGTGCGGCTGCGGGACAGCTTGTCGGCGACGGCGCCGCGCACGCCGCGCAGCGGCACCCGCTCGCCGACCGGGCCGGTGCGGGCGGGCGCGGGCGCCGGGGCGGCCACCGGCTCGGGCCCGGGGACCCGGATCGCGGCCTCCACGTCGGACCTGAGGATCAGCCCGTCGCGCCCGGAGCCGCGCAACTCCCGCAGGTCGAGCCCGTGCTGACGGGCCAGCTTCCGCACGAGCGGAGAGACCACGGGCACGGGGCCCGAGATCGCAGGGCCCGAATGTGCGGGACCCGAAAGCGCGGGGCCCGAGAGCGCGGCGGCGGACACGGGCTCCGCGCTGACCGGCGCCGTACGAACGGGCGCCGCGGGCACGGCCGCCTGGAGCGTGTCCTTGCGCACCCGGCGCCGCCGCGCGGCCGGCGCGCCCGTCCCGTACCCGACGAGGACGTTGCCCGAGGACTCGGCGGGCCGCGCGGCGGACGCGCCCCCGGAAGGAGCCCCGGTAGAGCCCGCGCCCCCGGAGGGAGCCCCGTCCCCTTCCGCGGCCCCCGCTTCCCCGGCCCCCACGGCGACCGTCAGCAGGGGCGCGCCGACCGGCAGTTCGGTGCCCTCCTCACCGAAGCGCGCGGTGACCACCCCGCCGTACGGGCAGGGCACCTCCACCATCGCCTTGGCCGTCTCGACCTCGACGACCGGCTGGTCGATCGCGACCACGTCGCCGACCGCCACCAGCCAGCGCACGATCTCCGCCTCGGTCAGTCCCTCGCCGAGGTCGGGCAGTTTGAACTCCAGGACCTGGGCCATCAGCTCTCCGCCTCCCACTGGAGCCGTGCCACGGCGTCCAGCACCCGGTCCACGCCGGGCAGGTGGTGCCGCTCCAGCATCGGCGGCGGGTACGGGATGTCGAACCCGGCGACGCGCAGCACCGGCGCCTCCAGGTGGTGGAAGCAGCGCTCGGTGACCCGGGCCGCGATCTCGCCGCCGGGGCCGCCGAAGCCCTGCGACTCGTGCACGACGACCGCCCGTCCGGTGCGCCGCACGGACGCCGTGACGGTCTCGTCGTCGAACGGCACCAGGGAGCGCAGGTCGACGACCTCCAGGTCCCAGCCCTCGGCGGTCGCGGCCTCGGCCGCCTCCATGCAGACCGGCACGGAGGGCCCGTACGTGATCAGCGTGGCGCTGCGGCCGGGGCGGCGCACCACGGCCCTGCCGATGGGCGCCACCTCGCGCGGCTCCCACTGCTCCTTGGCCCAGTAGAGCCGCTTGGGCTCCAGGAAGACCACGGGGTCGTCGGAGGCGATGGCGGCGCGCAGCAGCCCGTACGCGTCCTCGACGGTGGCGGGGGTGACGACGTGCAGTCCCGGCGTCGCCATGTAGTACGCCTCGGAGGAGTCGCAGTGGTGCTCGACGCCGCCGATCCCGCCGCCGTACGGCACGCGGACCACGATCGGCAGGGGCATCGCGCCGCGCGTGCGGTTGCGCATCCGCGAGACGTGCGAGATCAGCTGCTCGAACGCCGGGTAGGCGAAGGCGTCGAACTGCATCTCCACGACGGGCCGCAGCCCGTACATCGCCATCCCCACGGCCGCGCCGAGGATGCCCGCCTCGGCGAGCGGGGTGTCGGTGACGCGCTCCTCGCCGAACTCCTTCTGCAGCCCGTCGGTGACGCGGAAGACGCCGCCCAGCTGTCCGACGTCCTCGCCCATGACGTGCACGGTCGGGTCGTCGGCCATGGCGTCGCGCATCGCGCGCTGGAGCGCCTGCGCCATGGAGACGGGCTTGACCGCCGCCTCGGGCGCCGTGGCCGTGCTCATCGGTCCTGTCCTTCCGCCTCGGCCGCCAGCTCGGCGCGCAGCTGTTCGGCCTGCTCGCGGAGTTGGGCGGTCTGCTCGCCGTACACGTGGGCGAAGAGGTCCATGGGGTCGAGCACGGGGTCCGCGTTCATCCGCTCGCGCAGCGCGGCGGCCATCGTCTCTGCGGCGTCGCGCGCGGCGCGCAGGCCGTCCTCGTCGATCAGTCCGCGCTCGGTCAGCTCCCGCTCCAGCAGGAGGATCGGGTCGTGCGCGCGCCAGGTCTCGACCTCGCTGTCCGTGCGGTAGCGGGTCGCGTCGTCGGCGTTGGTGTGGGCGTCCATGCGGTACGTGACGGCCTCGACGAGCGTGGGGCCGCCGCCGCGCCTGGCGCGGGCCACCGCGTCGGTCAGCACCTCGTGCACGGCCGCCGCGTCGTTGCCGTCCACGAGCCGGCCCGGCATGCCGTACCCGACGGCCTTGTGGGCCAGGGAGGGGGCGGCGGTCTGCTTGGCGAGGGGCACGGAGATGGCGAAGCCGTTGTTCTGCACGAGGAAGACGACCGGGGCCCGCCAGACGGCGGCGAAGTTCAGCGCCTCGTGGAAGTCGCCCTCGCTGGTGCCGCCGTCGCCGACCATGGCGAGCGCCACGACGTCGTCGCCCTTGATGCGGGCGGCGTGCGCGAGGCCCACGGCGTGCGGCAGCTGGGTGGCGAGCGGGGTGCTCAGCGGCGCTATGCGCAGCTCGCGGGGGTCGTACCCGGTGTGCCAGTCGCCGCGCAGCAGGGTCAGCGCCTGGACGGGGTCCAGGCCGCGGGCGACGGCGGCGAGCGTGTCGCGGTACGACGGGAAGAGCCAGTCCTGCTCCTGGAGGACCAGGGCGGCCGCGACCTCGCAGGCCTCCTGCCCGACCGTGGACGGGTACACGGCGAGCCTGCCCTGCTTGGTGAGGGCGGTGGCCTGGACGTTGTACCTGCGGCCGCGGACCAGCTCGGCGTGGAGCCTGCGCAGCAGCGCGGGGTCGGCCGACGCGGCGGCTTCCGTGCCGAGCACGCGGTACGGCTCGGGGTCCGGGAGCAGCGGCGCGGGGTCCGTGCGCGGCTTCCAGGCCGGGGGCGGCGTGGGCCGGTAGGCGGCCGCACCCGGCAGCTCTTGGACCGTCATGACACCTCCTGATGGGGGTGGACTGGGCGGCGCGCGGTGTGAGGCGCCTCACCTACCGATTGTTCGGTCGTCGGGGCATTTTGGCTACAGGCACCCTCAGCCTGTGGACAAACGGTTCTCCACAGCCTGGGATAGAGACAGGTCGTCCATCACGAGGAGGCGGGGGGACATGGCGGATGAACAAATGGCCGACGGCGGGGCGTCGGCGGGGAGCCCTCCGCCGCCGCGCGCGCTCGACGCCATCGACCGGGACATCCTGCGGATCCTGCAGACGGACGGCCGCGCGTCGATACGGTCCGTGGCCGACCGGGTCCACGTCTCGCGGGCCAACGCCTACGCCCGGATCAACCGGCTCATCGACGACGGGGTGATCCGGGGCTTCAGCGCGCGGGTGAACCACGAGCGGGCGGGGCAGGGCGCGTCCGCGTACATCACGCTGAAGATCGTGCAGAACTCCTGGCGCACGGTGCGCGAGCAGCTGCTGGCGCTGCCGGGGGCCGCGCACGTCGCGCTGGTCAGCGGCGACTTCGACGTGCTGCTGCTGGTGCACACGCCGGACAACAGGACGCTGCGGGAGCTGGTGCTGACCCGGATCCAGTCGATCGACGAGGTGCTGTCGACGCGCACGCTGCTGGTGTTCGAGGAGACGGACCTGGGCCCGGCGCTGCCGACGGAACTGGAGTGAACAGGACGGCGCCGCGCTTCGGTGGTGACCGGCGCCTCCGCGCTTCGGTGGTGACCGGGCGGCGCCGGGCCTCAGTGCGCGGTGCGCAGCCCGTCGAAGGCGAGCCGCACCACCGTCTCGGCGAGCTCGTCGCCCTCCGCCGCGCCCGGCTGCGGGCGGTACCACTCCACCAGGGAGTTGACCATCCCGAACAGCAGCCGGGTGGCGAGCCTGATGTCCACGTCCGCGCGCAGGTCGCCGTCGGCCGCCGCGGCCTTGAGCAGGTCGGAGACCCGCTGGTCGAACTCTCGGCGCCGCTCCAGCGCCCAGCGCTCGGTCCTGGTGTTGCCGCGCACCCGCAGCAGCAGCGTGACGTAGGGCAGTTCGGCCATCAGCACCTCGACGGTGCGGCGGGTGACGTACTCGACCCTCTCGATGGCCCTGCCGCGCTCGGCGCCCGGCTCTTCGAGGATCCCGAACAGACCGTCGATCGCCCGGCTCACGGCGCGGCGCAGCAGTTCCTCCTTGCCCGCGACGTGGTGGTAGATCGAGGACTTGGAGATGCCCGCCGCCTTGGACAGGTGCTCCATGGAGGTGCCGTCGTAGCCGCGTTCGTTGAAGACCCGGACGGCGACGGACAGCAGCGTCTCGGGGGTGTACGTGTCGCGCTTGGCCGTGGTCATCGGGCGTCGTCCCCTTCGGCCGCGTAGCCCAGCTGGAAGAGCGCGAGGGAGGGGGCGTAGCGCCCGCCTGGGCAGCGCTCGTCCAGGGTGTGCAGCAGGTCGTACGCCCAGTCCTTGCCGAGCCGCTCGTGCCACTGGAGGGGCCCGAGCGGGTAGTTGACGCCCAGGCGCATCGCGGTGTCGACGTCCTCGGCGCTCGCCACGCCCTTGGCGACGGCGTCGGCGGCCAGGTCGATCAGCATCGCGACGGTCCTGGCGACGATCATGCCGGGGACGTCGCCGATGACGCTGACCTCCTTGCCGAGCTTCTGGAAGAGGCCGGTGGCCTCCGCGACGGCCTTGGGCGAGGTGTCGGGGGCGGCGGACAGGGCGATGCGGGTGGCGGCGCGGTAGTCGAGGGCGAGGTCGAAGAAGACCGCGTCGGTGTACTCGACGGAGGTGTGCCCGTCGGCGAGCGCGAGCTGTCCGTCGCTGCCGGGCAGGGTGATGTACGGGCCGCCGTGCTCGATCCGCTCGACCGTGATCCCGGCCTCCTCCATGAGGGCGACGAGCTCTTCGGCGGGGCCGAGGTCGCCCGCAACGGTGACCGATCCGGGCGCCTCGCGGGGTTCGGCGGTGTGCGGCTCGGGACGGGCCGCCCCTTCCGCGTACGGGTACCAGCCGTGCCCGGACTTGCGGCCCAGGCGCCGGGACTCCACCAGGCGGCGCTGGGCGAGGGAGGGGGTGAACTTGGGGCTCTGGAAGAAGGACTCCCAGACGGACCGCGTCACCGCCTCGTTGACGTCCTGTCCGATCAGGTCGGTGAGTTCGAAGGGGCCCATCCTGAAGCCGCCGCTCTCGCGCAGGACGGCGTCGATGGTGGCGGGGTCGGCGCCGCGCTCCTCGTACACCGCGAAGGCCTCGGCGTAGAAGGGGCGGGCGATGCGGTTGACGACGAAGCCGGGGGTGTCGGCGCAGCGGACCGGCGTCTTGCCCCACGCCTTCGCCGTCTCGTACGCGCGCGCGGCGGCGGACTCCTCGGTGGCGAAGCCGCTGACGACCTCGACCAGGGGGAGCAGCGGGGCCGGGTTGAAGAAGTGCAGTCCGACGAACCGTCCGGGCAGCCGCAGGGCGCCCGCGACGGCGGTGACGGAGAGCGAGGAGGTGTTGGTGGCGAGGAGGCAGTCGTCGGCGACGACCTCTTCGAGCGCACGGAACAGTTCCTGCTTGACCGGGAGCTGTTCGAGGACCGCCTCGACGACGAGCGCGGCGTCGGCCAGCTCGGACAGGGCGGCGGCCGGGTGCAGCCGGGCAAGGGCCGAGGCGCGGTCGTCGGCGCCCATCCTGCCCTTCTCCACCAGTCGGGCCAGGCGGGCCGCGATGGCTTCGGCGGCCTCTTCGGCGCGGCCGGGAGCGGCGTCGTGGAGCCGTACGGGGTGTCCCGCGACCAGGGCGACCTGGGCGATGCCCTGGCCCATGGTGCCCGTTCCGACAACGGCTACGGTCCTGCTCGCGTCAATGGCGGTCATGCGCTGATCCTCCCCTACCGGGTTGTCCACAGGTTTGCCAGGCCCCCTTGTCCCGACCGATCGTTCGGTTAATCTAACTCTGTCCGCACGTCCCTGCCCAGCTCGACGAGGAGTTGGTCCTTGATGGCCGCCCCACAGCTGACCGAGGCCCACCGGCCCACGCTCGACCAGGCCCTGGAGGCGATCCGCACCCGCGCCTACTGGTCCCCGCACCCCGAGCACCCCAAGGCGTACGGCGAGAGCGCCCCCGCAGACGGCCTCGCGGCCTTCGAGGCCCTGCGCGGCAGCCGCTTCGAGCTCGACCAGCCCGGCACCGACGGCTGGACGGGCAAGGAGACCTCGCCGTACGGCATCGAGCTGGGCGTCGAGTACCCGCACCCGGACGTCGACGTCCTGCTGCCCGCGATGCGCGCGGGCGTGCCCGCGTGGCGCGCCGCGGGGCCCGAGGGGCGCGCCCTGGTCTGTCTGGAGATCCTGTCGCGGATCAGCGCGCGGACGCACGAGTTCGCCCACGCGGTCATGCACACCAGCGGCCAGGCGTTCATGATGGCCTTCCAGGCGGGCGGCCCGCACGCCCAGGACCGCGGCCTCGAAGCGGTCGCGTACGCCTACGCGGAGCAGACCCGCACCCCCCGGTCGGCGGTGGAGTGGTCCAAGCCGCAGGGCAAGCGGGACCCGCTGAAGCTGACGAAGACCTACACGGCGAGCGGGCGCGGCATCGCGCTGCTCATCGGCTGCAACACCTTCCCGACCTGGAACGGCTACCCGGGCCTGTTCGCCTCGCTGGCCACCGGCAACCCCGTGCTGGTCAAGCCGCACCCGCGCGCGGTGCTGCCGCTCGCGCTGACCGTGCGCGTCGCCCGCGAGGTCCTGGCCGAGCAGGGCTTCGACCCGAACCTGGTGGCGCTGGCCGTCGAGCGGCCCGGCGAGGGCATCGCCAAGACCCTGGCGACCCGCCCCGAGATCAAGATCATCGACTACACGGGGTCGACCGCCTTCGGCGAGTGGCTGGAGGACAACGCCCGCCAGGCGCAGGTCTACACCGAGAAGGCCGGCGTCAACACGGTCGTCATCGACTCGACGGACGACTACAAGGGCATGCTGGCGAACCTCGCCTTCTCCCTCTCGCTCTACAGCGGCCAGATGTGCACCACCCCGCAGAACCTGCTGATCCCCCGCGACGGCATCGCGACGGACGCCGGAGCCAAGTCGTACGACGAGGTGGTCGCGGACGTCGCGGCGGCGGTCGGCGGCCTGCTGGGCGACGACGCTCGGGCCAACGCCCTGCTGGGCGCGGTCGTCAACCCGGACGTGAAGGCGCGCGTGGAGGCGGCGGCCGGGCTCGGCGAGGTCGCGCTCGAATCCCGCGCGGTCGTCAACCCGGAGTTCCCCGACGCGGTGGTCCGCACACCGGTGATCGTGAAGCTGGACGGCACCAAGCCGGACGCCGAGGCGGCGTACATGGACGAGTGCTTCGGCCCGGTCGCGTTCGCCGTCGCGGTGGACTCCACCTCGGCCGCGCTGGACCTGCTGCGCCGTACGGTCCGGGAGAAGGGCGCGATGACGGTCGGCGCGTACACCACGTCGGCGGAGGTCGAGAGCGCGCTGGAGGACGCCTGTCTGGACGAGTCAGCCCAGCTGTCGCTGAACCTGACGGGCGGGGTGTACGTGAACCAGACGGCGGCGTTCTCCGACTTCCACGGCTCGGGCGGGAACCCGGCGGCGAACGCGGCACTGTGCGACGCGGCGTTCGTGTCGAACCGGTTCCGGGTGGTCGAGGTCCGCAGGCAGGGCTGAGACAGGTCTGAGGTCTGAGGAAGGTCTGAGGCAGGGCTGAGACAGGGCTGAGGCACGTGGACGGGGCGCCGGGGTTTCCCACCGGCGCCCCGGCGCTCACACCTGCGCGTACCGCTGCACCCACGCGTGCATGGCGATCGCCGCCGCCGCGCCCGCGTTGATGGACCGGGTGGAGCCGAACTGGGCGATCGAGCAGACCATCGACGCGTGCTTGCGGGCCTCCTCGGTGAGCCCCGGGCCCTCCTGGCCGAAGAGCAGGACGCACCTGCGGGGCAGTTCGGTGCGCTCCAGCGGCACCGCGCCCGGCAGGTTGTCGATCCCGATGATCGCGAGGCCCTCCGCGGCCGCCCAGGCCGTCAGCGACTCGGTGTCGGGGTGGTGGCGCACGTGCTGGTAGCGGTCGGTCACCATCGCGCCGCGCCGGTTCCAGCGGCGCCGCCCCACGATGTGGACCTCCTTGGCGAGGAACGCGTTGGCGGTGCGCACCACGGACCCGATGTTGAAGTCGTGGCCCCAGTTCTCCACCGCCACGTGGAAGTCGTGCCGCCGCGTGTCCAGGTCGGCGACGATCGCCTCGCGCGTCCAGTAGCGGTAGTGGTCGACGACGTTGCGCCGGTCGCCGCCCGCGAGCAGCTCGGGGTCGTACCGCTCGCCCTCGGGCCAGGGCAGGGGGTGCGGCCCCACGCCCACTTCGCCGGCGAACCCCTCGTCGTACTGGAGGGGCTGGTCGGGCGCCCCGGTGGTGGAAGGGGGCTCACCGGCCCCGTCGGGGCCGGGGAGTCGGTTCGGTTCCTCGCTGCTGCTCACCCCACGAGCGTATGGCTACCGCCCGCGCCCGGCCGACCGGCCTGCCCGTCCCCGGCTCCGCCGTCGGCCACCGCACCGCCGGGCCCCGCACCGCCGGTCCCCGTGCCGCCCCCGGCCCCGGCCTCCGCGCGCGGCGCGGCCCCTGCGGTCACGGGGCCGCGCTCCCACAGCAGGCGCCACCCCCGCCCCGACCTGTTCCCCAGCCACACCAGGAACGCCGTGGGCAGGAACACCGCGTCGGCCGCGATCATCGCCAGCGAGAAGAACGGCAGCCCGAGCAGCAGCGCGATGCCCGCGTGCTCCAGCATCATCGCGACCAGCAGCACGTTCTTGACGCGCCGGTTGAAGAGCGTGAACGGGAAGGCGACCTGCACGATCACGGTCCCGTACGTCAGCAGCATCACCATCACGCCGCTGGATGCGAGGAGGTCGGAGAGCGCGGGCCAGGGCGAGAAGTAGTCCAGGTTGAGCGGGTAGTAGAGCGCGGTGCCGTCCTGCCAGCGCGAACCCTGGATCTTGTACCAGCCGGCGGTCGCGTAGATCAGACAGACCTCCGCCATGATCACGACGAGCGTGACGTTGTGCGCGAGGTTGGCCAGCACGTCCAGCAGGGTCCGCAGCTCGCTGCCCGGCGCACGCCGCTCGACGGTCCACCAGAGGCCGTGGACCAGCCACAGCCCCCAGAACACCGTGAGCCAGCCGCCCAGCACGCCGGCCCTGATCTCACCGGTGGCGGTGGCCCAGGCGAGCACGGCGCCCAGCACGCCCCAGAGCACGGGCCCGGCCCACTCGGCGCGCCCCTGGGCCGGGCCGTCCTCCTCCGCGCGGGCGGCGGCCCGCGCCGCGCGCCGCGCGTCCAGCGACCAGACCTGTCCGCAGCGCGTCAGGACGAGGTAGATCGCCATCAGGTGGATGACGTTGTCGCCGCCGTCCCCCATGAAGATGGAGCGGTTCTGCAGCGAGAGCACGCCGACCATGAACAGGACGGACATCGCGCGGGTCCGCCAGCCGAGCAGCAGCAGGAGGCTGGAGAGCACCGCGACGGCGTAGACGATCTCGAACCAGACGGTGCCGTCCGACCACATCAGGACGGTGAAGGAGCCGTTGTCCCCGATCAGCTGCTCGGCGAGGTCCCAGCGCCAGGGGCTGTCGGGTCCGTACAGCTCGCGGCGGTTCGGGATCTCGCACACCAGGAAGACCAGCCAGGACAGCGAGAAGCCGATCCGTACGACGGCGGTCTGGTACGGGCCGAGGGCGGCGGACGTCACGCGCTGGACGGCGGCGCCGAGCTTGCGCTCGGCCTTCCCCAGCTTGCCGTCGGCCTTCCCCGTGCGGCGGCCGAAGCCCTTGCGCCCGGGGGCGGGAGCGGTTGCGGGTGCGGAAGCGGTTGTGGGCGCAGTTGCGGAAGCGGGTGCGGCCTGGGCGGCGGGGGTCGCGTCCGGCGCGGCGGTATCCCGCACAGCGGCGTCCCGCGCGGCGGCGTCCGGCTCCACCGGCTCGTGCGCTCCGGTGCCCCGGGGGCTGGTGCTGCTCACTTCGCGTCCTCCGCGCTACGGCTCTCGGGTGCCTTTCCGCCGGGCCGGTCGGCCTCGTGGACGTTCCACCAGGGCAGGACCCGGTAGGTGGGCCGGGTCGAGTACTTCTCGTCGCTCCACGGCGGGGGCGCGACCGAGGTGCTGGACGAGCGGACCTGGATGCGCCTGACCTCGCCGCCCAGGTCCCGCCCTTCGAGGCGGAGCATCACGATGCGGCGGACGTACTGCTCCGAGAGCGAGCCGCGCAGGCCGATCGGCTGGTTGGCGTTGTCGTGGGAGTTGACGAAGAAGTCCCAGCCGCGGCGCAGTTCGTTCTGGTTCACGTGGCTGGGGATGACGTTGCCCCTGATGGCCGCGGCGTCATCGGCCGAGAGGCTGATCCAGTCGGTCGTCGAGCGCCCGCCGGGGCCCTTGACCTGCGCGCGGACGTGCACGGCGATGTTCTGCTGGAGCGGGTTGGGCGCGAAGAGCTTCCAGTTCTGCTCGAACTCCGGGTAGACCCACTCGCCGATCGTCTTTCCGTGCTTCTTGCTCACGGTGTTGGCGGGCGCGACGTGCAGAAAGATCATGCCCAGGTGCACGAGGCCGAAGACGCCGATCACGGCCAGCGCGAGGGCGGCCACGACCTGGTAGGGCAGCGAGAGTCCGGCTATGCCCGCACGCCGGGGAGCCGCGGCCGGCACATCTGCCGCGCCCTTGTCGTCGTACGAATCCATCCCGCCCCGATCCCCGTCGGTCCACAGCAGTTATCCACAGGGTTGACACCCTACGGGCCGCAGACTCACCATTGAAGTCAATGAACCGAACGATCGGTCGGTAGGGGAGTTGGAGATGACGTCAGTGGCGACAGAGGGGCGCACGACGCCCGGGGCGCACGAGGCGGAGCGGGAGGCCGCCCGCGAAGCGGCGTTCGACGCCGCCGTGGCCGCCGACGAGCGCATCGAGCCCCGCGACTGGATGCCGGAGGCGTACCGCTCCTCGCTCGTCCGCCAGATGGCGCAGCACGCCCACTCCGAGATCATCGGCATGCAGCCGGAAGCCAACTGGATCACCCGCGCGCCCTCGCTGCGCCGCAAGGCGATCCTGATGGCGAAGGTCCAGGACGAGGCGGGCCACGGGCTGTACCTCTACAGCGCGGCGGAGACGCTGGGCACCGGCCGCGACGAGCTGCTCGACAAGCTCCACTCCGGCCGCCAGAAGTACTCATCGATCTTCAACTACCCCACGCTGACCTGGGCCGACGTCGGCGCGATCGGCTGGCTGGTGGACGGCGCCGCGATCACCAACCAGGTCCCGCTCTGCCGCTGCTCCTACGGCCCCTACGCCCGCGCGATGGTCCGGATCTGCAAGGAGGAGTCCTTCCACCAGCGGCAGGGGTACGAACTGCTGCTCGCCCTCTCGCAGGGGACGCCCGAGCAGCACGCGATGGCGCAGGACGCGGTGGACCGCTGGTGGTGGCCCTCGCTCATGATGTTCGGCCCGCCGGACGACGAGTCCTCGCACTCCGCGCAGTCCATGGCCTGGAAGATCAAGCGGCACTCCAACGACGAGCTGCGCCAGCGCTTCGTGGACATAGCCGTCCCGCAGGCCGAGGCGCTCGGCCTGACCCTCCCCGACCCGGACCTGAAGTGGAACGAGGAGCGGGGGCAGCACGACTTCGGCGCGATCGACTGGGACGAGTTCTGGGACGTGCTGAAGGGCAACGGCCCCTGCAACGAACAGCGGCTGACGCAGCGGCGCCGGGCACACGAGGAGGGCGCCTGGGTGCGGGAGGCGGCCGCCGCGTACGCCGCGAAGCACAGCGGCGCGCGGGCCGAAGCACGACCTGACGCACGACCCGAGGCACGAACCGAACCGCAGACCGAAGACGCACCGCACGACCGCAAGGGGGCGACGGCATGAGCAGCTCGACCGACTGGCCGCTGTGGGAGGTGTTCGTGCGCTCCCGCCGGGGGCTCTCCCACACCCACGCGGGGAGCCTGCACGCACCGGACGCCGAGATGGCCCTGCGCAACGCCCGCGACCTGTACACGCGCAGGTCGGAAGGGGTCTCGATCTGGGTGGTGCCGTCCGCGGCGATCACCGCCTCGTCCCCGGACGAGAAGGACCCGTTCTTCGAACCGGCCGCCGACAAGCCCTACCGCCACCCGACGTTCTACGAGATCCCGGAGGGGGTGAAGCACCTGTGAGCACCGAGACCCCGGCAACCACCGGGACCGCCGATGGCACGGCCCTCACCGAAGCCGCCCGGGGCGCCGCACTGGCCCTCGGCGACGACGCCCTGGTGCTCTCGCACCGGCTGGGGGAGTGGGCGGGCCACGCACCGGTCCTGGAGGAGGAGGTCGCGCTGGCCAACGTCGCGCTCGACCTGCTGGGCCAGGCACGGCTGCTGCTCTCCCTCGTCGGCGACGAGGACGAGCTGGCGTACCTGCGCGAGGAGCGCGCCTTCCGCAACCTCCAGCTGGTCGAGCAGCCGAACGGCGACTTCGCCCGCACCATCGCCCGCCAGCTCTACTTCTCCACCTACCAGCGGCTGCTGTACGCGGCGCTGGCGGCGGGCGGCGGCCCCTTCGCCCCGATCGCCGCGAAGGCCGTCAAGGAAGTGGCGTACCACCAGGACCACGCCGAGCAGTGGACGCTGCGGCTCGGCGACGGCACGGCCGAGAGCCACCGGCGGATGCACGACGGCCTGGCCGCGCTGTGGCGGTTCACCGGCGAGATGTTCCAGCCGGTCGAGGGGCTCGACGTCGACTGGCGGGCGCTGGAGGCCGACTGGCTCGCCTCGGTCGCCTCCGTGGTCGAGCGGGCGACGCTGAGCCTGCCCGAGGGGCCGCGGACGGGCGCCTGGGCGGCGGGCGCGGGACGGCAGGGGCTGCACACCGAGCCGTTCGGCCGGATGCTCGCCGAGATGCAGCACCTGCACCGCAGCCACCCGGGGGCGACGTGGTGACCGGCACGTCCCGGGAGACCGCCCCGGACGCGTCGCGGGACACGGCGTCGTACGCGTCGCGGGACACGGCCCTGGAGGCATCGCGGGACACGGCTCTGGAGGCCGAGCTGCGGGCGCTCGCCGGGTCCGTGCCCGACCCCGAACTGCCGGTGCTGACCCTGGCGGAGCTGGGCGTGCTGCGCGGCGTGGAGGTGCACGGCCCCGGCCGGGTCACCGTCCGGCTCACCCCCACGTACACCGGCTGCCCCGCCGTCGAGGCGATGTCCTCGGACATCGAGCGGCTGCTGCACGAGCACGGCGTGGCGGAGGTCTCCGTCGTCAAGGTGCTCTCCCCCGCCTGGTCGACGGACGACATCAGCGCCGACGGGCGGCGCAAGCTCGCCGAGTTCGGCATAGCGCCGCCGCGCGCGCACGCCGCGGACGGGCCCGTGCCGCTCACGCTCTCGGTGCGCTGCCCGCACTGCGGGTCGACCGACACCGAGCTGCTGAGCCGCTTCTCCTCGACGGCCTGCAAGGCACTGCGCCGCTGCGTGTCGTGCCGCGAGCCCTTCGACCACTTCAAGGAGTTGTAGATGTTCCATCCGCTCCGGGTGAGCGAGGTCGAGCGGCTCACCGACGACTCGGTCGCCGTCACCTTCGCCGTGCCGCCCGAGCTGCACGAGACCTTCCGCCACACGCCGGGGCAGCACGTGGCGCTGCGCCGCTTCGTGGCCGGCGAGGAGATCAGGCGCACGTACTCGATCTGCGCGCCCGCCGTCGCCGCGCCCGCCGCGCCCGTGCTGCGGGTGGGCATCCGGCTGGTGGAGGACGGCGCGTTCTCCACGTACGCGCTCAAGGAGCTGGCGGTCGGGGACGCGGTGGACGTGATGCCGCCGACGGGCCGGTTCGTGCTGGAGCCGCGCGCGGGGCACTTCGCGGCGGTCGTCGGCGGCAGCGGGATCACTCCGGTGCTGTCGATGGCGGCGACGCTGCTGGCGCGGGCGCCCGAGGCCCGGTTCTGCCTGATCAGGGGCGACCGCACGGTGGCCTCGACGATGTTCCTCGACGAGGTCGCCGACCTGAAGGACCGCTACCCGGACCGGTTCCAGCTGGTCACGGCGCTCTCCCGGGAGGAGCAGCAGTCCGGTCTCGACTCCGGACGGCTGGACCGGGAGCGGCTCGCGGGGCTGCTGCCCGCGCTGCTGCCGGTGGCGGACGTGGACGGCTGGTTCCTGTGCGGACCGCTCGGGCTCGTACAGGGCGCGGAGGCGGCGCTGAAGGAGCTGGGCGTCGGGCGCGGCCGGGTCCACCAGGAGATCTTCCACGTGGAGGACGGCACGGCGGCGGTGTCCGACCGTCAGGCCGCGGCCGTCCCCGCGGGCGCCGTACTGACCGCGACGCTCGACGGCCGCTCGGGCAACTGGCCGGTCCAGGAGGGCGAGTCGCTGCTGGAGACGGTGCTCAGGGCACGCTCCGACGCCCCGTACGCCTGCAAGGGCGGCGTGTGCGGCACGTGCCGGGCGTTCGTGGTCTCGGGCGAGGTGCGGATGGACCGCAACTTCGCGCTGGAGCCCGAGGAGACCGACGCCGGATACGTCCTGGCCTGCCAGTCCCGTCCGGCGACCCCGGAGGTGGAACTCGACTTCGACCGCTGACCGCGCGGGTCGACCGTACGGGGGTCCGTGCTGGAGTCCGTGCTGGGGGGGCCGCGCGGGGTGCGCCGGCCTTCCCATCCCGTAGAACGTGTTCTATCTTGACGCCCCGTCAGGTCGAATGCGCGCGTGGGAGGACAGGCCCGTGGACTTCACCTTCACCGAGGAGCAGCAGGCGGCCGTGGAAGCGGCCAGGGCCGTCTTCTCGGGCGTCGCCCCGGACGGCGTGCCGAGCCCCGCGCTGACGTCGGGCGCGGTGGCCGACGACTTCGACAGGACGCTGTGGGCCGCGCTCGCGGGCAGCGACCTGCTGGGCCTGGTCCTCGCGCCCGAGCACGGCGGATCGGGGCTCGACGCGATCGCGCTCTGCCTGGTGCTGCGCGAGTCCGCGAAGGTACTGGCGCGGGTGCCGCTGCTGGAGACCTCGGCCGTGGCCCTGACCGTCCAGCGCCACGGCTCCCCGGAGCTGGCGGCCCGGATCCTGCCCGCCGTGGGCCGCGGCGAGCTGGTCCTCACCGCCGCCGCCAACGGCCGCACGGGCCACGACCCCGCCGAACTGGCCGTCACCGCACACCGCACCGACGGCGACGTGCACGGGGACGGCACCGGCGGCACCGGCAGCAGTGGCGACCGGCGCGGCGGCTGGGTGCTCGACGGCGTCGTGACGGGCGTGCCCTGGGCACGGAGCGCGGACCTCGTCGCCGTACCCGCCCACACCTCCGAAGGCCGGACCGTCCTCGCGCTGGTCCCCCGGACGGCGGGCGGCGTCACGCTCGCCGACCAGTTCTCCACGAGCGGCGAGCTCCAGGCAGAGGTGACCCTGGACTCCGTACGCGTCGACGGCGGCGCCGTCATCGACGCCGACGGCGCCTGGGAGCGGCTGCGCCTGCTGCTCACCACCGGCACCTGCGCGCTCGCGCTCGGCCTGGGCGAGGCGGTCCTCGCGATGACCGCCCAGTACACCGGAAAGCGCGAACAGTTCGGCTTCCCGCTCGCCACCTTCCAGGCGGTCGCCGTGCAGGCCGCCGACCGCTACATCGACCTGCGCGCCATGGAGGTCACCCTCTGGCAGGCCGCCTGGCGCATCGCCACGGACGCGGGCGGCGCGCTGCCCGTCGCCGGGGACGTCGCGGTGGCGAAGGTCTGGGCGTCGGACGGGGTGCGCCGGGTCGTCCAGACGGCACAGCACCTGCACGGCGGCTTCGGCGCGGACACCGACTACCCGCTGCACCGCTTCCACGCCTGGGCCAAGCAGCTGGAGCTGTCCCTCGGCCCGGCCGCCGCCCACGAGGAGGCCCTGGGCGACCTCCTGGCCACCCACCCCCTGGGCGGCTGACCCGAAGGGCCGCAGGCCCCGGGGGGCCGGGGGGGGGACGAGGGGCGGGGCGGGGGCGGGGACTAGAGGACGAACGCCGGGTTGCCGCTCTCGCTCACCATCGGGCGCCCAGCGCCGTCCCAGGCCAGCATCCCGCCGTCGATGTTCACCGCGTCGATGCCCTGCTGCACCAGGTACTGCGTGACCTGCGCGGACCGCCCGCCGACCCGGCACATCACGTACGCCGTGCGGCCGTCGGCCACCGCGTCGGTCACCTCGCCGAAGCGGGCCACGAAGTCGCTCATCGGGACGTGCAGCGCGCCCTCGACGTGCCCCGCCGCCCACTCGTCGTTCTCCCGCACGTCCAGCACCAGCCCGTCGGCCGGCACCGCCGCGATGTCCACCGAGGGCAGCGGGGCGAAGTTCATGGGTCAGCCTTCTCTCGTACGCACGCGGCAAAAGTCCCCGGAAACGCTACTGCACGAGCCCCGCGAGCTCCGCCTCGCGTTGTGCGACCTGGGCGAGCAGCTGCTCGGCGATCTCGTCGAGCAGCCGGTCGGGGTCGTCGGGCGCCATCCGCAGCATCGCGCCGATCGCGCCCTCCTCCAGCTCCTTGGCGAGCAGGGTCAGCAGTTCCTTGCGGGCCGCGAGCCACTCCAGCCGGGCGTAGAGCTCCTCGCTCTCGCTCAGCCGCTGCGGCTCGGGCACGGGCCCGGCCGCCCACTCGTCGGACAGTTCCTGGAGCAGCGCGACGTCCCCGCGCCCGTAGGCGGCGTTCACCCGGGAGATGAACTCGTCGCGCCGCGCCCGCTCCCGCTCGTCCTGGGCCAGGTCCGGGTGGGCCTTGCGCGCCAGGTCGCGGTAGAGCTTGCGGGCCTCCTCGCTGGGCCGCACCCGCTTCGGCGGACGCACGGGCTGCTCGGTCAGCATCGCCGACGCCTCGGGCGAGAGCCCGTCGGAGTCCATCCAGCCGTGGAACAGCTCCTCGACCTCCGGCATCGGCAGTACGGCGGCCCGCGCCTCCCGCGCCTTGCGCAGGTCGTCGGGGTCGCCGGAGAGCGCGGCCCGCGCCTCGGCGATCTCGGCGTCCAGCTCGTCGAGGCGGGTGTACATCGGGCCGAGCTTCTGGTGGTGCAGCCGGGAGAAGTTCTCCACCTCCACCCGGAACGTCTCCACCGCGATCTCGAACTCGATCAACGCCTGCTCGGCGACCCGCACGGCCTTCTCCAGCCGCGCCTCGGGCCGCTGCTCGTCCTGTGCGGCCCCGGGCGGCCCCGAAGGCTCGTCGTGCGGGGTGGTCGGCCCTTGAGGGGCGGCATCCTGGCTCACCCGCCCAGCCTACGGGCGCCCGCGCCCGCTCCCACGCCTCGGGGGGCCTCCCTCCCCCTCCCCCCCCCGCCCTCCCTCCCCGCCTCCGTTCGCACGCACGCGCAACCTTCAACGCACGGCCTCAAGCTCACGGCCCCAACACGCCGCCCCAGCCCGCGCCCCCCACACGCGCCCCAACACGCGCCACAGCCCGCGGGCGCGCGAGTGCGTGGCTACACCCCCGGTTCCGCCGTTACACCCCCGGTTCCGCCGCTATCCGGCCGTCCTTGACCGCCTTCACCAGTTCCGCGTGGTCCGCCTCGGTCTGGTCCGCGTACGCCACCGCGAAGGCCGCCACCGCTTCGTCCAGCTCCTCGCTCTTGCCGCAGTACCCGCCGATCAGCCGGGGGTCGGCGCTGTGCGCATGGGCCCGCGCCAGCAGCGCGCCCGTCATCCGCCCGTAGTCGTCCAGCTGGTCCGCGGCGAGCGCCGCCGGGTCCACGCTGCCCTTGCGGTTCCTGAACTGCCTGACCTGGTAGGGCCTGCCGTCGACGGTCGTCCAGCCGAGCAGGTTGTCGCTCACCACCTGCATCCGCTTCTGTCCGAACACCACCCGGCGCCCCTCGTGCTCCACCTCGGGCGTCTCGAAGTCCACGGCCGCCAGGTAGGGGAGCAGCGCCGAGGGACGCGCCTCCTTCACCTGGAGCACCAGCGGCTCGCCCCGGTGGTCGAGCAGCAGCACCACGTACGACCGCGTGCCCACGCTCCCCGTGCCGACCACCCGGAACGCCACGTCGTGTATCTCGTACCGCGCGAGCAGCGGGTGCCGGTCCTCGGGCAGCGTCTCCAGGTACGCGCCCAGCGACGCGGCGACCGCCGCCGCCTCGCCGTCGGGCACCCGGCGCAGCACGGGCGGCGCGTCCACGAAGCGCCGCCTGCCGTCCCCCGACCGCTCCGTGGCCTTGGCTGCGAACCGCGCGCTGGTGTTGCCGCGCGCCTTCTCCGCGACCCGCTCCAGAGTGCCGAGCAGGTCGCGCGCGTCCGTGTGCGAGACCAGCTCCTCGTCCGCGATGGCGTTCCAGGCGTCCAGCACGGGCATCTTGGCCAGCAGCCGCATGGTCCGCCGGTACGCCCCCACCGCGTCGAAGGCCGCGGCCCTGCAGACGTCCTCGTCCGCGCCCGCCTGCCGTCCGGCGAGGACCAGCGAGGCGGCGAGCCGCTTCACGTCCCACTCCCAGGGCCCGATCACGGTCTCGTCGAAGTCGTTCAGGTCGATGACGAGGCCGCCGCGCGCGTCGCCGTACAGCCCGAAGTTGGCCGCGTGGGCGTCGCCGCAGATCTGCGCGCGTATGTCCGTGACCGGCGTCCCCACCAGGTCGTGGGCCATCAGGCCGGCCGCGCCGCGCAGGAAGGCGAAGGGCGTCGCGGCCATCCGGCCCACCCGTATCGGCGCCAGCTCGGGCACCCGGCCCCTGCTCGACTCCTCCACCGCGCGCACCGCGTCCGGCCGGTCGACCGCGAGCACCAGCGAGTCGTGCGACAACCGCGGCACCCGGTCGCGCAGCGCCTTGCCGACGGCCTTCGGCGAGCCGTCGCCGCCGCTCCGCATGAAGCCCGGCACCACGGGGACGCGCCGGTCCCCCGCCGTCGCCCGCTGCGCCGGCACCATCACGTCGGTCTCGGCCATGACAGCCGCCTCCCCCAGTGTTCGTAGGGCTCGAACAACATCAACCGGCAATGACGTTACCGCCGGGCTCCGGCGGACGTCTTCCCCCTGTGGACAAGCTCCGACCTGTGGAAAAGCCCGTCACCCACAGGAGCACCACGGGGCCTCCGGAGCCGCCTCACGCCCCCGCCCGGCACCCTCGCCCCAGAGCCCCCGCTCCAGAGCCCCGCGCCCAGAGCCCCCGCTAGAGCCCCACGCCCGGAGCCCCCCGCCCGGAGTCCCCGCCTAGAGCCCCGCGTCCCGCGCCAGCAGCGCCGCCTGCACCCGGTTGTCGCACCCCAGCTTCGCCAGGATCCTGCTGACGTACGTCTTCACGGTGGCCTCGCTCATGTGCAGCCGCCTGCCCGCTTCGGCGTTGGACAGCCCCTCCCCGAGCAGCGCCAGCACCTCGCGCTCCCGTCCGCTGAGCGCCGCCACCCGGGACCGCGCCTCGTCGTTGCGCACGGCCGACCGCCCCGACGAGAGCTGGTCCACCACGTGCCGGGTCGCCCCCGGCGAGAGGTACGCGTCCCCGGCCGCCGCCGCCCGCACGGCCCGGATCAGCTCGGCGGGCGCGGTGTCCTTGAGCAGGAACCCCGCGCTCCCGTGCTCCAGCGCCCGCAGGACGTTCTCCCGCTCGCCGAAGGTGGTGAGGACGATCACCCGGGTCGCGGGGGCCGACCTGCGCAGCTCGGCCAGCGCCGTGAGCCCGTCCATCACCGGCATCTGGATGTCGAGCAGCATCACGTCCGCCGCGTGGGCCCGCGCCAGCTCGACGGCCTCGCGCCCGTGGGACGCCTCGCCCACCACCTCGATGCCCGGGTCGGACGTGAGGATCATCCGGATCCCCGCCCTGATCAGCGGCTCGTCGTCGGCGATGACCACCCTGATGAGCGGCCCCGCGGGACCCCCGGCCCCGGGCCCCGCGCCCGTCACGCCCACTGCCGCCTCACTCCCGTACGCCCTTCTCCACTACCGGCTCCACGGCCGACTCCACCACCGGGCCCACTGCCGGGCCTACCGCCGGACCTCGTAGGACTTCTTCTCGATCAGCTTGCCGTCCTTGAAGCAGAATCTGAACACGGGCTCGCTGTTGATGTCCTCCCCCAGCTCCGACGACATCAGCACCAGGCACTCGGCCCCCTCCGGCGTCTTCGGTCCCTTCCCGTCGAGCCCCGACGTCATCACGGTGTCGCCGCTGGGCAGCATGTCCCGCACCTTCTGCTCGCTCGTGCCGACCTTCACCCGGTGGTACTGCTCCGGTTCGATCATCCCCTTGTCCAGCGACCCCACCAGGAAGTAGATGCCCACGCCCACCGCGAGCAGCAGGGCCACGACCACCCCGACCGCGATCCCGCACCCCACCGCGAACCCACTGCGCTTGCCCCTGCTCACTGCCAGCTCCCGTTCCGAAATGGCCCAGCCCTTGAACCGGCCACCCTTCCCGGGCCCCGCCGCCCCCGACTGCTGCCGGAAGTCGTCGGCCGCGTCGACGAACGGCGCGCCCTCCACGGCGTCGCCGCCGTAGTCGCCGCCGTACGGGAGCACGCCCGCCACCCGGAAGCCGCCCTCCGCGGTCGGCCCCGCGTGCACCATGCCGCCCACCAGCCGGGCGCGCTCGTGCAGCCCGGCCAGCCCCTGGCCGCCGCTCACCACGTCGTCCGCGGGCCGCGCGCCGGGGCCGTTGACGATCTCCACGACGAACGAGTCCGGTTCGAAGCGCAGCTCCACCGCGATCGCCGCGTCGGGCGCGTGCTTGTAGGCGTTGGTCAGCGCCTCCTGGACGATCCGGTACGCCGCGTGGTCGGCCGCGGGGGCGAGCGGGCGCGCCTCGGCCGGGCAGCGCAGCTCCACCGCCGTGCCCGCGGCCGCCGCCGAGTCCACCAGTCCCTGGATCCCGGCGATGCCGCGCGCCGCGCGCCCCGTCTCGTCCACGGCCTGCTCGGGGGCCTCCACCCCGTCCCTGAGGATGCCGACGACTTCGCGCAGCTCGTGCATGGCGGTCACCGACGCCTCCCGCAGCACCCCGGTCACCTCCCGCTGGCGCTCGGTCAGGTCGGGGTCGACCTCCAGCGCCCCGGTGTGCACGGAGATCAGCGCCAGCCGGTGTCCCAGGCTGTCGTGCATGTCCTGGGCGATGCGCTGCCGCTCCCGCAGCCTGGCCTGGCCGACCACCATCGCGCGCTCGCGCAGCAGCTGCGCGTTGTACTCCTGGAGCGCGTGCACCAGCGACCGCCGCTGCGCGAGGTAGCGGCCGACGAGTCCGGGCAGCGCCACGGTGACGAGGAAGGTGAGGGTGGGCAGCAGCGCCAGGGAGATCGACTGCACCCACGGCCAGCTGTCCCAGACCGTGAAGGCGAAGTAGAGCGCGAACGAGGCGCTGAAGGCGCCCAGCGCCCTGCCCGCCCCCTCGATCCTGCGCCCGGCCGACCAGCCCACCAGCACCAGCAGCGGGCTGAACCCGACGACGACCCCGCCGGGCGCCCCCACGAGCAGCAGTACGGAGACGGGGAACCTGCGCCGCAGCAGCGACAGCACCACGACGGCCGCGCCGATCAGCGCGGGCGGCGCCGACCGGCCCACCAGGTCCTCGGCGCCCAGGGCGAACAGCAGCAGCAGCGCCGCCAGCACCGCCTCGCCCGCGATGCGGCGCCTCGACCACATCTCCGGCGGGGCCAGCCACCGCCGGCCGTCCCGCATCCGGCCCTTCAGTCCCGCTACCGCTTCCACGCCCGGCACCCTAGGCGGCCGGCCCGGACCCCGGCCGTCCTCTTTCGTAGCGCGCCGCCACGACGAAGGTCGCCCCGCCGTACCGGACGGGCGGCCCCCCATTTCCGGGTCCACCAACCGCCAATTCGGATCTCATAACCAACTGCCGTACAATTAAACCGAGTTGAACCAGCCAGTAGGAAGCCCCGGCCCGGCCAATCAGAAGCAGGCCGACTTCACCGCGGTCAACCCCCGCCGCCGTGCGTAGCGCAAGGGACCGGCAGGTGTCCGGAATGCGGGGCACCATCCCTCACCAAAAACGGATTTATCACCTATGAATACCCCGGAATCATTGATTCCGGGGCCCGTTTTTTTATCAATAAAAAACCTCTCAAACGAGGGATGCTGGGATAGCATGATCATCTCAGGGGTTGGGACAACGTGTTCCAACTAGGGGAAGATGGTGTAGACGTGACCTTGTCCACCTTGAGCCGTTTCGATCTGACCACTGCTGAGCTCAATCAGGTCGAGGAGCTAGTAGGACGCCTGTGCGGCGAATTCAGTGAGGCCAGCGGCGTCGAATTCGTCCGACGCGCCGCGGAACTCTCCGTGCACCTTCCGGAGCGGCTGGTCGGCTTCCTGGAGCGGTACCGGCGCGAGAGCCTGACCGCCGCGGTCGTCGTGTCCGGATTCCCGGTGAGCGACGACGCGATCGGCACGACGCCGGGACACTGGCGCGAGCGCTCCCTGGCCACGCCGCGGGAAGACGCGTACCTCACCCTGCTGACCTCGCGGCTCGGCGACCTGTTCTGCTGGAAGTCGCTCCAGGACGGACGCCTGCTCAACGACGTCGTGCCGATCGCGGGCGACGAGAGCAGCCAGACCGGCCACGGCAGCAAGGTCGAGTTCGACGTGCACTGCGAGGACGGCTTCAACGACTTCCGGTGCGACTTCGTCGGCCTCATGTGCTTCCGCAACCGCGAACACATCGCCACGACGGTCTCGCTCATGGACGACATCCGGCTGAGCGAGGAGGACGAGAAGGTCCTGCGCGAGGCGCGGTTCGTCCTCTCGCCCGACTCCGAGACCGTCAGGAACGCCGCCAGCCTCGGCCAGACGGGCCCCAAGCTCGTGCCCCTGCTGAACGGCGACGCCGAAGAGCCCTACGTGCGCATCGACTGCCGCGAGTACATGAAGGCCGTCGACGGCGACGCCGAGGCGGACCGGGCGCTGACGAACCTGCTCGAAGAGTTCCGCCGCGTACAGCAGTCGATCGACCTGAACCAGGGCGACGTCTGCCTGATCGACAATTACCGCTCCGTGCACGGCCGCCAGCCCTTCCGTCCGAAGTACGACGGATACGACCGCTGGTACCGCAAGGCACTGGTGACCCGTGACCTGCGGAAGTCCCGCACACTCCGCGAATCGGCTTCCGGATACGTAATCGACATGACGAAGTACGTATAGCGTCACCGCTCTCTCAATTACGCCGCAAATGAACCAGCGGCGCGCATTGCGCTGGGCAAAACCCAGCGCAATGCAGCACGTACGTCTCGAACAGGAGAAATCATGACTGAACTTCGTACCGGCGGAACTCACGTACTTCTCGTGACGCCTTTCCTGCCCGATCACGAGCGCGACCGCGAATCGCTTTCCTCCCTGATCGAGCACGTCCTGGACGCGGGCGCCGACGGCGTCATCGCACTGGGGACGACCGGCGAATTCTTCACGATGACGGCGGCCGAGCGCGCGGACACCGTCGACGAGGTCGTCGAGCTGGTGCGCGGCCGGGTGGCGGTCACCGTCGGCGTCGGGTCCGACAGCACGGCCGAGGCCGTGAAGCTCGCCCGGCACGCGCAGACCGCGGGCGCCGACTGCGTCATGGTCCTGCCGCCGTTCTACTTCGCCAAGTCCGCCGACGCCCAGCTCGCGCACTTCTCCGCGGTCGCCGAGGCCGTCGACATCCCCGTCATGATCTACGACGGGGCCGACGGCATCGAGGTGGACGCCACCACCGTCGCCGCGCTCGCGCAGGAGTTCGACAACGTCAAGTACGTGAAGATGGCGCTGCCCGCACCGCAGCGGGTCGCCGAGCTGCGCCGCCTGGCGCCGCAGGTCACCGTCTTCGCCGGCGACGACGCGACGCTCGTCTCCGCGCTCCGCCTCGGTGCCGCGGGCAGCGCCATCGCCACCGGCAACTTCCTGCCCAAGGAGGTCATCGCGCTGCACGCGGCGGCCAACTCCGGCGACTGGGACAAGGCGTCCGAGGTGTTCGCGGACAGCCTGCTGCACGGCGTCGCCGCCACCGCGAACCCCAAGAACCAGTTCATCGCCCGCATCAAGGCCGTGCTCGCGGCGCAGGGCGTCATCGCCCACGCGACGGTCCGCCCGCCGCTCGCCCAGCTGAAGCCGTACGAGACCGAGGACCTGCTCGCCTCGGTCCGCGCAGCAGGGATCCTGTAGCCGCATGCTGAAGGTGACAACGGAGCCGGTACCGCCGCGCAAGCTGGTGATCTTCGATCTGGACGGCACCCTGATCGATTCGCGGCAGGTCATGACGAGTTCGTTCCGTCTCGCGTACGCACAGACCGTGGGACCGGGCGAGGCGCCGGTGGAGGAGTTCCTCAAGCGGCTGGGCCAGCCGTTCCCCACCATCCTCGAAGAACTCGGGCTGCCCGGCGAGATGTACGAGGTCTTCCGCGCCCTCTCCTCCGCCCGGGTGGCCGACGTGGTGACGATCCCCAAGGCGATCGAGGTGTGCCGCCAACTGCGGGCGATGGGCGTCGACTCGGCGCTGATCACCGGCAAGGACCGGCGCCGTACCGAGGAGATCCTGGCTCACCTTTCGATCGGCGAACTGTTCTCGGGACTCGTCGCGGGCGACGACGACCTGCCGGGCAAGCCCGCGCCCGACGGCGTCGTCGCCCTGTGCGAGCTCCACGGACTGGACCCGGCCGACTCCGTCGTCGTGGGCGACTCGTGGGTCGACATCGCGTCGGGCGCGGCCGCCGGAGCCCGCACCGTGGCCGTCGGCTGGGGGATGGGGACCAAGGTGGAACTGCACGAGGCCGAACCCGACGCGTACATCGAGCACCCCTCGGAACTCTTCGGGTGCCTGTACGACCTGCTGGCGCGGCGCGACGTGTCCATCACGAACGAGTACGCGTCGTGACGCCCCCGCCCCCCTCCGGCGAGCAGCCGGCGGACACCGTTGACGCGCTCCCCCTGACGCCGCTCCAGCACGGCGTCCTGTTCGACACCGCCTACGACCGCGAGGCCGGTCTGGGCGTCGTCCAGCACGTGTTCCGGGTCGAGGGCAAGCTCGACCTCGACGCGCTCGAAACCGCCTGGCGGACCCTGTTCGACGAACACGCCGTCCTGCGCGGCGCGTTCGTCTGGGACGGGTCGGGGCGGCCCCACCGGACCGTCGCGTCCACCGCGCCGGACGTCAGCCCGGTGCGGTACGACTGGTCAAGGGCCGAAGAGGCGGACGTCGAGGCGGAGTTGGAGCGCACCCTCCAGCACCACCGGGAGGCCGGCTCGGCCCTGGACACCGCCGCGGCGGCGCACCTCTCCGTCGCCCGGCTCGACGACACCGCCCACCTGCTGATCTGGTCCTCGTCGCAGGCGCACCTCGACGGCCGCGGCCGCCGCACGCTGACCCAGCGGCTGCTCGCGCTCTACGCGGGCCTGGTGTCCGGCGCCCCCGAGGCCGGGGCGCCGCTCGTGGCGGAGCCCGTACCGTCCGAGCCGCACGCGGACGCGGAGCTGTCCGACGACGAGTTCTGGCGCGGACGGCTGGCCGACACGGACGAGACGAATCCGTTCCCGGCGGTCACCTCCGGCTCTTCCGACGCCAGCGGCTCCAGCGGCATCGCCGAGTACAGTGTCCCGCTGGACGAGGCCGAGACGTCCGCGTGGGAGGAGCTCGGCCGAACGCACGGCAGGCACAGCGCCGTTCACGCGGTGTGGGCCTTCGTGCTGAGCCGCTACACCCGCAGCCGTACCGTCCTGTTCGGCTCCACCCGCGCGAACGGCGCGGTCGAAGCCGTCGGAGCGGGCACCGCGCTGGCCACCCTCCCCGCGCTGCTCCGGGTCGAACCGGACGAGACCGTCCTCGACCTGGTGACCAGGGCCGCCGAGCACCTGCGGGCCGCCGGCCCGCACGGCACGGCCTCCCTCTCCACGCTCCAGACGCTCGCCGGACGCCCCGGCGTCCCGCTCTTCGACACCGTCGTGGTGTGCGAGAGCGGACCCGTCGCCCACGCGCGCACCGGCGGCGTCGAGGTCTCGCTGCACCGCACCTCGCGGCGCGTCGGCTTCCCCGTCGTGCTCAGCGTCGACGACGACTCCGCCGCGGCCCTCCACCTGGAGTACGACCGCGGCAGGCTCGACGACGAGGCGGCCGCCGACCTCCTCACCGCCTTCCGCACGGTGCTGCGCGCGTTCGCCCGTGACCTGACGGCGCCGCTGCACTCCATCGGCCTGCTGGAACCGGCCGCGGCCGCACGGCTCGTCGAGAGCACCAACCCGCCGCCCGTCGCGCCGAGCGGATCGACCGTGGTGGCGACGTTCCTGGAACAGGCGGCGCTCCGGCCCGAGCACACGGCGATCGTGTGCGGCGACCAGCGGATCGGCTACGCCGACCTCGCCGGGCGGGTCGAAGCCCTCGCACGGAGGCTGCGCGCGGCCGGGGTCGGCCCCGAGACCGTCGTCGGCGTCTTCCTCGAACGCGGCCCCCGGCTCATCGTCGGCCTGCTGGCCGTCCTGCGCGCGGGCGGGGCGTTCCTGCCCCTGGACCCGGTGCTCCCCGACCGCCGCATCGCCTTCGCCCTGCGCGACTCCGGCGCCCGGGTCCTGCTCACCGAGGACCGGCTCGCCGCCCGCGGCACCGCACTGCTGCCCCCGAGGCGCGCCACCCAGGTGGTCGACGCCGCCGAGGACGGCGGCACGAGCAACACGAGCGGCAGCGGCGGTACGGTCGGCCGGGAACCGGAGGCCGGATTCCCGCTGCCCGGCACGGCAGACCTGGCGTACGTGACGTACACCTCGGGCTCCACCGGGGTGCCCAAGGGCGTCGCGATCGACCACCGTTCGCTGGCGACCAACACCCGCAGCGTCGCGCGGTCCTACGAGTTCGGACCCGCCGACGTCGCCGTCCAGTTCTCCTCGGTCAACTTCGACGCGGCGCTGGAGCAGATGCTGCTGCCGCTGACGACCGGCGCGACCCTGCTGCTGCGCGGCCCCGACCTGTGGGACCCGGTGGAACTGCTCGGCATCCTGCGGGCCGAGGGCGCCACCGTCCTGGAACTCACCCCGCAGTACGGCTACGAACTCGCCCTGGCGCTCTCCCGCGAGCCCGCGCTCGCGCCGAGCGCGCTGCGGCTGCTGATCCTCGGCGGCGAGGCCGTCGCCACCGCCGAACTCGCGCGCTGGCGGCAACTCGCGCCCGGCGTGCGCCTGGTGGTCGGCTACGGCCCCACCGAAGTGACGATCACGACCAGCGGCTGGACCTACGACCCCGCGCAGTGGTCGGGGGACGTGGCGCCGCTCGGCCGCCTGCTCGCCCACCTGCGCGCGTACGTGGTGGACCAGGACCTGCATCCCGTTCCGCACCGCGTGCCCGGCGAGATCTGCCTCGGCGGCGTCGGCGTCGCCCGCGGCTACGCCGGTCAACCGGCCACGACCGCCGCGAGCTTCGTACCCGACCCGTTCGTTGAATCGGCGGGCGCCCGCCTGTACCGCAGCGGCGACATCGGCGCGTGGGGCCCCGAGGACAACCTCGTCTTCATGGGCCGCTCCGACGAGCAGGTCAAGATCCGCGGCACCCGCGTCGAACCGGGCGAGACCGCCGCCGCGCTGCGCAGGCGCGCCGACGTCGCAGCGGCCGCCGTGGTGGTCGTACCGGGCAAGGACGCGCGCGAGTCGGCGCGGCTGATCGGCTACGTCACGCCCGCCGATCCGGCGGCGCCGCCCGAGCCGGACGAGCTGCGGACCGCGCTCGCGGCCGAGATGCCCGCGGCCGCCGTCCCCTCGAACATCGTCGTGCTGGCGGCGCTGCCGCTGACGGCCAACGGGAAGCTGGACCGGGCCGCGCTGCCGCAGCCCACGCAGGCCCGGCCCGCGACGGCCGCCGCTCCCGCCCGGTCGGAGCTGGAGCGCGTCCTGCGCGAGGTGTGGTCGGCCGTGCTCGGCGTGCCCGAGGTCGGTGCCGACGACGACTTCTTCGCGCTCGGCGGCAACTCGCTGGCGATGCTCCAGGTCTCGGCCCGGGTCAAGCAACTCGCCGGGCACGAGATCCCGTTGCGGCTGTTCTTCCGCAACACCACGGTGTCGTCCCTGGCACGGGTACTGGAGAAGGAGCGAGGTGGCAATGACTGAGTCATTCGCGCCGACCGCCCTGCCGCGCGTCGGGGCGGAGCACGACGACTTCGCCGCGTCGCCCGCGCAGGCCCGGCTGTGGGCGCTTCAGCGGTTCTTCCCCGACATGGCGCTCTACAACTTCTCCCTCGTGCTGCGGTTCGACGAGGCGCTCGACGTGCCCGCGCTCCAGCACGCCGTGGACGCGCTGGTCGAACGGCACGAGTCGCTGCGCACCGTGTTCGTCTCCGCCGACGGGCTGACCCAGCGGGTCCGCCGCGCCGGGGCTGCGGGCACGCGGTGCGAGGTCGAGGTCGTGGACGTGGCCGCGCCCACCGCCGCGGACCCGGGCGCGGACCCGGGCGCGGCGGGTGACGTGCCCCCCGCGGTGCTGGAGGCCGCGGAAGCGGTGTGCCGCAGGCAGTTCGACCTGGAGAACGGGCCGCTCGTGCGCGTGGCGCTGCTGCGCGCGGACGGCCTGGGCCTCCTCGTCGTCGTCGCGCACCACAGCGTCATCGACGGCTGGTCGGGACCCGTCGTGATCCGCGAACTCGCGGCGTCCTACCGCGCGGCGCTGACCGGCGAGCAGACGGGCTTCGACCCGCTCCCCGTACAGCCCGCCGACATCGCGGTGTGGGAGCACGGCAGGCTCGACGCGGCGCGCCGCGCCAGGCTCGTCGCGTTCTGGCGGGAGCACCTCGCGGACCTTCCGGGGCTCGGCCTGGTGACCGACCGGCAGCGGCCCGCCGCTCCGGCGTTCACGTTCACGGACCACACCGTGACCGTGCCCGCGCCAACGGTGCGCGCCCTGCGCGCCCTGTGCCAGGAGCACCACGTCACCACGTACATGGCGGTGCTCGCCGCGACCTCGGTCGTGCTGGGGCGCTGGGCGCGGCAGGACGACGTACCGCTGCTGGCGCAGATCGCGCAGCGTCCGCTGCCGGTGGCCCAGTCGGTCGTCGGCTTCTTCGTCAACGGCGTCGTGGTCCGCACCGCTCTGGACGGGCAGCCCACCTTCCGGGAGCTGCTCGACCGGGTCTGCGACGAGTTCCTCGACGTGTTCGAGCACGCCGACCTGCCCTTCGACGAGGTCGTCCAGGCGCTGAACCCGGACCGGGCGATGAACCGCAACCCGCTGGCGCAGGTCGCGGTGAGCCTGGAACAGGCGGACCGGGCGACCGAGTTCGCCGGGCTGCGGGCCACCCCGGTCGGCATCCGCATGGGCACGTCGGTGGACCTGGACATCGTGTTCGAGGAGGACGGCGACGACGTCCTGCGGGTGGCGGTGTCGGCCGACGCCGAGCTGTTCGACCCCCGGACGGTCGCCGAGCTGACCGCGTCGCTGGCCACCGCGCTGGCCGGGCTGGTGGAACGGCCCGACCTCCCGGTGGGCGACGTCGCGGTCACCGACGTCACGGCCCCGGCCGTGCTCGTCGACAACGAGGTGGGCGGGGACTACCCGTACGCGTCCGTGCAGGCGCTGTTCGAGGAGCAGGTCGCGCGGGCGCCCGAGGCCCCCGCGGTGTACCACCCGGACGGCGTCCTGACCTACGCCGAGCTCAACCGGCGGGTCAACCGGGCGAGCCGGGCGCTGCGCGCCCACGGGGTGTCGCTGGAGACCCCGGTCGGCCTGAGCATGCGGCGCTCCCCCGAGCGCGTCGTGGCGATGCTGGCGGTCCTCAAGGCCGGCGGCTGCTACGTGCCGATGCTGGCGGCCGACCCGGCCGAGCGGCTGCGCATGCTGGTCGCCGACAGCGGCGCCGCGCTGGTGCTCACGGACGAGACGAGCGCCGAGGCGTTCTCCTGGTGCGAACAGACCCTTGCCTGGGAGGAGTTGGCCGAGCGGGCCGGAAAGGAGACGGACGACGGCCCGGCACCGGTGGCCGATGGCGGCAGCCTCGCGCACATCATCTACACGTCCGGCTCGACGGGACGGCCGAACGCCGTCGCGGTCGCCCAGCACTCCCTGGCGCGGCTGGTCCGCAGCGCCCGCTACCACGAGTTCGGCCCCGCCGACGTGTGTCTTCAGCTGTCGCCGCTGACCTTCGACGCCTCCCTCGTCGAGCTGTGGGGTCCGCTCCTCAACGGCGGTGCGATCGCCGTCGTACCGGAGGAGTCCGGCCGCCTCGGCCTGCTGGACCAGCTCCGCGCCGGACTGCGCTCCCACCCGGTCAACATGGTCCAGTTGATATCGCCGCAGCTGGGGCTCGTCGTCGAGAGCGCGCCCGAACTGCTCGGCAGGCTCCGCACCGTCTTCGTCGGCGGCGACGTCCTGCCCCCGGCGACGGCGGTCCGCGCCCGTGGACTCCAGGGCGAAGACGCCGCCCTGCGCCACATGTACGGGCCGACCGAGAGCACGCTGTTCGCCACCTACGAGGACCTCGGCGAGGTGTCCGCACCGCACGGGCGGCTGCCCATCGGCCGCCCGATCGGCAACACCACCGCCTACGTCGTCGACGAGGGCGGCAACCCGGTGCCGCCGTGCGCGCCGGGCGAGCTGCTCCTGGGCGGCGCGGGCCTGGCCCGCGGCTACACCGGGCGGCCCGCGCTCACCGCGAAGCGCTTCGTGCCCGACCCGTTCTCCGGCACGCCCGGCGCCCGGCTGTACCGCACGGGCGACCTCGTGCGACGGCTCCCGGACGGGCGCATCGAGTTCCTCGGCCGCATCGACCACCAGGTGAAGGTGCGCGGCCACCGGATCGAGACCGGCGAGGTGGCCGCGGCCCTGCGCTCGCACCGGCTGGTCGCCGACGCCGTCGTGGTCGTGCGCGAGGACCTGCGCGGCGGGCCCGACCTCGTCGCCTACGTGGTCGCGGGACCGGCCGGCGCCCCCGCGGACGAGGAACTGCGGACGCACCTGCGGCGGATCCTGCCGCAGTACATGGTTCCGGCCGCCTTCGTCGCGCTGCCCGCGCTGCCGCTCACCCGGAACGCCAAGCTCGACCTCGCCGCGCTGCCCGCGGTCGTGCCCGCGGCCGCCGTCGCCGAGCCGCCGCGCACCGAGACCGAACGCGAGGTGGCCGCGGTGTGGCGCGGGCTGCTGGGAGTGACGGAACTGGACAGGACCCGGACGTTCTTCGACTCCGGCGGCAATTCGCTGCTGCTGATCCAGCTGGCCGAAGCGCTCTCCACGAAGTACCCGGAGTGCGGGCTCAAGATCAGCGACTTGTTCGACTACACGACGATCGCCCGTCTCGGCGCGGTGCTCGACGAACGACAAGCAGGGAGGCAGTAGCCATGACCACGAGGGAACCCATAGCGATCGTAGGGGCAGCACTGCGGTTGCCCGACGCCGATTCGCTTGAGGAACTGGCGGCCAATCTCGACGCGGGCCACGACAGCGTGCGCCCGGTGCCGGACGAGCGGCTCGCGCTCAGCGGCGCCGCCTTGGGCGTCGAGCGACAGCTGCTCGCGCCGCTGTCCGGGGTCGACCGCTTCGACCACGAGTTCTTCCGGATCTCGCTGCGCGAGGCGCAGTTCATGGCGCCCGAACAGCGCATCGCGCTCCAGCTCAGCTGCGCCGCGATCGAGGACGCCGGATACGCGCTCGGCGACCTCAGGGGCAGCAGGACCGCGGTCGTGTTCGCCGGAGGCCCCTCCGACTACCCGGAGCTGGTTCCGGACGGCGGCGACGAGCTGCTGACGCTGCTGGGCACCGGGACGCCTTCGCTGTGCGGCCGGATCTCCTACCTGCTCGGGCTGAACGGGCCCTCGACCGCGCTGGACACCGGCTGCTCGGCCGGGCTGGTCGCCGTCGACCAGGCGGCCAAGCTGCTGCGCGACGGGGACTGCGAGCAGGCGCTGGTCGGCGCCGTGAGCGTGCACAGCACCTTCGCCACCGAGGGGGACCGCGAGCGCTTCGCCGAGGTCCTGGCCACGGGCGGGCGCAGCCGTGCCTTCGACGCGGACGCCGACGGCGCCGGTGACGGCGAGGGCGGGGCCGTGTTCGTGCTCAAGCTCCTCTCCGCGGCGCAGCGCGACGGCGACGACGTCCGGGCGGTGATCGTCGGCAGCGCCGTCAACCACAACGGCGACCGGTCCAACGGGCTGAGCGCGCCCAGCGCCGCCGCCCAGGCCGAGCTGATCGTCTCCGCCTGGGAGCGGGCCGGACTGCACCCCTCGCAGGCCGGTTACATGGAGGCGCACGGCTCGGGCACCCGCCTCGGCGACATGATCGAGATCGACGGGCTGCGCCGGGCGATGGGGCAGCTCGACGGGGAGCCGGTGCCCGTGGGCTCGATCAAGACGAACATCGGGCACCTGGACCGCGCGGCCGGCCTGGCCGGGCTGGCGAAGGTGGTCGCGCAGCTGCGGTACGAGACGATCTACCGCTCGCTGCACTTCGACGCCCCGAGCCCGCTGATCGACTTCGCGACCTCTCCGGTGCGGGTGGCCACCGAGTCCGCGCCCTGGCCCGCGACGTCCCCGCGCCACGCGGGCGTCAGCTCGTTCAGCATGTCGGGGACCAACGCCCACCTGGTGCTCGCCGGTGCGCCCGCGCCCGCCGCCGCGCCCGCGCCGTGGGCCGGGCAGGGCGTGGCGACGCTGTCCGCCCGTTCCTGGTCGGCGCTGGGCCGGTACTGCGAGGCCCTCGCGAAGCACCTGGACGCGCCGCGGCCCGGACACGCGGAGGACCTGGCCGACGTGCTGCACGTGCTCAACCGCGGCCGCGACCACCTGCCCCACCGGGTGGCGCTGGCCGTCGCCGACCGGGCCGACCTGGTCGAGGGGCTGCGCGCGGCGGCGGCCCGGCTGGCCGACCGGGCGAACGAGCCCGCCGCGCCGGTCCGCCGCGTGGTGTGGACCTGCCCCGACGGCATCAACGCCGACGACGCCGACGCCGCACGGGCGCTGGCCGCCCGGTGGCCCGCGTACGCCGAAGCCGTCGCCGAGTGCGGCGAGCGGGCGCCGGACGGCCTCGACGCCGCCGACCTGGAGTGGTTCGCGCACCAGTACGCCGCCGCGCGGCTGACCGCCCGGCTCGGGGTGCCCTTCGCGCACGTCGTGGGCACCGGCCGCGGCGCGCTCGTCGCGCTCGCCCTCAACGGTGACCTGGAGCTGGCCGAGGCACTGCGCAGGCTCGCGGACGGGGACGTTCCCGCCGCGGCCGAACCGGCCGTTCCCGCGTGGCTGCTCTTCGAGTCGCTCGTGGTGTCCGGCCCCGACCAGGAGGTGCCGGTCTTCGAGGGCCCCGCGGGCACCGTGCGGGTCGGGTGGAGCGCCCGGTCCGTACCCGAGACGGTCGCCGCGCTCTACGAGGCCGGTGTGGACCTGGCGTGGGACGGGGCCGACGCGGGCCGTCGGCGCCGCGTCGCGCTGCCCACCTACCCGTTCGAGCCGACGCACGTGTGGATCCGCGAACCGGTCGCCGTCACCGGGGAACCGGACACGGGCGGAACGGACGGGACGGGCGGAACGGACGGGACGGGGGAGACCTGCGAGGTCGCCGCGGCGGCCTGCGCGCTGGAGGCCGAGGTGTGCAGCCTCGACTCCGCCGAGATCGACCCGGCCGAGGCCGAGACGGGCCCGCTGGAGACCGCCGACTACGAGCGCGTGATCCGTACGGTGTGGGGCGACGTCCTGGGCATCGACGACGTCGCCGTCGGGTCGGACTACTTCAACCTGGGCGGCACGTCGGCGATGGCCCTCCAGATGCTGACCACCATGCGCCGCCGCTTCGGCGTCCGCATGAAGCTCGTCGACCTGTACGACAACCGCACGGCACGCGAGTTCGCCGCCCGGGTCGCCGAACTGCGCGACGAGGCGGCCTCGAAGGCAGGGAGCACGTCATGACGGAACGGATGTTCCACGTAGTGGTCAACGCCGAGGAGCAGCACTCCCTGTGGCCGGTCGGCCGCGACCTGCCGGCCGGCTGGTCGGCGGTGTCGGGACCCGACACCGAGTCGGAGTGCCTGGCCCACATCGAGTCGGTGTGGCCCGACATCACTCCTCGCAGCGTGCGTGACCGGCTGACCGAACAGGGGGTACGAGGATGAGTACGACGAGCAGGCCCGGGGAGGGCTCCCGGGTGGGGGTCGTCGGTGCCGGGGTGATGGGCATCGGCGTCGCCGAGGAGTGCGCGCGGGCGGGGTACGCGGTGACCCTGGTCGACGTGGATCGGGAGCGGCTGGCGGCGGCCGGGGACGCCCTGCGCCGCGCGGCGCTCGTCGACCGGCTGCGCGATCCGAAGGGCGAGCACGACAACTGGCCGGCCCGGATCGACTTCGGCACCGACGACACCCGGCTGACGGGCGTTTCGCTGGTCCTGGAGAACGTCACCGAGGACCCCGGCACGAAGACGGCGGTGCACCGCCGCCTCGACGAGCTGTGCCCCGGCGTGCCGGTCGTCGTGAACACCTCGGTCATCCCCATCACCTGGCTGGCCGGACACACCGAGGACCCCTCGCGGTTCGTCGGCGTGCACTTCATGAACCCCGTACCGGCCAAGCCGCTGGTCGAGGTGATCCGCGGCGAGCTGACCTCCGACGAGCACGCCGACGCGGTGCTGGACTTCCTCCGCTCGATCGGCAAGGACTGGGTCCCGGTCGCCGACTCGCCCGGCTTCGTCTCGAACGCCATCTTCATGACGGTGATCAACTCCGCCGCCGAGCTGGTGGAGACGGGCGTCGCGGACGTCGAGGGCGTCGACCGGGTGTTCCGCGAGTGCTTCGGCCACCCGATGGGCCCGCTGGAGTCCGCGGACCTGATCGGCGTCGACACCGTCGTGCGGTCCCTGCACATGCTGCAGAAGTTCGTCGACGTCGGCCGCTACGAGCCGAGCGTCGGCCTCACCCGCCTCGTCGACGAGGGCCGCGTCGGCCGCCGGGTCGGCGAGGGCTTCTATCAATACGCGAGTGGACGAGCGGGAGCGCGATCGTGAGCAACAACCTGAGCACCGAGGTCGTCGGCGGAGAGCTGTGCGACTTCCTGAAGGACACCCTGCGGCAGCCGGTCGAGGTCGGGGACGACATCTTCGCCCTCGGCATGGCCAACTCGATGTTCGCCCTCGAACTGATCGTGTACATCGAGAGCCGCTACGGGCTGACGCTGGAGGGCGAGGACCTCACCCGCGACAACTTCCGCTCCGCGCAGGCGATGGCGGAGCTCGTGGTGAAGCGCGCGGCGGCGGTGGGCAGCCAGTGACGAACGGCTTTCAGGAGGAGGCCGACCTCGTGCGGTTCGCCGCCGAGGCCGTCGCACCCCGAGCCGCCGCGTCGGACCTGAGCGCCACGCTCGCCCCGGAGACGATCGCCGCGCTCGCCGGTGCCGGACTGCTCGGCGCGGCGATACCCGTGCGGTACGGGGGGCTCGGCTTCACCGAGACCCGCTTCGGCGAACTGTGCGCGGCCGTCGGCGCCTGGTGCACCTCCACCCGGGCACTGCTCACCGTCCAGGACATGGTCGCCGGGGCGCTGCTGCGCAGCGGCAGCGCCGCGCAGCGGGAGAAGTGGCTGCCCCGGCTCGCCAGTGGCGAGGCGATCGCGGCGTTCGCCCTCACGGAGCCGGACGTCGGGAGCGACGCCGCCGCCGTGTCCGCGCCGCTGACCCGGACGGACGACGGCTGGCTGCTGGACGGCGCCAAGCGCTGGGTGAGCCTCGGGGCGGTCGCCGACGTCTACCTCGTCGTGGCGCGCGCCCCCGAGGGGCCGACCGCGGTGCTGGTCGAGCGCGGCGCGCCGGGGCTGAAGGTCGAGCCCAACGGGGAGGGGGCGCTGGGGATGCGGGCCGCGATGACGGCCCACCTCACCTTCGACTCCTGCCCCGTGGCGCCGCAGGACGTCGTGGGCGGCATCGGCGCGGGCTTCACGTTCGTGGCAGGCCCCGCGCTGGACCGCGGGCGGCACAGCGTGGCCTGGGGCAGCGTCGGGCTCGCCGAGGGCGTCCTGCGCGAGGCCACCCGCCACGCGTCGAACCGCCGCCAGTTCGATGCCGCGCTCACCGAACACCAGCTGGTCCGCGCCCTGTTGAGCGACATGCTCGTCAGCGCGCGGTCCGCGCGGCTCGCCTGCCGCGCCGCCGCCGAGTCGCGCGAGCGGCGCGACGCGGACGCGACGCTGGACACCGTACTGGCCAAGTACACGGCGGCCAGGGCCGCGTTCGACAACGCGGCCGCCGCCGTGCAGGTGCTCGGCTCGCACGGCTGCGAGAGCGGGTCCCTGGTCGAGCGCATGTACCGGGACGCGAAGATCCAGCAGCTCATCGAGGGCACGGAGCAGATGGCGCAACTCCAGTTGTGGGAACTCGCGGTGCGCGACGAGCGCAGGCACGAGCGGGTGGTCGCGTCATGACCGGGATCGGCGCCGTGACCGGGATCAGCGCCATGGACGTGTGGCTGCCGCCCGAGACGCTGGCCGTGCCGCGGCTTCCGGAACTGGAGACCCATCCCGCGACGCACCGCCAGGCCGTCGCCGCGTTCGGCATCGAGACGGTCCGGGACGCCGCCGGGCGCTCCGCGACCGACCTCGCGGTCGAGTCGGTGAAGCGCCTGGTCGCGCGGGACGACGTGGACGCCTCCGGCATCGGGGCGCTCCTCGTCGTGGGCTCCCGCGCGCCCGAGTACCTGATGAGCTCGGAATCGACCCGGATCACCCGGGAGGCCGGACTGGACGTCGGCCTGTCGTTCTCGGTGTCCGACCTGGGCTGCGTGTCGATCTCGGCCGCCCTGCTCACCGCGTCCGCGCTGCTGTCCGCCACCCCCGACTGGTCGAGCGTGCTCATCGCGCACGGCTGCGTCCCGCCGGGTCCCTCGCGGCTGCGCTACCCCGTCACCGTCAACGGCGACGCCGGCCTGGCGCTGCTGGTGCGGCGCGAGGAGCGCATGCGGGTCCTGGACGTCGCCGTCGAGACCGACGGGTCCTTCTGGGACCTGTTCCGGGTCGACTACCGCGACGTCCCCTCGCAGCAGTGGCACGAGGAGTGCACGGACCTCCAGCGCTACTCCTTCGAGCTGGCGCTGCAGAGCAGGACGCGGCTGCGCAAGCTCAACGAGCTGGTGCTCGCCCGGCAGGGCCGCACCTTCGCCGACGTCGACCACGTGGTGATGCAGAACCTGTCCGTGGGCGCCTTCCGGTTCTACGAAGAGACGTTCGACGTCGAGATCGCCCGCGCGTGCTACGACAACCTGCGCGCCTTCGGCCACCTCGGCTCGATCGACATCGTCGCGAACCTCGCTTCGGGCGTGCGGTCAGGAGAGTTCGCCGAGGGCGATCTCGTACTCGTAATGAACAACAGCCCTGCTGCGGCATGGAGCTCGATGTTGGTGGAGATATGACGTCCCAGGAACCGGCACAGTTCGTGAAGTGCCTCGTGTGGGATCTCGACGACACTCTGTGGCGCGGGACCCTCAGCGAGGGCGACGAGCCCGTACTCGACGAGGCGACCGTCCAGGTCATCCGCACGCTCGACGAGCGCGGCATCCTGCACTCGATCGCGTCGGCCAACGACGCCGACCTGGCGCTGGCCGCGCTCGAACGGCTCGGCCTGGCCGAGTACTTCCTCGTCCCGCAGATCGGCTGGGGCGCGAAGTCCGCCTCGGTGCAGGCCGTGGCGGACGCGCTGAACATCGGCGTCGACTCGCTCGCCTTCGTCGACGACCAGCCGTTCAACCTGGAGGAGGTCGCGCACTCGATCCCCTCGGTCCGCTGCCTGCCCGCGGACCTGGTGCCGCACCTGGCCGAACTGCCCGAGTTCAACCCGCCGCTCAGCGCGGAGAGCGGCTCGCGGCGGGCGATGTACCGCAGCATGCACACCCGCGACGCGGCCGAGCGCGACTTCGACGGGCCCCCGCAGCGGTTCCTCGACGGCCTGGGGATGGTGTGCACCGTCGCGGCGGCGGCCCCCGACGACCTCGCCCGCGCCGAGGAACTGACCATCCGCACGCACCAGCTCAACACGACCGGCATCGCCTACAGCCGCGAGGAGCTGCGCGAGCTGGCGACGTCCGCATCGCACCGGGTGCTGGTCGCCGGCCTCGAAGACCGCTACGGGTCCTACGGGACCATCGGCCTCGCCGTGCTGGACGTCGCCGACGCCGACGGCTGGACGCTCGAACTGTTCCTGCTCTCCTGCCGCGTCCTGACGCGCGGGGTGAGTTCGGCGCTGCTCGCCGCGCTCGCCGAGGAGGCGCGCGAGCGGGGCCTGCCGCTGCGGGCCAGGTTCCGGCCCAACGAGCGCAACCGGGCGATGCACGTCGCCCTGCGGTTCGCCGGGTTCGAGCAGGTCACCGACGAGGACGGCACCCTGCTGCTCGAACAGCGCAAGCCGATCACGGCCGCGCACAGCATCGACCTGCGGGGCCTGGCCGGGGCAGTGGGTAGGGTCCCCGTCGACGCCGGCGGTCCCGCGTGACCCGGTCGGGGCCCTCAGAGGAACGGACATGATGGCGAAGAACTCACTTTTGCGGGACCCCACCTTCGCGAAGTACTGGTCGGGGCAGGCCGTTTCCCTCACGGGCTCGGCCATGATCCCCGTCGTGATGCCGCTGATCGCCGCGCTCACGCTGCACGCGAGCGGTCTTGAGGCCTCCGTGGTCTCGGCGGCCTCGCTGCTGCCCGGCATGCTGTTCATGCTGCCGATCGGCGCGCTCATCGAGAACCTGCCGAAGCGGCTGGTGATGATGTGGGCCGACCTCGCGGAGTCGGCGGCGCTCGTCGTCGTACCGGTGCTGTGGTGGGCGGACATGCTGTCCATCGCCGCACTGTGCGTCGTCGGGTTCTTCGCCAGCACCTTCGGCATCGTCTCGCAGGTGGCGAACCAGGCGCTGACGCCCTACCTGGTGCGCGAGGACCAGCTGATCGAGGCGAACGCGAAGCTCACCCTGGCGGAGTCCACGGCCACCAGCGCGGGCCCCGCGGCGGCCGGCTTCCTCGTCGCGCGCCTCGGCGGCCCCGCCACCCTGGGCATCGCGGCCGTCGGCAGCTTCTTCAGCGCGGCGACCCTGGCGGTCATCCGGCCGCCGGAGCCGGCGCCCGACCCCGCGGCCAAGGAGCACGGCCTCTACCAGCTGATCGTGGCCGGGCTGCACTTCATCAAGAAGAACGCCGTCCTGCGCACGCTGATGGCCATCAACGCCGTCGACAACTTCTTCCTCGCCTGGATCCAGGCGATCCTGACCGTGTACTTCCTGCGGGAACTGCACTGGAACAGCGAGGCGGTGGGCCTCGTGCTGGGCGTCGCCGCGCTGGGCGGCGTCATCGGCTCGCTGTGCGCCAAGCGGCTGCACGACCTGCTGGGCACCTCCCGGCTGCTGCTGCTCGCGGTGAGCGCGGGCGCGCCCACCGAGGCCGTGGTGCTGCTCCTGGAGCCGGGCACGGCGGGCAAGGTGGTCGCCTGCGCGGCCCAGTCGGTGGCCATCTTCTTCACGGTCTGCTACTCGGTCACCTCGCGCACCCTGCGGCAGATCGAGTCGCCCGACAACATGCGCACCCGCATCACCGCGGCGCACCGCTGGGTCAGCGTGGCCCTGCTGCCGCTGGGCGCCCTGCTGGGCGGTGTGGCGAGCTCGCTGTTCGGCCTGTACACCGCCATCGCCTGCGGCTGCGCCGGGCTGGTGTGCGCGCCCCTGCTGGCGTGGTTCTCGCCGCTGCGCCGGGCCGAGACCCCGTCGAGTCCATCGGAGGTCAAGACCTCGTGATCCAGCGCCCCGTATCCGGAGAGGACATGAGCCCGTGACGTACCGCACCGAGTTCTTCCACACCTACGACGGGCTGCGGCTGGCCTACCACGTCATCGGGACCGGGCGGCCGATCGTCGTGCTGCCCACGGGACCCGGGCTGCTGCCCGACTACCTGGGCGACCTGGGCGGGCTGCCGCGGCTGACCAACCGGTCGCTGGTCTTCCTCCAGCTGCGCGGTTCGGGCGTGTCCGAGATACCGGACGACCCGGCCACCTACCGGTGCGACCGGATGGTGGAGGACGTCGAGGCGCTCCGCCGCCACCTCATGCTCGACCGCATGGACCTGATCGCCCACTCCCAGGCGGGCGACCTGGGTCTGATGTACGCGGCCAGGCACCCCGACCACCTGGCCAGCCTCGCCCTGGTGACGCCGGTGATGAACGCCATCGGCGTGGAGCCGTCGGCGGACGAGATGCGCGAGTCCATGAAGCTGCGCAGGAACGAGCCGTGGTACGAAGCGGCGGCGGACGCGATCCTGCAGGCCCTGGACGGGGACGCCAGCATGGAACTGCGGGCCAGCTACGTGCCGTTCTTCTACGCGCGGTGGGACCCGGAGGCGCACGCGCACTCCGAGCTCAACAGCGAGCGCGCCACCAGGGTGGAGGCCGGGTTCATCGTCGACGGGATGTTCACGCCCGAGGAGACGCGCCGGGCCCTGTACGCGATGGAGGCGCCGGTGCTGGTCCTGGTCGGCGAGATCGACCTGGCGCCGACCGTGGAGCTGGCGGGCCGGGCCGTGAAGCTGTTCACCGACGGGCAGTTGGTCGTGCAGCCGGGCGCCGCCCACATGCCGTGGGTGGACGACCCGGTCTGGTTCTGCAACGAGATGGCCCGGTTCCTGAAGACCTCCGTCGGCGCGCGGTAGGCCACCGGCCGGTCCCCGCCGCGGCGGGGACCGGCCGCGGTCTTCAGATCCGGCCGAACGCCCGCAGCAGGTACTCCTTGCGGTTCAGCGGGTTGGCGTCGGTGCGGCGGCGCTCGGGCACCGGCCCCGAGACGGGCTGGTGACTGTCGAACCAGGTGGTCAGGACGCCCTCGCCCTGGCTCAGTCCGGGCAGCCGCCGCTCGAACTCCTGCACCGTACGGGCCGGGATGGTGCCCTCGACCAGGCACGTGCTGCCCTGGACCTTCGTCGCGTCCGGTACCGCGCCGCACTCGGTCAGGTTCAGCAGCACGGCGTTGGAGTTGTCGCCCGGCACCTCCAGTTCGAACCTGCTCACCGGCTCGAAGACCCGCGTGCCCGCCTGCTGGAGCGCGTTCATCAGCACCAGCGGGGTCACCTTGCGGAAGTCACCGGCCGCGCTGACGGGGCTGGCGAAACCGGTCTCGGTCAGCGTCACCAGCACGTCGAGCACCTCCCAGCCGTACAGCCCCTGCTTCAGGGTGGAGCGCACCGCCTCGTCGATCGCCTTGTGGAAGGCGTGCGGCAGGGAGCCCAGTTCGACCGACCGCCGGAAGACCACGCCCGAGCCGGGCTCGCCCGGCTCCACCCGCAGCCCGACCGTGGCCCAGAAGACCGTCCTGCCCTTGCCCTCGATCTGCTCCACGCACTCGCCGACCCCCACGGGCCGCTCCACGCAGACGGTCCTGGTGCCCTCGAACTCCACGTCGAGCTTGTAGTCGTCGGCGAGGATGGACTTGATGACCTCCTTCTGCACCTCCCCGTACAGGGAGACGGAGATCTGCTGCTCCTCGTCGTCCTTGCGGATGTTGATGAAGGGGTCCTGGTCGGCGAGCTGGGTCAGCGCGTCGAAGAGCTGCGGCACGAGGCCGTGCCCGACGGGCCTGACGACCGCCTCCAGGCTCGGCGCCGCGAACAGGTGCTCGTTGCGCGGCCCGTCGTCCGTGCCGAGCCGGTCCCCGATGCGGATGTCCTTCAGGCCCCACACCACGGCGATGTCGCCCGCCGACGCGTCCGTCCGCAGCGCCTCGGGGCCCCGGTGGAACACCTCGACCGCCGTGGGCCTGCCGGACAGTTCGGTGACGGCGCCGTGCCGGTCCCGCCGGTGGAAGCGGACCTGGGTACGGGCCTTGAGCTCCCCCGAGTGCAGGCGCACGTAGGCCGCCTTCTCCCCGGCCCAGCCCCGCTTGATCTTGAACACCGTGCCGCACAGCGCCGCGCCGGGGTCGGCGGGCGCGGCCGGCAGCAGGCCGGTGATCCCCGCGACGAGTTCGTCGATGCCTGCGCCGGCCACGGCCGATCCGAAGAACACCGGGTACAGCCGCGCCTCGCGGACCTGCCGGGCCAGCTCGGTGCGGTAGTCCCGCTCGTCCAGGGCCTGTTCGTCGGCCAGGTAGCGGGTCAGGAAGGCGTCGTCGTGCTCGGCGAACGCCTCGGCCAGGTCCGCGGCGAAGCCCTCGTCCGCCACGCTCCGCGGCACGGCGCGCGCCTGCCGCGTGCCGGGCTCCTCCACCCGCGTCATCGGGACGACGACGGGGGCGAGTTCGGTGCGGATGGACTCCAGCAGGTCTTCCGTACGGGCCCCCAGCCGGTCGATCTTGTTCACGAACAGGAGGGTCGGCATGCGCATCTTCACCAGGGTGCGCATCAGCAGCCGGGTCTGGGCCTGGACGCCCTCCACCGCGGAGACCACCAGGACGACCCCGTCGAGCACGCCGAGGGCCCGCTCCACCTCGGAGATGAAGTCCGGGTGGCCCGGCGTGTCGATGAGGTTGACCTTGACGTCGCCGACGGTGAAGGACACCACCGCGGACTGGATGGTGATGCCGCGCTCGCGTTCCAGGGCGTGCGAGTCCGTCTGGGTGTCGCCCCCGTCGACGCTGCCGACGCGGTCGATGACACCGGCCGTGTACAGCAGCCGCTCGGTCAGGCTGGTCTTGCCCGCGTCGATGTGGGCCAGGATGCCGATGTTCACGGTCGTCATGGCGTGCTTCCCCCAGGGTTCTCACGGATGCGCCGTCCGGGGCGCCCCGCGGGGCGCCCCGGACGGCGGGGTCGGGCTCGGACGGTCGGCGGGACGGGCCTTGGAAAGCCCGTGCCCGAAGGCCCTCAGCCGGTTTCGGCCGGTGCCCCGGGGGCCGGGCTCCCCGCGTCGTCCAGCTGGTCCACCCACGCGGCGATCGCCGCGACGGTGGGCATCCGTTCGAGGGCGGCGGCGTCGAACTCGACGTCCAGCGCCGTGCGGACGCGGTTGACCAGCCGGGCGGCGGCCAGCCGGTCGCCGCCGAGGCCGAAGAAGTCGTCGTCGGGGCCGACCGCGAGGTCGGGACTGCGCAGACTGTCGGCGAACAGCTCGGCGAGCAGCTCCTCGGTCTCCCCCTCAAGCGGGCGCGGGCCCGCGTGGGGCGCGGGCGCGATCGGGGCGTCCGGCTCCGCGGCGCACTGGCCCAGCAGCTCGACGAGCCGGGCCACGAGCGCCTCGACGGTCGCGGCCTCGAACAGCGTGCTGTCGTACTCGACGACGCCGGTCAGGCCCTGCGCCCCGGCCGTCTCCTCCTGCGCCGCGTCGAGGAACGTGATGTCCAGGTCGAACTTGGCCGTGCCGTTGTCGACCTGCTCGGCGACGCACTCCACCCCGGCCAGGCGCAGCCGCTCGGCCGGGCCCTGCTGGAAGGACATCATGGTCTGGAACCCGGCGCCCTGCCCGAGGTTGCGCGGCAGGTCCAGCGCGTCGACGACCGCGTCGAACGGGATCAGCGCGTGCGAGAACGCCTCGGTGTCCCGGCGGGCCAGCTGCGCGACCAGCTCGCGGAAGGTCGGTTCGCCCGACACGTCGGCCCGCAGGATCACCGTGTTGACGAAGAACCCGACGAGGTCGTCGAGCACGGCCGCGTCGCGGCCCGCGACGGGCACGCCGATCGGCACGTCGTCCCCCGCCCCGAAGTCGCGCAGCAGGACGGAGACCGCCGCGTGCAGGGGGGCGTACCCGGTGGTGCCGCACGACCGCGCGAGGTCCAGCAGCCCCCGGTGGACGTCCGCGCCGACCGTGAAGTGGGCCCGCGCCCCCACCCGCCGGTCATCGTCGACCGCCCGCGGACGGTCGACCGGTACGGCCGCGTCGGCGGGCGCGTCGGCCAGTGACGCGGTCCAGTGGTCGAGGTCGGCCTGGAGCCGCGGGTGCCTGGAGCCGTCCCGTCCGGCGAGCAGCCTGCGCTGCCACAGGCTGTAGTCGCCGTACTGCACGGCGAGCGCGGGCCAGGACGGTTCGGTGCCCGAGGTGCGGGCGGTGTACGCCTCGCCCAGGTCGCGCAGGAGCGGGCGCAGCGACCAGCCGTCGGCCGCGATGTGGTGGACGACCAGCACCAGCGTGGACTCGTGGGCGTCCGGACCCGTCCGCAGCAGCCGGGCGCGCAGGGGCACTTCGGCGGTCAGGTCGAAGCTGTACCGGCAGGCTTCGTGGACGGCCGCGGCCGTCCCGTCGGCGCCGACCTCCTCGACGGTCAGGCAGGGCGCGAGTCCGTCGGGGTCGAGCACCCGCTGGAAGGGGACGCCGTCCTTCTCGCCGAAGACGGTGCGCAGGCTCTCGTGCCGGGTCAGCACGTCCGTCAGCGCCCCGGCGAGCGCGTCCGTGTCCACCCGTCCGGTCAGCCGCCAGACCAGGGGGATGTTGTACGCGGGGCTCGGGCCGTCCAGCCGGTGCAGGAACCACAGCCGGGCCTGGGCCGAGGAGAGCGGCACGCGCCGGGGCCTGGGGAGCGCGACGAGCGGCGTCAGCTGTGCGCCCCGGCCGCTCTCGATGAGCTCGGCGAGTCCGGCGGCGGTGGGCGCGTCGAAGACCGCCCGGAAGCCGACCTCGACGCCGAGCGCCTCGCGGATGCCGTTGGTCATGCGGGTGGCCAGCAGGGAGTTGCCGCCCAGCTCGAAGAAGTTGTCGTCGACGCCGACCTGTTCGTGGTGGAGCAGCTGGGAGATCAGCCCGGTCAGCACCCGCTCGGTCGCGGTGAGCGGGCGCGCGTTCGGGGCCGGCCGGTGCTCGGGGACCCGCTGGGTGACCAGGGCCGCCCGGTCGATCTTGCCGCTCCCCGTCATCGGCAGCCGGTCCAGGGGCACCCAGGCGCTCGGCACCATGTAGGTCGGCAGCTCGCGCCGCGCGTACGCGCGCAGTTCCGTCAGGTCCGTCAGGTCGGCCGACCGTCCCGGCCTGGCCACGAAGAAGGCCACCAGCCGCAGTTCCGCGCTGTTGGCGTCCCCGGCCGACCCGTCCAGCGGCTGGGCCACCACCGCGCACTGCGCGACGGCCGGGTGCGCCGCCACGGCGGCCTCGATCTCGCCGAGTTCGGCCCGGATGCCGCGGATCTTGATCTGCTGGTCGCCGCGGCCGATGTAGTCCAGGCTGCCGTCGGGCCGGCGGCGCACGAGGTCGCCTGTGCGGTACATGCGGGACCCCGCCCGCACCGCGCCCGCGGGACCGGCCGGATCGGGGAACGGGCAGGCGACGAACCGCGACGCCGTCAGGCCGGGCCTGCCGTGGTAGCCGCGCGCCACGCTGCCGCCCGCGACGTACAGCTCGCCGACCGTGCCGTCGGGCACCGGCTCCAGCCGCTCGTCCAGGACGTGGAGGCCCGTTCCCCGGACCGCCGACCCGATCGGGGGCGTCCGGTCGCCGTCCGGCTCCAGCTCGCACGTGGTGACGCAGACGGTCGTCTCGGTCGGCCCGTAGATGTTGATGAAGGTACGGCCCGGCGCCCACCGCCTGACCAGCGCGGCGGGGCATGCCTCGCCGCCCGATATCAGCACTTCGAGCGCGCCGCCCGGCAGGACGGGCTCGCCCTCCGGCGGCGTGATCGCGACCAGGGAGGCGGGCGTGGCGAAGGTGTGCGTCACGGCCGTGCGCACCAGCACCTCGGCGAGGTCCTCGTGGCGGCCGCGCGGGATCACCAGGGTCGCGCCGTGCGCGAACGCCAGCAGGAGTTCGAGGACGGCCGCGTCGAAGCTGGGGGAGGTCTGCTGCAGCACGCGGCTGGTGGGCTTCGTCCCGGCGCTCGCGGTGAACCGGCCGAGCAGGTCGGCGAGTCCGCGGTGGGTGACCGTGACGGCCTTGGGCCTGCCCGTCGAGCCGGAGGTGTAGATGAGGTAGCAGGGGTGGCCCGGGCGGAGCGCGGTGGTGCGGTCGGCCGGGGCGAAGGGCCGCGGCGGGAGCGGCTCCGCCGGGCCGGCCACGGCGCCCGTGCCGTCCAGCGTCAGGGTGGGCCCGGTGATCGTCGCTGCGGCCTCAGCGGCCGGTACGAGGGTCAGGGCCGGGTCCGCGTCCTGGAGCATGAACTCCAGGCGCCGCGCGGGGTAGTCCAGGTCGAGCGGCAGGTAGGCGGCGCCCGCCTTGGCGATGGCGAGCGCGGCGACGACGAAGGCGATGCCCCGGGGCATCGCGACCGCCACGATCGACTCGGGCCCGATCCCGCGCCCGCGCAGCTCCCAGGCCAGCAGGTCGGAGCGGCTGCCGAGTTCGGCGTAGGTCAGCACGGTCGGGCCGTGCTCGCCCTCCTGTTCCACCGCGACGGCGTCGGGGGTCAGCGCCACCTGCGTCGTGAGCAGGTCGGCCAGGCTCGGCTGTGTCCCGTCGGCCTCGTCCGCCGCGTCCGCCGCGTCCGCCGCGTCCGTTCCCGTACGCAGGCTCACGGGGCGGTCGTCGGTCCACGAGCGCTCGACGAAGTCGAGGCAGTCGGCCGCCCGCCCCTCGAAGACGGGGCGCCAGCCGGGCGGCACCGGGGTGTCCGCAGGCCACAGGCTGTGCTGGTCCTCGTCGTTGACCAGCACCAGGCGCGCCGCGTCAAGGTCGTCGAATGGATTCATTGGTTCACCTTGCCTGTGTCGGCCGACGGGTCCGTGGGCCGTGCGGGCCCCACGACGACCGCGGCAACCACGAGATCGTCATCGAAGTGGTAGCGCCCGGAGAATTCCGAACGAGGTGCGTCCGCGGCCAGGACGTGGCCGACGAAGGCGTGCCGCGCGGGGTCGATGGTCACCTCCACGTCGTGGAAGTCCAGCCAGCGACGGGTCATCGGGTACCACGCCTTGTAGAGCGCCTCCTTGGCGCAGAACACCAGCGTGGGCCAGGCCGCGCCGGGTTCGTGCCGCCGGAGGTCGGCGAGCCGGTGCGCCTCGGCGGGGCGCAGCACCAGTTCGGCGACGCCGGGCGCCAGGTCGCGGTGGGGCTCGGCGTCGATGCCCAGGGCGAGCACGTCGCCGTACTCGGCCACGGCGGCCGCCCGGTAGCCGTCGCAGTGGGTGATGCTGCCGACGACGCCGGGCGGCCACACGGGGGCGCGGTCGCGGCCCCGGCCGACCGGGACGGGTGTCCGGCCGAGCCCGGCCAGGGCCTGGTGGGCGCAGCGCCTGGCCGTGAGGAACTCCCGGCGCCTGCTCTCCACCACCCCGGCGACGAGCTCGGCCTCGGCCTCGAACGCGTGGAGCGGTTCCAGGTCGCCGAACGCCTCGGCGGTCGACACCGCGGCCGGTACGACGGCCGCGAGCCGGCCCGCCCCGGAGAGCGGCTCAGGCATACTCGATCCAGTGGGCCGACTCGATCAGGTCGGTCAGCTCGGCGAGTTGCTCGTGGGTGTCCACCTGGCCGGACAGCGCGGCGACCGCGGACTGCGAGCCGGTCCGCCAGCTGACGTCCGCGCCCGCCTCGGTCAGGACCTGCACCCGCTCCACGCCCGGCAGCGTGCGCAGCACCGTGATGTCCCCGATCGCGGTGACCCGGCCGACGTGCATCGGCGGCACGATCAGGTAGTAGAAGACGACGGGGCCCGTGCCCAGCACGTCGGGGCGGGGCAGGGGGCGGCCCAGCGCGGCGGCGACGGCGGTCGCGACGGGGTCGCAGGTCGCCGAGCGCAGCGCGAGGTCGTCGGTCCAGCCGCCGAGCCGCCCGTTCACCTCGATCACCCGGGGCCCTTCGGCGGTCAGTTTGATCTCGACCTGTGCCATGCCGCCCCGGATGCCGACGGCGCGCACCGCGCGGCCCGACAGCTCGGTGAGCGTCCGGATCTCGTCCGCGGGCAGCACCGACCGCGCGCCGTACCCGCCGCGCTCGCGGAACGGCGTGGCGAGGGTGAACTTGCTGGTGACGAAGACGGGGACGACCTCGTCGCCGTCCACGACGCAGTCGACGGCCACGTAGTCGCCCCAGGGGTGCGGGGTGGGCCGTCCGACGAGCCGTTCCTCCAGGAGCAACTCGGATTCGAGCGCCAGCAGTTCGGTGACGACCCCGCGGGCCTCGTCGTGGGTCGTCAGTGCCACCGTGTTGCGGCTGGAGGCGCTGACGACGGGCTTGACGATCGCGGGGAGCCCCACTTCGGCGAGCGCGGCGTCGATCTCGTCGGCCGAGCGCACGGTCCGTGCGCGGATGCCGTCGACCCCGGCGGCCCGCAGCGCCTCGCGCTGGAGGTCCTTGCGGGTGATCGCGGGCACGGCCGCGAGGTCGTGGTGGGTCAGGCCGAGCGCGGCGGCGAGTTCGGCGGTGCGGCCGAGCTGGTACTCGCTGAAGGTGACGATGCCGTCGGGCTCGTACTCGCGCAGTTCGTCGACGTCGTCCAGGTCGACCACGGCGCCGAACGCCTCCAGGGTGGCCGCCATGTCCTGTGCGTGCGGGGTGTCGGCGAGCGCGAACAGCAGCGTGCAGTCGTGTTCCGCGGCCGCTTCCGCGATGCGCTCGGGGCCCGCGCTGCCGGCGTCGTAGACCACCAGTAGGACCTGCTTACCCATTGCGGTCGCCTCCTTCGGCAGACGTCGTCCGGACCGTCGGGGACAGGGTCCGCAGGTCGCGCGCCTGGGCGACCTCCGCGCACCCGGCCAGCCCGAGGGCGTCGCGGAACTCCTTCTTCAACAGTTCCAGCGTGTGGCGGGCCCCGGCCTCGCCGGCCGCGCCCAGTCCCCACAGCACCGGGCGGCCGACGAGCACCGCGTCGGCGCCCAGGGCCAGTGCCTTGAGCACGTCGACGCCGGAGCGCACCCCGCTGTCGAACAGGACGGCGCAGCGCTCCCCCACGGCCGCGCGGACGTCCGCCAGGCAGTCGACGGAGGCGGCGACGCCGTCCAGTTGCCGTCCGCCGTGGTTCGACACCACGATGCCGTCGGCCCCGCAGTCGGCGGCGCGCCGGGCGTCATCGGCGTCGAGGATCCCCTTGAGCACCAGCGGCAGGCGGGTGCGGGCGCGCAGGGCCTCGATGTCCCTCCAGTTCAGCGACGGGCTGAAGAGGTCGGCGGTGTGTTGGGCCACGGCCGATCCCGACGGCCGTACGGCGTCGTACTGGTCGGCGGCGGGCAGGTTCGCCGCGACGACGCCGGGGCCCACCGCGAAGTCGTTGCGGACGTCCCGCAGCCGTCGGCCCATCCACGGGACGTCGACCGTGACGACGAGCGCGTCGCACCCGGCCTCCTCGGCGCGGTGCACCAGTCCGTCGCGGGTCCGCTCCTCGCGCAGCCAGTAGAGCTGGAACCAGAGGGCGGCGCCCTCCGCGGCGATCGCCTCGATCGAGCGGCTGCTGAGCGTACTGACGCAGAGCGGCACGCCCGCGTCGCGGGCGGCCCGCGCCGTCGCCAGTTCGGCCTCTTCGTCGACCAGTTGGTGGTAGGCGATCGGCGCGACGGCGAGCGGCGCCGACGCCTCGCGCCCGAAGAGCGTCGTCCCGGTGGTGACGGCGGACACGTCGCGCAGCGCCCGCGGCACGATCCGGTGGGAGTCCAGTGCCGCGCGGTTGCCCGCGAGGGTCAGCTCCGCTCCGGCTCCGCCGTCGATGAAGTCCCGTACGTGCTCCGGGATCCGGCGGCGGGCGAGTTCGGCGACGTCCGCCACGGTCAGGGCGTCCGCCAGGCCGGGTGCGCCGTCCGGCACGGGCGGTGTCGTCTCAGGGCGAGGCAACGCGTTCCCCCTCGACCGCCTCGTACAGGGCCTTGATGTTGGAGCTGCCGAAGGTCCTGGCGCCCTGCCGTTCGATGACCTCGAAGAACAGCGTGCGCCTGGGGTGGATAGAGCGGGTGAAGATCTGGAAGAGCTGCCCGCCGTGGTCCTCGTCGACGAGGACGTTCAGTTCGCGCAGGCGCGGGACGGTGTGCCGGGGCGGGGCGACCCGCTCGGGCAGCCGCGTGTAGTACGCGTCGGGCGTGGACAGGAACTCGACGTCGTTCCCGGCGAGCGTGGTGACCGCGCGGACGATGTCGTCGACCGCCAGGGCCACGTGCTGCACGCCGGGCCCGCCGTGGCCGGCGAGGAAGTCGTTGATCTGGCCGTTCGCGGCGTCCGGATCGGGCGCGATGATCGTGAACGTCACGGTGCCCGAGGGGCTCTGCACGACCTTGGAGAGCATGGCCTGGGCGCCGACGACGATGCGCTCGGCGAATATCTCGGCGAACCCGAAGGCCCGCCCGTAGTACTCGACCGTCTCGTCGAGCCCGCCCTCGGCGACGATGACGGCGAAGTGGTCGGCCGCGAAGACCTCGAAGTCCCCGGCGGCCGGTGCCGCGGCGGGCGCGGTCGGCCGGTGGCCGGCGGGTATCGGGGCGGCCGTCCCCTCGCGCTGCACCAGGGTGTGCACGACGTCGCCGAAGCCGGAGACCTTCGCGACGCAGGCGATGCCCTCCTGCTCCGGCTCCCAGGGCTCGACGAGGCCGGTTCCGCCCGCGGCGACGACGCTCTCGTAGGCCTGCCGGACGTCGGGGGTGCGCAGGGCGATGTCGACGACCCCGTCGCCGCCGTGGGCCTTCACGTAGCCGGCGGCCGGGTGGTCGGGGGAAGCGGCCTCGGTGAGCACCAGGGTCATTCCGCCGCGGCGCAGGACGGCGGACCGGAATCCCGCCTCCGCCGACCCGCCCTCGGCCACCTGCTGGAAGCCGTACTGCTCGCACCAGACGCCCTGCGTCACGTCCAGGGTTTCGACGTACATTTCTATGCAGTCGAGATCGAAGCTGTTGGTCATCAGGCTCCTCACCTACGCCTCTGGACGCCCCGGGCAGAGCAAGCGCGCGAGCTGCCGCGGGTGCACCCTGGCCTCGCAAGGGGCGCCCGCCAAGATCAGGTTCAGAACATAGCCCATCGGATCTTGGAAGTCAGCTGTCTTCGAAGCCACAAAGGCCAGTTGGCGGACTCTTTGCTACCGCTCGCCGTGAGCCCGGCAAACGGGCGATCCGAAGGGTGGGGCTATCCTGCCCCGATGTTGGGTGAAATCAGCGCCGAAGGGCGCAGTGCCGCGTCGAGTGGTCCCGTACCGGACGCGAAGAACCGAGTGCTCGATCTTGAATTGGCTTCTCTGCACGGCTCGTTGACGGATCCGATGATGTCGTCCCTGAAGTTTCTCAACGAGGTTTCGAGTCGTTTCCCGGAAAGTATTTCCTTTGCCGCGGGACGGCCCACCGAGGATCATTTCGACACGGCGGACATCACCCGCTATGTCGAGATCTTCACCAACTACCTGCGCGCGCACCACGGGATGTCCGATGCGGAGGTGCGCAGCACGCTGCTCCAGTACGGCCGCACCAACGGAATCATCCACGAACTCGTCGCCCGGCAGCTGGAGGTCGACGAGGGGGTCCGGGTCCCGGCCGAGTCCGTCGTGGTCACCGTCGGCGCCCAGGAGGGCATGTTCCTGGTGCTGCGCGCGCTGTGCGCCGGGCCGCGGGACGCGGTGCTCAGCGTGTCGCCGACGTACGCGGGCCTGGCGGGCGCCGCCCGGCTGGTCGGCTGCCCCGTCGTGCCCGTGCGCAGCGGATCCACCGGCATCGACCTCGCCGACCTGCGGTTCAGGATCGAACAGACGCGCCGCGACGGCCTGCGCCCGCGCGCCCTGTACGTCATTCCGGACGCCGCGAACCCCACCGGCATCAGCCTCGACACGGCCACCAGGCACCGGCTGCTGGAGATCGCCGAGGCCGAGGACCTGCTCCTGCTCGAAGACAACGCGTACAGCGTCTTCGCGGGCCCCGGGGACCGGCTGCCCTCGCTGAAGGCGCTGGACGAGCGGCGCCGGGTGATCCGCATCGGCTCGTTCGCCAAGACGGTGTGGCCGGGCGCCAGGGTCGGCTACGTGCTCGCCGACCAGCTCGTGGGCGCGGCGGACGACGCCGCCCGCACCACGCTCCTGGCCGATCAACTCGGCGTCATCAAAAGCATGTTGACCGTCAATACCTCACCCGTGACACAAGCCCTGGTGGGCGGCGCCCTACTGGCCAACGGCAGCAGTCTGTTCACCGCGAACGAACGACAGAACGCTATCTATCAGCGCAATCTGGGGCTGGTGCTTGACGGACTCCGGATACGGTTGTCCAATGTGCCAGGCGTTTCGTGGAATTCGCCCTCCGGCGGCTTCTTCGTCACCTTGAGCGTGCCATTTCACGTGGATGCCGCGTCAGTTGAGGAGTCGGCCCGTACGCACGGTGTCCTATGGACCCCGATGTCCGCCTTCTACACGGACGGTGGCGGTACCAATGAGATTCGGTTGGCATTCAGCCAGATGCATCCGGAGACCATTGAGGAGGGCCTGGATCGGCTCGCCGGATTCATCCGCGCAGCCACTTCGGGAGACCACTGACAACAGTGGTAACTCGTAAGGATTCTTGTACAGTTCGGCCATGACGACACCTGTTGTGACTTCGAGCGACATCTCCGCCGGCCAGGTCCGTGAAACCATAGCCAGGCACATGCTTGCCGATGGCTACGAGCTGGTGCTTGACCTGGATGCCTCGCACGGCTCCTGGCTGGTGGACGGCCGTACCGGAGCTTCCTACTTGGATTTCTTCAGCTTCTTCGCCTCCCAGGCGCTGGGCATGAACCATCCGGCACTGGCGGGCGACGAGGCGTTCGTCGGGGAACTGGGCCGCGTCGCCGTCAACAAGCCCAGTAACACGGACATCTACTCCGTTCCCATGGCGCGTTTCGTCGACACGTTCGTCCGCGTGCTCGGCGACCCCGCACTGCCGCACCTGTTCTTCGTCGACGGCGGAACGCTCGCCGTGGAGAACGCCCTCAAGGTGTCCTTCGACTGGAAGAGCCGCTGGAACGAGGCGCACGGCATCGACCCCGCCCTGGGCACGAAGGTCCTGCACCTGGAGAACGCGTTCCACGGCCGTTCCGGTTACACGCTGAGCCTCACCAACACCTGCGACAAGAACAACGTCGCCCGGTTCCCGAAGTTCGACTGGCCGCGCATCCCGTCCCCGTCCATCAACGGGAACGACGACGTCGTCGCCGCCGAGGAGCGGGCCCTGGCGGCCGCGCGCCACGCGTTCGAGTCGAACCCGCACGACATCGCGTGCTTCGTCGCCGAGCCGATCCAGGGCGCCGGCGGGGACAACCACTTCCGCCCGGAGTTCCTCCAGGCGATCCAGGCGCTGTGCCGCGAGTTCGACGCGCTGTTCGTCATGGACGAGGTGCAGACCGGCGTCGCCATGACCGGCACCGCCTGGGCCTACCAGCAACTGGGCGTCCAGCCCGACATCGTCGCCTTCGGCAAGAAGGTGCAGGTCTGCGGCATCATGGCCGGCGGCCGCATCGACGAGGTCGGCGAGAACGTCTTCAACGTCTCGTCGCGGCTGTGCTCGACCTGGGGCGGGAACCTGACCGACATGGTGCGCTCCCGCCGCATCCTGGAGGTCATCGAGTCCGAGGGGCTCATCGAGCGCTCCGCCGAGCTCGGCGAGCACCTGCAGCAGGGGCTGGCCGCCCTCGCCCAGCGCCACGCCGTCATCAGCGACGTGCGCGGCCGCGGCCTGTTCTGCGCGCTCTCGCTGCCGACCACGGACATGCGCGACACCGTCCTCGCGCGGCTGCGCGAGGACGAGCGGGTGCTCGTCCCGGGCTCCGGGCCCACCAGCGTCCAGTTCCGCCCGGGGCTGACCGTGACGCGCGAAGAGCTGGACCACGGCATCGCCGCCCTGGACCGCGTGCTCACCGCACTGGCCTGACCGGGGAATGGGGGACACCGCCGTGACGTCCGACAACGGGGCCGCACCGCAGCAGGACGTCCTGCTGCACACATCGGCCCTCCACGGCTCGCTCGAAGACGCGTCGCTGAGCTCGATGAACTTCCTCAACGAGATCGCGCAGCGCTATCCGGACGCCGTCTCGTTCGCCCCTGGCCGCCCCTACGAGGGGTTCTTCGAGACCGACCTCGTCCACGACTACCTGCGCCGGTTCGAGCAGTACCTGAGGGAGGAGAAGGGGTACGACGAGGAGCAGGTCCGCCGCGTCCTCTTCCAGTACGGGCGCACCAAGGGGATCATCCACGAGCTGATCGCCCGGCACCTGGAACTGACCGAGGGCATCACCGTCGACCCGGATTCCGTGGTGGTCACCTCCGGCTGCCAGGAGGCGATGTTCCTGGTGCTGCGGGCGCTGCGCCGGGACGAGCGGGACGTCGTGCTCGCGGTGTCCCCCCAGTACGTCGGGTTCACGGGCGCCGCCCGGCTCCTGGACCTGCCGGTCCTGGAGGTCGCGGGCGGGGACCGCGGGGTGGACCTCGAAAGCGTGGCGGACGTCGTCGCCGGGGCCCGCGCACGGGGGCTGCGCCCGCGGGCGCTGTACCTCGTGCCGGACTTCTCCAATCCGTCGGGGGTGAGCCTGGACGTGGACACCCGCCACGCGCTGCTCGACCTCGCCGACCGGCTGGACCTGCTGCTCCTGGAGGACAACCCCTACGGATACTTCAGTGCCGACGGGGAACGCCTGCCGACCCTGAAGTCACTCGACACGAAGCACCGGGTCGTCCACCTCGGCTCGTTCGCGAAGACCGGTCTGCCCGGTGCCCGCATCGGGTACGCGGTCGCCGACCAGCCCGTGACCGGCGCCGACGGCGGCACGGGCCTGCTCGCCGATCAGCTGTCGAAGATCAAGAGCATGCTGACCGTGAACACCTCGCCCATCGCCCAGGCCGTGATCGCGGGCAAACTGCTGACGTACGGCTGCGACCTGCGCCGGGCGAACGAGCGGGAGATCGCGCTCTACCGGGAGAACCTCGAACGGCTGCTCGACCGCCTGGCCCGCCACTTCCCCCCGGAGGGCGGCTCCGGCGTGAGCTGGAACGTGCCGCGCGGGGGGTTCTTCCTGGTCGTCACGGTGCCCTTCGAGGCCGACGAGAAGCTGCTGGAGACCTCGGCGCGCGACCACGGCGTGCTGTGGACCCCGATGCGGCACTTCAGCACCGACCCCGCGGCCCTGTGCCAGATCAGGCTCTCGTTCAGTCTGGTCACCGGGGAGCGGATCGACCGGGGCGTGGAGCGGTTCGCCGATCTCGTCGCGCGACGGGCGGGCTGAGCCCGGAAGGAACACGGGCGGACCGCTGCCGGTCCGCCCGTGCCGGTGTTCTACGGGGAAAGTTTTACGGGAAAAGCGGAACGGCCGACATCGTGAATCCGATGTCGACCGTTCCGTCGAAGTGCGCGAGGGGGGATTTGAACCCCCACGTCCCGAAGGACACTGGCACCTGAAGCCAGCGCGTCTGCCGTTCCGCCACTCGCGCATGAGTGGTGTTGCTCGGGTTCCTTGCCTTGCGGCCCGTTCCCCTGGCGACGTCTGGAAGATTAGCACGCTGGACAGGGTGGATTCACATCCGTTGTTTCGGGGCCGCTCCGCCGGGCACCGGACTGTCGACCAGCGGCTCGGCGGAGGGGGGCCGACGGGAACCCCGGGGGCGCGCACCCACTCCTCCTGAGTGGACCCCGGGTGCGGGACACTGTCACGGGGCCGCCTCTACGATCCGTGTGAGAGGTGACACTCGTCCACCGGGCAGAGAAGGGGAACCAGCCGATTTCCCGACGCGTGGATACGATCAGTAAGCAGTACCAGCAGAGCTACGACGGAGGAGGTGCCCCATGGGAGTCCTGAAGCGTTTCGAGCAGCGTCTCGAAGGCCTGGTCAACGGCACCTTCGCCAAGGTCTTCAAGTCCGAGGTCCAGCCCGTCGAGATCGCCGGCGCCCTCCAGCGCGAGTGCGACAACAACGCGACGATCTGGAACCGCGAGCGGACCGTCGTACCCAACGACTTCATCGTCGAACTGAGCACGCCCGACTACGAACGGCTGAGCCCGTACTCGGGGCAGCTCGGCGACGAGCTGTCCGGACTCGTCCGCGACTACGCCAAGCAGCAGCGCTACACCTTCATGGGCCCCATCAAGGTCCACCTGGAGAAGGCGGAGGACCTGGACACGGGCCTCTACCGCGTCCGCAGCCGCACCCTCGCGTCGAGTTCGTCACAGCAGCAGGGCGCTGGCCCCGGGCCCGTGCCCGCCCGGCCGTCGGGCGCCCCCGGGGGCGGTCCCGGTGCGGGTGGGCAGAGCCACCCGGCCGCTCCCCCCATGCCCCCGGCGCCGCCCGGCGCGGGAGCACGTCCGGGGCAGGCCCCCGGAGACCGGCGCCCCGCGGCGCCCGGCCCGCTGCCGGGCGCGCAGGTACGGCGCTGGATCGAGATCAACGGCACCCGCCACCAGATCTCCCGCCCGACGCTGGTGCTGGGTCGCAGCACCGACGCCGACGTGCGGATCGACGACCCCGGCGTATCGCGCCGGCACTGTGAGATCCGGACCGGAACGCCCTCGACGATCCAGGATCTCGGGTCCACCAACGGCATCGTGGTGGACGGGCAGCACACCACCCGCGCTACGCTCCGCGACGGCTCGCGGATCGTCGTGGGCAGCACCACCATCGTTTACCGGCAAGCCGAAGGGTGAAGCGGGGGCAATGTCAGAGCTGACCCTGACGGTCATGAGGCTGGGTTTCCTGGCTGTTCTGTGGCTGTTCGTCATCGTGGCCGTCCAGGTCATCCGCAGCGACCTGTTCGGTACGCGCGTCACGCAGCGCGGCTCACGCCGCAACGCTCCCGACGCGCGCCAGCCGACGGGCCGCCAGCCCGCCGCGGCCCCACCGCCGCAGCGCCAGCAGCCGTCGGGCCGCCAGCGCCGGGGCGCCCCCACCAAGCTGGTGGTCTCCGAGGGCACCCTCACGGGCACCACGGTCGCGCTCCAGGGGCAGACCATCACGCTCGGCCGGGCACACGACTCCACGATCGTGCTGGACGACGACTACGCGTCCAGCAGGCATGCCAGGATCTACCCGGACCGCGACGGCCAGTGGATCGTCGAGGACCTCGGATCCACCAACGGCACGTACCTCGACCGGACCCGGCTCACTTCTCCTCAGCCGATCCCGCTGGGCGCGCCGATCCGCATCGGCAAGACCGTCATCGAGCTGCGGAAGTAGTAGGACAATGACAGCGCGCGAGCGGAGCGAGCGAGCCGCGGCGGCCTTCGAAGCGGGCCGCGGCGGACTCCCGACCGGAGGGTGGGCAGTGTGGCTCAAGACCGGTTGTACCCGGGCGCGGCGGGTGAGGTGCGCATGAGTCTTTCGCTGCGCTTCGCCGCCGGTTCGCACAAGGGCATGATCCGGGAGGGCAACGAGGACTCCGGCTACGCCGGGCCACGCCTCCTCGCCATCGCCGACGGCATGGGCGGCCAGGCCGCGGGCGAGGTCGCGAGCTCCGAGGTGATCTCCACCCTCGTCACGCTCGACGACGACATCCCCGGCTCGGACATCCTCACCTCGCTCGGTACGGCCGTCCAGCGCGCCAACGACCAGCTCCGCATGATGGTCGAGGAGGACCCCCAGCTGGAGGGCATGGGCACCACGCTCACCGCCCTGCTCTGGACCGGTCAGCGCCTCGGCCTCGTCCACGTCGGCGACTCCCGCGCCTACCTGCTGCGCGACGGCGTCCTCACCCAGATCACCCAGGACCACACCTGGGTGCAGCGGCTCGTCGACGAGGGCCGCATCACCGAGGAAGAGGCCACCACGCACCCGCAGCGCTCGCTGCTGATGCGCGCGCTCGGCAGCGGCGACCACGTGGAGCCCGACCTGTCGATCCGCGAGGTCCGCGCGGGCGACCGCTACCTCATCTGCTCCGACGGCCTGTCCGGCGTCGTCTCCCACCAGACGATGGAGGAGACGCTCGCCAGCTACCAGGGCCCGCAGGAGACCATCCAGGACCTGATCCAGCTCGCGCTGCGCGGCGGCGGCCCCGACAACATCACCTGCATCGTCGCGGACGTCCTCGACACCGACTCCAACGACACCCTGGCCGGTCAGCTGACCGACACCCCGGTCGTCGTCGGCGCGGTCGCCGAGAACCAGATCCAGCTGAACGACGGCGGCGCCATGCAGACCCCGGCGGGACGCGCGGCGGGCCTCGGCCGCCCCGTGCCGCCGCAGGGCCCGTCGGCGGGCGGTTCGTTCGGCCCTCCCGGCAGCGGTGACGACGCCGGGTACGGCGGCGGGGCGCCCGACGGCTCCTACGGCGCGTACGCCGACGACGACTTCGTGAAGCCCGGCGGGGGCCGCAAGTGGCTCAGGAGATCGCTGTGGACCGTGCTCGCCCTCGCGGTCGTGGGCGGCGGTCTGTACGGCGGCTACCGCTGGACGCAGACCCAGTACTACATCGGCGCCAAGGGCGAGCACGTGGCGCTGTACCGCGGCCTCGACCAGGACCTGGCGTGGTTCTCGCTCTCCGAGGTCGAGCAGGACCACCCCGAGATCGAACTCACGTGCCTCTCGGACCTCCAGGCGGGCGAAGTCCGCGGCACCATCCACGAGGGCAGCCTGAAGAAGGCCCAGCAGAAGATCGAGCTGCTCGCCGCCGACTGCAAGCAGAACAAGCAGCGCGAGGCGGCCGACAAGAACGCCAAGACCCCGAAGACCGGAGAGGGCGAAGCGGGCGGCTCCGGCGGCACTCCCGCCCCCGGCACGTCCAAGAACCCGACGCCCACACCGAGCTCCACCACCTCCGCCGACGACGCGGAACAGCAGATGGCCGGCGGTGCGGTGGGCAGCAAGCAGCCGTAGGGGGCCTCCAGCACCATGAGCGTTGTCACCAACACGACCACGATCGGCGCGATCGACGCGCCGAGCCGACGCAACACCGAGCTGATGCTGCTCGTGTTCGCGGTGGCCATCGCGGTCTTCGCGTACGCCAATGTGGGCCTCGCCCTCAACGGCGAACTGCCCGCGGGCATGCTCGGCTACGGACTGGGCCTCGCGATGCTCGCGGGCGTGAGCCACCTCGTGGTGCGCAAGTTCGCCAAGTACGCCGACCCGCTGCTGCTGCCGCTGGCCACGCTCCTCAACGGCATCGGCCTGGCGCTGATCTGGCGGCTCGACCAGTCGGAGAAGTTCCAGGCGCTGAAGACGTTCGCGCCCGCGGCCTCCAAGCAGCTGATGTTCTCGGCGGTGGGCGTCGCGCTCTTCGTCGGCACGCTGATCCTGCTCAAGGACCACCGCATCCTCCAGCGCTACACCTACATCTCCATGGTGGTGGCGCTGTTCCTGCTGGTCCTGCCGATGTTCTTCCCCGCCGTCAACGGCGCCAAGATCTGGATCAAGATCCCCGGCGTCGGCACCATCCAGCCCGGTGAGTTCGCGAAGATCGTCATCGCGGTCTTCTTCTCCGGCTACCTGATGGTCAAGCGCGACGCGCTCGCGCTGGCCAGCCGCCGCTTCATGGGCCTGTACCTGCCGCGCGGCCGCGACCTGGGCCCGATCCTCGTCGTCTGGGCGATGTCGATCCTCATCCTGGTCTTCGAGACCGACCTCGGCACCTCGCTGCTGTTCTTCGGCATGTTCGTCGTGATGCTGTACGTCGCGACCGAGCGCACCAGCTGGATCGTCTTCGGCCTCCTGATGTCCGCGGCGGGCGCGATCGGCGTCGCCACCTTCGAGCCGCACGTCCAGCAGCGCGTCGACGCCTGGCTCGACCCGTTCGCCGGCTACGGCAAGATCGCGGCCAGCGAGCAGGTCGCCAAGTCCCTGATGGCGTTCGGCTCGGGCGGCACCCTCGGCACCGGCCTCGGCCAGGGCCACTCCGACCTGATCGGCTTCGCCGCCAACTCCGACTTCATCCTCGCCACGGTCGGCGAGGAGCTCGGCCTCGCCGGGATGATGGCGATGCTGCTGCTCTACGCGCTGATCGTGGAGCGGGGCGTGCGCACCGCGCTCGCCGCCCGCGACCCGTTCGGCAAGCTGCTGGCGATCGGCCTGTCCGGCGCCTTCGCCATCCAGGTGTTCGTCGTCGCCGGCGGCGTCATGGGCCTCATCCCGCTGACCGGCATGACCATGCCGTTCATCGCGCAGGGCGGTTCGTCCGTGATCGCCAACTGGGCGCTGATCGGCATCCTGATCCGCATCAGCGACACCGCGAGAAGGCCCGCGCCCGCGCCCGCCCCTTCCCCCGACGCCGAGATGACCCAGGTGGTCCGACCGTGAACAAGCCGCTGCGCCGGATCGCCATCTTCTGCGGGCTGCTCATGCTCGCGCTGCTCGTCCGCACCAACTACCTCCAGTACGTGCGCGCGGACGAGCTGAACTCCCGCAAGGAGAACCGCCGCGTCCAGATCGAGCGGTACGCCCACAAGCGCGGCGACATCATCGTCGACAACAAGGCGATCACCGGTTCGGTCGAGACCTCGGGCAGCGACTTCAAGTACAAGCGCGTCTGGAAGAACGGCCCCATGTGGGCGCCGGTCACCGGCTACTCCTCGCAGGCGTTCGACAGCTCGCAGATCGAGAACATCGAGGACGGCATCCTCACCGGCAACAGCGACCAGCTGTTCTTCGACCGCACCATGGCGATGTTCACGGGCGAGGAGAAGAAGGGCGGCAACGTCGTCCTCACGCTGAACGCCAAGGCCCAGCAGAAGGCCTTCGACGGGCTCGGCAAGAAGCGCGGCGCGGTCGTCGCCCTCGACCCGAAGACCGGCGCGATCCTGGCCCTGGCGAGCACCCCCTCGTACGACCCCTCGGTCTTCGCGGGCAACTCCAAGACCGACGAGAAGAACCGCCAGGTCCTGCTGAACGACAAGAACAAGCCGATGCTGAACCGGGCGCTGCGCGAGACGTACCCGCCCGGCTCGACCTTCAAGGTCGTCACGGCCGCCGCCGCGCTGGAGGACGGCCTCTACAAGGACATCAACGAGAAGACCGATTCGCCGCTGCCCTGGCGGCTGCCGCTGTCGACCAAGGACCTCAACAACGAGGGCGACATCCCCTGCAAGGACGCCTCGCTGAAGCTGGCGCTCCAGGTCTCCTGCAACACCGTGTTCGGCAAGATCAGCGACGACCTCGGCAACGAGAAGATGATCAAGCAGGCGGATCGGTTCGGCTTCAACAAGGAGCACTTCACCCCCGTCCGCGCCGACGCCAGCGTGTACCCCGAGGCCGACAGGCCGCAGAACGCGATGGGGGGCATCGGTCAGGCCTCCAACCGCACCACCCCGCTCCAGATGGCCATGGTCGCCGCGGCGATCGCCAACGACGGCAAGCTGATGAAGCCGTACATGGTCGAGAAGCGCACCGCGCCCAACCTCGACGTGATCTCCAACCACAAGCCGGAGGAGTTCGGCGAGGCGGTCTCCGGGGACAACGCGCAGAAGCTCCAGGAAATGATGGAGGCCGTCGTCGAGGACGGCACCGGCAAGAGGGCGCAGATCGACCGGGACGGCGTGACGGTCGGCGGCAAGACCGGCACCGCCCAGCACGGCGTGAACAACAGCGAGAACCCGTACGCCTGGTTCATCTCGTACGCGAAGACCGACAAGGGTTCGCCCGTCGCGGTCGCCGTGGTCATCGAGGGTTCCGACACGACGCGCGACGACATCGCGGGCGGCCGGCTCGCCGCGCCCATCGCCAAGGACGTGATGGAGGCGGTCCTGGACAGCAAGAAGTAAGGGTGGTCTCGGACTGATCGGCTTCCCGGGCCCGGTACCGTATGCGCGAACAGCACACCGCCGGACCACACATGAGGTGCGGTCGTGACAGACGGAGAGGGCTGGATTAGCTATGGAAGAGCCGCGTCGCCTCGGCGGCCGGTACGAGCTGGGCTCGGTGCTCGGCCGTGGTGGCATGGCCGAGGTCTACCTCGCCCACGACACCCGGCTCGGCCGCACCGTCGCCGTGAAGACGCTGCGGGCGGACCTCGCCCGTGACCCGTCCTTCCAGGCCCGGTTCCGCCGGGAGGCCCAGTCGGCCGCCTCGCTCAACCACCCCGCGATCGTCGCCGTCTACGACACCGGCGAGGACTACGTGGACGGGGTCTCGATCCCGTACATCGTCATGGAGTACGTCGACGGCTCCACCCTCAGGGAACTGCTGCACTCGGGCCGCAAGCTGCTGCCCGAGCGCACCCTGGAGATGACCGTCGGCATCCTCCAGGCGCTGGAGTACTCGCACCGCGCGGGCATCGTCCACCGCGACATCAAGCCGGCCAACGTCATGCTGACGCGCACCGGCCAGGTCAAGGTCATGGACTTCGGCATCGCGCGCGCCATGGGTGATGCGGGCATGACGATGACGCAGACCTCGGCCGTCATCGGCACCGCCCAGTACCTCTCGCCCGAGCAGGCCAAGGGCGAGCAGGTCGACGCGCGGTCCGACCTGTACTCGACGGGCTGCCTGCTCTACGAGCTGCTGACCGTCCGGCCCCCCTTCCTCGGCGACTCGCCGGTCGCCGTCGCGTACCAGCACGTACGGGAAGAGCCCCAGCCGCCGTCGAACTTCGACCCCGAGATCACGCCCGAGATGGACGCGATCGTGCTGAAGGCCCTGGTCAAGGACCCGGACTACCGCTACCAGTCGGCCGACGAGATGCGGGCCGACATCGAGGCGTGCCTGGAGGGGCAGCCGGTCGCCGCCACCGCCGCGCTCGGCGCCGTCGGCTACGGCGCCGGCGGCTACCCCGACGAGCAGCCGACCACGGCGCTGCGCCAGGCCGACCCGGCGGGCCAGACCTCGATGCTGCCGCCGGTCGGCCCGGACGACGGCGGCTACGGCTACGACGAGCGGCCCGACAGGCGCCGCCAGAAGAAGTCCAACGCCTCGACGATCCTGCTGGTCGTCGCGGGCGTGCTGGTGCTGGTCGGGGCGATCCTGATCGGCAAGGTGGTCTTCGGCGGCGGCGGTGGCCCCGACGACGGCAAGGTCAAGGCCCCGCAGCTGGTCGGCGCGTCCTTCGAGGACGCGCAGAAACGCGCCGAGATGGCCGGGGTGAAGATCCAGAAGGGCAAGACCGAGCCCTGCGAGGACCAGCCCGCGACCAAGATCTGCAGCCAGACGCCCGCCAGCGGCACCGAGATGGCCAAGGACGACACGATCACCGTCGTCGTCTCCGCCGGGGCGCCCAAGATCAAGGTTCCGGACGTCACCGAGAAGTCCGAGGACAACGCCAAGAAGCTCCTTGAGGACGAGGAGTTCAAGGTGCGGACGGAGTCCGTCGAGTCCTCCGACCAGGAGCCCGGCACCGTCGTCTCGCAGGACCCGGAGGGCGGCAGCGAGGCCGAGAAGGGCGCCACGATCACCCTCAAGATCGCCAAGAAGGGCCAGCAGAACGTCGCGGACGTCGTCGGCAAGCAGTACGACCAGGCCAAGGCGCAGCTGGAGAACGTGGGCTTCACGGTCAACCGGGTCGACGTCGATTCCGAGAAGCCCGCGGGCGAGGTCGTCCGGCAGAACCCGGGGCAGAACCAGAAGGCGGACAAGAACTCCACGGTGACCCTCGAAGTCTCCAAGGGGCCCGCGCAGCCGGAGCAGAAGGCCGTCCCCGACGTGCGGAACCAGTCCCTGAAGGACGCCAGGCGCATCCTCCAGGAGCAGGGCTTCACCAACGTGCAGGTCGCGCCCGGCATGCCGGGGGACGACGACGCCCGGGTGGTCTTCTCCAACCCGCAGGCGGGCACCCAGGCGGCCCTGGACCAGCAGATCACGCTGACCACCTTCAAGATCGGCGGGGGCGACAACGGCGGCCAGGGCGGCGACGACAGCCGCGGCCAGGACGGCGGGGGCGGCGGCTTCTTCGACTGAGGTCCGCTGAGGTCCTCTGAGTTCCTTCGAGGTCCTTCGGTCGAGGGCCGTGAAGGCCCCCTGGGGCCCCTACGGGCCCAGCGCGCACGGGAAGAGCCCCGGAGCCCCTTCACAGGGCTCCGGGGCTCTTCCCGTGCGGTTACCGGGCGGTGCGCGGGCGGTACGGCGGCTAGCCCAGCTCCACGGGCTTCGTGCGGTCCTTGTCGACCTTCTCCGTGCGCACCAGCTCGCCCCAGACGATGTAGCGGTACTTGGAGGTGTAGACGGGCGTGCACGTGGTCAGCGTGATGTAGCGGCCCGGCTTGGTCCGCCCCGACTCCTTGGGGACCGGCTGGAGGACGTCCACGTTGTACTTCGAGGTCTCGGGGAGCTTGTCGTAGACCTTGTAGACGTACCAGAAGTCCTTCGTCTCGAAGACGATCGGGTCGCCGTTCCTCAGCTTGTCGATGTTGTGGAACTTCGCGCCGTGCCCGTCGCGGTGCGCGGCCAGCGTGAAGTTGCCCTGCTTGTCCCAGGGGAGCGCGGACTTGATCGGCTCGGTGTAGTACCCGGCGATGCCGTTGTTGAGGGCCTTGCTCCCGGTGCCCTTCTTGACCAGCACCTCGCCGTTCTTCATGGCGGGCACGTGCAGGAAGCCGATGGCGTCGCCCAGTTCGAGCGCGCCGGGGCCGCTCGCCTCCCACCCCTCGCGGACCTTGTCGCCCTGCTTGTCCGCCTCGCGGTCGGCGAGGACGTTCGTCCACCACAGGGAGTACGCGACGAAGAGGCCGAGGACCACGCCCGCCGTGATCAGCAGCTCGCCGAAGACGCTGACCGCCGTCGCGAGGGGGTGCTGGCGCCGTCGGGGGGCGGGCGGCGGGGCGTCGGCCTCGCTCCGCTCGTCGTGCTCGGTCGTCGCTGCCACCGCATCGTCCCTGTCGTGATGGTGTTCAGAGGAGCGCGTCGGGCTTGCCCTTGCTCCGAGGCCGTTCCTCGACCATCTTGCCCCACACGATCATTCGATAGGTACTCGTGAATTCAGGGGTACAGGTCGTCAGGGTGATGTACCTGCCGGGCTTTTCGAACCCGGATCCGCGCGGCACCGGATCGATGACGGCGACGTTCGACGGCGACGTCTGGGGCAGGATGCTCGCCATGGCGTACGTGTAGTAGGCGTCCTGCGTCTCGACGACGATCTTGTCGCCCGGCTTGAGCCGGTTGACGTACCTGAAGGGCTCGCCGTGGGTGTTGCGGTGGCCGGCCACCGCGAAGTTGCCCTGCTTGTCGCCGGGCATCGCGGTCTTCAGCTTCCCCTGCGCGTAGTGCCCGACCATGCCCCGGTCCAGCACCTTCGTCTTGCTGATGCCCTCGGCGACCGGGACGACCACGTCGAGCTCGGGGATGTGCATGATGGCGAAGCCCTGGCCCGGTTCGAAGGTGCCGGGGGCGCGCTCGCCCTTGGACCAGCGCTGCTCGATCCGGTCCTTCTCCTTGCCCGCCATCTGACCGGCCCTGACGTTCGTCCACCAGAGCTGGTACGCGACGAAGAGCAGCATCAGGACGCCGAGCGTGATGAACACCTCGCCCAGCGCGCGGCTGGCGACGACGGCGGGGCCGTCCTTGCGGGCGCGGGCGGCGCGGCGCAGCTCGGCGCGGGTGGGGCGGCGGGGCGCGGCGCCGTCGGGGCCGCCGCCGGATCCGGGGCCGGGTCCGGGGCCGGTGTCGGGGGCGGCGCTCGCCACCGTCTCCGTTGAGGGCCCCCGCGCGGCTATTCGCCGGACGTCGGCGGTGCGCAGCCCGATGGTCGCGTCGTCGAGCACGGGCGCGGGGCCCTGCGGGGCCGCCGGGGCCATCGGGGGCGCGGGGGCCGACTGGGGCGCCGGGGCCTGCCGGGGCGCGGGGGCCTGCTCCTGGCGCTCCCCGTACCAGTCGCGCCGGTAGCCCTCGGGGTCGTACCACTCGTCCTCTTCCGGCGCTGGCTCCTGCCGCACCGGTCCCGCCCTGAACCACGGCGACGGGTGCTGCCCAGGCAGCGGGTCGCCGAGCGGGTCCGCGGGCCGCCCCGCCTCCGCCCCCGCCTCGAACGAGGGGCCCTGGGGCCCCTCGGGCTCGGGGCGGGGTGCGGTCACGCGGTCGCCTTGCCCACCACGGGCGCGAGCCCGGCCGACCGGGCGACGGCTCCGTGGTCCCCGCACTGCTCCAGCCAGTTGGCGAGCATCCGGTGGCCGTGCTCGGTGAGCACCGACTCCGGGTGGAACTGCACGCCCTCGACCGGCAGGTCGCGGTGGCGCAGGCCCATCACGATGCCGTCCTCGGTGCGCGCCGTGACCTCCAGCTCGTCCGGGATCGTGTCGGGCTCGGCGGCCAGCGAGTGGTAGCGCGTGGCCGTGAACGGCGAGGGCAGGCCCGCGAAGACCCCGACGCCCTCGTGGGTCACGGGCGAGGTCTTGCCGTGCAGCAGCTCGGGGGCGCGGCCGACCACACCGCCGTACGCCACCTGCATCGACTGCATGCCCAGGCAGACGCCGAAGACGGGCACGCCGGTCTTCGCGCAGTGCCGCACCATGTCGACGCAGACGCCGGCCTGCTCGGGCGTCCCGGGTCCGGGCGACAGCAGCACCCCGTCGAAGCCGTCCTGCGCGTGCGCGAGCTCGACCTCGTCGTTGCGCAGGACCTCGCACTCGGCACCGAGCTGGTAGAGGTACTGGACGAGGTTGAAGACGAAGCTGTCGTAGTTGTCGACGACGAGAATCCGAGCGCTCATTGACCGTCCACCGTCACATCGTTGAACGGAAGCAGCGGCTCCGCCCAGGGGAAGACATACTGAAACAGCACATAGACGACGGCGAGGAACAGCACGAGCGAGATCAACGCCCGCACCAGCGCGTTCCCCGGCAGATGCCGCCAGATCCAGCCGTACATGCTGTCCCTTTCCGTTCGGTACGCACCCAGGGTAAGGGGCGGGTGCGCAAGCGTGGGGCGGCTGTGGAAAACCGTCTCGGTCAGCGGCGCAACCCGGTCGGCTCCCCCTCGGCCACCGGCTTCTCCCCGTCCAGGTGCGCCCAGGCGATCAGCCGGTGGCTGCTGCCCCACTCCGGGTCGCAGGTGGTCAGCGTCAGATAGCGGCCCGGCCCGTCGAAGCCCGACCCGCGCGGCACGGGGTCGACGACCCCGATGTCGCTCGGCACCGTCCGGTGGGGCCGGTTGACGATGCGGTAGGTGAACCAGGTCGTCCCGTCCCGCACGTACACCGGGTCGCCGGGGCGCAGCTTCGGGAAGTCCTTGAACGGGTCGCCGTAGGTGCGCCGGTGCCCGGCCACCGAGAAGTTGCCGTGCTCGCCGAGCCGGGCGGTCGCCCGGTAGTGGCCGAGCCCCTTCTTGAGCGTCCCGGTCGCGGTGCCCTCCAGGACGGGCCAGTCCCAGTCCTCGCCGAAGCGCGGGACGTACATGACGGCGAAGGGCTCGCCCTCGCGGTAGGCGGGCGCCGGTTCTTCCGGCGCGGGGGTCGCGGGGGTCTTCGAATCAGGGGCCTTCGGATCGGGGGCCTTCGACGCGGGCGCGCTCTTCGCCCACTGCTCCCTGAGCCGGTCGAGCTGCCCGGCCGTCGCGCTGTCGGCCCGTACGCCCGTCCAGAACAGCACGTACACCACGAACAGCACGATCACGGTGCCGACGGTGAGGCACAGCTCGCTGAAGACCCTGACGACCGTACGGACCGACATGCCGCCCCCCGCCCTGCCGAGCCGCTCCGCCTACTCCACGGGCTTCGCGTAGTGGAGATCCACTGTGCCCGAGTAGCCCGGCAGAGTCACCGCTTCGTCCTCGTCGACTTTCCAGCCGAGTCCGTACGCCTTCACGTACAGCTGGTAGTTCTTGATCGCGGGCGAGTCGCCGAGGGCCTTCTTGAGGTCCCCCGGATCGCCGACGGCGGTCACCTTGTACGGCGGGGAGTAGACGCGGCCCTGGAGGATCAGCGTGTTGCCCACGCAGCGGACCGCGCTGGTGGAGATCAGCCGCTGGTCCATGACGCGGATGCCCTTGGCGCCGCCCTGCCAGAGCGCGTTCACCACGGCCTGGAGGTCCTGCTGGTGGATGACCAGGTCGTTGGCCTGCGGATCCGGGTAGCCGGGCGCGGCCCGCGCGTCGGGCGGGGCGTCGTTGAGGGTGACGGAGACGGCCGCGCCGCTGACCTTCTGGGTGCCCGCCGCGCGTTCGAGCCCGGCGAGCCGCTCGTCCTCGGCCTTGGTGGAGCCGTCGTCGCGGCGGGCGAGGGCGTCGACCTCGCGGCGCACGGCCGACGTGGACTTGTCGAGGGCCTTGTTGCTCTCGCTGCGCTCCGCGATGAGGTCGGAGAGCTTGAGCAGCGAGGCGTCCGTGCGGATGTTGGTGCCCTTGGCCGTGTTGAAACTGGTGACGAAGATGAGCCCGGCGAGCGCGAAGACGCCGGCCGTGAGGAGCCGGACGGGCCGCCAGTCGGGTCGGCGCGTCCGCCCTGCGGGGGAGTCGGCAGAATTGCTCAACGTACCCTTATCTCCTTAGGCGCCGCGGAAGCACTACGCTAACGGACGCCTGGGGGAGGCAACATTCCCCCACCTCACCGCCACGGCGCACGCCACAGTTCCCTGCGCGGTCACGCAGCGCATCGACAGGAGAGTCCCTCGTGCCGAAGTCACGGATCCGCAAGAAGGCCGATTTCACGGCGCCCGCAACGAAGCAGGCGACCACGATCAAGCTGACCAATCGCAGCTGGGTGGCACCCGTGATGCTCGCCCTGTTCCTGATCGGTCTCGCCTGGATCGTCGTGTTCTACGTGACCGAGGGCGATCTGCCCGTGGACAGCATCGGCAACTGGAACATCGTGGTCGGCTTCGGCTTCATCGCCGCCGGCTTCGGCGTCTCCACGCAGTGGAAGTAGCGCCGGAGCAGCAAGCTCTACCCTGAGTTATCCACAGCGTTGTCCACACTGGGGAAAAGGTCAGAAGATCTGTGGATAACCTCCCGGATGTTGACGCCGGTGTGACGTCTTGATACCCCGCAAAGCATACGACAGCGCCCCCCGCCTGACCGGAAAACCCCAGGTCAGAGGCGGGGGGCACTGTTGTTCCCCACAGGGTGCACAAGATCCGGCACACGCTGTGGACAACTCTGGGCAAGATCTCCCACAGAGCGGTCACACCCGGTCATCCGGGCTGTGGGGATCCACTGTCCTCAGGTGTCCTCAGGTGAGCGCGGCGGTCCTCAACAGGACGAGCACGACGCCCACGACGACGACCAGCGCCCCCGTCCCGTACTGCACCAGCGCACGGTGCTCGCGCGGCGCGTACACCATGCCCGCGCCGACCACGACGCCCGCGACCAGGCCGCCGATGTGCGCCTGCCAGGAGATGCCGCTCGCGCCGAAGGTGAAGATCAGGTTGATCACCAGCAGCGCGATGACGGGCCGCATGTCGTAGTTCATGCGCCGCATCAGCACGGCCGTGGCGCCGAACAGTCCGAAGATCGCCCCGGACGCGCCCAGCGTGAACCCGCTGGGGTTCGCGAGGAGGTAGGCCAGCGCACTGCCCGCGAACCCGGAGACCAGGTAGAGCACCAGGTAGCGGGCACGGCCCAGGGCCGCCTCCAGCGGTCCGCCCAGCCACCACAGGCCGAGCATGTTGAAGGCGATGTGCCAGATCTCCTCGTGCAGGAAGACCGAGGTCATCAGCCGGTACCAGTCGCCCGCCGCGACGCCCTCGACGGGCTGGAACGGCTCCGGGGGCCAGGCCCCGAGCAGCGCCAGGTCGGTGAGCAGCTGCGAGCTGTCCTGCCTGGACTGCACGAAGACCGCCAGGAAGACGGCGACGTTGATGCCCAGCAGGATCTTGGTGATCAGCCGCTGGTCGGCCGCGACGGTGCCGCCCGCGACCGTACGGGGCCGGTTGGCGCCCGGCGCGTGGCCGGTGCCCGAGCCCTCGCGCACGCAGTCCGGGCACTGGAAGCCGACGGAGGCGTTCACCATGCACTCGGGGCAGATGGGCCGCTCGCAGCGGGTGCAGCTGATGTGCGTCTCGCGGTCCGGGTGGCGGTAGCAGGCCGGTGTCCGGTTCGCCGGTACGGCCTGGTGGTCCGGGTTGCCTGGCGGCTGCTCCATCGGTACTCGGTCCCCTCGGTCCTTCTCGTCCGCTGATCCTGTGGCCCTGACCACTGCTGGTCCTGTGGCCCTATCCACTACGGACGGGCAGGGCGTTTCGTTCCCCGCGCCGGTCCCCCGGGACCCGGGCGCCCTTCCGGGGCACCGGGCGGTCAGACCTCGCGGTTCTCGATCACGACCGATTCCAGCACGACGTCCCTGACCGGGCGCTTGGTGCGCGGGTTGGTCTCGCTGGCCGCGATGGCGTCCACGACCTTCCTGCTGGCCCCGTCCGCGACCTCGCCGAAGATCGTGTGCTTGCCGTTGAGCCAGGTGGTGGGGGAGACGGTGACGAAGAACTGCGAGCCGTTGGTGCCGGGGCCCGCGTTGGCCATGGCCATCAGGTACGGGCGGGTGAAGGCCAGCTCGGGGTGGACCTCGTCGCCGAACTCGTACCCGGGGTCGCCCGTGCCGTTCCCCAGGGGATCGCCGCCCTGGATCATGAAGTCGCCGATCACGCGGTGGAAGACCGTGCCGTCGTACAGCGGGTCGGTGGACTTCCTGCCGGTCGCCGGGTGGGTCCACTCCCGCTCCCCGCGGGCGAGCTCGACGAAGTTCCTGACCGTCTGCGGAGCGTGGTCCGGCAGCAACCGCACCGCGATGTCGCCGCTGCTGGTCTTCAGGATGGCGTAAAGCTCCTCGGCCACGTTCTGCCTTCCGTATGCCTGGACTTGCTCTGCCGATCCTCGCACGCGCCCGGCCCACGGGGAGAAAAGCGGCCGATTCCCCGCCGAACCGGCGCGCTCCGTCCGGAACCGTGGCAGTGTCGTCCACCTGACCCCCGTACGGGTGCCCGGATCCCGCACCGCCGTCGGGCCGCCGCACCGCACGCGCCCTCATGACCCGGATGCCCGCACCGCATGCCGCCGAAGCCACTGCCAGGCATGATTTCCCAATGGGTGGATAGGCGACATCAAGACCCCGCCGCATCAAGACCCCGCCACCAAGGAGGAGGATCCTGTGACCCGCATCGACAGCGTGCGCGCCGCCACCGACTCGGCGAAGGAGAGCGTGCTGCACGCCGCGGAAGTGGTGGCTCCCTACGCAGGCACCGCCAAGGACCAGGCGGCGCACTACGCGCACGAGGCCCGCGTACGGCTCGCCCCCAAGGTCTCCGGCGCCGCCCACCAGGCCCGCGTCCACTACGACGCCCGCCTCGCCCCCCACGTCGACCGGGCGCGCGGCCACGTCCCGCCGAAGGTCGACGCGGCCGCGCACCTCGCGGCGCACCGCACGAGGGCCGCGGCGCAGCGCGCGGCCCAGTACGCGGCGCCGCGCGTGGAGAACGCGGTCGCGGCCGCCCAGCCGGTGGCCGAGGAGGCCGCGGCCCGCTCCACCGCCGCCCTCGCCGCACTGCGCGGCCAGGTCACGGCCAAGGAGGTGAGCAGGCTCGTGCGCAGGCACGAGCGGCGCGCCAGGAGGGGCCGGGTCGTCAAGGGCCTCGCGTTCGCCGGACTCCTGGCGGGCGGCGCCTTCGCGGCGTGGAAGTGGTGGGACAGGCAGGCCAACCCGGACTGGCTGGTGGAGCCCCCGGCCGCCACCGAGGTCGCCGACCGCGCCCCGCTCACCTCGGTGGACGGCACCGGCCGTGCGGTCCTGGACCCCGAGGTCCAGGCGAAGCAGGCGCAGGCCGAGTCGGAGGCCGGAGACGAGAACCGGCGCTGACCTGCGTCGGCCTGCCCTGACCTGCGCTGACCTGCGTCGGCCTGCCCGGTACCGACCGGCCCGGTACTGACCGGCCCGGCATCGTGCGCCCCGTCCGCGCCGTCCCCGTGACGGCGCGGGCGGGGCGCCGTCGCGTCAGGCGGTGGGCTCCGGGGCCTGGGCCGGTGCCGGTGCCGGGCGGAAGCGGTTGATCGCGTCGACGTGCCGGGCGCGCATCTCCTCGTCGCGCACGCCCAGGCCCTCCTCCGGGGCCAGGCAGAGCACGCCGACCTTGCCCTGGTGCAGGTTGCGGTGGACGTCGTACGCCGCCTGTCCGGTCTCGTCCAGCGCGTACACCTTGGAGAGCGTCGGGTGGATCCTGCCCTTGGCCACGAGCCGGTTGGCCTCCCAGGACTCGCGGTAGTTGGCGAAGTGGGAGCCGATGATCCGCTTCAGGGACATCCACAGGTAGCGGTTGTCGTACTCGTGCCGGAAGCCCGACGTGGAGGCGCAGGTGACGATCGTGCCGCCCTTGCGCGTGACGTAGACGCTCGCGCCGAAGGTCTCGCGGCCCGGGTGCTCGAAGACGATGTCGACGTCCTCGCCGCCGGTGAGTTCGCGGATGCGCGTGCCGAAGCGCTTCCACTCCTTCGGGTCCTGGGTCCGCTCGTCCTTCCAGAACCGGTAGCCCTCGGCGCTGCGGTCGATGACCGCCTCCGCGCCCATCGCACGGCAGACGTCCGCCTTCTGCCCGCTGGAGACGACGCAGATGGGGGTGGCGCCGCCGGCGAGCGCGAGCTGGGTCGCGTACGAGCCGAGTCCGCCGCTCGCGCCCCAGATCAGCACGTTGTCGCCCTGCTTCAGGCCCGCGCCGTTGCGCGAGACCAGCTGGCGGTACGCGGTGGAGTTCACCAGGCCGGGGGCCGCGGCCTCCTCCCAGCTCAGGTGCCGCGGCTTGGGCATCAGCTGGTTGGACTTGACCAGGGCGATCTCGGCGAGGCCGCCGAAGTTGGTCTCGAAGCCCCAGATGCGCTGCTCGGGATCGAGCATCGTGTCGTTGTGGCCCTCGGACGACTCCAGTTCGACGCTCAGGCAGTGCGCGACGACCTCGTCGCCCGGCTGCCAGGCGTTGACGCCTGGGCCGGTGCGCAGGACGACGCCCGCCAGGTCGGAGCCGATGACGTGGTACGGCAGGTCGTGGCGGCGGGCCAGCTCGTCGCGCCTGCCGTACCGCTCCAGGAAGCCGAAGGTCGGCAGCGGTTCGAAGATCGAGCTCCACACCGTGTTGTAGTTCACCGAGCTGGCCATGACGGCCACCAGCGCCTCGCCCGGCCCGAGTTCGGGCACGGGCACCTGTCTGACGTGCAGGGACTTGCGCGGGTCCTTGTCCCGGCCCGCCATGCCGTCGAACATGTTCACGTCCTGCTTGTGGACCGTGACGGCCCGGTAGGACTCGGGGATGGGCAGGGCGGCGAAGTCCTCCCTGGTGGCTTCGCCTGACACAACGGCGCTCACGATGGATTCCACGTCAAATCACCTCGAAGTCGGGTGCGTGCTGCGGCAGATCGCCGAACAGTTGGGGCGGCCGAGCCTCCGCCGGGCGGTGGCCTGTCGGGCGGGGCTCGTCGGCGGCCACCGTAGGGGGCGGCGGGAGGGGTGAAGAACCCCTACTCCGCCGCCGCGCTTCCCCTAACTAACGGGAGCCGTTCGGGACCAACGGGAGTCGTTCGGGACGGCGATGGCGGACAGCACCAGGGCTTCGGTCGCCGTCCACCGCCCCGAGAAGCCGGTGACCGGGCGGCCAGAGACCTCCGGGCCAGGACGCAACAGCCGGGCGGTGAAGGTGTGTTGGTCCGGGTCGACGGCGAGGTGGGCCTCGTCGAAGTCGAGCATGCACCGGGCGAGCGGGTACCACGCCTTGTACACGGTCTCCTTCATGCTGAACAGCAGCCGGTCCCAGTGGACTTCGGGCCTGGCGCGCAGCAGCGCGCGCACCCACTCCCGCTCCGCGGGGAGGGCGACGGCTTCGAGGATCCCTTCGGGCAGCGGCTGGTTGGCCTCCGCGTCGATGCCCAGGGTCACGACGTCGGCGGTGCGGGCGGCCACGGCGGCGCGGTAGCCGTCGCAGTGCGTGATGCTGCCGATCGTGCCGTTCGGCCACTGGGGGGCGCCGCGCGCGTCGGACAGGATCGGCCCCGCCGTCACGCCGAGGTCGGCCAGTGCCCTGCGGGCGCACGTGCGCCCGGTGGTGAACTCCGCGCGGCGGCTGTCGACCGAGCGGGCGACCAGGGCCTGTTCCTCGGCGGGCAGCACGACGTCCACGACGTCCGCGGTGGCCTCGGCGCAGGTCACGGAGGGCGGCAGGATCGCCCGGATCAGCGGGGAAGCGGCGGCCTGCGGGCCCTCGCCGCCCGTACGGCCGCGGGCCGCGCCCCCGTCGACCGTACCGCCACCGGTCAGGCCGTCGCCCGTCATGTCGCCCGTCAGGCCGTCGCCCGTCATGTCGCCCGTCATGCCGCCACCCGTCATGTCGCCACCCCCGCCGTCACCGGCGCCGGAAGGATACGGCGGGGGACCGTGCGCGGGTGCCCCGGGCGCTTCCACTCGCGCGGGTAGCCCACCGAGACCTCCTCGAACCGCACGCCGTCGTACCAGGTCGTACGGGGGATGTGGAGGTGCCCGTACACCACGGCTGCGGCCCGGTGGCGCAGGTGCCAGTCCGCCGTCCGCTCGGTGCCGCACCACTGGGCGAACTCCTGGTGCGTCAGGACCTCGGTGGGCTTGCGGACCAGCGGGTAGTGGTTCACCAGCACCGTGGGGAGGTCGGGGTCGCGGGCCGCGAGGAGGCGCTCGGACTCCTCGATCCTGGCCCGGCACCACGCCTCCCTGCTCGGGTACGGGTCCGGGTGCAGGAAGAACTCGTCGGTGCAGACGATCCCGGCCTCCTCCGCCTGGGCCAGGGACTGCTCCTTGGTCGCCGCGGTGGGCGTGCGGAAGGAGTAGTCGTACAGCACGAACAGCGGGGCGACCGTGACCGGGCCCTCCGGTCCCTCCCAGACCGCGTAGGGGTCCTCGGGCGTGAGGACGTCCAGGCCGCGGCACAGGTCGACGAGCTTCCGGTAGCGCTGCTCGCCGCGCTCCTGGACCGGGTCCTCCCGTACGGTCCACAGCTCGTGGTTGCCCGGCGCCCAGATCACCTTGGCGAACCGCGACCGCAGGACGCCCAGGGCCCATTCGACGTCGGCGAAGAGCTCGCCCACGTCACCGGCCACCAGCAGCCAGTCCCGATCGGATTCCGGACGCAGCTCTTCGACAATCGCCCGATTTTCGGGATAAGCGATGTGCAGGTCGCTTATCCCCAGGAGTTGACCATGGTTCATCGGACGGCACACCGTACGGTGCGGGCCCGGCGGTACTCCTGCGCAAGTGGCTGAAAAAGGGTCACATCAGTGGATTACCTTGGGGGCGGCGGCCGCGCATACCCCTATTTCCCGCGCTGACACCCCTATCTTGCTCGTTGGCCGGATACCGACCAGGGTCGTCCATGCACACCGTTCGTATACGGGAAGAAAATTCGGACGCCATCCCGTTACCTGATGCTTTCACGAGCGCCATCTCGCCACCCCATGCTTTAGCGCGGCGGCCGCCCCCGCTCCCGCCGCCGACCAGCCCGTCGATCACCAGCCGTCCCCACGCCCCCGACCCCGTCGGCCCCGGCCCCCGCGCGCCGGAGCCCCGTCCGCCGACCGGCCGGCACCCCCGGCCCGCCTTGGCCGACTAGCAGCGTTCCCCGCCCCGATCAAGGGGGAAAGCACCGCAGAAAACTGACAAACAATCGCACTGGATTGAGGTTGATCGCCCGACGCACCACTCGGGTACCATCCCCCCCAACTGCCGTCAGCCCCGGGGAATCGGCCGTCGGCAACCTGACTAAGGATGCGGAGCGTTTCAGCATGCTGACCGGCAGAGGTGAACAACTCACCAAGCTTGCGGATGAATTCTCGCGCTGCCTTTCGCGCAATGCGGGCGTCGTACTCATCCAAGGGCTCGCCGGATTAGGCAAAACCACAATTCTCAATGAATTCTCGCAGCATCTGGAAAAACGCGGGGCCACGGTTCTCCGCGGCTCCGGAAGGCCCGGGGACCACGAGGCTCCCGCGGCCCCGCACAAGCTGCTCGACCAGGCACTTCACGGCGTCGCGGCACACGTGCCCGTGGTGGTCCTGGTCGACGACGTCCAGCACGTTCCCGCGCCCGAGCTGCGCCGTCTGCTGACCGCCGTACGGTCGGCGCACGCCCGTCCGCTGCTGCTCGTCCTGACCGAGGCCGTCCAGGAATGGCACGGTGACCCGGCACTGCGCACCCTCGTACTCCAGCACCCGAACCTGCTGCGGATCTTCCTGCCGCCGCTGCGCCCGCACGACGTCGCCGACGTGCTCGGCGAGGCGTTCGGGGAATCCGGGGAGGAGTCGGCTTGCCACCGCGCGATGGCCTGGCACGCCGTCAGCGGCGGCAACCCGCTGCTCCTCGCCGCGCTGCTGGAGGACCACCACACCGCCACCGCCCAGCAGCGCTCCCCCTCACCGGCCGAGCCCCAGACCGGCGCGGCCTTCAGCGCGGCGGTGCGCGGCATCCTGAAGCGCTCGGACCGGATCGCCGAAGACCTGGTGAGGGCGCTCGCGGTGCTCGGCCGCGCGGCCTCGCCCGAACTGCTGAGCCTGATGCTGGACGTCAGCCGCGGCACGGTGACCCGGGGCATCCAGACGCTGACCGCGACCGGGCTGCTCGACGGCTGCGCGCTGCGCCACCCGCTGGTGCGCACGGCGCTGCTCGACGAGATGGCTCCGCAGGCCCGCGCCGCCCTGCACCTGTGCGCGGCCGAACATCTGCACCGGACCGGCGGCAGGCCCCTGGACGTCGCCGAACACCTGCTGGCCGCGGGCCCTTCGGCCGCGTCCGACCCGTGGGTCGTCGACGTCCTGCGCGGCGCGGCCGAGCACGTGCTCGCGAGCGACGTGCCGTTGGCGGTGAAGTACCTGGAACTGGCCTGCGTCCTGTGCGCCGCACCGGCGCAGCGCGCCGAGCTCAGGCTCAGGCTCGCGGCCGTCGTGCTGCGCCTGGACCCCTCGGCCGTCGAGGCCCATCTCGTGGAGCCGCTCGTCCTGTTGGACGACGGGCGGCTTCCCGAGTGCTGCTCGGGACCGCTGGCCCGGCTGCTGTTCGCACTGGGCCGGGTGGAGGAGGCACGACGTACGCTGAATCGTTTCAGCGCCGCGGGGGGCAGCACCGGAGGCAGTGCGGGAGACAGCACCGGAGGCGACGCGGGGGGCAGCACGGCGGGGGGCGGCCCGGAGGGCGTCCCCGGCGCGGCGGCCCCGGCCGCGAAGGCCCCGGCGGAGGCGGCGGCGCTCCACCCCGCCACCGCACAGGTCCACCCGCTCTTCGGCACCGCGCCCGCCGCCAGCCCCGCCGCGCCCGTCGTGGCGCTGCCGGGCCTCGCGCCCGTGCGCCCGGTCCGGGGCGAACCGGCCGCTCTCGTCGCCGAGGGTTCCCTACCGCTCCTGGCCCTCACCGAAGCCACGTTCGAGCCCGCTGTGACCGCCCTGTTCTCGCTGGCCAGGGGCAACCGCAGGCCTGCCGAGATCGAGGCGTGGTGGCAGCTGCTGACCGGCGAGGCGCAAGGCTGGCAGACACCGGGCTGGCAGACCATCCTCACCATGATCCGGGGCGAGATCGCCCTGTGGCAGGGCGACCTGCCCAAGGCGGTGGAGTACGCGGGCGCCTCCCTGGAGGGCGCCGCCGAGGAGATCGGCAGCGTCTTCGCCGCGGGGGCGATCGCCACCCAGGTCCTCGCCTACACGGCCATGGGGCGCCTCGGCGCGGCGGCCAGGCAGCTCAGCCGCCCGGTCCGCGACAGCGTGTTCCGCAGCGTCTACGGGCTGAAGTACCTGCGGGCGCGCGGCCATTACTACCTGGCGACGGGCCGGGCGCACGCTGCGCTCGGCGAGTTCCTGACGGCGGGGCGGCTCGCCAAGCAGTGGAGCGTCGACCAGCCCGTGCTGCTGCCCTGGAACACGGACGCGGCGGAGGCGTGGCTGCGCATCGGCGAGCGGGAGCCCGCCGAGCGGCTGCTGCGGGGCCAGTTGGGCGAGATCGGCAGCTCCCGCGTGCGGGGCGCCGCGCTGCGGCTGCACGCGGGGCTCGGCGAGCCGGGCCGCAGGACCCGGACCCTGGCCCTGGCGGTGGCGGAGCTGGAGAAGTCCGGCGACCGGCTGGAGCTGGCCCGCGCGCTGGCCGACCTCGGCCGGGCGCACTGGGCCCTCGGCGAGTTCAGCAGGGCGGGCGCGATCACCGACCGGGCGTGGCAACTGGCCAAGGAGTGCGGGGCGGACGCCCTGTGCGAGGCGATCAGGCCGGGCAGGCTGAAGGCGCACGAGCAGTCCAGGGCGGACGACGACGCGTCGAGCCCCCTGTCCAAACTCAGCGACTCGGAGGTACGGGTGGCCGCCCTCGCCGCGCAGGGTTCCACGAACCGCGAGATCGCGGCCGAGCTGTACATCACCGTGAGCACCGTCGAGCAGCACCTCACCCGGGTGTACCGGAAGCTGAACATCCGCGGGCGGCGCCAGCTCACGATGGACTTCGGCCTGAACCACCTCCCCCTGGCCTCCGAAATCGCCTGACGGCGGCCGGACGGCACGCCCGTACCCTCCGTACGCGCCGCCGTCCGGCCCCCACCCCTGTTCGTGCCCCGGGAAACCCCTACAAGTTCTTCCCCGGCCCTTCCGGGGCGCCCGCGTTGATAGCTTCGGCGCGACGACGCAGGCCGCTTCCGGCCCGGGTCCGGACACAGGATTCCGACGTCGGCCGTCCCTACCGCTCCACCGGAGGAGCAGAATGCAGGCATTCGATCGCCGGGAGTCCCGTTGAAAGGGATCGTGCTCGCCGGCGGCAGCGGCACCCGGCTCCATCCACTGACCCGCGCGGTTTCCAAGCAACTCCTGCCGGTCTACGACAAGCCGATGATCTACTATCCGCTCTCCGTCCTCATGCTCGGCGGAATACGCGACGTGCTCATCGTTTCGACCCCGGAACATCTTCCGCTGTTCCGCGCCCTGTTGGGCGACGGTTCGAAACTGGGAATATCCATCGACTACGCCGAGCAGCGCCGGGCCAACGGTATCGCCGAGGCGCTGGTCATAGGCGCCGAACACATCGGCGGCGATTCGGTCGCGCTGGTCCTCGGCGACAACATCTTCCACGGACCCGGCTTCTCCAAGATGCTGCACCACCACACCCAGAGCGTCGACGGCTGCGTGCTGTTCGGCTACGCGGTGCGCGACCCCGAGCGCTACGGCGTGGGGGAGGTGGACGCGGAGGGCAGGCTGCTGTCCATCGAGGAGAAGCCCGCGAGCCCCCGCTCCAACCTGGCCGTCACCGGCCTGTACCTCTACGACGGCGACGCGGTGGACATCGCGAAGAACCTGACCCCCTCGGCCCGCGGCGAGCTGGAGATCACCGACGTCAACCGGGTGTACCTGGAGCGCGGCAAGGCCCGCATGGTCAACCTGGGCCGCGGGTTCGCCTGGCTGGACACCGGCACCCACGACTCGCTCCTCCAGGCGGGCCAGTACGTACAGGTCCTGGAGCAGCGCCAGGGGGTGCGGATCGCCTGCCTGGAGGAGGTCGCGTTCCGCATGGGGTTCATCGACGCGGACGCCTGCCACGCCCTGGGGGCGCAGCTCAGCAAGTCCGGCTACGGCCAGTACCTGATGGACATCGCGGCGAAAGGCACGAGGTAGGTCCGGTGCGCATACTGGTGACCGGAGGGGCGGGCTTCATCGGCTCGCACTTCGTACGGGAGACGCTCGGCGGCCGCTACCCGGCGTACGCGCGGGCCGAGGTGGTGGTGCTGGACAAGCTCACCTACGCGGGCAGCGAGACGAACCTGGCCGCCGTCGCCGACGACCCCAGGATGCGCTTCGTGCGCGGCGACATCCGCGACGGGCCGCTGGTCGCGGAGCTGATGCGGGGCACCGACCTCGTCGTCCACTTCGCCGCCGAGTCCCACGTGGACCGCTCGATCGCGGGCTCGGCCGAGTTCGTGCTCACCAACGTGGTGGGGACGCACACGCTGTTGCAGGCCGCGACCGACGCGTCGGTGCCGAAGTTCGTCCACGTCTCCACCGACGAGGTGTACGGCTCCATCGACAGCGGCTCCTGGACCGAGGAGGAGCCGCTGCGGCCCAACTCCCCGTACTCGGCGTCCAAGGCCTCCTCCGACCTGCTGGCGCGCTCCTACCACCGCACCCACGGGCTGCCGGTCTGCGTCACCCGGTGCTCGAACAACTACGGTCCCCACCAGTTCCCGGAGAAGTTCGTCCCGCTGTTCGTCACCAACCTCATGGACGGCCTCAGCGTGCCGCTGTACGGGGACGGCGGGAACGTCCGGGACTGGCTGCACGTCGACGACCACTGCCGGGGCATCGCCCTGGTCGCCGAGGGCGGCGAGCCGGGCGAGGTCTACAACATCGGCGGCGGCACCGAGCTGACCAACCGCGCCTTCGTGACCCGGCTGCTCGACGCCTTCGGCCTCGACGAGTCGATGGTGGACCGGGTCCCCGACCGCAAGGGCCACGACCGCCGCTATTCGGTGAACATCGAAAAAATAGCCGGACAACTGGGATACGCCCCCCTGGTCCCGTTCGACGAAGGACTGGAATCGACCATCCAGTGGTACGCGGACAACCGCGGCTGGTGGGAACCGCTGAAGAAGTCCCTGAAATAGAGGAATGCGCTAGGGGGGCGCAGGCAAAATGTTAGGGGTTGGCTGCCCCCATGCCCCGCGATAACCTCCCAGCAGCTCCAGCCCGGCCCATTTTGTGCTTCCGCATTTAATTTTGCTGTGGAGAGGCGATCCGCATCGCTATGTCTGGGAACACCGAGATGAACAACGATCCGATCGCCGTCGTCGGACTGGCCTGCCGTCTTCCACAAGCAACCGACCCGGCCGCATTCTGGGCCCTGTTGAGGAACGGCGTCGACGCCGTCACCGAAATTCCGGACGACCGTTCCGCAGCCGTGGGACCGGGTCCGGAAAACCGCCGGGGCGGATTCATCGGGCGCGTCGACGGATTCGACCCGGCTTTCTTCGGCATATCGCCCAGGGAAGCCGCCGCCATGGACCCGCAGCAGCGCCTCGCGCTCGAACTCGGCTGGGAGGTCCTGGAGGACGTCGGCGCCGTCCCGGCCGCCCTCGCGGGCAGCCGCACCGGCGTGTTCGTCGGTGCCATCGCCGACGACTACGCGGCCCTCCAGCACCAGCGCGGCCCCTCGGCCCTCACCCAGCACTCCCTCACCGGACTCCAGCGCGGCATCATCGCCAACCGCGTCTCCTACGCGCTCGGGCTGCGCGGCCCCAGCGTGGTCGTGGACACCGGCCAGTCCTCTTCGCTGGTCGCCGTCCACCTGGCCTGCGACAGCCTGCGGCGCGGCGAGTCGCACCTCGCGCTGGCCGGCGGCGTCAACCTCAACCTCGCCCCCGAAGGCTTCGCGGGCGTCTCGAAGTTCGGCGCGCTCTCGCCCGACGGCCGGTGCTACACCTTCGACGCGCGGGCCAACGGATACGTGCGGGGCGAGGGCGGCGCCCTCGTGGCCCTGAAGACCCTTTCCCGGGCCGTCGCCGACGGCGACAGGATCTACTGCCTGGTCAACGGCTCGGCGACGAACAACGACGGCGGCGGCCTCAGCCTGACCACGCCCGACAGGGCCGGACAGGAGGAGGTGCTGCGCGAGGCGTACCGGCTCTCCGGGATCGCCCCGTCCGACGTGCGGTACGTGGAGCTGCACGGCACCGGCACCAAGGTCGGCGACCCGGTCGAGGCGGCGGCGCTCGGCGCGGTCCTCGGCGCGGCCAGGCCCGCCGACGCCCCGCTGCGGGTCGGCTCCGCCAAGACCAACGTGGGCCACCTGGAAGGCGCGGCGGGCGTCACCGGCCTGCTGAAGGCCGTCCTCTCCCTGCACCACGGAGAACTCCCGCCCAGCCTCAACCACGAGACGCCCAACCCGGCCATCGCGCTCGACGCGCTGAACCTCCGCGTCCAGACCGAACTGGAGCCCTGGGCGCCCGCCGGGGACGAGCCGCTGATCGCGGGCGTCAGCTCGTTCGGCATGGGCGGCTCCAACTGCCACGTGGTGCTGTCGAGTTGGCCGGGCGCCGCACAGCCCCCGGCTTCCACGACGACTCCGACGACGTCCGTGGTGCCGTGGGTGCTGTCGGGGAAGACCCCGGCGGCACTGCGGGCACAGGCGGAACAGCTGGCCGAGTACGTGGTTGCCGCACCGGAGTTGTCCCCGGCGGACGTGGGTTTCTCGCTCGCGACGAGCCGTACGGCCTTCGAGTACAGGGCGGCGGTGACCGGACAGGACCGCGAGGAGCTTCTGAGCGGGCTGCGGGCGCTGACCGAGGAGGACGGGGCGAGGGCCTTGTCCGGCCGGACGGCGTTCCTGTTCACCGGGCAGGGCGCACAACGGGCCGGAATGGGGCGCGAGTTGTACGCCGCCTTCCCGGTGTTCGCGTCCGCCTTCGACGAGGTGTGCGCGGTCCTGGACGGGCATCTCGACCGTCCGCTGCGTGAACTGGTCTTCGCCGAGGACTCCGGCGAGGTGCTGCAAGGCACCGGGTACGCACAGGTGGCCCTGTTCGCGATCGAGGTCGCGCTGCACAGGCTGGTCGAGTCCTGGGGCGTACGGGCGGACTACCTGGCCGGACACTCGGTGGGCGAACTCACCGCCGCGTACATCGCCGGCCTCTGGTCCCTGGAAGACGCCTGCACCCTCGTCGCGGCCCGAGGCCGCCTGATGCAGGCCCTGCCCACCGGCGGAGCCATGATCTCCGTGGTCGCTTCGGAGGACGACGTACGGCCCTTCCTGAACGAGAAGGTCTCGATCGCGGCCCTCAACGGACCCACCGCCACCGTCCTGTCCGGAGACGAAGACGCCGTACTGGAAGCCGTGACCGCAGGCGGCTGGAAGACCTCGCGCCTCCGCGTGAGCCATGCCTTCCACTCTCCGCTCATGGACCCCATGCTCGAAGAGTTCCGACAAGTCGCCCAGGGGCTGGAGTTCCACGAGCCCCGCACGGCACTGATCTCCAACGTCACTGGTGAGATCGCCCCGCCCGAGCTGGTCCGCACCCCCGACTACTGGGTCCGCCACGTCCGCGAAGCCGTCCGCTTCCACCACGGCCTCACCACCCTAGAAGCGAACGGCGTCACCCGCTTCATCGAACTCGGCCCCGCCGGAGTCCTCACCGCACTCGGCCAAACCACCCTCCACGACGCCGAGTTCATCCCCGTACTCCGCAAGAACAAGCCCGCCGAAGAAGCAGCCGTCGCCGCCATCGCCCACATCCACACCACCGGCCTGGACATCGACTGGAACACCTTCTTCGCGGGCCACCACGCCCACCGCGTCGACCTCCCCACCTACCCCTTCCAGCGCGACCGCTACTGGCTCGACACCCCGGTCCCCGAGCTCGACGCCGTCGGTGCCGACGAGCCCGTCACCTGGCTCGACCGGCTGGCCGCCGTCTCCGACGCTGCCGAGCGGGAGCAGGTCGCCGCCGACCTCGTCCGCAGGCACGCGGCGACCGTGCTCGGCCACACCGCGCCCGGGGCGGTCGACATGGACGCGGCCTTCAAGGACCTGGGCTTCGACTCGCTCACCGCGGTCGAGCTGCGCAACCGGCTGAACGCCGCCACCGGACTGCGGCTGCCCGGCTCGGTCCTCTTCGACTGCCCCACGCCCGCCGCCCTGGCCCACCGCATCGGCTCGTCCGTCGCGGACCCCGGCGCGCGGGTCCGTACCCCCGTCCGGGACGAGGCCCCGGCCGGGGGCGACGACGAGCCGATCGCCATCGTCGCGATGAGCTGCCGCCTCCCCGGCGGCGTGCGGACCCCCGAAGAGCTGTGGGACGTGGTCGCGGACGGCCGGGACGTCGTCTCGGAGTTCCCCACCGAGCGCGGCTGGGACCTGGCCGACCTGTACGACCCCGACCCGTCGAAGCAGGGCAAGAGCTACGTGCGGGAAGGCGGGTTCCTGCACGACGCGGGCCGCTTCGACCCCGCGTTCTTCGGCATCAGCCCGCGCGAGGCGCAGGCCATGGACCCCCAGCAGCGGCTGCTCCTGGAGACGTCCTGGGAGGCCCTGGAGCGCGCGGGCATCAGGCCCGCCTCGCTGAAGGGCAGCCGCTGCGGCGTGTTCGTCGGCGCCATGCCCCAGGACTACGGGCCGCGCATGGAGGAGCCTTCGGAGGGGTACGAGGGCTATCTGCTGACCGGCAGCACCACCAGCGTCATCTCCGGCCGCATCTCCTACACCCTGGGCCTCGAAGGCCCCGCCGTCACCGTGGACACCGCGTGCTCGGCGTCCCTGACGGCCATCCACCTGGCCGTGCAGTCGCTGCGCCGCGGCGAGTGCTCGACGGCACTGGCCGGCGGCGCCACCGTGATGTCGAGCCCCGGCATCTTCGTCGAACTCAGCAGGCAGAAGGCACTCTCCGTGGACGGCCGCTGCAAGGCGTTCTCCGCGCGGGCCGACGGCACCGGCTGGGGCGAGGGCGTCGGCATGATCCTGCTGGAGCGGCTGTCCGACGCCCGGCGCGACGGCCACCAGGTGCTGGCCGTCATCCGCGGCTCGGCCGTCAACCAGGACGGCGCCAGCAACGGCCTGACCGCCCCGCACGGCCCCTCGCAGCAGCGGGTCATCCGGGCGGCGCTCGCGGACGCGGGCCTGTCCTTCGGCGACGTGGACGCCGTCGAGGCGCACGGCACCGGCACCTCGCTCGGCGACCCGATCGAGGCGGGCGCGCTGCTCGCCACGTACGGCCGGGAGCGGGCGGACGGGCGGCCCCTGTGGCTCGGCTCGCTGAAGTCCAACTTCGCGCACCCGCAGGCGGCGGCCGGGGTGGCCGGGGTCATCAAGATGGTGATGGCCATCCGCAACGGCGTGCTGCCGCGGACGCTGCACGTCGACGAGCCGTCCCCGCACGTGGACTGGGAGTCGGGCGACGTGCGGCTGCTCACGGACGCCGTGCCGTGGCCGTCGACCGGGCGGCCCAGGCGCGCGGGCGTGTCCTCCTTCGGCATCAGCGGCACCAACGCCCACGCGATCATCGAGCAGGCCCCGGCAGAGGAGGCGCCGACCGAGGAGGCGCCGACCGAGCAAGCCCCGGCCGAGCAAGCCCCGGCCGAAGAGGCCCCGTCCGAGCAAGCCCCGGCCGAGCAAGCCCCGGCCGAAGAGGCCCCGGCCGACGGGCAGGCCCCCGGCGCGGCCCAGGACGACGGGCAGGGGCAGGCCGACGAGCGAGCCCCCGGGGCGGGCCGGGGCGCGGCCCCGCGCGGACCCCTCGTGTGGCCGGTCTCCGGCCGGACCGAGGAGGCCCTGCGGGCCCAGGCCGGGCGGCTGCGGGAGCACCTCGCGGCCCGTCCCGACGCCGGTCTCGCCGACATCGGCCACTCCCTCGCCGTCACGCGCACCGCGTTCGGGCAGCGCGCCGCGGTCGTCGCCGACGACCGCGAGGGCTTCCTCCAGGGGCTCGGCGCGCTCGCGGACGGCACGGCGGGGCCCGAGGTGCTGCGGGGCACCGGCGGCGACCGGCGCAAGGTCGCGTTCGTCTTCCCCGGGCAGGGCTCGCAGTGGCTCGACATGGCGCGCGGGCTGTGGGACGAGTCGCCGGTCTTCGCCGAGCAACTGCGCGCCTGCGCGGCCGCGTTGGAGCCGTACGTCGACTGGTCGCCGCTGGACGTGCTGCTCGGCGCGCCGAACGCGCCCTCGCTCGACCGCATCGACGTGATCCAGCCGACGCTGTTCGCGGTGATGGTCTCGCTGGCGGAGCTGTGGCGGTCGTACGGGATCGAACCGTCGGCCGTGGTCGGGCACTCCCAGGGCGAGATCGCCGCCGCGTACGTCGCGGGCGGCCTGACGCTGGACGACGCGGCCCGCATCGTGGCGCTGCGCAGCCTGCTGTGGCTGGAACTCAGCGGGAAGGGCGCCATGCTGGCCGTACCGCTGCCCGCCGACCAGGCCCGCGAGCGCCTCGGCCGCTGGTCCGACCGGCTGTCGATCGCCGCGGTCAACGGCCCGAGGTTCGCGACGGTCTCAGGCGACCCCGCCGCGCTCGACGAGCTGCTGGCCGAGCTGGCGGCCGAGGGGGTCCAGGCGCGCCGGGTGCGCGGCGTCGACACCGCGGGGCACTCCCCCCAGGTGGAGATGCTCCGCGAGCGCATGCTGGATGGGCTGCGGCCGGTGCGGCCGCTGGCCTCCCGCGTGCCGTTCTACTCCACCGTGACCGGCGAGCGCCTGGACACCCGCGAACTGGACACGGACTACTGGTACCGCAACATCCGCGACACGGTCGAGTTCGAGCGGGCCTCGCGGACGCTGCTGGCCGCGGGCTGCACCGGGTTCGTCGAGTGCAGCCCCCACCCGGTGCTGCTGGCCGCGGTCCAGGAGACCGCCGAGGACGCCGGGGCCGCCGACGTCGCCGCCGTGGGCACGCTGCGCCGCGACGAGGGCGGCATGCGGCGCTTCCTCACCTCCCTCGCGCACGCCCAGGTCCAGGGCGTCGAGCCCGACTGGGACGCGGTCTTCGCCGGGCACGGCGCGCGGCGGGTGGAGCTGCCGACCTACGCCTTCCAGCGCGAGCTGTACTGGCTCTCCCGCCCCGCCCCGACCGGTGACGTGTCGACGGCCGGCCTGGAACCCGCCGGTCATCCGCTGCTCGGCGCCGCGGTCGCCCTGGCCGGGACCGAAGGCCACCTGTTCACCGGCCGCCTGTCCGTGCGGAGCCACCCCTGGCTCGCCCACCACACGGCGCTGGGCACCCCGGTCCTGCCGGGCGGCGCGTTCGTCGAACTCGCCGTGCGCGCCGGGGACCACGTCGGGTGCGGGCGGATCGGGGAACTGACCGTCGAGGCACCGCTGTCCCTGCCCGCGGAGGGCGCGGCCGTCGTCCAGGTCCGCCTGGGCGCGGCCGAGGACGGGCGCCGGGCGTTCGAGGTGTACGCCCGGCCCGAGCGACGGCCGGAGCACCAGCCGGACGGGGCCGGGGACGAGAACCCCTGGCAGCGGCACGCCACGGGCGTCCTGACGCCCGACGCGGCGGACGGTACGGCGGTCGACGCGGCGGGCGGTACGGCGGGCGGCGCGGCGGGCGGTACGGGTGCGGCCCGGACGTTCGACGCCTCGGTCTGGCCCCCGGCCGGTGCGGTCGCGGTGGAGGGCGCCCCAGCGGACGGGATCACCGCCCTGTGGCGGCTCGACGACGAGGTGTACGCGGAGGTCGCCCTCACCGAGGACACCGCCGACGAGGCCGCCCTGTTCGGCCTCCACCCGGCGCTGCTCGAAGCCGCCGTGCGCGCGGCGGACCCGACCGGCGGGGACCCCGATGCCCGCCTGGCGTTCTCCTGGAAGGACGTCACGCTCCACGCGACCGGCGCATCCGCGCTGCGCGTACGGCTGACGCCCACCGGGCCCGACGCGGTGTCCGTCGCGCTCGCCGACCCGGCAGGCGGGCCCGTGGCGACCGTCGGCGAGGTGGCGCTGCGCGAGACGCGCCCCGAGGAGGTCAGGGGCGGACGCCCCGCGTTCCACCCGTCGCTGTTGCGCGTGGTGTGGAACCCCGTGCCCGGCGGCGGATCGCCCGGCACCCGAGGGTGGGCGGTCGCCGGGGACGACGGCCTCGCCCTGCGCACGGGCCTCGCCCTGCCCGCGTACGACCTGCCCGCGTACGACCCGGACACGGACGCCCCGGACGCGGACGCCCCGGACCGCCCGGACGCGGACGCCGCTGCCGTACCGGACGTGGTGCTGGTGTCCTGCGCCCCGCCGCACGGCACCAGCACCGGAGTGGGCGCGGACGCGGCTGCCGTACGGGACGTCACGCACCGGGCCCTGGAGCTCGTCCAGCGCTGGCTGGCCGACGAGCGGTTCGCTGCCTCCCGCCTGGTGTTCGTGACCCGGGGCGCGGTGGCCGCCGCCCCCGACGAGGACGTGCCCGACCTGGCGCACGCCGCGCTGTGGGGCCTGGTCAGGTCCGCGCAGTCCGAGGAGCCCGACAGGTTCGTGCTCGTCGACGTCGACGCGGATCCCGGGTCGCTGCGCGCGCTCCCGGCCGCGCTGGCCTCCGGCGAGCCGCAGAGCGCCGTACGCGCCGGTGCGGTGCTCGCCCCCCGGCTCACCCGCGTGCCGACCGAAGCCCCGGCCGAGCCCCTGTCCGAAATCCCGGCCGGATCGACGCCGTTCGCCCCCGAAGGCACCGTCCTGATCACCGGCGGAACGGGCACGCTGGGCGCCCTTGCGGCCCGCCACGCCGTGGCCGAGTACGGCGTGCGCCACCTGCTGCTGGTCGGGCGCCGCGGCCTCGCCGCCGACGGCGCGGCCGAGCTGCGCGACGAACTGGCCGCGTCCGGTGCCTCGGTGACGGTCGCGGCCTGCGACGTCGCGGACCGCGCGGCGCTCGCCGACCTGCTGGCCGCCGTGCCCGCCGCGCACCCGCTGACGGCGGTGATCCACACGGCGGGCGTACTCGACGACGGTGTCGTCGCGGCCCTGACCCCCGAGCGGATCGACGCGGTCCTGCGGCCCAAGGTCGACGCGGCGCTCAACCTGCACGAGCTGACGGCCGGCCTCGGCCTGACCGCCTTCGTGCTGTACTCCTCCGTCGTCGCCACCATCGGCGGCGCCGGACAGGCCAACTACGCGGCGGCCAACGCGTTCCTCGACGCCCTGGCCGGCCGACGCAGGGCCGCGGGACTCGCGGGCCAGTCGCTGGCCTGGGGCCTGTGGGCCGAGCGCAGCACCATGAGCGGCCACCTGGACGACACCGACGTTCAGCGGATGGCCCGCTCGGGCATCGCCGCCATGCCGTCCGCCGAGGGCATGGCCCTGTTCGACACCGCCATCGCGCTGGGCGACGCCGCGCTCGTACCGGCGCGCACGGACCTGGCCGCGCTGCGCGCCCAGTCCGAGACCCGGCCCGTGCCGCACCTCTTCCGGGGCCTGGTGCGGACGCCGAACCGGCGTGCGGCGCAGGGTGCCGCCGACTCCGGCGCCTCCTCGCTCGCCCAGCGGCTGACGGGCCTGCCCGACGCGGAGCGCGACCGGTTCCTGCTGGACCTGGTGCGCACCCACGCCGCCGCCGTGCTCGGCCACGGCTCCCCGGACGCGGTCGCGGCGAACCGGGCGTTCCGCGAGGTCGGCTTCGACTCGCTGACCGCGGTGGAACTCCGCAACCGGCTGAACGGCGCCACCGGGCTGCGCCTGCCGACCAGCCTGCTCTTCGACTATCCGACCCCCGAGACGCTCGCCGCGCACATCCGTACGGCCGTGCTCGGCGAGGCGGACACCGCCGCGCCCGTACCGACGGCCGCGGTCGCGGTCGCGGCGCGGGACGACGAACCGATCGCCATCGTCGCGATGAGCTGCCGCCTCCCCGGCGGCGTACGGACCCCCGAAGACCTGTGGCGCCTGGTGGCCGACGGCGGCGACGTGATCGCGCCCTTCCCCACCGACCGCAACTGGAACGTCGAGGAGCTCTACGATCCCAACCCCGACCAGCGCGGCAAGACCTACGCCAAGGAAGGCGGATTCCTCTACGACGCCTACGACTTCGACCCGGAGTTCTTCGGGATCTCGCCGCGCGAGGCGCTGGCGATGGACCCCCAGCAGCGGCTGCTGCTGGAGACGTCGTGGGAGGTCGTGGAGCGCGCGGGCATCGACCCGGCGGGCCGCCGCGGCACGCAAACGGGCGTGTTCATCGGCACCAACGGCCAGGACTACGCCGCGCACCTGCGGCAGCTGCCCGAAGACCTGGAGGGCTACCTGCTGACCGGCAAGGCCGCCAGCGTGGTCTCGGGCCGCATCGCGTACGCCATGGGCCTGGAGGGTCCGGCGGTGACGGTCGACACGGCGTGCTCGTCGTCGCTGGTCGCCCTGCACCTGGCCGCGCAGTCGCTGCGGCGCGGCGAATGCGCGATGGCCCTCGCGGGCGGCGTCACCGTCATGTCGACGCCCAGCCTCTTCATCGAGTTCAGCCGCCAGCGCGGGCTGGCCCGCGACAGCCGGTCAAAGGCGTTCTCCGCGGCCGCCGACGGAACGAGCTGGGCGGAGGGCGCGGGCATGTTGCTCCTGGAGCGCCTGTCGGACGCGCGGCGCAACGGCCACCAGGTGCTCGCGGTACTGCGCGGCTCGGCCATCAACCAGGACGGCGCCAGCAACGGCCTCAGCGCCCCCAACGGCCCCTCACAACAACGCGTGATCCGAGCAGCACTGGCCGACGCACGACTGACCGCCGCAGACGTGGACGCAGTCGAAGCACACGGCACCGGAACCTCCCTCGGCGACCCGATCGAAGCAGGCGCGCTACTGGCCACGTACGGCCAAGAACGTTCCGGCGAACGGCCGTTGTGGCTGGGCGCACTCAAGTCCAACATCGGCCACACCCAGGCCGCATCCGGCGTGGCTGGTGTGATCAAAATGGTCATGGCGATACGCGAAGGCGTACTGCCCCGAACCCTTCACGCCGACGAACCCTCCGAAAAGATCGACTGGACGGCAGGATCGGTCGAACTCCTCACCGAGGCCCGCCCCTGGCCCGAAACCGGCGCCCCGCGCCGAGCGGGCATCTCCGCCTTCGGCATCAGCGGCACGAACGCACACGCCATCGTGGAAGAGGCGCCGATCTCCGTGGAGGAGCCCGCCTCCGAGACGGAGAGCCCGGCATCGGTGGTGCCGTGGGTGCTGTCGGGCAAGACCCCGGCGGCACTGCGGGCACAGGCGGAACAGCTGGCCGAGTACGTCGCGGCGGCACCGGAGCTGCCCCCGGCGGACGTGGGTTTCTCGCTCGCAACGAGCCGTACGGCCTTCGAGTACAGGGCGGCGGTGACCGGCCGGGACCGCGAGGAGCTTCTGAGCGGCCTGCGGGCACTGGCCGACGACGACGGTGTACGGGCAACGCCCGGCCGGACGGCGTTCCTGTTCACCGGACAGGGCGCACAACGTGCCGGAATGGGCCGCGAGTTGTACGAAGCCTTCCCGGTGTTCGCGTCCGCCTTCGACGAGGTGTGCGCGGTCCTGGACGGGTACGTGGAGCGTCCGCTGCGCGAGGTCGTCTTCGCCGAGGACTCTGCCGACGTATTGCAGGAGACCGGCTACGCACAGGTGGCCCTGTTCGCGATCGAGGTCGCGCTGCACAGGCTGGTCGAGTCCTGGGGCATACGGGCGGACTACCTGGCCGGACACTCGGTGGGCGAACTCACCGCCGCGTACATCGCCGGCCTCTGGTCCCTCGAAGACGCCTGCACCCTCGTCGCCGCACGCGGCCGCCTGATGCAGGCCCTGCCCACCGGCGGAGCCATGATCTCCGTGATCGCTTCGGAGGACGACGTACGACCCTTCCTCACCGAACGAGTCTCGATCGCGGCCCTCAACGGACCCACCGCCACCGTCCTCTCAGGCGACGAAGACGCCGTACTGGAAGCCGTGACCGCAGGCGGTTGGAAGTCGACACGGCTGAAGGTCAGCCACGCCTTCCACTCTCCGCTCATGGACCCCATGCTCGAAGAGTTCCGACAAGTTGCCCAGGAACTCACCTTCAATGAGCCCCACACGGCACTGATCTCCAACGTCACCGGTGACATCGCCCCGCCAGAGCTGATCAGCACCCCCGACTACTGGGTCCGCCACGTCCGCGAAGCCGTCCGCTTCCACCACGGCCTCACCACCCTCGAAGCAAACAGCGTCACCCGCTTCATCGAACTCGGCCCCGCCGGAGTCCTCACCGCCCTCGGCCAAACCACCCTCCACAACGCAGAGTTCATCCCCGTACTCCGCAAGAACAAGCCCGACGAGCAAGCAGCCGTCGATGCCCTGGCCCGGATGCACAGCATCGGCTTCGCCATCGACTGGACCGCCTTCTTCGCGGGCCGCCACGCCCACCGGGTCGACCTCCCCACCTACCCCTTCCAGCGCGACCGCTACTGGTTCGCGACGCCCGCCGTACCCGGTGCTCCGGCCGCTTCCTCCTCCGCTTCCGTGGACACGCGGTTCTGGGAGGCGGTCGACAGCCAGGACCTGGACGCGCTGGCCACGATGCTCGAAGTCGAGCCCACCACCCCGCTGAGCGGCATGGTGCCGCTGCTGTCCTCCTGGCGCCGCAGCCAGAGCGACCACGCCACCACGGAGGCGTGGCGGTACCGGATCGCCTGGCACCCCGTGGCCACCGAGCCGCACGGAGCGCTGTCCGGCACCTGGCTGGTGGCCGTTCCGCCGGTCCGGCAGCGGGGTCCGGGCGGCGACGCGCACACCGCCGTACTGCACGCCCTGCGGGAGCGCGGGGCGACCGTGGTCGTCGTACAGCCGACGGACGATTCCCGCGACGCGCTCGCCGCGCGGCTCCGGGAGGCCGCGGCCGACGGGGCCCCGGCGGGCGTGCTGTCCCTGCTCGCGTCCGCCGACGGGCCGCACCCGGCGCACCCGGCCCTGCCGCACGGCCTGGCGCTGAACCTGGCGCTCGTCCAGGCGCTCGGGGACGCGGAGGTCCACTGCCCGCTGTGGCTGGCGACCCGCGCCGCCGTCTCGGTGAGCCCGACGGACCCCGTCGACCGCCCCGAGCAGGCGACCGTGTGGGGCCTGGGCCGCGTGGTCGGCCTGGAGCACCCCGAGCGCTGGGGCGGCCTGGTCGACCTGCCTGCGGTCGTGGACGAGCGCGCCGCCGCCCGGCTGGCCGGGGTCCTCGCGGCGGCGGGCGACGAGGACCAACTGGCGGTGCGCGCCGCCGGGGTGTTCGTACGGCGGCTGGTGCACGCGCCGCAGGGCGCGCCGACCGACGCCGACAAGTGGCGGCTGGGCGGCACGGCCCTCGTCACCGGCGGTACCGGCGGGCTGGGCGCGCAGGTGGCCCGCTGGCTGGCCAGGACCGGGGCCGAGCACCTGGTGCTCACCAGTCGGCGCGGTCCCGCGGCGCCCGGGGCGGACGACCTCGCGGCCGAACTGCGCGGCCTGGGCGCGCGGGTGACGGTCGCCGCGTGCGACGTCGCGGACCGGGCGGCGCTGGCCGGGCTGCTGGACGGCCTGGAGGCCGAGGGGTCGCCGGTGCGGGCGGTGTTCCACGCGGCGGGGACCGTCCACTTCAAGGACGTCGCCGACAGCACGCCTGCCGACTTCGCCGCCATGGCCGAGGGCAAGGTCTCGGGGGCCGTCCACCTGGACGAGCTGCTGGACGGCCCCCGCGTCGAGGCGTTCGTGCTCTTCTCGTCCATCGCGGCCTCCTGGGGCAGCGGCGGTCAGGGCGCCTACGCGGCGGCCAACTCCTTCCTGGACGCGCTCGCCGAGAAGCGCCGGAGCCGCGGTCTGGCCGCCACGTCGGTGGCCTGGGGGCCGTGGGCGGACAAGGGCATGATCGAGGGCGAGGGCGTGGCGGAGCACCTGAGCCGCAGGGGCCTGCTGCCGATGGCGCCCGAGCTCGCGGTGGCGGCCCTGCACGGGGCGCTGGCCCGCCAGGAGACGACGCTGGTCCTCGCGGACGTGCGGTGGGACCGGTTCGTGCCGGGCTTCACCGCGGCCCGCCGCCGCCCGCTCATCGACGAACTGCCCGAGGTCGGGCGGGTGCGGGAGGCCGAGGCCGCCGGGGCCGCCGCCGTGCGGGAGGGCGCGGGCGGCGTGCTGGACGGCCTGGCCGCCCTGCCGGACGCGGAGCGGGAGCGGGTGCTCATCGACCTGGTGCGCACGCACACCGCGGCCGTGCTCGGCCACTCCGCCCCCGGGGCGATCGCCGACGACCGGGCCTTCAAGGAACTGGGCTTCGACTCGCTCACGGCCGTCGAGCTGCGCAACAGGCTGAACGCCGCCACCGGCCTCTCGCTGCCCGCCACGCTGGTCTTCGACTGCCCCGCGCCCGCCCCGCTCGCCCGGTTCCTGCGGGCCGAGCTGTTCCCGCCGCGGCCGCTGACGGCCGACTCGATGTTCGAGGAGCTGGACCGGTGGGAGCGGGAGCTGACGGAGGTCGGCGCGGACGGCGGCGTACGGGAACGGCTCACCGCCCGCCTGCGGAGCCTGGCGGCGCGGCTCGGGGGCGCCGACGGTGCCGCGGGTGCCGTCGGTACCGACGGGGCTGACGGGGCCGACGGGGCCGGAAGCGGCCCGCTGGGCGCCGGATCGGTCGAGGAGCGGCTGCTGGCCGCTTCCGCCGAGGACATCTTCAACATGATCGACAACGACTTCGGGGCGTCCTGATGGCCAACGGGCAAGAAGAGAAGCTTCTCGGCTACCTCAAGCGGGTCACCGCCGATCTGCACGGGGCCCGTCAGCGCCTCCAGGAGGTGCGGGACAAGGAGCGGGAGCCGATCGCCGTCGTGGGCATGGGCTGCCGCTTCCCCGGCGGGGTGCGTTCGCCCGAAGACCTGTGGGAGCTGCTCGACGAGGGCAGGGACGCGGTCTCCGCGTTCCCCACCGACCGGGGCTGGGACCTGGAGGGCCTCTACGACCCGGATCCCGCCGCGTCCGGCACCTGCTACACCCGGCAGGGCGGGTTCCTCTACGACGCGGGCCGCTTCGACCCCGCGTTCTTCGGGATCTCGCCGCGCGAGGCGCTGGCCATGGACCCCCAGCAGCGGCTGCTGCTCGAAGTGTCCTGGGAGGCGATCGAGCGCGCCGGGATCGACCCGCTGTCGCTGAAGGGGGAGAAGGCCGGGGTGTTCGTCGGCGCGACCTCCTTCCAGTACGGGGGAGACCCGGCGGCGGCCGACCCGGGCGTCGAGGGCCACCTGCTGATCGGCAACGTCACCAGCGTGGCCTCGGGGCGCGTCTCCTACGCCCTCGGGCTCGAAGGACCCGCCGTCACCTTGGACACCGCGTGCTCGTCGTCGCTGGTCACGCTGCACCTGGCCGCGCAGTCGCTGCGCCGGGGCGAGTGCTCGCTGGCCCTGGCGGGCGGCGCCGCGATCATGGCGAACCCGGGGGTGCTCGTCGAGTTCAGCCGACAGCGCGGGCTGGCCCCCGACGGCCGTTGCAAGGCCTTCGCGGCCGCCGCCGACGGCACCGGCTGGGGCGAGGGCGTGGGCATGGTGCTCCTGGAGCGGCTGTCGGACGCGCGGCGCAACGGGCATCCGGTGCTCGCGGTCGTACGGGGCAGCGCGATCAACCAGGACGGCGCGAGCAACGGGCTCAGCGCGCCGAACGGCCCCGCGCAGCAGCGGGTCGTCCAGGAGGCGCTGGCCGCCGCCGAACTGACCACGGCCGACGTCGACATGGTGGAGGCGCACGGCACCGGCACCCGGCTCGGCGACCCCATCGAGGCCCAGGCGCTGCTGGCCACCTACGGCCGGGGGCGGCCCGCCGACCAGCCGCTGTGGCTCGGTTCGCTGAAGTCCAACATCGGCCACACGCAGGCGGCCGCCGGGGTCGGCGGGATCATCAAGACCGTACTGGCGATCCGCAACGGAGTGCTGCCGCGGACCCTGCACGTCGACGAGCCGTCGCACGACGTGAACTGGTCGGCCGGCGCGGTCTCGCTGCTGCGCGAGCGGATGCCGTGGCCGGACCGGGGGCGGCCCCGCAGGGGCGCGGTGTCGGCGTTCGGGGTCAGCGGCACCAACGCCCACGTCATCCTTGAGGAAGCACCGGAGGAGACCCCGGCAGAGGCCCCGGCGGAGGCCCCGGCGGAGGCCCCGGTGGAGGCCCCGACGGCGGGAGCCCTGGCGGCGGAAGCCCCTGCGGAGGGAGCCCCGGCGACGGAAGCCCCTGCAGAGGGAGCCCCTGCGGAGGGAGCCCCTGCGGCGAAGACCCCTGCGGCGGAAGCCCCTTCGGGTCCGGAGGCCGCCGCTTCCCGACCGGAGACCGCCGCCGCTCCCCTGCCGTGGGTCCTGTCCGGCCGTACCGAAGCCGCGCTGCGCGCACGGGCCGTACAGCTGCGGCAGCACCTGGACCGCAATCCGCAGGACGGCCCGGCCGCCGTAGCGGCGGCGCTCGCCCGCACCCGGTCCGCGTTCGAGAACCGCGCGGTCGTCGTCGGCCGCACCCGCGGGGAACTCCTCGCGGGCCTGGACGCGCTCGCCGCCGGCACCGCCGCCCCCGGTCTCGCGGAGGGCGTCGCGGTGAACAGCACCCGGCCCGTCTTCCTCTTCCCCGGCCAGGGCTCGCAGTGGGCGGGCATGGCCGTCGAACTCCTCGACTCCTCACCGGTGTTCGCCCAGCGCATCGCCGAGTGCGAGCGGGCCCTGGCCCCGTTCACGGACTGGTCGCTGACGGACGTGCTGCGCGAGGCGGAGGGCGCGCCGTCGTCGGAGCGGGTCGACGTGGTCCAGCCGCTGCTGTTCGCGGTGATGGTGTCCCTGGCCGCCGTGTGGCGCTCCTACGGCGTGGAGCCCGCCGCCGTGCTGGGCCACTCGCAGGGCGAGATCGCCGCCGCGTGCGTCGCCGGAGCACTCTCCCTGGAGGACGCGGCGCGGGTCGTCGCCCTGCGCAGCCAGGCCATACGCGCCCTGTCCGGCGACGGCGGCATGATGTCCGTGTCCCTGCCCCAGGACCAGCTCACCGAACGCATGAAGCCCTGGGGCGAGCGCATCTCGCTCGCCGCCGTCAACGGCCCCGGCTCGATGGTGGTGTCCGGCGAGCCCGGAGCGCTGCGCGAGCTGCTGGCGGCCTGCGAGGCGGACGGCGTCCGCGCGAAGCTCATCCCCGTCGACTACGCCTCGCACTCCGTCCAGGTCGAGCGCATCCACGGGAAGCTGCTGGAGGTCCTGGCGCCCGTCGCCCCCCGCTCCTGCACGACGGTCTTCTACTCGACGGTCACCGGCGAGCCCGTCGACACCTCCGCCCTGGACGCGGAGTACTGGGCCGCGAACCTGCGGCGGACGGTCCAGCTGGAGCGGGCCACGCGGAAGGTGCTGGCCGACGGCCACCGCGTCGTCGTCGAGGTGAGCCCCCACCCGGTGCTGGCGTTCGCCGTCCAGGAGACCGTCGAGGCGCTCGGCGCCGAGGCGTCCGTGGTCGGCTCGCTGCGCCGCGGCGAGGGCGGCCCCGACCGGATGCTGCTGTCGCTGGCACAGGCGTACGTCAGGGGCGTCACGGTCGACTGGACGGCCGTCCACACCGGGCCGTACGCCCGCGTGGACCTGCCCACCTACCCCTTCCAGCGGCAGCACTACTGGCTGGAGGTGCCCGCCGCGACGGCCACGGCAGCCCAGGACCCGGCGGAAGCGGCCTTCTGGGCGGCCGTGGAGGACGAGGACGTCGAGGCGCTGACCGCCGCGCTGGACGCGGGCAGCGGCACGGCCCCGGCGGCCGGGCCCGAGGCCGCCGCCGCGCTGCGGACCGCGCTGCCCCTGCTGTCCTCGTGGCGCCGCGGGCGCACGGAGGGCGCGGCGCTGGACTCCTGGCGGTACCGCATCGGCTGGCGGCCGCTGCCCGAGCCGGACGCCGCGCCGCTCACGGGCACCTGGCTCGTCGCCGTACCGGCCGGGCACGCCGCTGACCGGCCGGTCGCGGCCCTGCTCACGGGCCTCGCGGGCCCCGGCACGGAGATCGTCCCCGTCGAGGTCGCCCCCGGCACGGACCGCGCCGCGCTCGCCGAACTGATCGGCGCCGCGCTCAAGGGCCCGGCACCCCAGGACACCGCCGCGCTCCCCACCGGGAGGACCGCCCCCGCCGGGAGGACCGCTCCCGCCGGGAGGACCGCTCCCGCCGGGGTGCTCTCGCTGCTCGCGCTCGACGAGGCGCCCCTGCCGGACGCGCCGTCGGTGCCCTCGGGGCTCGCCCTCACCGCCGCGCTGGTCCAGGCGCTGGGCGACACCGGGACCGACGCGCCGCTGTGGCTGGCGACCAGGGGAGCGGTGTCGACCGGCGCGTCCGACCGGCTCGACCGTCCCGTCCAGGCGGCCGTCTGGGGGCTCGGCGCCGCGGCCGCCCTGGAGTCCCCGCAGCGCTGGGGCGGACTGGTCGACCTGCCCGCCGACCTCGACGACCGGGCGCTGACCCGGCTGGCCGCCGTCCTGGCGGGCCGGGCCGGTGCGGGCGACGACGCGCCCGAGGACCAGCTCGCGGTACGCGGCCCCGGCGTGTTCGCCCGCCGCCTCCTGCGCTCCGGCGCACAGCCCGCCGCGGCCCACTGGCGGCCCTCGGGCACCGTCCTGATCACCGGCGGTACGGGCGGCGCGGGCGCCGCCGTCGCGCGCAGGCTCGCCGCCGAGGGCGCCGAACACCTGGTGCTGGTCGGCCGCCGGGGCCCCGAGGCGCCCGGCGCGCGGGAGCTGGAGGCCGAACTCACCGCGTCCGGCGCCCGCGTCACGGTCGCGGCCTGCGACGTCGCGGACCGCACCGCGCTCGCCGCACTGCTGGCCGCCCTGCCGCAGGACCCGCCGCTGACCGCCGTCGTGCACGCGGCGGGCGTACTCGACGACGGCGTCCTCGACTCCCTGACGGCCCGGGAGGCCGAGCGGACGCTCCGGCCGAAGACGACCGGGGCGCTGCACCTGCACGAACTCACCCAGGACCGGGACCTGTCCGCGTTCGTGCTCTTCTCCTCCATCGCCGGCACCGTCGGCGCCGCGGGACAGGCGAGCTACGCGGCGGCGAACGCCGTCCTGGACGCGCTCGCGCGGCAGCGGCACGCGGACGGGCTGGCCGCCACGTCGGTGGCCTGGAGCGCACTGGCCGACGGCGGAATGGTCGACGCGGCGGTGGCCGACCAGCTGCGCCGCAGGGGCGCCGCCCCCATGCCGGGCGACCGCGCCGGGGACGCGCTGCTGCGGGCGGTGGGCGGCGACGAGCCGTTCCAGGTGGTCGCCGACCTCGACTGGAAGCGGTTCGCCCCCGTACTCGCGTCGGGCCGGCCGCTGCCCCTGCTGCACGACCTCCCGGAGGCCGCCGAGGCACTCCAGGCCGGGTCGGGCCCCGAGGGCGGGGGCGGCGACGACTCCGAGGCCCTGCTGCGGCGCCTGGCGCCCCTGGGCGGCACGGACCGGCAGCGGGTACTCCTCGACCTGGTCAGGTCGCTGGCCGCCGTCGTGCTCGGCCACCCCAACTCCAGCGCCGTACAGGCCGACCGGGCCTTCAAGGAACTGGGCTTCGACTCGCTCACGGCCGTCGAGCTGCGCAACAGGCTGGGCGTGGCGACCGGCCTCAGGCTGCCGGTCACGCTGGTCTTCGACCATCCCAGCGCCGCCGCGCTCGCCGCCCACATCGGCGCCGAGCTGCTGCCCGACGGCGGTTCGTCCGCCGTGCTCGCCGAACTGGACCGGCTGGCGGCTTCGCTGGCCGCCGTGGACGCCGACGACGAGATGCGCGCCGCCGTGTCCGAACGCCTCCAGTCCCTGCTGCGCACCTGGTCGGGCACCGCCGGGCAGCGCGGCGCGGTGGACGACCTCCAAGCGGTCAGCGACGAGGAGATGTTCGACCTCCTCGACCAGGAACTCGACGACATCGCATGAACCACCGCACACCCACCCACGGCCTCCCGTCCCACGGCCTTCGAGGAGCTGACGAGTGATGGAGAACGAAGCGAAGCTTCGCGACTACCTCAACCGGACGACCGCCAACCTGCGCGTGGCCCGTCAGCGCCTGGAAGAGCTCCAGGAGAAGGAGCACGAGCCGATCGCCGTCGTCGCGATGGGCTGCCGCTTCCCCGGCGGCGTACGGACCCCCGAGGACCTGTGGGACCTCGTCGCCGGAGGCCGGGACGCGGTCGCGCCGTTCCCCGCCGACCGGGGCTGGGACCTGGACTCGCTCTACGACCCGGACCCCGACCGCAAGGGCAGGACCTACGTTCGCGAGGGCGGGTTCCTCGACGACGTCGACCGGTTCGACGCCCCGTTCTTCGGCATATCGCCGCGCGAGGCGCTGTCGATGAACCCCCAGCAGCGGCTGCTCCTCGAAGTCGCCTGGGAGACCCTGGAGCGCGCCGGGGTCGCCCCCGCCTCGCTGCGCGGCTCGCGGACCGGGGTGTTCGTCGGGGCCACCGACTTCGACTACGGCACCAATGTCTCCGAGCTGCCCGAAGGGCTCGAAGGGCAGATGTCGCTGGGCGCGTCCGGCGCGATCCTGTCCGGCCGCGTCGCGTACACCCTCGGCCTGGAGGGCCCGGCCCTCACGGTCGACACCGCGTGCTCGTCGTCGCTGGTCGCCCTGCACCTGGCCTGCCAGTCGCTGCGCAAGGGCGAGTCGTCGATGGCGCTGACCGGCGGGACCACGGTGACGGCCACCCCCACCGGCTACATCGAGTACAGCCGCCAGCGCGCCCTGTCCCCGACGGCCCGCTGCCGGGCGTTCTCCGAGACGGCGGACGGCACCGTGTGGGCGGAGGGCGTGGGCGTACTGCTCCTGGAACGCCTCTCGGACGCGCGGCGGGCCGGGCATCCGGTGCTCGCGGTCGTACGGGGCAGTGCGATCAACCAGGACGGTGCCAGCAACGGCCTGACCGCGCCGAACGGGCCCGCGCAGCAGCGGGTGATCCGCGCGGCGCTGGCCAACGCCCGGCTGAAGCCCGAACAGGTCGACGCGGTGGAGGCGCACGGCACCGGCACGACGCTGGGCGACCCCATCGAGGCGGGCGCACTGCTCGCCACGTACGGCAGGGACAGGTCCGATGACCGGCCCCTGTGGCTGGGCTCCCTGAAGTCCAACATCGGCCACTCGGCGGCGGCTTCGGGCGTGGCGGGCGTGATCAAGATGGTGATGGCGATGCGGCAGGGCGCCCTGCCGCGCACCCTCCACGTCGACCAGCCGTCGCGGAAGATCGACTGGGCAGCCGGTGGCGTACGGCTCCTCACGGAGGAACGGCCCTGGCAGCGGGGCGAGGAGCCCCGGCGGGCGGGCGTCTCCTCCTTCGGCGCGAGCGGCACGAACGCCCACGCGATCATCGAGGAGGCCCCGGCGGAGACCCCGGCAGAAACCCCGGCGGAGACCCGGGCCGATGGGGCGGATCAGATCGGAGCGGATCAGGTCGGGGCCGATCAGGGTGAGGCCGCCGTCGCGCCGCTGGGCTCGGGCGTGGTGGTGCCGTGGGTGGTGTCGGCACGGTCCGCGACCGCGCTGCGCGCGCAGGCGGAGCGGCTGGCCGAACACGTGGCGGCGGAGCGGGAGTTGTCGCCGCTGGACGTGGGCTTCTCGCTGCTGTCGTCGCGGGCGTTGTTCGAGCACCGGGGCGTGGTCCTGGCCGGGGACACGGCCACGGGTCTCGCCGCGCTGGCCGCAGACGTACCCGGGGACGGTGTGATCAGCGGGATCGCGGGAACGGTCGGCGGCCGGGTCTTCGTCTTCCCCGGCCAGGGCTCGCAATGGGCAGGCATGGCCGTCGAACTCCTCGACTCCTCCCCGGTGTTCGCACAGCGCATCACCGAGTGCGAACAAGCCCTGGCCCCGTTCACGGACTGGACCCTGACCGACGTGCTGCGCGAAGCGGAAGGAGCACCGTCACTGGAACGCGTCGACGTCGTCCAGCCCGCCCTCTTCGCCGTCATGGTCTCGCTCTCCGCCCTATGGGCATCAATCGACGTAACCCCCGACGCCGTAGTCGGCCACTCCCAGGGCGAAATCGCCGCCGCCTGCGTGGCGGGAGCACTGTCCCTGGAGGACGCGGCGCGGGTCGTCGCCCTGCGCAGCCAGGCGATACGGGCCCTGTCCGGCGACGGCGGCATGATGTCCGTGTCCCTGCCCCAGGACCAGCTCACCGAACGCATGAAGCCCTGGGGCGAACGCATCTCACTCGCCGCCGTCAACGGCCCCACCTCCACCGTCGTAGCCGGTGAACCCCAAGCCCTGCGCGAGCTGCACGCCTCCTGCGAGGCGGACGGCATCCGCGCGAAGATCATCCCCGTCGACTACGCCTCACACTCCTTCCACGTCGAACGCATCCGCGAAGAACTGCTGGAGCTGCTGGCACCCATCACGCCCCGCTCCTGCGAAACGGTCTTCTACTCGACGGTCACCGGCGAACCCATCGACACCTCCACCCTCAACGCCGAGTACTGGTACACCAACCTGCGCCAGACCGTCCAACTGGAGCCGGTCACCCGCCTCCTGGCCAACGACGGCTTCACCGCGTTCATCGAGATGAGCCCGCACCCCGTCCTGACCATGGCCCTCCAGGAAACCCTCGACACCACAGACACCGAAGCCATCGTCGGCGGCACACTCCGCCGCAACGAAGGCGGCCCCACCCGCTTCCTCACCTCCGCCGCCGAACTCTTCGTACGCGGACTCCACATCAACTGGCTCACACTCATCACCCCACACGACCGACACCGGATCGACCTCCCCACCTACGCCTTCGACCGCCGCCGCTACTGGCTGGAGCCGACCCCGGCCACCGCAGGCACGGCGGCGGGCACCGACCCCGTGGAGGCCGCGTTCTGGCAGGCGGTCGAGCGCGAGGACCTGGAATCCCTGGTCACCGCCCTCGGCCTGGAAGGCCCCGACTCCCTGGAGTCCCTCCTCCCCTCCCTCGCCTCCTGGCGCCGCCGCAGCCGCGAACAAGCCCTCACCGACTCCTGGCGCTACCGCGTCACCTGGAAGCCCCTCACCGACCCAGCCACGACCGTCCCCACAGGCCAGTGGACCGCCGTCATCCCCGCAGGCACCACCGAAGCCCACCACGTCATCGACGCCCTGCGCACACAAGGCATGAACCTCCTGACCGTCGAGGTCAAAGCGGCGGACGCGGGGCGCGAGACCCTCGCCGCGCACCTGCGCGAAGCCCTCGACGGCGCCACTCCCGCCGGAGTCGTCTCCCTCCTCGGCCTGGCCGAAGGCGCCCACCCCGGCTGCCCCGACCTGCCGACCGGGCTCGGCCTCACCCTGACCCTGATCCAGGCACTGGGCGACGCCGGCATCGACGCCCCCCTCTGGCTCGCCACCCGGGGCGCCGTCACCACGGCCCCCGCGGGCAGCGCGGGCGTCGACCGGCCGGTGGACCCCGCCCAGGCCGCCGTGTGGGGGCTGGGGCGGGTCGCCGCCCTCGAACACCCGCAGCGCTGGGGCGGCATGATCGACCTGCCCGGGACCTTGGACCACCGCGCCGCCGCGCTGCTGTGCGCCGCGCTGACCGGCCTCGACGCCGAGGACCAGCTCGCCGTGCGCGGCACCGGGATCCTCGTCCGCAGGCTGGTCCGCTCGTCCCTGGCCGCCGCCGACCCCGTCCCGGCCTGGACGCCCAGGGGCACGGTCCTGCTCACCGGCGGCACGGGCGGCATCGGCAGCCAGACCGCCAGGTGGCTGGCCGGGCGCGGCGCCGAGCACCTGGTGCTCACCAGCCGCAGCGGCCCCGAAGCCCCCGGCGCGCGGGAGCTGGAGGCCGAACTCACCGCGCTCGGCGCCCGCGTCACCATCGCCGCCTGCGACGTGACCGACCGGGACGAACTGGCCGCGCTGGTGCGGCAGGTGGAGGCCGACGGCTCGCGGATCCGCACGGTGATGCACATCGCGGGCGCCGGCGTGCTCGTGCCGCTCGCGGACACCAGCCTCCAGGAGTTCTCCGACACCGCCCACGCGAAGATCGTGGGCGCGGCCAACCTGGACGCGGTCTTCGACCGCACCGAGCTGGACGCCTTCGTGCTGTTCTCCTCGATCTCCGCGGTGTGGGGGAGCGGCGAACACGGCGCGTACGCGGCGGCCAACGCGTACCTCGACGGGCTCGCCGAGCGGCGCAGGGCCCGCGGCCGTGCCGCCACCTCCGTCGTCTGGGGCATCTGGAGCCCCGAGGAGGGCGGCGGCATGGCCGCCAACCTCGCCGAGGAGCAACTGCGCGGCCGGGGCATCCCCTTCATGGCGCCGAGGTCGGCCATCGAGGCGTTCCAGCGGGTCATGGACCACGACGAGGGCGTGGTGGTCGTCGCGGACGTCGACTGGGACCGGTTCGTGCCGGTCTTCACCTCGGCGCGGCCCAGCCCGCTGCTCGGCGGCGTGCCCGAGGTGGCCGGGATCCTGGCCGCCGAAGCCGCGCCCGCCGAGGTCGCGGACGACTCCTCCGTACGCCCGCGGCTGACCGGCCTGCCACCGGAGAAGCGCCGGGCCGCCGTCTCCGAGCTGGTGTGCGCGCAGATCGCCGCGGTGCTCGGCTACCCCGGTCCTTCGGCCGTCGACGAGGCCCGGCCCTTCCGCGAGCTGGGCTTCGACTCGCTGAGCGCCGTCGACCTGCGCAACCGGCTGAGCGCCGCGACCGGGCTGCGCCTGCCCGTCACGGTGGTCTTCGACTATCCGCGGGCCCGTGCGCTGGCCGAGCACATCGAGGCCGCGCTCTTCCCCGACCAGGGTTCAACGGCCCCGACCGACCCCGCGGAGGCCGAGGTCAGGGAGCTGATCGCGGCCATTCCGCTGCCGCGTCTCCAAGAGTCCGGACTGCTCGAAGAGTTGCGCAGGCTGGCGCGGACGCCCGACGGCGAACCGGCCCCCGCGCACGACGACCCCGAGGACGGCATCGACGACATGGACGTCGACGGGCTGATCCGCATGGCGTACGACAAATGACCTCCCGACAGAGCCAGACGGAGCCCAAGATGACTAGCGCCGATGAAAAACTCGTGGGAGCGCTGCGCGAGTCCCTGAAGGAGACCGAGCGGCTCCGGCGGACCAACCAGCAGCTCACCGCGGCCTCCCGGGAGCCGATCGGCATCGTCGCCATGAGCTGCCGCTACCCGGGGGTCGACTCCCCCGAGGAGCTGTGGCGGCTGCTCGCGGCGGAGCGGGACTCCATCTCCGGGCTACCGGTCAACCGGGGCTGGGACCTGGACGGCCTCTACGACCCCGACCCCGACCGGCAGGGGACGACCTACGCGACCGAGGGCGGCTTCCTGCACGACGCCGACCGCTTCGACCCGGCGTTCTTCGGCATCTCGCCGCGCGAGGCCGCCGCCATGGACCCGCAGCAGCGGCTGCTCCTCGAAACCTCCTGGGAGGCCTTCGAGCGGGCGGGCGTCGACCCGTCGGGCCTGCACGGCGACAAGGTCGGCCTCTTCGTCGGCGCGGCCTACCAGGGCTGGGGCATCGACTACCAGAACGTCCCCGACGGCACGCAGGGCCACCTGGTCACCGGCATGTCGACCAGCGTCATCTCCGGCCGCGTCTCCTACACGCTCGGCCTGGAGGGCCCGGCCGTCACGGTCGACACCGCGTGCTCGTCGTCGCTGGTCGCCCTGCACCTCGCCGTGCAGTCGCTGCGCCAGGGCGACTGCACGATGGCCGTGGTCGGCGGTACGGCGATCATGGCGGACCCGCTCGGCCTGGTGGGCTTCAGCCGCCAGCGCGGCCTGGCGCGGGACGGCCGCTGCAAGGCGTTCGGCGAGGGCGCCGACGGCATGGGCCTGGGAGAGGGCGTGGGCGTGCTGCTCCTGGAGCGGCTGTCGGACGCGCGGCGGGCCGGGCATCCGGTGCTCGCGGTCGTACGGGGCAGTGCGATCAACCAGGACGGCGCCAGCAACGGGCTCAGCGCGCCGAACGGCCCCGCGCAGCAGCGGGTGATCCGCGCGGCGCTGGCCAACGCCCGGCTGAAGCCCGAGCAGGTCGACGCGGTGGAGGCGCACGGCACGGGCACGTCACTGGGCGACCCGATCGAGGCGGGCGCCCTGCTGGCGACCTACGGCCAGGGGCGGACCGAGGACCGGCCGCTGTGGCTGGGCTCGGTCAAGTCCAACATCGGGCACGCCCAGGCGGCTTCGGGCGTGGCGGGCGTGATCAAGATGGTGATGGCGATGCGGCAGGGCGTCCTGCCGCGCACCCTGCACGCCGACGAGCCTTCCACGAAGATCGACTGGGCGGCCGGGCGGGTACGGCTGCTGACCGAGGCGCGGCCGTGGCCGCACGGCGAGGAACCCCGGCGGGCCGGGGTGTCCTCCTTCGGCGTCAGCGGCACCAACGCCCACATCGTCCTGGAACAGGCCCCGCAGGAGGAGCAGGCCACCGCGAGGACCGGGAAGCCTGGGGAGCACGGGAAGCCTGGGGAGCCCGGGGGGAACGGTGAGACCGGGCGGAGCGGTGAGGGCCTGGCGCCGATCGTGGGCGCGGGCGTGGTGCCGCTGGTGGTGTCGGGGCGCAGTGCCGGATCCCTGCGGGGTCAGGCGGAGCGTCTGGGCACGCTGCTGGCGGACCGAGAGCGCGCGGGGCACGGTACGGGCCTGGGGGAGGTCGGCTTCTCGCTGCTGTCGTCGCGGGCGTTGTTCGAGCACCGCGGGGTGGTCCTGGCCGGAGACACGGCCACGGGTCTCGCCGCGCTGGCGGGCGGTACGCCTGAGGACGGTGTGATCAGCGGAGTCGCGGGAACGGTCGGCGGCCGGGTCTTCGTCTTCCCCGGCCAGGGCTCCCAATGGGCCGGCATGGCCGTCGAACTCCTCAACTCTTCACCCGTGTTCGCACAGCGCATCGCCGAGTGCGAGCGGGCCCTGGCCCCGTTCACGGACTGGTCGCTGACGGACGTGCTGCGCGAAGCGGAAGGTGCGCCGTCGCTGGAACGCGTCGACGTCGTCCAGCCCGCCCTCTTCGCCGTCATGGTCTCGCTCTCCGCCCTATGGGCATCAATCGACGTAACCCCCGACGCCGTAGTCGGCCACTCCCAGGGCGAGATCGCCGCCGCCTGCGTGGCGGGCGCGCTGTCCCTGGAGGACGCGGCGCGGGTCGTCGCCCTGCGCAGCCAGGCGATACGGGCCCTGTCCGGCGACGGCGGCATGATGTCCGTGTCCCTGCCCCAGGACCAGCTCACCGAACGCATGAAGCCCTGGGGCGAACGCATCTCACTCGCCGCCGTCAACGGCCCCACCTCCACCGTCGTAGCCGGTGAACCCCAAGCCCTCCGCGAACTCCTGACCTCCTGCGAGGCGGACGGCATCCGCGCGAAGATCATCCCCGTCGACTACGCCTCACACTCCTTCCACGTCGAGCGCATCCGCGAAGAACTGCTGGACGTACTGGCTCCGATCGCGCCGCGTTCGACGGACGTGCCGTTCTACTCGACGGTGACGGGCGCGCCGGTGGACACCGCGCTCCTGGACGCCGAGTACTGGTACACCAACCTGCGCCAGACCGTCCAACTGGAGCCGGTCACCCGCCTCCTGGCCAACGACGGCTTCACCGCGTTCATCGAGATGAGCCCGCACCCCGTCCTGACCATGGCCCTCCAGGAAACCCTCGACACCACAGACACCGAAGCCATCGTCGGCGGCACACTCCGCCGCAACGAAGGCGGCCCCACCCGCTTCCTCACCTCCGCCGCCGAACTCTTCGTACGCGGACTCCACATCAACTGGCTCACACTCATCACCCCACACGACCGACACCGGATCGACCTCCCCACCTACGCCTTCGACCGCCGCCGCTACTGGCTGGAGTCGGAATCCAGAGCAACGGCCGCAGTGGGCGCGGATCCGGTGGAGGCCGCGTTCTGGGAGGCCGTGGAGCGCGAGGACCTGGAGTCGCTGGTCACCGCCCTCGGCCTGGAAGGCCCCGACTCCCTGGAGTCCCTCCTCCCCTCCCTCGCATCCTGGCGCCGCCGCAGCCGCGAACAAGCCCTCACCGACTCCTGGCGCTACCGCGTCACCTGGAAGGCGCTGGCCGATCCCGCCACGGCCGTCCCCACAGGCCAGTGGACCGCCGTCATCCCCGCGGGCACCGCCGAAGCCCACCACGTCATCGACGCCCTGCGCACACAAGGCATGAACCTCCTGACCGTGGAGGTCGAGGCCACCGACCGGGAAGCCCTCGCCGCGCACCTGCGCGAAGCCCTCGACGGCACCGCCCCCGCCGGAGTCCTTTCCCTCCTTGCCCTGGCCGAAGGCACCCACCCGGACTGCCCCGACCTGCCCGCCGGGCTCGGCCTCACCTTCGCGCTCGTCCAGGCGCTGGGCGACGCCGGCATCGACGCCCCCCTCTGGCTCGCCACCCGGGGCGCCGTCGCGACCGGCAAGCAGGAAGCCGTCGCGCACCCGGTCCAGTCCATGGTCTGGGGCCTGGGCCGGATCGCCGCGCTGGAGTACCCGCAGCGCTGGGGCGGCACGCTCGACCTGCCCGCCGACCTCGACCCCGCCTCCGCGGCGCGGGTGGCCTCGGTGCTGGCGGGCGGGCACGGCGCGGAGAACGAGGTGGCGGTACGCCCCCTCGCGACCTTCGGCCGCCGACTCGTCCGCGCCACCCCGGTCAGCACCACCCCGAACAGCACCACGCCCAACAGCGCCACGCCCAACGGCTCCGAGCGCACCGGCTCCGGGCGCACCGGATGGCAGCCCCAGGGCACCGTGCTGATCACCGGCGGCACCGGCGGCCTCGGCCGTCACGTCGCCCGGTGGCTGGCCAGGGGCGGCGCCGAGCACCTCGTACTCGTCAGCCGCAGCGGCCCCGAGGCCCCCGGCGCGCGGGAGCTGGAGGCCGAACTCACCGGACTCGGCGCCCGCGTCACCATCGCCGCCTGCGACGTCGCCGACCGCGACGAACTGGCCGCGCTGCTCGACCGCCTGGACGCCGCCGACTCCCCCGTACGGTCGGTCTTCCACACGGCCGGTGTCCTGGACGACGGCGTCATCGACACCGTCACCGCGGACCGCGCCCGCACCGTGCTGCGCCCCAAGGCGGGCGCCGCGCTGAACCTGCACGAGCTGACCCGGGACCGGGACCTGACCGCCTTCGTGCTGTTCTCCTCGTTCGCGGGCACGCTGGGCGGGCCCGGCCAGGGCAGTTACGCGGCGGCGAACACCTTCCTGGACGCCCTGGCGCAGCGGCGCCGCGCCGACGGCCTGGCCGCGACGTCCGTCGCCTGGGGCCCCTGGGCGGGCGGCGGCCTGGTCGACGAGGCGACCGAGGCGCGGCTGCGCGCGAACGGCATGCCCGCGATGGCGCCCGACGCGGCGATCGCCGCGCTCCAGCAGGCCCTCGACCTGGACGACGCGTTCGTGGCCGTGGCCGACGTCGACTGGGAGCGGCTGACGGCGTCCTCGCCCACGGGCCCCACGGCGCCCGTCTTCGCCGAGCTGCCCGAGGTGCGTTCCGTCCTCGGCGCCACCGCCGGAACCGGCACCGCGACCGGCGCGGGCGGCAACGAGTCGGCGCTGGCCCAGCAGTTGGCGGGCCTCTCGGAGAGCGAGGCCGAGCAGGCGCTGGTCGACCTGGTCAGCGCCCAGGTCGCCACCGTACTCGGCTACGCGGGAGCGGAGTCCGTCGAGCCGGGCCGCGCGTTCCGCGAGCTGGGCTTCGACTCGCTGACCGCCGTCGACCTGCGCAACCGGCTGAGCGCCGCGACCGGCATGCGACTACCGGTCACCCTGGTCTTCGACTATCCGTCGGTGACCGCACTGGCCCGGCACCTGCGCGCCGAACTGATCGGCACCGCACCCGCCGCGCCCTCGCCCGCGTCGTCAGCGGCGCCCGTGGACGACGACCCGATCGCGATCATCGCGATGAGCTGCCGCCTCCCCGGAGGCGTGACCAGCCCCGAGGCACTGTGGAAGCTGATCGACGAGGGCGTGGACGCGGTCTCCGGCTTCCCCACCGACCGGGGCTGGGACGTCGAGGGCCGCTACGACCCCGACCCCGACAAGCCGGGCACCTTCTACGCACGCGGCGGCGGATTCCTCTACGACGCCGACCACTTCGACCCGACGTTCTTCGGCATCTCGCCGCGCGAGGCCCTGGCCATCGACCCGCAGCACCGGCTGCTCCTCGAAACGTCCTGGGAATCCTTCGAACGGGCCGGAATCACCCCGGCTTCGATGAAGGGTACGGACGCGGGCGTGTTCATCGGCGCCAGCTACAACGACTACGGCTCCCGCTTCCAGCAGGCTCCCGAAGAGTTCGAGGGCTACCTCGCGACGGGCAGCGCCAGCAGCGTCGCCTCCGGCCGCATCTCCTACACCTTCGGCTTGCAGGGCCCCTCGCTGACCGTGGACACGGCCTGCTCGTCCTCGCTGCTCGCCCTGCACCTGGCCGCGCAGTCGCTGCGCCGGGGCGAGTGCTCGATGGCGCTGGCCGGCGGTGTGGTCGTGATGTCCACCATGGACAGCTTCATCGAGTTCAGCCGACAGCGGGCCATGGCTCCCGACGGCCGTTGCAAGGCGTTCTCCGAGCAGGCGGACGGCGCCGGATGGGCCGAGGGCGCCGGAATGGTGCTGCTGGAGCGGCTGTCTGACGCGCGACGCAACGGCCACCGGGTGCTCGCCGTGGTCCGCGGCTCCGCCGTCAACCAGGACGGCGCGAGCAACGGCCTGACCGCCCCCAACGGACCCGCGCAGCAGCGCGTCATCCGGACGGCGCTCGCCTCCGCCGGGCTCTCGCCCGCGGACGTGGACGCGGTGGAGGCGCACGGCACCGGCACCCCGCTCGGCGACCCGATCGAGGCGGGCGCGCTGCTGGCCACGTACGGCCAACAGCGTTCCGGTGAGCGCCCGTTGTGGCTGGGTGCACTGAAGTCCAACATCGGCCACACCCAGGCCGCATCCGGCGTGGCCGGTGTGATCAAGATGGTCATGGCGATAGGCGAGGGCGTACTGCCCCGAACCCTTCACGCCGACGAGCGTTCCGAAAAGATCGACTGGTCGGCGGGCGCGGTCGAGCTGCTGACCGAGTCCCGCCCCTGGCCGGAAACGGGCGCCCCGCGCCGGGCAGGAGTGTCGGCCTTCGGCGTCAGCGGTACGAACGTCCACCTGATCCTGGAACAGGCACCGGAGCTGGTGTCACAGGAGGCGCCGAACACGGATCCCGTGGCATCGGTGGTGCCGTGGGTACTGTCGGGCAAGACCCCGGCGGCACTGCGGGCACAGGCGGAGCAACTGGCCGAGTACGTCGCGGCGGCACCGGAGCTGTCCCCGGCGGACGTGGGTTTCTCCCTCGCAACGAGCCGTACGGCCTTCGAGTACAGGGCGGCGGTGACCGGCCGGGACCGCGAAGAGCTTCTGAGCGGGCTGCGGGCGCTGGCCGAGGAGGACGGGACGCGTACTGTGTCCGGCCGGACGGCGTTCCTGTTCACCGGGCAGGGCGCACAACGCGCAGGCATGGGCCGCGAGTTGTACGAAGCCTTCCCGGTGTTCGCGTCCGCCTTCGACGAGGTGTGCGCGGTCCTGGACGGGCATCTCGACCGTCCGCTGCGGGAACTGGTCTTCGCCGAGGACTCCGGCGAAGTGCTGCAAGGCACCGGGTACGCACAGGTGGCCCTGTTCGCGATCGAAGTCGCGCTGCACAGGCTCGTCGAGTCCTGGGGCGTACGGGCGGACTACCTGGCCGGACACTCAGTGGGCGAACTCACCGCCGCGTACATCGCCGACCTCTGGTCCCTCGAAGACGCCTGCACCCTCGTCGCCGCACGCGGCCGCCTGATGCAGGCACTGCCCACCGGCGGAGCAATGATCTCCGTGGTCGCCTCCGAAGACGACGTACGACCCTTCCTGAACGAGAAGGTCTCGATCGCGGCCCTCAACGGCCCCAACGCCACCGTCCTCTCAGGCGACGAAGACGCCGTACTGGAAGCCGTGACCGCAGGCGGCTGGAAGTCGACACGGCTGAAGGTCAGCCACGCCTTCCACTCTCCACTCATGGACCCCATGCTCGAAGAGTTCCGGCAGATAGCCCAAGGACTCACCTTCAACGAGCCCCGCACAGCACTGATCTCCAACGTCACCGGTGACATCGCCCCACCCGAGCTGATCAGCACCCCCGACTACTGGGTCCACCACGTCCGCGAAGCCGTCCGCTTCCACCACGGCCTCACCACCCTCGAAGCAAACAGCGTCACCCGCTTCATCGAACTCGGCCCCGCCGGAGTCCTCACCGCCCTCGGCCAAACCACCCTCCACAACGCCGAATTCATCCCCGTACTCCGCAAGAACAAGCCCGACGAAGAAGCAGCCGTCACAGCCCTCGCCCACATCCACACCACCGGCCTGGACATCGACTGGACCACCTTCTTCACAGGCCACCACGCCCACCGCGTCGACCTCCCCACCTACCCCTTCCAGTACGACCGCTACTGGCTCGACGCACCCACCACCACCGGCGACGTCACCTCCGCCGGACTCACCACCGCCAGTCACCCACTCCTGGGCGCCGCCCTCCCCCTCGCCGAAACCGACACCCTCGTCCTCACCGGCCGACTCTCCACCCAGTCGCACCCCTGGCTCACCGACCACGCCGTCTCCGGCACCGTCCTCTTCCCCGGCACCGCCTTCCTCGAACTGGCCATGCAAGCCGCCGACCACACAGGCTGCGACCACGTCGAAGAACTCACCCTCGAAGCACCCCTGATCCTCCCCGAACGCGGCGCCGTCGCCCTCCAGATCACCGTGGAGCCACCGCAGACCAACGGCACCCGCACCATCAGCGTCCACTCCCGCCCCGAGAACACCCACCCCGACCAGCCCTGGACCCGCCACGCCAGCGGCGCCCTGGGCATCGGGGAGGACGCGACCCCCGAGCCCGACCTGAGCGCATGGCCCCCAGCTGGCGCCGAACCCGTCGAGGTCGGCGACCTCTACGAGCGCTTCGCCGAAGGCGGATTCGGCTACGGCCCCGCCTTCCAAGGCCTGCGCCGCGCCTGGGCCGACGGCGACACGGTGTACGCCGAGATCCGGCTGCCCGACGAGCAGCAGAGCACCGCCGGTGCGTACGGGCTGCACCCCGCCCTCCTCGATGCCGCGCTGCACACCATCGCCCTCAGCCCCGCGCTGCAACTCGGCGGCGGGAAGCTGCCGTTCTCCTGGACGGGCGTCACGCTGCACGGCGCGGGAGCCGACGAGGTGCGGGTACGGCTGACGCCCCTCGGCCCGGACGCGGTGTCGCTGACCCTGTCGGACCCGATCGGCCGCCCGGTGGCGTCCGTCGACTCGCTCGTCCTGCGCGCGCGGCCCGAGCGGCTGGGCGCTTCCGTGACGGACGACTCCCTGTACGTACTGGACTGGGCCGAGCTCGAAGCGGACGCCGACGCGCGGCCGTCCGCCTCCTTCACGGGCTGGGCGCTGCTCGGTGAGGACGGCCTGGGCGTGGTGGCGGGGGAGAAGCTGCGGGCCTACCGCGACCTGGGGGCCCTGGCGGACGCCGCCGACCTGGCGGCGGTGCCGGACGTCGTACTCGTGACCTGCCCGCCGCTGACCGAAGAGATGGAAGAGTCCGAAGAGTCAGTAGGGTCTGAAGAGTTCACCGCGTCGGTGCGCACGGCGCTGGACCGGGTGCTGGGGCTGGTCCAGGGGTGGCTGGCCGACGAGCGGTTCGCCGCGTCGCGGATGGTCTTCCTCACGCGCGGCGCCGTCGCGGCGGGCCCCGACGACCGGGTGGGCGATCCTGCACACGCCGCCGTCTGGGGGCTGGTCCGCTCCGCGCAGTCCGAGAACCCGGACCGGTTCGTCCTGGCCGACATCGGCACGGACGGATCCGTCGGCGCCCTGCCCGCGCTCGACGTACTGCCCGCCCTGCTGCGCGCCCTCGCCGGTGACGAGCCCCAACTGGCGCTGCGCGACGGCTCCGTACGGGCCGCCAGGCTGGCCCTCCTGCCCGCGCGCCCCGATCCCGCCGAGCGGCAGGCCCCCGACTGGGGCACCGGCACGGTGCTGGTGACCGGTGCGACCGGCGCCATCGGCGGGGTGATGGCGCGCCATCTGGTCGCCGAGTGCGGAGTGCGCCACCTGCTGCTGACCAGCCGCCGGGGCGCGGAGGCCGAGGGCGCCAAGGAGCTGTGCGAGCAGCTCACCGAGCTCGGCGCCGACGTCACGCTCGCCGCCTGCGACGCCGCCGACCGCGAGGCCCTGGCCGCGCTCCTGGCCGGCATCGACCCGGCGCACCCGCTCACCGCGGTAGTCCACACCGCGGGCGTCCTGGACGACGGCGTCGTCGGCTCGCTGACCTCCGAACGGGTCGACCGGGTGCTGCGCCCCAAGGTGGACGCGGCGGTCAACCTGCACGAGCTGACCCGCGGCCTGGGACTCTCGGCCCTGGTGCTGTTCTCCTCCATCGCGGGCACGTTCGGCGGCATGGGCCAGGCCAACTACGCGGCGGCCAACGCGTTCCTCGACGCCTACGCCACCCGCTGCCGCGCCGACGGCTTCCCCGTCCAGTCGATGGCGTGGGGCCTGTGGGAGCAGCGCAGCGAGATGACCGGGAAACTGGGCGAGGCGGACCTCTCGCGGCTGGCGCGCGGCGGCATCGTCGCGTTCTCCTCCGCCGAGGGCGCCGCGCTGTTCGACGCGGCGCGGGCGCTGGACGCTCCGGTGGTGCTGCCGATGCGGCTGGACGCGGCGGCCCAGGCCGGTGGCCCCGGGCCCGTACCGCCGCTGCTCCGCGGCCTGGTCAAGGCGCCCGTCAGGGCGGCGGCCAGGCGCGCCGCGGCCCGTGGCGGCGCCGCCGACGCGGCCGACGGGCTGCTGCCGCGGCTCGCGGGGCTGCCGGAGGCCGAGCGGCACCGGCTGCTGCTCGACCTGGTCAGGACCCAGGTGACGACCGTGCTCGGGTTCACCGGCAAGGAGGCGGTCGACGTCGACCGGGGGCTGCTGGAGCTGGGCTTCGACTCGCTCACCGCGGTCGAGCTGCGCAACCGCCTCAACACCGCCACCGGGCTGCGGCTGCCCGCCACCCTGCTCTTCGACTATCCGACGACGGCCGCGATAGCGGAACACCTCGCGGAGTCGGTCGCCCCGGCCGAGCCCGCGGCCGTCCCGCTCGCCTTCCCCGAACTCGACCGCCTGGAGCAGGACCTGGCCAGGGTGGCCGCGGACGAGACGGCCAGGACGCGGCTCGCGGGCCGCCTCCAGGACCTCCTGTCGAAGCTGGGCCACGCCCAGGACCCGGCGGGCGACATCGCGACGGCCGGCCTCGATTCGGCGTCCGACGACGAGATCTTCAACTTCATCGAAAACGAACTCGGCCTTTCCTGAAGAAAGCGGCGGTTGAACGGTGAGCACGGTGAGCGAAGACAAGCTTCGCGACTACCTGAAGCGTGTGACGACGGACCTGCACCGCACGCGCCTGCGTCTGGAGAAGATCGAGGAGCGGGACCAGGAGCCGATCGCGATCGTCGGCATGAGCTGCCGCTACGCCGGGGGCGTCCACACCCCGGAGGACATGTGGCGGCTCCTGGTCGAGGGGCGCGACGCGGTCGGTCCGATGCCGCAGGACCGGGCCTGGGACCTGGAGGCCATGTACGACGCCGACCCGGACGCCCAGGGCAAGAGCTACGTGGAGGAGGGGGCCTTCCTCGACGCCGCGTACGACTTCGACCCCGGCTTCTTCGGGATCTCGCCGCGCGAGGCGCTGGCCATGGACCCCCAGCAGCGGCTGCTCCTGGAGACCGCCTGGGAGACCCTGGAGCGGGCGGGCATCGATCCCGGCTCGCTCAAGGGCAGCAGGACCGGTGTGTACGCGGGGGTGATGTACCAGGACTACGGATCCCGGCTCACCACCGTGCCCAAGGACGTCGAGGGCTACCTCGGCGCGGGCGGCTCGGGCAGCGTCGCGTCGGGCCGCGTCTCCTACACCCTGGGCCTCGAAGGGCCCGCCGTCACCGTGGACACGGCCTGCTCGTCCTCGCTGGTGGCGCTGCACCTGGCCACCCAGGCGCTGCGCAGGGGCGACTGCTCGCTGGCGCTGGTCGGCGGGTCCATGGTGATGTCCACCCCGGTCGCGTTCATCGAGTTCGCCCGCCAGCGGGCGCTGGCGTCGGACGGCCGCTGCAAGGCGTTCTCCGGGCGCGCGGACGGCACCGGCTGGGGCGAGGGCGTCGGCATGATCCTCGTGGAGCGGCTGTCGGACGCGCGGCGGGCGGGGCGCCGGGTGCTGGCCGTGGTGCGCGGCTCGGCCGTCAACCAGGACGGTGCGAGCAGCGGCCTCACGGCCCCGAACGGGCCCTCCCAGCAGCGGGTGATCCGCGCCGCCCTGGCCGACGCCCGGCTGTCGTCCGCCGAGGTCGACGCGGTGGAGGCGCACGGCACGGGCACCGCGCTCGGCGACCCGATCGAGGCGGGCGCGCTGCTGGCCACGTACGGCAAGGAGCGCCCCGAAGGCCGCCCGCTGTGGCTCGGCTCCCTGAAGTCCAACCTCGCGCACACCCAGGCCGCGGCCGGGGTCGGCGGCGTCATCAAGATGGTGCTGGCACTGCGGCACGAGGTCCTGCCCAAGACGCTGCACGCCGAGACCCGCAGCCCGATGGTCGACTGGGAGTCCGGCGGCGTGGAGCTGCTGACGGAGGCCAGGCCCTGGCCCAGGACCGACGCCCCGCGCCGGGCCGCCGTGTCGGGCTTCGGCTTCAGCGGCACCAACGCCCACGTGATCCTGGAGGAGGCGCCCGAGGAGCCTGCGGACGGCGAGGACGCGGGCGCGGACGCGGTCGGGGGTGCGGGCGCGGTCGGGGCAGGGACGCCTTCCACGGCCCGGGGCGCGGCGCCTTCCCAGCCTCAGGCCCAGGCCCGAGGCACGGCCCAGGCCCGGCCCCAGGCCGCCGGGGCCGAGGGCCCGGCCCCCGTCCGTACTCCCGGCACCGCCCCCGCCGCACTGCCCTTCCTCGTCTCCGGCAGGACCGAAGAGGCGCTGCGCGCCCAGGCCCGGCGGCTCGTCGACCACCTCACCGCCCACCCGGACACGGCCGCGGCCGACCTCGGGTACTCGCTGGCCCTGCGGCGCGCCTCCCTCGAACACCGCGCCGCGATCGTCGCCCGGGACCGCGAGGAGCTCCTGGGCGGCCTGCGGGCCCTCGCCGACGGCGAACCGGCCGCGCGGCTCGTCCAAGGCACGGCGGACAGCCGCCGCAAGGCGGTGTTCGTCTTCCCCGGCCAGGGCTCGCAGTGGACCGGCATGGCCCGCCCGCTGCTGGCGTCCTCGCCGGTCTTCGCCGAGCAACTGCGCGCCTGCGACGAGGCGTTCGCCCCGTACCTCGGCTGGTCGGTCGTCGACGCGCTCGACGGCGCGGCGGACACCCCGCCCGGCGACCGCATCGACGTCGTCCAGCCGGTGCTGTTCTCCGTCATGGTGTCGCTGGCCGCGCTGTGGCGCGCGCACGGCGTGGAGCCCTCCGCGATCGTCGGGCACTCCCAGGGCGAGGTGGCCGCCGCGTACGTGGCGGGCGCCCTGTCGCTGGCGGACGCCGCCAAGGTGGTCGCGCTGCGCAGCAGGGCGGCGCGGCAGATCGAGGGCAAGGGCGGCATGCTCTCGGTACTGGCGTCCGCCGAGCGGATCGCGCCCTGGCTCGACGGCCTGGCGGACCGGCTGTCCCTCGCGGTGAGCAACAGCCCCACGTCCGTGGCGGTCGCCGGGGACACCGACGCCCTCGACGAGCTGGCGGACCGGCTCGCCGAAGCGGGCGTGAAGTCCCGCCGGATCGCGGTGACGATGGCCAGCCACTCCCCGCACGTCGACGCGCTGCGCGAGCGGATGCTCGCCGACCTGGCGTCCGTCGAACCGCGCGCCGCGCGGGTCCCCTTCTACTCGACGGTGACCGGCGCCGCCCAGGACACCACCGGGCTCGACGCCGACTACTGGTACCGGAACATGCGCGAACCGGTCCGGTTCGAGCAGGCGGTCCGCGCGCTCGTCGCCGACGGCTACACCGCGTTCGTCGAGACCAGCCCCCACCCCGTGCTCGCCATGGCGATGCAGGAGACCTTCGAGAGCGCCGCCGCCGAGGCCGGGGCGGCCGGTCCCGTCGCGGTCGCCGTGGGCACGCTGCGCCGCGACGAGGGCGGCTACGAGCGGTTCCTCACCGGCCTCGGCGAACTGCACGCGGGCGGCGGCCCCGTCGACTGGAGCACGGTGTTCGCCGGCACCGGCGCGCGCGGCACCGAGCTGCCCACCTACGCGTTCCAGCGGCAGCGCTACTGGCTGGAGTCCCCCGCGCCCAGCGGGGACGTCACGTCGGCCGGGCTCGGCGCCGCCGACCACCCGCTGCTCGGCGCCGCCGTGCACCTCGCGGACTCCGACCGGCTGCTGCTGACCGGCAGGCTGTCCCTGGAGACCTCCCCGTGGCTCGCCGACCACGCCCTCGCCGGCACCGCCCTGCTGCCCGGCACGGCGTTCCTCGAACTCGCGGTGCAGGCCGCCGACCGGGTCGACTGCGCCCGGGTCGAGGAACTCACCCTCCAGGCACCGCTCCTGCTGCCCAGGACCGGCGGCGTGGCCGTGCAGGTCACCGTCAGCGAGCCGGACGCCTCGGGACGCCGGACGGTGGGCGTCTACTCGCGCGCGGACAACCGCGCGGAGGGCCACGCGGGGAGCCACGCCGGGAGCCACGCCGGAGGCCACTTTGGGGGCCACGCGACGGGCGCCGCCGACGACGCCTGGACCGCCCACGCGTCCGGCACGCTCGTCCCCGCTGCGGGCCCCGCCGACTTCGACCTCGCCGCCTGGCCCCCCGCGGGCGCCGAACCGGTCGCCGTCCAGGACCTCTACGAGCGGTACGCCGAGAACGGCTTCGACTACGGGCCCGCCTTCCGCGGCCTGCGCGCGGCCTGGCGCCTCGGCGACGACGTCTACGCCGAGGTACGGCTGCCCGACGACCGCCAGGAAGGCGCCCGCGACTACGGGCTCCACCCCGCGCTGCTCGACGCGGCGCTGCACGGCATCGCGCTCGGCCCGCTCTTCGAGGGGAACGCGGGCAGCGGCAACGGACGGCTGCCGTTCTCGTGGACGGGCGTCACCCTGCACGCGTCAGGCGCGGGCGAGGTGCGGGTCAGGCTGTCCCCCGCGAGCCCCGCAACGAGCCCCGGAACGGGCTCTGGAGCGGGCTCCGAGGCGGTCGCGCTCCAGATCGCCGACACCGAGGGCCGCCCGGTGGCGTCCGTCGACGCGCTGCTGCTGCGCGAGACCCGCCCCGAGGGGCTATCCGGCGCGCGGACCGCGCTCGCCGACGCGCTGTTCCGGGTCGAGTGGAAGCCGCTGACGCCCACCGGGGCGGCGCCCGCCGCGCCCTGGGGCGTGTGGAGCACGGACCCGTCGGCCCCCGGCGCGCCGGACCTGGCCGCGCTGCCCGGCCTCGTAACGCTGGATCCCGTAGCCCTGGACCTCGAACTCCCGGAGGTCGTCCTCGTCCCGTGGGCCCCCGCCCCCGACGGCACCGACCCCGCCCGCGCGGCGCACGCCGCCGCCGAACGGGCCCTCGGCCTGGTGCGGACCTGGCTGAACGACGAGCGCCACGCGGACTCCCGGCTGGTGTTCCTCACCCGGGGCGCCGCGCTCCCCGGCGAGGACGCGGGCGACCTCGCCCACACCACCGTGTGGGGCCTGGTGCGCTCCGCGCAGACCGAGAACCCCGGCCGCTTCGTCCTGGTCGACCTCGACGAGCACCCCGATTCCGTACGGGCGCTCGGCGCCGCCCTGGCCACCGGCGAACCCCAACTGGCCCTCCGCGAAGGCCTCGTACAGGCCCCCAGACTGGTCCGCACCCCCGTACCCACACCCGCTCCCGCATCCGCATCCGCCCCCGACTCCGCATCCGGCTCCGCCGAAAGCACCGCGCTCGGCTGGAACACCGACGGCACCGTCCTGATCAGCGGCACCGGCACGCTCGGCGGACTGCTCGCCCGCCACCTGGTCACCCGGCACGGCATCCGCCACCTGCTGCTGACCAGCCGCCGCGGCCCCGACGCCGAAGGCGCGGACGCCCTGCGGACCGAACTCGCCGAACTCGGCGCCGACGTCACGCTCGCCGCCTGCGACGCCACCGACCGCGAGGCCCTGGCCGCGCTCCTGGCCGGCATCGACCCGGCGCACCCGCTCACCGCGGTCGTCCACACCGCGGGCGTCCTGGACGACGGCGTCGTGAGCGCGATGAGCCCCGAACAGCTGCGGCGGGCACTGCGCCCCAAGGTGGACGCGGCCGTCAACCTGCACGAGCTGACCCGCGGCCTGGAGCTGTCCGGCTTCGTCCTCTACTCGTCGGCCGCGGGCGTGCTCGGCGGCCCCGGCCAGGCCAACTACGCGGCGGCCAACGCGTTCCTGGACGGCCTGGCCCGCCACCGCAGGGCCACGGGACTCGCGGGCCAGTCGCTGGCCTGGGGCCTGTGGGCCGATCGCAGCGGACTGACGGAACACCTCGGCGCCGAGGACACCGCGCGCTCCGCCCGCTCGGGCGTCGCCCCGATCTCCGCCGAGCAGGGCATGGCGCTGTTCGACGCCGCCGCCGCGCTCGACGAGCCGCTGCTCGTCCCCATGCTGCTGGACACGGCGGCGCTGCGGGCGAACGCCGCCACCGGTACCGTCCCCGCCCTGCTCCAGTCCCTGGTCCGCGCCCCGGCCCGCCGCACGGTGACGGCCGGGACCCCGGCGGACGGCGCGGACTCGCTCGCGCGGCGGCTCGTGGGCCTGCCCGAGGCCGAACAGCGCCGCCACCTGCTGGACCTGGTGCGCTCGCTGGTCGCGGCCGTACTGGGGCACGCCCCGTCCGACTCGATCGCCGCGAACCGGGCCTTCAGCGAACTCGGCTTCGACTCGCTGACGTCCGTGCAGCTGCGGAACCGGCTTAACGGCGCCACCGGGCTCAGGCTGCCGACCACCCTGGTCTTCGACTATCCGAACCCCACGGCGCTCGCCGAATACCTGCGGACCGAGGCCCTGGGCGACCGGCTGCGCACGGCCGCCGCGCAGCCGCCCACGGCACCGGCCGCCGCCGACGGCTCCGACGACCCGATCGCCGTCGTCGCGATGAGCTGCCGCTTCCCCGGCGGCGTGCGCAGCCCCGAAGACCTGTGGCAGCTCGTCGCGCGGGGCACCGACGCGATGTCCGCGATGCCGAGGGACCGCGGCTGGGACGAGGACCTGTACGACCCGACCGGCAGCCTGCCCGGCAAGTCGTACGCGAACGAGGGCGCGTTCCTCCACGACGCCTACGACTTCGACCCCGCGTTCTTCGGGATCTCGCCGCGCGAGGCGCTGGCCATGGACCCGGTGCAGCGGCTGCTCCTCGAAACCTCCTGGGAGTCCTTCGAACGCGCGGGCATCGACCCCGCGTCGCTGAAGGGCAGCAGGACCGGAGTCTTCGCGGGCGTGATGTACCAGGACTACGGCCTGCGGCTGCCGCAGGTCCCCGAGGACCTGGAGGCGTACGTCGGCAGCGGCAGCTCCGGCAGCATCGCATCGGGCCGCATCGCGTACACCTTCGGCCTGGAGGGTCCGGCGGTGACGGTCGACACGGCGTGCTCGTCGTCGCTGGTCGCACTGCACCTGGCCGCACAGTCGCTGCGGCGGGGCGAATGCGCGATGGCCCTCGCGGGCGGCGTCACCGTCATGTCGACGCCCAACCTCTTCGTCGACTTCAGCCGCCAGGGCGGCCAGGCGCGCGACGGCCGTTGCAAGGCGTTCTCCGAGCAGGCGGACGGCACCGGCTGGGGCGAGGGCGCGGGCATGATCCTGCTGGAGCGCCTGTCGGACGCGCGGCGCAACGGCCACCAGGTGCTCGCGGTACTGCGCGGCTCGGCCATCAACCAGGACGGCGCCAGCAACGGCCTCAGCGCCCCCAACGGCCCCTCACAACAACGCGTGATCCGAGCAGCACTGGCCGACGCACGACTGACCGCAGCAGACGTGGACGCAGTCGAAGCACACGGCACCGGAACCTCCCTCGGCGACCCGATCGAAGCAGGCGCACTACTGGCCACGTACGGCCAACAGCGCACCGACGACCGTCCGTTGTGGCTGGGCGCACTCAAGTCCAACATCGGCCACACCCAGGCCGCATCCGGCGTGGCCGGTGTGATCAAAATGGTCATGGCGATACGGGAAGGCGTACTGCCCCGAACCCTTCACGCCGACGAACCCTCCGAAAAGATCGACTGGACGGCAGGATCGGTCGAACTCCTCACCGAGGCCCGCCCCTGGCCCGAAACCGGCGCCCCGCGCCGAGCGGGCATCTCGGCCTTCGGCATCAGCGGCACGAACGCACACGCCATCGTGGAGCAGGCACCGGAGCCGGTGACGCAGGAGGCACCGAACACGGACTCCGTGGCATCGGTAGTGCCGTGGGTCCTGTCGGGCAAAACCCCGGCAGCACTGCGAGCACAGGCGGAACAGCTGGCCGAGTACGTCGCGGCAGCACCGGAGTTGTCCCCGGTGGACATCGGATACTCCCTGGCAACCGGACGGGCTTCCTTCGAACACCGGACCGCAGTGACAGGAAGCACCCGCGAGGAGCTTCTGAGCGGGCTGCGGGCGCTGGCCGAGGAGGACGGGACGCGTACGGTCTCCGGCCGGACGGCATTCCTGTTCACCGGACAGGGCGCACAACGGGCCGGAATGGGCCGCGAGTTGTACGAAGCCTTCCCGGTCTTCGCGTCCGCCTTCGACGAGGTGTGCGCGGTCCTGGACGGGCACCTCGACCGTCCCCTGCGTGAACTGGTCTTCGCCGAAGACTCCGGCGAGGTGCTGCAAGGCACCGGGTACGCACAGGTGGCCCTGTTCGCCGTCGAAGTCGCGCTGCACAGGCTCGTCGAGTCCTGGGGCGTACGGGCGGACTACCTGGCCGGACACTCAGTGGGCGAACTCACCGCCGCGTACATCGCCGGCCTCTGGTCCTTGGAAGACGCCTGCACCCTCGTCGCGGCCCGAGGCCGCCTGATGCAGGCCCTGCCCACCGGCGGAGCCATGATCTCCGTGGTCGCCTCCGAAGACGACGTACGACCCTTCCTGAACGAGAAGGTCTCGATCGCGGCCCTCAACGGCCCCACCGCCACCGTCCTGTCCGGAGACGAAGACGCCGTACTGGAAATCGCAGCGGCGGGCGGCTGGAAGACCTCACGCCTCCGCGTGAGTCATGCCTTCCACTCTCCGCTCATGGACCCCATGCTCGAAGAGTTCCGACAAGTCGCCCAGGGACTGGAGTTCCACGAGCCCCGTACAGCACTGATCTCCAACGTCACCGGTGACATCGCCCCACCCGAGCTGATCCGCACCCCCGACTACTGGGTCCGCCACGTCCGCGAAGCCGTCCGCTTCCACCACGGCCTCACCACCCTCGAAGCGAACGGCGTCACCCGCTTCATCGAACTCGGCCCCGCCGGAGTCCTCACCGCCCTCGGCCAAACCACCCTCCACAACGCCGAATTCATCCCCGTACTCCGCAAGAACAAGCCCGACGAGCAAGCAGCCGTCACAGCCCTCGCCCACATCCACACCACCGGCCTGGACATCGACTGGAACACCTTCTTCACAGGCCGCCACGCCCACCGCGTCGACCTCCCCACCTACCCCTTCCAGTACGACCGCTACTGGCTCGACGCACCCACCACCACCGGCGACGTCACCTCAGCCGGACTCACCACCACCAGTCACCCACTCCTGGGCGCCGCCCTCCCCCTCGCCGAAACCGACACCCTCGTCCTCACCGGCCGACTCTCCACCCACTCCCACCCCTGGCTCACCGACCACGCCGTCTCCGGCACCGTCCTCTTCCCCGGCACCGCCTTCCTCGAACTGGCCGTACAAGCCGCCGACCGAGCAGATTGCGACCGCGTCGAAGAACTCACCCTCGAAGCACCCCTGGTCCTCCCGGAGCGCAGCGCCGTCGTCCTCCAGATCACCGTGGACGCACCCCAGGAGACCGGCGCCCGCACGATCAGCGTCCACTCCCGCCCGGAGAACGCCCACCCCGACGAACCCTGGACCCGCCACGCCAGCGGCATCCTGGACGTCGGCGACGGCACGCACCCCGGCCCCGACCTGACCGTCTGGCCCCCGCCCGGCGCCGAACCCGTAGAGGTCGCCGACCTCTACGAGCGCTTCGCCGAAGGCGGGTTCGGCTACGGCCCCGCCTTCCAGGGACTGCGCCGCGCCTGGGTGACCGAGGACGCCGTGTACGCCGAGGTGCGGCTGCCCGAAGAGCAGCAGAGCACCGCCGGTGCGTACGGGCTGCACCCCGCCCTCCTCGACTCCGCGCTGCACAGCATCGCCCTCGGTTCGCTCCTCGACAGCGGCGAGGGGGAGGGCAGGCTGCCGTTCTCCTGGACGGGCGTGTCCCTGCGCGCTTCCGGTGCGGCGGAACTGCGCGTGCGCATCGGCGCCGCGGGCAGCGACGCGGTGTCGGTCGCGGTCGCGGACACCACGGGCAGCCCCGTCGCCACCGTCGACGCGCTGGTGCTGCGCAAAATGGCGCCCGCGCAGGTCGGGGCGGCCCTGCCGACCGGACCCGAGTCGCTGTTCCGGGTCTCCTGGCCGTCCCTGCCGGTCCCGGAGCGGCTGTCGGCCGGCACCAGGCTGGCCCTGGTGGGCGCGGACGACCTCAAGCAGGTGGAGGACCTGGAGGAGCTCGGCTTCTTCCTGGAGTCGTACACGGATTTGAGCGCGCTCACCGGTTCCGTCGACACGGGCAGCGCGGCCCCCGCGACGGTGCTCGTCTCGTGCCCGCCCGCACCGGACGGCGCGGAGCAGGACAGTACCGACCCAGTACGGGCGGATGCGGTGCGGGCGGCCACCCACCGCGCCCTGTCGCTGGTCAGGTCGTGGCTCGCGGACGAGCGGTTCGCGGCGTCCCGGATGGCGTTCGTGACCCGGCGCGCGGTCGCCACCGCCCCCGGCGAGGGCGTGTCCGACCTGGCCAACGCGGCGGTGTGGGGCCTGGTGCGCGCGGCGCAGTCGGAGCACCCCGACCGTTTCGTCCTGGTCGACGTCGACGAGGACGAGTCGTCCGGCCGCGCCCTGGGCGCCGCGCTGCTGTCCGGCGAGCCCCAACTGGCGGTGCGCGGCGGCGAACTCGCCGTACCGCGCCTGGCCAGGGTGAAGCACGACGAGGTGAAGCACGACGGGGTGAAGCACGACGAGCCGCAGGACGGCGTACGGCCCGACGCGCCCGGGTGGGACGCCGAAGGCACCGTACTGATCAGCGGTACGGGCCTGCTGGGCGGCCTGCTCGCCCGGCACCTCGTACGCGAGCGGGGCGTCCGCCGACTCGTGCTGACCAGCCGCAGGGGACCGGCGTCCGAGGGCGCCGCCGAGCTGCGGGACGAGCTCACCGGGCTCGGCGCGCACGTCACCCTGGCCGCCTGCGACGCCGCCGACCGCGACGCGCTGGCCGGGGTGCTCGCCGCGATCCCCGCCGAGCACCCGCTGACCGCCGTGGTGCACACGGCGGGCGTCGTCGACGACAGCCTGGTCGAAGGGCTCACGCCGGAGCGGCTGGACGGGGTGCTGCGGCCGAAGGTCGACGCGGTGCTGAACCTGCACGCGCTGACCCTCGACCACGACCTCGACCACTTCGTGGTGTACTCGTCGGCCGCCGGGGTCCTGGGCAGCGCGGGCCAGGCCAACTACGCCGCGGCGAACGCCTTCCTGGACGCGTTCGCGCACGCCCGCCGCGCCCGGCGGCTGCCCGCGACCTCGCTCGCCTGGGGGCCGTGGGACGAGCTGAGCACCATGACCGCCGCGCTCGGCAGCGGCGACGTCGCCCGTGCGGCCCGTGCCGGTGTGGCCGGGCTCTCGACCGAGGAGGGCCTGCGGCTGCTGGAGACCGCGCTCGGCCTCGAAGAGCCGCTGCTGGTGCCGATCCGGCTGGACACCGGGGCGCTGCGCACCGGCGCGGCGGGCGTCTCCCTTCCGGCCCCGCTCCGCGACCTCGTCCGCGCCCCGGCCCGCCGCGCCGTCGCGGCGAACGCGGGCGGGGCGGGCGGGGCGGGCGGCGGCACGGCGGACGGGCCCACGCTCGCCGCCCGTCTGGCGCCCCTCCCGGAGGACGAACAGCTGGTCGTACTGGTGGAATTGGTGCGGATCCACGTGGCCGCGGTGCTGGGCCACTCGGGGCCGCAGGCGGTCGCCGACGACCACCAGTTCGTGGACTCGGGCTTCGACTCGCTCACCGCGGTCGAACTGCGCAACCGCCTCAACACCGCCACCGGGCTGCGGCTGCCCGCCACCCTGGCCTTCGACCACGGCACCCCGGCCGACCTGGCGGAGCGGCTGCGCCACGAGCTGGCCGCCGCGCCCGTCGGAGGGGCCCGCGCGCCGGAGCCGTCGGCGGCGGCGCAGGCCGTCCCCCAGGGCGGTTCGGCGACGCTCAGCTCCCTCTACCTGGGGGCGTTCCAGAGCGGCAAGTGGGGGGAGGCGTTCGACCTGCTGCGGGCCGTCGCCGCGCTGCGGCCGCAGTTCGCCTCCGCCGCCGACCTGGACAGGCCGCCGGTGCCGATCAAGCTCGCCAGGGGCGGGGCGCCGACCCAGGTGTTCTGCCTGCCGTCCTGCCTCGCCCTGGCCGGACTGCACCAGTACGCGCGGTTCGCCTCGTCCTTCCGGGGGCTGCGCGACGTGTCGGCGCTGCCGCTGCCCGGGTTCGTCGGGACCGAGAGCCTGCCGGCGACCATGGACGCGGTCGTCCAGGCCCAGGCGGAGGCCGTCGCGCGGGCCGCGGACGGCGCCCCGTTCGTGCTGCTCGGCACGTCGGCGGGCGGCTGGTTCGCCCAGGCGGCCGCGGGACACCTCGAAGGGCTGGGCGTCCAGCCCTCGGGGGTCGTCCTGGTGGACACGTACGTCCCCAGGAGCAACTTCGTCAACCAGTTCGGGCTGGCGCTGATGGACGGCATGTCGGAGCGCGAGGGCACCTTCGTCGCGATGGACGACGACCGGCTGTCGGCGATGGGCTGGTACCTCGACATCTGCAAGGAGTGGGAGCCGCGGCCCGTCCGCACGCCCACCCTGCTCGTCCGGGCCGAGGAGCCGCTGGGCGGCGGCAGGGCGACGGCCTCGCCCGAGCAGTGGCGCTCCTACTGGGACCTGGACCACGACGTCGTCGACGTCCGGGGCAACCACTTCAGCGTCATGGAGGACCACGTCGCCTCCACCGCCGCGGCCGTCGAGGCCTGGATCTCGGCCCTGCCGCCGCGCGCGGAAGGGACGGCCGGGTGAGCACCCGCCCCGACGGCCGGGCCCGCGCACGCCCCGGCCGGCCCGGCGCGGGGCTCGGCCCGCTCCGCACGCATCCCGGCCGGCCCCGCACGCACCCCGGCCCGCCCCGCACGCACCCCGGCCGGCCCCGCGCGCACCCCGGCCCGCCCCGCGCCCGCACCGCGCGGGGCGCGGCCCGCATCCGACCCGTACCGGCACGGCCGGTGAGCACCGAAAAGGACGGCTTACGACCATGACACCGCCGAACCCCGACGACAGCCTGTGGCTGCGCCGGTTCCACCCCCGGCCCGACGCCTCGGTGCGGCTGGTCTGCTTCCCGCACGCCGGAGGCTCCGCGAGCTTCTTCTTCCCGATGTCGGAGGAGATGTCGTCGGGGATCGAGGTGGTGGCCGTGCAGTACCCGGGACGGCAGGACCGGCGCACCGAACCGCCCGTCGAGAGCGTCCAGGAGCTGGCCCGGGAGATCTTCGCCGTGCTCACGCGGTGGACCGACCTGCCGCTCGCGCTCTTCGGCCACAGCATGGGCGCCAGCGTGGCCTTCGAGGTGGCCAGGATGCTGGAGCAGGAGGCGGGCGTCGAGCCCGCCGCCCTGTTCGCCTCCGGCCGCCCCGCCCCCTCCCAGCACCGCAGCAACGAGATCCACCTGCTCGACGACGACGGCATCGTCGCGGAGCTCCAGCGGCTCAGCGGCACCGACTCCCGCATCCTGGGCGACCTGGAGCTGCTGCGCTTCGCGCTGCCCGCGATCCGCGGCGACTACAAGGCGGCCGAGACCTACCGCTACGTGCCGGGTCCCCAACTGCGCTGCCCCGTCGTGGGACTCGGCGGCGACAGCGACATCCGGGTCCCCGTCGAGGACGTGGCGTCCTGGGGCGACCACACGTCGGGCGACTTCGAGCTCCAGGTCTTCCCCGGCGGGCACTTCTACCTCGGCGAGCAGAAGGCCGCCGTCGTGAACGCCGTGTCGGATTTCCTCATGAGCTCCAAGCAGCTGAATTCCGCGTGAACTCGCGACCGGCCACATGAGGGGTCGGTAGGGGTTGTCGCCGCTGTGCACGTCAGATTTGCTGATCCCGCGTATCGGGACCCGAGGGAAGAAGAACTCACATGCGCGTGCTTTTCGCCACCGTCTCCGAGAAATCCCACCTCTACACCATGGTTCCGTTGGCGTGGGCGTGCGCTGCCGCGGGGCACGAGGTGCGGGTGGCCAGCAACCCCGTCCTCACCGAGGCCATCGCGCAGACGGGTCTCACCGCGGTGTCGGTCGGCACGGACCACAACCTGCACCAGATGTTCGCCATGCACCACGAGCAGCTGGAGAACGAGATATCGGACTGGACGCAGCCGTACGCGGACCGGCAGACGTGGGAGAAGGTGCTCACCAAGTACCAGATGAGCGTCCAGTTCGCCTACCGGACGTACAACGACTGCATGGTCGACGACATGGTGGCCCTCGCCCGCGACTGGCAGCCCGACCTGGTCGTCTGGGACCCGCTGACCTACGCGGCGCCGGTCGCCGCCCGGGTCGTCGGCGCCGCCCACGCGCGCATGCTGTGGGCGGTCGACATCTACTCCAAGATGCGCACGGCGTTCCTCGAACTGCTGGCGCAGCAGCCCGAGGAGAAGCGCGTCGACCCGCTGGCCGCGTGGCTGACCGAGCTCCTGGAGCGCTACGGCAGCGACTTCGCCGAAGAGGTCACCACCGGCCAGTGGACCATCGACCAGATCCCGGACAGCCTCCAACTGCCGCTGGACGTCAAGCGCGTTCCGGTGCGCTGGGTGCCGTACAACGGCCCCGCCGTCGAGCCCGCCTGGATCCGCGAGCAGCCCACGCGGCCCCGGGTCTGTCTGACCTCGGGCGTCTCCTTCGGCGCGCTGGGCGGTTCCTTCGTGCCGGTCCAGGAGATCCTGGACGCGGTCGCCGACCTGGACATCGAGCTGATCGCGGCGCTGCCCGACGACGTGTCGTCCGGCCTGGAGCGGGTGCCGGACAACGTCCGCCTGGTGGACTTCGTACCGCTGCACACGCTGCTGCCCAGCTGCTCCGCGATCCTGCACCACGGCGGCTTCGGCTCCTGGGCGACCGCGCTGGTCAACGGCGTCCCGCAGTTCATGGCCCCGATCCGGTTCGCCGACTGGTGGTCGAAGGCGACCGCCCTGGAGGCCGAGGGCGCGGGCCTGTACGTGCACGCCCGCGAGCTGACCGCGCAGGGCGTGCGCGAGGGGATCGAGCGGCTGCTCGGCGAGCCGTCCTTCAAGGAGGCCGCCGACCGGCTGCGCGCGGAGATCGCGGCGACGCCGAGCCCCGCCGAACTCGTGCCGGTCCTGGAGAAGTTGACCGCTGAGCACCGCTCATGACCGTGCGGGAACTGGCCGTCGGCGGGGCGTACGCGTTCACGCCGGCGGTCCACCCCGACGAGCGGGGCACGTTCTGCGCGTCGTACACCGACTCCGCCTTCGTCGCGGCGGTCGGGCATCCGCTGCGGCTGGGGCAGTACCACAACAGCGTGTCCCGGCGCGGCACGGTCCGCGGCGTCCACTTCGCGGACGTGCCGCCGGGCCAGGGCAAGTACGTTACCTGCACCCGGGGTTCGCTGCTCGACGTGGTGGTGGACCTGAGGGCGGGCTCGCCGACCTTCGGGCGGTGGGACTCGCTGGTGCTGGACGCCGAGAAGTGCGAGGGGGTGTACCTCGCGGAGGGCCTGGGGCACGCGTTCATGGCCCTGGAGGACAACACCGTTGCCGCGTACCTCTGTTCGACCGAGTACACCCCGGCGGCCGAGCACGAGATCGACCCCTTCGACCCCGCGCTCGGCCTGCCCTGGCCGGCCGGGATCACGCCCCTGGTCTCGGACCGGGACCGCGGCGCGCCCACCCTGCGCGAGGCCCTGGAGGCGGGCGCGCTGCCCGACTACGACGCCTGTCTGGCGCGCTACGCTGCGCTGCGGAACGATTCACACACCGTCACACGAACGACTCCGCCCACCGGTTGAATTCGCGGTGGCGAAAAGCCCGGTGGTGGAGGAAAGAGAAGGCATGCCGGTGATCGAGGTTCAGAAACTCCGGAAAGTCTACGGCGACCACGTCGCCGTGGACGACGTCTCCTTCACGGTGGAAAGAGGCGAGATATTCGGCGTTCTCGGCCCCAATGGCGCGGGCAAGACGACCACGGTGGAATGCGTCGAGGGCCTGCGCAGGTACGACGGGGGCAAGATCTCCGTCATGGGCCTCGACCCGCAGCACGACAAGGAGGAGCTGCGGCAGCGCATCGGCATCCAGCTCCAGGAGAGCGAACTGCCGCCCCGGCTCAAGGTCCGCGAGGCGCTCCAGCTGTACAGCTCCTTCTACGAGAACCCGGCCGACTGGCGGGCCCTGCTGACCGACTGGGGTCTGGAGGCCAAGCGCGACAGCCAGTTCGGGCAGCTGTCCGGGGGCCAGAAGCAGCGCCTGTCCATCGCCCTCGCGCTGGTCGGCAACCCGGAGATCGCGGTCTTCGACGAGCTGACGACCGCGCTCGACCCCCGGGCCAGGCGGGACACCTGGGAGCTGATCGAGCGGGTCCGCGCCCAGGGCGTCACCGTCCTGCTGGTCACCCACTTCATGGAGGAGGCCGAGCGCCTCTGCGACCGCATCGCGATCATCAGGGACGGGCGGCTGGTGGCCCTCGACACCCCGGCCGGGCTGATCTCCGCCGCCCACCCCGGGCAGCGCCTCCACTTCACCCCGTCCGCCCCGCTGGACGACGCCCTGCTGACCGCGCTGCCCGAGGTCACGTCGGTGAGCAGGAGCAACGCGCGGGTGACGGTGAACGGCACGGAGAACCTGGTGTACGCGGTGGTCTCGACGCTCTCCCGGCACGACATCGTCCCCGGTGAACTGCGCCTGGAGCAGCCGACGCTGGAGGACGCCTTCGTGAGCCTCACCGGCGCGCCGCCGGAGAGCTGACGCCGTGCGCCCCCCGACCAACACCGATCCCACCCCCACAAACCAGCCCAACGCCCCAGCCCCCACCGGCCCCACCGGTCCCGACAGCGCCCCCGGCCACAACGGCCCCACCGAACCCATCCGCCCCGCCGGGCCCCAAGACGACTCGCTGCCGACCCCCGCGGCAGCCACCGATCCAAGGCGGCCCCCGGCCGTCAGGAGGACAGCCATGACCGGGCGCTCCCAGCTCACCCTCGTCGAGACCAAGCTCTTCCTCCGCGATCCGACCGCGGTGTTCTTCGTGATCGCGCTGCCGCTCATGCTGCTGGGCATCTTCCACATCGTCACCGGCAAATCCGACGACACCCCCGCCGAGAAGGCGGCGATGGCCGCGTTCGTACCGGCCATGGCGATGTCGATGTGCCTCACGATGCTGTCGCTGAACCTGCTGCCCACCACCCTGGCGACCTACCGGGAGAAGGGCATCCTGCGCCGCATGGCGGCCAGCCCCGTCCACCCCGTGAACCTGCTGTTCGCGCAGCTCGTCATCAACCTGGCCACCGCCGTCGTCGCGGCGGTGCTGGTCGTCGCCGTGGGCCGGATCGCCTTCGACACGGCGCTGCCCGAGCAGGTCCCCGCCTTCCTGCTGACGTTCGCGCTGGGCGCCTGGGCGCTGTTCTCGGTCGGCCTGCTCGTCGCCGCGGTGGCGCCCGGCAGCCGCGCGGCGACCTCGATGGGCCTGTCGCTGCTGTTCCCCAGCCTGTTCTTCGGCGGGGTGTTCCTCCCGAAGGAGGACCTGCCCGACACCGTGGCCACCATCGGCGACTACACCCCGCTCGGCGCGACCCTCCAGGCCCTGCGGGACTCCTGGGAGGGGCAGTGGCCGCAGACGCTGCACCTGGTCGTCCTCGCGTGCGTCGGCGCCCTGTGCAGCGTGCTGGCCGCCCGACTCTTCCGCTGGCAGTGAGTGAGAGTGAGTGAGGCAGGAGCCATGGACACCCCCACAGCACCCGGCCCCGACCGGACCGCTCAGGACACGCCGTGCGTCGCGGTGATCGGCGGTACGGGATTCATCGGCCGCCACCTCTGCACGGCCTTCTCCCGCCGGGGGTACCGCGTGCTCGCCGTGGCCCGCAGGCCTCCGCGCGAGCCGCTGCCCGCCGAGTTCACCGCCCTCGACGTGCTCTCGGCCACCGCGCGACAGCTCACCGCCCTGCTGGACGCAGCCGGCGTCCGGGTCGTCGTCAACGCGGCGACGGACAGCTGGGACGGCACCGATGAGGACATGGTCCGCTCCCACACCGACCTGGTCGACACGCTGGTACGGGCCCTGGCGGGCATGGCGCGACGGCCCAGGCTGGTGCACCTCGGCTCGGTGCACGAGTACGGCGAGTTCCCGTACGGCGTCTCCGTCACCGAGGACCGTCCGCCCGCCCCCGTCACCCTGTACGGGCGCACCAAGCTGGCGGGCACCAGGACCGTCCTGGACGCCGCCCTGGCGGGCCGCGTCGACGCGCTCGTCCTGCGGATCACCAACGTGTGCGGCCCCGGCACCCCCCGGGGCAGCTTCCTGGGGAAGGTCGCCGACCTGCTGCGCGCGGCCGCGCCCGACGCGCCCGCGCGGCTCACCGTCGCCGACGCCCGCCGCGACTTCGTCGACGTGCGCGACGTGGCGGACGCGGTCGTCAGGGCCGCCGAATCCCCGCTGTCCGGCACGACCCTGAACATCGGGCAGGGGACCGCGGTGGAAGTGCGGGAGATCCTCGACCTGCTCGTCACGGCCTCCGCGGTGCCGCCGGAGCTCGTGCACAGGCAGGAGGGCGCCGTGCGCAGCAACGGCGCGAACTGGACCCGGGCCGACGTCGGCCGCGCTCGCGAGGCACTGGGCTGGTCGCCCCGGATCCCGCTGGAGCGTTCGATCACCGACCAATGGAAAGCCGCAGCCGCAGAGGACCCGCACCGGTGAAGGAATCAGAGATGGAATACACCTACCTCGGCCGCACGGCCCTCCAAGTGAGCCGGCTCTGCCTGGGCACGCTCAACCTGGGAGTCCGGGCGACCAAGGAAGAGAGCTTCGAGATCCTGGACCGCGGCCTGGACCGCGGCATCAACTTCCTGGACACCGCCAACCAGTACGGCTGGCAGGTCCACAAGGGGTTCACGGAGGAACTGCTCGGCGAGTGGTTCGCCCAGGGCGGCGGGCGCCGCGAGCAGGTCGTGCTCGGCACCAAGGTGTTCAACCCGATGAGCGACCGCCCCAACGACGGCGGCCTTTCGGCCCGGCACATCATCGCCTCCTGCGAGGCATCGCTGCGGCGCATGGGGACGGACTGGATCGACCTGTTCCAGATGCACCACATCGACCGCCACGCCCCCTGGGAGGAGGTGTGGCAGGCGATGGAGATGCTCACCCAGCAGGGCAAGGTCCGGTACGTGGGCTCGTCCAACTTCGCGGGCTGGCACATAGCCGAGGCGCAGGAGGCCGCCGCGCGCCGCCACTTCCTCGGCATCGTCTCCGAACAGTCCGTCTACAACCTGGTCACCCGCCACATCGAGCTGGAGCTGATCCCGGCCGCCCAGCGCTACGGGGTGGCCGTCCTCGCCTGGTCCCCGCTGCACGGCGGCCTGTTGAGCGGTGCGCTGCGCAAGCTGGGGGACGGTACGGCCGTCAAGACCGCGCAGGGCAGGGCGAAGGAGGCGCTGGAGAAGCACCGCGACGCGATCGCCGCGTACGAGAAGCTGTGCGACGGCATCGGGGCCGACCCGGCCGAGGTGGGCCTGGCCTGGGTCATGTCCCGGCCCGGGATCACCGCCCCGGTCATCGGCCCGCGCAGCATCGGCCAGCTCGAAAGCGCGCTGAGCGCCCTGCGGCTGGAGCTGACGGACGACGTGCTGTCCGAGCTGGAGCGGCTGTTCCCGCCCATCGGCAACGGCGGCCCCGGACCCGAGGCGTGGGCCTGGTGAGCACCGCGACGAGCCGCTCCGCGAGCAGTCTCGCGGCCCGGGTCGCCCGCTCGGCGCGGACGGCCGACAGCTCCACGGTCACCCTGGCCGGCTTCCAGAAGTGGTTCGACGAGCGCCGCGCGGCCGACGGGTCGCGGGTCGAGCGCATCCCGTTCGCGGACCTGCGCGGCTGGGGCTTCGAGCCGGGTACGGGCAACCTCGTCCACGACAGCGGCCGGTTCTTCAGCGTCGAGGGCATGGACGTGACGATGCCGGGCCGCCCGGTCGAGGCCTGGTCCCAGCCGGTGCTGCACCAGCCGGAGATCGGCATCCTCGGCATCATCGCCAAGGAGTTCGACGGCGTCCTGCACTTCCTCATGCAGGCCAAGATGGAGCCCGGCAACTGCAACGGACTCCAGCTCTCGCCGACCGTGCAGGCCACCCGCAGCAACTACGCCCGGGTCCACCGGGGCGCGGCCGTCTCCTACGTCGAGTACTTCCAGCAGGCCTCGCGGTACCGGGTCATCGCCGACGTCCGCCAGTCCGAACAGGGCTGCTGGTTCTACGGCAAGCGCAACCGCAACATCGTCGTCGAGGTCGACGACGACGTCGAGGTCCTGGACGGGTTCCACTGGCTGACCCTGGGACAGCTGCACCGGCTGCTGGTCGTCGACGACCTGGTCAACATGGACTCGCGCAGCGTCCTGGCCTGCCTCCCGCACCCGTTCGGGGCCGACGGCACGGACGACGCGGCGCCGCTGCCCGCCGAACTCCTCAGCTGGATCACCGAGGCCCGCACCCGCCACGACCCGCGCGTCGAGCGCGTCCCGCTGAACGAGGTCCGCCACTGGCACCGCTCGGCGGACCGCATCTCCCACGAGAGCGGCCGGTTCTTCAGCGTCATCGCGGTGGACGTCCGGGCCGAGGGCCGCGAGGTGCGCGGCTGGTCGCAACCCATGGTCGAACCGCACGGCACCGGTCTTTCGGCGTTCCTGACCCGCCGCGTGGACGGCATCCTCCAGGCGCTCGTGCACGCCCGCGTCGAGCCCGGGTACACCGACGTCCTGGAGCTCGCCCCCACCGTGCAGTGCACGCCCGAGAACTACACCGGCCTCCCGGCCGCCGCCCGGCCCGCGCTCCTGGACCACGTGCTCGCGGCGCCGCCCGAGCGGATCCTGTTCGACTCGGTCCTCTCGGAGGAGGGCGGCCGCTTCCACCACGCCCGCAACCGCTACGTGGTCCTGGCCGCCGACCCCGCCCGCCCCGAGGAGCCCCCGGGCCCCGACCACCGCTGGATCCCGCTGCCCGAGCTGGCGGCCCTGATCCGCCACAGCCACTACCTCAACATCGAGTCCCGCACCCTGCTCACCTGCCTACAGAGCCTGACGACCCGCTGAGCCCCCGCAGAACACCCACGGAAAAGCCCTCTGCCCCGCGTTCCCCGCAGGCCAGAGGGCTCCCCGTACCCCCGTACCCCCGTATCCCCGCCGATCAGGCGAACTCCAGCACCTTCTCAGTGGACTTGCACTCGCCGCCCCACGTCAGGGACGTCACGGTGAACCCGTAGCTGTTGGTCGGCTTGAGGTCGACCTTGTACTGCCCGCCCGCCGCGTTCGGCAAGGCGTAGTGCAGACAGCCCTTGTACTTGACCACTCCGCTGGTGGGCGAGTACTTCTCGGCGGTGAACCGGATGTGGTCCTGGTACGGCTCGGCCACCCCGTTGTTGACGATCTGCAGGCTGGAGATCCGGCCGCTCCAGTTCCCCGCCATGGAGTCGGAAGGCGTGGACGTGCTGTTGTAGTACAGACACGCCTTGCCGGGCGCGCACCCGTAGGTGGACGGATAGATGGCGGCAGCGGCGCTACCGGTGGAGCCGACCGAGGCGAACAGCGCGAGCGCGGCGCTCGTGGCCGCGAGCCCGGCGAAACGTCGAATGGGCATGAGTACTGGTGAACCCTCCCCGTGAGGTCCGGCGAGCCCCCTGCCCGCCGCTCGAACGCCCCACACGCTAGGCCCGATCCACCCCCAAGCAACCCTCGAACAAGAGAGGTTGACCCCCACCCACATTTCCACAGGCCAGGGTCTTGGTGGTCCAGCTGGGGAGGCACCACTACAGACCAAACAAATTTGCATACATAAATTACTTAGCTACTGCCGTGCCGCTACCTGCGCCACCGCCCTGAAGCCCGATCCAGACCCGCCTGGGCCCCCGTAGCCGGGGAGGACACCTCGCGGCACCACCTCCCGCGCTATTGGCCATCACCTGCACAGAAGCGGAACCTCAACGGTTGATCCAGGATGACGAACCGAAGCGAAAGCCCCCAGTCCCCTCCCGCCAAGCCGCCCCGACAGCACGCCCCACCGGCGCCACTCCGACAGCACGCCCTCACGCTCACTATCGCGCCAGCACCGAGAGATCTACACAACCGCAAACACGTTTCGCGTTCGCTGGCCTGTTCCCGCAGAGGTACGGATCAGGGCCAGGTGCGCTCGATCCGCTCGGCACGTACAGCGTAGGCCGCAGGACCACCACGAGCGATCGCCTGGTGGATCGCGTCTCGCCTCGCATGGAGACGTTCCACCATCTCGACGCTGCGAAGCTGCTGATTGTCCAGGTAGAAGAGCACTGCCGCGTGATCCCTCACCGGTTGGATCTCCTGGTCCCGCGTCTTGATTCGTCCGTCCTTCGACAGCGGCACCCATCCACGGCCGAGTCCGTGCAGGATCCACTCCTCGTCAGGGACGTCTTGTGCGTCGCCCGCGAAGACATCACCGATCCGGTGCACCCGCCAACCACGCGCCCGCAGTTCCTCAGCGACGCGACGCCCAAGATTCCGGTCCAGGAAGAACTCAGGCGGCAAGTCGCACCACAGCCCGGCACAGCAAGTCCACCTGCTCAGGCTCCATCTCGTACTCGTACGCGATGTCTTCGACCGACTCTCCGGCCTCCCACAGATCTGACACTGCCTTCACCGGTACACGGTTGGCTTCGATGACAGGCAGTCCGTGCCCGAACCGTGGGTCGATCACAACAGGCACCGTAGACGGGTACTGCTTCAGCTGGAGGCTCGAAGGGAAGTCATCCCCCGCCTCCCATGACAGATATCGCAAGTACTCCGCGACAACTTCATGGATGGGTGCTTGGCCGTCTCGGGCCCTCCGCAAGTCGCCAAGACCATGCTCGACGAAGATGTCCACCCCATCAGTCGCGATCCGTTTCGATACCAGGCCGTACGGGGTGTCGAAGGCAGCTCGTACAGCCCCGGCTGCTTCACGGATCTCACTCATCCGCAGGCCCAGGTCCCTAAGCGATCGCAGCACGTACGCCTCAGCCACAGCAACGAACGGCAACGAAGGCTGCTTTGGGCGCAACGGCTCAACCTGGTGCACCAACGGCGCACCCGCCGCCGTACCACGCAACCAGCTGTGCAGCGTGGACTGCGGAATCTGTAGATAGGCGGACGTCTCGGCAGACGTGAGAAGCCCGTCCGTGAACCTGTCGATCACGTTCTTCTCCTTCCTGCTGCCCTGGGCATCCGGATCCTTCCATACCAGGCTGCCACCCCATCCCCGTCTTCACACGACTTCCAGAGCCTCTCGCTCCGCCTTGTGGCAAGAGGTCCCCTGTGCGGTGGCCGACCTGGTTGCCCACAGCGTCACTCCTGGTCCTAAGAGATCTCTTGGAGAGGCGATAGGCCCGCAACTACTGAGAGGACCGGGCGACCGCGTGCCCATCAGTGGGCACGCGGTGCCCTCTGATGGGCACGAAAAACACCCCCTGAACCAACGTTTCCGCAGGTCAGAGGGTGTCTATCGAAGTGGAGCCTAGGAGAGTCGAACTCCTGACATCTGCCTTGCAAAGGCAGCGCTCTACCAGCTGAGCTAAGGCCCCGGGATGGGTGACAGTGCCGGGCGAAAACTCGCCACGACGACCGACGCAGAACAGAATACCGGGTCACCCCCTGGATCGCGCAAAAGGATTGGGACTCCCGGTCAACGACCGCTCTCCGTAGGATGCTGCCGGAGGTTCGCAGCAGCGAAGCAGCAGCGATGGGGAGACGCAATGGACGCAGCACAACAGGAAGCGACGGCAAGAGCACGGGAGCTCCAGCGCAGCTGGTACGGCGAGCCGCTGGGGGCTCTTTTCCGCCGCCTCATCGACGACCTCGGCCTCAACCAGGCCCGGCTCGCCGCTGTGCTCGGCCTGTCCGCTCCCATGCTCTCCCAGCTGATGAGCGGCCAGCGCGCCAAGATCGGCAACCCCGCCGTGGTCCAGCGCGTCCAGGCCCTCCAGGAGCTCTCCGGCCTCGTCGCCGACGGCAGCGTCAGCGCCGCGGAGGCGACCGACCGCATGGAGGAGATCAAGAAGTCCCAGGGCGGCTCCGTCCTGACCGGCACCTCGCAGACCACGAACAGCGCGGGCGCCCCGACCGTGCGGCGCGTGGTCCGTGAGATCCAGTCGCTGCTGCGTTCCGTCGCCGCGGCGGGGGACATCATCGATGCGGCGGACTCCCTCGCACCGACCCACCCCGAGCTGGCAGAGTTCCTCCGGGTGTACGGCGCCGGGCGCACCGCCGAAGCGGTCGCGCACTACGAGGCGCACCAGAGCTGAGCGAAGGTCTACTGGGAGCGGGCAGAGCGCAATGGGTGAGGTCTTCGCCGGTCGGTACGAGCTGATCGACCCGATCGGGCGCGGTGGAGTGGGCGCCGTCTGGCGCGCCTGGGACCACCGGCGGCGCCGCTACGTGGCGGCCAAGGTCCTGCAGCAGAGCAACGCGCACACGCTGCTGCGCTTCGTGCGCGAGCAGGCGCTGCGCATCGACCACCCGCACGTGCTCGCTCCGGCCAGCTGGGCGGCCGACGACGACAAGGTGCTGTTCACCATGGACCTGGTGAGCGGCGGCTCGCTGGCCCACGTCATCGGGGACTACGGCCCCCTGCCGCCCCGCTTCGTCTGCACCCTTCTCGACCAGCTGCTGGCCGGGCTCGCCGCCGTGCACGCGGAGGGCGTCGTCCACCGCGACATCAAGCCGGCCAACATCCTGCTGGAGTCCACCGGCACCAAGCGGCCGCACCTGCGCCTCTCCGACTTCGGCATCTCGATGCGCAAGGGCGAGCCGCGCCTCACCGAGACCAACTACGTCGTGGGCACCCCGGGCTATTTCGCGCCCGAGCAGCTGCTGGGCGCCGAGCCCGACTTCACCGCGGACCTCTTCGCGGTCGGTCTGGTCGCGCTCTATCTCCTCCAGGGCCAGAAGCCCGACTCCGAGGCCCTCGTCGAACACTTCACGACCCACGGCACCCCCGGGGCGCCCCAGGGCATCCCCGAGCCGTTGTGGCAGGTCATCGCCGGGCTGCTCCAGCCCGACCCGCAGGCGCGGTTCCGCACGGCCACGGGCGCGCGCAAGGCACTGACGACGGCCGTCGACATGCTTCCCGAGCCGGGCCCCGACGAGGAGCCGGTCGAGGTCTTCGACCAGATCGGCCCGCTCCCCGCGGGCTTCGGCCCGTCCGGCCCCGAGCGCCCCGCCCAGCCCGAGCGCTCTTCGCAGCCCGAGCAACCCGCACAGCCCGAGCAGCTCGCACAGCAGCAGCCCCAGCAGTCCGCCGACCCGACCAGCCCGCACCCCGGCGTCCCGACCGCCACCCACCTGGGCACGCCGACCGGCGCCCACCCGGCGACGACCGCCTCCTCCCACGTACCGCAGCCGCAGCGGATGTCGGAGACGGGCAGCTTCCACCTGTCCCCGCCCCCGCCGCAGCCCGCGCCCGCGCCAGCTCAGACTCCGGTTTCCGAGCATCTGGACTCCCCCTCCCAGACCCCGACGGCAGCGGTCTCGTACCAGCAGCCTCCTACTCGTTCATACACCGCTCACGACGAGCAGGTTCCCGTTCACGGCGCGCCTCTTTCCCAGCCCCCGGCACACCAGCACCCCCTCGCGGCACAAGCACCGGCACCGGCCGCGGCGCCCTCGTACGCCCCCGCGCCCCTCGCCTCGACGGTCACGACCCCCGTGCGCGCACACGCCCACGGGCACGCGCCGCAGAAGCGATCGGGACCGCCCCCGAAGGTCGCGGTCCCGGTGCTGGTCGTCGCCCTGATCTGCTTCGCCGTGGGCTTCTGGGCCCTGACCCAGATCTGAGCGGCCTCAGCCCCGGCCCGAGCCCGGCCCCGAAACCCGAGCCCGGCCCCAAAGCCGCCTCAGCCCCCGAGCGCCCGCCTGCGTCCCAGCAGCGTCCACACGCCGAGCCCCAGCACCAGCACCGTCCCCGCGCCGATCCCCGCGGCCGCGACGAGCTTCATCGTGCCGTTGTCCGACTGCTCGGCCGTGCTCTGCCCGCTGGCCGCCGCCTCCTTGTCGTCCGAGGTCACGGCGAAGATCCCCGGGTCCCCGTCGTACGCGGGCCCCTTCTTCGCCTTGCCCGTGACGTTGATCCGCAGGTTCAGCCCGAGCGATTCGTCGCTGAACTTCCGCTTCACCTCGGGGCTGAGCGCGACCCGCAGGTAGTACCACCCCGCGAAGCGCGTCTCCGAGACGTTGTTCGGGGACGCGGTGCGGTTCTCGTACGCCACGGGCGGCATCGGGTCGACCGCGGCCGTCACCTGCTTGCCCGTGTACGTGATCGTCGAGGCGTCGTCCACCAGGCCGCGCGCCGGGTTGAAGACCTCCACGTCGAGGGCGCCCGACACGTACCGGGCGTCGTCGAAGGACTTGCTGCTGCCCAGCTCCGCCGCGACGAAGAGCTGCTGGCCCCAGTCCACCGGCACCTTGTAGAAGAGCGACTCGCCCGCTTCGATCCTGGTCTTCCACTCGCCGCTCTCCAGCCCCGGCGCGTCGAAGAAGCCGGTGCCTCCCGCGCGCTCCTTCGGGCCGCCCCCGACCGGGGCGGGCGACTGGCTGGGCCAGCTCTCCGGGGCCTTGGGCGGGGCCGTCGAGCCGGGCTCAAGACCCGGCTCGGTCACGGGGCTGATCTCCAGCTCCCAGGGATCGGGCGACGACGTGCCCTCGCTCTTGCGCTCCACCACCACGTAGTAGGAGCCGGCCTCCTGGCAGTCGGTCTTGTCCGCGCCGATGCCCCGCAGCGCGTTGTTGGCGATCGGCCGCGGGAACTCCGAGAGCCCGAAGTCCGCGTCGTCGTAGCTGCAGTTGTAGGCGTTGCCGTCCTGGATGGTCACCTTGATGTTGTCGGAGGACTTCACCGTGGTCTTCAGCCGGGGCACGGCCACCGCCGAGACGTACACGTTGGCCTTGGCGTCCAGGTCCATCCGGTAGTAGCGCTTCTCGCCGCCCCTGATGGAGTCCCGGTAGACGGAGCCCGCCTCGATGGTGGGTGCGTCGCCGGTCTGCGCGGCGCCCGCGATCTTCTTCGCCCCGCTGTCGAAGGCGTACGGACTCGGCTCCCCGGCCGCCCAGGCGTTCCCCGGCAGCGCCACCACCGCGCACATCGCCGCTGCCCCGGCGAGCATCACCCGGCCCTTGCCGCGCTGCCTCTTCACGTACGTCCCCTCGTCGTCTCCGTTGCCGACCCGCGCCGCGCGCCGGAAGGGCACGGGGGCCGCGACGGCCGCGGTCACGACGCCCGCCGCCCCGGCGGCCGCGGGTCCGCCCCATCCTGCCCCGCGCGTCCCGCCGCTGTCTGCGAGTGCGGCCGGATCACCCCTGTTGTCCGGCTTCTCCACGAGCGCGAGCGCATCGCACCGGAGCCCTGCGTTTGCCCATGCAAGCTATTGATTTGCGCAGGCGAACTCAAGGTGGCGGGCATCACGGTCGAACAACATCCGCAAACCGAGCCGCAGGAACGCCCCGGACAGCGCGACCCCGGACCGTACGGCCCCGGACAGCACGAAGCCCCGGCCGCTCTCGGCGACCGGGGCTTCCGTCAGACCTGTATCCGTCTCACACACCCGAACCTGCGGGCACGGAGTCGGTCGCCTCCGTCCACAGATCCTGCTCGGCGCGATCCGCCTGGATCTGGCGGTACACGAGGAGCCCGCCGATGGCGGCCAGTGCGACCAGGAGAAGCTTCTTCACCGCGCGACCTCGTCTTTCTTGACGTAGGAGACTTCTGCCGCCCGACTATACACACCGACCGATACCGATCGGTGACCTACCGCCCCCCGGGGCCCGTTGGGCCGTCCGGGTGGTGTTCATCTGAAGATCTACGGATCGGTGGCGTCGCTCCCCGCATTCCCCGAGGTGCGCCCACATCATCTGAAAGGTAAGCAAACCGGACCACCTGAAAGTGAGGGGCCATCATGGCCACCACCAAGGTCAAGAACCTCTGGACCGCTCTCGTCGCCGCGTTCTTCGCGATCCTCGCCTCGCTGGGCCTCGCCGCCCCGGCCGCCGCCACGACGCAGCAGGCCGTGAGCCACGAACACACGGCCACGAGCCCGGTGGCGGCCCTCCAGGCCCCTCAGACAGCCCGCTGGACACTGTCACGCCCCAGCTCCCGGCCGCCCACGATGAAGCAGCGCATCAGGGCCGAGGCACACGGTTCCTCGCCGGCCGCGCGGCACCTGCCGTCCAACGCCACGGACGCGGCCCCGGCAGACCCCTGACAGCCCCCGCCCCGTCGCAGCGCCCCGGGCCCGGTCTCTCCCCGAGACCACCCGGGGCGCCCCCGTATGCCCCCACACCACTCCGGGCACACACCGCCCGCAGCACTGCCCACCCACCCCGCACCGGACGCACCAGCGGCCCCTGACACATCAGCGGCCCCTGACGCACCAGAACCCCGGACACGCAAAAGGCCCCGGTCCAATGGACCGGGGCCTTCGAAACTGTGGGGCTAACAGGATTTGAACCTGTGGCCTCATCCTTATCAGGGATGCGCTCTAACCAACTGAGCTATAGCCCCGCCGCGCTCTGCGAGGTGTCTCGCGCGCTGACTCCTGAAGATTAGCGCACGTCGCGGCCAGTCCCAAAATCGGTTACTCGTCCTCGGCGAGCGTCAGCTCGACGCCGCCCACGAAACCGGCGGAGATGTTGTAGATGAACGCGCCGAGCGTCGCCAGCGCCGTCGCCAGGACGACGTCGATCACCGCGATGACCGAAGTGAAGATCAGCACCCTGGGCAGCGACAGGAACGACTGGAGGTCGAAGCCGTTGGACTCGTTCGAGCCCGTGGCCTCGCTGATCGTCCCGCCGACCGTGGAGAAGACCCCCATGGCGTCCATGACCATCCACAGCACGGCCGCCGCGACGATCGTGCAGATGCCCAGCGCGATGGAGAGCAGGAAGCTCACCTTCATCACCGACCACGGGTCGGCCTTGGCCACCCGCAGCCGCGCCTTGCGGGTGCGCGGCGTCGTGCGGGCGCCCGTCCGCGGCTTGCGCGTCTGGCCGGTCCGCTGGCCGCCCTGCGTACCGCCGTCGCCGTGCGGCGACGGGTACGCCTGCGGCGGGTGGTACGGACCGGTCTGCCCCTGAGCGGGATTCTCCCGCTCGCCGGGCAGTGGCCCCGTCGCGTACGCGTCGTACTGGGGCTTGGCCCCGCGGGTATCCGTCACCGTGCTGCTGCCCCCTTGGGAGACCGTGGCGGAGCCACGGGCGCCGCTCGCTCCAGGTCCGGAAGCGGCCGGACCGGCCGAACCGGCACCCGTGGCTCCACTCACGCTCTACTCCTCGTGCTCCCCGGCCGAGGGCTGGGTGCCCTCGGCTGCCGACACTGCGTCGCCGCCCTCGACCGCGGCGTCGTCGGCCCCCTCGGGACCGTCGACCTCTTCGGCCTCGCGACCGGCCTCGGCGTTACGAGCGATGCCGACGACGGCATCGCGCTTGCCCAGGTTGATCAGTTGGACGCCCATGGTGTCACGGCCCGTCTCCCTGACTTCGTTGACTCGCGTACGAATCACACCGCCGCCGAGCGTGATGGCGAGGATCTCGTCGGTCTCCTCGACCACCAGCGCGCCGACGAGCGACCCGCGGTCCTCCACGATCTTGGCAGCCTTGATGCCGAGGCCGCCGCGGCCCTGGACGCGGTACTCGTCGACGGGGGTGCGCTTCGCGTACCCGCCGTCGGTGGCAGTGAACACGAAAGTACCCGGCCGGACCACATTCATCGAGAGCAGTTCGTCGCCCTCGCGGAAACTCATGCCCTTGACGCCCGAAGTCGCGCGCCCCATTGGCCGAAGTGCGTCGTCGGTCGCGGTGAAGCGGATCGACTGCGCCTTCTTGCTGATGAGCAGCAGGTCGTCCTCGGCGGACACCAGCTCGGCACCGATCAGCTCGTCGTCGCTGCCGTCCTCCGTCTCCCGGAGGTTGATCGCGATGACGCCGCCCGAGCGGGGGGAGTCGTAGTCCTTCAGCGGGGTCTTCTTGACCAGGCCGGCCTTGGTGGCGAGCACCAGGTAGGGCGCGGCCTCGTAGTCGCGGATCGCCAGGATCTCGGCGATCTGCTCGTCCGGCTGGAAGGCCAGCAGGTTGGCGACGTGCTGACCGCGCGCGTCCCGGCCGGCGTCCGGGAGCTCGTACGCCTTGGCGCGGTACACGCGGCCCTTGTTGGTGAAGAAGAGCAGCCAGTGGTGCGTGGTGGAGACGAAGAAGTGGTCGACGATGTCGTCCTGCTTCAGCTTCGTGCCGCGCACGCCCTTGCCGCCGCGCTTCTGCGAGCGGTAGTCCTCGGTCTTCGTCCGCTTGACGTAGCCGCCGTTGGTGATCGTGACGACGATGTCCTCTTCGGCGATCAGGTCCTCGATGGACATGTCGCCGTCGAACGGCACCAGGGCCGAGCGGCGGTCGTCGCCGAACTTGTCGACGATCGCGGCCAGTTCCTCGCTGACGATCGTGCGCTGGCGCTCGGGCGACACCAGGATCGCGTTGTACTCGTTGATCTTCGCCTGGAGCTCGTCGTGCTCGGCGGTGATCTTCTGGTGCTCCAGGGCGGCGAGCCTGCGGAGCTGCATCTCCAGGATCGCGTTGGCCTGGATCTCGTCGATCTCCAGCAGGCCCATCAGGCCCTCGCGCGCGATCTCGACGGTCTGGCTGCGCCGGATCAGCGCGATGACCTCGTCGATGGCGTTCAGGGCCTTGAGCAGGCCGCGCAGGATGTGCGCCCGCTCCTCGGCCTTGCGCAGCCTGAACTGCGTACGCCGGACGATGACCTCGATCTGGTGCGTCACCCAGTGGCGGATGAACGCGTCGATCGACAGGGTCCGCGGCACGCCGTCGACCAGCGCCAGCATGTTGGCGCCGAAGTTGGTCTGGAGGTCGGTGTGCTTGTAGAGGTTGTTGAGCACGACCTTGGCGACCGCGTCCCGCTTGAGGACGATCACCAGGCGCTGGCCGGTGCGCGAGGACGTCTCGTCGCGGACGTCGGCGATGCCGCCGACCTTGCCGTCCTTCACCAGGTCGGCGATCTTCTGCGCGAGGTTGTCCGGGTTGGTCTGGTACGGAAGCTCCGTGACCACCAGGCACTGGCGGTTCTGGATCTCCTCGACCGCGACCACGGCGCGCATCGTGATCGAGCCGCGGCCCGTCCGGTACGCCTCCTCGATGCCCTTGCGGCCCACCACGAGGGCGCCGGTCGGGAAGTCGGGGCCCTTGATGCGCTCGATCAGCGCGTCCAGCAGCTCCTCGTGCGAAGCCTCGGGGTTCTCCAGGTACCACTGGGCACCGGCCGCGACCTCGCGGAGGTTGTGCGGCGGAATGTTGGTCGCCATGCCGACCGCGATGCCCGCCGAGCCGTTGACCAGCAGGTTCGGGAAGCGCGCCGGGAGGACCGTCGGCTCCTGGTTGCGGCCGTCGTAGTTGTCCTGGAAGTCGACGGTCTCCTCGTCGATGTCCCGGACCATCTCCATGGACAGCGGCATCATCTTGCACTCGGTGTACCGCATGGCGGCGGCCGGGTCGTTGCCCGGGGAACCGAAGTTGCCGTTGGAGTCCACCAGCGGCATCCGCATCGACCACGGCTGGGCGAGGCGCACCAGGGCGTCGTAGATCGAGGAGTCGCCGTGCGGGTGGTAGGTGCCCATGACGTCACCGACGACGCGGGCGCACTTGTAGAAGCCCTTCTCGGGCCGGTAGCCGCCGTCGTACATCGCGTACAGCACGCGGCGGTGCACGGGCTTGAGGCCGTCCCGCACGTCGGGCAGCGCGCGCGACACGATGACGGACATCGCGTAGTCGAGGTACGAGCGCTGCATCTCGGTTTCGAGCCCGACGGGCTCGATCCGCAGCACGGGACCCTCGTCTTCGGCGGTGGTGGGGGTGTTCTCGTCGGCCATTGCTGGTCGTCAGTCCTTTCGTACGGTCAGCTGAGACCGACTCAGATGTCGAGGAAGCGAACGTCCTTGGCGTTGCGCTGGATGAAGGAGCGCCGCGCCTCGACGTCCTCGCCCATCAGCACCGAGAACAGGTCGTCGGCCTGCGCCGCGTCGTCCAGGGTGACCTGGCCGAGCACGCGGTGGTCGACGTCCATGGTGGTGACGCGCAGCTCCTCGGCGTTCATCTCGCCCAGACCCTTGAAGCGCTGGATCGAGTCTTCCTTGATCCGCTTGCCGTTCTGCTTGCCCAGCTCGACCAGGGCGTCGCGCTCGCGGTCCGAGTACGCGTACTCGAAGTCGTCCCGGCCCCACTTGATCTTGTAGAGCGGCGGGCGCGAGAGGTAGACGTGCCCGGCCTCGACCAGCGGACGCATGAAGCGGAAGAGGAAGGTGAGCAGCAGGGTGTTGATGTGCTGGCCGTCGACGTCGGCGTCCGCCATCAGGATGATCTTGTGATAGCGGAGCTTCTCGATGTCGAAGTCCTCGTGGACCCCGGTGCCGAAGGCCGAGATCAGCGCCTGGACCTCGGTGTTCTGCAGGATCTTGTCGACGCGCGCCTTCTCGACGTTCAGGATCTTGCCGCGGATGGGCAGGATGGCCTGGTACATCGGGTTGCGGCCGGACTTCGCCGAGCCGCCGGCGGAGTCGCCCTCGACGATGAAGATCTCGCACTTCGTCGGGTCGTTGGACTGGCAGTCCGAGAGCTTGCCCGGCAGCGAGGCCGACTCCAGCAGGCCCTTGCGGCGGGTCAGGTCGCGGGCCTTGCGGGCCGCGACGCGCGCGGTCTGCGCGGCGATCGACTTGCGGATGATGTCCGCGGCCTCGACCGGGTTGCGGTCGAACCAGTCCGTCAGGTGCTCGTGGACGACCTTCTGGACGAAGGTCTTCGCCTCGGTGTTGCCGAGCTTCGTCTTGGTCTGGCCCTCGAACTGGGGCTCGCCGAGCTTGACCGAGATGATCGCGGTCAGGCCCTCGCGGATGTCCTCGCCCGAGAGGTTGTCGTCCTTCTCGCGCAGCAGCTTCTTGTCGCGCGCGTACCGGTTGACCAGGCCCGTCAGCGCGGCCCTGAAGCCCTCCTCGTGCGTACCGCCCTCGTGCGTGTGGATCGTGTTGGCGAAGGAGTAGACCCCCTCGCTGTACTGCGAGTTCCACTGCATGGCGATCTCGGCGGAGAGCATCCGCTCCTTGTCCTCGGCCTCGACGTCGATGACCGTGGGGTGGATGAGCTCGCCCTTGCGGGAGTTCAGGTACTTCACGAAGTCGACGATGCCGCCTTCGTAGTGGTACGTGACGGAGAGGACCTGCTGCTCGCCCGTCTCCTCGGCGCTGTCCGCGCCCACGACCGCCTTCGCCGACTCGCGCTCGTCGGTCAGCTTGATGGTCAGGCCCTTGTTGAGGAAGGCCATCTCCTGGAAGCGCCGCGCGAGGGTCTCGAAGGAGTACTCGGTGGTCTCGAAGATGTCGCCGTCGGCCCAGAAGGTGACCGAGGTGCCCGTCTCGTCCGTGGCCTCGTGCTGTTCGAGCGGCGCGGTCGGGGCGCCGCCCTTGTACTCCTGCGTCCAGCGGTAGCCGTCCGTCCTGATCTCGACGGCCAGCTTGGTCGACAGCGCGTTCACGACGGAGACGCCGACGCCGTGCAGACCGCCGGAGACGGCGTAGCCGCCGCCGCCGAACTTGCCGCCCGCGTGCAGCACCGTGAGCACGACCTCGACGGCGGGCTTCTTCTCCACCGGGTGGATGCCCACGGGGATGCCGCGACCGTTGTCGATCACGCGGACACCGCCGTCGGGCAGGATCGTCACGTCGATCGTGTCCGCGTGCCCGGCCAGGGCCTCGTCGACGGAGTTGTCGACGACTTCCTGCACCATGTGGTGCAGACCACGCTCACCGGTCGAGCCGATGTACATGCCAGGTCGCTTGCGGACCGCGTCCAGGCCTTCGAGGACGGTGATCGCGCTGGCGTCGTACGAGGAGGTGACCTCGCCGTTCTCACCGACGACAGTGGACGGATTGCTCTCGTTGGGGTTGCCGGAATCGGCCACGAAGCGCCCTTTCTGGCACAGCACGAGCCGTTCTCCGGACAGGCGGGAGCGGCTGCGTCGTTCGGCATTAAATCGACGTTCCCGCGAGTCTGGCGGGATTACCTACCAGTCTACCGGTAGCGCTGACATGAATGGGGGTTTGCCGGTACCTGAGTCCGCATGTGCCGCCCTGAGCGGGCGCGGAACGACTCCCCATATCAGGGGAGGGGCTCCAGTCGCCTCACACGGGCGCTCAGCGCTTCGGCCTGTCAACCACCGGCCACCGTGAGGGACGCCTCATGGCACACACCCGGTTGCACCCACCCCACACCTGTTCCCACCAGGGGTTTTACCGCCCCACAGAGGCCCTGGGGCAGCACTGGGGCCACGGGACATCTTCACGAGCTCTTCGCACAGCGGCCGCACCCCGACCGCACCCGCGCACCACGCCCCCGGCCCGCCGCCGCGCGCACCGGCCGCAGGCCTCAGCCGTACGTGTCCCCCGGCCCCGTGCTCCCTGGCGCGCGCAGCGGTCCGTACCGCCGCGCGGGGCCGCCGGGCCCGAGGACCTTGATCATCCGGACCGTGCCGTGCCCCAGGTCCTCGTTGAGCCGCGCCACGAGCGTCGGCGCGAGCAGCCGCACCTGCGTCGCCCAGGCCGTGGAGTCGCACTGCACGGTGAGCACCCGCTCGTCGGGCTCCTCGTCGTACCGCAGCGGCACCGTGTGCTTCGCCAGGTCCTCGCCCACGATCTGCGGCCAGCGGCCCATCACGCCGCCCACCGCCGCGGGCGTCTCCCAGCCCCGCTCGGTGATCAGCCGGTTGATCGCGGAGCCCAGCGCCATCGGGTCGCGGCCGTCGGCCCGCGCCCCCGACCTGAGCCCGCCGCCCCGCTTGGCCTGTTTCTTCTGCTGCGCCGCGGCCCCGCGCGCCCGCGCCTGCTCCCGAGCGGCGCGCAGCGCGACCCGCGCCAGGTCGATCCCGGAAGCCTCGGGCTCCTTCGGCTTGCCCGCGTCCCCGGGCCCCGGTGACTGCTCGGCCGGTCCGCTCATGCCCGAGCCACCTCGCCCGCGGCGACCGCGTACCGCGCCCCTGCCAGCACCCCCGGCACGTCGTCGTCCACGGCGGCCGTCACCAGCACCTGCTCGCCGGGCGCCACCAGCTCCGCCAGCCGTTCCCTGCGCCGCGCGTCCAGCTCCGCGAAGACGTCGTCGAGCACCAGCACCGGCTCGTTGCCCTCGGCGCGCAGCAGGTCGTACGAGGCCAGCCGGAGCGCCAGCGCGTACGACCAGGACTCGCCGTGGCTCGCGTACCCCTTGGCGGGCAGCCGGCCGAGGTGGAGCAGCAGGTCGTCGCGGTGCGGGCCGACCAGCGTCACGCCGCGCTCGACCTCCTGCTTGCGCGCCTCCGAGAGCGCGGCGAGCAGCTGTTCGTACAGCTCCTCGCGGCTGAGGCCGGGGCCGGGCGCGGACGGCTTGTACTCCAGGGACAGCGGACCGCCGCCGGGCGCCAGCTGTTCGTACGCCTTGTCGGCCAGCGGCTGGAGCGCGCCGATCAGGTCGAGGCGCTGGGCGAGCAGCTCGGCGCCCGCGCGGGCCAGGTGCTGGTCCCAGACGTCGAGCGTGGACAGGTCCATGCCGCGGCCGCCGTGGCGGCGGGCCATGGCGGCGGACTTGAGGAGGGTGTTGCGCTGCTTGAGGACCCGGTCGTAGTCGGAGCGGACGCCCGCCATGCGCGGGGAGCGCGCGGTGATCAGCTCGTCGAGGAACTTCCGGCGCTCGCCCGGGTCGCCCTTGACGAGCGCCAGGTCTTCCGGCGCGAACAGCACGGTCCGTACGATCCCCAGTACGTCACGTGGTCTGACCTGCGACGATCGATTGATGCGGGCCCGGTTGGCGCGCCCCGGGTTGAGTTCGAGCTCCACCAGCTGGGAGCGCTCGCCCTGGGTGACCGCGGCCCGGACGACGGCCCGCTCGGCGCCCATGCGGACGAGGGGGGCGTCGGACGAGACGCGGTGGCTGCCGAGCGTGGCGAGGTAGCCGACGGCCTCGACGAGGTTCGTCTTCCCCTGCCCGTTGGCGCCCACGAACGCGGTGACGCCCGGGTCGAGCGGGACCTCGACCCGGGCGTACGAGCGGAAGTCGGCCAGCGACAGATGCGTGACGTGCATGGGTGTGGGCCGACCTCCCCCGGCTGTGCGCCGGTTACTTCTTGCTCTCGACCGCGTGGCCGCCGAACTGGTTGCGCAGGGCCGCGATCATCTTCATCTGGGGCGAGTCGTCCTGGCGCGAGGCGAAGCGCGCGAAGAGCGACGCGGTGATGGCGGGCAGCGGCACGGCGTTGTCGATGGCGGCCTCGACGGTCCACCGGCCCTCGCCGGAGTCCTGTGCGTAGCCGCGCAGCTGGTCCAGGTGCTCGTCGTCGTCCAGCGCGTTGACCGCGAGGTCGAGCAGCCAGGAGCGGATGACCGTGCCCTCCTGCCAGGAGCGGAAGACCTCGCGGACGTTCTCCACGGAGTCGACCTTCTCCAGCAGCTCCCAGCCCTCGGCGTACGCCTGCATCATGGCGTACTCGATGCCGTTGTGGACCATCTTCGCGAAGTGGCCCGCGCCGACCTTGCCCGCGTGCACCGAGCCGAACTCGCCCTCGGGCTTGAGGGCGTCGAAGATCGGCTGCACCTTGGCGACGTTCTCGGCGTCGCCGCCGTACATCAGCGCGTAGCCGTTCTCCAGGCCCCACACGCCGCCGGAGACGCCGCAGTCGACGAAGCCGATGCCCTTGGCCTTCAGCTCCTCGGCGTGCTTCTCGTCGTCCGTCCAGCGCGAGTTGCCGCCGTCCACGACGACGTCGCCGGGCTGCAGCAGCTCCGCGAGCTCGTCGATGGTGGACTGCGTCGCGGCGCCGGCGGGGACCATCACCCACACGACGCGGGGGCCCTGGAGGCCGTCCACAAGCTCCTTGAGGCTGTGGACGTCCGCGAGGTCGGGGTTGCGGTCGTATCCGATGACGGTGTGGCCTGCGCGGCGGATGCGCTCGCGCATGTTGCCGCCCATCTTGCCGAGGCCGACGAGACCGAGCTCCATCACATGTTCCTTTGGCGTTGAGGCGTTTCGTACCCGCGTCCGAGCCTACGCCGGGACGCGGGCACTCACCTGCGGGGTCAGCCGCTCAGACGCACCGGCATGATCAGGTACTTGTACGCGTCGTCCGCCTCGGCGTCCATCGCAGCACGGCCGCTGAGCAGCGCGGGCTTGGTGGACGTCGTGAAGGACAGCTGCGCGACCGGGGAGTCGATGGCGCTCAGGCCGTCGAGCAGGAAGGTCGGGTTGAAGGCGATGGAGATGTCGTCGCCGTCGAGCTGGGCGTCGACCCTTTCCACAGCCTGTGCGTCGTCGCTGGAGCCGGCCTCCAGGATCAGCACGCCCTGCTCGAAGCTGAGGCGCACCGGGGTGTTGCGCTCGGCGACGAGCGAGACGCGCTTGACGGCCTCGACGAACGGGGCGGTCTCGATGACCGCGACCGAGTTGAACTCGGTGGGGAACAGCGTGCGGTACTTCGGCAGGTCGCCTTCGAGCAGCCGGGTCGTGGTGCGGCGGCCCGCGCCCTCGAAGCCGATCAGGCCCTCACCGGCGCCGGAGCCCGACAGCGCGAGCGTGACCGTGTCACCGCTGGTCAGGGCCTTGGCGGTGTCCAGGAGCGTCTTGGCGGGCACCAGGGCGACCGCGGAGGCGTCCGGGTTCTCCGGCTTCCACAGGAACTCGCGGACCGCGAAGCGGTAGCGGTCGGTGGAGGCCAGGGTGACCGTCTCGCCCTCGATCTCGATGCGCACACCGGTGAGGACGGGCAGCGTGTCGTCGCGGCCGGCGGCGATGGCGACCTGGGCGGCCGCGGACGCGAAGACCTCGCCGGGGACGGTGCCCGTGGCGGTCGGCATCTCGGGCAGCGCCGGGTACTCCTCCACAGGAAGGGTGTGGAGTGTGAATCGCGAGGAGCCGCAGACGACCGTCGCCCGTACACCGTCTGTGGAGATCTCCACCGGGCGGTTGGGGAGGGCGCGGCAGATGTCGGCGAGCAGGCGGCCGGAGACCAGGACCGTGCCGTCCTCGTCGATCTCGGCGTCCACCGAGACCTTCGCGGAGACCTCGTAGTCGAAGCTGGAGAAGCTGAGGGCGCCGTCCTCCGCCTTCAGGAGAAGGCCCGCGAGCACGGGCGCCGGCGGACGGGCCGGGAGGCTTCGGGCCACCCAGGCCACTGCCTCCGCGAGTACATCGCGCTCCACCCGGATCTTCACCGGAACCGCCTCCTGCTGTTGCTCGCTCGCCCTGCTGGCCTTCGTCGTCGGCTGTGACGCCGGAGACCAGTCTGACGTACGGCACTGACAGTCGCTGCGGCTCGGGGTCAAGTCGCGACAAGTGGCGTCGGGAGGTCCGGCGCCGAGTTGTGCACAGCCCCGTCTTCCAAACGAAATCCGAGCTAACTCTAAGTGGGAGTAGTAGTAGGGCCTGTGGAAACCGTGGATAACCCCGTCTACGCAGGTCAGCGCCTGTTTTTTGTCCACCGCGCCTGTGGGTGGAGCCGGTGGATAACCCCGGTCTTCTGTGGACGCGGGAAAGTTCTGCACACCCGATGCACAGGTAGCCCCTACTTCTCCCCAGCGCTGTCCCCAGCTTTACCCACGTTCCCCACAGCCCAACCGACCTCATTGGTGTGACGCCTTTCACTCGGGCCGGTGAGGCCGGGTGTCGGGTTGCCGAACAGTGGACAGGGGTGTGGGGAAGCTGTGGGCAACCTCCCCCAGCCTGTGGACCGCCCGTGGACAACCTCGATCCACACCTGTGGATGAAGTTTTTATCCACAGTCTGTGGAACGCGGTTGACCACAAATCCACAACCACCTGACCTGGTGTGATGAACTTTCAGCAGTCGCCCCTGTGGATGCCGTCTGGACAACTTCGCAGTCCCCAGCCTGTGGACGGAGGATTCCGCACAGATCTGTGGAGAACTGCCGCTGACCAGCCGGTATTCGAACAGCCGTCATGTGCGGGACGCCCCGCGGACGGCTGCCGGACGCCCGTCGGAGAGGTTTGAAGAGCGGTTCCGGGGTGGTCCTGGGGCGGTTTCGGAGCGCCTGTGGACGCGCGCAGGAGCCGTCCTGACGAAGCGCGGGCGTGCCGCCGGCAGGCCCCGGACGGGGTCCTCGGCGGGTCCTCGACGGGGTCTCGACGGGTCCGTGACAGGGTCTCGACGGGCTCGGGAACGCGAAAAGGCGCCCGGGGAGCGTTGTCCCCGAGCGCCTTCCAGAGGGCCGTACGAAGCGGTCTCAGCCGTTCTTGATGCGGTTGGTCAGCTCCGTGACCTGGTTGTAGATGGAGCGCCGCTCGGCCATCAGCGCGCGGATCTTGCGGTCCGCGTGCATCACCGTCGTGTGGTCGCGGCCGCCGAACTGCGCGCCGATCTTCGGCAGCGAGAGGTCGGTGAGCTCGCGGCAGAGGTACATGGCGATCTGCCGGGCCGTCACCAGCACCCGGCTGCGCGACGATCCGCACAGGTCCTCGACCGTCAGCCCGAAGTAGTCCGCGGTCGACGCCATGATGGCGCTCGCCGTGATCTCGGGGGCCGAGTCCTCGCCGCCGGGGATCAGGTCCTTGAGGACGATCTCCGTGAGCCCCAGGTCGACCGGCTGGCGGTTGAGCGAGGCGAACGCCGTGACGCGGATCAGCGCGCCCTCCAGCTCGCGGATGTTGCGCGAGATGCGGGACGCGATGAACTCCAGCACCTCCGGCGGGGCGTTCAGCTGCTCCTGCACCGCCTTCTTGCGGAGGATCGCGATGCGCGTCTCCAGCTCGGGCGGCTGCACGTCGGTGGTCAGGCCCCACTCGAAGCGGTTGCGGAGCCGGTCCTCCAGCGTCATCAGCTGCTTGGGCGGGCGGTCCGAGGACAGCACGATCTGCTTGTTGGCGTTGTGCAGCGTGTTGAAGGTGTGGAAGAACTCCTCCTGCGTCGACTCCTTGCTCGCGAGGAACTGGATGTCGTCGACCAGCAGGATGTCCACGTCGCGGTAGCGCTTGCGGAACGTGTCGCCCTTGCCGTCGCGGATGGAGTTGATGAACTCGTTGGTGAATTCCTCGGAGCTCACGTAGCGGACCCGGGTGCCCGGGTAGAGGCTGCGCGCGTAGTGGCCGATCGCGTGGAGCAGGTGCGTCTTGCCGAGCCCCGACTCGCCGTAGATGAAGAGCGGGTTGTACGCCTTCGCGGGCGCCTCCGCCACGGCCACGGCGGCCGCGTGCGCGAACCGGTTCGACGAACCGATGACGAACGTGTCGAAGAGGTACTTCGGGTTCAGCCTGGCGTGCGGCTCACCGGGGCCGGGCGGCTGCGAGGGCTGGGCGCCGAGCGGCCCCGTACCGCTGCCGTGGCCGCTGCCGGGACCGCCGCGGTGCGGCTGCTGGGGCTCGGGAAGGTCGCGGCGCTCCGGGCGCTCGGGGCGGTGGGACTCATAGGACTGCTGGGGCTGCTGCCGCTCGGGCGGCTGCGGCCGGTAGTCGTGCTGCGGCTGCTGGGGGTGGGCCTGGCCGTAGGGCTCGCGCCACTGGTCCGCCGGCGCCTCGCGCTCCTGGAAGCCGCCGAGCCGGGGCTGCTGCCAGGAGGAGATGTCCTCGGACGTGCGCGGCCAGGCGCCGGGCTCCGGGCGCTGCTGCTGGTAGTCCGGGTAGGCGGGGCGGGCGGTCGGCAGCCCGTCGTCGGCGGGCCGGTGCCCGTAGCCGTCGTAGCCCTCGCCCTGCTGGGGGCGCTCGTCGTGCTGCGGGCCCTGGTAGCGGGGCTGCTGCGGGTGCTGGGGCTGGGAGTGCTGCGGCGGGGCCGCGGACGGACCGGCCGGGCCCGACGGCGCGGGGGACTCGCCGACCGAGTCGTCGACGGTGATCGCGATCCGGATCGGACGGCCGCACTCGCGGCTCAGCGTCTCGCTGATGAGCGGCGCGAGCCTGCCCTCCAGGACGCGCTTGCCCCATTCGTTGGGGACGGCGAGCAGCGCCGTGTCGGCGACCAGGGCGAGCGGCTGGCACCGCTCGATCCACTGCTTGTCCTTCGCTTCGATGCCCTGCTGGCCGTCTCCGAGGAGCTGTTCCAGCACTTGCGGCCACACTGCGGCAAGATCGGCAGGTACGTCAGCCACAGGGCACGCTCTCTCACGAGTCCCACGAAGGTGTGGTTCTTGGGACGGGACGGGACGGACAGGCAAGGACACAAGGGAAGAGAATCCGAGTTCAGACACGGTAGTCGTGGCGCCTTGCGTGCTTCAAGTTTTTGTCCACAGGCTGTGCACAGTGGGCCCCCGAGCGCCCCCGGTTTGACCGGATGGCGTAGCCGCGCGTACCGTAACCAGGTCGAGTTGTCGATGGCTGCTGCCGCCTGCCTCCGATGGGCAACGATCACGATCAGTGATCACGAAGCGGTGCACTCGGGCGTATACGCGAGCTACTCGTGGGCGCACGGTGACAGCCAGGCGATGCACCCGCCATCAACGATTTACTTCTGGAGCCCCCGAGTGAGCAAGCGCACCTTCCAGCCGAACAACCGTCGTCGCGCGAAGACCCACGGCTTCCGCCTGCGCATGCGGACCCGTGCCGGCCGCGCCATCCTGGCGAACCGCCGTTCCAAGGGTCGCGCCCGCCTGTCCGCCTGATCTCGTACAGGTCATGACGTGCTGCCTTCCGAGAATCGGCTGAGGCGGCGCGAGGACTTCGCGACCGCGGTACGACGAGGACGCCGGGCTGGCCGCCCGCTTCTGGTCGTCCATCTGCGCAGTGGTTCAACGGACCCGCACGTGTCGGGGGAGCAGACTCCCCCGACACGTGCGGGTTTCGTCGTGAGCAAGGCAGTGGGCGGCGCCGTAATCCGTAACCAGGTGAAGCGAAGACTGCGTCACCTGATGCGCGAACGTGTCACGCAGCTGCCCCCCGGTAGCCTGGTGGTCGTACGGGCACTGCCCGGTGCGGGCGATGCCGACCAAGCACAGCTGACCCAAGACCTGGATGCCGCCCTTGAGCGGCTACTGGGAAGGGGTGCGCGGTGAAGTACCCACTGCTGGCTCTCATCAAGCTGTACCAGTGGACGATCAGCCCTCTCCTGGGGCCCGTCTGCCGGTACTACCCGTCGTGCTCCCACTATGGATACACGTCCATCGACCGGCATGGCGCGCTGAAGGGGACGGCCCTGACCGCCTGGCGCATTCTGCGGTGCAATCCGTGGTCGCCCGGCGGTGTGGATCACGTTCCGCCCCGCAAGCGGCCGCGCTGGCACGAATCGCTGCGCAATGCGGTGCGCGGTGACAAGGGCGGGCAGTCCGCCGCCGGCGTGCAGCCCCCAGGGGCCGCATCCGGACCCCCGAGCCCGGCCGCAGAGACCTCGCCCAATGCTCAAGGAGCCTGATTAGTGGACACGATTGCCAGTCTGTTCAGCTTCATCACCTGGCCTGTTTCCTGGGTCATCGTCCAGTTCCACAAGCTGTACGGAGCGATCTTCGGTCCTGACACGGGCTGGGCCTGGGGCCTGTCCATCGTGTCCCTGGTGATCGTGATCCGCGTCTGCCTGATCCCGCTCTTCGTGAAGCAGATCAAGTCGACCCGGAACATGCAGGTGCTCCAGCCGAAGATGAAGGCGATCCAGGAGCGCTACAAGAACGACAAGCAGCGTCAGTCCGAAGAGATGATGAAGCTGTACAAGGAGACGGGCACCAACCCGCTCTCCTCGTGCCTTCCCATCCTGGCGCAGTCGCCGTTCTTCTTCGCCCTGTACCACGTGCTGTCCAACATCGCGTCGGGCAAGGAGATCGGCGCGATGAACCAGGCGCTGGTCGACAGTGCCCGGCAGGCCCACATCTTCGGCGCCCCGATCGCGGCGAAGTTCATGGACAGCCCGGACAAGGTCGCCGCGCTCGACGCCTCGCTGAACTCCGTCCGCATCGTCACCGCGATCATGATCGTGATGATGTCGGCGTCGCAGTTCTTCACGCAGCGCCAGCTGATGACCAAGAACGTCGACCTCACGGTCAAGACGCCGTACATGCAGCAGCAGAAGATGCTGATGTACATCTTCCCGGTCATCTTCGCCGTCATGGGCATCAACTTCCCCGTCGGCGTCCTCGTCTACTGGCTGACCACCAACGTGTGGACCCTGGGCCAGCAGATGTACGTGATCAACCAGAACCCGACCCCGGGCAGCAAGGCGCAGGAGCAGTACCTGACCCGCCTGCTGAAGAGCGTCACGACGCACGGCGAGGTCCGCGGACGCACCCGGCGCGGTGCGGTGAAGCGGCTCGTGGAGAAGGGCTCCAACCGCAACGAGATCGAGCGGAAGTTCATCACGGGCCTGGCGAAGGCCGGTCTGGCCGCCGAGGCCGACGGCTCCGTGGTGAAGAGCGACGTTCCCGCGGCCGAGGCGGACGGCACCGCCGCCAAGCGTCAGCAGCCCAAGCGCCAGACCAAGGCGAAGCGCCAGACCGCCAGTACGCCGGGTCCGGCCAAGGCCGTGACCGCCAAGACCTCGCTGGAGAAGTCGGCCGAGGCGCAGGACGCCGAGCCCGCGTCGGGTGGCAAGTCCGCCTCCGGTTCCGCACGTCAGGCCAAGTCCGGGCAGCGCAAGGGTCCGCAGCGGCCCAAGCACCCGACCAAGAAGTAAGAAGGAGTCCATCCCGTGACGGAAGGCACCACCCCCTCCGCGCCCGAGGGCGCCGACACCCTGACCCGCCTTGAGCAGGAAGGGGAGATCGCGGCCGATTACCTGGAGGGTCTGCTCGACATCGCCGACCTCGACGGCGACATCGACATGGACGTCGAGGCGGACCGTGCCGCCGTCTCGATCATCAGCGACTCGGGCGGCCGCGACCTCCAGAAGCTGGTGGGCCGCGACGGTGAGGTGCTGGAGGCGCTCCAGGAGCTCACCCGGCTCGCCGTGCACCGCGAGACCGGTGACCGCAGTCGGCTGATGCTGGACATCGCGGGCTTCCGGGCCAAGAAGCGCACCGAGCTCGCGGAGCTCGGCGCCAAGGCCGCGGACGAGGTGAAGAACTCCGGTGAGCCGGTGAAGCTGGACCCGATGACGCCCTTCGAGCGCAAGGTCGTCCACGACGCGGTCGCGGCGGCGGGTCTCCGCAGCGAGTCCGAGGGCGAGGAGCCGCAGCGCTTCGTCGTCGTGCTCCCGGCCTGACCGGACCATTGCCACTCGGCCCCGTCTGTTCGCAGGCGGGGCCGATCTTTGTCAGCCTGATAGTCAGCAACCACAGTTTTGGTAGCGCGGTACGGAAGGACGGTTCCCGGTGACGGAAGCAGCGGAGCTCCCGCAGGCGCCGGAAGAGGCGCGGGCGGTATTCGGCGAGTACTTCCCCGATGCCGTCCGGTACGCGGAGCTGCTCGCGGACGCGGGAGTCAAGCGAGGGCTGATCGGCCCGCGTGAGGTCCCCAGGCTGTGGGAGCGGCACCTGCTGAACTGCGCGGTGCTCTCGGAGGTGGTGCCCGAGGGCGTCACCGTGTGCGATGTCGGTTCGGGCGCCGGTCTGCCCGGCATCCCGCTGGCGCTGGTGCGCCGCGACCTCAAGATCACGCTCCTTGAGCCCCTGCTGCGGCGCACGAACTTCCTCCAGGAGGTCGTCGAGCTGCTCGGCCTCGACCACGTGACTGTGCTGCGGGGCCGTGCCGAGGAAGTGCTCAGCACCTTCCAGCCCGTCCACGTCGTGACGGCGCGCGCGGTGGCGCCGCTGGACCGCCTCGCGGGCTGGGGCGTTCCGCTGCTGCGGCCCTACGGAGAGATGCTGGCGCTCAAGGGCGACACCGCCGAGGAGGAGATCAAGAGCGCGCGTGCCGCTCTGATCAAGCTCGGTGCGGTGTCCTCCGAGGTGCTGCACGTGGGTGAGGGCGTCGTCGATCCGCTCACCACCGTGGTGCGGGTCGAGGTCGGGGAGAGCCCCGGCGGTGTCAGGTTCGCCGCGAAGCGCGCCAAGGCAGCGAGGAGCGGGCGCACCCGGCGTCGCCGCTGACGCTTCCTTCGGAGTGTCGTAGCGCTCCTGCCGTGCATGCGCGGGCATCGTGTTTCACGTGAAACATCGCTCTCTGCTGCATGGGATCATCAGTCGCGGTCGTGCGGCTGCCTTGCCCCGCGGACTGAGGTCCACAAGGGCTACGGAGTTGTCCACAGACGTGGATTCATCCACAGAAGAGCGGGCCTCGCTGGTTCACGACCCCGAAAGCATGGCAGGCTCTGAGCATTCCGAGCCTGAAGTCGAGGAGAGTGAATCCTTGCGGTCCGACGCCAACATCGCGGGACCGATGACCGATCCGGTCCCCGGTCCCCGTACCGAGTCGGCGGCAGCGGATGTTTCACGTGAAACATCGCCGTCGATGGACGACACCCCCATCGGCCGTGCGGCCCAGCTGGCGGTCGAGGCACTCGGCCGCGCCGGTGAGGGTCTGCCCCGACCGGCCCAGACCAGGATCATGGTCGTCGCCAACCAGAAGGGCGGCGTAGGGAAGACCACGACGACGGTCAACCTGGCCGCCTCGCTCGCTCTCCACGGCGCACGGGTCCTGGTGATCGACCTCGACCCGCAGGGCAACGCCTCCACAGCACTGGGGATCGACCACCACGCCGAGGTCCCTTCCATCTACGACGTCCTGGTGGAGAGCCGTCCGCTCTCCGAGGTGGTGCAGCCGGTCTCCGACGTCGAAGGCCTCTTCTGTGCCCCCGCCACCATCGATCTCGCCGGTGCGGAGATCGAGCTGGTGTCGCTGGTGGCACGGGAGAGCCGACTGCAGCGCGCCATCCAGGCGTACGAGCAGCCGCTGGACTACATCCTGATCGACTGCCCGCCGTCGCTCGGTCTGCTGACCGTCAACGCACTGGTGGCCGGGGCCGAGGTGCTGATCCCCATCCAGTGCGAGTACTACGCGCTGGAAGGGCTCGGTCAGCTGCTGCGCAACGTCGATCTGGTGCGCGGCCATCTGAACCCGACGCTCCACGTCTCGACGATCCTGCTCACCATGTACGACGGCAGGACGCGACTCGCCTCGCAGGTCGCGGACGAAGTGCGGAGCCACTTCGGCAAGGAAGTGCTGCGGACCAACATTCCGCGGTCGGTGCGCATCTCGGAGGCACCGAGCTACGGACAGACGGTGCTGACCTACGACCCGGGTTCCAGCGGCGCGCTCTCCTATCTCGAAGCCGCGCGTGAGATCGCGCTGCGGGGGGTCGGGATCCACTACGACCCGGCGCAGGCCCATGCGGGCGCACAGGACAACCAGCAGATCATGTCGGAGGGGATTCAGTGAGTGAGCGTCGTAGGGGACTGGGGCGTGGGCTCGGTGCGCTGATCCCCGCCGCCCCCCAGGAGAAGGCCGGCCCGTCGATCGGTTCGGGTGCGATGTCGTCGGGTGCCGTACCGGTGCTCACGACGGACCGTGGAGTGGCGGCGGCGAAGCTGACCACGCTGCCCTCGCCTCCGGTGGAGCCGGAGCCGGTCGCGCCCGAGCCGGAGGACGAGCCCGCCCTGGTGGCGGGCGCGTACTTCGCCGAGTTGCCGCTGGACTCCATCACGCCCAACCCGCGTCAGCCCCGAGAGGTGTTCGACGAGGACGCCCTCGACGAACTGATCACCTCCATCAAGGAGGTCGGGCTCCTCCAGCCCGTCGTCGTACGTCAGGTGGCGTCCGAGCGCTATGAGCTCATCATGGGCGAGCGGCGCTGGAGGGCCTGCCGCGAGGCCGGCCTTGAGCGCATCCCCGCCATCGTGCGGGACACCGACGACGAGAAGCTGCTGCTGGACGCGCTCCTGGAGAACCTGCACCGGGCCCAGCTGAACCCGCTGGAAGAGGCGGCCGCCTACGACCAGCTGCTCAAGGACTTCAACTGCACGCACGACCAGCTGGCGGACCGGATCGGGCGCTCGCGTCCGCAGGTCTCCAACACGCTGCGCCTGCTGCGGCTCTCTCCCGCGGTACAGAACAGGGTGGCCGCCGGGGTGCTGTCGGCGGGGCACGCCAGGGCGCTGCTCTCGATCGACGACTCCGAGGAGCAGGACCGGCTCGCCTACCGCATCGTGGCCGAGGGGCTCTCGGTGCGGGCGGTCGAAGAGATCGTGACCCTGATGGGCACCCGCCCCAAGAGCTCGACCAAGTCGAAGGGCCCGCGTGCCGGTGCCCTGGTCTCGCCCGCGCTCAGTGATCTGGCCGCTCGGCTCTCCGACCGCTTCGAAACCCGGGTGAAGGTCGACCTGGGGCAGAAGAAGGGCAAGATCGTCGTCGAGTTCGCCTCGGTGGAGGACCTGGACCGCATCCTCAGCAGCCTCGCTCCCGGCGAGGGCAAGCTGATGGAGAAGGTCCTCAAGGACGAGGAGACGGAGGACGGCGAGGACTGAGCCGTCCCCGGTCCACGAGGGCGGGCCATGTTCCGGTACTGACCGGAACATGGCCCGCCCTTTCCCGTCTCTCGGTATCCGTCCGATCGCCCGGTGGATACGATGCGTTCTGGTACGGCGCTTCCACCCTGGTCCATCTCACTCGGAGGGCTCAATGGGAGGGCAGAGACCATGCGATCGGTGAGCCGCAACCAACTGCTGACAGCGGGCCTGGGGCTTGGAGCCGTGGGCGGGTTCATCGGCAGCCTGCTCAGGGAGCGGAGCGCGCTGTCGGCCGCGCTCGGTGCGGCAGGCGAGGGAAGTGAGGAACACCCTTCATGGGGCGTCGGCTCGTACCGCTCACGCTGGACAACCTTCCGGACCTTCCCAAACGCTGCCGTTCGTGTGTCTTCTGGGAACTCGACCCGGTCAGCGGAGAGGCCGCGGTAACGGCCGGCACGTCCGACCTGGAGAAGGAGGCGTGGATCTCCGCCGTTCTCCTGGACTGGGGATCCTGCGGCCGGGTCGTCTACGTCGATGAGGTGCCGGTGGGCTTCGTGCTCTACGCGCCCCCGGCGTACGTACCGCGCTCCACGGCCTTCTCCACCAGTCCGGTCTCGTCGGACGCCGTGCAGCTGATGACGGCGTGGATCGCCCCCGGCTATCAGGGGCAGGGTCTGGGACGAGTGATCGTGCAGACGGTCGCCAAGGATCTGCTGCGGCGGGGCTTCAAGGCGATCGAGGCGTTCGGCGACACCCGCTGGAACGAGCCCGCCTGTGTGCTGCCCGCCGACCATCTGCTGGCGGTCGGCTTCAAGACCGTACGGCCGCATCCGCGTCATCCCCGGCTGAGACTGGAGCTGCGCACCACGCTCTCCTGGAAGGAAGACGTGGAGATGGCGCTCGACAGACTGCTGGGGGCGGTACAGAAGGAACCCGCGCTGCGACCGCTGTAGAGCGCGGTGGACAACGCGGTGGGCCCGACTCCCTCAGGAGTCGGGCCCACATGTTTCACGTGAAACAGCGTGGCGTCAGCCCTTGACGACCTCGTCGCCGATGAAGTCCTCAAGGTCGCGCACGATCGCGGCCTTCGGCTTCGCGCCCACGATCGTCTTGGCGACGTCGCCGTTCTGGTAGACGTTCAGCGTCGGGATGGACATGACGCCGTACTTCGCGGCGGTGGCCGGGTTCTCGTCGATGTTGAGCTTGACGATCTCGATCTTGTCGCCGTGCTCGGCCGCGATCGCCTCCAGGGAGGGGGCGATCTGGCGGCACGGACCGCACCAGGCGGCCCAGAAGTCCACCAGGACCGGCTTGTCGCTCTTGAGGACGGTCTCCTCGAAGTCTGCGTCAGTAACGTTCTTCAGGGTGCCAGCCATGGCAACCTCCTTGCTTTACGGGGGTGTGGGGAGGGGGTGTGTGGCTCAGACGGACGTGGCGGCCTTCTCGTCGTCCGTCAGCGCGGCGAGGAAGCGCTCGGCGTCGAGGGCGGCGGAGCAGCCGGTACCGGCAGCGGTGATGGCCTGTCGGTAGGTGTGGTCCACGACGTCACCGGCGGCGAACACACCGGTGAGGTTCGTTCGGGTCGTGGGGGCCTCGACCTTCACGTAGCCCTCGTCGTCCAGGTCGATCTGGCCCTTGAAGAGCTCGGTGCGCGGGTCGTGGCCCACGGCGATGAAGAGGCCGGTCACCGGGAGCGGGGAGGTCTCGCCGGTCTTGGTGTTGCGCAGCACCAGACCCGAGAGCTTCTGGTCGCCCTGGATCTCGGCGACCTCGCTGTCCCAGGCGAACTTGATCTTCGGGTCGGCGAAGGCACGCTCCTGCATCGTCTTGGAGGCGCGCAGGCTGTCGCGGCGGTGGACGATGGTCACGGACTTGGCGAACCGCGAGAGGAAGGTGGCCTCCTCCATCGCGGTGTCACCGCCACCGACCACGACGATGTCGTGGTCCTTGAAGAAGAACCCGTCGCAGGTGGCGCACCAGGAGACGCCGCGGCCGGACAGCGCGTCCTCGTTCGGCAGGCCGAGCTTGCGGTAGGACGAGCCGGTCGTGATGATCACGGCCTTGGCGCGGTGGACCGTGCCCGCGGTGTCCGTGACGGTCTTGATGTCCCCGGTCAGGTCGACGGAGACGATGTCGTCGGGGATCAGCTCGGCACCGAAACGCTCGGCCTGCGCGCGCATGTTGTCCATGAGGTCGGGACCCATGATGCCGTCGCGGAAGCCGGGGAAGTTCTCCACATCGGTGGTGTTCATCAGCGCACCGCCTGCGGTGACGGCACCCTCGAAGACCAGCGGCTTGAGCGCCGCGCGCGCGGTGTACAGCGCTGCGGTGTACCCGGCCGGCCCGGAGCCGATGATGATCACGTTACGGACGTCGCTCACGGGTTGATTCCTCGTCTCTGCAGACTGCCTACTGCCTACTGGGGTGGGTCCATCGACTCTCACCCCACCCAACGGATCCTACGGGGCGTGCATTCCCGAGAGGCCCGAGCAGCGTCGGCGGAGTGTCAGCGGCGGGGGTAGACCTGGCTGAGAAGGAGCTCTCCCTTGGCGGGCGGCGAGGCGTTCACACAGGAGGCGGCGACGACGTACGCCTGGACGCGTTCGGCATCGGAGGGATCGGGCAGGACGAGGAGATAGGCGTCGGAGCCCTCGAACCGTCCGTGCTCGGCCGCCAGTGGATCCGTCGTGCGCCCGGTTCCCTGCAGTACACACGCCGGAACGTCGGTCGTGTGGAAGGCGGTGCCGCCCTCTTCCTGGACGCCCGCGGTCGGCGATTCCGAATTCGCTGTGCCCATGGATGACGGCTTCCCGGACTTCGTGCCCGGTGCGCTCTCCTGGAGCTTCGGCTTCTGACCGAGCAGGGTCTGGACCTTGCTCTCGATCGCCACATTGGAGAAGAGCCGGTCTCCGGCCATTTTCGCGCCTTCCGCCGCCCTTCCTCCAGTGGCGTTGTCCGACTGTGAGTTCGATTGGAGGGCGAAGACGCCCACCCCGAGGACCACCGCGGCACCGAAGGCGGCTCCGAAGACGGCCGTGTGCCGACGCCGCCTCCGTTGGGCGTCGCGGCCCGGTCCTACAGCGGCCCGTGGGCGCCCGCTGGGCCGGGTCACGGCAGTGGGCTCCATGGTGCGGATCGGCGTTGTTTCACGTGAAACATGCGCGGCACTCTCGACGGACTCCGGCATCGTGGCGTCGAGCAGGGCCTCGGCGGCGAGAGCGGCGTCGATACGGCCTGCGATGTCGGCGGGCATGCGCTGTGGCCCCGGCAGGGTCCCGAGCAGGCCGCGGATCTCCTCAAGCGAGGTGTGCACATCGGCGCAGAGCTCGCAGCTCTCCAGGTGCCGTCGTACGTCGGCCGTGCGGGACTGCGGGAGGATCCCCTCGGTGAGGTCGGAGATCTCCGAGACGTCCGGGTGCTGTGCTGTGTCGGCCTCGTCGGTCGTGGATGTCACGTGCGCCCACCTCCGCCCTTCACAGCAGTCTGATCGTTCGGTCCCGGGTCTTCGGGACTCGGCTCCGGTGGGACGGATGTCCCCTGCGTCCGGTTCCTTCCCACGCCGACGTCACTGTTACCCCTGCTCTCGTCGCGCAGATGAGTGAGCATCGGGACCAGTCGGGCGCGACCCCGGGCACAGCGGCTCTTCACCGTCCCGACCGGCACGTCGAGGGCCTTGGCGGCCTCGGCCACGGGATACCCCTGCATGTCGACCAGGACGAGCGCCGCGCGCTGTTCGACGGGCAGGGTGGCGAGCGCGGCCAGGAGCTGGCGGTGGAGGTCCTGGCGTTCGGCGGGGGCCTCGGCGGACTCATGGGGTTCGAGCAGTTGCTCCAGCCGCTCGGTGTCGTCCACCGGGGCCGTCCTGCGGGAGGCGGCCTTGCGGGCCCGGTCGAGGCAGGCATTGACGGTGATGCGGTGCAGCCAGGTCGTGACGGCGGACTGGCCGCGGAAGGTGTGGGCCGCGCGGAAGGCGGAGACGAGCGCGTCCTGGACGGCGTCAGCGGCCTCCTCGCGGTCCCCCAGGGTGCGCAGGGCCACGGCCCACAGACGGTCGCGGTGACGCCGTACGAGCTCACCGAAGGCGTCCGGGTCGCCCGCGACGTGCCGCGCCAGGAGTTCCTGGTCGGCTATGCCGTCGAGTGCGGCGTCTTCCAACGGTGAGCCCCTCCCCTCCCGTTCGTCAGGTGCTGACCTTGATCTCCGAGATCCTGCCCCGGTACGAGTCTCCGCCGTCGCTCGGCAGGTCGGTCAGCCAGACGAGAACATAGCGTGCCTCGGCAGCCTTCCCCGGCTTGAGCGAGACACTCGTTCCGCTCCCCTCGGCGACCTTGCTGAAGGCGTCCAGCGAGGTCGGACGGCTCGACGCGTCGGCGGCAGCGGCCCGGAGCTCCACCTTCGTGTTGCCCACGAACGTGACGTCCACCTTGCCGACCTTCTGCACCTTGCCGAGGTCCAGGATGAGCCCGAGCCCCTTCTTCTTGTTGCCGAAGTTGGAGAAGCCGTAGTAGGCGTCGGTCTGCCAGTAGGTGCCCGGGTCGCCGTCGTACGTCTTCGGCACGTCCCTGGGCTTCTCGGCGCCGTCTCCCAGCGGGTCGAAGTCGGTGGCGTCCTCGATGGCGATCGGCTTCGGCGGCGCGGGCTTGACCGGCTTGCCGCCGGTCTGGTTGGTCTCGGAGGAGTCCGTGTCACCGGAGTTCCCGCCCCGTCCCAGCACCGCCTCGGCCAGCTGCCAGCTGCCCAGCCCGAGCGCCGCGATGAGCAGCGCGGAGACGGCCCACTTGAGGACCTTCCCGGTGCGGCTCTGCAGCGGGCGCGGCGGGTGGTGCGCGGCGACCTGGGCGGTCGCCGTCGTCGGGAGGCCGGGCGGCCGTCCGTAGGTGCCCTGCTGGTACGTGGTGCGCTGGTACTCGGGCGGGGCGGTGAACGTGGGCTCCGGCGGGCGGACGCGGGGCATCGCGGCCACGGCCTTGGCCAGCTCGTCGGGCGTGGTGCAGGGCGGTTCCTGGCGGGACGCGGTGGCGCCGTCGTTGGCCAGGGCGCGCATCGCCAGCTCGGAGAGGCCGCGGTGGACCCCGGCCCGGACCTGGTCGGGGGCGATGAGGCCGACGCCCTTGGGCAGGCCGGAGAGGCCGTGCGCGTCGTTCTCGTACGGCCAGCGCTGCGTCAGCGCCGCGTACAGCAGGGCGCCGATCGCCTCGGTGTCGGTGCGCTGCGGCCGCTCGGCGCTGATGCCGCGCAGCGCCGCGTTCACGGCGAGGCCGCGGATCCGGTACTGGCCGGTCGAGCTGCGCAGCACCGCGCCGGGGGTGAGGCGCAGATGCGCGAGCCCCTCGCGGTGCGCCGCGGCCATGGCCTGGGACACCTGGCTGACGAGCTGATAGGCGTCGTGCGCCTCCAGCGGCCCGGACGCGAGCAGGGTGGTGAGCTCCGTGGCGTCGGGCAGCCACTCGTGGACGACGTAGACGAGGTCGTTCTCCTCGACCGCGTCCAGGACCTGAACGAACCGGGGGTCGCCGAGCAGCGCGGATGAGCGGGCGGCGGCCAGGACCGAGCGGGCCCGGGAGTGGTCGGCGGGCAGCACGTGGACGCCCACCGCACGGCGCAGTTTCTCGTCGACCGCGCGCCAGCTGCTGAAACCGTCCAGACGGGTGACGCACTCCTCCAGCCGGTAGCGTCTGGCCAACTTGTGGCCGCTGTGCAGCTCGGGAGTGGCGACCGTGGGCGGCTCGGCCGCCTTGCGCTCGCCGTCCGCCTCCCGTGCGCTCTTGTCCGCCGGGTCCTGGGCTTTCGCGACCCCGTCGGCCGTGGCCTCGCCCGCCTTGGCGGTCAACGGCTCATCGCCGCTGTTGTCGGCCACGTCGACGGCAGTCGTGCTACGTTCCGCCACCGTCGTTCCTGCCTCCCCATCCGTTGCGCGATGCCAGCCAGCTCTGCACAGTCATGCCAATTGTGCCCACAGTCCGGTGCTATGCACGACACGCGGCGGTGGGCGATGGTTGTGCGGGGACGTGCCCCACTAGCGTCCGAGCCGCCCTCGGACCATTCCGACCAGGGCATTGAGCTCCTCGATCCGCATCTTCCGCGCCGCGACGAAGAAGATCCCGAGGAGCACGACTCCGCCGCCCACCAGCGCGGCCAGCGACCCGAACGGACCCTGCCCGAGCACCTGGGTGATCCCGTACGCGGCTCCGCCCGAGAGGGCGGCCGCGGGCACCGAGGCCAGTCCGAGACGGGCGTACGTACGCAGGACGCGGGCGCCGTCCAGGTCGCCGCCCAGCCGCTTGCGCAGCCGCTGCCACGCCACGCCGACACCGATGGCGTAGGCCAGGCCGTACGAGGCGGCCATGCCGGCGACGGCCCAGCGGGACGGCAGGACGAAGTAGCAGAGGGCGGAGGCACCGGCGTTGACGGCGGCCACGATGACCGTGTTGTAGAAGGGCGTCCTGGTGTCCTCGTACGCGTAGAAGGCACGCAGGACGACGTACTGCACGGAGTAGGGGATCAGGCCGAGGCCGAAGGCCATCAGCATGTAGCCCATGTTCGTGGCGCTGCCCGTGCCCGATGAGCCGAACATCAGGGTGCACATCGGGACGCCGAGAGCGACGAACCCGAAGGCGATGGGGACGATCGCGACGGCTGTGGTGCGCAGTCCCTGGGAGATGTCGTCGCGTACGGCGCCGCTGTCGCCCTCGTTGGCCGAGCGGGCCAGCCGGGGCAGCAGGGCCGCCATCAGCGAGACGGTGATGATCGCCTGCGGGAGTCCCCAGATGAGCTGGGCGTTGGCGTAGGCCGCGATGCCGGTACCGGCGACGCCCGAGTCCTTGCCCGCCGACGTGGAGAGCTGGGTGACGACCAGCGCGCCCGCCTGGTTGGCGAGGACGAACAGGATCGTCCACTTGGCGAGCATGGCGGCCTTGCCGAGGCCGTGGCCCTTCCAGTCGAAGCGCAGCTGCGGCTTGAAGCCGGACTCGCGCAGATAGGGGAGCATCGCGAGGGACTGCACGACCATGCCGAGCAGGACGCCGACGCCGAGCAGCCGCACGGCCTCCGTCGGGATGGTCTCCGCGGAGATGCCGGAGGTGGACGCGCTGCCGTACACCCAGAGGAACGCGCCGAGCGTGGCGATGATGATGACGTTGTTGAGGACCGGGGTCCACATCATCGCGCCGAACCGGCCGCGCGTGTTGAGGATCTGCCCCATCACGACGTGGACGCCCATGAAGAAGATCGAGGGCAGGAAGTAGCGCAGCAGCGTGACGGCGACGTCGTTGGCCGCCGGATCGTTCGCCACCGGCAGCGACAGGAACTTCACCAGGAGCGGTGCGGCCACCATCGCCAGGGCCGTGAGGGTGCCCAGGACGACCATGACGAGCGTCAGCAGCCGGTTGGCGTACGACTGTCCGCCGTCCTCGTCCTCCTTCATGGCCCGGACGAGCTGCGGCACGAAGACGGAGTTGAGGCCGCCGCCGACGGTCAGGATGTAGATCATCGTCGGCAGCTGGTACGCGACCTGGAAGGAGTCACCGAGGATGGCGACGCCCAGGGCCGCGACGATCATCGCGGAGCGGACGAAACCGGTGAGGCGCGAGACCAGGGTGCCCGCGGCCATCACCGCGCTGGACTTCAGCAGCCCGGAGGCGCGGCCGCCCGACTTCTTGGGCGGGGCGGGTGCCGGGGGCGGCGCGGGCGGTGCCGGGGGCGCCGCGCCGGGCGTCTGCTGGTCGCGGAAGAGGTGGGCGAAGGCGTCCGGCTGCTCGCGCTCGTCGGCGGCGTGGGTCACCAGGTCGTCGACCCCGGTGAACTGGACGGTCCTGGCGTCGTCGCCGTACGGCAGGTGGCGGGAGGGGCCGTCCGGCTCGGGCGGCGGGGTCTGCGCCCAGATGCGGGGGTCGGGGGCGTGTTGGGGCGCCACGGGCTGCTGGTAGAGCGGCTGCGGCTCCTGGTACGTGCCCGGGGGTGGCGGCGGGTGCGCCGAGCGGTCGTAGAGCGCCTCGGCCACCGGGTCCTGGGCGGAGAGGTCCTGGCCCCGGTAGGGGTCGTAGCCGTAGGCGTCCTGGATGTACGGGTCCTGGTTGTACGGAGCCTGGTTGTACTGAGCCTGGTCGTACTGAGATTGGTCGTACTGAGGTTGGTTGTACGGGGCCTGGTTGTACGGGTCCTGCGGAGGCACGGGGTCGGCGGCGGGAGGCTGCCCGCCGTAGTGCCCGCCTCCGCCCGCGCCCTGACCGCGGTCACCGTCGTACGGCGCGTTCATCGAAACCCCACCTCATCGTCCCCAGGCCGGCCGGCCACGACAGACATCGCTCAACGGTCCACTTTCTCACCCGCGCCCGACGGGTCCCCGCTTTCCGGCCCGGTGTCACCGGTGTCAGGCGTCGGGTCACTCGGCTGCCCGGATCCGGTGGTGTCATCCGGGGCCTCGGTGGTGTCCTTCCGCTCCGCTTCGGCGTCCTCCCGGGCCGCTGCCGCGGTGGCGGCCGTGCGCTTGCGCTGGGTGTACATCCTGACGCCCGCGAGCACCAGGAGCAGCACGCCTCCCGCGATGACCAGCATCACGGTGGGGGTGATCTCGGAGACCTTCACCGTGAACGTCATCTCTTTGCCGTACGGCAGGTTGTCCGCGGTGTAGAGCTGGGCGGTCACCCTGGCCTGGCCGTTGGCATTGGCGGAGGTGTCGAACTTCACCGTCTGGCGGTGTCCGCCGGAGATCTTGATCGGCTCTTCCGACACGACCTTGCCGTCGTCGAGCGTCAGTCGCCGCGGAGTGTCCGACTTGAGCCGCAGCACCAGGTTGTCGACACCCTGCACGAGCTTGTTCTGCACGGTGACCGGGATCGTCGCGCTGCGGCCCGAGAGGGTCACGTCGGACTTGTCGATGAGCTTGACCTCGGAGGTGAGGTCGCTGAGGTACATCTGCACCGAGTCCCGGTACCGGGTGGCCTCCGCCTCGTGACCGCGCCAGGACGTCGACATCTCGCGGTTTATGGCGTTCCCGAAGGGCGTCACCACGCGGTCGGGCTGGGTGAGGATGCCCTTGAACGTGTCGAGCGTGCCCTGGACCGTCCTGATCTGCTGGAACGCCCCGTCGGTCAGTTCATCGGCGCGGAGCTTCTTCGGGTACCGGGCGGTGCTGGGAACCTTCGTGGTGGCCTTGGGATCCGGCTTGACGGCCGACGCGGCGACCAGGTCGAGGGGCTGGGTCCAGCGCTGGGCTTCGAGCGTGCGCAGGGCCTGGGCCATGGACTGGGCCTGGGCCGCCGTCGGCATCCGCTGCGGAGCGACGACGATGCTGCGCTGCTTGTCGGGCTCCTGGAGGGTGAAGGCCAGGCTCTGGGCCAGGAACTCCTGGACGGCGAGGGTGGAGTTCTCCGCGTCCGTCATGTCGCCCTGGAAGGCGGTGGAGAGCCGGGCGTCGGAGACCACGGCCGTCGTACCGCCCCCGATGGGACGGGCCGCCGTGGGCGTGTACGGCAGCCCCGCGGTCTCCCGGAGGCTGTCGCTGCGGGCGATCACCTTGTGGGCGCCGGCCGAGGTGGCGACGTTCACGATCGACGGATCGATCGCGCCGTCCACGGGCCAGGCGAAGTCGACCGAGGGCTTCACGTGGAGCACCGTTTCCACGGTCATCTCCGCCACCTCCGTGGCGGGCTGGAGGTGGCTCAGGGAGCCGGAGACGCCGTGGTGGGCGAGAGATGCCAGGTCGGGGTCGCCGAAGGGCAGCGCGACCACCTTGCGGCCCTGGACGGCGGTCTCCAGCGCGGTGAGCCACTGCCGGGCGACGGCCTGGTTCTTGCCCGCGACGGTGGTGTCGTCGGACTTGACCCGGTAGCTCTTGGTCATCGCGTCGACCGAGGCGAGCAGGTCCGGGTCGATGACCCAGGTCACGGGGAGCTGGGAGCCGAGCGAGACCATCTGCTCCAGGCGGCCGCCAGGGGCGAGCTCCGCCGCCAGCGCTTCGTCCTCGAACACCGGCGTCTGCTGCTCGTCGGAGCCCGTCTCGGCCGTGAGGTGCACCGAGGAGATCAGCGGCCACAGGTAGGTGAACTGGCTCTTCTTCCCGGTGGCGGAGGGCTGCCAGGGGAGGAACGTGCGCTCGCTGCCGAGCACGTGGTCGTAGTCCTCGTCGGCGGTCTCGCCGGACAGGGACACCCCGAGCTGGTAGACGCCGTCGCCGTCGAGCCCCAGCTTGTCGACGGGGACCGAGATGCTGAAGTCGGTGCTGATGCCCGAGGCGAGCTTCGAGACCTTGACGGAGTACTTGTCCTCGATGGACGAGAGGTCGTCGCTGGAGGAACCCGTACGGGCGGCGGCGTCGTCGATCTCGATCCGGCCGGAGAGCTTGCGGCCCACCCGCAGGTCGACATGGGCGTTGGTGACGGTCTCCTTGCCCTTGTTCGTCAGGGTCCCGGAGACGGTGACCGTGTCGCCCTTCACGGGCGCCGCGGGCATCAGGGAGTCGAGCGAGACGTCGACGCGCGGGCCCGTGTCCTTCTCCGCGGCTGTCGCGGCCGTCGCGGGCTTCGCCGCGGGGCCGTAGATCAGCGCTGCCAGGATCGGTGCTCCGGCGACCAGAGCGGCTGTGCGGCGCACCCAACGGCGGGCAGGGGAGGGATTCATTCCCTGGATGTCTGCCGCCTCGGCCACGCGCCCGTCCGTCCCTCGTCGTCTGCGGTCATCGGTGGTTGTCGCTTGCTGCGTCCACGCATGGTAACGATGCGGGCTGGGGCTAAGTGCCGCGGACTGCTCCACGTGATCGTCAAAGCCTCCCGGGCAAGCGGGACGAGACGGTGGACCTCAGAGTACGAGCGGTGGAATTCGGCCGCCGGGAAACCTGGGAGCCAGGGTCGGCCGGGGCACGTACCCTTTTCTGTTGTGCCGAACGCCAACGAAGACAATCCCCTCGCACTGAGCCAGGTGCAGCGCCGCGCGGTCAGCGAGCTGCTGCGGGTGGCTCCCGTCGCCGACGACCTGGCCCGCCGTTTCCAGGAGGCGGGTTTCAGCCTCGCCCTGGTCGGAGGCTCGGTCCGGGATGCCTTGCTCGGGCGGCTCGGTAACGATCTGGACTTCACGACCGACGCCCGTCCCCAGGACGTGCTGAAGATCGTCCGGCCGTGGGCCGACGCCGTCTGGGAGGTCGGGATCGCCTTCGGTACGGTCGGCAGCCAGAAGGACGGCTACCAGATCGAGGTCACCACCTACCGCTCCGAGGCCTACGACAGGACCTCGCGCAAGCCCGAGGTGTCCTACGGCGACTCGATCGAGGAAGACCTCGTACGGCGTGACTTCACGGTCAACGCGATGGCGGTCGCCCTCCCGCAGAAGGAGTTCGTCGACCCGCACGGCGGCCTGGAGGACCTCGCGGCCCGCGTGCTGCGCACCCCGGGCACGCCCGAGGAGTCCTTCTCCGACGACCCGCTGCGGATGCTGCGCGCCGCGCGCTTCGCCGCCCAGCTGGACTTCGAGGTGGCCCCCGAGGTCGTGGCCGCGATGAAGGACATGGCGGGACGCATCGAGATCGTCTCCGCCGAGCGCGTGCGCGACGAACTCAACAAGCTGCTGCTCTCCGAGCACCCGCGCAAGGGCCTCGGGCTCCTCGTCGACACCGGGCTCGCCGAGTACGTACTGCCCGAGCTGCCCGCGCTGCGGCTGGAGAGCGACGAGCACCACCGTCACAAAGATGTGTACGAGCACTCACTGACCGTGTTGGACCAGGCCATCGACCTGGAGGAGAACGGGCCGGACCTGGTGCTGCGGCTGTCCGCGCTGCTGCACGACATCGGCAAGCCGCGCACCCGGCGCTTCGAGAAGGACGGCCGGGTCTCCTTCCACCACCACGAGGTGGTGGGCGCGAAGATGACCAAGAAGCGCATGACCGAGCTGAAGTACTCCAACGACATGGTCAAGGACGTCACGAAGCTGGTGGAGCTGCATCTGCGCTTCCACGGCTACGGGACGGGAGAGTGGACCGACTCGGCGGTGCGCCGCTACGTGCGGGACGCGGGTCCGCTGCTGGAGCGGCTGCACAAGCTGACCCGCTCGGACTGCACGACCCGCAACAAGCGCAAGGCGACGGCCCTGTCGCGCGCCTACGACGGCCTTGAGGAGCGCATTGCCGCGCTCAAGGAGCAGGAGGAGCTGGACTCGATCCGGCCGGACCTCGACGGCAACCAGATCCAGGAGATCCTGGGGATCGGCCCGGGACCGGCGATCGGCAAGGCGTACAAGTTCCTGCTGGAGCTGCGGCTGGAGAACGGGCCGATGGAGTACGACGCGGCGGTCACGGCGCTCAAGGAGTGGTGGGCCGGACAGGGCTGAGGCGGCCCTGGGTCATGTTTCACGTGAAACATGACCCAGGAGCGACCCCTGTTCCGCGGTCGAGGGGCGATGTTTCACGTGAAACATCGCCCCTCGGCGCGTCGCCAGGAGCTCAGCAGCAGCGCGACCGAGGCGTAGAGGACGGCCACCGCGACCACGAGCACGGCCGACCGCCCATCGGCGGGCAGTACCAGCGCGGCCACGGCCGCCGCCCCCACGAAGGCGACGTTGAACAGCACGTCGTAGAGCGAGAAGACCCGGCCGCGGAAGGCGTCATCCACCTCCGTCTGCACCACGGTGTCCGTCGCGATCTTCGAGCCCTGGGTGACGAGACCCAGTACGAAGGCGGCGATCAGTATCGGTACGGGGGTGAACGGCAGCCCGAGCGCCGGTTCGAGCACCGCCGCGGCCGTCGCGCACACCACCATCCAGCCGTACGGGCCGAGGCGGCCCACCGCCCAGGGGGTGAGCAGCGCGGCGGCGAAGAAGCCAGCTCCCGAGATCCCCACGGCGAGGCCCAGAAGTGCGAGGCCGTCGGACGCGGAGCCCGCGCCGCCCGAAGCGTCGCCGGGCCTGGTGGCATCGGACCAGGCGTACCGGCAGAGCATCAGCACCATCACCGTCAGCGCCCCGTAGCAGAACCGCAGCAGGGTCATGGCCGCCAGTGCGCGGGCCGCGGTCCTGCGCTCCCCCAGGTGCCGCAGCCCCTCGACGAGGCCGTGCGCCGTCGAGGCGACCGCCGCCCGCAGTCTGGGCCGGTACGCCGACGGGTCGGGGCCGAGCAGTTCCCGGCCCAGGCGCAGCGAGGCGAGCGCCCCGCAGAGGTAGAGCGCCGCGCCCAGCAGCACCACGGCGGCGTCCGAGTCCGAGCTCAGGATCCGTACGGCGAAGGCCAGACCGCCGCCCGCGGTCGCGGCGAGGGTGCCCGCGGTGGGGGACAGCGCGTTGGCCGTCACGAGCCGGTCGGTGTCCACGACGCGCGGCAGCGCGGCCGACAGCCCGGCGAGCACGAAGCGGTTGACGGCGGTGACGCTCAGGGCGGAGGCGTAGAAGAGCCAGTCGGGGGCGGAGCCGAGGATCAGCAGGGCCGTGCAGCAGGCGAGGGCCGCGCGCAGCAGGTTGCCGTAGAGGAAGACCTGGCGGCGCGGCCAGCGGTCCAGGAGCACTCCGGCGAAGGGGCCGACGAGCGAGTAGGGAAGCAGGAGCACGGCCATCGCGGAGGCGATGGCGGCGGGCGAGGTCTGCTTCTCGGGGGAGAAGACGACGTAGGTGGCGAGGGCGACCTGGTAGACGCCGTCGGCGGACTGGGAGAGCAGGCGTACGCCGAGCAGACGCCGGAAGTCGCCGAGGCGCAGGAGCACGCGTAGATCACGCACGACGGACATGTGCGCAAGCGTCACACACGAGGAGGGTCCCCGGGCGGATTGCCCGGGGACCCTCGCACGTCGAACGGGAAGGGGAGCTTTAGCGCTCGACCTCGCCCTTGATGAACTTCTCGACGTTGGCGAGCGCCTCGTCGTCGAAGTACTGCACCGGCGGGGACTTCATGAAGTACGAGGACGCGGAGAGGATCGGGCCACCGATGCCCCGGTCCTTCGCGATCTTCGCGGCGCGCAGCGCGTCGATGATGACACCGGCGGAGTTCGGGGAGTCCCACACCTCGAGCTTGTACTCAAGGTTCAGCGGGACGTCGCCGAAGGCGCGGCCCTCAAGGCGGACGTACGCCCACTTGCGGTCGTCCAGCCAGGCCACGTAGTCCGACGGGCCGATGTGGACGTTCTTCTCGCCCAGCTCGCGGTCGGGGATCTGCGAGGTGACGGCCTGCGTCTTCGAGATCTTCTTGGACTCGAGGCGGTCGCGCTCCAGCATGTTCTTGAAGTCCATGTTGCCGCCGACGTTGAGCTGCATGGTGCGCTCAAGACGGACACCGCGGTCTTCGAAGAGCTTCGCCATCACGCGGTGCGTGATGGTGGCGCCGACCTGCGACTTGATGTCGTCGCCGACGATCGGGACACCGGCCTCGGTGAACTTGTCGGCCCACTCCTTGGTGCCGGCGATGAAGACCGGGAGGGCGTTGACGAAGGCGACCTTGGCGTCGATGGCGCACTGGGCGTAGAACTTCGCCGCGTCCTCGGAGCCGACGGGCAGGTAGCAGACGAGAACGTCGACCTGCTTGTCCTTCAGGACCTGGACGACGTCGACCGGGGCCTCGGTGGACTCCTCGATGGTCTGGCGGTAGTACTTGCCGAGACCGTCGTGGGTGTGGCCGCGCTGGACGGTCACGCCGCTGGTGGGCACGTCGCAGATCTTGATGGTGTTGTTCTCGCTGGCGCCGATGGCGTCCGCGAGGTCGAGGCCGACCTTCTTCGCGTCCACATCGAAGGCGGCGACGAACTCGACGTCACCGACGTGGTAGTCGCCGAACTGCACGTGCATCAGACCCGGCACCTTGGTCGCCGGGTCGGCGTCCTTGTAGTACTCGACGCCCTGCACCAGCGAGGCGGCGCAGTTGCCCACGCCGACGATGGCTACGCGAACCGAACCCATTCCGGTTGCTCCCTGTGTGTTCTAGACGAAGCCCTGCGGACGCAGGGCCTCACTTGGCGGTGTCGTCGGACGGATCCGGCGGGGCGATGCCCCGGTGCCGGGGCAGGCCGCCCGCGTCCCCTGTTGTGTGGTCGTGCTGAGCGGAGCTCTCGGGGGCGGACCGTCTCTGGTCCCGCCCCGCGCGCTCGCTCTCGATGAGCTCGTTCAGCCAGCGCACTTCGCGCTCCACGGACTCCATGCCGTGTCGCTGCAGCTCAAGCGTGTAGTCGTCCAGGCGCTCTCGTGTACGGGCCAGCGAGGCCCGCATCTTTTCGAGCCGCTCCTCCAGCCGGCTGCGCCTGCCTTCCAGGACCCGCATCCGCACCTCGCGCTCCGTCTGCCCGAAGAAGGCGAAGCGTGCCGCGAAGTGCTCGTCCTCCCAGGTGTCGGGGCCGGTGTGGGAGAGCAGCTCCTCGAAGTGCTCCTTACCTTCCGCCGTCAACCGGTAGACGATCTTGGCGCGGCGCCCTGCGAGTGAAGCCGCGAGCGCGTCCTCGGGGGCGCTGCCCGGCTCTTCGGCCAACCAGCCGTTGGCGACGAGCGTCTTGAGGCAGGGGTACAGGGTGCCGTAGCTGAAGGCGCGGAAGATCCCCAGCGAGGTGTTGAGGCGTTTCCGCAGCTCGTAACCGTGCATGGGGGACTCACGGAGCAGACCGAGAACGGCGAATTCGAGGATGCCCGAGCGTCTGCTCATCCCCGCCTCCTCTGACCGTTCTCGTCCGATATGCCGTGCTGATGTATCGACTCGATACATCAGCACGATAGAACGGCCCCGCTGTCGCGACAAGGGGGGTCATCGTGAACGGCGTCACATCGTCAATTCGCAGGCGGTGACTTGCCTGATTTGGGGTGAACATCGGCCCTAGATGGGTTTTGACCGTGCGTAGTCTGTGCGGCATGCAGACCACCGGGAACCGCGCGACGACGGGGAACGCCGCGCCGCGGGGCGTGTCGGGAGGCGTGCCGAGAGGCGTGCCGCACACGTGCCGCGAGGTCCACCGGGGTCCGCGTGTCGGGGGGACACGGATCTCAACTGCCGCTTCCAGGCGCTCTCGCCTGCCCGAGGAGTAGTCGTTCGATGAGCGAGCACCGTCGCAAACCGCCGCAGCCGCAAGGTGGCGGTCGAGCCGCGGCCAGACGCGCAGCGCAGCAGCCCCAGGGCCGACGCGCGGCACCCTCACATGACGTGCCGACCGGTTCGCCGTCCGGCGCGTCCGATCCCGAACGCCCGTACGGCGGGCGTGCCGAGGCCCGGAGGGCCGCCCAGCGCGGCGGCGGTTCGGGCCGCGGCGGAGGCGGGGGCCGCCGCGGCACGGGCGGTGGCGGCGGGGGGTCCGAGGGCCCCGGGCGCGGGCGGGGCGGGGGCAGGGCTCCGCGGTCCAAGAAGCGCTTCATCGACTACCCGCGCGCCGGCAAGACCGGCGCGCGGCGTTTCGTACCGTCCTGGAAACAGGTGCTCGGCACCTGCTTCGGCTTCCTCGCGATCCTCCTGGGCGCCGCGGGCGCGGCCATCGCCTGGGTCGAGGTGCCGGACGTCAACAAGGTCACCCAGGCGGAGAACAACGTCTTCTACTGGGCCGACGGGACGCAGATGGCCGCCACGGGCGGTACCCGCAACCGCCAGATCGTGGGCCTGGACCGGATCCCCGACACGATCCGCGACGCCGTCATCGCGGCCGAGAACGACTCCTTCTACGAGGACAAGGGCGTCGACCCGATGGGCATCGCCCGCGCCGTGGTGAACATGGCCAAGGGCGGCGAGACCCAGGGCGGCTCGACCATCACCCAGCAGTACGTGAAGAACACCTTCCTGAGCCAGGAGCAGAGCCTGGACCGGAAGGTGAAGGAGCTGTTCATCTCCATAAAGGTCGGTACGACCCAGGAGAAGAACGACATCCTCGCGGGGTACCTGAACACCGCCTACTACGGGCGCGGTGCCTACGGCATCCAGGCCGCGGCCCAGGCGTACTTCGGCGTGGACAGCGAGGACCTGACGGAGTCGCAGAGCGCACTGCTCGCGGCCACGCTCAAGGGGCCGAACCTCTACACCCCGGACGGCGGCATCGGGCCCAAGGCCACCCGGGAGGAGAACACCGCGCGCGCCAAGAAGCGCTGGGCGTGGATCCTCAACCGCGAGGTCGAGGTGGGCCGGCTGGACGCGGCCACCCGCGACAAGGTCATCCAGGAGGGCTTCCCCAAGATGATCGACTCCACCGCGGCCACCGGGCTCGACGGGCAGAAGGGCTATCTCGTCGAGATCGCCAAGAAGTACGTCCTGAAGACGCGCCCCGAGCTGAAGCCCGAGGACCTCGACCTCGGGGGCTACCGCATCTACACGACCTTCGAGAAGCCGAAGGTCGACGCGATGGCGGCGGCGGTGGAGAAGACCCGCAAGGACTTCCTCGACCTCAAGGAACGCCCCGAGCTGGACAAGTACGTGCAGTTCGGCAGCGCTTCGGTCGACGTGAAGACCGGTGCGATCGTCGCGGTGTACGGCGGCGAGGGCTGGGACAAGAAGCACTTCACCAACAACGCCGACACCTCCGGCGTCCCCGTGGGATCGACCTGGAAGCCGTACGTCCTCGCCGCAGCGATGAAGTACGGCACGCAGAACACCGATCCGGGCGAGGGCCTGTCGCCGCAGAGCAAGTACAACGGCGACGACCTGATCGTCATCAAGGACCGCAACGGCGATCCGCTGCTGTCGCAGGGCAAGCCCTTCCGGCAGAAGAACGAGAGCCCCACGCCGTACGGCTACGTCACGCTGGAGAAGGCGATGGAGAAGTCCATCAACACGCCCTTCGTGCAGCTCGGCGTCGACGTCGGACTGAAGAACGTGCGGGACGTCGCCGAGAGCACCGGCATCCTCAAGGACTCGATGGACCAGCTGAACGCCTCGTTCTCGCTGGGTACCTCCACGCCGAGCGCGATCCGCATGGCCGACTCGTACGCCACCTTCGCGGCGTCGGGCGAGCACCACGAGCCGTACTCCGTGACCAAGGTGGTCCGCAAGGGCGAGGAAATGGCGGGCTTCGAGAAGCCGAAGCCGGAGAACGCGCTCGACTCCGACATCGCGGACAACATCACCAAGGTGCTGGAGAACGTCGTCCAGAACGGCACCGGCACCCGGGCCAAGGAACTGGGCCGTCCCGCGGCGGGCAAGACGGGTACGACCGACAAGAACAAGTCGGCCTGGTTCGTCGGCTACACCCCGCAGCTGTCGACCGCCGTCACCCTGTTCCGTACGGATCCCGAGTCCCGCAAGCTGCTGTCCATGAACGGCACGGGCGGCAAGGACTCCATCCACGGTGGTGACATCCCCACCCAGGTGTGGACGGACTACATGAAGGCCGCGCTCAAGGGCGTCTCGGAGGAGAAGTTCCCCGAGGCCGACGACATCTGGGACAAGGCCGACAGCGACGGGGCACCGACCTCGCCGCCGCCGACCTCAGAGAAGCCCGAGGAGAAGCCGTCCGAGACCCCGTCCGAGACGCCTCCGACGAAGATCCCGCCGAAGCAGCCGACCCAGACCCCGTCCAAGACCCCGGACCCCGATCCGGATCCGACCTGCAAGCCGTGGGACCCGAACTGCGGTACCGACGGCGGCGGGGACCCGGGCGGCGCGGCCAACGGTGACCCGGGCGGCGGGGATCCGGGCGGCGGGACGATCGAGGGCTCGACCGACGGCTCCACCACCGGCAGGCCGGGCGGCGGAACCGGAAGACCGGGCGGGGGCGTCAACGACGGCACGAACGACGGCGGAGGACTGTTCCGCTAGCGCCCCGTGGCACCGCACAGCACGGCGAGGGCCGCCGCACCGATCAGGTGCGGCGGCCCTCGCCGTACGCCCCGTACACAGCCCCGTACGGCAGGATGGCCCGCATGCCAAGCGCGGAGGGAACCAGCGTGAACCAGGACCGGCCGGTCGTACGGCCCACGCAGCAGGACGAGGTCGCCGCCGCGGGCAGCGAGCTGATCGGCGGTCCGCTCGGGCGCTGGGCACGCACCGGCGGACGCGCCTGGATCACCCCGGTCCAGGTCGTCGCCCTGGTGGCGATCGGGATGTTCGCCCTCGGCATGGTGCAGAAGATGCCCTGCTACGAATGGGCGTGGTTCAGGGGCGTGAACTCGCAGTACACCCACGCCTGCTACTCCGACATCCCGCACCTGTACGGCGGGCGCGGCTTCGCCGACGGGCTCATCCCGTACTTCGACCGGCTCGACGGCGACATGGAGTACCTGGAGTACCCCGTGCTGACCGGCCTGTTCATGAAGGTCGCGGCCTGGCTGACGCTGCCCTTCGAGGGCACGTCGACCGAGAGCGAGCAGGCGTACTGGATGGTCAACGCGGCCATGCTGATGGTCTGCACGGCGGTCATGGCCGTGTGCGTCGCGCGCACCCACAGGAGGCGGCCCTGGGACGGCCTGCTGGTCGCGCTGGCGCCCGCCTTCGCGCTGACCGCGACCATCAACTGGGACCTGCTGGCCGTCGCGCTCACCGCGGCGGCCCTCTTGATGTGGTCGCGCGGCAGGAGCCTGGCGTTCGGCATCCTGATCGGCCTCGCGACGGCGGCCAAGCTCTACCCCGTCCTGCTGCTCGGGCCGCTGTTCGTGCTGTGCTGGCGGGCCGGGAAGTGGCGGGAGTTCGGGGCGGCGGCGCTCGGCACGGCGGGCGCCTGGCTGGTGGTGAACCTGCCGGTGATGTTCCTCGCGCCCGAGGGGTGGAAGAAGTTCTACACCTTCAGCCAGGAGCGCGACGTCGACTTCGGCTCCTTCTGGCTGATCATCGCCCAGCGCGGCAACACCCAGCTCGACGTGGAGTCGGTGAACACCTACGCGGTGCTGCTGATGGTCCTGGCGTGCGCGGGCATCGCCGCGCTGGCCCTCATGGCGCCGCGCAGGCCGCGCTTCGCCCAGCTGGCCTTCCTGGTGGTCGCGGCCTTCATCCTCACCAACAAGGTCTACTCACCGCAGTACGTGCTGTGGCTGGTCCCCCTCGCGGCGCTGGCCAGGCCGCGCTGGCGGGACTTCCTGGTGTGGCAGGCGTGCGAGGTCCTGTACTTCCTGGGGATCTGGATGTACCTGGCGTTCACCATGAGCGGCGACAAGCAGCAGGGGCTGCCGCAGGACGGCTACCACCTGGCGATCGTGCTGCACCTGGTGGGAACGCTGTACCTGTGCGCACTGGTCGTACGGGACGTGCTGATGCCCGAGAAGGACGGCGTACGGCGCGACGGTTCGGACGATCCGTCGGGCGGGGTGCTCGACGGGGCCGAGGACGTCCACGCGTACGGTCAGGCGGCCCGCCCGCCGCACGCGGCGCACGGTGCGGAGGGGCCCAGGGTGGAATGGGGCACGGAGGGGCGGAACTAGCCCGCGACGTGCCCTACGTGCCCTACGGCGGGGCGTTTCCTCAACGCCCCGCCGTACGGCGCCGCACCGCTCAGCGGTCTCCTGCTCAGCGGTCTCCTGCTCAGCGCTCTACGAGGCGGTCGAACTGCGTCGTCGTGTGCCGCAGATGGGCCACCAGTTCGTCGCCGACCTTCGGCTCCTGCGCGTCCGCGGGCACGAACAGGATGGACACCTGCATGTGCGGCGGTTCGGCGAACCAGCGCTGCTTGCCCGCCCAGACGAACGGCGAGAGGTTGCGGTTGACCGTCGCGAGCCCGGCGCGCGCCACGCCCTTGGCGCGCGGCATCACCCCGTGCAGCGCCTTGGGGGCCTCCAGGCCGACGCCGTGCGAGGTGCCGCCGGCGACGACCACGAGCCAGCCGTCGGACGCGACCTTCTGCTGGCGGTAGCCGAAACGATCCCCCTTGGCGACGCGGGTGACGTCCAGCACCGAACCCCGGTACTGCGTCGCCTCGTGGTCGCCGAGCCACAGCCGCGTGCCGATGCGGGCGCGGAAGCGGGTCTGCGGGAACTGCTGCTGGAGCCTGGCCTGCTCCTCGGCCCGCAGGTGGCTGACGAACATCGTGTGCAGCGGCAGCCTGGCGGCGCGCAGCCGGTCCATCCAGCCGATGACCTCCTCGACCGCGTCGGACCCGTCGGCGCGGTCCAGCGGGAGGTGCAGCGCGAAGCCCTCCAGGCGGACGTCCTCGATGGCCGCCTGGAGCAGCCCCAGCTCCTCCTCCTTGACGCCGTGGCGCTTCATCGAGGACATGCACTCGATGACGACGCGCGCGCCGACCAGGGCGTGCACCCCGTCGACCGACGACACGGAGCGGATCACGCGGTCGGGCAGCGGCACCGGCTCCTCGCCGCGGCGGAACGGGGTGAGGACCAGCAGGTCACCGCTGAACCAGTCCTTGATCTTGGCCGCTTCGTAGGTGGTCCCGACGGCGAGGGTGTCCGCGCCGAAGCGCGTCGCCTCCTCCGCGAGCCGTTCGTGACCGAAGCCGTAGCCGTTGCCCTTGCAGACCGGGATGACCCCGGGGAACTGCTCGAGAACGGACTTCTGGTGCGCCCGCCAGCGCGCGGTGTCGACGTAGAGGGAGAGCGCCATGGCCGGCCCGGAACCTTTCTGGTGGCAGCGGTGTACAAGAGGTGTGAACAGGAACGAGATTAAGGAATGCTCACCGGCGCGACATGTAGATGTCGAGTGCCTTGTGGAGCAGCTTGTTGAGCGGGAAGTCCCACTCGCCGACGTACTCCACGGCCTCGCCGCCCGTGCCGACCTTGAACTGGATCAGGCCGAAGAGGTGGTCGGTCTCGTCGAGCGAGTCCGAGATGCCGCGCAGGTCGTAGACGGTCGCGCCCATCGCGTAGGCGTCGCGCAGCATCCGCCACTGCATCGCGTTCGAGGGCCTGACCTCGCGGCCGATGTTGTCGGACGCGCCGTAGGAGTACCAGACGTGCCCGCCGACGACGAGCATCGTGGCGGCGGACAGGTTCACGCCGTTGTGGCGCGCGAAGTACAGCCGCATCCGGTTGGGGTCCTCGGAGTTGAGGACCGACCACATGCGCTGGAAGTACGACAGGGGGCGCGGGCGGAACTTGTCGCGCACGGCGGTGATCTCGTAGAGCCGCTGCCACTCGGCGAGGTCCTCGTAGCCGCCCTGGACGACCTCGACGCCGGCCTTCTCGGACTTCTTGATGTTCCGCCGCCACAGCTGGTTGAAGCCCTTCAGGACCTCGTCGAGCGAGCGGTTGGCCAACGGCACCTGGAAGACGTAGCGGGGCTGTACGTCGCCGAAGCCCGCGCCGCCGTCCTCGCCCTGCTGCCAGCCCATCTTCCGCAGCCGGTCGGAGACCTCGAAGGCGCGCGGCTCGATGTACGAGGCCTCGACGTCGCGCAGGCGCTTCACGTCGGGGTTCTGGATGCCGGACTTGATGGCCGCGGAGTCCCAGCGGCGGATGACGACCGGCGGGCCCATCTTCACGGAGAAGGCGCCCTGCTGCTTGAGGTGGGCCAGCATCGGCTGGAGCCACTCGTCGAGGTTGGGCGCGTACCAGTTGATGACCGGGCCCTCGGGGAGGTACGCGAGATAGCGCTTGATCTTGGGCAGCTGCCGATAGAGCACCAGGCCGGCGCCGACCAGCTGGCCGTTCCTGTCGAACCAGCCGAGGTTCTCCGAGCGCCACTCCGTCTTCACATCGGCCCATGCCGGAACCTGGCAGTGGCTCGCCGACGGCAGGCTCTGGATGAATGCCAGATGCTGCTCTCGGCTGATGGTCCTCAGGGTCAGGCTCATGCGGGGCGCTCCTCGGCAGGTGTGTCCCCATGGGTTCAGGGGCTCCGGCTCTCGCGCCGAAGCCTACTGTGACCGGGGAGCGCCCCGACTGGCCGTATGGGGGCGGGCCGCGGACGGCCCGTCCGTGAGGGGTGGCGGTGGCTAGCCGACCACCCCGCCGAAGAGGCCGCCGTGGGCCATGCCGAGGAAGAAGCCGACGCCCGCGGCGCCGAGCCCGACGACCAGTGCGAACCGCTCGCGGGTCGTCACCGAGATGAACTGTCCGTACGCCCCCGTGAGGATTCCCACCAGCCCTGACCAGGAGCTGAGCAGGTGGAGGTTGTGGAACTGGGCCGTCACGAAGGAGAGGACGCCCAGGACGAGGGTGACCGCGACCAGGGTGTCCTGGAGCGGGTGGGGTTTGCCGTCCGTGGCGAAGAGGGAGACGGAGGGATTGGGTCGCATTGCCTGTGCCATCGGGCACCTCCTGCCGGAAGCGGCGCATCGTAACGCCGCGCACATCCGATGTGTACAGATTGCGGCCGATGACCGTTGGATTTCAACCGGAACCGGGTGTGCGGGTACTCTGTACGGTCTGCACCGGTGTCTGCCCTGCCCAGAGTCACGATCGCCCTCTTCGAGCGTCGATTGTCAGTGGCGGCCGATACCGTTGCTCACGCATCACGACCCTCCTGCCACGGAACGACCGTGGCCGCTGAGTCCAAAGGAGGTGGGTTCCACATGCGTCACTACGAGGTGATGGTCATCCTCGACCCCGATCTGGAGGAGCGCGCTGTCTCCCCCCTGATCGAGAACTTCCTCTCCGTCGTCCGTGAGGGCAACGGAAAGGTCGAGAAGGTCGACACCTGGGGCCGTCGTCGTCTCTCGTACGAGATCAAGAAGAAGCCCGAGGGCATCTACTCGGTCATCGACCTGCAGGCCGAGCCTGCGGTCGTCAAGGAGCTCGACCGCCAGATGAACCTGAACGAGTCGGTCCTCCGGACCAAGGTCCTCCGCCCCGAGACCCACTGAGCTTCTAGCTCAGAGGTCATCGGGTTCGAGTAGCAGCAAGCAGCCAGAAGCAATCCCGCCGAGAGGTTCACCCATGGCAGGCGAGACCGTCATCACGGTCGTCGGCAATCTCGTCGACGACCCCGAGCTGCGCTTCACCCCGTCCGGTGCGGCGGTCGCGAAGTTCCGTGTCGCGTCCACTCCCCGCATCTTCGACCGGCAGACCAACGAGTGGAAGGACGGCGAAGGCCTGTTCCTCACCTGCTCGGTCTGGCGTCAGGCGGCGGAGAACGTCGCGGAGTCGCTCCAGCGAGGCATGCGCGTCATCGTGCAGGGCCGGCTGAAGCAGCGGTCCTACGAAGACCGTGAGGGCGTCAAGCGCACGGTCTACGAGCTGGACGTCGAGGAAGTCGGCCCCAGCCTCAAGAGCGCCACGGCCAAGGTCACCAAGACGTCCGGTCGCGGTGGTCAGGGCGGCCAGGGTGGTTACGGCGGCGGTGGCGGCCAGCAGGGCGGCGGCAACTGGGGCGGCGGCTCCGGTGGCGGCGGCCAGCAGGGTGGCGGCGGTGCTCCCGCCGACGACCCGTGGGCCACCAGCGCCCCGGCCGGCGGCGGTCAGCAGGGCGGCGGCGGTGGCGGCTGGGGTGGAAACTCCGGCGGCTCCGGCGGCGGCTACTCGGACGAGCCGCCCTTCTAGGGCAGCTCGTACCCCCACTTCTTGATCACACAGGAGAAACACCATGGCGAAGCCGCCTGTGCGCAAGCCTAAGAAGAAGGTCTGCGCGTTCTGCAAGGACAAGACCGCTTACGTGGACTACAAGGACACGAACATGCTGCGGAAGTTCATTTCCGACCGCGGCAAGATCCGTGCCCGCCGCGTGACCGGCAACTGCACGCAGCACCAGCGTGACGTCGCCACGGCCGTGAAGAACAGCCGTGAGATGGCGCTGCTGCCCTACACGTCCACCGCGCGATAAGGGAAGGGTGACCGAAAAATGAAGATCATCCTCACCCACGAGGTCTCTGGCCTCGGTGCCGCTGGCGACGTCGTCGACGTCAAGGACGGGTACGCCCGCAACTACCTGGTCCCGCGCGGTTTCGCGATCCGCTGGACCAAGGGCGGCGAGAAGGACGTGGCGCAGATCCGCCGCGCCCGCAAGATCCACGAGATCGCCACCATCGAGCAGGCCAACGAGATCAAGGCCAAGCTCGAAGGCGTGAAGGTGCGTCTGGCCGTTCGCTCCGGCGACGCCGGCCGTCTCTTCGGCTCCGTCACCCCGGCCGACATCGCCTCGGCGATCAAGGCTGCCGGTGGCCCGGACGTCGACAAGCGCCGCGTCGAGCTCGGCTCGCCGGTCAAGACCCTGGGCTCGCACCAGGTGTCGGTGCGCCTGCACCCCGAGGTTGCCGCTCAGGTCGGCGTCGAGGTCGTTGCCGCGTAACGCAACGCTCGGCAGAGCATGAGCAGAGAGGGCCGTACCCCCGCCGGGGTACGGCCCTCCCGCTGTTTCACGTGAAACATGACCGCTCTCAGCGCGTGGCGCCCGTGACGATCCAGCGGCCCGAGCGGGCCCGTAGCCAGAGCGTCACCAGGCGGACCGCCATCATCAGGGTCATCGCCCACCACAGGGCCGTGAGGCCACCGCCGAGCGTCGGTACGAGCAGGGCGGCCGGGGCGAAGACGGCCAGGGTCACCAGCATCGCGCCCGCCAGGTACGGCCCGTCCCCCGCGCCCATCAGCACGCCGTCGAGCACGAAGACCACGCCCGCGACCGGCTGGGAGACGGCCACCACCAGGAGGGCCGGGAGCAGTGCGTCCTGGACCGCCCGGTCGCTGGTGAACAGCGGAACGAACAGCGGGCGGGCGAGCACCAGCAGCGCCCCCAGCACCACGCCGGAGACGACGCCCCACAGCACCATGCGGCGGCAGACCTCGCGGGCGCCGTCGGCGTCGTCCGCGCCCAGGTAGCGGCCGATGATCGCCTGGCCCGCGATGGCGATGGCGTCGAGCGCGAAGGCCAGCAGGCTCCACAGGGAGAGCACGATCTGGTGCGCGGCGATGTCCGTGTCGCCGAGGCGCGCCGCGACGGCGGTGGCGATCATCAGTACGGCGCGCAGCGAGAGCGTACGGACCAGCAGGGGGACGCCCGCCTGGGCGCAGGCCCTTATCCCGGCGGCGTCGGGCCGCAGCGATGCGCCGTGACGCCGGGCGCCGCGCACCACGACGACGAGGTAGACGGCGGCCATGCCGCACTGGGCGATGACGGTGCCCCAGGCCGATCCGGCGATGCCGAGGCCGACGCCGTAGACGAGGAGTGCGTTGAGAGCGGCGTTGGCCGTGAAGCCGCCGACGGCGACGTACAGGGGGGTGCGGGTGTCCTGGAGGCCGCGGAGCACTCCGGTGGCGGCGAGCACGATCAGCATCGCCGGGATGCCGAGGCTGGAGATCCGCAGGTAGGTGACGGCGTACGGGGCGGCGGTGTCGGAGGCGCCGAAGAGCTCGACCAGCCAGGGGGCGCAGGGCAGGGTGACCGCGATGACGGCGAGGCCGAGGAGCAGGGCGAGCCAGATGCCGTCCATGCCCTGCCGGATGGCTGCCTGCATGTCGCCCGCGCCCACGCGGCGGGAGACGGCGGCCGTGGTGGCGTACGCGAGGAAGACGAAGACGCTCACGGCGGTGGTGAGGAGGGCCGCGGCGACGGCGAGGCCGGCCAGTTGGGGGGTGCCGAGGTGGCCGACGACGGCACTGTCGACCATGACGAAGAGGGGCTCGGCGACGAGGGCGCCGAAGGCCGGTACGGCCAGCGCGATGATCTCGCGGTCGTGGCGTCTGCGAGGGGACTTCGACGCCGTGGGGGCCTGTGTCATGTGCTCAATCTAATCTTCCACAGGTAAGAGATGCAATGCGAGAGTGATCCTTACATCCTGGTGTGTCGCCCGCTCGTGTGTGCGCCGTTTGCAGTGATCTTGGCCCGGTCGGGAAAGTTTTTCTCCCCCACAGCCCGTGGATGGAAAAAGTGCAGGTCAGGGGCACTGTGCGAGGGCCGCTATGAGTTTGTCCACAGTGCTGTCCCCCGGTCCGTGCACAGTTTCCGCGGGGTTCTCCACAGAGTGGGGGCAGTCATCCACAGAGCCTGTGGATAACAAGATTGGCTGACGGTGCCCACGGGCCTAACGTGGACCGGCGCCCGACGCGCCGAAAACGGAGTCGGGCCGCTTGATTTGTCAGTGCCGTGCCGTAAGAAAGAGTGGCACGGCGAGGTCCGCGGAGCGGACGGGAGGAGGCGGGCCGGTGAGCATCTCCGAGCCTTTGGACGACCCCTGGGCAGAGAGCGGTCCCAGTGACCGTCTCCCCTCGCGCAAGCGCCGTGGGGAGGGCCGTGGCAGGGACGACCAGCACGACCGCGGCCGGGACGGCGACTGGGAGTCGGGCACCACGTTCGAGCGGGTGCCCCCGCAGGACCTGGACGCCGAGCAGTCGGTCCTCGGCGGCATGCTGCTCTCCAAGGACGCCATCGCGGACGTCGTCGAGATCATCAAGGGCCACGACTTCTACCGGCCCGCCCACGAGACGGTCTACCAGGCGATCCTCGACCTCTACGCCAAGGGAGAGCCGGCCGACCCCATCACGGTCGCGGCCGAGCTGGTCAAGCGGGGCGAGATCACCAAGGTCGGCGGGGCGCCGTATCTGCACACCCTCGTCCAGTCGGTGCCGACCGCGGCCAACGCCTCGTACTACGCGGAGATCGTCCACGAGCGAGCGGTGCTGCGCAGGCTCGTCGAGGCGGGCACCAAGATCACGCAGATGGGTTACGCGGCCGACGGCGACGTGGACGAGATCGTCAACTCCGCCCAGGCCGAGGTCTACGCCGTCACCGAGCAGCGCACCACCGAGGACTACCTCCCGCTCGGCGACATCATGGAGGGCGCGCTCGACGAGATCGAGGCGATCGGTTCGCGCAGCGGCGAGATGACCGGTGTGCCGACCGGCTTCACCGACCTCGACCAGCTCACCAACGGGCTGCACCCCGGTCAGATGATCATCATTGCCGCGCGTCCCGCCATGGGTAAGTCGACGCTCGCGCTGGACTTCGCCCGTGCCTGCTCGATCAAGCACAACCTGCCCAGCGTCATCTTCTCCCTCGAAATGGGGCGCAACGAGATCGCGATGCGCCTGCTGTCGGCCGAGGCGCGGGTGGCGCTGCACCACATGCGCTCGGGCACGATGACGGACGAGGACTGGACCCGGCTGGCGCGCCGGATGCCGGACGTCTCCCAGGCCCCGCTCTACATCGACGACTCGCCGAACCTGTCGATGATGGAGATCCGCGCCAAGTGCCGCCGCCTGAAGCAGCGGGCCGGCCTCAAGCTCGTGGTCATCGACTACCTCCAGCTGATGCAGTCCGGCGGCAAGCGGTCCGAGAGCCGTCAGCAGGAGGTCTCGGACATGTCGCGAAACCTCAAGCTCCTCGCCAAGGAGCTGGAGCTGCCGGTCATCGCGCTCTCCCAGCTGAACCGAGGCCCCGAGCAGCGCACCGACAAGAAGCCCATGGTCTCCGACCTCCGTGAGTCGGGATCGATCGAGCAGGACGCCGACATGGTGATCCTGCTGCACCGCGAGGACGCCTACGAGAAGGAGTCGCCGCGCGCGGGCGAGGCGGACATCATCGTCGGCAAGCACCGTAACGGCCCCACCGCGACGATCACGGTGGCCTTCCAGGGCCACTACTCGCGCTTCGTGGACATGGCGCAGACCTGATCCGCGAGGTCGTGACGGCCGAGGGGCGGGCCCGCGCGCCCATGCGCGAGACCGGTGCTGAAAAGTAGTCGACTCCCGGGTTCGGCAGCGGTAGTTCTTGGGGGCATGACGTCGACTTTTGAAGAGCTGCTGCCCAGCACGGCACGGGCCCTGCTGCATCGGATCGCCACCGGACAGTCCGAAGGGCGCGTGCCCTCGCTCGTCGGGGCGGTGGTGCGTGACGGACGGATCGTCTGGACCGGCGCACGGACGTCGGTCGACGGACACGCGCCCGACGCCGACACCCAGTACCGCATCGGGTCCATCACCAAGACCTTCACCGCGGTCCTGGTGATGCGGCTGCGCGACGAGGGGCTGCTGGACCTGGAGGACCCGCTGGAGAAGTACCTGCCGGGCACGGGCGTCGGAGAGGTGACGATCGCTCAACTTCTCACCCACAGTGCGGGGTTGAAGGCCGAGAGTCCTGCGCCGTGGTGGGAGCGGAGCCCGGCGACGTTCCGCCCGGAGCTGTCGGACGTCCTCGGCGAGCAGCCCTTGATCAATCCCCCGGGCCGCCACCACCACTACTCCAACCCCGGTTACACCCTGCTCGGTCGGCTCATCGAGACGGTGCGCGGCGTGCCTTGGGAGGAGGCGTTGCGGGAGGAGGTCCTGGAGCCGCTGGGGCTGCACCGTACGAGCGCCCAGCCGCAGGCTCCGCACGCGGGTGCCTGGGCCGTCCACCCCTGGGCGGACGTGCTGCTGCCCGAGCCGGCCGAGGACCTCGGTCTGATGGCCCCGGCGGGACAGCTCTGGTCCACGGCGGAGGACCTGTGTGCGTTCGCGGTGTTCCTCGCCGAGGGCGATGACCGGGTGCTGTGCGCGGAGACGGTACGGGAGATGCGGAGTCCGGCGTCGCCGCCGCTGCCGGGCGGCTGGGACGACGGCTACGGCCTCGGGGTGCAGCTCGCCAGGGTGGAGGGCCGCTCGCTGTCCGGGCACACCGGGTCGCTGCCGGGCTTCCTGGCGGGTCTGTGGATGAGCGTGGAGGACGGGGTCGGCGCGGTGGTGCTGGCCAACGCCACTTCGGGGCCGTACGCCGGGGTGATCGCTGCGGACCTCGTACGGATCGTCGCGGAGGCCGAGCCCCGGATCCCCGAGCCCTGGCGACCGCTGCCGGCCGCCGAGGTCTGTGAGGAACTGCTGGCGCTCACCGGACCCTGGTACTGGGGCACTTACGCCTTCGGGTTGAAGGTGACTGGGGAGCGGGGAGTGGAACTGCGCCGCCTGGACGGGGGCGGTAGGGGGTCGCGCTTCGTCGCGCAGCCGGACGGGACCTGGAAGGGGATCGACGGCTACTACACGGGGGAGACGCTCCAGGTGATGCGACGGGAGGACGGCTCGGTGAGCCATCTCGACCTGGGGTCCTTCGCCTTCACGCGCGAGCCGTACGGGCCGGATGCGGATGTGGTGCCGGGCGGAGTGGACGAGGGCGGCTGGCGCGGTCTGTGATGTTTCACGTGAAACAGGGCGATGTTTCACGTGAAACACGACGTTCGGCCGTCGCTCCGTCAGGGGGCGGCGGCCGAACGCTTTCGGATCCTCAGAGAGTCAGTTTGAAGCCGAGGTGTGAGGCTTCGAAGCCGAGCCGCTCGTAGAAGCGGTGGGCATCGGTGCGGGTGGCGTCGGAGGTGAGCTGCACCAGCTGGCAGCCCTCGCTGCGGGAGGTGTCGACGGCCCATTCGATGAGCTGGGTGCCGAGCCCGCTGCCGCGCTCGTCGGAGTGGATGCGTACGCCCTCGATGATGGAACGGGTCGAGCCGCGCCGCGACAGCCCGGGGATGACGGTGAGCTGCAGCGTGCCGACGATCTTCTCCTCGGTCCCGGAGCTCCCGCGCACGGCGACGACGACGTGCTGGTTCGGGTCGTCTACCAGCCGGGCCAGGGCCGCGGTGTACGGGGCGAGGTCGTCCGGCGACTCCCGCTGGGCGCCCAGCGGATCGTCGGCGAGCATGGCCACGATGGCGGGAAGGTCATCGGCGGTGGCGGGGCGTATGCGTAGATCGCTCATGGGGTGGAGCGTACGCGGCCAAGATCGGCCCGGACCGCTCAGACGGGCACCTTCAGCTGCTCGACGGTCCGCACCAGCGGAGCCAGTTCGGGATTCTTGGCGGCCTCGTCGAGGGCTTCGCGCAGCGCCGTGTCATTGGTGGGCCTGGCCGCCGCGAGCAGCGTGAGGCCCGCCTCGGTGACATCGGTGTAGATCCCGCGGCGGTCGGTGTCGCAGAGGTAGCGGGTGAGCAGCCCGCGGTCTTCGAGCCGGGTGACCAGGCGGGTCGTGGCGCTCTGGCTGAGCACCACGGCATCGGCGACCTGGCGCATCTGGAGGTGGCCGCCGGGCCCGCTGTGCTGGCGGCTCAGGACGTCGAGCAGGGAGTACTCGCGCACGCTCAGCCCGTGCCGCGATTCGAGGGCCTTCTCGATGTGGGACTCGATCTTCCCGTGGAGCAGGGAGAGCGCGCACCACCCCTGGGAGAGGGCGGTGAGGGCCGGGTCGGTCGCTGCCATGGGGTCTCTCCTCCGTGCGGCGGGGCGCTGTGCCTTCAGGATAGGCGACTGCCGCAATAGCCCGCGCTTGCAATTAACCCGCGTCTGCAATTATTGTGAACGCTCGTAAGGCGCAGACGCAACCTCTTGGAAGGTGTCCTCCCATGCCGCTCGCGCTCCTAGCCCTGGCCATCGGGGCATTCGGTATCGGCACCACCGAATTCGTGATCATGGGGCTGTTGCCCGAGGTCGGCGCCGACTTCGGCGTCTCGATCCCCACCGCCGGATTCCTGGTCACGGGCTATGCGCTGGGCGTCGTCCTCGGGGCTCCGCTCATGACGGTCCTGGGCACCCGCGTCAGTCGCAAGCGCATGCTGATGCTGCTGATGGGCCTGTTCATCGTCGGCAACGTGCTCTCCGCCGTCGCCCCGGTCTTCGGCGTGATGCTGGCGGGACGCGTGGTCGCCTCCCTGGCACACGGAGCGTTCTTCGGCATCGGCTCCGTCGTCGCGGCCGGCCTGGTCGCCCCGGAGAAGAAGGCCGGAGCCATCGCCATGATGTTCACCGGTCTGACCGTCGCCAATGTGATCGGCGTCCCGCTGGGCACCTACATCGGCCAGAGCATCGGCTGGCGCGCCACGTTCTTCATCGTCGCCGGGCTCGGTGTCGTCGGCCTGCTGGGCGTCGCCAAGCTCATCCCCGAGCAGGCCGGGCCCGAGGACGTACGGCTGCGCCACGAGCTCGCCGCCTTCCGCAACGTCCAGGTGCTGCTCGCCATGGCGATGACCGTGCTGGGCTTCGGCGGGGTCTTCGCCGCCATCACCTACATCAAGCCGATGATGACGGACGTCGCCGGCTACTCGGACGGTGCCGTCACCTGGCTGCTGGTCCTCTTCGGCCTCGGCATGGTCGCCGGGAACCTCATCGGCGGGAAGTTCGCCGACCGCGCGCTGATGCCGCTGCTCTACGTGTCGCTGAGCGCGCTGGCCCTGACCCTGGCGCTGTTCACGCTCACCGCGCACCACCAGGTCGCCGCGGCCGTGACCGTCTTCCTGATCGGCGGGCTGGGCTTCGCGACCGTGCCGCCGCTCCAGAAGCGGGTCCTCGACCAGGCGTCAGGCGCCCCCACCCTGGCCTCGGCGGTCAACATCGGCGCCTTCAACCTGGGCAACGCGCTCGCCGCCTGGCTCGGCGGCCTCGTCATCGGCGCGGGCTTCGGCTATACCGCCCCCAACTGGGTCGGCGCGGTGCTCGCGGGATCCGCGCTCCTGCTCGCCGTGCTCTCCAGCACGCTGGAGCGCCGTGCCACCGCCAGCGCCACCGACGACGCCGTCGGCAGCAGGATCGTCGCGGGCTCCCCCGCTCAGCCCGCCGCCACGGTGAGCGGGGCGAAGCGACGGGTCCAGTCGCCCGGGAAGTCCGCGGTGCGATAGGCCATCATCAGCGTGGAGCCGGTCTGTTCAAGGCCGCTCCGCGCTGTCCAGTCGAGGAGCGCGGTGTGCCGGGCGTCGACGTCCAGCCGCAGCGGGGCCACGACGTTCGCGGCGATTCCGGCGATCAGCGCCTGCGCGGTTTCGGTGTCCCGGGCGACCAGCGGGCCGACGCACTGGGCGCGCCCGCTCGGCCAGGCCGCCGCGTAGCCGATCAGTTCGTCCCCGTCCCGGGCGACCCGCAGCTGGTCGGCGAAGGCGGGCAGCCGCGTGATCATGTGGGTGCGGTCCGCCCCGAAGACCTCCGCGTCCAGCCGGAGGATGGCCGGCAGATCGCCCGCGGTCGCCGCCCTGGTCGACACCGCGGGGGAGGCCCCGCCGGGCCCGGGGCGGAAGACGCCGCGCACCCGGACGGCCGGTCCCTTGTGGACGAAGCCGAGCTCCTCGTACAGCTGCTTCCCCGACTCCGTGGCGAACAGGGACAGCGGGGTGTCCCCGGTCGTCTCGATCACGTGCCGCATCAGACGGCGGCCGATGCCCTGCCGCTCGTACCGTCCGGCGACCAGCAGGACGCCGACGGCGGCGAGCTCGGAGCCGTAGGACGTCACCACGCACGAGGCGGCCAGGCCCTTTCCGTCCGGGGCGTCGATGCCGTAGCCGGTGCCCGCCGAGAGCAGGAGCCCCCATCTGTGCTCGTCGCGTTCCCAGCCCCGGTCCTCGGAGAGGTCGGCACAGGCGAGCAGGTCGCCCCTGGCCAGACGACGGACGGGCAGCGTGGTGAGCTCAGTCGGCATGAAGGTCAGGCTGTCTGACGCGTAGATCGTTCGTCCACCGTTTTCCGTGAACTCGCAGTGACGCGCAGCCTCCTGCCGCGCCGGGTCAGCCCCCAGGGCTTCAGCACGGAGATCACGGTCATGAAGACGTACGAGGTTAGCGAGACGATCGGGCCCATCACCAGGTCCCTGGGCTCGGCCAGGGGCAGGCCCGCCGAGGTGGTCTCGGCGGCCTCGGTGACGCCCGGCCGCAGCAGGAAGACCGAGAGGCCGGTCGTGACGAGGGTCAGCCAGAACTTCGTGAAGACCCAGTGGTACCGGGCGAGGCCCCAGGGCGTACCGAGCGAGAGCACCAGACCGCTCACCAGGGTCAGCAGGGCCAGCGGGACGACCAGCCAGTCGGCGAAGACCTTCATGGAGCGGCAGGCCGCCTCGACCATGGGACCGGAGTCCGTGGTGAGCGCGGTGACGGCCAGGGCGAGCAGCCCGAGCGAGAGCCCGAGCCAGGCCGCGGAGGCGGTGACGTGGACGGCGAGGAGGGCCCTGCGGGCGGGCCGCTTGAGTGGTTTCACGTGAAACACCGTGCCGGGCAGCGCGCCCGACGGCGTCTGACAGCGGGAGTAACCGCGTCTACTAGCCTCGGCGTACATGACGAGGCTGCACTTCTTCGACCTGGACGGGACGCTGATGCGCGGCTCGGCCGCCGCCGTGGAGATCTCCCGCCAACTGGGCCTGCTGGACGAGATCACCGAACTGGAACGGGACTTCGTCGAGCGGGGGCTCTCGCCCGGCGACTTCGCGGTACGGGCCAGGGAACTCTGGGCCGGACTCACCGAGGAGCAGGTGGCCGCGGCCTTCGCGGGCGCGCCGTGGCTGGCCGGGATCCAGGAGGTGTGGGCGGAGATCAGGGAGCGGGGCGAGTACTGCGCGGTGATCTCGCTGTCGCCGGACTTCTTCGTCGCACGGCTGCTGGAGTGGGGCGCCCACTGCGCACACGGCTCGCTCTGGCCCGCCGTACCGTTCACCGCCCCGGTGGACCCGGCGGGCATCCTCACCGCGGACGCCAAGGTGAGGGTCGCCGGGGAACTGCGGGCGCGCTTCGGCGTGGCTGCGGCGGACTGTGTGGCGTACGGGGACTCGATGTCGGACGCGAAGATCTTCCGGGCCGTGCCCGTGACGGTCGCGGTCAACGCGGACCACCATCTGACCGGGATCGCCACGCACTCCTACACGGGCGGTGACCTGCGCGAGGCGTACGGGCTGGTCCGCGACTGAGAGTCCGGGGAGCGGCCGGAGCACGCACCTCCCGAAACAGGGACGTACCGCACGGAAGCTTAATGGTCCGTACCGCTCCCCGACCCGGACTTCACGTTCTTCGCCCGCCGTGCCCCCGTCCACTGCGACTCTGCGGCCATGTGGTCCGTGCGAGCAAGGCGAGGCACAGCGATGAACGCTCCGGCCATCATGTCCGTCCGCAAGGAGCCCTCGTCCGACGCGGTGCGCATCCGCCGCACCCTGGAGGAGATAGCCCCCGACGCGGACAAGGTCACCTCGTACTTCTACGCCCTGCTCTTCATCCGCCACCCCGAGCTGCGCGTGCTCTTCCCCGGCGCGATGGACGCCCAGCGCGACCGGCTGCTCAAGGCACTGTTCACCGCGGCCGAGCACCTGGACGACACCGCGGTGCTCACCGGCTACCTGACGCGGCTCGGCCGGGGCCACCGCAAGTACGGCACGCGTCCCGTCCACTACCCGGCGCTAGGCGAGGCGCTGCTCTCGGCGCTGAGCCGGTACGCGGGCAGCAGCTGGGACGAGGAGACCGAAGGGGCCTGGGTCCGGACGTACACCACGATCTCCCAGATCATGATCGACGCGGCGGCGGACGACGAGGAGCGTTCCCCGGCCTGGTGGCAGGCCGAGGTGGTGGCGCACGAGCTGAGGACCGCCGACATCGCGGTGGTCACCGTCCGCCCCGATCAGCCGTACCCCTTCCTGGCCGGGCAGTACACCACGCTGGAGACGCCGTGGTGGCCGCGCATATGGCGGCACTACTCCTTCGCGACCGCGCCGCGTTCCGACGGGCTGCTGTCGTTCCACGTGAAGGCCGTCCCCGCGGGCTGGGTCTCCAACTCGCTGGTGCACCACGCCCGCCCCGGCGACGTGCTACGGCTCGGTCCGCCCGCCGGTTCGATGACGGTCGACCACACCACCGACAACGGCCTGCTGTGCCTCGGCGGCGGCACCGGGATCGCCCCGATCAGGGCGCTCGTCGAGGACGTCGCCGAGCACGGCGAGCGGCGGCCGGTCGAGGTGTTCTACGGCGCCCGCAGCGACCGCGACCTCTACGACATCGACACGATGCTGCGCCTCCAGCGCTCGCACCCCTGGCTTGAGGTGCGCCCGGTGGTCGACGACCGGGCGCGGTTCCCCGACGCGGTGCGCTCCTACGGCCCGTGGACCGAGTACGACGCCTACCTCTCCGGGCCGCCCGGCATGATCCGCAGCGGTGTCCACGCGCTGAAGGGCATCGGCATCCCGGACGAGCGCATCCGCCACGACGAGCTGGAGGAGCTGGTGGCGGGCTGAGGCGCGCGGCGCGCGAGGGGCCAGGCCCCGTGCGAAAGGGCCCGGCTCAGCCCAGGTCGGGGGCGTGCATGGCGCGCACGCCCTCGATGTTGCCGTCCAGGTAGTGCCGCAGCGACAGCGGTACGAGGTGGACGGCGGCGATGCCGACGCGGCTGAACGGCACCCGCACGATCTCGTACTCCCCGCAGGGCTCGTCGACCTCGGGGCCGTGCCGCCGCGAGGTGTCCATCGACTCCAGGCGGCAGACGAAGAAGTGCTGGACCTTCACCCCCGACACCCCGCCGTCCACGATGTGCTCGACGGTGTCGACGAAGCAGGGCACCACGTCGCTGATCTTCGCGCCGAGCTCTTCGTCGACTTCGCGGTGGAGGGCGTCGACGACGGTGGCGTCCTCGGCCTCGACGCCGCCGCCCGGGGTGACCCAGTACGGATCGACGCCGGGTTTCGTGCGCTTGATGAGGACGAGGTGGTCGCCGTCGAGCAGGATGGCGCGTGCGGTGCGCTTGACCACGGGACGTTCGGTCATGGCAAGAGAGTGGCCCGCCGGACGGCTTCTGAAACGCACCGGGGCCCCCGGTCGACCAGGAGTCACCAGTCGACGGCAGCGCGCAACAGCCATTCGTGCGCCCGCGTGAGGTGCGGAAGGGCGAGCGTGCCGGTGCGTACGACGAGGAAGTACGTGCGCAGCGGCGGCACCGGCGGGTCGAGCAGCGCCACCACCTCGCCGCGCTCCAGCGCCTCCTCGCACAGGTAGCGCGGCAGCACGGCGAGTCCGGCGCCCGCGGCCGCGCACTGGAGCACGGCCCGCAGGTCGGGGGCGATCACCGTGCCGGAGGCCGCGGGGCTGGAGTCGAAGACGGCGGCCCAGTAGCGGGCGACGAACGGCAGCGACTCGTGGACCTCGACCACCGGCAGCTGCTCCAGGACCAGGGCACCCTTCTGCCGCAGCACCTGCGGGCCGAGGCGGGCGGCCCAGCGGGGCGAGGCGACCAGCACGTGCTCCTCGTCGCAGAGCGGGGTCGCGGTGAGGAGTTCGCCGCGCGGCCGGGTGGTGGCGATGGCGAGGTCGTGGTGGCCGGCCGCGAGCCCGTCCAGGGTCTCGTCGGCGCCCGCGAAGAAGGAGGAGCGCAGGGTGAGGCCCTGGGAGAGCAGCGGGGTGAGGGCGGGCAGGGCGCGCAGCGAGGTGAACTCCGGCGGCCCGGCCAGGTGCAGGGTCCGTACGCCGGACTCCTCGTCCAGTCCCGTCTCGGCGATCTCCACGAGCGCGTCGAGGTGGGGCGCGGCGCGGTGGGCCAGTTCGTCGCCGATCGAGGTGGGGGTGACGCCGCGGGCCTGGCGGAGGAAGAGCGGGCGGCCCAGCTGTCGCTCCAGGGTGCGTATCTGCGAGGTGACGGCGGGCTGGGAGAGGCCGAGGAGGGCGGCGGCGCGGGTGAAGGAACCGGCCCTGTGCACCGTGACGAACGTGCGCAGCAGGGCGAGATCCATGGCCTGCCCTCCCGGTCACATCGGCGGCATCGGACAACGATAAATATGTCGATAGGTCTCTGTCGCTACTGTGATTGGACACTGACGCAGAGTCAACTAGCCTTGTTCAGGCGGTTCTTCGCGCGTGGAACCGGGGCGGTCCGAGCCAAGAGGGGGGAGGCTCGGACCGTCCGTTGTGTGTATCGCGGGCGAGCGCGGGGGCGTACGCCGGGCGTATTCAGCGCGCCGCCGCGTCCAGCGCGCCGACCACGTCGGCCAGCAGGTCCACGGGATCCTCCGCCCCCACCGAGAAGCGGACGAACCCCTCGGACACCGCGTCGCCGCCCCACCGTCCGCGCCGCTCGGCCGTTGAGCGCACGCCGCCGAAGCTCGTCGCGTCGTCGACCAGCCGCAGCCCGGCGAGGAACCGCTCGGCGAAGGCGCGGTCCGGCAGCTCGAACGAGACCACGGAGCCGTAGCGCCGCATCTGCCGGGAGGCGACGGCGTACGAGGGGTCGGACTCCAGGCCGGGATAGCGCAGCCCGGTCACCTCGCTCCGGCCGGACAGGGTGCGGGCGAGCTCCAGCGCGGTCGCGCACTGCCGGTCCACGCGCAGTTGGAGCGTGGCCAGCGAGCGGTGGGCCAGCCAGGCTTCCATGGGCCCCGGGATCGCTCCGACGATCTTGCGCCAGCGCCGCACCCCGGCGGCCAGCTCCGCGTCCCGGCAGGTGACGTGGCCGAGCAGGAGGTCGCCGTGGCCCGTGAGGCCCTTGGTGTCACTGGCGACCGCGAAGTCCGCGCCGAGCGCGAGCGGGCGCTGTCCGAGCGGGGTGGCGAGGGTGTTGTCGACGGCGACCAGCGCGCCCGCCGCGTGCGCCGCGTCCGCGAGGCGGCGCACGTCGCACACGTCGAGCCCGGGGTTGGACGGCGTCTCGATCCACAGCAGCCGCGCCCCTTCGAGCGCGGACAGTTGGGCGTCGCCCGCCGTCGGGGCGGTGCGCACCTCGACTCCGTACGCCGTCAGCTGCTCGCCCACCAGCGGCAGCGCCTGGTAGCCGTCGTCGGGCAGCACCACCGCGTCCCCCGCGCGCACCTGGGAGAGCAGTACGGCGGACACGGCGGCCATCCCGGAGGCGAAGGCGGTCGTGACGACGCTCTCGCCGGGCGCCTCCAGCTCGCCGATCGCCCGTTCCAGGGCGGTCCAGGTGGGGTTCTCGTCCCGGCCGTAGGTGTAGGGGCCGTCGGGTTCGCCGGGCAGGTGGTAGTGGGCGGCGAAGGCCGGGCCCGGGAGGGCGGGCCGGTTCTTCACCGCTTCGGGCAGGCCGGCCCGTACCGCCCTGGTGCCGTCCCCGTCCCGGGTTCCGCCGGTGCTTCCCGGGCGTATTCCGTCGCTGTCGTCGGCCGTCATCGCGGTCAGTCCCCGTCGGGCAGCACGACGTTGAGGGCCCAGGAGACGATCGAGATGATCAGGCCGCCGACCACCGCGGTCCCGAAGCCCTCGACGTGGAAGCTCAGCTCGAACGTGTCGGCGAGCCAGGAGGTCAGCAGCAGCATGAGGGCGTTGACCACCAGGGTGATCAGGCCGAGCGTGAGGATGAACAGGGGCAGCGTCAGCAGCTTCACGACGGGCTTCACGACGAAGTTCACCAGCCCGAAGAGCAGGGCGACGACCACCAGGGTCAGCGCCTTCCTGCCCGTGCTGTCGCCGGTCAGCGTGATGTCCTTGAGCAGCCAGATGGCCACCCACAGGGCTCCCGCGTTCGCGATCGTCTTGACTACGAAATTCTTCATGTGTCTGATCGTGGCAGACCTGATCAGAACAAGCGTTGGGGCGGACGGACGATGAAGGCATTCCGACTGGACGAGCTGGAGGCGGAGCGCGCCGCCAACGACGGTGCCTATCTGCAGTTCCTGCGGGAACGGAACATGTCGGTCGGCCTGTACGCGCTGGACGCGGGCGAGCTCGACCCGCAGAACCCGCACGACCAGGACGAGGTCTACTTCGTCGTCAGCGGCCGCGCGTCGATCACGGTGGGCACCGAGACGACGCAGGTGGGGCGGGGCAGCGTGGTCTACGTACCGGCGGGAGTGCCGCACAAGTTCCACCACATCACCGAGGACCTGAGGGTCATGGTGGTCTTCTCTCCGCCTGAGAGCTGATTCGGAACTCCGGATTCCCTAGGGGTCGGGTCAGGGGAGAGCGGGGGGCGCGAGGCCCCCGTCGGCCCCTGTCCCGCGCCTAGCATCGAATCAGGAAGCGGCGGTAGCGCCGGGCACGCCGCGCGAGCGGTGCGGAGACAGCGAGGGAGAGGGCCATGGCAGACGTGCGAGAGGTGTTCAAGGGGATGCCCTGGTGGGTGAAGTGGGTCGCCGTGCCCGTCATCGCGCTGTTCGTCTTCGGCAGCCTGATAGCGAGCGTGGTCGGCTTCGTGATCGGCCTGCTCTTCAAGGCCCTGCTCTTCGTGGCGATCGTCGGCGGCCTGATCTACGTCGTACGGAAGTTCATGTCGTCCTCGACGAACCGCGGCGACAGCTGGTGAACGGGGCGTGTGCGGGTTAGCCCGGCCGGGGGAACGCTCCGGGCGAAACCCCACCCGCGACCGGGGGCTGCCGATAGAGTGACGACCCTCTGCCGCCTCCTGGGAATCAAGGGCCGGTGACCGCCAAGTCCGGTGATTGCCACGGTCGTTCGAATGGAGACCCAGGCTTGTGGTGGGCGCGCGGGGGAGGCCCCCGCGGGCGGGCCGGCAGCCCGTCAGCACGCCTGGGGGTGCCCTTTGGCCACGCCATCGCATTCGGCGGTACCCACCCTGATCGGGTCGGTGCAACGGGCCCTGCGGCTGCTGGAGGCCGTCGGCTCCCACCGGGACGGCGCCCCCGCCAAACAGCTGGCGCGCGAGGCCGGACTCCCCCTCCCCACCGCGTACCACCTGCTGCGCACCCTGACGCACGAGGGATATCTGCGCCGCGAGAAGGGCGTGTTCCTGTACGGCGACGCGGCCGAGCGGCTGGCCGGTGGCGGAGCGCAGCAGAATCGTCGCACCAAGATCAGTGACTCGCTGGAGCACTGGCGGGACGTCATCGGCGTCCCGGTCTACTTCGCGGTCTACCGCGAGGGGGAGATCGAGCTCGTCGCCGTCGCCGACACCCCCAACGCCCCCGCCGTCGAGGAGTGGGCGGACTTCCGCGAGACCGGCCACGCCCACGCGCTGGGCCAGTGCCTGCTGAGCCAGCTCGACGAGAAGAGCCGCCAGGACCACCTCGACCGGCACCCCGTCCAGCCCGTGACGCGCTACTCGGTGCCGGGGCAGCGCGCGCTGATGGAGCGGCTCGGCTCGATGGAGCGCATGAAGCCGGTCATCGAGCGCCAGGAGTACGCGCTGGGGACGGTCTGCGCGGCGATTCCGATTACTGTCGGTACAACTGCCGCGACCATGGCCATTTCTCTCCCCGTGCACCAAGAAGGCCGTCTCCTCCCCGCAGTTGAGCAGTTGCGGAGCGAAGTGGGGGCGCTCGTGAGCTCCCTGGCCTTCTCTATCAGTATCTGAAAACTCACTCCTTGTGATCTGTTAGCGGGTACAGCACGATGGCGTCAAGAGAGCCAGTGGGGATCATTCCTGGCCAGTTTCATCTACTGCGGGGTTAGGCAATGCTCGAATCCGTTCAGGCAGAGGTCATGATGAGCTTCCTCGTCTCCGAGGAGCTCTCCTTCCGTATCCCGGTGGAGCTCCGGTACGAGATGCGCGATCCGTACGCAGTACGCATGACCTTCCATCTGCCCGGCGATGCCCCCGTCACCTGGGCGTTCGGCCGCGAACTGCTGCTCGACGGGCTCGGCAGGCCGAGCGGCGACGGCGACGTGCACGTCTCCCCCGCGGAGCCGGACAACCTCAGCGACGTCCACATCCGGCTCCAGGTCGGTGGCGACCGGGCGCTCTTCAGGGCCGGGGCCGCGCCGCTGGTCGCCTTCCTCGACCGGACCGACAAGCTCGTGCCGCTCGGCCAGGAGCGTGCGCTCGGTGAGTTCGAGGTGCACCTGGAGGAGGCCCTGGGCCGGATCCTGGCCGAGGAGCAGAGCGCGGGCTGACCCCGCCCGCCCCGTACGGAAGGGGCCGTCGCCGCTACTTCTTGCGGCGGCGGCCCCTTCCGCCGCGTACGGGGGCCGCCGCGGCCCCGGCCCCGCTCGGCCGGTCGGCCGAGACGACCAGCGCCGCCAGCACGGTGGTCACCGGCACCGAGGCGACCAGGCCGATCGAGCCGATCAGCGTCCGGACGATCTCCTCGGCCACCAGCTCGCTGTTGGCGACCGTCCCCACGCTGGACTGCGCGATCGAGAAGAGCAGCAGCAGCGGCAGCGCGGCGCCCGCGTAGGCCAGTACGAGCGTGTTCACGACCGACGCGATGTGGTCCCGGCCGATCCTGATGCCCGCCCGGTACAGCTTGCGGACGCCCATCGTCGGATCCGCCTGGTGCAGCTCCCAGACCGCCGACGTCTGGGTGACCGTCACGTCGTCCAGGACGCCCAGCGAACCGATGATGACGCCCGCGAGCAGCAGCCCCGACATGTCGATGTTCGGGTAGAGGCCGTGGATCAGCCCGGTGTTGTCGTCGGTGTTGCCGCTGAGGAACGCCTGGCCGATGAAGAGCGAGCCGAGCAGCCCGATCAGCAGCAGCGAGATGAGCGTGCCGAGGACGGCGACGGAGGTGCGGGCGGTGAGGCCGTGACAGGCGTAGAGCGCGATCAGCATGATCGTGCTCGCCCCGACCACCGCCACCACCAGCGGGTTGGAGCCCTGGAGGATCGCCGGGAGGATGAACAGGGTCAGTACGGCGAAGGACACGGCGAGCGCGATCAGCGCCATCACGCCCTTCATCCGCCCGACCGCGACCACCGCGAGCGCGAAGATCCCGGCCAGCAGTGCCATCGGGAACTTCCGGTTCACGTCGGTCACCGAGTACTGGAGCTCGCGGGGCGCGTCCGGGGCGTACGCCACCACCACGCCCTGACCGTGCTCCAACTGGCGCGGTGCGCCGGGCTGGACGATCTCGACGAAGGTGCGGCCCTTGTCCTTGCCGCTGGTCACCTCGACCGTGGCCTTCTTGCACCCCTTCCGCTCGGCGCCGGCCGCCTTGCCGCCCTGTGCGGTGGACGGGTCACCGGCGGGCGGCACCTGACCGGCGTTCACGTCCTTGCAGTCGACCGCCTCGACCTTGGCGACCCTGCCCGTCTCGGTCTGCCGGTCGAAGCCGACCCCGGTGCGTTCATGGGCGGGGGCGCCGCCCGGCCACAGGACGCACAGCCCGACGAAGACCGCGGTGGCGAAGGGGATCAGGACCGCGGCGATGACCTTCCGCAGGTGCTTGGAGACGGGCGCGGCGGGCCCGTGGCTGTGGGAGTGGCCGTGGGAGTGGGCGGGGGCGGGGGGCTCGGCCTCGGGCGCGTGGTGTGGGGACGTCACCGACCGATCATCGCAAGAACGGACGGGGCCCTCTGTTCAGCGCGCCAGCGAGGACGCTAGCGTGGGGGCAAAACCTTGCACACGCGGGAGCTCGGAGCACCGGGCTGAGAGGGCGCTGACGACGACACGGGTCGCAGCTGCGCCGACCGCCGAACCTGTTACCGGGTAATGCCGGCGTAGGGAGTAGGTCTCATGACCACATCGGACGCACGCACGCCTGCCTCCACGCAGAACGAGGCCGGGAAGTCCATCGGCTGGCACAAGGGATACGTCGAGGGCTCGCGCCCCGACCTCCGCGTGCCGGTCCGTCAGGTGCACCTCACCAACGGCAAGGACGTGACGCTGTACGACACGTCGGGGCCGTACACCGACCCGAACGTCGACACCGACGTGCGGCGCGGGCTGCCTCCGCTGCGGGACAACTGGATCATCGGGCGCGGCGACACCGAGGAGTACGCGGGCCGCCCGGTCCGCCCCGAGGACGACGGGATCAAGCACACCGCGCCGCGCGGCGGTCTGCGCAACCTCGACGCGGTCTTCCCCGGCCGCCCGCGCCAGCCCCGCCGGGGCCGCGACGGGCAGGCGGTGACCCAGCTCGCGTACGCCCGCAGGGGCGAGGTGACGCCGGAGATGGAGTACGTCGCGATCCGCGAGAACGTCTCCCCCGAGGTCGTCCGCGAGGAGATCGCGGCCGGGCGCGCGGTGCTGCCGGCCAACGTCAACCACCCGGAGATCGAGCCGATGATCATCGGCAAGCGGTTCCTGGTGAAGGTCAACGCCAACATCGGCAACTCCGCGGTCACCTCCTCCATCGAGGAGGAGGTGGAGAAGATGACCTGGGCGACCCGCTGGGGCGCCGACACGGTCATGGACCTCTCCACGGGCCGCAACATCCACACCACCCGCGAATGGGTGCTGCGCAACTCCCCCGTGCCGATCGGCACCGTGCCGCTCTACCAGGCCCTGGAGAAGGTCGACGGCAAGGCCGAGGAGCTGACCTGGGAGATCTACAAGGACACGGTCATCGAGCAGGCCGAGCAGGGCGTCGACTACATGACGGTCCACGCGGGCGTGCTGCTGCGGTACGTGCCGCTGACCGCGCGCCGCAAGACCGGCATCGTCTCGCGCGGCGGCTCGATCATGGCCGCGTGGTGCCTGGCACACCACAAGGAGTCGTTCCTCTACGAGAACTTCGAGGAGCTCTGCGAGATCCTCGCGGCGTACGACGTCACGTACTCGCTCGGCGACGGGCTGCGCCCGGGGTCGATCGCGGACGCCAACGACGAGGCGCAGTTCGCCGAGTTGAAGACGCTGGGCGAGCTGAACACCATCGCCAAGCGCCACAACGTGCAGACGATGATCGAGGGCCCCGGGCACGTCCCGATGCACAAGATCAAGGAGAACATCGACCTCCAGCAGGAGATCTGCGAGGAGGCGCCGTTCTACACGCTCGGCCCGCTGACCACGGACGTCGCCCCGGCGTACGACCACATCACCTCGGGCATCGGCGCCGCGATGATCGCCTGGTGGGGCACGGCGATGCTCTGCTACGTCACGCCCAAGGAGCACCTGGGCCTGCCCAACCGCGACGACGTGAAGACCGGCGTCATCACGTACAAGATCGCGGCGCACGCGGCGGACCTCGCCAAGGGGCACCCGGGCGCACAGGACTGGGACGACGCGCTCTCCGACGCGCGCTTCGAGTTCCGCTGGGAGGACCAGTTCAACCTGGCCCTCGACCCGGACACGGCGCGGGAGTTCCACGACGAGACGCTGCCCGCCGAGCCCGCGAAGACGGCGCACTTCTGCTCCATGTGCGGCCCCAAGTTCTGCTCGATGAAGATCTCGCAGGACATCAGGCGCGAGCACGGCGGCGACCTCTCGTCCGAGGGGTCAGCGGCGGAGGAGATCGAGGCGGGCATGGCGGAGAAGTCCAAGGAGTTCGCCGAGGCGGGCAACCGGGTCTACCTCCCGATCGCCAACTGAACAGAGCGATGTTTCACGTGAAACCGTGAAACGGGTGCGGCCCCGGTGCGCCCGTCCGTCATTCGGGCTGGTGCTCGGGGCCGCCGTAGTCGGGACTCGTGAAGTCGGGGCTGGTGAAGGTCGGCCGGGGCCCGGCCACCGGCCCCTCGTTGGGGCTCGCGAAGTCGGGGCCGCTGTAGCCGACCTTCGGTATGCGGCCGCTGGACCGGTAGGGCTTGCGGTTCGACGTCGGGTCGACGCTCGGATCGGCCAGGGCGTCCCGCAGGAAGGGCAGCAGACCGCGCTCCAACAGGGCGTGGCGCCAGGCCTCGCGGGCGCGCGACACCTCCTCGGTCAGTCCCTCCTCCTCGTCGACCGCGGGTTCCTGGGTGGAGCTGTTGCGCAGGGCGGCGATGAGCAGGGCCACGGCGGCTACCAGGATGCTGGCCGCCGTGACGGCCCCGAAGAACCAGCCCGCCGCGACCAGGGTGTCAGCGAAGACGGGCGCGGGGCTCAGCATCTGAAGGAGGTAGCCGACGATCAGGAAGATCGCGGCGGATGCGCCCGCGAGGACGGGTGCCAGGACGGTGACGACCGCGGCGACTCCCGCTCCCGACCCGGCCGCCGCGTCCGTCATGGGGTCGGGGTCGGAGTCGCGCGTCGAGAGCGGGTCCTCGGGCGCGCGCAGTTCGTCGCGGGCCTTCACGTAGTGGTCGTACTCGGCTGCGGCGGCCGCGGTGATCAGCGCGGTGGCGTTCAGCGCCATGGTGCGCAGCTGTTCCAGGTTGAGCCGTTCGCCCACAGAGGCGAGGTCGGGCCGGTCGTGCGCGTGGCGCAGTGCGTCGTCGAGGATCCGCTCGAACTCCGGGCGGTCCTCGGTCAGCAGGTGCGGAGCGCTGTTCATGTGCATCCCCCGATGCTCCGTAGGGCCGGATTGCCCGCGATGACCGGGCGATTGGGCGAAACGGAGGAGAGCCTGCTACGGATACGCCGATGGTAGAGCGGTTACGGCACGGGGTGACAGGGGCTTTCCAGAAATAGGGCCCAATGGTCGCGGTGCTTCCGGTCGTACGGGCGCCTGCCCAGAGAACCGTCAGTCATGCAGGGGAAGTTGGACCACCAGCAACTTACCGGCCATGGTCACTCCGCCGTCCATGGCGATGGCGAGCCCGTCGGCGTACACGTGGGGGCCCTCGACGACCGGTCCTGCCGAGTCGTCGCCGTCCTCGGATCCGACCTCTCCCAGCAGGTAGGGGATGGGGCTGTGGCCGTGGACGACGCGCTCGCCGCCGTAGGTCGACAGCAGTTCCCGTACGGCCGTGGAGCCGCCCTCGTCGCGGAAGGCGAACCGCTTGGTGAACTTCCGGAAGAGGTCCCAGCACTCGTCGGCGTCGTTGCGGGTGAGGATCGCGTGGACGGTGTCGTTGACGTCCTCGATGGTGGAGCCGTATTCGAGGTAGGCGGTCGTGTCGGAGTGCAGGAGCAGGTGCCCGTCCTCCTCGACCACGGCGTCGAGCCGGGACATCCACTGGAGGTGCACGTCCTGGAGGCGGTCCATGTCGGACTTCTGGCCGCCGTTGAGCAGCCAGGCCGCCTGGAAGGTGGCGGTGCCCGCGCCGGAGTTCACCGGGGTGTCGCCGAAGCGCTTGGCGCCCAGCAGCAGCAGTTCGTGGTTGCCCATGAGGGCCTTGCAGTAGCCGCCCGCGGCGGCCGCCTCGGCGGAGAGCCGCATCACCAGGTCGATGACGCCGATGCCGTCGGGGCCGCGGTCGGTGAAGTCGCCGAGGAACCAGAGGCGCGCGTTGCCCGCGGACCAGTTGCCGGCCTCGTCGATGAGGCCCTGCTCGTGGAGGGCGGCGACCAGCTCGTCGTAGTAGCCGTGGACGTCGCCGACGACGTAGAGCGGGCCGAGGCCGTTCTCGCCGGGCGCGGGGCGCTGCTGCGGCACGGTCTCCATCTTGACGGTGTCGCCCCTGTTGATCACGGGGAGGTCGCGCGCGGTCGGCGTGTACCCCTCCGGCGGCTCGCCCTCGGGGAAGGCGTTGCCGGGGTGCCCGCTGTGCGCCGAGGGCTCGGCGGCGGACTGTGCTGCGGGAGCCTGGGCGTACGGCGGCACACGGAAATCGCGCAACGTCGCCGTCCGCACCACGGGTCCCTGACCGGCCCCCTGAGTCATCGACCCCTCCACCACCGTCGCACCGCCGCACACCTCACGGCCCTACCTGGTCGGGGTGGTCCGCGGTGTCGTCCGCCCATCATAGGAATGCGGCTGGCGCTCTGTGACTCACCAGGGGTGGTCAATCCGAGTGCACCCCTGGTTCGTCGACTGTTTCGCCCGGAATGGGCAGATCGGTCCCCCGTCGGTCGCCCGCTGCTCCCTCCCGTTGTCCGTCGGTTTCCCCTCGGTTCGCGGTCCCGGGCCCGTTCAGTCCCCGGCGGGGGACCGCGGCGGGCTCACCGTGGTGCGGGGAGGGCGCCGCATCGACGAGGTCCGGACGATCAGTTCGGTCGGTATGACCTGCTCCACGGGCCGGTCGGCCTCCAGTCCCTCGATGGCGTCGATGAGGAGCTGGACGACGGCCGTGCCGATGCGGCGCGGCTTGAGCGAGAGCGTGGTGATGGGCGGCTCGGTCGCGGCGTACACCGTGGATTCGCTGCAGCAGACCAGGAGCAGGTCGTCGGGGACGCGCAGCCCGTAGCGCCGGGCGGCGGCCAGGAGGTCGGTGCCGTTGGGGTCGAAGAGGCCGTAGACGGCGTCGGGGCGGTCCGGACGGGCCAGGAGGCGGTCGGCCGCCACGGCTCCCGCACAGGGGTCGTGGGCGGGGTAGGACTCGTAGACGGGGTCCTGGCCGACGCGCTCGCACCAGCGCAGGTACGCGGTGGTGGAGAGCCGGGTGTAGGTGTCGGTGGTGGTGCCGGTCAGGAGGCCGATGCGGCGGGCTCCTGCGTCGGCGAGGTGGTCGAGGAGTTCGAGTACGGCGGCCTCGTGGTCGTTGTCGACCCAGGCGGTGACCGGCAGGGAGCCCGCCGGGCGGCCGTCGGAGACCACCGGGAGGCCCTGGCGGACCAGCTCGGTGACGACGGGGTCCTGGTCGGACGGGTCGATGACGACGGTGCCGTCGAGGGCGACGTTCGACCAGACGTCGTGTCTGGAGGTGGCGGGGAGGATGACCAGGGCGTAGCCGCGGGCGAGCGCGGCGGACGTGGCGGCTCTGGCCATCTCCGCGAAGTACGCGAATTCGGTGAAGGTGAAAGGTTCATCCCCGTAGGTCGTCACGGTCAGGCCGATCAGTCCTGACTTGCCGGTACGGAGCGTGCGGGCCGCGGCGGACGGGCGGTAGCCCAGCCGGTCGGCGACCTCGCGGACGTGGCGGCGGGTGGCGTCCGGGAGCCGGCCCTTGCCGTTGAGCGCGTCGGAGACGGTCGTGATGGAGACACCGGCGGCGGCGGCGACGTCCCGGATGCCCGCACGCACCTGTCGGTTGCCCCGCCGGGGTGTGTCCGTCCGGCTCACCTGGTGCTTCCCTGCTGCTGTCATGGCAGGCCGATAGTAGGGCTCGCACGGCCGGGCTGGCCGATCGCATATTCACGCGTTGACAGGCACGTTTCTGCAAGGTGTTAACTGATCAATGACCTTGGAAATAAAGGTAGTTGGTGGGTCCGGCGGTAGAGTGATGGGTGGCGACTCGTGTGTGCCTGACAAAAGACCGAGGTCTCGAAGAGGTCTCAACTCACCTCTACGGGTGACGCGCGCCACGGCGCGAGCCACCGGCGCACGCCAGGGCGGCGAGCGCCCCCTGCTTCCGGGGCCCGCTTTCCCCGGGGCATTCGCAGGCGCGGCGAATCCTCATAAGGTGAGTGGTATTGATCTGTACGGACGGTCGAGGAGGACCTGCGGTGAGCGAGACGAGCCCCAAGCTGCGCGCCGAGCTGGACGGCATCCCCACCTACAAGCCCGGCAAGCCGGCGGCCGCGGGCGGCCCCGTGGCGTACAAGCTGTCCTCCAACGAGAACCCCTACCCGCCGCTGCCGGGGGTCCTGGAGAGCGCGGTCGCGGCGGCCGGGAGCTTCAACCGCTACCCGGACATGGCCTGCACGGGCCTGATGAACGAGCTGGCCGATCGCTTCGGCGTGCCGGTCTCGCACGTGGCGACGGGGACGGGCTCCGTCGGCGTCGCGCAGTCGCTGCTCCAGTCCACGGCCGGCCCCGGTGACGAGGTCATCTACGCCTGGCGGTCCTTCGAGGCGTACCCGATCCTCACGCAGATCAGCGGTGCGGCGTCGGTGAAGGTGCCGCTGACGGACGGCGACGTGCACGACCTCGACGCGATGGCCGACGCGATCACCGACCGCACCCGGCTGATCTTCGTCTGCAACCCCAACAACCCGACCGGCACGGTGGTGCGCAGGGCGGAGCTGGAGCGGTTCCTGGACCGGGTGCCGTCCGACGTGCTGGTGGTGCTGGACGAGGCGTACCGGGAGTTCATCCGCGACGCCGACGTCCCGGACGGGATCGAGCTCTACCGGGACCGGCCGAACGTCGCCGTGCTGCGGACCTTCTCCAAGGCGTACGGCCTCGCGGGGCTGCGGGTCGGCTTCGCGGTCGCCCACGAGCCGGTCGCGGCGGCGCTGCGCAAGACCGCCGTGCCCTTCGGCGTGACGCAGCTGGCCCAGGACGCGGCGGTCGCCTCGCTGCGCGCCGAGGACGAGCTGCTCGGCCGGGTCGGGTCGCTGGTGGCCGAGCGCGCGCGGGTCTACGAGGGACTGGTGGGCCAGGGCTGGACGGTGCCCGAGACGCAGGCGAACTTCGTCTGGCTGCGGCTCGGCGAGCGTACGACCGACTTCGCGGCGGCCTGCGAGAAGGCGGGCGTCGTGGTGCGGCCGTTCGCGGGCGAGGGGCTGCGGGTCACGATCGGCGAGACCGAGGCCAACGACATCTTCCTGAAGGCGGCGGAGGCGTTCCGCAAGGAGCTGTAGGCGCGGGGCGGAGCTGCCCGCCGCGGTGCGAAGTCCCCCACGAGCGTCCCGTTCGTGGGGGACTTCGCCGTTCCCGGGCGGGATACCGCGGGTAGGGGACCCCCGGTCGAACGTCCCGAATGTCTGTGCGCCATAATGCTTGTGAATGTGAACGCGTTCACAAGCGTGTCCCGGTTCATCCCGTGATCAGTGGAATTAAAGGGGCAAACTGCCGCTGTGACCACGGCGACGTAAGGAGAAAGACGACGTGGACCTAGCTCTGGCGCCAGAGACCCTGGCGCGCTGGCAGTTCGGCATCACCACCGTCTACCACTTCCTCTTCGTTCCCCTGACGATCTCGCTCGCCGCGCTCACCGCCGGCCTGCAGACCGCCTGGGTGCGCACGGAGAACGAGAAGTACCTCAAGGCCACGAAGTTCTGGGGAAAGCTCTTCCTCATCAACATCGCGATGGGTGTCGTCACCGGCATCGTCCAGGAGTTCCAGTTCGGCATGAACTGGTCCGACTACTCGCGCTTCGTCGGTGACATCTTCGGCGCCCCACTCGCCTTCGAGGCGCTGATCGCGTTCTTCTTCGAGTCCACCTTCATCGGACTGTGGATCTTCGGCTGGGACAAGCTGCCGAAGAAGATCCACCTCGCCTGCATCTGGATGGTCTCGATCGGCACCGTCCTCTCCGCGTACTTCATCCTGGCCGCCAACTCCTGGATGCAGCACCCGGTCGGCTACCGGATCAACGAGGAGAACGGCCGCGCCGAGCTCACCGACTTCTGGGCGGTCCTGAGCCAGAACACCACCCTCACCCAGGTCTTCCACACCCTGACGGCGGCCTTCCTGGTCGGCGGCGCCTTCATGGTCGGCATCTCCGCCTTCCACCTGGCGCGCAAGAAGCACGTCCCGGTGATGCGCACCTCGCTCAGGCTCGGCCTGGTGACGGTGATCGTCGCGGGCCTGCTCACCGCCGTCAGCGGCGACTTCCTCGGCAAGGTGATGTTCAAGCAGCAGCCGATGAAGATGGCCGCCGCCGAAGCGCTCTGGGAGGGCCAGGACGGGGCGCCCTTCTCGCTCTTCGCCTACGGGGACGTGGACAAGGGCCACAACACCGTCGCCATCGAGATCCCCGGGATACTGTCCTTCCTCGCCAACGACGACTTCTCCTCGTACGTCCCCGGCATCAACGACACCAACAAGGCCGAGCAGGAGAAGTACGGGCCCGGCGACTACCGGCCCAACATCCCCGTCGCCTTCTGGGCGTTCCGCTGGATGATCGGCTTCGGCATGGCCTCCTTCGCGCTCGGCCTGCTCGGGCTGTGGCTGACGCGGAAGAAGTTCATGCTGCCGCAGCACCTGCGGACCGGCGAGGACGAAGTGCCGAACCTGGTGCTCTTCAAGAACAAGGCCCTGAGCCCGAAGTTCACCAAGCTCTACTGGCTCGTCGCCCTGTGGACCCTGCTGTTCCCGCTGATCGGCAACTCCTGGGGCTGGATCTTCACCGAGATGGGCCGTCAGCCCTGGGTCGTCTACGGCGTGCTGCGCACCGAGGACGCGGTGTCCCCCGGCGTCTCACAGGGCGAGGTGCTCACCTCGATGATCACCTTCACGCTGCTCTACGCGGTGCTCGCGGTGATCGAGGTCAAGCTCCTCGTGAAGTACATCAAGGCAGGACCGCCCGAGCTCACCGAGTCCGACCTCAACCCGCCCACCAAGATCGGCGGGGACGACCGCGACCCCGACCGGCCGATGGCCTTCTCGTACTGAGGAGTTGACGTATGGAACTCCATGACGTCTGGTTCGTGCTGATCGCCGTCCTCTGGATCGGCTACTTCTTCCTGGAGGGCTTCGACTTCGGGATCGGGATCCTCACCAGGCTCCTCGCCAGGGACCGCACCGAGAAGCGGGTCCTGATCAACACCATCGGGCCCGTCTGGGACGGCAACGAGGTGTGGCTGCTGACGGCCGGCGGCGCGACCTTCGCCGCCTTCCCCGAGTGGTACGCGACGCTCTTCTCCGGCTTCTACCTGCCGCTGCTGATCATCCTGGTCTGTCTGATCGTGCGCGGCGTCGCCTTCGAGTACCGCGCCAAGCGGCCCGAGGAGCGCTGGCAGACCAACTGGGAGCGGGCCATCTTCTGGACCTCGCTCGTCCCGGCGCTGCTGTGGGGCGTGGCCTTCGGCAACATCGTGCGCGGCGTGAAGATCGACCGCGAGATGGAGTACGTCGGCAACTTCTGGGACCTGCTGAACCCGTACGCCCTGCTGGGCGGACTGGTCACGCTGACGCTCTTCACCTTCCACGGCGCGGTCTTCGCCTCCCTCAAGACCGTCGGGGACATCCGGGACCGGGCACGGGCGCTCGCGCTCAAGCTGGGGCTCGTCACGGCGGTGCTGGCGCTCGCCTTCCTGATCTGGACCCAGGTCGACAAGGGCGACGGCAAGAGCCTGGTCGCGATGGTGGTGGCCGTGCTGGCGCTGGTCGGCGCGGTCGGGGCCATCAAGGCGGGGCGCGAGGGCTGGTCGTTCGCGCTCTCCGGGGTCACCATCGCGGCGGCCGTGGCGATGCTCTTCCTGACGCTCTTCCCGAACGTCATGCCCTCGTCGCTGAACCCGGAGTGGAGCCTCACGGTGACGAACGCCTCGTCGAGCCCGTACACGCTCAAGATCATGACCTGGTGCGCGGGGGTGGCCACTCCGGTGGTGCTGCTCTACCAGAGCTGGACCTACTGGGTGTTCCGCAAGCGGATCGGTACGCAGCACATCGCTGACGCTCCGTCGCACTAGCCGCACTAGCTGATGCCCCGTCGCACCAGTGGGAGATGTTTCACGTGAAACCGATCGATCCGCGTCTGCTCCGGTACGCCCGGTCCACCCGTCGCTTCCTCGTGGCGGTGGTGCTGCTCGGCCTGGTCGGAGCGGCGCTGGTCGTCGCCCAGGCGATGCTCGTCGCCGAGGTGGTGGTGGGCGCGTTCGAGGACGGGCACTCCGTCTCCGAACTGCGCACCGCGCTGGTGCTGCTGGCGGCGGTCGCGGTCGGTCGGGGGCTCGTGTCCTGGCTCACCGAACTGGCCGCCCACCGGGCCAGTGCGGCGGTCAAGAGCGAGCTGCGGGGGCGGCTGCTCGAACGGGCGGCGGGGCTGGGACCCGGTTGGCTGGGGCAGCAGAAGACGGGCTCCCTGGTGGCGCTCGCCACGCGGGGGATCGACGCGCTCGACGACTACTTCGCGCGCTATCTGCCGCAGCTGGGGCTCGCGGTGGTGGTGCCCGTGGCGGTGCTGGCGCGGATCGTCACCGAGGACTGGGTGTCGGCCGCGATCATCGTGGTGACGCTCCCGCTGATCCCGCTGTTCATGGTGCTGATCGGGTGGGCCACGCAGAACCGGATGGACCGTCAGTGGCGGCTGCTCTCCCAGCTCTCGGGGCACTTCCTGGACGTGGTCGCGGGGCTGCCCACGCTCAAGGTGTTCGGGCGGGCGAAGGCGCAGGCGGAGTCGATCCGGAAGATCACCTCCGAGTACCGGCGGGCGACCGTGCGGACGCTGCGGATCGCGTTCCTGTCGTCGTTCGCGCTGGAACTGCTCGCGACGCTCTCCGTCGCGCTGGTGGCGGTGACCATCGGGATGCGGCTCGTGCACGGGGAGATGGACCTGTACACGGGGCTGGTGATCCTCGTGCTGGCGCCCGAGGCGTATCTGCCGATCCGGCAGGTGGGGGCGCAGTACCACGCGGCGGCGGAGGGGCTCTCGGCCGCCGAGGAGATCTTCGAGGTGCTGGAGGCGGGCCCCGCGGGTGGCGGGGCGGTGCCCGGGGGCGCCGTGCCCCGGGGGGTGCGGATCGAGCTTCAGGGGGTGAGCGTTCGTCACGCCGGGCGCGGTGAGCCCTCGCTGGACTCGACCGATCTGGTCGTGGAGGAGGGCGAGACCGTCGCCCTGGTCGGGCCGAGCGGGTCCGGGAAGTCGACGCTGCTCGACGTGGTGCTGGGGTTCGTCCCGCCCGAAGAGGGGCGGGCGCTCGTCGGCGGCGTCGAGATCGGGGACGTGGACCTCGCGCTGTGGCGGGAGTCGGTCGCCTGGGTGCCCCAGCGGCCCCATCTCTTCGCGGGGAGCATCGCGGAGAACGTACGGCTCGCCCGGCCCGACGCCTCGGACGAGGCGGTGCGCGGGGCGCTGGAGGCTGCGGGGGCCTGGGAGTTCGTCGCCGGGCTGCCGCTGGGTGCCAGGACCCCGCTCGGGGAGGACGGGGCGGGACTGTCCGCCGGGCAGCGGCAGCGGCTCGCCCTCGCTCGGGCGTTCCTCGCGGACCGTCCGCTCCTGCTGCTCGACGAGCCCACCGCCGCGTTGGACGGGGAGACCGAGGCGGGGGTCGTGGAGGCGGTGCGGCGGCTCGCGGTGGGGCGGACGGTGCTCGTGGTCGTGCACCGGCCCGCGCTGCTCGCGGTCGCGGACCGGGTGGTGCGGATCGGGGCCGCGGGGGCTTCGGGGGCGGTGCTCGGTGCGGGTGCGGGTGCGGTGCTCGGTGCGGGGGTGGCCGGGGCGGGGCCGCTGCGCGGGGCCTCTCCCCTCCCTGCGCCTTCCCACGACCGGGGCTCGGCCCCCGCCCCCGAAGCGATGAGCGCTGCTCCTGTGCCCACCACCAAGCGGGTCAGGGGAATGGCCCGGGAACTTCGGGGGCGGCTCGGTCTTGCCCTCGTTCTGGGGAGCCTCGCCCTGGGGTCCGCCGTGGGGCTCATGGCCGTCTCCGGGTGGCTGATCTCGCGCGCCTCCGAACAGCCTCCCGTGATGTACCTGATGATCGCCGTCACCGCCACGCGCGCCTTCGGGATCGGGCGGGCCGTCTTCCGGTACGCCGAGCGGCTCGTCTCGCACGACGCCGTGCTGCGGATGCTCGCCGACCTGCGGGTCGCGGTCTACCGGCGCCTCGAACGCATCTCCCCCGCGGGGCTGCGCAGGACCAGGCGCGGTGACCTCCTCTCGCGGCTCGTCGCCGACGTGGACGCGCTCCAGGACTACTGGCTGCGGTGGCTGCTGCCGGTCGGCGCCGCCCTCCTGGTGGGCGTCGGAGCCGTCGGCTTCACGGGCTGGCTGCTGCCCGAGGCGGGCGCCGTGCTGGCCGTCGGGCTGCTCGTCGCGGGCGTCGGGGTGCCCGCGCTCAGCGGGGCCGTCGCGCGGCGCGCCGAGCGCCAGTTGGCGCCCGCGCGCGGCGAACTGGCGACCAGAGTCGTGGACCTGCTGCGCGGCATCGGGGAACTGACCGTGGCGGGCGCGCTGCCGAGTCGGCTGCGGCAGGCCAGGGAGGCCGACGCGGTGCTGACCGGGATCGCCGCGCGGGGCGCCGCCGCCACCGCGCTCGGCGCCGGGCTCACCGCCCTGGTCACCGGACTGACCGTGGCGGGCGCCGCGCTCGTCGGCGTCCAGGCCGTGGGCGACGGCAGGCTGCCCGGCGTACAGCTGGCCGTCCTGGTGCTGACGCCGCTCGCCGCGTTCGAGACCGTCGCCGGGCTGCCGCTCGCCGTGCAGTACCGGCAGCGCGTGAAGCGGAGCGCGGAGCGGGTGTACGAAGTGCTCGACGCCCCCGTCCCCGTCCCCGAGCCCGGGCGGCCCGTCGCGCCGCCCGCCGAGGTGTTCCCCCTGGTGCTCGACGGGGTGTCAGCGCGGTACGAGGGGCAGGAGCGGGACGCGCTCGCCGGGTTCGGGCTGCGGCTCGACGCCGGGCGGCGGGTCGCCGTCGTCGGGGCGTCGGGGTCGGGCAAGACGACCCTCGCCCAGGTGCTGCTGCGCTTCCTCGACGTGCGGCAGGGGACGTACGAGATCGGCGGGGTCGCCGCGCGGGCGATGGCGGGCGACGACGTCCGCGCGACCGTGGGGCTCTGCGCCCAGGACGCGCACGTCTTCGACAGCTCCGTACGGGAGAACCTGCGGCTGGCCAGGCCCGGCGCCGACGACACCGAACTGCGCGCCGCGCTGGCGCGGGCCCGGCTGCTGGAGTGGGTGGACACGCTGCCCGACGGCCTCGACACCCCGGTCGGCGAGCACGGCGCGCGGATGTCCGGCGGACAGCGGCAGCGGCTCGCCCTGGCGCGGGCGCTGCTCGCGGACTTCCCGGTGCTGGTGCTCGACGAGCCCGCCGAACACCTGGACCTGGCGACCGCAGACGCGCTCACCGAGGACCTGCTCGCCGCCACGGAAGGGCGTACGACGGTGTTGATCACGCACCGGCTGCGCGGCCTCGAAGCCGTCGACGAGATCGTCGTGCTGGAACGGGGACACGTCGTGCAGCGCGGGGAGTTCGGGGAACTCTCGGTCGTCGAGGGGCCGCTGCGGCGCATGCTGGAGAGGGAGCGGGAGACGGAAGGACTCTCACAGCCGACTTTCCTTGCCAAATAGGACTAACTAATCTCTAGGCATGCCAGCGCCGGACCCGAAGGACTCCCTTGACGCCGCGACCGAGGCGACCCGCAGCCTGCAGGGTCTGTCCACCGAGCTGACCGCCCGCGTCCCGCAGCTCCTGGAGGCGATGCGCTCCGTGGGCACGGGCCTCGAACTGCGCTCCACCCTCGACCGGATCTGCCGGACCGCCGCCGAACTCGCCGACGCCCGCTACGCCGCGATCGGCGTGGTCGACGAGGAGGGCGACGGCCTCTCGGACTTCGTGACGTACGGGGTCCCGCAGGAGGTCGCGGACCGGATCGGGCGCCGGCCCGACGGGCACAGGGGGCTGCTGGGCGCGCTGATCCACGACCCCGTGCCGATGCGGCTCGCCGACCTGCGGACCGATCCGCGCGCGGCCGGGTTCCCCGAGGGGCACCCGGTGATGCGGACCTTCCTGGGCGTCCCCATCCGCGTCCAGGGCGACATCTTCGGCAACCTCTACCTGACCGAGAAGAACGACGGCGGCGAGTTCAACGACTACGACCTGCACATGGTGCGGGTCCTCGCCACCGAGGCCGGGATCGCGATCGGCAACGCCCGGCTGTACGAGGAGGCCCGCCAGCGCGAGCGGTGGATCGACGGCTCGGTCGCCGTCACCACCGCGCTGCTCGCCGGGGGCGACGCGGACGACGCGCTCGCCGTCGTCGCCGAACAGGCGCGGCGGCTGGCCGCGGCGACGGCCGGGATGGTGCTGCTGCCCGCCGACGAGGGGGCCCTGGAGATCGTCGCGGTCGCCGAGGACGAGCCCTCGGGGGCGCTCGGCACGGTCATCCCGGGAGAGAGCCGGGTGGTCGCGACGCTGCTGAAGGGCGAGGCGGTGTTCGTCGACGACTCGGCGACCGACGACCGGATGCTCACCCGCCTCGCGGAGCGGTACGGGCCGAGCATGCTGCTGCCGCTGCAGAGCGGCGGGCGGGTGCTGGGCGCGCTCGCCACGCCCCGCGCGCGCGGCGAGCGCCCCTTCACGGAGGCGGAGCGCACCCTGGCCACGCAGTTCGCCTCGCAGGCCGCGCTGGCCCTGATGATGGCGGACGCCCAGCGCGACCGGGAGCGCCTCGCGGTGTACGAGGACCGCGACCGGATCGCGCGGGACCTGCACGACCTGGTCATCCAACGGCTCTTCGCCACCGGGATGATGCTGGAGGGCGCCCAGCGCAAGTCGGTGGTGCCCGAGGTGCAGACGGGCGTCGGGCGGGCGGTCGACGAGCTGGACGTGACGATCCAGGAGATCCGCACCGCCATCTTCGCGCTCCAGCAGGGACCGGCCGAGGCGCCGTCCGGGCTGCGCACCCGCGTGCTGCGGGAGATCAACATGGCGGCCGTGCCGCTCGGCTACAAGCCCTCGCACCGCTTCGTCGGCCCGGTGGACTCGCTGGTCGGGGAGTTGACCGGAAAGAACCTCATCGCGGCGCTGCGCGAGGCGCTGTCCAACGCCTTCCGGCACGCGCGGGCACAGCACATCGAGGTCGTGGTCGACGCGACCGTGACCCTGCCCGACGGCACGCCCGGGGTGCGGCTCTCGGTCGCCGACGACGGGGTGGGCATCCCGGAGGGCGGTCGGCGCAGCGGGCTGCGCAACCTGCGGCGGCGCGCGGAGTCGCTGGGCGGGTCGAGCGACTGCGGGCCGGGGATCGGGGAGGACGGGGCGGGGACGACCGTGGTGTGGGAGGCCCCGCTGTAGTTCCGGGTGCGGGTGCGGGTGCGGGTGCGGGTGCGGGTGCTGGCTCCGGCTCCGGCTCCGGCTCCGGCTCCGGAACGGACACGGAAGGTGGGTTTGGCTGCGGATCCGGCGGTCCCGCGCCGTGCCGTCCGTGTGTGCGGGCGCTGGTCCGTTGGCGGGACGCGGCGCCACGCGCCCGTGCGGTTGCGCCGAAACCCCGGCGCCCGGGGCGACGATCCTGGGATGCGAACGCGACGTACAAGGGGGCGCAGGCGCTGCCTGGGGGCGCTGGCGCTCTGCGCGCTGCTCACCCTCGCGCCCGACCCGTCCGCACACGCCGCCGACGGGCCGGCCGCACGCCCCGGTGCCGGTAAGGCCGCAGGTACGAGTGCCGGTACGGGGGCCGGTACGGGCAGTGCCGCGGGCGGGTCCGACGGGCCCCGCGCGGGCGCCCGGGTGGCGCGGCTGTACGAGCAGGTGGCGCGGGCCACCGACGCGTACGAGAGAGGCAGGCGCGCCGCCGGGCTGCGGCGCGCCGAGGCCCGGCGCCTGGAGGTGCGGCTCGCGCGGCAGCGCCGGGTGCTCGCCGGGCACCGCGCCGGTCTGGGCGCGGTCGCCCGCTCCCAGTACCGCGCGGGCGCCGGGCCCGTCGCGGACACGGCCCGGGTCCTCCTCGCGGGCGACCCCGAGCGGCTGCTGCGCGGCCGGTACCTGGCGCACCGGGCCGACCTGGCGCTGGCGCGGATGCTGGACCGGGCGGTGCTGGCCGAGCGGGTGCTCGTACGGGACGAGCGGCGCGCCCGGGACGCCTGGCGCGACCTGGAGGCGCGCACCGCGCGGCTCGCGCTGCTGCGGCGGTCCGTCGAGGCGCGGCTGAAGGCGGTGCGGGCGCGCCTGGAGAGGGACGCGGAGCGCAGCGTGGCGGCCGGGAAGTGCGACGGCGTCGTACGGATGGCGCAGCGCGGGCTGCCGGACGGCGGGGCGTGGGTCGCGCCGCTGGAGTCGTACGCGCTGTCGGCGGGGTTCGACCGTGCGGGCGAGCGCTGGGCGCACCGGCACACCGGGCAGGACTTCGCGGTCGCCGTCGGCACGCCGGTGCGGGCGGCCGGTGCGGGGCGGGTGGTCTCGGTGTCCTGCGGGGGCGGCTTCGGCATCGAGGTGGTGCTCGGGCACGCGAACGGCTGGTACACGCAGTACGCGCACCTGTCGGCCGCCGCCGTCGAGCCGGGCGAGCGGGTGCGGGCCGGGCAGTGGGTCGGGCAGGCGGGGACGACGGGCAACTCGACGGGGCCGCACCTGCACTTCGAGGTGCGGCTGACGCCGTACCTGGGGTCGGGCGTGGACCCGATGGGGTGGATGCGGGAGCACGGAGTGGTGCTCTAGGGGTACGGGGGTACAGAGGTACGGGGTGTACGGGGTACGGGGTACGGGACCCCGCCTCCGTTCCCGCCCCGGGCTACCGGCCTTCGAGGATGCGCTCGATCACGGCCGCCACGCCGTCCTCGTTGTTCGACTCCGTACGGCCGGACGCGGCGGCGAGCACCGCCGGGTGGGCGTTGCCCATCGCGTACGAGGCACCGGCCCAGCTCAGCATCTCGATGTCGTTCGGCATGTCGCCGAAGGCCACGACCTCCTCGGCCGAGATGCCGCGCTCGGCGCAGCACAGCGCCAGCGTGGACGCCTTGGAGACGCCGGGGGCGCTGATCTCCAGGAGCGCGGTGGGGCTGGAGCGGGTGACCTCGGCGCGCGGGCCCACGGCGGCGCGGGCCAGGCCGAGGAAGGCGTCGGGGGACAGCTCGGGGTGGAAGGCGAGGATCTTGAGGACGGGCTCGTCCGCCTCGGCGGCCGCCGCGTCCAGGAGCTTCTCGGCGGTGGCGATGGAGAGCGCCGGGTCCATGTGCAGCGGGGGATAGGCGGGCTCGTGCTGTATGCCGCAGGTCCGCTCGACGGCGAACGACGTGCCGGGTGCGGCGGCGCGCAGCGTGCCGACGACGTCCAGCGCGGTCTCCCGCTCGACGGGGCGGACCTTGATGAAGCGGGGTGCTCCCGCGCCGTCGTGCCGCAGGTCGACGACGGCCGCGCCGTTGCCGCAGATGGCCAGGCCGTGGCCGTGCACGTGGTCGCTGACGACGTCCATCCAGCGGGCCGGGCGGCCGGTGACGAAGAAGACCTCGATGCCCGCACGCTCCGCCGCGGCGAGCGCGGCGACGGTGCGCTCCGACACGGACTTGTCGTCGCGCAGCAGGGTGCCGTCCAGGTCGGTGGCGATCAGCCGGGGGACGGCGGGGACGCGGCGGGGGGCGGTAGCTGAGGTCACAGATCCATTCTCGCGTACGAGGTGCACGGTAGTGCGAGGGGGCGCACATTTGAGAGCGTGCGCCCCCTTATGGAATCGACGAGTTCCGGTCAGTCCGGGCCGGTCCCGCCGGGCGGAGCCGGCCTCGTGGCGGACGGCCGCTCAGAGCTGGGCGAGCGCCTCGGTGGCGATCCGCTCGAAGACCTTCTCGTCCGCCGCGAACTCGGAGTCGGGAATGGGCCAGTGGATCACGATTTCGGTGATGCCGAGCGCCTTGTGGTTCGCCGCGAACTCCACGAAGGCGTCGACGGACTCCAGCGGGCGCTGCCGGTCCGGCGTGAAGCCGGTGAGCAGGATCTTGTCGAGTTCGTCGGGGTTGCGGTCGATCGCCTCGCAGGCCGCGCCCAGCTTGCCTACCTGGCCCCTGATCGCCTCGACGGAGTCGGCGGGCGTGCCGGTCTCGAAGATCTTCGGGTCGCCCGTGGTCACCCACGCCTGGCCGTACCCGGCGGCCAGCTTCATGCCGCGCGGCCCGGTCGCCGCGACCGCGAAGGGCAGCCGGGGGCGCTGGACGCAGCCGGGGAGGTTGCGCGCCTCGTGCGCGGAGTAGCGCTCGCCCTCGTGCGTCACGGACGCGGGCGAGCGCAGCAGCCGGTCCAGGAGCGGCACGAACTCGCCGAAGTGGTCGGCCCGTTCGCGCGGCGTCCACTCCTGTCCCGGGCCGCGCAGGGTGGTGGCGTCGAAGCCGTTGCCGCCCGCGCCGACGCCGAGCGTGATCCGGCCGTCCGAGATGTCGTCCAGGGAGATCAGTTCCTTGGCGAGGGTCACCGGGTGGCGGAAGTTCGGCGAGGTCACGAGGGTGCCCAGGCGCATCCGCGAGGTCGCGGCCGCGGCGGCGGTCAGGGTCGGCACCGCGCCGAACCAGGGGCCGTCGCGGAAGGACCGCCAGGCGAGGTGGTCGTAGGTGTACGCGGTGTGGAAACCGAGTTCCTCGGCGCGCTGCCAGTGGCTGCGGCCCTCGTCGTTCCAACGGTAGATCGGCAGAATCACAGTGCTCAGGCGCATGGTCACGACCTTAAGGGCCCAGATCGCGGACCGTCGCACGGGCGAGCCGCCGCGCGGCCGGGGCGGTCGGCGCAGGGCCTGCCGGGACCGGGGCGGTCAGCGCAGGGCCCGGCTGAGCCAGGGGGAGAGGTACGGGAACGGGATCAGCTCCCGGTACGTCTCGTCGCCCGGCAGCGGCACGGTCAGCCAGTAGCCGGGCGGGAAGAAACGGCCCTTCACGTGCGCGAGGCCGCCGAGGACCGAGCGGAGGAAGGCGGGCGCACGGTCGCGCGGGACGTCCGCGAACTCCACGCCTTCGACGGTGATCTTCGCGTCGCCGTCGGGGAAGACGTGCACGGTGACGGCGGGCGGGCCCGACAGCTCCACGTACGCCTCGTGCGGCAGGCTGCCGTCCGTGTCGAGGGCGGTGAAGGCGCCCGCGGCGGTGCGCCGGGACACCTGGTCGGTGCCGATGTCGTCGCTGACGCGGATCTCCAGGCCGTGCTCCCCGGCGATCTCGCGGATCGCCGTGACGACGGCTTCGGTGCTGGCGTGGCGCGGCTGGTCCATGGAACGGATCATGCCCCGGCGGGCCGGGTCCTGGGAACGCGGGGCTTCCCGGAGAAAACGCGGGGCTTCCCGGAGAAGGGGGGGGCGGGGCGCGGTTCAGGGGCGCGGCTCGCCCGGCAGGCGGAGGAACCGCGGGGGTACGGCGTCGGTGAGCCAGACCCCGTTCTCGCTGACCAGGAAGGTGTGGCCCGCCCGGTGCATCGCGCCCGCGTCCACCGACAGGACCACGGGGCGGCCGCGGCGGGCGCCGACCCGGGTCGCGGTGGCCCGGTCGGGCGAGAGGTGGACGTGGTGGCGGTCCATCGGGCGCAGGCCCTCCGCGCGGATCGCGTCCAGGAAGCGGGCGACGGTGCCGTGGTAGAGGTACGCGGGCGGTTCGGCGGGCTCCAGGGCGAGGTCGACCGTGACGGTGTGGCCCTGGTTGGCGCGGATCCGGTCGCCGTCCGGGCCGGTCTCGACGGTGAAGCGCTTCTTGTCGTTCTCGGCGACCACGTGGTCCAGTTCGTCGCGCGTGATGCGCATGCCGTGTGCGGCGGCCGCGCCCAGCAGCTCCGCCACCGGCACCCAGCCGTTCGCGTCGAGGGCGATCCCGATGCGTCCGGGCTGGTGCCGCAGGTGTTTCGAGAGGTACTTCGACACCTTCACGGTGCGTCGTTCGTCCATCCCGTCAGCGTGCCGGATGTGACGATCGTCGCGCATCCGTTTTTGGCGCTCAGGTTTGATCCACAGTCAAGTGTGGTTTTCCACAGGGGGAGTTGAAGGTTCTGTGGACAAGTGACGCCGGATTCAAGGGTTTTGGTCAACTATTCTGCCATTTGTCACAGTTGGGGCTAGAGCGTCCAATGTCCGGCTCTGTAGCTCCCGTTCGGTCGCCGCGGTGATGAAGGCCGCCGCGTTCTGCGCGCCAACCAGCCGCTGTACGGCCCTGATCGTCCCGCCGGGCAGGGCCACGGAACGCAGCTCGTCATCCTTCGCCGGGGGCTCGTCCGGCACCAGGTGCTGCTGGAGGTGACGGGTCGCCAGGGTCTGCATGGCGCGCGCGAGTTCGGCGTCCACGGTCTGCTGGGCGAGCGGGCGCAGGCGGCGGACGAGCGAGGCGGCTTCGGCCGCGTCCGAGTCCGTCGGGGGCAGATGGCCGAGGTAGCGCGCGAAGACGTGCTCGGTGGTGAACTCCAGGAAGCGCGCGGCGATGTGTTCCACTTGGCCCCGAAGTTCCCGCAGGTGTCCGGAGATTGCGGTGAGCGGGACTCCCGCCGCGTACAACTCCACGGCCACGGAGAGTTCCTGTGGGCTCGGAACCAGGAATTCCGCCTCGTTCCCCGGCAGCCGCTGGAGCACCCCAAGCTCCACCGCCTCGGCGATCGCCTCCTCGTCGGGCGTGCCGCCGAACTTCTCGTCCAGATCGGCCCGGGAGATCCTGGCCGACTGCTCGTCGGTCCACGGCCCGTGCACCTCGGCGACCAGTCCGAGCACCCCGCCGAGACCGCGCCCGGAGTCCCACGCCTCCAGCAGCTCCTTGATGGACGCCAGGGTGTAGCCGCGCTCCAGCAGGTCGGCGATGCGGTGCAGCCTGGCCAGGTGCTCCTCGCCGTACACGTTGGCCCGGCCGCGCCGCTCCGGCTTGGGCAGCAGCCCGCGGTCCTGGTAGGCGCGGATGGTGCGGACCGTGGCGCCGCTGAGATGCGCCAGGTCCTCGATGCGGTACTCGACCGCCGACGCCTCGGACAAAACCACTCCCCACTCGACCCGTCGCGGCGCGGCCCACCGCGCCCGAGCGATGGTACGACCCGCCTACAGCGGAGGCTCCATCCTGGCTATCGCCCGCAGCGCCCTGGGCGTGAAGCGCGACATCAGGTGTGCGCCGCGCGCCTCGGGGGTGACCGGCACGACCGCCCGGTTCTGCGCGACGGCCCGCAGGATCGCCGAAGCGACCTTCTCCGGCGGGTAGTTGCGCAGCCCGTACAGCCGTGACGTGCGCTTCTGGAGCCGCTTCTGCTCGGTGTCGTCGACCCCGGTGAAGGTGGTCGTCGCGGTGATGTTGGTGTTGACGAGTCCGGGGCAGATCGCCGACACGCCGATGCCCTGCCCGGCCAGCTCGGCGCGCAGGCACTCGCTGAGCATCAGCACGGCGGCCTTCGACGTGGAGTACGCCGGCAGTGCCTTGGACGGCTGGAAGGCGGCGGCCGACGCGGTGTTGACGATGTGGCCGCCCTGGCCGCGGTCGGCCATCTGCTTGCCGAAGATCCGGCAGCCGTGGATGACGCCCCACAGATTGACGTCCAGGACCCTCTTCCAGTCCTCGGCCGAGGTGTCGAAGAAGGAGCCGGAGAGCCCGATCCCGGCGTTGTTCACCAGGACGTCCACGATGCCGCACTCCCTGGCGACCTTCTCGGCCAGCTTCTCCATCGCCTGCTCGTCGCTGACGTCCACCGCTTCGCCCCAGGCTTCGGGGGCGCCGATCAGCCGCGCCAGCTCCGCCGTCCTGGCCGCCCCCTCCGCGTCCCGGTCGACGGCCACGATCCGCGCCCCCGCCTCGGCGAACGCGAAGGCCGTGGCCCGGCCGATGCCGCTGGCCGCGCCCGTGACCAGCACCAGCTGGCCGCCGAAGCGCTCGGCGTAGGGGCCGTCGGCCAGGGCGTCCCGCGCGGACGCCCCGCCCTCCACCGCCGTCGCGAACTCGTTGATCCACGCCGTCAGCCGGTCGGGCCTGGTGCGCGGCACCCAGTGCTTGGCGGGCAGGCTGCGGCGCACCAGCTGCGGCGCCCACCGCTCCAGGTCGTCGTAGAGGTGCTCGGAGAGGAAGGCGTCGCCGGTCGGGGTGATCAGCTGGACCGGGGCGTGGGCGAACGCGTCGGCGCGCGGACGGCCCAGCCTGGCCCGGACGTTGTCCCGGTAGAGCCAGGCGCCGTGCGCCGCGTCCGAGGGGAGCGAGGCCGTCGGGTAGTCGCCCGCCGGGACCTTCTCCAGACGCTCCAGCAGCCCAGGCCACCGCTTGCCGAGCGGTCCGCGCCAGGCCAGCTCGGGCAGCACGGGCGTGTGCAGCAGGTACACGTACCAGGACTTGGCGCCCTGGCCCAGGAGCTGGCCCACCCGGCGCGGGGTCGGCCGGGTCACGCGCTGCTTGATCCAGTGCCCGAAGTGGTCGAGGGACGGGCCGGACATGGAGGTGAACGAGGCGATCCTGCCCTCCGTGCGCTTGACCGTCACGAACTCCCAGGACTGCACCGAGCCCCAGTCGTGCCCCACCAGGTGCACCGGCCGGTCCGGGCTCACCGCGTCGGCGACGGCCAGGAAGTCGTCGGTCAGCTTCTCCAGCGTGAAGCCGCCGCGCAGCGGCGTCGGGGCCGTCGACCTGCCGTGGCCCCGCACGTCGTACAGCACCACGTGCCACCGCTCGGCCAGCCGCTCGGCGACCTCCGTCCAGACCTCCTTGCTGTCCGGATAGCCGTGCACCAGCAGCACCGTCGGCTGCGCGGCGTCGCCCAGCTCCGCGACGCACAGCTCGACCCCGCCCGTACGCACCCAGCGCTCGCGCGCGCCCGTGAGCCCGCCGCCCGCTGCCCCGCCGCCCGCTGCGATGTCGCCCACTGCCCCGCCGTCCGCCGCCCCGCTGCCCACCGTCACGCCGCCTTCTCCTCAGCCCAGCGCCGCACGTGCGGCAGGTCGTCGTCCAGCCAGAACGCGCTCTGTTCGGGGTCACGTGAGTCGGTGACGACCAGGATCTCCTCGAACTTCGCGCCCGTACCCCGGAATCCGAGGTGCGGCTCGACCGCCCACAGCCCCGGTCGGGGAGGGTGGTCGGAGAACTTGTACGGGGACCAGAGCGGCGACCAGCCGTCCCGGTGCCCGTGGACCGCGTCGCTCGCCAGGCCCTTGAGCGCCTGCGTGCCGAACCCGAACACGGTCGGCGACCAGCGGCGCTGCTCGACCCGGTCCACCTTGTGCGCGATCACGCCGAAGGGGTACGCGCGGTGCCGGTTGGCGTACCCCTGCCGGACCATCAGCCGCTCCACGTCCTCGTAGATCTCGCGCAGCGACCGGCGCTCGCGGACCTCGCGCAGGATCAGCTCGCGGTGCGCCTCCAGGTCCGCGAGCAGCCTGTCGTGCACGGGGTTGAGGCCCAGGCAGCCCGAGTACCCGACGTCGGCCACGTACCCCTCGTACACCGGGGCCATGTCCAGGACGAACGGCATCCCCGGCTCCAACCGCCGGTTGGTGGGGAAGAACTGGAGGGGTATCCGGAAGTTCGTGAACGCCGTGCGGTCGCCGAACCAGGCGAACGGCAGGTGGAACCAGTCCCGCACCCCGCGGGCGCGCAGCCACTCCCGCTGCATCCGGGCCGCCTCGCGCTCCGTGACCCCGGGCTTGAGCTGCGCGGCCACCGCCTCCGCGCACTCGTAGGCGAGGCGCTGCACCGTCCTGAACCCGCGCAGGTCCGCGTCCAGTTCGCCCCTCGATGGAGTGGCTGGGGTCATGGCTGAGGTCATGCCACCGTCCGTCCGTGTGCGGTACGCGTCCGTAACTTGACACTGATGAATGTGACAATGCCCGACGGCTACGTCAAGGGGTCCGACGCCGACCTGGGGACAACTCGGGGACGGCTCGGGGTCCGCCAGGGGTCCGCCCAGGGTCTGCCCAGGGTCCGCCCGGGGTCCGCTCCGGGGCGCCGCCCCGTACCTGTCACCAGACCTGTCGCCGGACCTGTCACCTTCCGTCGCCCATGTTGTTCACTTTCGTCTCCTCCCCCTTACGGGTCCGTACTCCTGCGGTCGGACAGCGATCCAACCGTCAAGGCTGACGCCCGATGTGGCGCGCGCCACTACCGTCGGAGACGTGACTGTGATCGCGACCGAAAGCCTGAGCAAGCGGTTCCCCCGGGTGACCGCGCTTGACCGGCTCTCCTTGGACATCGGGCCCGGTGTGACCGGCCTGGTGGGCGCCAACGGAGCCGGCAAGTCCACCATGATCAAGATCCTTCTTGGTCTCTCCCCCGCCACCGAGGGCCGGGCCCGGGTGCTCGATCTGGACGTCGCCACGCACGGCGCCGAGATCCGCGAGCGCGTGGGCTACATGCCGGAGCACGACTGCCTGCCGCCCGACGTCTCGGCCACCGAGTTCGTCGTCCACATGGCGCGCATGTCGGGCCTGCCGCCCACCGCGGCCCGCGAGCGGACCGCCGACACCCTGCGCCACGTCGGGCTCTACGAGGAGCGCTACCGCCCCATCGGCGGCTACTCGACCGGCATGAAGCAGCGCGTGAAGCTGGCCCAGGCGCTCGTCCACGACCCGCAGTTGGTGCTGCTCGACGAGCCGACCAACGGCCTCGACCCGGTCGGCCGCGACGAGATGCTGGGCCTGATCCGCCGCGTCTGGACGGACTTCGGCATCTCGGTCCTGGTCACCTCGCACCTGCTGGGCGAGTTGGAGCGCACCTGCGACCACGTCGTCGTCATCGACGGCGGCAAGCTGCTGCGCTCCAGCTCCACCAGCGACTTCACCCAGACCACCACGACCCTCGCGGTCGAGGTCACCGACTCCGACGCGCACCCGGACGGCACGGCGGCGGTCCGCACCGCCCTGGCCGCCGCGGGCGTCGTGCTCCACGAGGGCCTGGAGGACGGCCTGCCGGGCGCCGGGCACATCCTGCTCGTCGAGGCGGCGGGCGAGGAGACGTACGACGTCGTGCGGGACACCGTCGCCGAACTCGGCCTCGGTCTCGTACGGATGGAACAGCGGCGCCACCACATCGCCGAGGTGTTCCGCACGGAACAGAGCCAGGAGCACGAGCCGCAGGCCGCCGCGCAGAAGGGAGCCGGCCGATGAGCACCGAAGCCGCCCAGAGCCCCGGCCAGGGGCCGGGCCAGAGCCGGATCCACAACATCGGCTACCGCGACTACGAGGGCCCCCGCCTGGGTCGCGCCTACGCCCGCCGCTCGCTCTACTCGCAGTCCCTGCGCGGCGCCTACGGCCTCGGCCGCAGCGCCAAGTCCAAGGTCCTGCCGATGATCCTCTTCGCGGTGATGTGCCTGCCCGCGGCGATCATCGTCGCGGTCGCGGTCGCCACCAACCTCAAGGACCTCCCCCTGGAGTACACGCGCTACGCGGTCGTCACCCAGGCGGTCATCGGCCTCTTCCTGGCCGCGCAGGCGCCCCAGTCCGTCTCCCGCGACCTGCGGTTCAAGACGATCCCGCTGTACTTCTCGCGCCCGATCGAGCGCGTCGACTACGTCCTCGCCAAGTACGTGGCGATGGCGTCGGCGCTCTTCGCCCTCACCGCGGCGCCCGTCCTGATCCTCTACATCGGCTCGCTGCTCGCCAAGATGGACTTCGCCGAGCAGACCAAGGGCTTCGCCCAGGGGATCGTCTCGGTGGCCCTGCTCTCCGTGCTCTTCGCCGGGATCGGCCTGGTCATGGCCGCGCTGACGCCGCGCCGCGGGTTCGGCGTCGCCGCCGTCATCGCCGTCCTGACCATCAGCTTCGGCGCGGTCTCCACGATCCAGGCGATCGCCTACGAACAGGGCTCGATCGACTCGATCGAGTGGTTCGGCCTCTTCTCGCCCATCACGCTCGTCGACGGGGTGCAGACGGCCTTCCTCGGCGCGACGACCGCCTTCCCCGGCGGGGGCGGTCCCGGCGCCGGCACCGGCGCGGTCTACCTCCTCGTCGTCCTCGCGCTGATCGCGGGCTCCTACGCCGTGCTGATGCGCCGCTACCGGAAGGTCGGACTGTGACAGTCATCGACATCGACCACACCTCCCGCTGGTTCGGCAACGTGGTGGCCGTCAACGACGTCACCATGTCCATCGGCCCCGGAGTGACCGGACTGCTCGGCCCCAACGGCGCCGGAAAATCGACCCTGATCAACATGATGGCCGGTTTCCTCGCGCCCTCGACGGGAAGCGTGACGCTCGACGGCAAGCCGATCTGGCGCAACGAGTCGGTCTACGAGGAGATCGGCATCGTTCCCGAGCGCGAGGGCATGTACGACTTCCTCACCGGCGAGGAGTTCGTCGTCGCCAACGCCGAACTGCACGGACTCGGCGCGAAGGCGGCCCAGAAGGCGCTCGCCACGGTCGAGATGGAGTACGCCCAGGACCGCAAGATCCAGACGTACAGCAAGGGCATGCGCCAGCGCGTGAAGATGGCGTCCGCGCTGGTCCACGAGCCGTCCGTGCTGCTCCTCGACGAGCCGTTCAACGGCATGGACCCGCGCCAGCGCATGCAGCTGATGGAGCTGCTGCGCCGGATGGGCGCCGAGGGCCGCACCGTGCTGTTCTCCTCGCACATCCTCGAAGAGGTCGAACAGCTCGCCTCGCACATCGAGGTGATCGTCGCGGGGCGGCACGCCGCGTCCGGCGACTTCCGGCGCATCCGCCGGCTGATGACGGACCGCCCGCACCGCTATCTGATCCGCTCCAGCGACGACCGCGCGCTCGCCGCCGCCCTCATCGCCGACCCGTCGACCGCCGGGATCGAGGTGGACCTCAAGGAGGGCGCGCTGCGCGTCCAGGCCGTCGACTTCGGCCGGTTCACCACGCTGCTGCCGCAGGTCGCCCGCGCGCACGGCATCCGGCTGCTGACCGTCTCGCCGTCCGACGAGTCCCTCGAATCGGTCTTCTCCTACCTCGTAGCGGCCTGAAAGGAGCTGAGACGGACCATGTACGACCCCACAGTCGCCCGGCTCACCTACCGCGCGCTCCTCGGCCGCCGCCGAGCGCTGATCCTCTTCGCCCTGCCCGCGCTGCTGATCCTGATCTCGGTTGCGGTGCGCATGCTGAGCGGCGCCGACGACCAGACGGCGGCCAACGTGCTGGGCGGCTTCGCGCTCGCCACGATGGTGCCGCTGATCGGCGTCATCGCGGGCACGGGCGCGATCGGCCCCGAGATCGACGACGGCTCGATCGTCTACCTGCTCTCCAAGCCGGTGAAGCGCCCGACGATCATCCTCACCAAACTGACCGTCGCGATCGCCGTGACGATGGTCTTCTCCGCGCTTCCCACCGCGATCGCCGGATTCGTCCTGAACGGCAACGGCCAGCAGGTCGCCGTCGCGTACACCGTCGCCGCGCTGGTCGCCTCCATCGCGTACAGCGCGCTGTTCCTGCTGCTGGGCACGGTCAGCAGGCACGCGGTGGTCATCGGCCTGGTCTACGCGCTGGTCTGGGAGGCCCTGTTCGGCAGCCTGGTGGCGGGCGCCCGCACGCTCAGCGTCCAGCAGTGGTCGCTCGCGGTCGCCGAGAAGGTCACCGGCGGGGACGGCCTGATCACCTCGGACGTCGGGCTGCCGCTGGCCGTGGTGCTGCTCGCGGGCGTGACGGGCGTCGCGACCTGGTACGCGGGGCAGAAGCTGCGCACGCTGACCCTGGCGGGCGAGGAGTAGGCCCCGCCGGTACGGGGAAGGGGCGGCCGTCCACGGGGGGCGGCCGCCCCTTCCCCGTACCCCGTACCCGTGCGGGTCCTCAGACCTTCCGGTCGCGGGCCGCGAAGAGGCCCACCACGAGCGCCGCCGCGCACACGCCGAGCACCAGCGCGATCGGTACGGTCCAGCTGCCCGTCGCCTGGTAGACCGCGCCCGCCGCGAGCGGACCGGCCGCCGCCAGCAGGTAGCCCACCGTCTGCGCCATCCCGGACAGCCGCGCCGCCGTCAGCGCGTCCCCCGAGCGCAGCACGATCATCGTCAGCGCCAGCCCGACCGCGCCGCCCTGCCCGACGCCCAGGACCGCCGACCAGAGCCAGGGCAACCAGGGCGCGGCCGCCGGAGCCACCATCAGCCCCACGTACCCCGCCCCCACCAGCGACGTCACCAGCACCACCAGCGGGCGCTGGCCGCGCATCCGGCCCGCGAGGAGCGGCACCCCGAAGGCGCCCGCGACCTGCATCAGGTTGTTGAAGGCGAAGACCACGCCCGCGGCCGACCGGTCCATCCCGGCGTCCGTGAGGATCGTCGGCATCCAGGCGATCAGGACGTACGTCCACAGGGACTGGAGCCCCATGAAGAGCGTCACCTGCCAGGCCAGTGCCGAGCGCCACACGCTCCCGGCCGGGGCGCCGCCCGCGGGGGAGGCGCGCACCTCGTGGCCGGTGCGCCCGCGCGCGATCAGCACCTGCGGCAGCCAGGCCGCGGCCGCGAGCGCCGCCAGCAGCGACCAGCAGGCGAGCGACGCCTCCCACGACCCGCCGAACGCCTTCTCCAGCGGCACGGACGCGGCGGCCGCCACCGTCGCGCCCGCGATCATCGCGCCCGTGTAGACCGAGGTCATCGCGGCGGCCCGGTCCGGGAAGTCCCGTTTGATCAGCCCCGGCATCAACACGTTGAGCAGCGCGATCGCCGTGCCGACCAGCACCCCGCCGCCGTACACCGCGAAGACCGACGGCACGACCCGCACCAGGATGCCGACGCCGAGCAGCACCAGCGCGGCGAGGAGCACCGGCTCGGTGCCGAACCGCCGCGCCAGCCAGGGCGCGACCAGCGCGCCGAGCCCCAGGAAGAGCACCGGCACGGACGTGATCAGCGAGGTCGCGGTCGAGGAGAGCCCGAAGCCCTCGCCGATCTCACCGACCAGCGGCGAGACGCTGGCCAGCGCCGCCCGCATGTTGAGCGAGGCCAGCACGATCCCGACGAGGAGCAGCGCCGGGTGCGCCAGCAGCGCTCGGCGGGCCGCCGCCGCGCGGGGCGAGGGCCGGACGTCGGCCTCCGCGTCCAGGAGGAGCCGGTCGGAATCCGGGCGTGACAAGGCTGCCGCCTCTCTTCAAGGCTCGAAGGTCTCGTACGTGGGGGAGCGGGCGGTTCCTACGGGGCCGCGGGCCCCGCCGGTGCGGTCGGCCCTGCCGGTGCGGCCGGCCCCGTCGGCGCTTCCAGGGCCGCCAGTGCCGCCAGTGCCGCCAGGGCTTCCATGGGGCCCCGCAGCAGCTCGCGCGCGACCCGCTCGGCGGCCGCCGCGTCGCCCGCCTCGACGGCGTCGACCAGCGCGGTGTGCGCGGCCAGGTCGATCGGCGGCATCTCGTGGTCGCCCAGCGCCTCGGCCAGGGACTCGTGGACCTGGACCGAGAAGAAGCGGTACACCTCGACGAACGCCGCGTTGTGCGTCGCCTCCACGACGCCCTGGTGGAAGGCGACGTCGGCGTCGGCCGCCCGGTCCCCCTCCTCGTGCAGCGTCACCAGGGCCGCCCGCAGCCGCAGCAGGTCGTGGGCGTCGCGCCGCGCGGCGGCCAGCCTGGCGGCCTCCGCCTCCAGGGCGACCCGCAGCTCCAGCACGTCCAGCGCCCCGGCGTGCCGGATCCCGCGCAGGACGGCGGACGGGTCGGCCGTCGACCGCACGAAGGTGCCGTTGCCCTGCCGCGATTCCAGGAGCCCCGCGTGCACCAGCACCCGGACCGCCTCGCGCACGGTGTTGCGGCCCACGCCCAGCTGCTCGGCGAGGTCGTGCTCGGTGGGGATGCGGTCGCCGACGGACCACTCCCCCGAGGTCAGCTGCGCGCGCAGCTGGTCGACGACGGTGTCCACGAGGGACTGGCGTCCCGCGGCCCGCAGCGCCATCTGAATTTCCCCAATCACCCGGTTGCCCAGTCATCCTACAACTGTGCGCCGACGAGGTGCGGGCGAAAAAACGGGTGGCGCCCAACGGCCGCCCCGGGCACAGTGGTTGGGCTGGTCCGGGCACGCGCCGGACGGCACGGAAGACCGGGAGAGGAGCGCGGCGACGACCGGCATCACGAGTCCGCCGCGTTCCCGACAAGGACGGCCCCGGGCAGGCACCGGAGTAATCACCTCACTCCGCCGAGCCGCCCGCGGGGCCCGTCCGGGGGCGGCCGTTCCGCGCACCGCGCGAGGCCGCCCCACCCACGTGATCCGGGGCGTGCGTCAGCCGCCGAGCAGCTGCTCCAGGACCACCGCGATCCCGTCGTGCTCGTTCGACGCGGTGATCTCGTGCGCGACGGCCTTCAGGTCGTCGTGCGCGTTGGCCATCGCCACGCCGTGCTGCGCCCAGCCGAACATCGGGATGTCGTTGGGCATGTCGCCGAACGCGATCGTGTCCGCGGCCTTCACGCCGAGCCGCCGCGCGGCCAGCGAGAGCCCCGTCGCCTTGCTCAGCCCGAGCGGCAGGATCTCCACGATCCCCTCGCCCGCCATGACCACGTCCACCAGGTTGCCCACGGCCTCGCGCGTGATCCGCGCGAGCGCGTCGTCGGAGAGCCCGGGGTGCTGGACGTACACCTTGTTCAGCGGGGCGGCCCACAGCTCGGCCGGGTCCTCGAAGGGCACGACGGGCAGCGGCCCCTCCTGCACCCGGTAGCCGGGGCCGACCAGCACCTCGCCGTCGAGCCCGTCGCGGCTGGCGGCCAGCGCGAGCGGCCCGACCTCCGCCTCGACCTTGGAGAGCGCGAGACCGGCGAGCTGCCGGTCCAGCGTCACCGAGGTCAAAAGCCGGTGCTCGCCCGCGTGGTAGACCTGCGCGCCCTGTCCGCACACCGCGAGGCCCTCGTACCCGAGGTCGTCGAGGATGTGCCGGGTCCAGGCCACCGACCGGCCGGTCACGACGATGTGCGCGGCGCCCGTCGCCGTGGCGGCGACGAGCGCGTCGCGGGTGCGCCGCGAGACCGTCCCGTCGGAGCGCAGCAGCGTCCCGTCCAGATCGGTCGCGATCAGTTTGTACGGAAAGGGAGCGGTGGTGCTCACTTGGCGATCGGCTCCAGGACCTCACGGCCGCCCAGGTAGGGGCGGAGGACCTCAGGCACGCGCACCGAGCCGTCGGCGAGCTGGTGGTTCTCCAGGATCGCCACGATCGTGCGCGGGACGGCGCAGAGCGTGCCGTTGAGCGTGGCCAGCGGCTGCACCTTGCTCTTGCCGTCCGCGCTCTCGCGCATCCGGACGGAGAGGCGGCGCGCCTGGAAGCTGTCGCAGTTCGACGCGGAGGTCAGCTCGCGGTACTTGCCCTGGGTCGGGATCCACGCCTCGCAGTCGAACTTGCGGGACGCGGAGGCGCCGAGGTCGCCGGTGGCCACGTCGATGACCTGGAAGGGCAGTTCGAGGCCGGTCAGCCACTGCTTCTCCCAGTCCAGGAGGCGCTTGTGCTCGTTCGCCGCGTCGGCCGGGTCGACGTACGAGAACATCTCGACCTTGTCGAACTGGTGGACGCGGAAGATGCCCCGGGTGTCCTTGCCGTACGTGCCGGCCTCGCGGCGGAAGCACGGCGAGAAGCCCGCGTAGCGCAGCGGGAGCTTGTCCGCGTCGATGATCTCGTCCATGTGGTACGCCGCGAGGGGCACCTCGGACGTGCCGACGAGGTAGTAGTCGTCCTTCTCCAGGTGGTACACGTTCTCGGCGGCCTGGCCGAGGAAGCCGGTGCCCTCCATGGCGCGCGGGCGGACCAGCGCGGGGGTGAGCATCGGGGTGAAACCGGCCTCGGTGGCCTGCGCGATGGCCGCGTTGACCAGGGCCAGCTCCAGGAGCGCGCCGACGCCCGTCAGGTAGTAGAAGCGCGAGCCCGACACCTTGGCGCCGCGCTCGACGTCGATGGCGCCCAGCGCCTCGCCGAGCTCCAGGTGGTCCTTGGGCTCGAAGCCCTCGGCCGCGAAGTCGCGGATCGTGCCGTGCGTCTCCAGGACGGTGAAGTCCTCCTCGCCGCCGACCGGCACGTCCGGGTGGACGAGGTTGCCGAGGCGCAGCAGGAGGCCCTTGGTCTCCTCGTCGGCCTCGTGCTGCTCGGCGTCGGCGGCCTTGACCGCGGCGGCGAGTTCACCGGCCTTCTTGAGGAGGCCGGCCTTCTCGTCGGGCGCGGCCTTGGGGATCAGCTTGCCGAGCGACTTCTGCTCGGAACGGAGTTCGTCGAAGCGGACGCCGGACGACCTGCGCCGCTCATCGGCGGAGAGCAGGGCGTCGACGAGCTCGACGTCCTCTCCACGGGCGCGCTGGGAGGCGCGAACACGGTCGGGGTCCTCACGGAGCAGGCGAAGGTCAATCACCCCACCAGGCTACCGGTGGGCGCTTCCGGCGCTCGAACCGATATTGCCTTGCGTGTCGCTATGTCCGAATTGCTGCAATATCGCCATAATGCGGAATGGTGAGGGGAAATCCCCTGTGGATACCCGCGGGTACCGTCAATTCGCCCCCGGTCATTCCCCGGGAGGGTGCGGAACGCGCCAGGCGGGTTGACGTACTTCCCGTGCGGGAGGCGGCAGTTGGCGCCGGTTGTCCACAGGAATGCACAGGGCCGGGATGTTATCCACAGGGTGTGCGAGAAACCTGTGGACTTCGGAATTGATCGCTCCGAAAGCCGTTGACCAGGCCGCGATCCCCTTGTTCAAACCCCCCTCACGCACTCATTCGGGTGGGAATTCCTCGCCCTGAAGAGTTGACCCGTGGAGCAGGGGTGACGTGGCCCGATCTGTCACCCTGTGGACGGAGCTGGGGTCACTGAGCCGATTTGTCGACTGTGTCGGCCCGTCTTGTCGACTTGTCCCCAGGTCGAGTCTCAGCCCTGTGGATAACTTCTGTGGGTAACGTAAATAAGCAGGTAGGCCTGGCCTAAACCGTCAGGACCGATCAGATTCGGCCGTCTTCGCAGCGCTTCAGCCAGTCCGATGCCGCCAGGAACTCCTCGTCCGACGTGCCCGTCCGCAACTCCCGCACCTCGTCGGGCGAGACCCCGGCCCTCGGGTACGAGCCGAGGAAGCGCACCTCGGGGCAGATCCGCTTCAGCCCCATCAGCGCCTCGCCGACGCGCCGCTCCGAGACGTGCCCCTCGGCGTCCACCGCGAAGCAGTAGTTGCCGATGCCCTCGCCCGTCGGACGGGACTGGAGCAGCATCAGGTTCACCCCGCGCACCGCGAACTCCTGGAGCAGTTCGAGCAGGGCGCCCGGGTGGTCGTCGCGCTGCCAGATGACCACGGACGTCTTGTCGGCGCCGGTCGGGGCCGCGGGCCGGGCGGGCCTGCCGACCAGCACGAACCGCGTCTGCGCGTTCTGCGCGTCGTGGATCTCGGTGAACAGCGGCTCCAGCCCGTACGTCGCCGCCGCGAACTCGCCCGCGAACGCCGCGTCGTACCGCCCCTCCCGCACCAGCCGGGCGCCGTCCGCGTTGGACGCGGCCGACTCCCACACCGCGTCGGGGAGGTTGGCCTCCAGCCACTTGCGCACCTGCGGCTGGGCCGCCGGGTGCGCGGTGACCGTCTTGACGTCCGAGAGCTCGGTGCCGGGCCGCACCAGCAGCGCGAAGGTGATGGAGAGCAGCACCTCGCGGTAGATCATCAGCGGCTCGCCCGACGCCAGCTGGTCGATGGTGGCGGTGATGCCGCCCTCCACCGAGTTCTCGATCGGTACGAGGGCGGCTGCCGCCTCCCCGCTGCGCACGGCGTCCAGGGCCGCCGGGACGGAGACCGCGGGGACGAGCTCGCGGGCGGCGGCCTCCGGCAGCTGTCGCAGCGCGGCCTCGGTGAACGTGCCCTCGGGGCCGAGATAGGTGTAGCGGGTGGCTGACATGCGGTCACCCTAATGGGCCCCGCAAGATCACTGCGCCGTACCGCGTATTGATCTTGCGGCGGCCCTACGACTCCAGCAGCCGCTGCCCCACGTACTCCCCCTCCACGGCCCCGCCCGGCACCGCGAACAGCCCGCTCGACTCGTGCCGGACGAACCGCGACAGCGCGTCGCCCCGGTCGAGCTTGCGCTGCACGGGCACGAAGCCGCGCAGCGGGTCAGCCTGCCAGCAGACGAAGAGCAGCCCCGCGTCCGGCGTCCCGTCGGGGGAGAGCCCGTCGTGGAAGGAGAACGGCCTGCGCAGCATCGCGGCGCCCGCGTTCTGCTCGGGCGCGGAGATCCTGGCGTGGGCGTCCGCCGGGATCACCGGCTTGCCGTCGGGGCCCGCCTCGTCCAGCGCGAGCGGGGTGCGCTCGGTGCCGCCGGTCAGCGGGGCGCCGTCCTTCTTGCGGCGGCCGATCACCTTCTCCTGCTCGTCCAGCGGCAGCCGCTCCCAGTCGTCGAGGAGCATCCGGATCCGGCGCACCACCGCGTAGGAGCCGCCCGCCATCCAGGCGGGGGCGCCGCCGTCGGGGACGAAGACCCGCCGCTGGAAGTCGGGCTCGTCCGGCTTGGGGTTGTTGGTGCCGTCGACCTGGCCCATCAGGTTGCGCGAGGTCATGGGGGAGGCCGTCGCACCGGGCGAGCGGTTGAACCCCTTCATCTGCCAGCGCACCTTCGCCGCCTGCCCCGCCTCCTTCTGGAGCGCGCGCAGCGCGTGGAAGGCGACCAGGGCGTCGTTCGCCCCGATCTGCACCCAGAGGTCGCCGCCCGAGCGCTTGGCGTCCAGCCGGTCGGCGGAGAAGTCGGGCAGCGGGTCGAGCTGGCGCGGGCGGTGCGCCGCCAGGCCCGTACGGTCGAAGAAGGAGTGGCCGAAGCCGAAGGTGACGGTCAGCGAGGAGGGGCCCGCGTCCAGCGCGACCCCGGTGTCCTGCGCGGTCCGCTCTCCGGCCATCAGCTGCTCGGCCACCGCCGACCAGCGGCGCAGCAGGGCCACCGCCTCCTTGCGGCCCGCGCCCGGCACCAGGTCGAACGCGGTCAGATGGCCGTGCGCCTGGGACGGGTCGAGGATGCCGGACTGATGTTTCCCGTGAAACATCGCCCGCGTCGAGCCCACCGTGGAGAGCGCGGTGCCCGCCCGGCCGTCGTCCTTCTCCTTGCGCCCCGAGCCGTCCAGCGCGCTGTAGACGTACGAGCTGCCGGCCGCGCCGAGCACCGCTCCGGCCGCGCCCGCGGCGCCGGTGCGGGCCAGCAGCCCGCGCCGGGAGAGGCCGCCGTCGTTCGCGGTACCGGCCGCGGGGCCCTTCCCGCCGTTGCTCACGGGGTCGTTCTTGGTCTCGTTCGCAGTCTCGTTCGCGGTCACGATGCAGGTCAGCCGATCTTCACGTTCTTGTCGATGGTGGTCTGGTCGATGTCCGACGTCCGGACCGTCACGGCGATCTTCCAGTCGCCCGGCATCGGGAGCTGGACGCCCTTGGCGGTCCAGTGCCCGGTCGCGATCCGGTCGGGGGCGACCGGCAGCGGGCCGATCTCCTTGTCCTCCAGGGTGAGGGCGACCTGCACCTCGGGGACGTCGAACGGCTTGCCGTTGGCGCGGTCGACCCAGACGTGGAGCTGGTTGAGGCCGGTGCGGCCCGGGTCGAGGCTGAGCCGTACGGTGCCCTTGCCGTCCGCGCCCCCGGTGTCGAACGGCAGCGAGATGTTGACCGGGCGGTCGGGCACGGCGGGCTGGGACCGACCGGCCGAGGTGGCGGCCGCGGCCTCCTCCTCGGTGCGGCCCGGCTCGGTGGACGTCAGCACGGTGGTCACCGCGAGCAGCACCACCGCGACGGACGCCTCCATGAGGACCGAGCGGCGCAGCCCGGAACGGACCGGGTCCGCGTCGCGGATCTTCTTGCTGCGTACGGCGTCGAGGGCGGCGCGCTGCCGGGCGAGCTGCGCGGCGCGCTCGGGGTCGGCGTCGGGAGTGGTGTCGGAAGCGGCGGTCCCGGCGGAGGCATCGGCGGACGCGGGCACGGAGACCGGCTCGCGCTCCCGGGCCTCCTCGCCCGTCGCCGCGTCCTCCTGCTCTTCCGACTCCGACTCCGACTCCGACTCCGACTCCGACTCCGACTCCGTCACCGTCTGCTCGCCGAGCCGGCCCGTCCAGCGCCGCGAGAACCACGCGACGCCGACCATCAGGGCGACCAGGGCGACCTTGACCAGCAGCAGCTGCCCGTACTCCGTGCCGGTCAGCGCCGACCACGAGCCGACCTGCCGCCACGACTGGTAGAGCCCGGTCGCGGTGAGCGCGACGACGCTGCCGAACGCGACGCGCGAGAAGTTCCGTACCGCCGAACCCTCGATCGAGGGCACCTTGTACAGCGCCACCAGCAGCGCGGCGAGCCCGCCCAGCCAGACGGCGACGGCCAGCAGATGGAGCACGTCCACCGGCATGGCGACGCCCGGCTGGATGCCGGTCGACGCGTGCTCGGAGAGCGCCCAGGTCCCGGCGATCCCGGCGGCGACGACACCGCCGCCGATCGCCAGACCGAAGGTGAGGTCCTGCTTCTCCTTCGGGTCCTCCCGCCGGGCGTACGCCCCGAAGAGCACGGCCACGAACAGCGCGGCGGCGCCGAGCAGCAGCAGCCGCGAGACGAGCGCGGCACCGGTCTTGGTCTCCAGGACCGCCTTGAGCCCGTCGAGGTCGAAGGCGTCGCCCAGCTGCCCGGACGAGGTGTAGGGGTGGCGCAGCAGCAGCATCGCCAGCGTGGCCGCGGTGATCGTCACCCAGCCCCGGACGACGAGCCGCTGCACGGGCCGCTCCCCCGCCCCGCGCCGCCAGCAGGCCAGCACGAAGGCCGCGCCGCCGACGAGCAGCACGAACCCGGCGTACGAGGCGTAGCGCGCGGCGTCGTAGAGCCGGCCGACGAGGCCGCCGCCCGCCACCTGGTCGGGGAGGTCGACGGCGGTGCTCGAAGGGGCGCCGATGGAGAAGGTGAAGGCCCCGGACACCGGGTGGCTGTCGGCCGAGACCGCCTGCCAGGCCACGGTGTACGTGCCGTCGGCGAGCCCGGCGCGCAGGTTCACGCCGTACTTGATGACCGAGCCGCTGCACATGTCGCGCAGCTCGCCGGTGTCGGCGCGCTTGCCGGTCGGGTCCAGGACCCGGATCGACTCGCCGTCCATGGCGATCTGCTCGGAGAAGGTGAGCGTGACCGCCTTGGGAGCGGTGGCGACCACCGCCCCGTCCTTCGGGTCGCTCCCGGTGAGGGCGGCGTGCGCGGACGCGGGGCCCGCACCGGCGAACAGTGCGAGCAGCGCGCCGAGCAGCGCGGCCGCGAGGAGCGCCGGATGTCCGAAGCGCGGGGCGGTGGCCGTCGTGATCATCGGGGGATGGTCCTCCCTGTCAGTGCTGGTGCTGCTTGGAGGTGTGCGTCTGCTCCATCACCGGCAGTTCGAGCTTGACCGGGTCGGACTTCTCGAAGTGCAGCTCGACGGTGACCTTCTGGCCCTTCTTCGGCTGCTCCTTGATCTTCATGAACATGATGTGGCTGCCGCCGCGCTCCAGCTTGAGCTCGCCGTTCGCGGGGATGTCGAAGGACTCCACCCGCCGCATCTTCTGGTCCTTGGTCTCGTGGATCTGGACGTCGTCGGAGAGCGGGCTGGTGACGGAAGTGAGCTTGTCGGCGGTGCCCCCGCTGTTCTTGACGGTGAGGAAGCCGCCTGCCATGTCGCCGACGGGCTGCGGCATGAAGGCGTCGCTGACCTTCAGCTCGGGCTTGCTCTTCGCGTCCGAATCAGAGGTGGAGCAACCCGTCAGCGCCAGCCCTGTGGTGAGGGTGGCTATCGCGGCGGTGACGAGGGTGGTGCGGCGGTTCACGGGTTCTCCCCCTTGACGATCTTCGGCAGGTCCTTGGTGTAGTCCTCGGGCGTGGTGTCCTCGCCGTACAGGACGTACCCCTGGTCGGTCTTCGGGGAGAACGCGATGACCTGGGCGCCGTGCATCGAGGTGATCGAGCCGTCCTTCTCCTTCTTCGGCGGGTCGATGCCGATGCCGAGCTGCCTGGCCCCGGCCTGGATGGTCGGGAAGTCGCCGGTGAGGCCGATGAAATCGGTGGTGCCCATGCCCTTGAGCCACTTGCCCAGGGACGCCGGGGTGTCCCTGATCGGGTCGGTGGTGACCATGACGACCTGGAGGTTCTTCTGGTCGGCCGCGGGCAGTGCCTTCCTGGCGACGGCGATGTTGCCCATCGTCATCGGGCAGACGTCGGGGCAGTTGGTGTAGCCGAAGTAGATCAGCGTCGGCTTGCCCTTGGTCCGCTCGCGGAAGTCGAACTTCTTGCCCGAGGTGTCCGTCAGGACGAAGTCGGGCTTGGTGAACGGCCGGTCGAGGACGGTCGCGGCCTTGTTCGACTGCGTCGTGACGACGTCGGCCACCGGTGACTTCGACTTCTTGTCGCCGTCGTCCGACCCGCAGGCGGACAGGGTGAGAGCGGCCGCCACCGCGAAAGCGGCGGCCGCCAGAGACTTCTTGTGCATGAAAGAGGTATCCCAGTCGAGGAGGGGAACGTCAGGCTCGGGCGCGCCGACGGGAGGCAACGAAACCGAAGGCGAGCCCCGCGACGCCGACGACGATGCCGGCGATGCCGAGGGCGCGGGCGGTGGTGTCGCTGCTGTCGCCGTCGTCGGACGAGGCCGACTCCTCGGCGTGCGCGTCCTTCTCGCCCTTCTCGCTCTTCTCGTCCTTGGCCTCGGCACCCTTGGCACCGCCGCCGTGGTGGTCGTCGGACGCGGCGCTCAGTTTGAGCACGGGGGCGGGCAGGGCCGGCTCCTTGTCGCCCTGCGGCACCTCGATCCAGCGCACGACCTCGTTGTTGTCGTACGTCTGGAGCGCCTTGAAGACCAGCTCGTCGGCGTCCTCGGGGAGCTGGCCGACGGAGAGCGGGAACTGCTGGAACTCGCCGGGGCCGATCTTGCCGCCGGTCCAGGTGACCTTGGAGACGGCCTCGGTGATCTTCTTGCCGTGGATCTCCAGCGGCTTGGCGAGCTTGGCCTTCTCGACCTTGACGGTCCAGCCGGGGACCGGCTGCGGCATCACGGAGGCCAGCGGGTGCTCGGTGACGGGGAAGGACACTTCGAGCTTGTTGGTCGACGCCTTGTCGCGCTCGTTGGGCACCTTGAAGTTGATGGTGGCGTAGCCGCCCTTGGCGGCCTCGCCCTGCGGCTGCACGCTGACGTGCGCGACGGCGGGGCCGGCGAGGAGCAGGACGGTCGACGCGGCGACCGAGCCCGCCACCGCGATACGGGAAACGTTCATGGCAGAAACACTCCGCGGAAGAAGGGAGGGTGGGTGGTCCGGCGCGCGGGTGCGCGACGGCATCGCGACACCGCTCCCCCTGTCGTACGGAATCCAATCCCGTACGGAGTGCTGGGCGTCGCGTCAGGCTGCGAGGCGGTACGCGCGAGCGGGCGGACCGCGCCTGGTCACCGCGTGCTGGAGCGGGTTCCCCGGCGACGGCAGGGGCGCGTCGAGCGCGGTGCGCGGCGCCCGCGGGCCCCGCGGGGCACCGGCCAGTCCGGCGCGCAGCACCCGCACCAGCGCGAGCGCGGTGCGCAGCGCCCGCAGCCTGGCCCCCTGTGCGAGGGCACCGGCCGAAGCGGCCGACAGCCGGGCGACGCGGAACAGCGCGACCTCGCCGCGCCGCAGCAGCCAGCCCGTCACCAGCGCGGCCAGCAGGTGGCCCAGCACCATGGAGAGGCTGGGCAGCACGCCCCCGGCGACCGCGGCGGACGCCTGGTGCGCGGCCTGTCCCGCGGCCGCTGACGCCTGGTGGGCGGTGTGTCCCGCGCCCTGCGCGGGGGAGAGCCCGGCGTCCGTGACGATGCGCCGCGCCTCGATCGGGTCGATCTGCGCGGGCCCGGCGCCGCAGACGAGCTTGGCGGCGAGCCGGACGAACGAGTCGCCGCCCGAACCGCCCGCGCCGGCGGCCGCGGCGTCGAGGCCCGCGTGCCGCTGCCCGACGCCGAAGAGCGCGTGCAGCGCGAGCTGACCTGCGACCATGGCCGCCACGATCTGGCCCAGGGAGCGTTCCCGCCCGGCCAGCAGCGTCACCACCGCGAACATCCCGACGAATCCCACGAGCAGCGTCCACCACGGCACGGCCGCGCAGGCGGCCAGCACGTGTCCGGTCGCGGACAGCACGACGCAGACCGCGGTGAACACCGTGGCCCTCAGCAGTCGCAGTCCGGCACCGGCGCGCGCGGCGGGGTGGACGAGGGGGGTCGACATGGCGGGGCCATCATCGCACTGCGCCCCACCCGTTCACGCGGCAGGTCCGGAACGTCGGCTCTGTCCCCCGCCGCCCTACACCAGCGCACGGCGCGCGCACATCCGCCGTATGAGCGCTCTCACGCCGACCGGGGGCTTACGGAGGGCGTACAGCGGCAATACGTATCGATATGTCGAGCCGCAGCCAGGAGGCCGAAGCATGAGCATCTGGTGGTCCCTCCACTTGCGGCGCGAGGCGGCGAGCGTGCCGCTCGCCCGCCGTCTCCTGCTCGGTGCCATGGAGACGGCCGGGGTGGACCCGGAAGTCTCCTTCGACCTGTCGGTCGCGCTCAGCGAGGCGTGCGCCAACGCGGTCGAGCACGGCGGGGACGGCGCGGAGGGCGGCTACTCGGAGGCGTACCGGGTGACGGCGTACCTCGACGGCGAGAAGTGCCGCATCGAGGTGGCCGACTCGGGGCCGGGCTTCGCCCCGCGCCGGGGCCGGGCCCCGGCCCACGAGAGCGAGGAGAGCGGCCGCGGGCTCTGTCTGATCGAACAGCTCGCCGACCACGTCCACTTCAGGAGCAGGCCGGGGCAGGGCGCCGTGGTCAGCTTCGACAAGATCCTCAAATGGCGGGAGGGCGCGCTGCTCGGCGTCGTGTGACGTCCCGAGCGGCGCGCCCTCCCGGCGCGGTCCGGCGGATCAGCCCTTGAGCGCGGCCATCCACGCCTCGACCTCGTCCGAGCGGCGCGGCAGCGCGGCGGAGAGGTTCACGTTGCCGTCCTCGGTGACCAGGATGTCGTCCTCGATCCGGACGCCGATGCCGCGGTACTCCTCCGGCACGCTCAGGTCGTCGGCCTGGAAGTACAGGCCCGGCTCGACGGTCAGGCAGACGCCGGGCTCCAGGATGCCGTTGACGTACGACTCGGTGCGCGCGGCGGCGCAGTCGTGGACGTCCATGCCGAGCATGTGGCCCGTGCCGTGCAGCGTCCAGCGGCGCTGGAGGCCCAGCTCCAGGACCTTCTCCACGTCCAGGTCGCCCAGCAGGCCCCACTCGACCAGCTTGGTGGCGAGCACGCGCTGCGCGGCGTCGTGGAAGTCGCGGAACTCCCCGCCCGGCTTGACGGCGGCGATGCCCGCCTCCTGGGCCTCGTACACCGCGTCGTAGATCTTGCGCTGGAGCGGCGTGAAGGTGCCGTTGATCGGCAGCGTGCGGGTCACGTCGGCGGTGTAGAGCTCGGTGGTCTCCACGCCGGCGTCGAGCAGCAGCAGGTCGCCGGAGCGGACCGGGCCGTCGTTGCGCACCCAGTGCAGGGTGGTGGCGTGCGGGCCCGCGGCGCAGATGGAGCCGTAGCCGATGTCGTTGCCCTCGACGCGGGCGCGCAGGAAGAACGTGCCCTCGATGTAGCGCTCGCTGGTCGCCTCGGCCTTGTCGAGGACCTTCACGACGTCCTCGAAGCCGCGCGCGGTGGCGTCGCAGGCCTTCTGGAGCTCGGCGATCTCGAAGGCGTCCTTCACCAGGCGCGCCTCGGAGAGGTAGACCCGCAGCTCCTCGTCGCGCTCGGCGGTGACCTTGTCGGTCAGCGCGGCCTCGATGCCCGCGTCGTGCCCGCGCACGGCGCGCACCGGGCCCGTGGCCTCCTTCAGCGCCTCGGCCAGCTCGCGGACGTCCTTCGCGGGGAGCCCGAGCAGCTGCTCGGCCTCGGCGAGGGAGTTGCGGCGGCCGACCCACAGCTCGCCCTGGCCGTCGAGCCAGAACTCGCCGTTCTCGCGGTTGGAGCGCGGCAGCAGGTAGATCGTGGCCTCGTGGCCGTCCGCACCCGCGGGGCTCTTCGGCTCCAGCACCAGCACGCCGTCGTGCGTCTGGTCGCCGGTCAGGTAGGCGTACTCGGTCGAGGCGCGGAAGGCGTACTCGGTGTCGTTCGAGCGGGTCTTCAGGTTGCCCGAGGGGATGACGAGGCGCTCGCCGGGGAAGCGCGCGGAGAGCGCGGCGCGGCGGGCCGCGGTGTGCTCGGCCTGCGCGATCGGCGCGAGGCCGGTCAGCTCGGTGTCGGCCCAGCCGGACTTCATGGACTCGGCAAGCTCGTCGGACACGCCCGGGTACAGGCCGTTCTTCCGCTGCTTGATCGGCTCTTCTTCGGTCTCCGGGGTCTCCGGGTTGAGCTCGTCAGCCACGACGTTTTCTCCTAGGTACGACGCTGGGGCCCTGCCGGGTCCCCGTCCATCGTACGGGCGTACGGGAAGGGGACCAGAGGCAGAAGACCCTGGACACCGCGTTCCGGGAGCTCGCGCGGCACGGTGCGCGGGCCGGTGCGCCCCCCCCCGGCGCCGCTCACTCGAAGCGGGCCGCCAGCAGCACCGCGTCCACCCCGTCGTCCACCGCGTCCCGCTCCTCGGGCAGCACGGCCCGCAGCACGTGGTCCGCGATGGCCCCGGGGTCGTCCCTGACGGCCTTCGGCACGCTCGCCGCCGCCGCGTGCAGCCGCGCGAAGGCCCGGTCCATGGGGTCCCCGGTCCTGCGCAGCAGCCCGTCCGTGTAGAGCAGCACCGTTTCTCCGGGCTCGGGGGAGAGCTCCACGCTGGGCGCCTCCCAGCAGGAGAGCATCCCCAGCGGCGCCGACAGCGAGGTCTCCACGTACTCCGTGCGCCGCTCGCCGACCAGCAGCGGCGGCGCGTGCCCCGCCCCGGCCAGCACGATCTTGCGGCGGGCCGGCTCGCAGTAGGCGAACAGCGCGGTCGCCGAACGCGCGGGCTCGGTCAGCCGCAGCAGCAGCTCCAGGTCGGACAGTACGGCGACGGGGTCCTCGCCCTCCATCACCGCGTACGCCCGCAGCGAGGCCCGCAGCCGTCCCATCGCGGCCAGCGCGCTCGGCCCCGAACCGGTCACCGAGCCGACGGTCAGGCCCAGCGCCCCCTCCGGCAGCGGCAGCGCGTCGTACCAGTCGCCGCCGCCGCGCGGTCCCGTGCGGTGCCGCGCTGCGAGCTGCACCCCGGAGACCCGCGGCAGCCTGCTCGGCAGCAGTTCCTCGGCGACGTCCGCGACCCGGGCGCGCGCCCGCTCCAGCTCCACGAGCCGGGCCAGGTGCTCGGACGCGTAGCGGGCGTACAGCCCGACGAGGTGGCGCTGGCGCCCGGTGGGTTCGGCCGGTTCGTCGTACAGCCAGACGGCGGCGCCGAGCTTGCCGGCCGTCCCGGTGGCGAGCGGCACGGCGTAGCTCGCGCTGTAGCCGAGGCGCGCCGCGACCTCGCGGTGGCGCGGGTCGAGGGCCTCGTCGCCCAGCAGGTCGGGCACGGCGACCGGCTCGGGCAGCGTCGCTCCGTCGGTGCCGGTGCCGGTGCCGGTGCCGGTGTTCGCGAGGTCGTCCAGGTCGTCGAGCACCCGGCCGAGCGCGGAGGAGTGGCGGGGGACGGTCTCGATGTGGCCGAGGTCCGCGTGGGCGAGCCCGAGGCCGACGGTGGTCACGGGCCCCTGTCCGTCGGCCGGTTCGAGGACGACGAGGCCGCGGCGCGCGCCGACGAGCGCCGACCCGGCCCCGAGCAGCTCGCGCAGCGCGTCCTGGAGGGTCCCGGTCCTGGTCAGGCGCTCGGTGAGTTCATGGAGCGTGGTGAGGTCCGAGACCCAGCCGGCCAGCCGGTCCTGGATGAGGACGCCGGGTCCCGCGGGGCTGCCCGCCCTGGCCTTCGCCGCGGCAGTGTGCGCGGGGGCGGGAACTGTCGGATCGAATCCGGCCACTTTCGGCAGATGTGGGGTAGTCATGCCGGCCGGCTTTCCAGCTGGAGCGTTTCCCGAAATAGCATCGCAAACCCCCATGTCATTCTGCGCCGCCACGAGTGGATCCACATGTACACGCACATGTAAGGGGATGTCCAGCATTGTCAATAGGGGACTTGTGGTGTCTGCGGGACTGCTAAGTTGGCTGGAAAAAGCACCCGACAGCGCTGGTGCACGGTCGACTGAGGGCGTTCAACACGGCGTCGTTCGCGACGTGTTGGGTACCTAAACGGTGAGGGCAAGAGCAGTTGCGGCTGCTGAGGAACCTGGCACCGGGCCTGGGCGTCTTAACCCCTGACGGCCGCGCCCACACCCCCGAGTGGCGGGGTTTCGCACTCCGGGGACGGCATGTGCGAGCGCACTGGCACACCGGACCCCTCGCCATGCACGAGGCACTGGAATCCGTACAGCACAGCCTGGCAAGGCATGTACGCACCGTGAAGTGTTGTGCACGCGGCGTGACGCGCGTGATGTGATGTGGACCTCGGCGTTCAACGGAAAGGAACGAGCGCTCATGCGCGAGATCCTCGGAAGGCGACGCAGGCTCCGGTTCTGGCGCAAGGGGAGTCCTGCCCAGCTCGAAGCGGCGCTGACCTGCGCCGTCGCATGGCAGTGGCCGGTGCTCCCCGGCGTGGGGCTGAAGTCTGCGGGCGGCCGCGGCGACCGCGGGCGCGGCTGCGCCTGCCCCGACCCCGAGTGCGCCGTGCCCGGGGCGCACCCCTTCGACCCGGGGCTGCTCGCGGCCTCGACCGACGAGCGCATGGTCCGCTGGTGGTGGACCAACCGCCCGACCGCCCCCGTCGTGCTCGCCACCGGCGGGCACGCCCCGTGCGCGGTGAGCCTGCCCGCGATGGCGGGCGCGCGGGCGCTGGCCGCGCTCGACGCGATGGACGTGCGGCTCGGCCCGGTCGTGGCGACGCCCACCCGGTGGTCGCTGCTGGTCGCCCCGTACTCCCTGGAGCAGCTGGGCGAGCTGCTGCACACCCAGGACTGGGTGCCGGGCTCGCTGCGGTTCCACGGCGAGGGCGGCTATCTGATGCTGCCGCCGTCCGAGACCGGCGCGGGCCAGGTGCGCTGGGAGCGGGCCCCGCTGGAGGGCTCCGCGACGCCGTGGCTGCCCGACGTGGAGGCCGTTGTGGAGGCGCTCGTCGAGGCGAGCGTCAGCACGCCGGACGGCGGAAGCAGGCTCGCGTACTGACCGGCGCGCCGACGCACCCGCGTGCGCGGGGAGGACTGCGGGAAGGGCAGCCCTCACTCGTACGGGTGTGAGCGGGCACCGGATCTGCGGGAATTGGGCGCGCGGCAGCCCGGCTGCCGCGTTCGCGCCGATATCTTCGGCAGACCATGAATCTCCGCATGATCGGGCTCGCGACGGTGGTGGTGTGCACCGCGCTGCTGCCGCTGGCCGCCTCCGCAGGACAGGCCGGATCCGGTTCGGAAACCGGGTCCGGGCTCGACCCCGTCCTGGACCCCCTGCTCGGGTCCGGGACGTCCGACGCGGAGCCCGGGAGGCCCGCGGAGCCCGCCGGGTCCACCGCCGCGTCCGCCGCGCCCCGCGCCCCCTCGCGTCCCCCGTTCGGCCCCACGTCCCGGTGCGGTCCCGAACTGACCTCTCCGGACGGGATCGAGGCGCAGACCTGCGTGCTGTCCGAGGGGCGCGACACCTGGGCGCGCACGTACTACCGGAACACGACCGGCGCGGAACTCGACTCCGTACTCACGCTGATGGCTCCCGCGGGGCGGACCGTGCGGGTCCACTGCGAGGTGACGGCGGCCGACGAGCCGGGCGCGTGCGAGACGCCGCGTGAGGCGACGGCCGGCGGGGCGGGGGCGTACACGGCGGTGGCGGAGTTCGCCGACGCGACGGGCGAGGGGCCGCTGCTGCTGAGGTCGGGGAGCAACTCGGCCGCACCGTCTGAGCGTTGACGCGGGGTCCGGCCGTGGGCGGGGCGGGCTCCGCCCGGAAACGTAAAGGGCCCGATCGCTGGCGACGGGGGATGCACCAGCGACCGGGCTTCTAGAACGGTAACAAGAGATCTGCGGTTCGCAAATTCGATCTCGGCTATTCGGACAGGCATTTACCTGCCATTACGGGGAGTTGTGACCGGAGTCACCGGCATCTGTCCCGCTTCGTCACCGTCAGCTGAGGGTCACCTGGCGGTTGGTGAGCCCGCCGCGCGCCCGCCGCTCGTCCGCCGTCAGCGGGGTCGGCTCGGCCAGCGCACCCGCCAGGCGCTCGGCGAACGCGGCCGCCGGCTTCTCGCACTCGTCGGCGCCCATGCCGGTCGGCAGGTCCCAGACGGGGACCACGAGACCGTGCGCGCGGAACGACCCGACCAGGCGCGTTCCCTCGCCGAGCGAGGACAGACCGGCCGCGTGCAGCCGGGCCAGCGCGTCGAGCAGCTTCTCCTCGGGGTGCAGCATCACCCAGCGCAGGTGGTTCTTCTCGGGCGTCTCGCACCAGTAGGCGGCGTCCACCCCGGCGAGCTTCACGGTCGGGATCGCCGCCTCATTGGCGCGTTCCAGTGAGGCGGACACCTCGGGCGTGGCGTTCTCCGCGTCCGGAATCCAGAATTCGAAGCCCGTGTGCACGACCGGCTCGAAAGCGGCGTCCGCGTCGAGGAGGTCCTGGAGGCGCGGACCGTCCGCGTCGGCGCGCCCGGCGGCGACCGGGCTGCCCGGCTCGGCGGTCAGCGCGCGCCCCAGGGTGTCGGCCAGGTCGCGGCTCAGGTCGCCGGACGAGGTGTCGTTCTGGAGCGCGAGCAGGACGGTGCCGTCGTCGCGGCGCAGTGCGGGCCAGGCCATCGGGAGGACGGTCGCCAGCTGTACGGACGGCACGCCGTCGGGCAGCCCGTCCTTGAGCGTGAGCTCCACCGTCGCCGCGGGCACCAGCTCGCGCAGGGCCACCCAGTCGGCCTCGCCCGGCAGCCCGTCGAAGGGGCGCTGGACCAGCTCGGTCACGGCGTGCGCGGCGGCACGGCCGTGACACGCCTTGTAGCGGCGGCCGGAGCCGCACGGGCACGGTTCGCGGGCCCCGACGACCGGGATCTCGCCATCCTTGAGCTGCGGCTTCCCGGCGGCCTTGGTCTGGGGACGCTTCTTGGCCATGTGAGGCTTTCTCCCGAGTGCGTACGGCGGTGCAGTGTCGGGCGCGAGCCTAGCCGGAACGGGGCGCGCCGGGCCTCATCAGCTCGGGCCGGACGCGGCCCCGCACGTCCACGCGGGTTCAGACCGCGCGGCCCCGCACGTCCTCGGGAGTCCGGGCCGCGCGGCTCCGCACGTCCTCGCGGGTTCCAGCCGTGCGGCCCCGTACGTCCTCTGGGAGTCCGGGCCGCGCGGCCCCGTGCGGCCTCGTCGGCGTCAGTCCAGGTCCTCGTACGCGTCCAGGAGGTCGTACCCGCCCCGCCCGTCGTAGCCGCCGCCACCACCGCCACCGGCAGCGGCCGCGGTCGCTGCCGCGGCGGACGGGCCCGTGACGCGCGTAGCGAAGTCCTCGCGCCGGTGCCCCTCCGTGACGAGCACCCAGACGGTGACCTCGCCCGCGGCGTTGTCCCGTACGCCCCACTCCTGGGCGAGGGCGCCGATGATGGTGAGCCCCCTGCCGCCGTGCGCTGTCACCGACGGTGTGGCCGGAACCGGTCGGGTCGGACCGCCCCCGTCCGTCACCTCTACGGTCAGCCCGCCCGCTCCGTCCACGTGCCACGCGGCCCTGACATCGCCGTCGCCGACCTCGCCGCGCCCCAGCGGCCTGCCGTGCCGGCAGGAATTGCTGAGCAGTTCGGAAAGGATCAGTACGGCATCGTCGACGACCGATTCGGCCATCCCCGTGCTGCGCAGGTCCTCGCGCAACCGGTGCCTCGCCTCTCCCACGCCCGCAGGGCCATGGGGAACGGCCATGCTCGACGACGTGGGCACCTTCTGTGCCACCACCAACGCCACCCCCGAGACCTCCTTCGCCCCACGCCAACGAGTCAATGCCCCAATGGACTGGACCGGAAACCGGCCAACCCCTGGTCGGTGACGCACTCGGGACGATCGAACACGGACCGAATGCGCCGGGGCACTCCCTGTGACGGCAGGTGCGGGCGGTACGAGAGGTACGGGGCGCGAGCACCGGGGCGGTGCGGGCGACCGGACGCCCGGTCCGGTCGCCCGCCGCGACGGACCCCGGTCCTGCCGGGGCCGTCGGCACCGGTGCCCTACTTCTTGAAGTTCCTGACCTTGAACTCGCTGTCCTCCTGCAGCGCGGCCTCGTTCGCCTGCTTGTAGTTGGCTTCCAGGACCGAGGGGATGCCCGCGTAGTTCAACGCGCGGTCCACCCTGCCGCGCAGCTCGGCCCAGCCCTCGGTGTCGTCGTCGGCCAGCGTGACGCGGGCGAGCTTCTGGAGCTCGGCCCTGGCCTTCCTCCGCGCGGCGGCGGCGCCCTTGTTCCCCGCGACGGCGTCGTCCTTCAGGAAGGCGTTGTTCCGGAGCTCGGTGAGCACCTTGATCTGCTGCTCCTGCGTCTTGCCCGCCTTCTCCTCCTCCATGGACAGCACGAGGCCGTCGTTGCGGTCGCCCTCGGCCCGGTACTCGGGGAAGTCCTGGAAGTCCGGCATGCTGAGCCGCTTGAGCAGCGTGCTGATCGGCTCGATCCGGCCGTTGCGGCCGCCCGGGTCGACGCCGCCCACGAGGTGGTCGGGGACGTAGGTGACGAGGCTCCCGCCGACCGCGAAGGCGGACACCTGCTGGAGCCAGTCGCCCCTGACCTCGTACTGGTCGGAGTCCTTCGACTTGTCGACGTTCTGGTTCAGCTTGCGCGTGTCGGTGACGTCCTTGGTCTGCGCCTCGCTGACCGCGTTGTTGGTCACCTGCTGGTAGACGTAGAGCGGGACCAGGAACGAGCGGACCATCGACGTGGTCTTCGAGTCGATGGCGCCCTTCGTCTTGCCGCGGTTCTTCTGGTCCTGGTACGTGCGCATGTAGTGCATGGAGCGCCACGGACGGCCCATGTTCAGCCAGGCGCCGTCCTTCTGGTTCACGAGGTCGATGGCGCCGTCCTCGTGCTGGTGGACGTCCTTGAAGCCCTTCTTGGCGTCCGACACGGGGACCGGCTGGAAGACGGTCTGGTAGACCCGGACGCAGGTCTCCCCGCCGCTCTCCTCGGTCTCGATGTCGCCCCGGTTGGTGAGGGACTTCTTGTTGGCGACCTCCGCCACGTAGCTGGGCTCCTGGTGGACCGCGCGCTGTACGGAACCGGTCGCGGGGGTCCCGGCCGGTCCTGCGGCGGACCCGGCGCGCTGCACGGGGGCGGCGCCGCTCATGACGCGGGTGGCGTTGGCCTCGGCCTCGCGTTCGAAGCGGTCGGACGGGTCGGAGACCTTCAGGCCGTTCCCGTCGTCCGTGCCCGCGACCGGGCCCTGCCGCTGCTGGATGACGTGGGTCAGCTCGTGGGCCAGGGTGTGCTTGTCGCCGCCGCCCTCGCCGATGACCACATGGGAACCGGAGGTGTACGCACGGGCACCGACCGCCGCGGCGGACGCCTTCGCGGCGCTGTCCGTGTGGACCCGTACGTCGGAGAAGTCGGCGCCCAGGCGCGCCTCCATGTCGCTGCGGGTCCCCTCGTCCAGGGGGCGGCCGCCGGTGCGCAGGACGTCGTGGACGGCGGAGCGCTGCACGGCGGCCTGGTTCGCCCGGTCGGCCTGTTCCGTCTGTCCCGCCTGTTCCGTCTGGTGTCCGCAGCCGCCTGTGTGCTGGTGCTGCTCGGGCTGCGCCCCGGGGTGCCCGCCCCGGCGGAGCATCTGGAGGACCGCGGCGTTCCCGGCCGTGGCCTGGAGGCCGAGCACGGCGTCGAGGGCGCGCCGCGGTCCGGGGGAGGGCGACGAGGCGGGGGAAGGGGCCTTCTCGGCCCCGGTGTTCTTGTGGTGGTGCACGGGGGATCTCTCTGCTGGGCCTGTTTTCGACAGCTCCTTCTGGATACGTGGCGGAGAACCGCCTCTGCCAGGTACGGCCGGGTACTACGGGGTGAACAGACGGGCAATGTCCGGACAGGGGCCGCTATGCGCGCCCCAGCTGCGTCAGCACCTGCCTGGGGCGGTTGGTGATGATCGCCTCGACGCCGAGGCGGGCGCAGAGCTCGACGTCCTCGGGCTCGTTGACGGTCCAGACGTGGACGCGGTGGCCCGCGCGGTGCAGCCGGGCGATGTAGCCGGGGTGGTTGCGGACGATCCGGATGCCGGGCCCCGCGATGCGGGCCCCGGCGGGCAGCCGCCCGTCGCGCAGCCTGGGCGTCACGAACTGCATCAGGTAGACGGTGGGGATGGTGGGCGCCGCGGCCGCGACGCGGTGCAGCGAACGCGCCGAGAAGCTCATGATCCGTACCGGGGAGTCGTCCGGATCCGGTGCGTCGAGACCGAACCTCTTCAGGGTCTGCATCAGCCGCTCCTCGACCTGTCCGGCCCAGCGCGTCGGATGTTTGGTCTCGATGGCCAGTTCGATGCGGCGGCCCGCGTCCGCGACGAGTTCGAGCAGGCGCTCCAGGGTGAGTACGGAGGTGAAGTCGCGGTCCCAGTCGGGGCTCTCGTCCGGGTCCTTCCAGGAGCCGAAGTCGAGCGCGGCGAGGTCGGCGAGCTCCAGGGCGGAGACGGCGCCGCGGCCGTTGGACGTGCGGTTCACCCGGCGGTCGTGGACGCAGACGAGGTGGCCGTCCGCCGTGAGGCGCACGTCGCACTCAAGGGCGTCCGCCCCGTCCTCGATGGCCTTCTTGTAGGCGGCCAGGGTGTGCTCGGGCGCGTCCTCCGACGCGCCGCGGTGGGCGACCACCTGGATCGCGGAGTGCGTGTCTTGCTGCCGTGCATGGGTCACCGCGTCATGGTGGCAGGGCGGAGCGGTCGGACGCACTGGGGATGCGCCCGTTTTGTCGGAGATAAAGGATGGCAGGCGGATACACAGGTCCCGCTTACCGTGGTCTGACGCCCCGTGGGAAAAGCTTTATGACAGACACGTGCACAGCGGGAACTCGTACCGACCTCATGCCGAGACCAGCCGAGATCAGCCCGAGATCAGCCGTGGAACCGAGGAGAGAGAGCTGTGAGCACCGAGAACGAGGGCACCAACGCGGGTACGAACGCGGGTCCGACGCCCCCGGTCGCCCCCAGCGTCCCGTCAGCGCCCCCGGCGCCCGCGGCCGCGCCCGCCGGTGAGCCCGCAGGCGCCTTTGCCGCGGCCGAGCCGGTGAGCGAGCAGCCCGCGCGGCCGCACCCCCAGTCCTCTGCGGCGCCGCAGCCCCCGACGGCGCCGCAGACCCACGCCCCGGCCGCGCCCCCGGCCGCGCCGCAGACCCAGGCCCCCGCCGCGCCCCCGGCCGCTCCCCCGGCCCCGGCGGCTCCGCCCGTGGCCGCCGCCCCCGTGAACCCCGCCGCTCCGCCGACCCCTCCCCCGGCGGACGCGGCGTGGCCTCCCCCGCCCCCGGCGCAGCCCGCGTACGGCGCGGGCGGCACCGGCGGTGACCCGTACGGCGGCGGTGGCGGCGCGTACGGCGGCGGTGGCGCGTCCGGTGGTGGCGGCGGTCCCGTGTGGGGCGCCTCCGCGCCCGCCCCGTCGGACGCACCGCGCAAGCGCGCGGGCGGCCTGGTCGCGACGGTCCTCGCCGCGGCCCTGGTCGCGGGCGGCATCGGCGGCGGCATCGGGTACTGGGCCGCTGACCGCAACGACCGCGTCGAGTCGAGCGGTTCGACCACGGTCTCGGCGGGCGACAGCCCGGCGGACCTGAAGCGCGAGCCCGGCACGGTCGCGGGCGTCGCGGCCAAGGCGCTGCCCAGCGTCGTCACCATCCAGGCGTCGGCGGGCGACGGCGAGGGCGGCACGGGCACCGGCTTCGTCTACGACCAGCAGGGCCACATCCTCACCAACAACCACGTGGTGGCGTCGGCGGCGAACGGCGGCGAGGTCTCCGCGACGTTCTCGAACGGCAAGAAGTACGCGGCCGAGGTGGTCGGCCGCGCCCAGGGCTACGACGTGGCCGTCCTGAAGCTCAAGAACCCCCCGGCGGGCCTGACCCCGCTGCCGCTCGGCAACTCCGACAAGGTCGCGGTCGGCGACTCGACCATCGCGATCGGCGCGCCCTTCGGCCTCTCCAACACGGTCACGACGGGCATCGTCAGCGCCAAGGACAGGCCGGTGGCGTCGGGCGACGGCCAGAGCAACAAGAACTCGTACATGAGCGCGCTCCAGACGGACGCCTCGATCAACCCGGGCAACTCGGGCGGCCCGCTGCTCGACGCGCGCGGCGCGGTGATCGGCATCAACTCCGCGATCCAGTCGCCGGGCGGCGGCGGTTTCGGCCAGTCGCAGGCGGGCTCGGTGGGCCTCGGCTTCGCGATCCCGATCAACCAGGCGAAGAACGTCGCGGAGCAGCTGATCAAGACGGGCAAGCCGGTCTACCCGGTGATCGGCGCGACGGTCGACGTCTCGCGCAAGAACCTGGACGGCGCCACGATCCCGACCCAGGGCCAGGGCGGCGGCCCCGCGGTCACCCCGAACGGCCCGGCGGCGAAGGCAGGCCTGAAGGCGGGCGACGTCATCACCAGGCTGAACGACACGGTGATCGACAGCGGCCCCACGCTGATCGGCGAGATCTGGACGTACAAGCCGGGCGACAAGGTCAAGGTCACCTTCGAGCGCGACGGCAAGCAGCAGACCGTGGAGCTGACCCTGGGCCAGCGTGAGGGCGACGACTGACCCGGACCCGATAGTCTGTCCCCGCGCCACCACGAGCCGCACGCGGCAGGTGGCGCGGGGTGGGTTGCCCGAGCGGCCTAAGGGAACGGTCTTGAAAACCGTCGTGGCGCGAGTCACCGTGGGTTCAAATCCCACACCCACCGCGTAGCAGGTCAGAGGCTTGCAGGTCAGAAGGGGTGCCCCTCTCCAGAGGGGCACCCCTTCTGCATGACCGTGTCCCACCCTGTTCCGGCTGTGTCCCACTGTTGACCAGCGCGTGCGGCCAACCTGCGGCCAGGATTCACGGCCCGTGGGCTCCTCCTCTTGCTTGGCCAACCCAGGCCGATCAGAGGCCCCCACTGCCAGGCCGCTGTAGCGAAGTTGAGTATGGCGGCCCTGCCTGCCCGCTACGCTTATGGGTATGAACGGCCACGAACGACCTTAGATCATGCCCTGACGGGCCCTTCGTGCTGTTCCGACTCAGTTGGCAGTCGACGTCGATCGACTGTCCGGATGGATGACTCAGCGGCCTGCCGGACAACTGTGGTACCCATAAAATCCATTGAAGGGATTTCTGGGGCTGCATCGAGTCGAGCCAACCGCCGAGAATGTCATAGATCATCATCGCTGGAGCTGCGAACGCCGACTTCTCTCATGACTCGAAGGAAGGCGGAGATCAGCTTATCGGGGGAGTCGCCAAGCTCCCACGTGACATGGTGGATAACCGTACTGTCGGGGGCGACCTTAAGGAAGTGTTTGGCTTTAGCGGTAAAGCCTGCTGGAGAGACAATAAGAAGTCCAGACAAGTCTGCGGCCGTCGCGATTGCCTGTGCCTGGGCTGCGAAGTTAAAAGTCAGTAGGCGTGACGCATGCTTGACTTCGACACCGATCCTTCCGTGTGTGCGCTCTTTGAGCAGGAAATCGGGTGCGATCTCGGCGTGTTGGTTGGTCGCTTGCAGCCCTAGAAAAACTTCCTTCAGTATCGAGAATACCGCGTGTTCGTAATCAAGGTATATTTGCGGATCGAACGAGGAGGCGCGGGTGACTTGTCGAATCGCTTCCTGGGAAACCGGCTTATGAAGAACCCTTGAGCTGCGACTGAGGAACGCGGGAAGTCGCTGCTGATAGTACGTGAATCCAGCTTTCTGCATTTCCCGGACCAGTTCTACGCGAGGGCCAATCGTTCTACCGCTCTGCTTCCTGTACCAATCCTCCTTCACGTCATTTGTGATTAGTAGGACCTTTTTGTTGCCCGGCAGTGACTTTAGGTAATCTATAAGTTCGAACCAAAGGATTGCGTCCCCGTGCTTATTTTCCTCTTTCTTCTTGTCGAGATAGCCCGGCGGTATCTCTTGTTCGTAACGCCTCGCGGCCTCCTCTTCGTACTTTGATTTAACTTCTTCCGATGGTGGTTCCCCCATGCGCCCGTCTAGAAGGGACTCCCACTTTTCAAGGATGGAATCCGCACGCAGGGCATCTTCGAGCTTTTCGTCGCGACCCTCACTCAGATTCTTTACTAGGTCAATGGCGTCACTGATGTGACGTATGATTTTTGATTTCTCTGCATCGGTCACAACGGGATGAGCGGAGAGCGTCTTGAGGTGTTCTTCAATCTTCTCCTTCGCGTCATTGAGAGGCTTTTGTATGTTGTTGTAAACTTTATCCTCTCCACTGATCACATTTGGTCGATTCTGGAAAAACTCCCACCCTGCTTGGTAGGGGACCCAGATCCGCTCTTGCAGGTCGCCCAATACGGAAAAAACTTGGCCTCTGGTCTCGGCGTCTAGTCGATATGGCGCCAGTAGGACGTTTGCGTCGAGGACAATCAATCCTTCCCTGATGAATTCTTCATAGTCTCTATCGTTCGGCGTGTAATACTCACTGAAAGAGTTCTTCATGTTTGTCTTTCTGATTTACGACTAAGGGGTACCGTCAAGGATCACGCTCCTGGAGTGCCGCTGCAACCGTTTTGTGTGAATTGGCGAAAAAACCGAGGGGTGGTCATCGCTGCCGCGTCCATCTGGCGCCATTCGAAACACGCGATCCCAGGGGCCTGGCCCTTCACGACCTCATGCTGCCGCTGGCACGACTCCCGTAGGGGCAGGAGGGAGAGCGTTTGAAGGGGCACGTGGCCATCCTCTGGCCAACAAGACGCCTGTGAGGCGGACCGATTGGCCTGCCCCGCAGGTCGGAAGCCCTTTTGCTACGGGCAACCGGATGGTCTTGAAAACCGTCGTGGCAGCGATGTCACCGTGGGTTCAAATCCCACACTCACCGCAGCAGGTCAGAGAAGTAGCAGGTCAGAGGGCGCGAACCCGATCCGGGTCCGCGCCCTTCCTGTTCGCCCCGTCTCACCCAGGACCGGCCCTGTACCGCCTTTGACCAGGGTGTGTGGGCCATACGTGGGCCAGGATCGTCACTCGTCCTCGGCTTCCAGACCCTCCTGGATGAGGCGGTTGGCGTGCGCCGACCCGCCCCAGGCGTGGAAGGTCAACTGATCGTCGGTCGTTCGAAGACAGCTCCCTCACCCGCCAAAACCCATGCTCAACAAGCCTCGTCCCCGTCCGTACGGGGGTGGTCCGTTCTTGCGCCGCGCCGGCTGGGACGAGATGGAGTCCGCTCCGCGCAGGCGGAGATGGTCCAGGCTAGGGCGCGATCATCGAGGCCTGCTAGCTATGGTCCCCGCGTGCGGGGGGTCGCCCCGAGCTGTTTGCCGCTCCCAATAGACGTCTGTTGCCCCGCCCAGCCAGCTTCCAGCACCCTCTGCGAGATCTCTGGCCTCTCGTGATGGACGAGACACCCGCGAAACGGGAAGTTGCTCTGCCCTGGGACTGCTACGGTTTCCCGCTCGCCGAGGAGGTCGTGATGACTGAACCCCTGCCCGTCGCTGCTCGCGTGGATCTTCGCCGTCAGTCCGTCGATCACGTGCTGGAGTTGGTGGAACAAGCCCTGCACATCCGGTTGGACCGGGACGCCCTGGTGCGCAAGCGCCGTTCCCTGGGCGGTCGTACGGAGCAAGGGACGTGGGTGCGCATCGAGCGCCGGGGGTTCGAGCGGATCGGGCCGCAGGGGTGGAACGGGACCGAGGCCGCCGCTGTGTTGCAAGGCGTGTCCATGCCTGAGTGGTACCGGGGTTTGGCGTGGCGCGAGCTGGGCGAGCCGGTGATGTGGCGTGCCGATGAGCTGGAACTGATCGCGTCGCCGTCCGTGGGGAAGGGCGCCCTGGTGCTCGAAGACCCGGACCTGCCAGAAGCGTGGTGGGCAGAGCTGAACGCTTCCCTGGACGCGCTCGCCGTACAGCAGACACCGAGGATCGCGACCCCGGACACGGTGACGATCACGCAGGAGCTGGTGACGCGGACGCTCGGGGAGGTCTTCCCGGGGGTGGCCGATACGCGGATCGAGCGATGGGCTCCCGCGCACGCCGATCTCACGTGGGCCAACGTGATGGGGCCCGAGTTCTCGATCATCGACTGGGAGGACTGGGGCATGGCGCCGCGCGGCCTGGACGCCGCCACGTTGTGGGGCAACGCGCTCGCCGTCCCCGCGCTCGCGGACCGCGTTCACCGGGAGAGGCGCGCGGACTTGGAGAGCAGGGACGGCCGGTTGATGGCGTTGTTCTTCCTGGCGAAGATCGTCGGCCCGCATGCGTACGAGGAAGACCCGCTGCTGACGCCCGCCCGCAAGGAGGCCGAGCGCCTGGTGGTCGAGCTTCAGTCCTGACGACGGTCGCGGAGCACGTCCAGGTACTGGCTGACAGCGGAGGCGTCGATCTCTGCACCCAGGGCTTGGACGAGCTGCGCGAGGTGACCGGGGTCGTCGGTGCCGACCGCCACGGCGGCGGTTTCGGGCAGGTGGAACGCGGCACGGAACGCAGCCTGTACGCGGGAGAGGCCGACGTGCGGCGGTCGTAGGAAGGGCCGTGGGTCGAAGCCTTCCCACACCTGCTCGCCGCCCCCGCCGAAGGGGCTCATTCCCCACGTCTCGGTGGCCCGCCAGTTGGTACGGAGGTGGTCCGCAGCGTCGAGGATGTCGATCCCGACGAGGAACCCGGCCCGGACCATGAGGACGTCCGGGGACGGAAAGCCATTCAGTCGGAGCGCGGCGAGTGGCCGAGGGTCCCAGGAAGACATCCCCCAGGCCCGGCAACGCCCCTCTTGGGCCATGCCGTTGAGCGTCGCGCACGCTGCCCCGAGCAGGTCGTGACCCTCAGCGGGAGACAGGCCCACGAGGCTCCGCTCAGGGTTGTGAAGGAGCACGGTGTCGGGCTCGACTCCAAGTTCCCTGTTCGCCTTCTCGACAGCCAGGCGCAGGCGAGCCGGATCGAGGGAGTGCTCACTGCCTTGGGCGCCTTGGAAGAATCCCACCTTCGTGGACACGTCGAACTTCGTCAGCAGGTCGGCTGCGGATTCGGCCAGCACGCTGTGCGAGCGGAAGCCGAGATAGGGGGCAGCGGTGTCCAGCGCTGTGACGCCGAGATCGAGCGCGGCCGTCAGGATGTTCCGTTGGTGACGAGACCGGTGTAGGCCGAGGACAAGGCGGGCGTCAGTTCCGTGCACAGTTCCTCCTCCACCAGAATCTCGGCGAGCCGTTCCACGTCGACGCCGGTCGTTTCGGCGGCGGTTGCGATCTCGACGGGGTGGCCGCTCAGCAGCAGGGCGAGCGCGGGGTACGCCTTATTGGCGAAGGAGAGCTTCTTGCCCGCCGCGAGGACGTCGACCGTGTCGCGATGCTGCTCGATCACGGGCTCGAAGTCGGTGATGCAGACGACCGACGAGGGCTTGCCGAACAGTCCGGTGGCGGGCACGTGCCGCGCGGCGCGGCGTTCCCGTTCGCGGGCGTCGAGGAAGTCCTGCGGCGACAGTTCGGCAGCCATCCCGGCGACGGCGTCCGCCAGGAGCCGCTGTTGCCCCTCCCACTGGCTGGGGGAGTTCCAGCGGTCCAGGTCGTACCGGAACAGCTCCTTCGTGCGGGAACGATCGGCGAGCCAGTCCAGCCAGTTCACGCCGACGCGCTTCACGATGCCGAAGGTGGCGTGGAGGCTGTAGCCGTCGCCCTGGTCGGCCCGGGTTGCTTGGTGCCAGAACCCGCGCGGGATGTGCATGACGTCGCCGGGCCGCATGACTCCCTGCCACACGATCTCTTCGCTGGGCTCGGAGTTGGGAGCCGCGTCCCGGTACATCGGCACCTTGCGCGAGGCGCCGCGGACCTCCCAGCTCTTGTGGCCGGCGAGCTGGACGATGACGACGTCGTGGTCGTCCCAGTGGAGCTTGAAGCCGCCGGCGTCCTGCGTGGTGAGGTACGTGTTCACCTGGACCAGCTCGTGGGCCCACCACTGGAGCGCACGGCACGCGGCTTCCATCGTCGGGTCGAAGAAGTCCACCTCGTCCAGGACCATCGTGCATCCCTCACGCATCAACGCACCGACACGGCGCATGTCCGCCATGGGGATGGCCTGCCCCCGCCGGGTGACGGACGGGGTGATGTAGCGGCCGGGGTGCAGTTCGGAACCGTCCTGGAAGATGCGGAACTGCGGCGTGGAGAGGCTGCGGCGCATCACGAGGTCCAGCAGCTTGGCGGGGTTCATTAGGCGGTCGAGCAGTTCGGGATCTTCGATCGTTCCCCGGACGAAGGCTGTGCCGAGCAGGCCGGGCCCGTTCCAGCCCAGTGCCTTTTCGAGCGCGCTGACGAAGCGGTGGTGCATCTGTTCCTCCGGTCTGAGGTGTGGAGAGAAGGCGGGGCCCGCCGCGGACGACGGGCCCCGGTGGTGCTTCTGCGTGCTGGTGGCGCTACTCCTGGGGGAGGTTCAAGCCGTCGCGGTTGTCGCCGTCGTCCCCCGCCGAGGTTCCGGTGGGGTCGGACTCCGCCGCTTCGGCGGTGAAGCGGTTCTGGACCTCGATCAGACTCTCGACTCCGATCAGGAGGTCTTCCTTCTGCGCTGTCATCCGGGTATCTCCCATTCCTGGTCGACCAGGGCCAACGGCTGTCGGCCCAGCCCTGTGAGGGCGTACCTCGCCCGACTCCGTGCCTTCCGGAGCCGCCGAGGAGCTGAGGATGGTGGTCAGTCGATGGGTTCACCGGCGAGTGCCAGGGCGACCACGACGAAGGTGACCGCCACGAGGTAGAGCAGGCCGGCGAGACGCTGTCTCCAGCCGCGTAAGAGAACCCTCACGGCGTGGCCTCGATGTGCTCGGCCCTGGTGGTCCATTCGATGCCGCACTTCGGACGGATGTGCGCGACGCGGATCACTCCGTCACTGTGCAGTTCGTGAGTGACGGCCTGGAGGATGCCTTCATCCCTGCTTGCCCGTCGCGAACCTTCCGGTTGATCAAGGGGTGTTGTTCGTACCCCGAGTGGTCGACCGGGTATGTGCCGGGCCTGCCGACCTCAGTGCGCCACCGACGAAGAGCAGCCAGAACAGTCTGCGAAGGGGCACGGATCAGCGCTGTGTTCAACGGCCGCATTCCGTCGCGCGGCGAGGACTGGGCCTTGGGCATGACGACCTCCTGACACAGAGGGGGAGGGGGCAGCGGGCCGCAGTAGTGCGGGGGCTCGGCCTGCGATCCGCTGCGAGGGGAACACCTGCCGGGGCCACCAACACCACGCGGTGCGTTGACCATTCAAGGTCGGCCGCATCAGCAGGAGAACGTTTCCAGGGGGTTCCCCCGGGCGTAGAAACCCCCCGTTTCTCCTACCGGGAGTAACCTGCTGGCTACGATTTGAGGGGAGGGTGGAATGTCTGACCCGTTAGCCCTGCACCCGCTGACGTACGTGCGGCAGGTCAGAGGGTGGGGGAAGAACGAGTTAGCCAGGCTCATGCGTGAACGTGGCGCTGAGCTGGGCATACCGCTGGCGACCAATCGCACCACCGTGTGGAAGTGGGAGCAGGGCCAAGAGCCCGACGCCGATGCTCGAACAGTGCTCGCGGATCTGCTCGGAGTTCCCTACGACTACGTGCGCACGGAGTCGTGGCCGCGGTGGCTCCCCGCTTGGGAGTCGACTGCTCTTATCGCGCCATGGACCCCGGCGGGTACCGTGAAAGTATTCGCTGATCTCGTCAGGAGTGGGCACATGGATCGTCGAGGTTTCCTGTCCATCACCGGTGCCGCGTTGACCGGCGTTGCCGCCAACTGGGTCGAGGCACCAGAGGCGTTCGCCTCGGCGCTCGAAGGAGACCGCGTGACGGACGAGATGGTTTCCACCATCGAGCGCCGCGTCGAAACGCTCCGTACGCTCGATGACCAGATGGGCGGGGCGCGCCTCCTGGACCAGGCGACCAGCGATCTCGCACTCGTCACCAGTCTGCTCGGCAACGCCAGCTACACCGGGGCCGTCGAGCGACGGCTCTACGGAACGGCGGCGAGGGTCTCGTACCTCGCTGGCTGGATGGCCTACGACAAGGGGCTTCGTTCCCTGGGACAGCGCTACTACGTGGGCGCCTTGCGCAGCGCGCGCACCGGGAAGGACGACGGCTTCGGCGCCTTCGTGCTGGCCGAGATGGGCGTCCACGTCTCCGACATCGGCGACACCGCGACACGCGTGAAGCTCATCGGCACGGCGATCGACAACGCGCCGGCCGCCATGCCGCCGGGTGCGTCTTCGTACCTCTACCTGCATCAGGCCGAAGCGCTGTCGCGAGACGGTCAGCACGAGGCGGCGGGCAAGGCGTTGAACCAGGCCTACGACCTCTGGAGCACGCACCGCGAGGGAGACTGCCCCGACTGGCTCGGCTGGTACGGCGAAGCGCAGCTCAAGTCCACCGAGGGAAAGATCATGCTGCGCTCCGGCTACCCGGAGAAAGCGACTAGCGCTCTGGCCGTGGCAGTCGAGCAGGCTGTTCCCCGCGACCGTGCCGTACGGTCCGGACGCCTTGCGACCGCGCGTCTGGCAGCACGTGACCTCGACGGCGCCCTGGACGCCGCGAACGTCGGCCTGGCGCTGCTGGAGAGCAAGGTGCGGTCGGACCGGGCGCACGTACGCCTGAAGAAGTTCAGCGGCCACCTCGAACCGCACGCCACCGCACCGGCCGTACACGAGTTCCGCGACCGGCTCCGGGCTCTCCCTGTTGCCGCCTGACGCCGCCTGACGCCGCAAGTCGCCGTCAGTGGACCAGATGTGGACCGGAGGGCATCGCGAGAGGGCCGGGGAGCGGGGGACGCGCAGGTCAGCCACGGTAGGGATGCTTTCCGCAGCACCCTCTTGAAAACCGTCGTGGCGCGAGTCACCGTGGGTTCAAATCCCACACCCACCGAGGTGGTTGAAGGCCCCTGACCAGCAACATCGGTCGGGGGCCTTCGGTGTGCGCGGTGCCCGTCCGTGGCCGTGGTTCCCCGTGCGTGCCCCGTTCAACGGGCACGGACAGGGCGCGGCTCCGACGGGGCTCGGGTTCGGCTTGCGCCCGTTCGCGCGCTGGCGCTGAGGGGCTTTACAGGTTGTCGTCGCGTTCCAGGATCAGACTGATCGAGCCGTCTTCGAGGTTGATGCCGCCCTCAAGGTGCTCGTGGTAGCCGTCCCGGAGCTCGGGATCGGAGAGGCTTACGAGCCGCTCGGCCAGGTCTCGCAGACCGGCGGCATTCGCTGCGACGGTGATCTCGGCGCCGGAGCCGTACACCTTGATCTTTGGTTCATCCATGCCGGCACGCTAAGCCATCACCACTCGCCCCGGCCCGCCACCTAGCTCAGCTCCCATCCCGTCCGCCGTCGACCCACGCCTCTGTGCGGCGGGCGTGGTTCAGGCGGCACGTGACCTTGACGGCGCCCTGGACGCCGCGAACGTCGGCCTGGCGCTGCTGGAGAGCAAGGTCCGCTCGGGCCGGGCGCACGTACGCCTGAAGAAGTTCAGCGGCTATCTCGAACCGCACGCCACCGCACCGGCCGTACGCGAGTTCCGCGATCGGCTCCCCGATGATGAGCGCGTACTTCGAACAGAAGGTCTACGGCGAGAACGGCTGGATGCTGCCGGCGGTGGAGCCGGACGAATGGATGCGCCGCCTGGGCACGCTTCCGCTGATGCACCAGCCCGGCGAGCGGTGGCTGTACAACGTCAGCGACGACGTGCTCGGGGTGCTGGTGGCCAGGGTCACCGGCCGGTCCTTCGAGGCGTTCCTGCGCGAGCGCATCTTCGACCCGCTGGGGATGAAGGACACCGGATTCCACGTGCCCGCCCACAAGGCGGACCGGCTGCCGCCGCTGTACGCCCCCGATCCGCAGACCGGGGAGTTCGCCGTGGCGGACCCCGCCGAAGGAGGGCAGCACAGCAAGCCTCCGGCGTTCCAGTCGGGCGGCGGCGGACTCGACTCCACCGTCGACGACTACCACGCGTACTTCCGGATGCTGCTCGACCACGGGAAGCACGGCGGCGAACGGATTCTGTCCAGGCGGGCCGTCGAGCTGATGACCACCAACCGACTCACGCCCGATCAGACGGCCGCCCTGCAGGCCTGGGCGCGCAGCGTCGTGCACCTGTCGCACGGTCAGGGGCAGACCGGCGGCTGGGGTTTCGGGATGATGGTGCGCACCTACCGGGGCGACTACGCGCCCATCGGCCAGTTCGGCTGGGACGGCGGAGCCGGCACCACGGCCTACGCCGACCCGGAGAACCGGCTCGTCGGCATCCTGCTCACCCAGACCGGAATGTCGACTCCGGACTCGGCACGGGCCATGCAGGACTTCTGGACCACCCTCTACCAGGCGATCGACGACTGATCCGGCCTGGTCGGTCGAGTGATCCGGCCTGGTCGGTCGAGATGGATTGGCTGGGCTGTGCGGCAGGGCTGTGCAGGGGCGCGGGGTTGGTCCAGGCTCTGGGTGTCGGGGTGGCGTCCGGGTTGCCTGGGGAGGGGCCTTGAGCACGGGGATGGTTGCGTTGTTGGTGGCCGCGGTGGGGGTGGCGGGGACCCTGCTCGCGCCGCTCACCACCGCGTGGGTCGGCGCGCGAAGTCGGCTTCAGGAGTTCGAGCTTCAGCAGCGGGTCGAGGCGGCGCGGCGGCAGGAGGAGGCCCTGGCCGCCGATCTGGAGCGCAGACGGCAGGCGTACCTCGCGCTGAACAGCAGCGCCAGGCTGTGGCGGATCCTGCTGATGGAGGACGTACGGGCCCTGCGGGCCGGGGGCAGCGGCCACGCGCAGGCGACGGAGGAGGCGCGCAGCGCATTTCACGGCGACTTCGCGCAGGCCCAGATGCTCGTTCCGGACGACGTCCTCGACGCGGCCACGCGCGTGCGCATCGCGCTGGCCGACGCGCGCAAGCGGCTCGATCTCCTCGGGGAGGGCGGGGCAGGCGGTGCGGGGGTGGGTGCGGGTGCGAGTGGTGGGAGTGGTGGGAGTGGTGGGAGTGAGGAGGCGTGGGAGGAGCTGTACGACCGGGTGATGCGCATCTGGGACGTGATCACGACCATGCAGGCGGCCATGCGCAAGGACCTCGGGGTCGGGTCGGGGGTGCCGGTGCCCGCCGAACGGCCCGAGCAGTACCGGCAGCGCGAGCGGGAGTACCGGGAGGGCGAGCGGGAGTACCGGGAGGGCGAGCGGGAGTACCGGGAGGGCGAGCGGGAGTACCGGGAGGGCGGTGCGGGGCACGGCGCCCCCGTAACCCCGACGCCGTGACCCAGGTTCCGTAACCCAGGCTCCGTAACCCCGACGCCGTGACCCCCGTCAGCGGCGGCCGCCAGTGAGGCGGGCCGCCGAGGCGATCGTCGTGCGGGCCTCGTGCTCCGTCAGGCCCGTGTGGCGCGCCGCCTCGGTGAGGGCGTCCGCCAGGGCCTCGCCGATGCCGTTCTCGTACGCGCGGCAGGCCGCCCAGAACAGGCGCGTGTTGCGCTGCCCCTCGTGCGCGGCGAGGACGAAGTGGACCAGGCCCTGACCCTTGTCGGGGTGCTCGGACGGGTGCCCTGAAGGGTTCCCGGAGGCGTGCCGGGCCGTGCCGTGGCCCGGATGCGGGGCGCGCGGGGGTGGTGCGATGAGGCGCAGGAGCGCGCGAGGGCAGGGCGCCGGGGCCAGCTCGGCCGTACCGGGCGCCAGGCGGTACGCGCCGTGGCCGGTGACCGAGCCGGGCCCGACCAGATAGCCGCCCGCGCCCCTGACGTCGATGCCGGGGGCGATGCGGCTCGCGGAGTTGGGGACCACGACGGTGGAAGGGCCGGCCAGCCAGAGGTGGCGGCCGCCGCTCGGGGTCAGCACCGTGACCGTCTCCGGGATCGTGAACAGGTGCTGGAACGCCAGGTGCTGGAGGGCGGCCGAGGCGTCCGTACCGGGCTTGGTGTCGAGGTCGATGCCGATCAGGTGGTGCGGCGGACGGCCGCAGGCGATGCCGTAGCCGGTGGCCCAGGGCGCCGCGGCGAACAGGGCGCGTACCGCCGCGGGATCGGTCGTGGCGTCGTGCACGCCGTGTCCGGGCAGCCCGCACTCGCCCCGGCACAGGGCCGGTTCACGGCTGTCGTGGTGCGGGGAGCGCAGCGCGGGGAGCTTGGTGGGGGACAGCGGAATCACGGGGAGCCCGCGCTCGGCGGCGGAGAGCGCATGGGCGAGGGCCAGGGTGGCGGTGTGCCGGTCGGAGGTGGCCATGCCTCCATGTTCGTACGAATGTTCGAGAAAGGGAAGCGGGAGGGGACGGGGAGGGGCGGAGGTGCGGGAAGGATTGGCGGAAAATGTGCCGTAACGCTTTTCCTCTTGTGGGGTGGGGGTTGGCGGGCGGAAACGGCCGTGAACTGGGGGCTTCCCGGGGATGTTCGGGGGCCGTTCGGGGTTTGGCCTGGGTTACTCATACTTGCGGGGGAATAAGGGACTCCGGGGTGGTTCGCCGGGGATTCGGTGGGCAAATCTGGAGTCGCGACGTCGACAAAACGACCGGGGCGGTCGGCCAACTGCCTTGGAACAAGCCGTACTTCTGGTTCCTGGAGGAATAGACATGGCAAGCATCCGTACCGCCCGCGTCATCGCCGCCGTCTCCGCGCTCCCGCTGGCCGCCGCCCTGTTCACGGGAGTTGCCGCGGCCGACAACGGCGCCTTCGCGGGCAACGGATCGAACGCCGGGGTGGCGACGATCAGCGGCAGCGGCGTCGGCGGGGACAACTTCGGCAACTCGGCCACGACGCAGCAGCAGGCCGTCGGCTCCGGCGCCTCGAACCAGAGCAACACCGCGCAGGTGAACGGCTCTGCCTTCACGGTGATCGATCAGGCCAACGTCAATACCACGGTGAACTTCTCCCAGCTCTGGTAGGACGCGGCCCGACGGGGGTCCGGTTCATGGGGTGACCGGCTGCCTGCGCGACGGTGTTTCGACGCCGACGCGCAGGCAGTTCGCGTATGCGCGGGCGCTCGTCGCCCGTTGTGCGTTGCCGGTGTTCTTGACAGGTCCAGGTATCTGACGGACAGTCAGAAACCCCTGTCAGGTGGTCCCGTACGCACGGAAGGCCGTCCGCTGTGCACCTCGCCCCCACCGAACGGCAGCGTGAGCTGCGCGCCGAACTCCGCTCTTACTTCCGTGAGGTGATGGCCCCGGAGGGCGGGTCGCCAAGCGATCGCGAGGACCCCGCCGCCCAGCGTCGGCTGCTGCGCCGCATCGGCGCGGACGGCATGCTCGGGCTCGGCTGGCCCGTGGAGTACGGCGGCCAGGGGCGCGGGGCCGACGAACAGTTCGTGTTCTTCGACGAGGCGTACCGCGCGGGCGCGCCCGTCTCGATGGTCACGCTCAACACGGTCGGGCCGACGCTGATGAAGTACGGCACCGACGAGCAGAAGCGCGCTTTCCTGCCGAAGATCCTCAGCGGGGACGCCGTCTTCGCCATCGGCTACAGCGAGCCCGACGCGGGGACCGACCTGGCGTCGCTGCGCACCCGCGCGGTGCGCGACGCGGCGGGCCGCTGGGTGGTCAACGGCCAGAAGGTCTTCACCAGCAACGCCCAGCACGCCGACTGGATCTGGCTCGCCTGCCGTACGGACCCCGGGGCGCCGAAGCACCGCGGCATCTCGATCCTGCTCGTGCCGACGGACGCGCCCGGCTTCTCCTGGACCCCGATCGAGACCGTCGGCGGGCAGATCACGACCGCGACGTACTTCGACGACGTCACGGTGCCCGCGGGCAACCTCGTCGGCGAGGAGGACGGCGGCTGGGGCCTGATCACCAACCAGCTGAACCACGAGCGGGTGGCGCTGGCCGCGATCGGCATGCAGGCCGAGGACTTCTACGCGGCGGCCCTCGACCACGCCCGTACACCCGATCCGGTGACGGGGCGGCGTCCGATTGACTCGGCTTGGGTGCGCTCCAGGCTGGCCGAGGCGCATGCGCTGCTGGCGGCAACGCGCCTGCTCAACTGGCGTTTGGTGGGGGCCGTGGGGGCGGGCTCGCTGGCGCCGGGCGACGCGAGCGGCGTGAAGTTCATGGGAACCGAATCGGCGGTCGAGGTGTATCGAATGTGCCAGCAGGTCGTCGGGGACGCGGGGCTGATGCGCGAGGGGCGGTTCGGCGAGCTGGAGCGGATGAACCGCGCGGCACAGATCAACACCTTCGGGGGAGGGGTGAGCGAAGTGCAGAAGGAGATCGTCGCGACGATGCGACTGGGCATGCCGCGCACGTCGCGGCACGGGGGGCGGCCGTGAGCGGGGCCGGGGACCCGGTGGGGTTCCAGGAGCGGCTGAAGACGTTCGAGGGGCGGGCCGCCGCCTCGGCGGGCGTCGGGAAGGACCTGGTCAACGAGGCGATGATCAGGCACTGGTGCGAGGCGATGGGGGACGCCAACCCGGCGTACGCCGGGCCGGACGCGATCGCCCCGCCGACGATGCTCCAGGCGTGGACGATGGGCGGGCTCTCCGGGCACACGGACAGGTCCGGCGCGTACGAGGAGCTGTTCGCGCTGCTCGACGGCGCGGGGTACACCTCGGTGGTCGCGACCGACTGCGAGCAGGAGTACCTGCGCCCGCTGCGCCCCGGGGACCGGATCACCTTCGACGCGGTGATCGAGGGGATATCGGAGCGCAAGACGACGAAGCTGGGGACGGGGCACTTCGTCACGACGCGGATGGACGTGCGCGCGAACGGGGAGCCGGCGGGCACGCACCGCTTCAGGATCCTCAAGTACGCGCCGGTAGGGGCGCGGAGGGGCGGGGGCGCGGAGAGGGACGCGGACGCGGGGAAGAGCGCGGACGCGGAGAAGGGCGCGGCCCGTGCGGTGCGGCCCCGGCCGGTGGTCAACCGGGACAACGCCGGTTTCTGGGAGGGCGTCGCGGAGCACCGGCTGCTGATCCAGAGGTGCGGCGGGTGCGGGACGCCGCGCTTCCCCTGGCTGCCGGGGTGCAACGCGTGCGGTTCCGACGCGTGGGAGGCCGTCGAGGCGAGTGGCGAGGGCACGGTCTTCTCGTACGTGGTGATGCACCACCCGCCCTTCCCCGCCTTCGATCCGCCCTACGCGGTGGGGCTGATCGAGCTGGCGGAGGGCGTGCGGATCGTCAGCAACGTCGTGGGGGTCGAGCCCGAGAAGGTGCGGATCGGGATGGCGGTGCGGCTGGAGTTCCTGCGGGTGGACGGGGAGCTGGAGATACCGGTCTTCCGGGGGAGCGAGGGCTGAGCCATGGACTTCACGCCCACGGACGAGCAGACGGCGGCGCGGGACCTCGCCGCGCGGATCTTCGGCGACCTGTCGACGCCGGAGCGGCTGGCGGCGGCGGGCCGGGAGACGGACGGCGAGCTGTGGAAGGCGCTGGGCGGCTCGGGGCTGGCGGCGGCGGTCGAGGAGCTGGGGCTGCTGGGCCTGGTCCTGCTGCTGGAGGAGCAGGGACGGAGGACGGCGCAGGTGCCGTTCGCGGCGAGCTGTGTGTACGGGGTGCTGGCGGTCGCCGAGCACGGCACGGACGAGCAGCGGGAGCGGCTGCTGCCGGGGCTGCGGGACGGGACGTCCGTCGCCACGGGGGCGTTCCCGGGGCGGAGCGGGGGCGTACGGGGCTGGGGCGTACGGGGCGAGGGCGGTGCGGTCAGGGACGGCTCGGGCAGGGGTGGGTTGAGCGGGGTGGTGGCCTGGGTGCCCTGGCTGCGGGACGCGACCCACGTGCTGGTGCCGGACGAGGACCGGGCGCTGTGGCTCGTACGGACGGACGTACCCGGGGTGTCCGTCGAGCCGGTCGAGCTGACCGCTCCCTGGTCGGCGGGGCGGCTGGTGCTCGACGGGGCGCCCGGGGAGCGTCTCGGAGGCCCGGGGGCGTACGGGGCGGTGCTGGCGGCCGCGCGGATCGCGTTCGCCGGGGTGCAGGCAGGGGTGTGCGCGGGCTCGCTGGACAGGGCCGTGGAACACACCACCGTACGGGAGCAGTTCGGGCGGCCGCTCTCCGCCAAGCAGGCGGTGCTGCTGCGGGCGGCCGAGGCGCACATGGACGTCGAGGCGATACGGGTGACGGGCTACGAGGCGGCGTGGCGCCGCGACCAGGGGCTGCCGTACGCCACGCACGCGCTGACGGCCGCCTGGTGGGCGTCGGAGGCGGGCAAGCGCGTGGTGCACGCGGGACAGCACCTGCACGGAGGTGCGGGCGCGGACGTCGGGCATCCGGTGCACCGGCACTTCCTGTGGGGGCGGCAGCTGGACGCCTACCTGGGGTGCGGGAGCGAAGTGCTGGAGGAACTGGGCGGGTTGCTGGCCGAGGAGGAGGCGGTATGAGGGTCGGCGAGGCGCTTCCCGCGCTGGAGGTCCCGGTGACCAGGACGCTGATCGTGGCGGGCGCCATCGCGTCGCGCGACTACCAGGACGTGCACCACGACGCGGAGCTGGCGCGGGAGAAGGGCTCCCCCGACGTCTTCATGAACATCCTGACGACCAACGGCCTGGTCGGCAGGTACGTCACCGACCACTTCGGTCCCGGCTGGGCGCTGCGGAAGGTGGCGATACGGCTCGGGGCACCCAACTATCCGGGGGACACGATGGTGTTGACCGGCGAGGTGGTCGCGGTGGAGGGCGACGCGGCGGAGGTGCGGGTGGTCGGCGCCAACGGGATCGGCAGGCACGTCACGGGGACGGTCGTCGTCGAGCGGGCGGGAGGGCCGGCGGGAGGGCCCGCGGGAGGGCCGACGGGAGAGTCTGCGGGAACGGGAAGGGGGGCGGAGGCGTGAGCGTACGGAGGCGGGACGCGCTCGGCGGCCGGGCGGCCGTCGTGGGGATCGGCGCGACGGAGTTCTCCAAGGACTCGGGGCGCAGCGAGCTGAAGCTGGCCGTCGAGGCGGTCGGGGCCGCGCTCGACGACGCCGGGCTCGCCCCGGCCGACGTGGACGGCATGGTCACCTTCAGCATGGACACGAGCCCGGAGATCACCGTCGCCCAGGCGGCCGGGATCGGCGAGCTCTCCTTCTTCTCGCGGATCCACTACGGGGGCGGCGCGGCGTGCGCGACCGTGCAGCAGGCGGCGCTCGCCGTCGCCGCGGGAGTCGCCGAAGTCGTCGTCTGCTACCGGGCGTTCAACGAGCGGTCAGGGCGCAGGTTCGGCTCGGGGGTGCAGCGCAGGGAGCCGTCGGCCGAGGGGGTCGCACTGGGCTGGGCGCTGCCGTTCGGACTGCTCACGCCCGCCTCGTGGGTGGCGATGGCGGCCCAGCGGTACCTCCACGCGTACGGCCTGACGCCCGACGCGTTCGGGCACGTGGCCGTCACCGACCGCCGCCACGCGGCCCGCAACCCCGCCGCGTACTTCTACGGCAGGCCGATCACCCTCGCCGACCACGCCGCGTCCCGCTGGATCGTGGAGCCGCTGCGGCTGCTCGACTGCTGCCAGGAGACCGACGGGGGCCAGGCGGTGGTGGTGACCAGCGCCGAGCGCGCCAGGGACCTGGCGAAACCGCCCGCGGTGATCGTCGCGGCGGCGCAGGGCGCGGGGCGCGACCAGGAGGCGATGACCAGCTTCTACCGCGACGACCTGACCGGGCTGCCCGAGACGGGGGTGGTCGCGCGACAGCTGTGGCGGACGTCGGGGCTGGCGCCCGCGGACATCGACGTGGGGATCCTGTACGACCACTTCACGCCGTTCGTCCTGATGCAGCTGGAGGAGTTCGGCTTCTGCGGGAGGGGCGAGGCGGCCGGGTTCGTGGCGGAGGACGCGCTGCCGCTGAACACCCACGGAGGGCAGCTCGGCGAGGCGTACCTGCACGGGATGAACGGGATAGCCGAGGCGGTGCGGCAGGTGCGGGGGACCTCGGTGAACCAGGTGCCGGGGGCGGCGCGGGCGCTGGTCACGGCGGGCACGGGCGTTCCTACGTCAGGGTTGATCCTGGGCGCGGACGGCTGAGGCGTCGGCATGGTGCGCGGACGGGCCGGGGGCGGGCCCTTTCACTCACCGTATGGAACGTCCTGCCCGCGCTGTCCGGGTCGCCCGCACCACACGTGCCTTCCGCGTCGCTTTCGTCGCCGTCCTGGCGGGGGCGCTGCTCGGCACGGCCCCCGGCGCGGCCCCGACCCGTACGGACGCCGCTCCCACCCGTACCGACGCAGCCCGTACGGACGCCGCCCGTACTGGTGCTTCCCGTGCCGGTGCCGCCGCGCCGGGTCCTTCGGCAGGGGCCTCCCTGGGGGCCGGGCCGCCGCGCGTGCACTTCAGGGGCTGGGCCTTCGACACCTGCGAGACCCCGCCACTCGCGACCATGCGGGCCTGGCGCGCGTCCAAGTACCGGGCCGTCGGCGTCTACTACGCGGGCCGCGGCCGGGGCTGCCCCGTGCAGCGGCACCTCGACCGGCGCTGGGTGAAGGCCGTGCACCGGATGGGGTGGCGGATCATCCCGGTCTACGTCGGGTCGCAGTCGCCCTGCGTCTACGCCCGGCACAAGCGCGGCGCCCGCGTCGGCCCCCGCCCCTGGAGCCAGGGCGAGCGGGAGGCGCGGCACGCCGTGCGCGAGGCCCGTGCGCTCGGCCTCGGCCGGGGCAGCGCGCTCTACCTGGACATCGAGGCGTACGAGCACCGCAACGCCCGCTGCGCCACCGAGACCCTGCGCTACGTCCGGGGCTGGAACCGCGAGCTGCGCGCCCTCGGCTTCGAGCCCGGCTACTACAGCAGCGCCGAGTCGGGCGTGCGGCACATGGAGCGGGCCCGCAAGGCGCGGATCGCCGACCTGCCGACGGTGATGTGGTTCGCGCGCTGGCACATCGGCCCCTCGGTGCACCGCGAGCCCGCCCTGCACCCGACGGCCTGGCAGCCGCGCCGCCGCATCCACCAGTACGCGGGCAACGTCGCGGAGAGGCACGGCGGGCGCAGGCTCGTCATCGACCGGAACAGGGTGGACGCCATCGTGGCCCGCGTGGGGCGCTGAACGACGAAAGATGGGGAAGCGGATGAGGGTGACCCTGACATGGTCTCCACCTGTAGGAGGTGAGGCCAGCCCCACCCCTACAACCTGAGGCGGATCCCGCTTCGGGACCTGGGGCCGATCCGCGATGGTACGACCCGCTCCTAGCGTGGACCCATGACCACGCCTGTCTGCACGAGCGCCGCCACGCCGGCCGCGTACGCGACCCGCGCCCAGCGAGCACCGCACGCGTACCCGTCGTTCTCCAGCTACGTGCGCGCTCGGGGCCCGGTCCTGCTGCGCACCGCGCGCTCGCTCACGGCCAACCCGAGCGACGCGGAAGACCTGCTGCAGACGGCGCTGACCAAGACGTACGTCGCCTGGGACCGCATCGAGGACCACCGGGCGCTGGACGGCTACGTCCGCCGGGCCCTGCTCAACACCCGCACCTCGCAGTGGCGCAAGCGCAAGGTCGACGAGTTCTCCTGCGAGGAACTGCCGGAGCCGGACGTCGTGCCCGAGCCCGACCCGGCGGAGCGGCAGGTGCTGCACGACGCGATGTGGCGCGCGGTGATGAAGCTCCCGGACCGCCAGCGGGCCATGGTCGTCCTGCGGTACTACGAGGACCTCAGCGAGGCCCAGACCGCCGAAGTGCTCGGAGTGTCGATAGGCACGGTCAAGAGCGCGGTGTCCCGGGCGCTCGGCAAACTGCGGGAGGACCCGGAGCTGTCGCCCGTACGCTGATTTCTACTCCCGGGTAGTGACATGCCTCCTGGTACGTGCGCAGAATCGAGCACCTTACTGCCGCGTAGCGCCCACCGGGAGGACGCCGTGCTCAGCACCATGCAGGACGTACCACTGACAGTGACCCGCATCCTGCGCCACGGGATGACCGTCCACGGGACGTCGCACGTCACGACGTGGACCGGTGAGGCCGAGCCGGAGCGGCGCTCCTACGCCGAGATCGGCGCCCGCGCCACGCAGCTCGCGAACGCACTCCGCGACGAGCTGGGCGTCGAGGCCGACGAACGGGTCGGCACCCTCATGTGGAACAACAGCGCCCACGTCGAGGCCTACCTCGCGGTCCCCGCCATGGGCGCGGTCCTGCACACGCTCAACCTCCGCCTCCCGGCCGAGCAGCTGATCTGGGTCGTCAACCACGCGGCCGACCGCGTGATCATCGCCAACGGCTCGCTGCTCCCGCTCCTCGCGCCGATCCTGCCCCACCTCCCGACGATCGAGCACGTCGTCGTGGCGGGCCCCGGCGACCGCTCCCTGCTCGACGAGGCCGGGGCCGAGGTCCAGGTGCACGAGTACGAGGCGCTGCTCGCGGACCGGCCCACCACCTTCGACTGGCCCGAGCTGGACGAACGCCGGGCCGCCGCCATGTGCTACACCTCCGGCACCACCGGCGACCCCAAGGGCGTCGTCTACTCGCACCGTTCGATCTATCTGCACTCCATGCAGATCAACATGGCGCAGTCGATGGGCCTCACCGACCGGGACACCAGCCTCGTGGTCGTCCCGCAGTTCCACGTGAACGCCTGGGGCCTGCCGCACGCCGCGTTCATGTCGGGCGTCAACATGCTGATGCCGGACCGCTTCCTCCAGCCCGCGCCGCTCGCCGAGATGGTCGAGCGCGAGAAGCCCACCCACGCGGCGGCCGTCCCCACCATCTGGCAGGGTCTCCTCGCCGAGGTCACCGCCCGCCCCCGGGACATCTCCTCGATGGCCCGCGTCACCATCGGCGGCGCCGCCTGTCCGCCCGCGCTCATGGAGGCGTACGACCGGCTCGGCGTCCGGCTCTGCCACGCCTGGGGCATGACCGAGACCTCCCCGCTCGGCACCATGGCGCACCCGCCCGCCGGGCTGAGTGCCGAGGAGGAGTGGCCCTACCGGATCTCCCAGGGCCGGTTCCCCGCGGGCGTGGAGGCCCGTCTCGTCGGCCCGTCCGGCGAGCACCTCCCCTGGGACGGCGCGTCTGCCGGTGAGCTGGAGGTGCGCGGCCCGTGGATCGCGGCCGCCTACTACGGCGGCTCGGACAGCGAGCCGCTGCGGCCCGAGGACAAGTTCAGCGCGGACGGCTGGCTGAAGACCGGCGACGTCGGCGTGATCAACGTGGAGGGCTTCCTGACCCTCACCGACCGCGCCAAGGACGTCATCAAGTCCGGCGGCGAGTGGATCTCCTCGGTCGAGCTGGAGAACGCGCTGATGGCGCACCCCGAGGTCGCGGAGGCCGCGGTCGTCGCCGTCCCCGACGAGAAGTGGGGTGAGCGCCCGCTGGCGACCGTGGTCCTCAAGGAGGGCGCCACGGCCGACTACACGGCGCTCAGGGACTTCCTCGCCGGGACGATCGCCAAGTGGCAGCTGCCCGAGCGCTGGGCGCTGGTTCCCGCGGTGCCGAAGACGAGCGTCGGCAAGTTCGACAAGAAGGTGATCCGCAGGCAGTACGCGGACGGGGAGCTGGACGTCACCCAGCTCTGACGAGCCGTACGGGGGCGGCCGTTCCACGATGTTTCACGTGAAACGGCCGCCCTCGTGTTTCACGTGAAACATCGTCCCGCGTACGACAGTTGGCGGGCCGTCAGTTGGTGCCGATCTTGGCGAGCAGATCGACGATCCGCGACTGCACCTCGCTGCTGGTCGAGCGTTCGGCCAGGAACAGCACCGTCTCGCCCGAGGTGAGCTTCGGCAGCTCCGCCTGGTTGATGCCCGCGGAGGTGTAGACGACCAGCGGCGTGTGGTTCAACTGCCCGTTCGCGCGCAGCCAGTCGATGATCCCGGCCCGGCGGCGGCGCACCTGGAGCAGGTCCATCACCACGAGGTTCGGCCGCAGCTGCGCGGCGATCGTCACCGCTTCGCTGTCGCTGGCCGCCCGCTCCACCTGCATGCCGCGCCGCTCCAGCGTCGCGGTCAGCGCGAAGGCGATCTCCTCGTGCTCCTCGATCAGCAGGACCCGGGCGGGGTGCTGCTCGCTGTCGCGCGGCGCGAGCGCCTTGAGGAGCACGGCGGGGTCGGCGCCGTACGCCGCCTCCCGCGTCGCCTGCCCGAGGCCCGCCGTCACCAGCACCGGCACGTCGGCGGCCACCGCCGCCTGGCGCAGCGACTGGAGGGCGGTCTTGGTGATCGGCCCGGTCAGCGGATCGACGAAGAGCGCGGCGGGGAACGCGGCGATCTGCGCGTCGACCTCCTCGCGGGAGTTCACGATCACCGGGCGGTAGCCGCGGTCGCTCAGCGCCTGCTGGGTGGAGACGTCGGGCGCGGGCCACACCAGCAGCCTGCGCGGGTTGTCCAGCGGCTCGGGGGGCAGTTCGTCGTCGACGGGCCGCGGCTGCGGCTGGTTGGCCACCTCGACCGCGCCACCGGGGCCGTCGAGCGGCTCGGGGCCCTCGGCGGCGTTCTCGTCGGGTGCGTCTATCGAGTACGCACGCCCTTCGGGAAGCCGTCCCGCCGGGGGCGAGAGCAGCCCGGAGTGCTGCTGGGTCGCCGCGGCGGGCGGCGCGGGCTGCGGCGGTACGGGCTGCGCGGAGTTCGGCGGTACGGCGGGGGCGCCGGGCTCGGGGCGCTCGCTCTCCTGGGGCGTCGAGAGCTTGCGACGACGACCGCCGGGGGCGGCGGCGCCGGGCGGCTGGTTCTGCTGCGGCGCGAGGTGCTGGGCGAAGGGCACGCCCTGGCCCAGCGTGCGCACGCTGAAGGCCCGCCCCTGAGTGGAGTCCGCGGGCATCGGCTCGGCGGGCGGCAGCGGCTGACGGCCGGCCGTCGCCGTGGCGGGATCCACGGGCGGGGCCGTGGGCAGGGGAGCCTGCGCGGCAGCGGGCGGCAGCGGTACGGAACCGGTGTCACCGCTCCGTACGGGCTCCGGCGCCTCCGTGGGCGCGGGCGGCGCGAGCGTGGCACCGGGCGCGGGCTGTGCGTCGGCGGCCCCCGCGGGGCCCGCGTTGCTGTTCGTGATGTTGGCGAGCGCGGACTGGGCCTGCGCGGAAGCCCGAGCCGTCGCCGCGCGCTCGGCCGAACTCTGCACGCCCTGCGCACCGTCCGGTCCCTGACCGCCCTGCGGGCTCTGCCCGGCGTTCGGTGCGTCCGGCGCGTTCGGCGCGGGTGCCGCCTGGGCGCGCCTGCGGCCCGTGGGCAGCGGATGCGGCAGCGGCGGGGTGTGGTCGGCGGTCGGGTCGGTCCGCACCGCGTCGTGGCGCCCCTGCACCGCGTCGGACGGGGCGCGGTCGGCGTCGGCGGGCGGCAGCGCGAACGCGCTCCGCGCACCGCCGTCACCCGTGCCCTGCGCCGCTTCGGTCGGAGCGGACGCCAGCGCCCGCCGGGCCCTGCGCCCCGTCCCCGTGGCCTGCGCGGGCAGCGCACCGCCGGGCAGCGCGGCGGTACCGGCGGCGGGCACCGGGGAGTCGGCGGGCACGCCCTGCGGCGGCACCGTCTCACCGAGCGCGGGGCGCCCGGACCCGTGCTCGGCCGCGGTCACCACGGACCCCTCGGCGGGCCTGCTCGGCGCGGGCAGCGCCAGGGCCTCGCGCTCCGGACCCTGCTCCGCCGGGCTCGGCCTGCCCCGGCGGCGCCCGGTCGGCGGCCGCTCGGTGTCCCGTACGGCCTCGGCCGCGCCCACGGGGTCCAGGAAGGAGTCCGTGGAGTTGGGCGAAGCGGCACGCCTGGCACGCCGCCGTCCGCCGCCCGACGTGCCGTCCTGCTGCGCGGGCAGCGAGGCGACACCCGGGCCGGAGGACGCCCCGCCCAGCGTGTCGTCAGGACCGGCCGCACCCGCACCGGAGTCCGTACCGGCTCCCGGGCCGGCTTCCATTCCCACCGGGTCCGCGGTCACCGCGCCCGCTCCCGCGCCGAGCGGCAGCTCCACCACGTACGCGCTGCCGCTCATGCCGGGCACCTCGTGCGTCTGGAGCACACCGCCGTGCGCCCGCACGATGCCCCGCACGATCGGCTCGTGCACCGGGTCGCCCCCGGCGAACGGCCCGCGCACCTCGATCCGTACGACATCGCCGCGCTGCGCCGACGCCACCACCACGGTCGAGTCGACGTAGCCGCCGCCGGGCACCAGACGGGCCCGGCCGGTCGAGTCGACCCCGGCCACGTCCGCGATGAGGTGGGCGAGCGCGGTCGCGAACCGCACCGAGTCGATCTCGGCCTCTATGGGCGGCGTGTGCACCGCGAACTGCACCCGGCCGGGGCCGATCAGCTCGACCGCGGCGTCGATGCCCGCCGCGACGACCGCGTCGACCAGCACCTTCTCCTTGGCGAGCGCCTCGTGCCCGCTGTCGAGCCGCTGGTAGCCGAGGACGCTGTCCACCAGCGTGCTCATCCGCGCGTATCCGGCGGCCAGGTGGTGCAGCATCTGGTTGGCCTCGGGCCACAGCTGCCCCGCCGGGTCGTCCGCGAGCTTCCGCAGCTCGCCGTAGAGCTCGACCATGGGTCCGCGCAGCGCGTCGCCGAGCACGGCCGTCAGCTGGGTGTGCTGGGCGGTGAGCCGGGCGAGCCGCTCGTCCCGCTCCTCGATCTCGGCGCTGTAGCGCTCGCTGCGGTCGGCCAGTTCGGCGGCGTGCCGCTCGTCCCGCTCGGCGAGCTCGGCCGCGTGCCGCTCGTCCCGCTCGGCCGCCTCGGTCTTCTGCCGCGCGACCAGTTCCTCGTACGGGCGGCGGTCGGTGAACGTCATCACCGCGCCGACCAGTTGGTCCCCGTCCCGGACCGGAGCCGTCGTCAGGTCGACCGGCACCGGCTTGCCGCTCTTGGACCACAGCACCTGCCCGCGCACCCGGTGCTTGCGGCCGGAGCGCAGCGTGTCGGCGAGCGGCGACTCGTCGTACGAGAAGGGCTCGCCGTCGCCGCGCGAGTGCAGCACCAGCGGGTGCAGCTCCTGGCCGCCGAGGTCGCTGGCGCGGTAGCCGAGGATCTGGGCGGCGGCCGGGTTCACGAGGACGACGCGGCCGTCCGTGTCGGTGCCGACGACGCCCTCGGCGGCGGCCCGCAGGATCATCTCGGTCTGCCGCTGCGAGCGGGCCAGCTCGGCCTCGGTGTCGACGGTCCCCGAGAGGTCGCGCACGACCAGCATCAACAGCTCGTCGCCGGTGAAGTGGCCGCCGCCCTGGGAGGCGTAGGCGTCTCGGCCGTCCGCGAGGTTGGCGCTGGTAACCTCGACCGGGTACTCGCTGCGGTCGGTGCGCCGGGCGATCATCCGGGTCGGCTTGGTGCGGCCCCGCTCGTCGGCGTTCTCGGGCCGCCGCATCGATCCGGGGATCAGCCGGGAGTCGAATTCCGGCAGCAGGTCGAGCAGCCCGCGCCCGACGAGGCCGGTGCCCGGGGACTCGAACATCTCCAGGGCGATGGTGTTGGCGTTGACGACCGTGCCGTTGCAGTTGACGAGCAGCAGCCCGTCAGGGAGGGCGTCAAGTATGGCCGCGAGGCGAGCAGCGCCTCGGGATGGCTGCCTGCTCACGACGACGCTTCCTCCCTGGTTACCGCACCTTGCCGACAGTCCGTCCCGGCCCCGATGAACCGCCCCTCGGGCCGTACGGGCCGGACACTGTCACCCAAGGAGTCTAAAGGCAGGAGTTGCGCGCGCGACGGCGGATGAGGGGGAGCTCTCATCGATCCTCTGTGACCAGGGCGTACGCCCCGGTCCCACGCGGGTCGTCCGTCGGGCCGGGGCCGGGGCGCCGTGGAGGATCAGATTCCGTCGGCCGGGAGCAGCGGGGTGAGCTTCTTCCAGCGCGCGATCTCGCATCCGTCGACCCGGCGGAAGTCCGCGTCGACGGGCCGCCCGGCCCAGACGCCCTCGACGTGGGCGGTGGCGGGACCGCCGTACTGCATGGTGCACATCGTGTTCGGCGGGACGGGCGCGAAGGGGTCGGTGCCCCAGACGGTCACCTCGTCCAGCCCGTCGCAGGCGGCCTGCGGGCTGGGGTGGTCGCCGCCCGCGGGGTGGCACAGGAGCTCGTACGTCCCGTTGAGCCCGGGGTCGGCGGCATGGGCGACGGTGACGGTGAGGTGGTCGCCGGGGGGCGGGAAGGACGGCGGGTAGGGGTCGACGGGGGTCTCGTCGACCGGAGGGGTGTCGATCGGGGGCACGTCGGCCGGCAGCAGGTCGGCCGGGACGGTGCCGACGGGCAGGGTGCCGATCGGGGCGGGGCGGGTCAGGACGGGCCCGGGAAGGTCGGGCCGGGACGGATTGGGCCTGACCAGGTCGGTACCGGACAGCCCCGTGTCGGACAGGCCCGTGCGGGACAGCCCCGTGCGGGACAGATCGGCGTCGGACAGGGTGGGCCCGGTCAGGTCGGGGCCCGGGAGCACGGACGCGGCCCGTGCGGGGGCGTTCCCCGGCAGACCCGCGCCGGGCAGGGCGGCGGCGGGCACGGCGGCCGCGCCGATGGCGGCGGCGGTCGCGGTGGTGGCGAGGAGGAGACGGCGCAGCATGGTGGGTACTCCTGGAGGGTGATCGACCGGGGGGCAGGGTGACGCCCCGGGATCTCTAACGCCGCAGAGCCCGAGGCGTTGCGCGCTGCCGCCGCCGCACCGGTGTGCGGACCCGCCCGCGTCCGGGCGGCCGCACTCCCGGCACCCCCGCCGCCCCGCCCGGAGAATGCTTTGCCCTCGCGGCCGCCTGCCTAGTACCGTGGGAGGCGATTGGTGACAGCGCACATGGCTGTGTCATCATCTGCACGCACCACTCGCGTTCGCGCGTGGGGGGTGTACGAGTTGGAGGCGTCGCCTAGTCCGGTCTATGGCGCCGCACTGCTAATGCGGTTTGGGTCTTAAAGCCCATCGAGGGTTCAAATCCCTCCGCCTCCGCTTACGACATCGGAGCCCCGGTCCACACGGACCGGGGCTCCGATGCGTTTGGGGCGAGCGAGTCCACGCGGGACGGCCCGCAGGCCCCCGACCTGGACCTTCTCCGCCCCGCGAGTGAACGGCGGAACCAGGCCCGGACGGCGGCAGAGATGGCGTTTCCGCAGGTCAGAGCCGTTCCGGCTAATGGATTTCGCGTCACGGCGCAGGTCATGTAATGTTGTTCTCGCAACGCCGACGGGGCAGAAAAAACCCCGGAAGCACAAGCACTCGTAGCTTAACGGATAGAGCATCTGACTACGGATCAGAAGGTTGCAGGTTCGAATCCTGCCGAGTGCACAGCAGCCAAGAGGCCCCGGAGAAATCCGGGGCCTCTGGCGTTTTCGTGTGTCTACGCGTTCTCCGTGGTCTTCCCGGCTCTCCCGGTTCTCTCGGTTCTCCCGGCCCTCCCGGCTCTCCGGGGGCGGTGTGCGGGTTCGTGGGCTCAAGGTGGATGGTGTCGGGGGCCGGGGTGGTCCGCGGGGAAGGTGTGGGCGTGGAGTGGTGGTGTGCGGGGGGCGGGTGGATCGACGGGCGGGCCGTGCTGCGGTGGCGCGGGGGGCGGGTGAGTTCCCTCGCCTACGGGAAGCCGCTCGCCTTTCGGGTCGTCGGGGAGCGGCGGTGCGTCGGGGCGCGGGGGAATCCCTGTCCGCACGGCGGGGCGCCGGGGGACGGCGGGCCGCGCGGGGCCGTTGTGGCGGGGCGGGCTTCGCAGGCTCGGTGCCCGGAGTGCGCGCGGCTCGATCGGGCGTTCTCCGTCGCGGCCGACGGAGTGCCCGACGACCCCCGTACGTACCGGGTGTACCTCGCCTGGTTCGGGCCCGGCCTGGTCAAGGTCGGGATCACCGCCGAGGAGCGCGGCGCCGTCCGGCTGCTTGAGCAGGGGGCCGTGGCGTACGGCTGGCTGGGGCGCGGGCCGTTGATGGCCGCGCGGCGCACGGAGGAACTGCTGCGCGCCGCGCTCGGAGTGCCGGACCGCGTCCCGTACGAGAAGAAGCGCGTCGCGCGCGGCGCCCTGCCGCCCTGGCCCGAGCGCGCCGCCGAGCTCGCCGCGCTGCACGGGCGGGCCGTGGCGCTGGACGGCTGGGCGGAGACGCTGGAGCCGCTGGAGTTCGCGGCCGTCGACCACTCGGAGCCGTTCGGCCTGGAGCGGGTGCGGGAGGCCGGGGTGCGGGGCGTCGTGGAGCAGCTGGTGGACGGCGGGGTCGTGGCGGGGCGGGTCGTCGCCGCCGCGGGGCCCGATCTGCACCTGGGGTCGCTCGTCGTCGACACGCGGCTGCTCGTCGGGTGGCAGCTGGTCGCGGACGGCGGGGAGGGCGGGACGACCGTGCCCGTACGGGAGCCCAGGGGCGAGCGGGAGGCGCCCGGGGCCCAGGAGGGGCTTTTCTGACCGGAAGGTCAAGGCTTGGATCCCTTACACCCATGAGGGTGGACAGCCAGTCGATCTTCGGCGGAGGCTGTCCGTCATGAGCATTCGACCTGTTCCCGCCTTCGAACCGCCCTACTACACCGTGGTCTTCACCTCCGTCATGCGGGAGGACGCCGAGGAATTCGAGGAGTACGGGCCGACCGCCGAGCGGATGGCCGAGCTGGTGAAGGAGATCCCCGGCTTCCTCGGCTACGAGTCCGCGCGCGGCGCCAACGGCCTCGGGATCACCGTGGGTTACTTCAAGGACGAGGCGTCCATCGAGGCGTGGCGCCGCGACGTCGAGCACCAGGCGGCGCAGCGGCGGGGCATCAAGCAGTGGTACGGGAGCTACTCGCTGCACGTCGCCAAGGTGGAGCGGAGCCACAGCTTCGAGCACGGGGCGTGACGTGAGCGGGGCCGCGGACGCACGGGGGTTCTGGGCCGCCCTCGGGCTGCCCGGGATCGTCGACGTCCACACGCACTTCATGCCCGAGCGCGTGCTGCGCAAGGTGTGGGCCTACTTCGACTCCGAGGGGCCGCTCGTCGGGCGCTCCTGGCCCATCGCCTACCGGCACGACGAGGACGAACGGGTACGGATCCTCAGGGAGTTCGGGGTCATCGCCTTCACTTCCATGATCTACCCGCACAAGCCCGGCATGGCCGACTGGCTCAACGCGTGGGCGGCCCGGTTCGCGGCCCGGGTGCCCGAGTGCCTGCGCACCGCCACGCTCTACCCGGAGGACGGCGCCGCCGCGTACGTGAAGGCGGCCGTCGCGTCCGGCGCGCGGATCTTCAAGGCGCACCCCCAGGTCGGCGACTACGACCCGGGCGACCCGCTGCTCGACGAGGCCTGGGGCGTGCTGGCCGACGCGGGGGTGCCGGTGGTGGTGCACTGCGGCTCGGGCCCCGTGCCGGGCCGGTTCACCGGGCCCGCGCCCATGGCGCGGCTGCTCGCCCGCCACCCGCGGCTGCGGGTGGTCGTGGCGCACATGGGGATGCCGGAGTACGCGGAGTTCCTGACGCTCGCGGAGCGGTACGAGGGCGTGCTGCTCGACACGACCATGGCGTTCACGGACTTCAGCGAGGAGACGGCGCCCTTCGACCGGCGCGAGCTCGGGCGGCTGAAGGACCTGGGGGAGCGGGTGCTGCTCGGCACCGACTTCCCGAACATCCCCTACCCGTACGCGCACCAACTCCACTGTCTCGAACGGCTGGAGCTGGGCGATGAGTGGTTGCGCGGGGTCTGCCACGGGAACGCGGTGCGGGAGTTCGGACTGGACGACCGGGAGGCCGGACTGGAGGGTCGGGAGGTCGGACCGGAGGGTCGGGAGGTCGGACCGGGCGGCGGGGGACCGTTTTCTCAGGGAATTCACAGGGAGCCGTAAGAGGCGTTTCAGGTGCCCCCGGGACCGTTTCCCCATGCCTACGACGCGTACCGAACTGCACAGGCCCGACGGCAGCCCCGTCCGGGTCCTCGTCGTGGACGACGAGGCGCCGCTCTCCGAGCTGCTGTCCATGGCCCTGCGTTACGAGGGCTGGCAGGTCCGCAGCGCGCGCGACGGCGCGGGGGCCGTCAGGGCCGCGCGGGACTTCAGGCCCGACGCGGTCGTCCTGGACGTGATGCTGCCCGACATGGACGGGCTCTCCGTCCTGGGCAGGCTGCGCGCGGACGACGCCGGGGTGCCGGTGCTGTTCCTCACCGCGAAGGACGCGGTCGAGGACCGCATCGCCGGGCTCACCGCGGGCGGCGACGACTACGTCACCAAGCCGTTCAGCCTGGAGGAGGTCGTCGCACGGCTGCGCGGGCTCATCAGGCGCTCGGGCGGCGCGGGCCCGCGCGCGAGCGGGTCGCGGCTGGCCGTCGGCGACCTGGTGCTCGACGAGGACAGCCACGAGGTCAGCAGGGACGGCCGACACATCCACCTCACCGCGACCGAGTTCGAGCTGCTGCGGTTCCTGATGCGCAATCCGCGCCGGGTGCTGAGCAAGGCGCAGATCCTCGACCGGGTCTGGTCGTACGACTTCGGCGGCCAGGCCAACGTCGTCGAGCTGTACGTGTCGTACCTGCGCAAGAAGATCGACGCGGGCCGCAGCCCCATGATCCACACCCGGCGCGGGGCCGGGTACCTGATCAAACCCGGTGAGTAGGGCCCGTACGGGCGCCCGGGTGCGCGGGACCGGCACGGGCGCAGGCGGGCGGCGGCGGTGGTCGCTGCGCGCCCGGCTGGTGCTCTCCGCCGTGCTGCTGATCGGCATCGTCGCCGGGGTGATCGGCTCGGTCACCGCCATCGCGTACCGGAGCTATCTGTACGGGAAGCTGGACGACCAGCTGCGGGCCGTGGCCGAGCGGGGCCGGCGCCCGCCGGGGCCCGTGCCGCCGGGGTCCGTGCCGCCTGGGCTGCCCGAGCCCCTCGATCCGCTGCGGTTCGTCGGCGGCGGCGGGCAGCCGCTCGCCACCTTCGGCGTGCTGGTGCGCGACGGGCGGGCCGTCACCTCCAAGATCGTGGACGAGACGGGCGACGGTACCTCGCGCGTCGTGCGCACCGCGCTCCCGCTGACCGACGAGCAGCTGCGGGTGGCCGTGACGGCGGTCGGCGACACGTCGGTGCGCGGCATGGACCTGCCGGGGCTCGGCGCCTACCGGGTGACCTCCGTCGAGCTGTTCGAGGGAGGCACCGCCGTCGTGGGCATGCCGGCGGCCGAGGCGCGCGGCGCGCTCTCCACGCTGGTCGTCGTCGAGGTGTGCGTCACCGCCGCCGGGCTGGTGGCCGCCGGGCTCGCGGGCTGGGCGATCATCGGGGTGGCGCTGCGGCCGCTGCGCCGGGTCGCCGCGACGGCCACCAGGGTCGCCGAACTCCCGCTGCACAGCGGCGAGGTGGCCCCGCTGGAGCGCGTCCCCGACACCGAGGCGGACGGCAGGACCGAGGTCGGGCAGGTCGGCGCCGCGCTCAACCGCATGCTGGACCACGTCGGTTCGGCGCTCGCGGCCCGGCAGGAGAGCGAGACCCGGGTGCGCCGCTTCGTCGCGGACGCCAGCCACGAACTGCGCACGCCGCTCGCCTCGATCCGCGGCTACGCCGAACTGACCCGGCGCGGCGACGAGCCCGTGGGCCCCGACACCCGGCACGCCGTCGGGCGGATCGAGTCCGAGGCGATCAGGATGACCGGGCTCGTCGAGGACCTGCTGCTGCTCGCCCGGCTCGACGCGGGGGCAGCAGGCGGGGGTGGGGGCGGAGGCGCAGATGGGGTGCCGGGGGCCGGTGGGGTGGCGTGGGCCGGTGGGGTGGCGGGGGCCGCGCGGCCCCCGCTCTCGTACGAGAGCACCGATCTCTCGCCCCTCGTCGTCGACTCCGTGAGCGACGCCCGCGCGGCGGAACGCGGGCGGGGCGAGGGCCGCCACTGGCGCCTCGACCTGCCGGACGAGCCGGCGACCGTACGCGGCCACCCGCGCCGCCTCCAGCAGATCCTGGTGAACCTGCTGGCCAACGCCCGTACGCACACCCCGCCCGGTACGACCGTCACCACGCGCGTGCGGCGCGAGGGCGGCCTGATCGTCCTGGAGGTCGCCGACGACGGCCCCGGCATCCCGGCCGAGCTGCTGCCGCACGTCTTCGAGCGGTTCGCGCGCGGCGACGCCTCGCGCACGCGCAGGGCGGACGCGGCGCGCAGGGCGGACTCGTGGGGCACCGCCCATTCCACGGGTCTCGGGCTCGCCATCGTGCAGGCGCTGGCCACCGCCCACGGCGGGCGGGCCGAGGCGCGCTCCGAGCCGCGCGGCGGCGCGGTGTTCACCGTACGACTGCCCGCGCATCCCGTTTCACAGCCGACGGACAGGCTCACCACACGGCCGTGACAGGCCGGTTGACGAGTGTCGGCCCCATGCCAACCGAGACCGACGGCGAGGCCGGTACGGGTACCGCGTCGCCCACCCTTCCCAGCCGGGCCCCCGTCCCCGTGACCGCGGCCCCGGCCCCCGTCCTGGACGTCGTCCTCCCCGTCTACAACGAGGAGAAGGACCTGGAGCCCGGCGTGCTGCGGCTCCACGACCACCTCACGCGCACCTTCCCGTACCCCTTCCGCATCACCGTCGCCGACAACGCGTCCACCGACGGCACCCCGGAGATCGCCGCCCGCCTCGCCGCGACGCTCGACGGCGTGCGGTCGGTCCGGCTGGCGGAGAAGGGGCGCGGCCGGGCCCTGCGCGCCGCCTGGTCCGCGTCCGACGCGCCCGTCCTCGCCTACATGGACGTCGACCTCTCGACCGACCTCAACGCCCTGCTCCCGCTGGTCGCCCCGCTGCTCTCCGGCCACTCCGACCTGGCGATCGGCTCCCGGCTCAAGCGCACGTCGCGCGTGGTGCGCGGGCCCAAGCGCGAGTTCGTCTCCCGGGCCTACGCACTGATCCTGCGCTCCTCGCTGGCCGCCGGGTTCAGCGACGCGCAGTGCGGGTTCAAGGCGATCAGGCGGGACGTGGCCGAGCGGCTGCTGCCGCTGGTCGAGGACACCGGCTGGTTCTTCGACACCGAGCTGCTGGTCCTCGCCGAGCGGGCGGGCCTGCGCATCCACGAGGTGCCCGTCGACTGGATCGACGACCCGAACAGCCACGTCCGCATCGTGCGCACCGCGCTGGAGGACCTCAGGGGCGTGTGGCGGGTGGGCCGGGCGCTCGCGGTGGGCGCGCTGCCGCTCGACCGCCTCGCGCGCCCCTTCGGCGACGACCCGCGCGACCGGGTCCTGACCGGAGTGCCGCGCGGACTGGCCCGCCAACTGCTGGGCTTCTGCGCGGTCGGCGCGTTCTCGACGCTGTTCTACCTGCTGCTGTACTCGCTCTTCCGTACGGGTACGGGCGCCCAGGCCGCCAACGCCGCCGCCCTGCTGGTGTCGGCCCTCGCGAACACGGCGGCCAACCGGCGCCTCACCTTCGGGGTGCGGGGCAGGGAGCGCGCGCTGCGCCACCAGGCGCAGGGGCTGCTGGTCTTCGCGATCGGCCTCGCGCTCACCAGCGGCTCGCTCGCCGCGCTGGAACGGGCGTCCGCCGAGCCCGCGCACTCCGTGGAGCTCGCGGTGCTGATCGCGGCGAACCTCGCGGCGACGGTGCTGCGCTTCCTGCTGCTGCGGGCCTGGGTCTTTCCCGACCGCCGCGCGAGCGCCCCCGCGGCGCGCCTCTCAGCCCCCGCGGCCCGCTCCTCCGCCCCCGCGGCCCGCTCCTCCGCCCCCGCGGAGCCGCCCGCGCCCGCCGCGCCCACAGCCCCCGCCGCGCCCTCCGCCACCCACGACGGGACCGACGCCCGATGATCACGCTCACCACCACCGCCGCGGCCCCGGGCCCCGGCCGGGCCGCCCGCCACCGCGTCGCCCGCCGCGTCGCCCGCCGCGCCGCCGCCCTCTGGCGCGGCAGGCCCGACGACGCCCCCTGGGTCAGGCCCGCGCTGCTCGCGCTCCTCGCCGCGACCGGGCTGCTCTACCTCTACGACCTGGGCGCGTCCGGCTACGCCAACTCCTTCTACTCCGCCGCCGCGCAGGCGGGCGGCCAGAGCTGGAAGGCATTCTTCTTCGGCTCGCTCGACCCGGCCAACGCCATCACCGTCGACAAGCCGCCCGCCGCGCTGTGGCCGATGGCCCTGTCCGTACGGCTCTTCGGGCTCGGCTCCTGGCAGATCCTGGTGCCGCAGGCGCTGATGGGCACGGCCACGGTCGCGGTGCTGTACGCGGCGGTACGGCTCCGCTTCTCGGCCGCCGCCGGGCTGCTCGCGGGCGCGGTGCTCGCGCTGACGCCGGTCGCCGCGCTGATGTTCCGCTTCAACAACCCGGACGCGCTGCTCACGCTGCTGCTGACCGCGGCCGTGTACTTCGTGCTGCGGGCGCTCGCCGACGCGCGGACGAAGTGGCTGGTGGGGGCGGGGGCCGTGCTGGGCCTCGCGTTCCTGGCCAAGACGCTCCAGGCGTTCGTGGTGCTGCCGCCGCTGGCGCTGGTGTACGCGGTGTGCGGGCCGACCACGCTGCGCGGGAGGCTCGGCCGGCTCGCGGCGGGCACGGGCGCGATGGTCGTGGCGGGCGGCTGGTGGGTGGCGGCCGTCGAGCTGTGGCCGAAGTCCTCGCGCCCGTACGTCGGCGGCTCGCAGCACAACTCCTTCCTTGAGCTGACCTTCGGCTACAACGGCCTGGGGCGGCTCAACGGCGACGAGACGGGCAGCGTGGGCGGCGGCGGGCGCGGCGGCGCCGGGATGCCCGAGCCGCCCGCCGGGGCCGAGGGCCAGGTCTTCCAGGGCGGTGGCGGTGGCGGTCGCGGTGGCGGCTGGGGCGAGACCGGCGTCGGGCGGATGTTCGACGACAGCGTCGGCGGCCAGATCTCCTGGCTGCTGCCCGCCGCGCTGCTCCTGCTGGTCGCGGGGCTGGTGGTGACCCGCCGCGCGGCGCGCACGGACACCGCGCGCGCCGCGTTCCTGGTGTGGGGCGGCGTGCTGCTGACGACCCTCGCGGTCTTCAGCTTCATGGCCGGGATCTTCCACGAGTACTACACGGTCGCGCTGGCCCCGCCGATCGCGGCGCTGGTCGGCACGGGCGCCACAGTCCTCTGGGAGGAGCGCAGGACGTGGGCGGCCTCGGCCGCTCTGGCGGGCGCGGTCGCGGTGAGCGCGGTGTGGGCGTACGAACTGCTGGGCCGCACCCCGGACTTCGTGCCGTGGCTGCGGTGGGCCGTGCTGGTCGCGGGCGGTGCGGCGGCGCTCGGGCTGCTGTTCGCGGGGCGCGTCGACCGGCGGCTGGCGCTGGGCGCCGCGGGGCTCGGACTGGCGGCGTCGCTGGCGGGACCGGTCGCGTACGTGGCGTACACGGTGGACGAGGGGCACGCGGGGTCGATCGTGACGGCGGGGCCGCGTGCGGCGGGCGGGGGACCCGGGGGGATGCGCGTGGTGCGGTTCACCGGGGACGGCGGTGACGGTGGTGACGGCGGGCCGGGCGGCGGCGGAGGCGCAGGCCGGGGGCAGCGGCCGCCGCAGGGCGGTCCCGGCGGGCAGGGCTTCCCGGGCGGCGGTCCCGGCGGGCAGGGCGGTCGTCCCGGAGGCGTCGGCGCGCCTTCCGGAGCGCGCGGCCCGAGCACGTACACCACGGGCATCGGCGGCCTGGGCGGCCTCCTCGGCGGCGCGGCCGTGGGCGACGGGGCCCGCGCCAGGATCGCGGCGGACGCGGACGCGTACACCTGGGCGGCGGCGACCGTCGGCGCGCAGAACGCCGCGAGCTACCAGCTCGCGACCGGGGAGCCGGTGATGGCGATCGGCGGCTTCAACGGGAGCGACCCGTCCCCGACGCTCGCGCGGTTCAAGGAGTACGTCGCCGAGGGCCGCATCCACTACTTCATCGGCTCGGGCGGCGGCGGCCGCGAGACCGGTCCCCAAGGCGGGCCCGGAGGCCCCGGTGGCGGCACCTCCGGGGCCATCTCCAGCTGGGTCGCCGAGCACTTCACCGCACTCACCGTGGACGGCGCCACGTTCTACGACCTGACGGCCCCGAAGGCGTAGCGGAAAAGTCCTTTACAGCGTACGAGAGTCTCTTCTACGGTGTACGACGCACGTTCCCGTACACCGTAGAAGAGATCTGGAGACCGCAGCATGACGGCGACGACCGCCGAGAAGAACGACCTCACCCCGCAAGGTCACCCGCAGCGCTGGCTGATCCTCGGTGTCATCTGCCTCGCCCAGCTCACCGTGCTGCTCGACAACACCGTCCTGAACGTCGCGATCCCCTCCCTCACCGAGGAACTGGACGCGTCGGGCTCCGACATCCAGTGGATGATCAACGCGTACTCGCTGGTCCAGTCCGGGCTGCTGCTCACCGCGGGCAGCGCGGCCGACCGCTACGGCCGCAAGAAGATGCTGGCCGCCGGACTCGTCCTGTTCGGCGTCGGCTCGCTCGTCGCGGGCCTCGCCGACTCCTCCGCACAGCTCATCGCGGCGCGCGCGGGCATGGGCGTCGGCGGCGCGCTGCTGATGACCACCACGCTCGCGGTCGTCGTGCAGATCTTCTCCGACGAGGAGCGGGTCAAGGCGATCGGCCTCTGGGCGACCGTCAACTCCCTGGGATTCGCCGCCGGTCCGCTGATCGGCGGGGTCATGCTCGACCACTTCTGGTGGGGCGCGATCTTCCTGATCAACATCCCGGTCGCGATCATCGGCCTGGTGGCCGTGCTCTCCCTGGTCCCCGAGTCCAAGAACCCGCAGGGCGACCGCCCCGACCTGCTCGGCGCGCTGCTCTCCACCATCGGCATGGCGGGCGTGGTGTTCGCGATCATCTCCGGTCCCGAGCACGGCTGGCTCTCCGGGCGGGTGCTGGCCTCGGCGGGCGTCGGCGCGGTGGCCCTCGCCGCCTTCGCGCTGTGGGAGCTGAAGATCCCGTACCCGATGCTGGACATGCACTTCTTCCGCAACCAGCGCTTCGTCGGGGCCGTCGCGGGCTCGATCCTCGTCGCCTTCGGCATGGGCGGCTCGCTCTACCTGCTCACCCAGCACCTCCAGTTCGTGCTCGGGTACGGGCCGCTGGACGCGGGGCTGCGCACGGCGCCGCTCGCGCTCACGGTGGTGGCGCTCAACCTCACGGGCGTCGGCGCGCGGATCCTGCCCAAGCTGGGCACGCCCGGCACCATCGCGTCCGGCATGACCCTGCTGTCGGGCGGCCTCGTCGCCATCGCGGTGCTCGGCAGGGACTCGTACTCCGGGATGCTGCTCGGCCTGGTCGTGATGGGCGCGGGCATCGCGGTGGCGATGCCCGCGATGGCCAACGCCATCATGAGCGCGATCCCGCCGGAGAAGGCGGGCGTGGGCGCCGGCGTCAACGGCACCCTCGCGGAGTTCGGCAACGGCCTGGGCGTCGCGGTGCTCGGCGCGGTCCTCAACTCCCGCTTCGCCGCGCTGATCCCGGGCGCGGTGAGCGCGGCCTCGCTGCCCGCCGCGCTGGCCGCCGCGGACTCGCCGGACGCCGAGCGGGAGATCACCGACGCGTTCGCGTCGGGCCTGGAGACCAGTCAGCTGGTGGGCGCCGCCGCGGTGCTCGCGGGCGGACTGCTGGCGGCGATGCTCCTTCGGCGCGCGGAGCGGGCAGACTCACCCGTAGCAGCGGCTTAGCATCGTAGGAGGGGCGTAGCGGAACCTTCGGGTCCGGTACGCCCCTCTCGAAGACCCGAAGGAGCGCGTCATGGTGTCCGCGGCCGACCGCGTGAAGAAGTCCGCACGGATGAGCGTGTGGCTGAGCGGCAAGACGATGCGGGCCCGAAGGCCGTCGGACCCGGGGCACCCGGCGGGCCTCGACCGCGAGCGGATCATCGCCGCGTCCGTGCGGCTGCTCGACGCGGAGGGCCTGGCGAAGTTCTCGATGCGGCGGCTGGCCGCCGAGCTGAACGTCACGGCGATGTCCGTCTACTGGTACGTCGACACCAAGGACGACCTCCTGGAGCTGGCGCTCGACTCGGTCTTCGACGAGCTGGAGGTGCACGACGAGTCGGCGGACTGGCGCGACCGCCTGCGCGCGACGGCGACGGCCTACCGGGGGCTGCTGGTGCGGCACACCTGGATGTCGGCGCTGCTCGGCACGTTCCTGAACATCGGCCCGCACTCGATGCGGTTCTCGATGGCGGTGCAGGACATCGTCCGCGCCTCGGGCCTCTCGCCGCGCGGCCAGATGGGCGGCCTCGCCGCGGTCTTCCAGTTCGTCTACGGGTTCGGCACGATCGAGGGCCACTTCGTGCAGCGGTGCGCGTCGGCGGGGATGACCCAGGACGAGTACTTCCAGGAGGCGATGGGCACGATCGCGGCGAACCCCGAGGCCAGGGAGGTGCTCGCGAAGTCCACGAAGCTGATGGAGGCGAGGGCCGGGGACACGGTCGCCGAGATGCGGGAGCGGGACTTCGAGTTCGCGCTGGACATCCTGGTGGCGGGCATCGAGACGATGACCCGCAGGGAGGCCGGCGAAGCGGCCCGATAATCCGGCGCGCGCCGGGCCGCGGTCCCGTACAGTTCGGGGCACCCGGTGCGCAGGCCACGGCTACTTCACCTCCAAAGTGAGCAACGCGGGTTCGAATCCCGTCGCCGACGAGAGTCGGTGTCGTCCAGCGGCCCAGGACGCTACGTCGCCGTCGCCGCCCTTGACCTCGGGTACTCCAACGCCTCCCCTCCGCAGCAGCGGACGGGAGGCGTTTCCATGCGTGGAGTGCGGTGCGTGATGCGTGGTGTGTATGGGGGAGGCGGGCCGTCCCCTGCCCGCCTCCCCGGTGTCGGGCGCCTCCGCTCGAAAGCGCCCGAGTCCGTGGGTCCCGCGTTACGCGCCCTCGGCGCTCGCGGGAGCCGCGCCCTGCTCCGCGCCCTCCTTCGGCGCCGCGTTCGACTTGAGCGCGACCTCCTTGATGAACAGCGTGACCAGGAAGGCGAGCAGCGCGGCCGGGGCCGAGTAGAGGAAGACGTCGCCGACGGCGTGCCCGTACGCGGCCTCCATGACCGTGCGCAGCGGGGCGGGCAGCTTGTCCAGGTCGGGGATGCCCCCGCCGCCCGTACCGCCGTGGCCGAACGCCGCGCCCTGCGGGCCCAGCTCGGCCAGGCCGTCCTTGACGTAGTGCGTGACCCGGTTCGCCATGACCGCGCCCAGCGCGGAGACGCCGATCGCGCCGCCCAGCGAGCGGAAGAAGGTGACGACGGACGAGGCCGCGCCGAGGTCCTCGGGGGAGACCTGGTTCTGGGTGCAGAGCACGAGGTTCTGCATCATCATGCCGATGCCCAGGCCCATGACGGCCATGTAGATCGCGAGGTGCCAGTACGGGGTGTCGTACCGCATGGTGCCCAGCAGCCCGAGGCCGGCGGTCACCAGCACGCCGCCCGAGACCAGCCACGCCTTCCACCGGCCGGTCTTGGTGATGACCTGGCCCGAGACGGTCGACGAGACGAAGAGGCCCGCGATCATCGGGATGGTCATCACGCCGGACATCGTCGGCGACTTGCCGCGCGCCAGCTGGAAGTACTGGCTGAAGAAGACCGTGCCTGCGAACATCGCGACGCCGACGAAGAGCGAGGCCAGCGAGGCCAGCGTGATGGTGCGGTTGCGGAAGAGCCGCAGCGGGATGATCGGCTCGCTCGCCCTGGACTCGACGTAGACGAAGAGCGCGGCGAGCAGCAGGGAGCCGCCGACCATCGCGTACGTCTGCCAGGAGATCCAGTCGTACTTGTCACCGGCGAAGGTGACCCAGACGAGCAGCAGCGAGACGGCCGCGCTGACCAGGAACGCGCCGGTCCAGTCGACCTTCACGTCGCGCTTGACCACGGGGAGCTTCAGGGTCTTCTGGAGCACGACCAGCGCGATGACCGCGAAGGGCACGCCGACGTAGAAGCACCAGCGCCAGCCGAGCCAGGAGGTGTCGGTGATGACGCCGCCGAGCAGCGGGCCGCCGACGGTGGCGACGGCGAAGGTCGCGCCGAGGTAGCCGGAGTAGCGGCCGCGCTCGCGCGGCGAGATCATCGCGGCCATCACGATCTGCGCGAGGGCGGAGAGGCCGCCGACGCCGACGCCCTGGACGACGCGGCAGGCGATCAGCGTCCCGGCGTTCTGCGAGAGACCGGCGACGACCGAGCCCAGGACGTAGATGACCAGGGCTATCTGGACCAGCAGCTTCTTGCTGAAGAGGTCGGCGAGCTTGCCCCACAGCGGGGTGGTCGCGGTCATCGCGAGCAGCGAGGCCGTCACGACCCAGGTGTAGGCGGACTGGCCGCCGCCGAGGTCGCTGATGATCTCGGGGAGGGCGTTGGAGACGACCGTCGACGACAGGATCGCGACGAACATGCCGAGCAGCAGCCCGGTCAGCGCCTCCATGATCTGCCGGTGAGTCATCGGCGTACCGTCGCCGGAGGAGCCGTGGGGGTGCCCTCCGTGCTCGGCGTGGCCGCCCCGCACACCGGACGGTGTGGTCGTAGCCATGGATTTCCTTCTCTGTTGCTTCGTTGCGCGGGTGTACGGGTTATTCGGGCTGTTCGGGTTGTTCGGGTCGCGTCCGGCAGTCCCCGAAGCTGTCGCGGAGCCGGGCGAGCAGCGCGTTCAGCTGCCCGACCTCGTCGTCGCTCCAGTCGTCCAGCCGGTCGGCGAAGACCTCGGCGGTGCGCCGCCCCAGCTCGTCGAGGAGTTCCTTGCCCTGCGGGGTGATCCGCAGGATCCGGGAGCGCTTGTCGGCCGGGTCGGGGGACCGCTCGATCCACCCGCGCTCGGCGACGTGGGCGACGTGGCGGCTCGTCACCGAGATGTCGACCGCGAGCAGTTCGGCCATCCTGCTCATCCGCATCTCGCCGTAGCGGTCGAGCAGCGTGAGCACGGCGGCCGAGCCGCTCGGGCAGTCGGCGGGCAGGACGCGGGAGAGCCCGCGCTTGACGGCCCCGATGGCGCTGAGCTGCCGGGCCAGCTCCTCGTACTGGCTCCGTGCGGCCATGGGCACCCCCGGGTTGCGGTGGTGCGGCGCGTTCTGTCGCCGCATCTTGTTGCTTAGGGCAACGATAGAAGTTGTTGGTTGCCACAGGCAAACGAAAACGGGCCCGGCGGGGTAAAGGAACCCAAAAGGCTTCGCATGTGCGGAGTCAATGCGGGGCCCGTGGGGCCAGTGGGCCGTACGGGCGGGCCCGGGGTTGGGCGGAACCCGGGTGTTCGCTAGGGTCGGGCCCCATGGCACACAACCCCCACGCCCCGCAGAACCAGGGCCCCGAGGGCCAGTACGACCCCGCGGGCAGCACCCAGATGTTCCGCGCCTTCGTCGACGAGGGAGCGCCCCAGCAGAGCGGGCGGCAGCCCGCCCCGCAGCAGTCGGGCCCGAAGGTGGGGCTGATCGTCGGCGTCGTCGCCGTGCTCGTCGTCCTCGCGGGCGTCGCCTGGCTGGCGCTCGGCTGACGGGTTCTCAGCCGCCGGGTTCTCTGCCGGGAGCGACCCTCACGTCCACTCGACGGTGACGGCGCGCGTCTCCACGTGCATGCCCAGCGGCACCCGCCAGGCCTCCACGCAGACGGTGTACGTCTTCCTCGCCGTACCGCCCGCGGCGATCGGCGCCGGCAGCGGCTGAGCGGTCCGCACGGTCGCCCAGTCGGTGCCGAGCAGCCCGATGACGTGCGTCGCGAACGTCGCCGTGCCCGAACGCACCGGCGTGCCCCCGGCGTTGCGGAAGGTCACCGTGACCTTCTCGCACCAGCGCCGGTCGGCCTCGGCCCGCTCGGGCGCGCCGACCACCTTCAGCAGGGCGGGCGACGGCGGGTCCACGGGCGGGTGCGAAGGCTCCGGGGGCTTCGGGGGCTTCGGGGGCTTCGGCGGGCGGGTCGGGTCGGGCGGGTCCGGCGGGTTCACGGGTGGCCTCGGCCTGCCCGGACCGTTCGCGCCGCCCGGACCGTTCGGGCGTGGAGCGCCGCCGGGCTCCGCGTGTCCTGAGCCTGCACCGGGACCGCCGGTGGGCCGCGTCGCGGGCGGGCGCGGGGCGTCCGACGCCGTACCCGACGCCGTGCCCGCGGGGCCGGGGGCGCCGCTCTTCCCGTTGCCCGCGCTCCCCGGCGTACCGCTCCTGCCGCCCTTGCCGCCGCTGCCGCCCGCCGCGGGCGTCCCGGTCCCGTCCAGCGGCACCAGCAGCACCTCGCCCCGTGGCGCCGTACCGCTCGGGGCGCCGCCCTGTCCCGCAGCGCCGACCGCCGCGTACCCGTCCTCGCCCGAGCCGCCCCCGCAGCCGGTCAGCAGCCCGCTGCCCAGCCCCAGGCACAGCGCGGCCGCCGACGCGGCGGTGAGGCCTCGACGGCGGCCGACGGTGCGTTCCTCGCGTCGCATCGCGCCAGTGTCACTGACGGACCGTCAAGAAGGAACCCCGCTGCGCCTGTTGGCGAAACGCTTCGATCGGTACTGAGCCTGCCGGGACGCACCCCGGGTTCAGTCGGAGATGAGCCCCGCCCGCAGCGTCGCGAGCGTGCGCGTCAGCAGCCGCGAGACGTGCATCTGCGAGATGCCGACCTCCTCGCCGATCTGCGACTGCGTCATGTTCGCGAAGAAGCGCAGCATGATGATCTGGCGCTCGCGCGGCGGGAGTTTGGCCAGCAGCGGCTTGAGGGACTCGCGGTACTCCACGCCCTCCAGCGCCGAGTCCTCGTACCCCAGCCGGTCCGCAAGCGAGCCCTCGCCGCCGTCGTCCTCGGGGGACGGCGAGTCGAGCGACGACGCGGTGTAGGCGTTGCCCACCGCCAGGCCGTCGACGACGTCCTCCTCGGAGACGCCGAGCACCCGCGCCAGCTCCGGCACGGTCGGCGACCTGTCCAGCTGCTGCGCCAGCTCGTCGCTCGCCTTCGTGAGCGCGAGCCGCAGCTCCTGGAGGCGGCGCGGCACCCGCACCGACCAACTGGTGTCCCGGAAGAAGCGCTTGATCTCGCCCACGACCGTCGGCATCGCGAACGTCGGGAACTCCACGCCGCGTTCGCAGTCGAAACGGTCGATCGCCTTGATCAGACCGATCGTTCCGACCTGGACGATGTCCTCCATCGGTTCGTTGCGCGAGCGGAACCTGGCCGCCGCGTAACGCACCAGCGGGAGGTTGAGCTCGATCAGTGTGTCCCGTACGTACGCGCGCTCGGGGCTGTCCTTGTCGAGGGCGGCGAGCCGCAGGAACAGAGAGCGGGACAGAGTGCGGGTGTCGATGGCTTCCGAGCCGGTGCGCACGACGGGTGCTTCTTTGACGAGCACCTTCGAGCTGCCCTGTTCTGCGGACATGCCACCCCCTTGAGGTCGCGGACGGTCGCGGAGGGCCACGACCATCTGAGGAACGCAGCCTCCACCTGAATACCGGAGGCGGGGCCGCGGCAAACGCTCTTCCAGCAGAATGTCACATGTCGGCAACGCGCTGTAGTGACATGTCGACAAGTATGTGGCGAATCCGCGCAGGAAACAGGGGTTGTGGGGGTTTTCGGCCCGGATCGGGGATCACCCGATCAGGTCACGCCTCGATACGATTTGCGGATCTCAGCCGCGCGAAGCTCCGGGCCAGCAAACGCGAAACGTGCATCTGCGAAACGCCCAGCTCCTGGCTGATCTGGGACTGCGTCAGATTGCTGTAGTAACGGAGCATCAGGATCCGCTGCTCGCGCTCGGGCAGCTGCACCAGCAGGTGCCGTACGAGGTCGCGGTGTTCGACCCCGGCGAGCGCCGGGTCCTCGTAGCCGAGGCGGTCGAGCAGGCCCGGCAGCCCGTCGCCCTCCTGGGCGGCCTCCAGGGACGTCGCGTGGTACGACCGGCCCGCCTCGATGCAGGCCAGCACCTCTTCCTCGGAGATCTTCAGGCGCTCGGCGATCTCGGCGGTCGTGGGGGAGCGGCCGTGCAGCGTCGTCAGGTCCTCGGTGGCGCCGTTGACCTGCACCCACAGCTCGTGGAGGCGGCGCGGGACGTGCACGGTCCGCACGTTGTCCCGGAAGTACCGCTTGATCTCGCCGACGACGGTCGGCATCGCGAACGTCGGGAACTGCACGCCCCGGTCGGGGTCGAACCGGTCGATGGCGTTGATCAGGCCGATCGTGCCGACCTGGACGACGTCCTCCATCGGCTCGTTGCGGGAGCGGAACCGGGCGGCGGCGTAGCGGACGAGGGGGAGGTTCGCCTCGATCAGGGCCGCGCGGACCCTGCGGTGCTCGTCGGTGCCCGGGACGAGGCCCTTGAGCTCGCCGAAGAGGACCTGGGTGAGCGCCCTGGTGTCGGCGCCGCGCCGCTGTGCGGCCGTACGCGGCTCGGGGGCGGCCCCGGCGAGGGGTTCGGCGGGCGGCGGGGCGGGCGGCTCGTGCTCGGGCGCCTGGGGAGGCACTTGCTGCGGTGCGGTACTGGCCGGCACGGTCACGCCACCCCTTCACGGTCAACGCTTCACGGTCAACAACGGTCAACTCATCCGTCAAAAGCGGTCATAGCATCACAAGACATGTCCACTGTGTGCAAGCACCGTATAACGCCGTGTTGACGGCAAGTTGGGCGGAACGTGTGCGGGAAGCGCCCCGGAAAGCGGAAAGGCCCCCCGCCACAGGGGCGGGGGGCCGGGCGAGCCGTCGGCTCAGAACTCGTAGTCGGCGATCACCCAAGTGGCGAACTCGCGCCACTGTCCCGCGGCCGCCTGGTGGGCCGGGTGCTCGATGTAGCGCTTCAGCGCATCGCGGTCCGCGACGGCGGAGTTGATGGCGAAGTCGTAGGCGATGGGCCGGTCCGTGATGTTCCAGGCGCACTCCCAGAACTCCAGCTCGGGCACCAGCCCGTCGAGCTCCTGGAAGGCCTTCACGCCGGCGGCGACGCGGGGCTCGTCCCGCTCCACGCCGTCGTTGAGCTTGAAGAGGACCAGATGGCGGATCAAGGGCACTCCTACTTGATGAGTTCGGTCATGAACTCGCCGATGCCGTTGGCGGCGTCCGAGATGCCCTCGAACCCTACTTGGACCAGATCCGCGGCCCTGGCCGGGGAGGTGATGATCGTGTACAGCACGAAGACGACAACTATGTAGAGCGCGATCTTCTTCGTTTGCACCATCAGTCCCTGCCTCCCCGACGTCCCCTGTGCGCGCAGTCGAGTGAGTCTATCCCCGATCACTGATCCGGGCTTTAAGGACCAAGGACCCGCCGATGAGGGCCCTTCGCCGGACCGCACGGGGCGCGTACGGGAGCAGGATGGATGCCAAGCCCGGCGGATCTGGCAGGAATCCCACCGGGCGAGGAACGGACCTCACTGCGGGGTCCACGGCGCGGGCTTCCCCCCCCTGATCGCGGCGTGGACTACGAGGAGCCGTTCTCATCGGGGGGAGCGGCTTGTCCCCCCGATGCCGCTCCCCCCGTCCAAAACGCGAAGCCCCGGCCCACTCCCCCCTGTGGCCGGGGCTTCCGCACGTCCTGAAGGGGCCACAAACGCCTCGGCGGCACGGCGGCAGCACGACAAGGGCCCCGGTGCCGAAGCACCGGGGCCCTTGTATCAAGAGCGGTAGCGGAGGGATTTGAACCCTCGGTGAGTTTCCCCACACTCGCTTTCGAGGCGAGCTCCTTCGGCCGCTCGGACACGCTACCGAGAGAGAGCTTAGCCCAAGGTGGGCCGTGCTCTGAAATCGGTATCGGAAAACGTCCTCAGCGGGTCCTGAAGAAGGCCGTGAGCCGGTCCGAGCACTCCGCCTCCAGCACCCCCGCGATCACCTCGGGGCGGTGGTTCAGCCTGCGGTCCCGTACGAGGTCCCAGAGCGAACCCGCCGCCCCGGCCTTCTCGTCGCGGGCGCCGTAGACGACCCGCCGCACCCGGGACTGCACCAGCGCGCCCGCGCACATCACGCACGGCTCCAGGGTCACGACGAGCGTGCAGCCGGTCAGCCGCCACTCGCCCAGCTTCGCCGCCGCCCTGCGCAGCGCCAGCACCTCCGCGTGCGCCGTCGGGTCGCCGGTCGCCTCGCGTTCGTTGTGCCCCGCGGCCAGGACCGCGCCCGCGGGGTCCAGCAGCAGGGCGCCGACCGGCACGTCGCCGGCCGACGCCGCGTGCGCCGCCTCGTCCAGGGCGAGCCGCATCGCGGCCCGCCAGGGATCTCGTACGGGGTCGTGCTCGTGCTCCACTAGCGCACTGCCTCCAGCAGCTCCGACGCCCCCAGGGTGTCGGCGATGTCGGTCAGCGCGTCGGTGTTGTCGAGGGCGAGCAGGTCCTTCTCGGAGACCCCGAGGTCGGCGAGGACCTCGCGGTCGCCCAGCGGGCCCGCCGGCAGGGCGGAGTGGGCCCCGGGCGCGCTCGCGCCCTCGTCGTCGTCCAGGTCGCCGTCCGGTGCGGCGCCTTCGTCGTCCGGTTCCTCGGTGCCGTCGAGGTCCAGGGCGTCCAGGTCGTCGAGTTCGCTTTCGGGGTCGTCGTCTCCGCCCGTCAGTTCGTTGGTGAGGATCTCTCCGTACGAGGAGCGGGCGGCGGCGAGCGCGTCCGAGACGTAGATGCGCGGATCGTCCTCGCCGTCCACGCGGACGACGCCGAACCAGGCGTCCTCCTGCTCGATGAGGACCAGCACGGTGTCCTCGTCGATCGCGGCCTCACGGGCCAGGTCCGTCAGGTCGGACAGGGTCTCCACGTCGTCGAGCTCCGTGTCGCTCGCTTCCCACCCGTCTTCGGTGCGCGCGAGCAGTGCGGCGAAATACACCGTGACTCTCCCACTGGTCATAGGTGTGTCGGTCCGACGGGAGGACAGCCACATCGGCTGTCTGTACCCCGCCCACTCGGAATCGTGGCAGAAACGAGGCGTTCGCGAGAGGTCTTCCGCGGTTGCGTCGTCCATCAGTTCTGACGCGGGCCTGGTGAGCGGGGTGCCGTACCCGCCCGAACCGCCCTCGGCGCACCGCGCGCACTACCAGCGGAAGGTCCGCATCCGCATGGCCTGGCGCATTCTCGCGGCGCGCGCCCGACGCGGCTGGACGCGCTCGCGCAGCGCCTTGGCCTCGTTCAGCTCCCGGAGGAACTGGGCACGCCGCCTGCGGCGCTCGGCATCGCTCTCCGAGTCGCTCGGCGGCGCCGAGTGCTCGGGCTGTTCCGGGTCTGGCATCGGTGAACCACCCCAGGGCTAGGGTTCCGTCCCGTACGTCCCCCCTGCATACGTCCACTGTCCCCCACCTTCCCTCGGGGCGGCACGTTGATGCCGGCCGGGGATACTGTGGTGACATGCGGATCCACGTCGTCGACCACCCCTTGGTGGCGCACAAGCTCACCACGCTGCGCGACCAGCGCACCGATTCCCCGACCTTCCGGCGCCTCGCCGACGAACTGGTCACCCTGCTCGCCTACGAGGCCACCAGGGACGTGCGCACCGAGCAGGTCGACATCGTGACCCCGGTCACGCCCACCACGGGCGTCCGGCTCTCGCACCCGCGCCCGCTGGTCGTGCCGATCCTGCGCGCCGGGCTCGGCATGCTCGACGGCATGGTGCGGCTGCTGCCGACCGCCGAGGTGGGCTTCCTCGGCATGATCCGCAACGAGGAGACGCTCCAGGCGGAGACGTACGCGACGCGGATGCCCGAGGACCTGTCCGGGCGCCAGGTGTACGTCCTGGACCCGATGCTCGCGACCGGCGGGACGCTGGTGGCGGCGATCCAGGAGCTGATCAAGCGCGGTGCGGACGACGTCACGGCGGTCGTCCTGCTCGCGGCGCCCGAGGGCGTCGAGGTCATGGAGCGCGAGCTGGCGGGGACGCCGGTGACGGTGGTGACGGCTTCGGTCGACGAGCGCCTCAACGAGAACGGGTACATCGTCCCCGGGCTCGGCGACGCGGGCGACCGCATGTACGGCACGGCGGAGTAGCCCTCACCGGGAAGGCGCGGCACGGCTCGCGGCGGTACGGCTCCCGGGGGAGGCGTACCGCCTGCGGCGGGCGGCACCCCACCCCGCCCCTTCCCGGAACCGGGGCAGGGCTTCGGGAACGCCTCCCGCCCCTACTTCTTCGCGCAGCCCGCTCCCGCCGCGCTCTTCGGGTGCGCGAGCGCCACCAGCTCGGCGTCGGCGGCCTTCTTCGGCGTGAGCGCCTTGTACGCCGTACCCAGGATCAGGTCCACGTCCGGCGTCCTGCGCGCGTCCGTCTTCTGCTGCGCGCCCTTCAGCTGCGTGGCGAGCACCGCGAACGGCCCCTTCGCCGCGCTGGGCGCGCCCAGCAGCACTCCGGGCCCGGGGACCTTCTTGTCGTACGCGGCGGGGGCGTTGCCGAAGGTCTTCACGGCGAATCCGCGCTTCTTGAGCTCGTCGGCCACCGACTTGGCGAGCCCCGAGCGCGGCGTCGCGTTGTAGACGTTGACGGAGATCTGCCCGGGTCCGGGCAGGGTCACGGCCTTGGGCTTCGCCACGGGCGCGGCCGCGACCGCCTTGCAGTCCGTGCCGCGTCCCGCCGCCTCCGCCTTCTCGCCGTCGCCCGTGAAGACGTCGATGAGCTGCAGCGTTCCCCAGCCGGCCAGGCCGAGGGCCACCACCGCGGCGACGACCGCGAGCACGATCCTGCGACGGTTGCCGGGGCGCCGCATGCGCGGATATTTGTCACCCGTGATGCGGTACTTTCCGCCCATACCAGGGGGAGTGAGCATGCTCATGGGCGCAGCGTAGTGCCGCCCGATGGCGATTCCTATTAAGTGATCAACGGGTTGTGCCCGTGTGCGGCCCAAATGGCCCTAAAGGCGTAGGGGCCCGAGGGCGCGGGGAGCGGAGCGGGCGTCAGCTCAGTTCGACGGGGCCGAAGGTCGCGGCGTCGAGCTCCAGCACGCGCGCGTGCAGCACCTGCCGCTGCTGGAGCGCGGCGCGCACCGCGCGGTGCAGTCCGTCCTCCAGATACAGATCGCCCTGCCACTTCACGACGTGCGCGAAGAGGTCGCCGTAGAAGGTGGAGTCCTCCGCGAGGAGGGTCTCCAGGTCCAGCTGGCCCTTGGTGGTGACGAGCTGATCGAGGCGGACCGGTCGCGGTGCTACGTCCGCCCACTGGCGGGTGCTTTCCCGGCCGTGGTCGGGGTACGGCCGTCCGTTTCCGATGCGCTTGAAGATCACACGGAAAGCCTACCGGGCAAGCGCCTCCGGGCGCAGCCATGGAGACGTACTGCGATGCTGGGGCAATCTGCCGCAGACCTTGAAAAAAGGGGCCGTCGTGACTCAGCCGCAGCAGTCGCCGCCGCAGCCGTCGCAGGACATCGCCGCCGGGTACGCCTTCGAGGGCCCCGCCCTCGAACTCGGGGCGCTGCTCTGGGACGGCGCCTGCCTCCCCGAGGCGCGGATCCGCGTCCCGCTGGGGATGCTCAACCGGCACGGGCTGGTCGCGGGCGCCACGGGCACGGGCAAGACCAAGACCCTGCAACTGCTGGCCGAGCAGCTGTCCGCGAACGGCGTGCCGGTCTTCCTCGCGGACGTGAAGGGCGACGTCTCGGGCATCTCGGCGCCCGGCGCCGACGGCGAGAAGGTGCGTGAACGCGCAGGTCAGGTGGGTCAGGAGTGGGAAGCGCAGGGCTTTCCCAGCGAGTTCTACGCGCTCGGCGGCCTCGGCCACGGCATCCCGCTGCGGGCGACGGTCACCAGCTTCGGGCCCGTCCTGCTGTCGAAGGTCCTCCAGCTGAACCCGACGCAGGAGCAGTCGCTCGGGCTGATCTTCCACTACGCCGACGGCAAGGGCCTCGAACTGATCGACCTGAAGGACCTGCGGGCCGTGGTCGCCCATCTGGTGTCGGACACCGGGAAGGCCGAACTCAAGGGGATCGGCGGGCTCTCCACGGTCACCGCAGGGGTGATCCTGCGGTCCATCACCGCCTTCGAGCAGCAGGGGGCGGGGGAGTTCTTCGGGGAGCCGGAGTTCGACACGGGCGAGCTGCTGCGGCAGGGCCCGGACGGGCGCGGGATCGTGTCGGTCCTGGAACTGCCCGCCGTACAGGACAAGCCGCAGCTCTTCTCGACGTTCCTGATGTGGCTGCTGGCGGACCTGTTCAACGACCTTCCCGAGGTCGGGGACGTGGAGCGGCCCAAGCTGGTCTTCTTCTTCGACGAGGCGCACCTGCTCTTCAAGGGCGCGTCGAAGCCGTTCCTGGAGTCGATCACCCAGACGGTCCGGCTGATTCGCTCGAAAGGGGTCGGGGTGTTCTTCGTGACGCAGACGCCGAAGGACGTGCCCGCCGATGTGCTCGCCCAGCTCGGCAACCGCGTGCAGCACGCGCTGCGGGCCTTCACGCCCGACGACGCGAAGGCGCTGAAGGCGACCGTGCGGACGTTCCCCAACTCCCCGTACGACCTGGAGGAGGTGCTCACCCGGCTCGGCACGGGCGAGGCGGTGATCACCGTGCTGAGCGAGACGGGCGCGCCCACCCCGGTCGCCGCGACCCGGCTGCGGGCGCCCGTGTCGCTGATGGGGCCGATCGGGGAGGCGGCGCTCGACGGCGCGGTGCGGGCCTCGCCGCTGTACGCGCGCTACGCCGACGCCGTCGACCGGGAGTCGGCGTACGAGAAGCTGACGGCCGAGCAGGCGGCGGCGGAGCAGGCCGCGCTGCGGGCCGCCGCGGAGGCCGCCGACGCGGCGGAGGCGGTGAAGGCCGAGAAGGCGGCGAAGGCCGCGGCTCGGGACAGGCCCGCGCCGGATCCCTCGCTCGCCGAGCAGGTGATGGACAGCGGGATGTTCAAGTCGCTGCTCAGGTCGGCGGGGACGCAGATCGGGCGGGAGATCACCCGGTCCCTCTTCGGTACGGCGCGCCGCAGGCGTTGAGGCCCGCGGCGCGCCGCGCCCGGCCGGGAGCGTCTAGGAACGGACGCCGTCGTGGGCGTGGTCGCCGTGCAGCCCGCCGCCTCCGGTGTCGCCGCCCACGGTGGGCTTGGAGACGACCGGCTTGGTCAGCGAGGACAGGTCGTGGGCGTAGGTGCCCACGGCGTTGGCTATGACGTCGACGTTGACGTCGAACGCCTTCATGTTGATGTTCCCGAGGTCGTCGCACTTGGCGTGGTAGCACTTGTCGTACGCCACCCCGGCCTGCCCGCCGAACTTCTCGGCCTGGGCCGCCGTCATGATGCCCTCGGCGCCGGTGAAGGTGCCGCCGGAGGGTATGCCGACCTCGATGAACGGGCCGTAGTCGGAGCGGCCGCTGAAGTCGGTGCCCTCGTGTGGCTGCTTCCTGGAGTCCAGGAAGGTGTTGATGTCCCGCTCCAGCTGGGCCGAGCCCTCGGGGCCAGGACCCGCGCCCGTGCCGTCGGAGTCGTCGCCGTCGTAGACGAACTGGCCGTAGTTCGGCGAGGCGATCATGTCGAAGTTCAGATAGAGCTTGACGTCCTTGCGCTGTGCCTCGGTGAGCTGCGCGACGTAGTGCTCGGAGCCGAGCAGGCCCAGCTCTTCGGCGGACCACCAGGCGAAGCGGACCTTGTTCGCGGGCTTGGCCTTGGACTTGGCGAGCTCCTGGGCGACTTCGAGGAGACCGGCCGAGCCGGAGCCGTTGTCGTTGATGCCGGGGCCCGCGGTCACCGAGTCGAGGTGGGAGCCGAGCATGACGGTCCGGTCGGACCGGCCGCCCTTGGTCTCGGCGATGACGTTGCGCGTGGTGCGCAGCTCCTGGAGCTGGCGGATCTCCAGGTTGAGCTTCACCTCGCCCTGGGCGGCCTCGGCGACGAGGGCCTCGCCGTCGGCGAGGGTGATGCCGCCGGTCGGGAGCTTTCCGGCCTCGGGGGAGCCGAGGGTGCCGTTGAGCGCCCCGGGGACGTTGTTGTAGATCACCGCGCCGACCGCGCCGGCGGCGGCGGCCGTGGCCTGCTTGAGGGCGAAGTCGCAGCCGCCGCGCTTGATGAGCGCGATCTTGCCGGTGAAGGTGCCCGAGGCGTAGTCGGACGCCTCGCAGCCGGTGGTGGCGTCGGCCGGGACGACCGCGAGGGAGGCGTTGATGCCGCCGGTCGGCGTGGACTTGGTGTACGACATGGCGCGCACGGTCAGGTCGCGCGGGGTGCCCGAGGTGACCCGCAGCTTCTCGGCGAGCGTCTCGATGTAGGTGAACTGGAAGGTCTGGTACGAGACGTCGTACCCGGCCTTCTTCAGCACGCTGTACACGTACGCGGCGGAGGCGTCGTGGCCCAGGGAGCCAGCCGAGCGGTGGCCGCCCGCGGAGTCGGCTATCGCCTGGAACCGCCTCAGGTGCTTGTACGCGTCCTCGGCTTTCGCGCCCTTGACCAGCTGCCGCGCCAGTTTGGCCGCTTCCTTGGCGGGGTCCTTTCCTGCTGCGGTCGGGTGCTGGGCCGACGCGGGGGCCGCTGCGAGCAGGAGCGGGGTGGCCAGTGCGGCGGCTGCGGCGAGAGCTGTGGCTCTGCGGCGAGTTGCGTTCACAGGAGTCCGTCGTCCTTCCGGTGCGAGCGTGCGGGTGAACAGGGTGAGCCGAACGTAGCGACTTGGGTTCCTCCTGTGAATGGATGTGTCGCAAGTAAGGGCTTCCTGTGCTCGACTGGCGGGTATGGGTCATGACCACGGGCCGAGCACGGCGTCCGTCGCGGCGGGCAGCGGGACGCTGAGCGGTTCGTTCCGCAAGCGGCTGGTGCTGACGATCGCCATCAGCGGAACGATCACCGTCATCCAGGTCGTGGGCGGTCTGCTGTCGGGGAGCCTGGCGCTGCTCGCGGACGCGGCGCACAGCCTCACGGACGCGGTCGGGGTGTCACTGGCGCTGGGCGCGGTGACGCTGGCGCAGCGGGCGCCGACGCCCCGGCGGACCTTCGGCTTCTACCGGGTGGAGATCTTCTCCGCCGTGCTGAACGCGCTGCTGCTGCTCGGGATCTTCGTCTGGGTCCTTTGGTCGGCGATCGGGCGCTTCCGGAATCCGGTGGAGGTCGAGGGCGGGCTGATGTTCGCGGTCGCGGTGGGCGGGCTGCTCGCGAACCTGGTGGGGCTGTGGCTGCTGCGGGACGCCAAGGACCAGAGCCTGAATCTGCGCGGGGCGTATCTTGAGGTCCTGGGGGACGCGCTGGGGTCGGTCGCGGTGATCGTGGGCGGGCTGGTGATCCTGTTCACGGGGTGGCAGGCGGCGGACCCGGTCGCCTCGATCGTGATCGGCCTGTTGATCGTGCCCCGGTCGTACGGGCTGCTGCGGGACGCGGTGCACGTCCTGTTGGAGGCGACGCCGCAGGACATGGACCTCGGGGAGGTGCGGGGGCACCTGCTGGCGGAGCGGGGGGTGGTGGACGTGCACGATCTGCACGCGTGGACGGTGACGTCGGGGATGCCGGTCCTGACGGCGCACGTGGTGGTGGACGAGGCGGTCGTGCGGGAGGAGGGGCTGGGGGTGGTCCTGGGGCGGTTGCAGGGGTGTGTGGGGGAGCACTTCGACGTGGCGCACTCCACGGTGCAGGTGGAGCCCGTGGGGCACGTGGAGGGCGCGGTGCACGAGTAGAGGGGCGGGGGTGGGGCGCCGGCTTTTCGCGGGGTCCGGTGCGCGGGGGCTTCGCGGGGTCCCGTCGCGCGGGGTGGGTGCGTGCGGCGTGTGCCGTGCTCCCGTGCTCCCGGGCGGTTCCCCGCGCCGCTGTCGGGGCGCGGGGAAGGCCCGGGGCCCCTGTCAGCCGACGTACTCGCGGAGGTGGTGGGCCGTCAGCGTGTCGCCCCGGTCCACCAACTGCCTCGGCGTTCCCGTGAAGACGATTTCGCCGCCGTCGTGGCCGCCGGACGGGCCGAGGTCTATGAGCCAGTCCGCGTGGGCCATCACGGCCTGGTGGTGCTCGATCACCACCACCGTGTTGCCGTCGTCCACCAGTCGGTCCAACAGCGCCAGGAGTTTGTCGACGTCCGCCATGTGGAGGCCCGTCGTCGGCTCGTCCAGGACGTAGGTGGAGGACTTCTCCGCCATGTGGATCGCGAGCTTGAGGCGCTGGCGCTCGCCGCCGGAGAGGGTGTTGAGGGGCTGGCCGAGGCGGAGGTAGCCGAGGCCCACGTCCCGGAGGCGGCCGAGGACGGTGCGGGCCTGGCCCGTACCGAAGAAGTCGTGCGCCTCGTCCACCGACATGGACAGCACCTCGCTGATGTTCTTGCCGTCCAGCGTGTAGGTGAGGACCTGGGGGGTGTACCGCTTGCCTTCGCAGTCCTCGCAGGGGGTGGCGACGCCGGCCATCATGGCGAGGTCGGTGTAGATGACTCCGGCGCCGTTGCAGTGCGGGCAGGCGCCTTCGGAGTTGGCGCTGAACAGGGCGGGCTTGACCCCGTTGGCCTTGGCGAACGCCTTGCGGATCGGGTCGAGCAGTCCGGTGTACGTGGCCGGGTTCGAGCGCCGGGACCCCCGGATCGGCGACTGGTCGGCCACGACGACGCCCTCCCGGCCGGAGAGGTGGCCGTGGACGAGCGAGGACTTTCCGGAACCGGCCACCCCGGTGACGACGGTGAGCACTCCGGTGGGGACGGACACCGAGACGTTCTTGAGGTTGTGCGCAGTGGCGTTCTCGATCGTGAGGTGGCCCGTGGGGGTGCGCGGGGTCTCGCGGAGCCGGGTGCGGTGGCCCAGGTGGCGCCCGGTGAGCGTGCCGGACGCGCGCAGGCCCGCGACGTCGCCCGCGTAGCAGAGCTCCCCGCCGTTCGAGCCCGCGCCGGGGCCGAGGTCCACCACGTGGTCGGCGATGGCGATGACCTCGGGCTTGTGCTCGACGACCAGGACCGTGTTGCCCTTGTCCCGCAGGCGCAGCAGCAGGTCGTTCATGCGCTGGATGTCGTGCGGGTGCAGGCCGGTGGTCGGCTCGTCGAAGACGTACGTGACGTCGGTGAGGGACGAGCCCAGGTGCCGCACCATCTTCACGCGCTGCGCCTCGCCGCCCGAGAGCGTGCCCGAAGGGCGGTCCAGGGACAGGTACCCGAGGCCGATCTCGACCAGGGAGTCGAGCAGGTCGCGGAGCCCGGCCAGGAGCGGCGCCACCGACGGCTCGTCCAGGTCCCGGACGAACTTCGCCAGGTCGTTGATCTGCATCGAGGAGCACTGGGCGATGTTCAGCCCGTTGATCTTCGAGGAGAGTGCCGCCCTGGTGAGGCGGGTGCCGTCGCAGGTCGGGCAGGCGGTGAAGACCACGGCCCGGTCGACGAAGGCCCGGATGTGCGGCTGCATCGCCTCGCGGTCCTTGACCAGGACGGTCCGCTGGAGCTTGGTGACCAGGCCCTCGTAGGTGAAGCCGTTGCTGCCGACCTTCACCTTGACCGCCGTCTTGCGCAGCAGGTCGTCCCATTCCCGCTCGGTGAAGTCCGCCAGCTTCTTGTCGGGGTCGTAGAAGCCGGACCCGGCCATGACGGACCAGGGCCAGGAGTCCACGCCGTACCCGGGGACCTTGATCGCGCCCTCGTTGATCGACTTGTCCCGGTCGACCAGCTCGGCCACGTCGACGTCCGAGACCTTGCCGGTCCCCTCGCAGGCGGGGCACATCCCTTCGGGGACGTTGAAGCTGAAGGCCCCCGAGGTGCCCACGTGCGGGGTGCCGAGCCGGCTGAAGACGATGCGCAGCATGGCGTACGCGTCGGTGGCCGTGCCCACCGTGGAGCGGGAGTTGGCGCCCATCCGCTCCTGGTCCACGACGATCGCCGCGCTCAGGTTGCGCAGCTCGTCCACGTCGGGGCGCCCCGGGCTCGGCATGAAGCCCTGGACGAAGGCGCTGTACGTCTCGTTGATCAGGCGCTGCGACTCGGCGGCGATCGTGCCGAAGACGAGCGAGGACTTTCCCGAGCCCGAGACGCCGGTGAAGACCGTGAGCCGTCGCTTGGGGAGGTCGAGGGAGACGTCCTTGAGGTTGTTCTCGCGGGCTCCTCGGACCTCGATCAGGTGGTGGCTGTCGGCGGTGATCTTCTGCTGGTCGGCAGGCATGCCGGTCCTCGCTCTCTGCTCTGGGTCGGGCTGTTGGGCGGTGGGCCGGGAGAGTCAGGCGGGTCAGGCAGGTCAGGCAGGTCAGGCGGGTAATGCAGGTAAGGCGGGTCAGGCGGGCGTTACCCAGTCGACCAGTTGGACGGTGACGCCGTTGGGGTCGGTCACCTGGAACAGCCGCTCTCCCCACGGCTCCACCCTCAACTCCATGGTGATCGAGACGCCTTCGGCGCGCAGGTGTTCGTACGCGGCGGGGAGGTCGTCGACCGTGAACGCGACGATCACGCCCGCGGCGCGCTCGTCGCGGAAGCCCTCGGGGAGGACTTCCGTGCCGCGCTTCAGGAATATGACGTTCGGGGCGCCCTCGCGGGCGAGCGAGACGAAGCCGTCCGCCGCCGCGACCTCCTCGAACCCGAAGTGCTTGGCGAGGAACGCGGCCGACGCGGCGGTGTCGTCGACGGTGAGTGAGAGGGCGGTCGAGGTGATCTGCATGCGGGACTCCCAGGGCGAGGCTGAGCAGAGCTGCGGCAAGGCTTTCAGCGTTACTTTGTACAACGTACTCTATACTTCGTACGAAGAAAAGGGGTGAGGGAGAATTGGTTCATGGCTAAGGACCGGAGCGACTCGGGTGACCCCTCCCGCACGTTGGAGCTGCTGTGGCGGGAGGCCGGCGGTGACGGCAGGGCCGGAGGCGGCGGCGGTGGCGGCGGGGGGAGGAGCGGCGCCAGGACCAGGGGCCCCAAGCAGGGGCTGAGCGTCGACGCGGTGGTCGGTGCCGCGATCGCGGTCGCCGACGCCGAGGGGCTGGACGCCGTCACCATGCGGCGGGTGGCCCAGCACCTGGGCGTCACGCCCATGACGCTCTACACGTACGTGCCGGGCAAGGCGGAGCTGCTCGATCTGATGCTCGACGCCGTCTATCTGCGGATGGAGCGCCCGGCGGCGCCCGGCGGCTCGTGGCGCGAGCGGATCTCGGCGATCGCGCACGAGAACCTGGCGCTCTACGTCCGGCACTCCTGGGTCTCGGCGCTTCCCCTGTCGAGGCCGCCGCTCGGGCCCGGTCTGATGGCCAAGTACGAGCACGAGCTGAGCGCCTTCGAGGGCCTCGGCCTCGGTGACGTGCAGCAGGACCTGGCGCTCTCGCACCTGCTCGCGTTCGTCCAGTCGATCGCGCGCACGGCCCATGACGCGGCGGCCGTGGAGCGCGAGACCGCCATGTCCGACGAGCAGTGGTGGACGGCCAACGCCCCGCTGCTCGCCCGGGTCTTCGACCCGGACCGGTACCCGGTCGCCACGCGCGTGGGAAGCGCCGCGGGGGAGGCGTACCAGGCGCTGCACAGCCCGGACCGCGCCTACGAGTTCGGCCTGGCGCTGATCCTGGACGGGCTGGAGCGGCTGATCGAGGGGTGAGGGGGGAGAGGCGAAGGGGGAGGGGCGAGGGGTGAGGGGCGAGGGGTAAGGGGGGCGGCTCGGTCCTCCTCGGTGTCAGCCCTCCTCGGTTCGGCTCTGCTCGGTGGGCGTGTCCGCGTCCGCCCGTCCGTCTCCGGCCCCGTCCAGTCCGCTCATCCCCAGCAACTCGTCGATGCTCGCCCTGATCCGTTCCGGCGTCGCGCCCCGCCCCTGGGTCAGGTGGCACAGCATGCTCGGTACGAAGGGGGCGAGCAGCAGGTCCGCCAGGACCACCGCGTCGGCCTCGGGCTTGATGTGCTTGATCAGCATGGCCGTGTGGGCGTGCTGCGTGATGTACGGGGCGCCCCTGTAGCGCCCCTCGGGCGACGCCGCCTCGGCCGCGTACATCAACTCCCGCTGCTCCAGCACCCGGTCGGCCAGCGCGTGCAGGAAGGCGCGGAGCCGTACGGCGGGCGGCGCGTCGGGGCCGAGCGGGGGCGGGCCGCTCAAGAAGGCTTCCTGGAGCTGTCGTTCGCGCTCGTCCAGCAGCGCGACGAGGAGTTGTCCCACGTCTCCGAAGCGGCGGTAGACCGTGCCCACGCCGATGCCGCTGGCGTGCGCGACCGCGTTCATCGTGAGCGCGTCGGGCCCCTGCTCGCGGACGATCCGGGCCGCCGCGCAGACGATCTTCCGCCGGTTGCGGGCGGCGTCGGCGCGCTCGGGCGGGGCCTCGCCCGCGAGCGGCAGGCCGAGGCCGGGGGAGGCGGGTGCGGGGATCTCACGGCTCATGTCCCGAGCGTAACGGAAAACTATCCGGTTAGCCCTCCGGAAGGTCTTGCCAAACGGATAGCCATCCGTTTAACTCGTGCCAACGGAAACGGATGGCTATCCGCTTCAGCTCCTCGGGTGGGTCCCCCGCTGGGTCCCCCGCCGGAGTTCGCCACCGGAGTCCGCCGCGTTCCCGCACGTCATCCCCGTACGCCATGCCCGCACGTCGCCCGCCCGGAGGCCCAGCCATGTCTGCCAAGATCGCCGTCGTCTACTACTCCTCGACCGGCACCGTCCACCAGCTCGCCCAGGCCATAGCCGAGGGTGCGGAGAAGGCGGGCGCCGAGGTGCGGCTGCGCCGGGTGCCGGAGCTCGCCCCCGACGCGGCCATCGACGCCAACCCCGCCTGGCGCGAGCACGTCGACGCCACGCAGGACGTCGAGACGGCCACATTGGACGATCTGACCTGGGCGGACGCCTATGCGCTCGGTTCGCCGACCCGCTTCGGCAACATCTCGTCGCAGCTGAAGCAGTTCATCGACACCACGGGCGGGCTGTGGCAGCAGGGCGTCATGATCGACAAGCCCGCCACCGCGTTCACCAGCGCCCACAACGCGCACGGCGGCAACGAGTCCACGCTGCTCGCGCTCTACAACACGTTCCACCACTGGGGCTCGGTCATCGTCTCGCCCGGCTTCACCGACCCGGTCGTGTACGGTGCCGGCGGCAACCCGTACGGCACCTCGCACGCGGCGGGCAGCGGCGCGCCCGACGAGAACGTCCTGGCGGCGGCCCGCTACCAGGGCGAGCGCCTGGCGAAGATCACCGCCCGGCTGCTCGGCTGACCGTACGGACGAGTGGGTGGGCGCGCGACCTCGCCGTCGCGCGCCCGTCCGTCGTGTACCCGTCCGTCGCGCCCGGGGCCGTTACGTGCCCGTCCGTTACGTGCCCGCCTGTCGCGCCCCGGCCCGTGGTGTGCCCGTCCGTCACGTGTCCGTCCGTTACGGGCGCCCGGGAACCGTCGACGCGATGAAGCGCCGCAACTCCTCCGCGAGGGCAGAGGGGTTGTCCAGCTGCACCAGCGTCCCCGCGTCCGGGATCTCCACGTACCGTCCGTCCGGCAGCAGTTCCGCCAGCCGCCTGCCCGTACGGTGCGGCATCATCCGGTCCTCCGCGCCCCAGGCCACCAGTGCGGGGCGGTCGAAGGCGGCGAGGTTCTCCGCCGCCTTGAGGTACGTGTCCCTGCTGCCGCCCAGGACGAACTTCCGCAGGTCCCTGCGGATCGCACCGCTGGTGAGCAGTGGCCGGTACCAGCGGCGCACCAGCTCGAAGGGGATCGGCCGCTTCGCCATCCCGCCGAGCGACGAGCCCATCCGTACGAGGAACGGCACCCGGAAGGACTGGAGCAGCAGGAACAGGCCGCCAGGCACCCGGGCCGCCGCGTGCAGGGTCCTGCCCTGGAACCCCGGCGGGTAGTTCTCCAGCGCCTCGCAGGAGGTGAGCACCAGCCGTCCGACACGCTCGTCCCGTACGCCCACGAGGAGCTGGGCCGTACCCGCGTCGTTCTGCACGAGGGTGACGTCGCGCAGGTCGAGCCGGTCCAGGAACTCCGCGAGCAGTACGGCCATTCCCCGTGCCGACAGATCGGCGTCCGGGCGCATGGGGGTGCGGTGGCTGCCGATCGGCAGTACGGGGACGACCACCCGGTAGTCGGGGCGCAGCTCCTCCACCAGGGCGTCCCAGACGGAGCCGTCGAAACCGAGGCCGTGGACGAGGACGACCGTGCCCGCCGAGGTGCCCGAACCATCTGAACGGTCCGGCCCGTCCGGCGCGGACCCCGTCGTGCTGCCGTCGGGCTCCCCGGTGTCGGTGAACTCCACGGTTCCCGCGCTCAGTTCCACCTCGGGCATGATCCTGCCTCTCACTTGATAGACCGATCTAGTGAGAGGCTAGCGAACATGAGGACCACGGGCGACACCAGACAGCGCATCGTCTCGGCGGCCACCGAGCTCTTCCGGCGCCAGGGCTACTCGGCGACCGGGATGAAGCAGATCGTCGCGACGGCCGGGGCGCCGTACGGATCGGCGTACCACTTCTTCCCCGGCGGCAAGGCGCAGCTCGGCGAGGAGGTGGTGCGCACGTCGGGTGCGGCGTACCTGGAGCTCATCGGTGAACTCTTCGTACCGGGCAGGGACTTGGTGGATGCGACGGGCGAGGCGTTCCTCGGGGCGGCCGGGACGCTGCGCGAGCTGGATTTCGCCGACCCGTGCCCGATCGCGACGGTGGCGCTCGAAGTCGCCAGTACGCACGAGGGGTTGCGGCTTGCCACGGCCGAGGTGTTCGACAGCTGGACGGCGGCGCTCGCCGCGTACTACGCGGCGAGCGGCCTCCCGGAGGGCGTGGCGCGGGAGACGGCCGTCTCGGTGATCGCGCTGCTGGAGGGCGCGTTCATGCTGGGCCGCGCTGCCAGGGACACGGGCCCCGTGGAGGCCGCGGCGAAGGCGGCGCGGTGGATCGTGCGGGGCGCGGTGCTGTCGGGGAGTGCGGAGGGTGGTGCGGGGCGCTCCGCGTGACCGTGCGGTTTTCCCCGGGCCGGGGGCCACCCGCAGGATGCCGGTGCGCCGTGCCCCTCGCCCTCGCCCCCGCCTTCGACGCTTCCCCCCTTCCTCTCTTCCCTCCCCCCCTCCTCTCGCGTACGACATACCTCTCTTGCGCACGCTGTTCCGTCGTGCGTACAGTGTGCGCATCGAGGGCACGACGTACGCGCCGAATGAGTGTGAGGGGTTCCCGTGGAAGCGACCGAAGGGCGTCACCCGCGACGCTGGCTGATCCTGATCGTGCTGTGCCTCAGCACGCTGGTGCTGGTCATCGACAACATGGCGCTGACCGTGGCGATCCCGGCGATGGCCGAGGACACCGGGGCGGGCTCGCAGGACATCCAGTGGATCATCGAGTCGTACATCCTGGTCTTCGCCGGGCTGCTGCTCACCGCCGGAAGCCTCTCCGACCGCTTCGGCCGCCGCCAGGTGATGATCGTCGGGCTTGCGGTCTTCGGGGCCGCCTCACTGCTCGGGACGGTCGCGGACAGCCCCGACCAACTGATCCTGGCCCGCGTCCTGATGGGCGTCGGCGGCGCGCTGATCATGCCGAGCACCCTCTCCATCCTCATCACGGTCTTCGACGAGGCCGAGCGCCCCAAGGCGATCGCCGCCTGGTCCACCGTCGCGATGGTCGGTCTGGTCGGCGGCCCCGTCCTCGGCGGCGTGCTGATCGCGAAGTTCTGGTGGGGCGCGGTCTTCCTGATCAACGTTCCGATCGCGGTCCTGGCGATCGTTGCCGCGCTGGTCCTGATGCCCGAGTCCAAGGGCCCCGCCCGCAAGGCCGACCCGCTCGGCATGGTGCTCTCCGTCGTCGGCATGACCGCGCTCGTCTGGACCATCAACGAGCTTCCCAAGGGCGGCCTCTCGCACACCGGAACGGTCGTCTCGCTGGTCGTCGGCGTCGCCGCGCTCGCCGGGTTCGCGGTGTGGGAGCTGCGCACCGGGTCCCCGATGATCCCGGTCGCCCTCTTCCGCAACCGCGTCTTCACCGGTGCCAGCTTCTCCCTGGTCCTGCTGACCTTCGCCAACGGCGGCCTGATGCTGGTCCTCACCCAGTACCTCCAGTTCGTCGCCGGGTACACCCCGACCGAGACCGGCCTCGCCTTCACCCCGCTCGCCGTCGCCAGCCTCGTCTTCAACGGCATCGGAGCCGGGCTCGTCGGCAGGCTCGGCAACCGCGCCGTCGCGGTCACCGGACTCCTGCTCACCGCCGCCGGGTTCGCGCTCCTCTCCGGCCTGGAGGCGGGCGACGGCTGGGGCCTGCTCGCCACCGCGATGGTCGTGATGGGCGCGGGCGGCGGCCTGGCGATGCCCGCCACGATCGGCGCGCTGATGGGCGCGGTGCCCGCCGAGCACGCCGGGGTCGGCTCCGCGCTGAACGACACCATCCAGCAGGCGGGCGCGGCGCTGGGCGTCGCGGTGCTCGGCGCGGTCCTCTCGGGGACGTACGCGTCCGAGATGCCGGACTCCGCCCCGGAGGCCGCGCGGCACTCGATCGCCGACGCCCTCGGGATCGCGGCGGGGTCGGGCGACGGGGCCCTGGCCGCCACCGCCAGGGACGCGTTCACCCAGGGCATGTCGGGCAGCTTCCTGGCCGGTGCGGCCGGGGTGGTGGGCGCCGCCCTCCTCGCACTGCTGCTGCTGAAGGGGCGCAAGGCGGAGGAGCGGGACGCGCAGGAGGGTGCGCGGGTGGATGCACAAGTGGATGCACAGGCTGTGGACACGGCGGCCGCCGACAGGGGAGACAAGGAGCCGAGCCTGGTGTGACCTGAGCGCGCGTACGGAGAGGCGGAGGGACCCGATCGGGTCCCTCCGCCTCTCGCGTGCCGTAAAACGTGTTCCAGCTGTCCGGCTTCCGGCTGTTCCGTCAGTCCGGTCAGTCCCGCACTGTCAGGTGCTCCACCGCGTCCAGCGCCGCGAGTTCCGCCCCTCGGGCGAACGCCTCCTCGAACGCAGCCCCGCCCAGGGCCCGCGTCGCCGCCGCCGCGATCCGGTCCACGTCGCCCCGCTCGGCCGGTGGCAGCGGCGCGCCCGCCCCGAGCCGGGCCGCGTGCGCGGCACCCAGCAGTTCCGCCGCGTGCCCTGCGGTCTCCGGGCGCAGGGCCGCCGCGCCCGCCAGGCCCTCCAGCGAAAGGGCGAGCGCGCGCGGCTCACCGATCGTGCGGGCGATCGCCAGACCCTTTCGATGCTGTTCCACCGCACCCTCGCGATCGCCGTACAGTTCGGCGACGAAGCCCAGTTCGGCGTGGAGCAGATGGTCGCCCACGTCCGACGAGACGTCCGCGTAGCCCTCCCTGATGCGCGAGAGGTGCGTCTGCGCCCCGGCCAGGTCGCCCGAGCGGCGCGCCCCGAGGGCGAGGCCCATCATCGAGTGGACCTCGCCGTACTTGTAGCCCTGCTCGACGGCCAGCAGTCGGGCCTCTTCGTGCAGTTCGCGGGCGCGCTGCCAGTCGTGCGCGAACAGGGCGAGCCTGCCGAGCCCGGAGAGGCGTGCGGAGACCTCCGTCTCCAGGCCGAGTTCGCGGGCGATGGCCAGGCCCTCGCGGTGGCGGCGCTCGGCCTCCGCGTACTCCCCCTTGATCTCCGCGAGCACCGCGAGCGGGGTCACCGTCTGCGACTCGCCCCACCGGTCGCCCAGCTCGGCGAAGAGCGCCGCGCTGCGCAGCCCGTCCCTGCCGATCGCGCCGAGGTCACCGGTGACCAGCGCGTGCATGGCGCGCAGCGCGAGGGCGGCGGCCGTGCCCCAGCGGTCGCCGTCGGCCTCGAACCGGGCGAGCACCCGGGCGTTCGCCTCCTCGCCTGCCGCCCGGTCGCCACCGCTGAACAGGGCGTACGCGTACAGCCACGCGGCCCGCCCGTCCTGCGGCCGGGACCCCTGCCGGGAATCCGGCCGGGACCCCGGCTGTACGGGCTCCGGGCGCGTGCCTGTCAGCAGGGCGAAAGCGTCCCGGAGGGTACGGAGTTCCGTGTTCTCGGGCGCGGCGCCCAGCGTCGCGGACAGCGCCCGGTACGCCTCGTGCAGACGGCCGCGCAGCAGCCACCACCACGACAGCGCCGTCGCGAGCCGTACCGCCTCACCGGACGGTGCCGCGTCGAGCGCGGCGCGGAGGTTCGCGCCGTCCGCGTCGAGCCGGGCGAGCCACTCCCGCTGTCCCGCGCTCCTGAGGTGCGGTTCGGCGCGCTCGGCGAGGTCCAGGTAGTGGCGCAGGTGCCGGTCCCGTACGGCGGCGACGTCGTCCATCTCGTGCAGCCGCTCCACGGCGTACGCGGCGACGGACTCCAGCAGCCGGTAGCGCGGCGCCGCACCGGCCCGGCCCGGGACCACCACCACCAGCGAGCGGTCCACCAGCCGGGCCACCAGGTCCAGCACCTCGTCCGCGGCCACCCCCTCGCCCGCGCAGACCGCCTCGGCGGCCTCCAGCGAGCAGCCGTCGTGGTGCACGGCCAGCCGGCGCAGCACGATGCGCTCGGGCGCGCTCAGCAGCTCCCAGCTCCAGTCGAGCACCGCGCGCAGGGTCTGCTGCCGGGCGGGCGCGCCCCGCTGCCCCGATGCGAGCACCCGGAACCGGTCGCCGATGCGCGCGGCCAACTCGCCCACGCCCAGCGCCCGCACCCGGGTCGCCGCCAGTTCGAGCGCGAGCGGGATCCCGTCGAGCCTGCGCACGATCTCCGCCACGGCGTCCCGCGCGGCGGCGTCGTCGAGCGCGAAGCCGGGGGCGGCGGACGCGGCACGCTCCGCGAACATCCGCTCGGCGTCGGCGGGCAGCAGCGGCTCCACGGGGAGGACGGCCTCGCCCGCGATGCCCAGCGGCTGCCGGCCGGTGGCCAGTACGCGCAGTCCCGGAGCGGCGCGCAGCAGCCGGTCGGCGAGTGCGGCGGCGGCCTCGACGACGTGCTCGCAGTTGTCGAGCACGAGCAGGGCGCGCCGGTCGCACAGGGCGTCGGCGACGCGCTCGGCGGGGGAGGGCAGGGCGAACGCGGCGCCGGGGGAGCGCGTACCGGCAGGGGTGTCGTCGCGCAGCCCGAGGGCGGCGGAGACCGACTCCATGAGGTCGTCGACACCGCCGTACTGTCCGGCGAGTTCGACGAGCCACACCCCGTCGGGCGCGATCGTGTCGGAGGGCGCCGATTCGGCCTGTGCGGCAGCGGCCAGCGCGAGCCGCGTCTTGCCGACCCCGCCGGGCCCGGTGAGCGTGACGAGCCGCCCTGCGGACAGGAGCGAACCGAGCGTACGGAGGGTCTGTTCGCGCCCGACGAGCGAAGTGAGAGGGAGGGGCAGCCGGGACCGGTGGGGACGGACCGACAAGGGCGTGGGGCGGGACGGGGCCACGGGCGCGCCGCCCGGCGCGGTGGACGCGTGGCGCACGCCCAGGGCCGAGTCCTGCCGCAGGATCGCCTCGTGCAGCGCGGCCAGCTCCGGGCCCGGATCCAGGCCGAGTTCGTCGGCCAGCCGGTCGCGCAGCTCGGCGTAGGAGGCGAGCGCCTCGCTCTGCCGCCCGGCCAGGTACAGCGCGCGCAGCTGTACGGCGCGCAGCCGTTCGCGCAGCGGATGGCGTGCCACGAGGTCGGACAGTTCGCCGGTCAGGAGGGTGTGTTCGCCCGCGTCGAGGCGCGCCTCGGCCTGCTCCTCAAGGACGGTGAGCCGTTGCTCCGCGAGGCGGTGCGCGGTCGTGCGGACGAACTCCTCGTCCGCGAAGTCGGCGTACGCGGGTCCGCGCCACAGCTCCAGCGCTTCCGTGAGCAGGGCCGCCCTGGTGCGCGGGTCGGGCTCGCGGCGGGCGCGTTCGGCGAGGGCGCGGAACCGGTCGGCGTCCACCTCGCCGCCCACCTCGCCGCCGGCCGCGCCGAGGCGCAGCCGGTAGCCGGGCGGCTGGTGCACCACCAGGTCGCGGCCGATGGCGCGGCGGAGCTGGGAGACCTTGGCCTGGAGGGCGTTGGCGGGATTGCCCGGGGGCCGCCCGCCCCAGAGGTCGTCGACCAGCCGGTCCACGGAGACCGGCCGCCCCTCGTGCACCAGGAGGTCCGCGAGCAGCGCCCTGACCTTCGCCTCGGGGACCCTGACGGGCTCCCCGTCGTCGTCCCACACCGCCAGTGGACCCAGCACCCCGAACCGCATGCCAGAACCGTACACACGTACCGATCGGCGCACTTCGCCGAGCGCGCTCCCGCCGAGCGTGCTCCCACCAGGCGCGCTCCCACCGGGCGCGCTCCCACCAGGCGCACCGGCCGTCAGCGGACCGTCAGCGGCCCCGAAGGGCCGCCGGGCACCGTCGTACGCATGACAGCGAGCGGCGGCGGGACGCACAAGACGAGCGATGTTCGGGGCCCGTGGCGCGTGCCCGGCAGGACGCGGTACGGCGGCAGCAGCGCCGTCGTCGTCGGCGGCGCCCCGGGACCCGGACTGGCCGTCGCCAAACGGCTCGTGGAGGGCGGCGCCGACGTGCTGCTCACCGGCCGGGACCGGGGCGGCCTCGCGGCGGTGGCGCCGGAGTGCGGCTCCGGTGCGCACGTCGTCGGTTGCGACCCGTCGGATCCCGCGGCGCTCGCGGAACTCGTCCCCGCTGTGGAGCGGAGGCTGGGCCGGATCGACCACCTCTTCGCGTACGCGGGGCCCGGTTCCGACTGTACGGACAGTGCCGAGGCCGCCGTACGGGCCCTGCTGCCGCTGCTGCGGGAGGGCGGCGCGGTGGTTCTGGTCGCCGAGGGCCACACCGCCTTCCGCCCCTCCGTACGGGAGCTGGCCGCCGAACTGTCCGGCCGGAACATCCGGGTGAACGCGGTGCTGACCGGTCACGACGGCGCCCGGACGCGGCGCGGGGGCTCCTTCGACGCGGTGGCGCGCGCCGCCCTGTTCCTCGCGGCCGACGCGGTGTTCACCACGGGCGCGGAACTGCCCGTGGACACGGCACGGGACGCGTAGCGGCGCCCCCTCCCCACGAAGGAAACACGAAGGAAGCCCGGTACCTCCTCCGTACCGCTGTCCCTTCACTTCCCTTTTCCCTTCGCCTCCCCTCCCTTCCCTTCACCTAGTAAGGACCCCACCGCATGTCCGGCACAGCGCAGTTGAAGAACACGGACCCAGTACAAGGGACCCCCGACACCTCTCGGAGACTTCCCCTCCCGGCCCTCCTCGCCCTCGCCACCGCCGTCTTCGTCACCAGCCTGACCGAGACGCTGCCCGCCGGACTGCTGCCCGCCATGAGCGCCGATCTGGGCGTCGGCGAGTCCGCGGCGGGCCAGACGGTCACCGTCTACGCGCTGGGCACCGCGCTCACCGCCCTGCCCCTCACGGCCGCCACCGCCGCCTGGCGCCGCAAGCGCCTCCTGCTGACCGCCATGGCGGGCTTCGCCGCCGCCAACACGGTCACCGCGCTCTCCTCCGACTACACCCTGACCATGGTCGCGAGGTTCGCCGCGGGCGTGGCCGCCGGTCTGGCCTGGGCGCTGCTCGCCGGATACGCCCGCCGCCTCGCGCCCGCGCACCTCCAGGGCCGGGCGCTGGCGGTCGCGATGGCGGGCATACCGGTGGCGCTCTCGCTCGGCGTGCCGGCGGGCACGTTCCTCGGCGACGCGCTCGGCTGGCGGTGGGCGTTCCTGGCGATGACCGCGCTGACCGTCGCCCTGCTGGCGTGGATCGTGGCGGCCGTGCCCGACCGGCCGGGACAGGCACGGGGCGCCCGTACGCCGATGCTGAGCGCCCTGCGCGTCCCCGGCGTCGCCCCGGTCCTCTTCGTCACGCTGGTGTTCGTCCTCGCGCACACCGTGCTGTACGCGTACATCGCCACGTTCCTCGACGACTTGGGGATGGGCGGTTCGACCGACCTCGTCCTGCTGGTGTTCGGCGCCGCGTCCCTGCTGAGCATCTGGATCGTGGGGGCGCACATCAACGGCAAGCTGCGCGTCCTGACCATCGGCAGCGCACTGCTGGTCGCGGTGGCCGCGGGGCTGCTCGCCGTGCTCGCGGACAGCACCGCGCTCGTGTACGCGGCCGCCGTCCTGTGGGGCCTGGGCTGGGGCGGCGTACCGACCCTGCTCCAGACGGCCGCGGGCGACGCGGGCAAGGACGCGGGGGACGCCGTGCAGGCGATGCTCGTGACCCTCTGGAACGTCGCGATGGCCGGGGGCGGGGTCGTCGGGGGCGTGCTCCTGGACCTGGCGGGTTCCGGGTCCTTCCCGTGGGCGGTGCTGGGGCTCATGGCGCCGGTGCTCGTCGTGGTGGTGGCGGCGAGGGCGCGGGCGTTTCCCGCGAAGCGCCCCGTGGGGTGAGGGAGTTGGGGGCGCGCCCCGCCCGAGGGACCCGGTTCCGCCCGGCCGTACGGACGGGAACCGGGCATCGGCCGGGGCGCGTCCCCACTCCTGCGCCGGGCGATCATCCAGGGCCGTACGGCCCTGACACGCCCCGTCCCCGTCCGCCCGGCACCGTCCCCGACCGGAGGAACACCATGGCTCACCCCGGAACGCCCCCACGCCCCGCCCAGCGCCGCGGAGGCTGCCTCCAAGCCCTGGTGGTCCTGGCGGTGGTCCTCGGCCTCGGGTACGGCGCCTCGGTCCTGTTCGGCGACGGCAAGGGATCCAAGGGGTCGTCCGCGAGCAAGGACGGCTCGGGCTCCACCGGCGCGTGGAAGGTCGGGGACTGCGGCGGCCCCGACCCGGACGACGCCCCCGACGGCTTCCGCAAGATCGGGTGCGAGGACTCCACCGCCTCGTTCAAGGCGCTGGAGATCCAGCCCGGGAGCATGCTCCCGGACTCCGTGCAGTGCCCCGCGGGCACGGACCTGATCATCAAGGTCTCGGTGTCGTACGGATCGGGCGACAAGAAGACCGGCGGGGGCATCCCCACCAGCACCGTCTGCGGCCGCAACCTCGCCGCCCCCCACCCCGGTGACGCGGGCGAGGGCGGCGGCCAGTTGGTGGTGGGCGACTGCGTCTCGTCGACCGCGCAGGAAGTGAAGTGCGCGTCGGCGGGCGGCAGCGACTTCAAGGTGCTCGCACTGGCCAAGAGCGAGGCGACGTGCCCGTCAGGGACGACCGAGCCCATGAAGCTGACGATGGCGATCGGCCGCCCGTACGACGTGATCTGCGGCGGCAAGGTCTAGGGGCGGCACGTTCCGAGGGCGGCGAGGTTCGAGCCCCGTCCGCCTCAAGAGCGGGGGCGTTCCAACGGGCTCCCCAGCAGGGCGAGGGCGGCGGCCTCCGGGCTGTCCGCCTCCGCGCTGAACACGTGCACCACCAGCCCTTGTTCGCCCGGCGCGCCGGGGACGTACAGTACCTCGAAGTTCAGTTCGAGCAGTCCGGCGACGGGATGCCGCAGCCGTTTGCGCCCCGCCGCGCACATCGTGATCTCCCCGCTGTCCCAGATCTTCCGGAAGTCGGTGCTGAGCGCGGACAGTTCGGTGATGAGCGCGGCGAGTTCCGTGTCGTCCGGGTAGCGCCCCGACGCGACCCGCAGTTGGCCCACGGCCTCCGCCGCCCGGTCCGCCCAGTCGGGGTGGACGTCGCGCGACGCGGGGTCGAGGAAGAGGAACCTGGCGTTGTTGCGGTCCCGGCGCTCCGGGGCGGCCACGCCGCCGATCAGTTCGGCGCCCGGCGCGTTCCACGCCACCACGTCGAGTCTGTGGTCCGTCACGAACGTGGGGAAGCCGTCCAGGGAGTCCAGCAGCCGCTGCAACTGGGGGCTCACTCTGGCCCGGGGCGCGGCGCTGTGCCGGGCGGCCGCGAGGGTGGCGAGGTGGCGGTGTTCGGCGGCGTCGAGCCCCAGCGCCCGCGCGAGCGCGTCCAGCACTTCGGGAGAGGGCTGGGTGGCCCGGCCCTGCTCCAGCCGTACGTAGTAGTCCACGCTGATTCCGGCGAGCTGGGCCAGCTCTTCGCGGCGCAGCCCGCGCACGCGCCTGCGCCGCCCTCCGACGAGCCCGACGTGCTCGGGGGACACGCGGGCCCTGCGGGCGCGCAGGAAGCCGCCGAGGGCCAGCCGGTTGTCGCCCCCGCCCGCCCCGCCCGCCCCGTGCGCGGCGCCGCCCCCGACGGCGCCGCCCCCGCCCGTGCCCCCGCTGCCCGTGCTGCCGCTTCCGCCGTTCCCGTCCCTGTCGGCCATGCCGCCGTCCCCCGTCACGTCCATGGACCCAAGTAACCCAAGTATGGGCGGCACTTTCGCGAGGGTGGTCCCGCGAGTACCAGGAACGCCGTTCCCCGGACGAACAAGGTGCTGGCTACCGCCCCGCGGCCGGGCCACCGTAGGACCATGTCGAAGAAGAAGATCCTGATAGTCAGCGCCCACCCCGAGCCCCGCTCCCTCAACGCCTCCCTCACCTCCTTCGCGGCCGAACACCTCCGTGCGGCGGGCCACGAGGTGCGCGTCTCCGATCTGTACGCGATGAAGTGGAAGGCGACCGTCGACGCCGACGACTTCCCCGACAGGGACGCGGACGAACGGCTCGCGGTGATGGCCGACTCGGAGCGGGCCACCCTGGACGGCCGGCTGGCGGCGGACATCGCGGCGGAGCAGGAGAAGGTGCTCTGGTCGGACGCGGTGATCCTGCAGTTCCCGATGTGGTGGTTCTCGGCGCCCGCGATCCTCAAGGGCTGGGTCGACCGGGTGTTCACGGCGGGCTTCGCCTACGGCCCCGCCGTTCCGCCGCCGTACAGCCACGGCCCTCTGGCGGGCCGCAGGGCGCTGGTTTCCGTGACGGCGGGGGCCAGGGGGACGGCGTTCTCCGACCGGGGCATCCACGGCCGCCTGTCCGACCTGCTCCACCCCTTGCAGCACGGACTGTTCTGGTTCACGGGCATGGAGCCGCTGGAGCCGTACGCGGTGACCGGGGCGAACGCGCTGACCGACGAGGAGTACGAGGCCGCGAAGCAGGCGTACGCGCACCGCCTGGACGGCCTCTTCACGGACGCCCCCGTCCCGTTCCGCACGCTCACGGGCGGCGACTACGACCACGACATGCGGCTCCTGCCGGACCGGGAGCCCGGGGGCACGACGGGCCTGGACCTCCACGTGCACCCGGGAGCCTGACGCACGGCACCGCGCCCGGTCAGGTTTCGAGAAGCGCCGACCGCCGCACCGCGTCTAGCGTGGCAGTCGTACGGCGAACGGCAGGCCCGCCCCGCCCCGACGGATGGAGACCCGAGGACCATGGCCAAGAGGACGGACGGGCGGTCGCCCGCGGAGCACGCCGCCGACAGCCACGACCTGATCCGGGTGCACGGGGCGCGCGAGAACAACCTCAAGGACGTCAGCGTCGAGATCCCCAAGCGCCGGTTGACCGTGTTCACGGGCGTTTCGGGCTCGGGCAAGAGCTCGCTGGTGTTCAACACGATCGCCGCCGAGTCGCAGCGCCTGATCAACGAGACGTACAGCGCCTTCGTCCAGGGCTTCATGCCGTCGCTGGCGCGGCCCGAGGTCGACGTGCTCGAAGGGCTGACGACGGCGATCGTCGTCGACCAGCAGCGGCTGGGCGCCGACCCGCGCTCCACGGTCGGCACGGTCACCGACGCCAACGCCATGCTCCGCATCCTCTTCAGCCGCCTCGGCGTGCCGCACATCGGCCCGCCCAGCGCGTACTCCTTCAACACCGCCTCGGTCCGCGGCAGCGGCGCGATCTCCGTGGGCGACAAGAAGGCGGTGAAGGCGACCTACAGCCGCACTGGCGGCATGTGCCCGAACTGCGAGGGCCGCGGCACGGTCTCCGACATCGACCTCACCCAGCTGTACGACGACTCCAAGTCGATTGCGGAGGGTGCCTTCACGATCCCCGGCTGGAAGTCGGACAACGTGTGGACGGTCGGGATCTACGCCGAGTCGGGCTTCCTCGACCCGAACAAGCCGATCCGCAGGTTCACCAAGAAGGAGATGCAGGACTTCCTCTACCGGGAGCCCACCAAGGTCAAGGTCAACGGCGTCAACCTCACCTACGAGGGCCTGATCCCCAAGATCCAGAAGTCGTTCCTCGCCAAGGACAAGGAGGGGATGCAGCCGCACATCAGGGCGTTCGTGGAGCGGGCGGTCACCTTCACCTCCTGTCCCGAGTGCGGGGGCACGCGCCTCAGCGAGGGCGCCAGGTCGTCGAAGATCAAGCGGATCAGCATCGCCGACGCCTGCGCGATGGAGATCAGGGACCTGGCCGAGTGGGTGCGCGGCCTCAAGGACGACTCGGTCGCCCCGCTGCTCACGGCGCTGGGCGAGACCCTCGACTCGTTCGTCGAGATCGGCCTCGGGTACCTGTCCCTGGACCGCCCTTCGGGCACGCTCTCGGGCGGCGAGGCGCAGCGCGTGAAGATGGTGCGGCACTTGGGCTCGTCCCTCACCGACGTCACGTACGTCTTCGACGAGCCGACCACCGGCCTGCACCCGCACGACATCAACCGGATGAACGACCTGCTGCTGCGCCTGCGGGACAAGGGCAACACGGTGCTGGTCGTCGAGCACAAGCCGCAGACGATCGCGATCGCCGACCACGTGGTGGACCTGGGACCCGGCGCCGGTACGGCGGGCGGCGAGGTGTGTTTCGAGGGCACCGTGGAAGGGCTGCGGAAGGGCGACACGGTCACCGGCCGCCACCTGGACGACCGGGCCGCCGTCAAGGAGTCCGTACGGAAGCCCACCGGCGCCCTTGAGGTGCGGGGCGCGAGCGCGCACAACCTCAGGGATGTCGACGTGGACGTCCCGCTCGGCGTGCTGACCGTGGTGACCGGTGTGGCGGGCTCGGGGAAGAGCTCCCTGGTGCACGGTTCGATCCCGCCAGGCGAGGGCGTCGTCGTGGTCGACCAGTCGCCGATCCGGGGGTCCCGGCGCTCGAACCCGGCGACGTACACCGGACTGCTCGACCCGATCCGCAAGGCGTTCGCCAAGGCCAACGGGGTCAAGCCCGCCCTGTTCAGCGCCAACTCCGAAGGCGCCTGCCCGCACTGCAACGGCGCCGGAGTCATCTACACCGACCTCGCCATGATGGCCGGCGTCGCCACCCCCTGCGAGGACTGCGAAGGCAAGCGGTACCAGCCGTCGGTCCTCGAATACCACCTCGGCGGGCGCGACATCAGCGAGGTGCTGGCGATGTCGGTGGACGAGGCGGAGGAGTTCTTCGGGTCGGGCGACGCGGCCACGCCCGCGGCCCACCGCATCCTGGCGCGCCTCGCGGACGTCGGCCTCGGCTACCTCCGCCTCGGCCAGCCCCTGACCACCCTCTCCGGCGGCGAGCGCCAGCGCCTCAAGCTGGCGACGCACATGGGCGACAAGGGCGGTGTGTACGTCCTGGACGAGCCGACCACCGGCCTGCACCTCGCCGACGTGGAGCAGCTGCTGGGCCTGCTGGACCGGCTGGTCGACGCGGGCAAGTCGGTGATCGTGGTCGAGCACCACCCCGCGGTCATGGCTCACGCCGACTGGATCATCGACCTGGGGCCAGGCGCGGGCCACGACGGCGGCCAGGTCGTCTTCGAGGGCACCCCGGCCGACCTGGTCGCGGCGCGCGCGACGCTGACGGGCGAGCACCTGGCGGAGTACGTGGGCGCGTGACCGCGTGGCCTGCGGGCGCCGGGCCGTGATCGGCGCGGCGCCCGCAGGCGGCCGGGTGCTTCAGCAGACGGCGTCCATCCGCACCGCGTCCATGCGCACGGCGATGGCCGCCGCCTGGGTGCGGTTGGGGCAGTTCATCTTGGCCAGGATGTTCGCCACGAGCCGCTTCGCGCCGTGCTCCGAGATCCGCAGCCGCCGGGCGATCAGCTTGTTGCTCAGCCCCTCCACCAGCAGCTCCAGCGTCTCGCGCTCGCGCGGGGTGAGGGTGGCGATGCGGTCGCGGTGCCCCAGGGCCGGGCCGGGGGAGCGCCTGATCAGGGCGTGGGAGAAGGCGGACGGCAGCGGAAAGCCCCCGCTCCGCACCTGGGTGAAGGCGAGGGCGAGGGCGGCTGACGTCAGCTCGTGCTTCAGCAGCACCCCGTCGGCGACGAGCCCGCGGATGGAGTCCGGGTCGTCGACCATGCGCTCGTCCAGCAGGAGCAGTACCTTCGCCCCTGCCGCGCCCGCGCGGTTCGCGGTCTCCTTGACCCAGTCCTCCCGGGGGCAGGAAAGTAACAGGATGTCCACGTCGGTGAAGTCGATCGCGGCGGCCGCCTGCGGTTCGTAGGCGCAGTCGCGTACGGACTCGACGTCGGGGACGTCCCCCAAGAGGGTCTGCACCCCCCTGCGCAGCACTTCGCTCCTGGTCATGACGGCGACCCGCTCTGTCGCTGCTGACATGCGGCTTCCCCCTCGTACGTCGGTCATCGCTGATCAGCGGATGGTCGGCGCTGACCGGTCCACGACGGCGGTGGGCCGCTGCCCAGGACGACACGGACAGCAGACACATACAAGCGTCGTCCAGTCTGACGTCGGAGGGGCTCTTGTGCAACCTCGTTCCACTCGGGGCCAATTGGGGTGCTTCAGGCGCGTACGCCGTCCATGCGGCGCGGCAGGGACAGCGGATTGGCGTTCCGCAACTGGGGCGGGAGCAGCGCGTCGGGCACGGACTGGTAGCAGACGGGGCGCAGGAAGCGGGAGACGGCGGAGGCGCCGACGGAGGTGTGCCCGGGGGAGGTCGTCGCGGGGTAGGGGCCGCCGTGGTGCGTGGCCCAGCCGACGGTCACGCCGGTCGTGAAGCCGTTCCAGACGATCCTTCCGCAGGACCGGGCGAGCCGGTCGAGCAGCAGGCCCGACAGTTCCTGCTCGCCCTCGTCGGCGTGCACCGCGCAGGACAGCTGTCCTTCCAACGCCTCCGCGACCTCGATGAGTTCGGCCACGTCCCGGTATTCGGCGATCACGGCGAAGGGGCCGAAGCACTCCTCCATGAGGGGCGCTTCCGGGCGCAGCAGCTCCTTGGCCGCCACGTGCAGCAGACACGCGGCGACCTGCCGCTCGTCGTCGTCCGCCGGTCGGCCGACCGCGGCGGTGCGCACGCCGGGCAGCGCGGACAGCCGCTCGACGCCCTCCCGGAAGGCGGCGCGGATGCCGTCGTTGAGGAGCCAGGAGGGGGCGACCTCGGTCACGGCGGCGGCCGCTTCCGCGCGCAGCTCGTCCCCGTCCGTCCCCGCGGGCACGAGCAGCAGCCCCGGCTTGGTGCACACCTGGCCGTGCCCGAAGGACAGGGACCGTACGAAGTCCCGGGCGATGGACGCGGCCCGGTCCCGTGCGGCGCCCGGCAGCACGAAGACCGGGTTGAGGCTGCTCAGTTCGCCGTGGAAGGGGATCGGTTCGGGGCGCGACGCCGCCAGCTGGTGGAGCCGGCGGCCGCCGACGAGCGAGCCCGTGAAGCCGACGGCCTTGATCCGGGGGTCGAGGACCAGGCTGCGGCCCGCCTCGAACCCCCAGACGATGCCCACGGTGCCGGCGGGCGCGCCCGCAGCGGCCACGGCCCTGGCCACCGCGTCGAACGCCAGCCGACTGGTCGCGGGGTGGGAGGGGTGCGCCTTCACGACGACGGGGCAGCCCGCGGCGAGGGCCGACGCGGTGTCGCCGCCCGCGACCGAGAAGGCGAGCGGGAAGTTGCTGGAGCCGAAGACGGCGACCGGGCCGAGGGGCCGCAGCATGCGCCGCATGTCGGGCAGCCCGGGTCCCGTATCGCCCCCGGCCGTGGCCCGGTCGATCACCGCGTCCGCGTAGGAGCCCTCGCGCAGCACCTCGGCGAAGAAGCGCAACTGTCCGCACGTGCGGACGAGTTCGCCGCGCAGCCGGTCCGCGCCGAGCGCCGTCTCCCGGTCGGCTGCCTCCACCAGGGCGGCGCCGGCGGCCTCCAGCTCGACCGCGACGGCCTCCAGCAGGGCCGCCCGGCCGCCCGGCCCCATGCGGTCGAGGCCCGCGGCGGCGTCGGCCGCGGCCCCGCACACCCGGGCGACCTCCCGGGCCCCGGACTCCTCCGCGACCGACTCCACCGCCAGGCCCGTGCGCTGGTCCATGGAGTACACCTCGCTCATCGCCAAGCTCATCGCCAACTCCTCGTCGTCTCTCGACCGTTGTCCGCGCGGTGCTGGTGTCCGCGCGGCGCCGTTCCCGGCGGGCGCCGCTTTCCGGCGCCGCGTCCGCCGCTTTGCCGCGCCGTCCCACCGGCGCGCCGTCCCACCGGCTGCACCGTCCCACCGGCTGGGCCGTGGGCGCGGACAGCAGCGGTCAGCGTTCCGTGCGCCCGGCGCGCCGGGAAGGGTCGCCCGGTCGCCCGTCCGGGGTGCCCGATCGGGCAGTAGCCGTCCGGGCAGCCCGGACGGGCGACCGAGCAGCCATTCCCGCCGGGTTGGCCGAGTACGGATGCTCGTAGTGCCGCGAACGGCGCCTGGGACGGCGCCGGGATCGGCTTCACGAACGGCTTCACGAACGGGACACGAGGCGGAGGCAGCGGTGGCGGATGCGTACGGCAGCAGACGGGATTTCCTGCGGAACGTGGGTGTCGTGGGCGGCGCCGGGATGCTCTGGGCGACCATGGGCGCGCTCGGTCTCGCCCCCGACGCCCGTGCGGCGCAGCAGGCGTCGGCGTTCGTGCCGCCGCGTGCGGGTGACTTCACCGATGGCCGGAAGGCGCCGCGGATCGTGGTCCTGGGGGCCGGAATCGCCGGTCTGACGGCGGCGTACGAGCTCGGAAAGGCCGGATACGACTGCCGGATCCTGGAGGCCAAGCAGCGCCCCGGCGGGCGGAACTGGACCGTGCGCTCCGGCACGGAGGAGCGGGAGCTGGGCGGGCGCACCCAGCGGGCGGAGTTCTCCGCCGGGCAGTACTTCAACGCGGGCCCCGCCCGCATCGCGCAGCACATGGTCACGCTCGACTACTGTCGCGAACTCGGCGTCCCCATCGAACCGTTCGCCAACCAGAACGGCGACGCCTACGTCTACCTGGACAAGGTCGGCACGCCCCTGCGGCACCGCACGGTGAAGGCCGACGCCCACGGCTACGTGTCGGAGCTGCTGGCCAAGGCGGTCGACCGCAGGGCGCTGGACAAGGAGCTGACCGCCGACGACCGCGAGCGGCTGCTGGCGTTCCTCGGCGACTTCGGCGCCATCGGCAAGCGCGCGGACGACCGGGACTACCGGGGCGGCCCCCGCCGCGGCTACCGCACCCCGCCGGGGGCCGCCGACGCCGCGGGCGAGCTGTACGGCCCGGTGCCCTCGCTGTCGGAGTACTTCGCCCGGGGCAGCGGCCGCTACCTCTCCTTCGAGGTGGACTACGACCAGGCGATGATGATGTTCCAGCCGGTCGGCGGCATGGACCGGATCGTCGACGCGTTCGTCGACCGGGTCGGCGAGCGGCGCATCTCCTACGGGGCGGTGGTCCGCGAGATCCGGGACCTCGACTCCGGCGTCGAGGTGCGGTACGAGGACGCGCGCGGCCGGGAACGGGTCGAGCGGGCCGACTTCTGCGTGGCCGCGCTGCCGCCCAACGTCCTGGCGCGCACGGAGCACAACCTCGGCTCCGCGGTGGCCTCCGCGCTGCGGGTGCCCGCTCCGCTGGCCGTCGGCAAGCTGGGCCTCGAGTACCGGCGCCGCTGGTGGGAGGAGGACCACCGGATCTACGGCGGCATCACCGAGACGGACCTGCCGCTGACGCACGTCTGGTACCCCTCACACGGCTTCCACTCCCGGCGCGGCGTCCTGGTCGGCTACTACCACTACCGCGAGGACGCGCTGGCGTTCGGCAGGCTGACGCCCCGCGAGCGGACCGCGAAGGCCGTCGCCCTGGGCGAGCGCATCCACGGCCCGGCCCACCGCGAGGAGCTCGCCTCGGGCTTCGCGGTCGCCTGGCACCGCATACCGCACATCGAGGGCGGCTGGATCGAATGGCCGGAGGACTCCGGCGCCGCCTACGACCTGCTGAACGAGCCCGCCGGGCGCGTCTACTTCGCGGGCGACTGGCTCACGCACTACATCGGCTGGCAGGCCGGGGCCATCGGCTCCGCCCGGCGCGCCGTGTCGCTGCTGCACGAGCGGTCGGTGCGCACGTGACCGGGACGTCGGCGCCGCGCCGGCTGATGAACAGGACCGGGCGCTGGCTGCGGCGGGTCAACCGCCGCCTGGAGGAGCTGTACCAGTCCATGACGTACCTCTGACCCGGTACGCCGGCCCCTTTCACCTCCCACCCCTTTTTCCGGAAGGACCCCTCTCCATGCTGTCCAGCGACGAAGCGGAGCTGTTCGACGACCGCGGTTACGTCCGGCGCGAGTCGGCGACCGTCCAGGGCGGCCGGCACGTCCGCATGGGCGTCAACCCGCCGCTCATCACGCCCATCTACATGACGGCCGCCTACGAGTTCCCCGACGCCGACATGGCGGCCGGGCTGTTCGGCCTCGAAGGCAACGGGCACGCCTACACCCGCCTGGGCAACCCCACCCTGAACGTGTTCGAGGAGCGCATGGCCCAGATAGACGGCGGCGTCGCCGGTCTGGCCACGGCCTCCGGGCACGCGGCGGTGACGCTGTCGATCCTCAACCTGGTCGAGGCGGGCGACAACATCGTCTCCTCGAACGAGCTGTTCGGCGGCATCTGGAGCCTGCTGGGCGCCACGCTGCGGCGGCTCGGCGTGGACACCAGGTTCGTCAGCCCGGCCGACCCGAAGAACTTCGAGGAGGCGACCGACGACAGGACCCGCCTCTACTTCGGCGAGACCCTGCCCAACCCGCGCCTGCGGATCTTCCCCATCGGGGAGGTCGCCGAGATCGGCGCGCGCTACGGGATCCCGCTGATCATGGACAACACCCTGCAGCCGTTCACCTGCCGCCCCTTCGACCACGGCGCCGCGGTCTCCGTCTACTCGGGCACCAAGTACCTGGGCGGCCACGGCTCGGCGATCGGCGGCGTCATCGTCGACAGCGGCAACTTCGACTGGGACAACTCCCCGCGCCACCCGCAGATGACCCTGCCCGACCCCGCGTACGGGAACGTCGTCTGGGGCGAGGAGTGCCGCAAGCTCCCCGACACCCGGGGCCGCAGCAGCTACCTCTTCAAGGCCCGCGAGACCCTGCTGCGCGACCTCGGCCTGTGCCTGAGCCCCTTCAACGCCTTCCTCATCCTCCAGGGCATCGAGACGCTGCCGCTGCGCATGCCCGCGCACTCGGACAACGCCCTGAAGGTCGCCGAGTTCCTCGTGGGCCACCCCAAGGTCGACCTGGTGCGCCACCCGAGCCTGGCGGAGGGCACCGAGGCCGAGCAGGTCGAGCGCTACCTGGGCGGCGGGTTCGGGCCCATGGTGATGGTCGAGCTGAAGGGCGGACGGAAGGCGGGGGCCCGATTCATCGAGGGGCTCAAGCTCTTCTCGCACGTCACGAACGTCGGCGACGTGCGCTCGCTGGCCACCCACCCCGCCTCCACGACCCACGCCCACCTGCCGGAGAAGGACCTGCTCGGCGCCGGGATCACCCAGGGGTCGGTGCGGCTCGCGGTCGGCCTCGAACACCCCGACGACCTGATCCACGACCTGGAGCAGGCACTGGCCGCGGTGTAGCGCCGCCCGGCCGTACGACTCCACCCGGCCGTACGACTCCACCCGGCCGTACGACTCCGTACGACCGGAAGTACCGCCCGGCCGTACGGAGTCGTACGGCCGTACAGCTCCGCCCGTTCGAACCGCACGCGACAACAGGGGGATCTTGTGGTGCTCAAGGGCTGGCCCGCGCCGACCAGCAGCCGTCTGTCGTTCGTCACGCCCTTCCCGGAAGGCCGTCCGCTACACCTCGCGACGGGCGGGCGATTAGCCCCGGTACAGGTGGCGTACGAGACCTTCGGCCGGCTCAACGAGACGCGCGACAACGTGGTGTTCGTCTGCCACGCGCTGACCGGCGATGCGCATCCGGCGCGCCACGGCGCGGACGACGCGCCGGGCTGGTGGGAGGCGATGGTGGGCCCCGGCCGACCGGTGGACACCCACAAGTACTACGTGGTCTGCGCGAACGTCCTCGGGGGCTGCGCGGGCACCACGGGCCCCTGGGCGGCGGGACCCGACTCCGTGCCCCACGGGGACGCGTTCCCCGAGATCTCCGTGGCCGACATGGTCGCCGTCCACCGCGCCCTGCTCACCACCCTGGGGATCCGCCGGCTGCGGGCCGTCGTCGGCGGGTCCCTGGGCGGGATGCAGACCCTGGAGTGGCTGCTGCGCCACCCGGGGGACGCGGACGGCTTCGCGGTCATCGCGTCCACGGCCCGGCAGAGCGCCGACAACCTCGCCTGGAACGCGATCGCCCGGCACGCCATCCGCAGCAGCGCCGCGGTCGACCCCTCGCGGGAGGACGGCCTGCGCGCGGGCCTGGGCACGGCCCGGATGATCGCCCACCTCACGTACCTCTCCGAGCGGTCCCTCCAGCGCAAGTTCGGCCGCACCGCGCGCAGGAGCGGCACGCGCACCCATCCGTCGCCGGTCGTGCAGGGCGACTTCGCCGTCGAGGGCTACCTGGAACACCAGACGGACAAGTTCCTGCGCCGCTTCGACGCCCGGAGCTATCTGCACCTCATGGACGCCATGGACCGCTTCGACGCGTTCGCGGCCCCCGACCGGCTGCACACCCTGCCCGTACCGCCCGACGTGCTGCTCTACAGCTTCGCGTCCGACCGGCTCTTCGGCCCCGAGCACAGCGAGCACGTCAGGACCGGGCTGGCGGCGCGCGGCCTGGCCGCCCGGCACGAGCGGGACACGACGAGCGACGTCGGACACGACGCGTTCCTGCTGGAGGTCCCGGGCTTCCTGGCCGCCGCGGCCGGGTTCCTGGCGGGACTCGACCGGCGCCCCGCCGCCGTACGCGGCGACCTCGTCCCCAGCTCCGGCTGACGCCCCGGCCGGTCCGCACTCCCCTGCCCGTCCGTACGGCCCCGACCCCACGGAGAGAAGAAGACATGAGTTCCAGCCATCGCATCGGCGTGGCGCAGGGAACCGCGCTGTACGTCGGCGCGGTCCTCGGCGGCGGCGTCCTCGCCCTGCCCGCCCTGACGGCACGCGAGGCGGGCCCGGCCTCCCTGGTGGCCTGGGCCCTGATGGTCGCGTTCTGCGTCCCGATCGCCAGCGCGTTCGCCTCGCTCGGCATGCGCTACCCCGACGGGGGCGGGGTGGCCACCTACGCGGCCAAGGCGTTCGGGCCCCGCACCTCGGCCCCCGTGGGCTGGCTCTTCTACTTCGCCGTCCCCGTCGGCACGGCGAGCGCCGCCATCGTCGGCGGCTCCTACGTCGCCGACGCGCTGGGCGGCGGCTACCTGATGTCGCTCGGCGTCGCCGCGGTCCTGCTGCTCGGCGCCTACATCAGCAACTGGCTGGGCCTGAAGCTCTCCGGCGGGCTGCAACTGCTGCTCGTCGGGCTGCTCGCCGCCCTCATGGTCGTCGCCATCGCGGTCGCCGCGCCCGACTCGCACGGCGACAACTTCACCCCGTTCGCGCCGCACGGCTGGTTCGCCGTCGGCCACGCCGCCACCCTGCTGTTCTTCGCCTTCTCCGGCTGGGAGGCGGTCTCGCACCTGTCGGGCGAGTTCTCCAACCCCCGGCGCCAACTGCCCATCGTCACCGGCCTGACCATCGTCGTCGTGGCCGTCCTCTACCTGGGCGTGGCCACCACGTCGATGGCCGTGCTCGGCTCCGACCCCGAGCGCGGCTCGGTGCCGCTGACCCTCCTGCTGGAACGGGGCATCGGCGACTCCGCCCGCGCCGTCACCGCGGGCGCGGCCGCCCTGCTCACCTTCGCCACCGTCAACGCCTACATCGCGGGCGGCTCCCGGCTCGGCGCCGCCCTCGGCAGGGACGGCGACCTGCCCAGGGCCCTGGGCAAGGGCCACCGCGCGGGCGAGATCCCCAAGCGCAGCCTCGTCGTCCTCGCGTCGCTGACCGCCGTACTGCTGGTGTGCGCGGCCGTCCTGGACATCAGGCTCGACCCGATCATGACCGCGGCCTCGGCCTGCTTCGTCGCGGTGTACGTCGCCGGGCTCTCCGCCGCGGTCAAGCTGCTGCGCGGCAGCCCCTTCGGCCGCCTGGGCGCCGTCGTCTCGCTCGTCGCCGTCCTGGTCGTCTTCTGCTTCTTCGGCTGGTACCTGCTGCTGCCGGTGTCGCTCGCCGTCGGCGCCAAGGTCTTCCAGCGCTTCACGGCGGGGCGCGCGGCACCCGCCGAACCGGAAGCGGCCCCCGCCGCGCAGGAGGACCGGCCGTCCTCCGAGACCGTCGCCGGCTGAGCGCTCCACCGGGCCGACGACCGACCGGCCCGTCGCGCGGACATCCACCGCGCGGACATCCACGAACTCTGGGGGGACCACATGAAACGCACCACGGGGGCGCTCCGCGTCGCGCTCCTCGGGCACGGCACCGTGGGCGCCGAGACGGCCCGCGCCCTCACCGGGCGCGCCGCCGAACTGGCGACCAGGACCGGCGCGCCCGTAGAACTCGCGGGCATCGCCGTACGCAGACCCAGGGAACTGCCGGGCATCGACGGCTCCCTGGTCACCACCGACGCGCACGGCCTCGTCACCCGGGGCGACGTCGACGTCGTCGTCGAGCTCATCGGCGGCATCGAACCGGCCCGCTCCCTGGTCACCGCCGCCATGGAGGCCGGGGCGTCCGTGGTCACCGCGAACAAGGCGCTGATCGCGGCCGACGGCGTCGAACTGCACCGCATCGCCCGCAAACAGGGCGTCGGCCTCGCCTACGAGGCGGCCGTCGCGGGCGCCGTGCCGGTGCTGCGCCCGCTGCGGCAGTCGCTGGCCGGCGACCGGCCGCTGCGGGTGACGGGCATCGTCAACGGCACGACCAACTTCATCCTGGACCGGATGGCGGACTCCGGGGGCACGTTCCAGGGCGCCCTGCACGAGGCCCAGCGCCTCGGCTACGCGGAGGCGGACCCCACGGCCGACGTCAGCGGCGCGGACGCCGCGGCGAAGATGGCGATCCTGGCGCGCATCGCCTTCGACACCGAACTGCCCCTGGAGGAAGTCCGCTTCGAGGGCATCACCCACATCGGTCCGAGCGACGTCGCCCACGCGGACGCCAACGGCTGCGTCATCAAACTGGTCGGGATCTGCGACCGCACGCCGGACGGCGTCAGCGCCCGCGTCCACCCCATGCTCGTCCCCAGGGGACACGCGCTGGCCGGGGTGCGCGGAGCGGACAACGGCATCCTCGTGGAGGCGCTGGCCGCGGGCGAGCTGATGTTCCACGGGGCGGGCGCGGGCGGCCTCGCCACGTCGAGCGCGGTGCTCGGCGACCTCGTCGAGCTGTGCCGCGAACGGGTCGCGGGCCGGGGCGCGGCACAGGCGGAGCTCTCCCGGGTGCTGCCGCACGGCCCCAGGTCGCAGGTGGCCGCCCGCCACCACATCAGCATGTTCGTCACCGACGAACCCGGGGTCCTCTCGCGGATCAGCGCGGTCTTCGCCGACCGGGGGGTCTCCCTGGAGACCGTACGGCAGGAGGGGCTGGGCGCCGAGGCGGAACTGGCGCTCGTCACGCACCCGGCCACGGACGCCGCGATCACCGAAGTGATCGCCGGGCTCGGCGAACTGACCTGCACGCGCGAGGTCATCCGCAGCATCCGCCTCCTGGGGACCCGGAAGGAGCCGGTGGGGTGAGCACCGAACTGCGTGCTCCGGCCACCGAGGCGGATCCGTCCCCGCCGGGGAACCCGGGCAGGGCCGACGGCCGGGGACCGGCCGGGGGCCGCTGGATCGAGCACTGGGAGCCGGGCGACGCCGAGTTCTGGCGGAGCACCGGACGGCGGGTGGCCCGGCGCAACCTGCTCTGGTCGGTGGTCAGCGAACACCTGGGCTTCACCGTCTGGACGCTGTGGAGCGTCGTCACCGTCGAGCTCTCGGACCGGAACTTCACCGCCGACCAGCTCTTCTGGCTGGTCGCCCTGCCGAGCCTGGTCGGCGCCGTGCTGCGCATCCCGTACACCTTCGCGCCCGCCCGCTACGGCGGGCGCAACTGGACGGTCGTCAGCACGCTGCTGCTCCTGGTGCCCGCCGTCCTGCTGGCCGTCGCGGTCGCCGACCCGTCCACGCCGTACTGGTTCTTCCTGCTGTGCGCCGCGACCGCTGGCCTGGGCGGCGGCAACTTCGCCTCCAGCATGGCCAACATCACCCACTTCTACCCCGAGTCCCGGCAGGGCGCGGCCCTCGGCGTCAACGCCGCGGGCGGCAACGTCGGCGTCAGCTCGGTGCAGTTGGCGGTCCCGTTCGTCATCTCGTCCCTGGGGCTCGCCGCGGCCGGTCTCGTCTGGCTCCCCCTGGTGCTCCTGGCCGCGCTCGGCGCCCTGCTGCGCATGGACAACCTGCGGACGGCGGCCACCGCCCCCGTGCGGCCCTTCGAGGCCCTCAAGGCGGGCCAGACCTGGCTGGTCGCGGTCCTCTACATCGGCACGTTCGGTTCGTTCGTCGGCTTCTCGACCGCGCTGCCCCTGCTGCTGACCGTGGAGTTCCCCGGCACGGACGCCGTCCACTACGTCTTCCTGGGCGCGCTCGTCGGCTCGGCGGCGCGCCCGCTGGGCGGCCTGCTGGCCGACCGGTACGGCGGGTCCGCGGTCACCCTGGCCAACTTCCTCTGCATGGCGGCGGGTTCGCTGGGCGCGTGGGCCGCGGTGCGCGGCCACTCGTACGCCGGTTTCCTGCTCGCCTTCCTGGCGCTCTTCCTCACCGCGGGCATCGGCAACGGATCCACGTACCGGATGATCCCCGCCCTGTTCGTCGCGCGCGCCCTGCGCGAGGGCGGGCCCGGCGACGAGCGGGAGCGGCGCGCCAGGGGCCGACGGCTGGCGGCCGCCGCGCTGGGGCTGGTCTCCGCGATCGGCGCCCTGGGCGGGTTCTTCGTCAACCGCGCGCTCGGCGAGTCCATCGGCGCGACGGGCGACTCCGGCGGCGCGCTGCTGGCCTTCACCGCCTACTACGTGCTGTGCGCGGCCGTGACCTGGGTGTGCGGCCGCAGGCTCGGCGGTGCGGAACGGGCGGGTGGTTCGCGGCTCGGCGGTGCGGGACAGGTCGGCGGTTCGCGGCTCGCCGGTGCGGGACGGAGCGGCGATGAGTGAGCCCCTGCCGACGGCCGCCGCAGCGCCGCACGGTACCGCCACGCACTGCCCGTACTGCGCGCTCCAGTGCGGCATGTGGCTGCACACCGACGACACGGGCCGCACCACCGTGGCCCCCCGCGACTTCCCCACCAACCAGGGCGGACTGTGCCGCAAGGGCTGGACCGCGGCCGACCTCCTCGCACGGGGCCGCAGGCTCACGACGCCCCTGGTGCGGCGCACCCCCGGCGGACCGCTCGAAGAGGCCGACTGGGACGAGGCGCTGCGCCGCGTGGCCGACGGGATCCGCGCGATCCAGCGGAGCCACGGCCCCGACGGCGTGGCCGTCTTCGGCGGCGGCGGGCTGACCAACGAGAAGGCGTACCTCCTGGGCAAGTTCGCCCGGGTCGTGCTGCGCACGGCGAACATCGACTACAACGGCCGGTTCTGCATGTCGTCGGCCGCCGCCGCAGGCCTGCGCGCGTTCGGCCTCGACCGGGGCCTGCCCTTCCCGCTCGCCGACGTGGGACGGGCCGACGCGCTGCTCCTGGTCGGCGCCAACCCGGCGGAGACCATGCCGCCGTTCGTCCGCTACCTGGACGCCCAGCAGGCGGCGGGCGGCTCCCTGGTGGTCGTGGACCCGCGGCGCACCGCCACCGCCGCCCGCGCCGACCTGCACCTGCGGCCCGTACCCGGCACGGACCTGGCCCTGGCGGCCGGTCTGCTCCACATCGCCGTGGCCGAGGGCCTGGTCGACGAGGAGTACGTGGCCGGGCGCACCCGGGGCTTCACCGACGTGCGCGAGAGCGTCGCCGCCTACTGGCCCGAGCAGGTCGAACGCCTCACCGGCGTCCCGGTCGCCGACCAGTACCGCGCCGTGCGCCTGCTCGCCGCCGCCCCGCGCGCCCTCGTCCTCACCGGGCGCGGGGGCGAACAGCACCGGAGCGGCACCGACACCGTCAGCGCGTTCATCAACCTGGCCCTGGCGCTCGGCCTGCCCGGCCGGGAGGGCTCCGGATACGGCTGCCTGACCGGGCAGGGCAACGGCCAGGGCGGCCGGGAGCACGGCCAGAAGGCGGACCAGCTGCCGGGCTACCGCCGCATCGACGACCCGGCGGCCCGCGCCCACGTCGCCCGGGTCTGGGGCGTGCCGCCCGACTCCCTGCCGGGCCCCGGCGTCAGCGCGTACGAACTGCTGCGCTCCCTCGGTACGGAGGGCGGGCCGCGCGGCCTGCTGGTGTTCGGCAGCAACCCGGTCGTCTCGGCGCCCAACGCGAACCTGGTCGAGGAGCGGCTGCGCGGCCTGGACCTGCTGGTGGTCGCGGATCCGGTGCTCAGCGAGACCGCCGCACTCGCGGACGTCGTCCTGCCCTCGGCCCAGTGGGCGGAGGAGGACGGCACGACGACCAACCTGGAGGGCCGCGTCATCCGCAGGCGCCGGGCCGTCGCGCCGCCTCCCGGAGTCCGTACGGACCTGTGGACGCTCACCGAGCTGAGCCGCGGGCTCGGCCGGTCCACCGGGTTCTCCGACAGCGCGCGCGAGGTGTTCGACGAACTGCGCAGGGCGTCGGCGGGCGGGCCCGCGGACTACTCGGGCATCACCTACGGGCTCATCGACGCGCAGGACGGGGTGTTCTGGCCGCGGCCCGGGGCGGGGCCGGGGGAGGAGGCGGGTGAGGAGGCGGGTGAGGTGCCGGACGGGTCGTCGGACGCGCCGGGCCCCGGCCTCCAGGGCGTGCCGCCCGGTCCTCAAGGGCCGCCCGCCGAGGGCACCCCCCGGATGTTCCTCGACGCCTTCGCCCACCCCGACGGCCGGGCCCGTTTCGTGGCCGTCGACCACACGCCGTCGGCTGAGACGCCCGACGCGCACTACCCCCTCCACCTGACCACCGGACGGATCATGCAGCACTACCAGAGCGGTGCCCAGACCCGTCGCATCTCCGCACTGACCGACGACGTCGGCGAACCGCACGTGGAGATCCACCCCGACCTGGCCGCCCGGTACGGCGTCGCCGCCGGGGACCGGGTCCGGCTGGTGAGCCGCCGCGGTTCGGCCGAGGCGGCCGCCAGGATCACCGCGGCGGTGCCCCCGGACACCCTGTTCATGCCGTTCCACTGGGGCGGCGCGCAGCGGGTCAACTCGGTGGTGGGCGACGCGCTCGACCCGGTGTCCCGGATGCCGGAGTTCAAGGTCGCCGCCGTACGGCTGGAGCGCCTGGGATGACCCCCACGCATCTGGTCGTCGTCGGCAACGGCATGGCGGGCCACCGGGTGGCGGCCGAGACGCACCGCCGCGACCCGGCCGTGCGGATCACCGTCGTCGGCGGCGAGCCGAGGCACGCGTACAACCGGGTCCTGCTGACCAACCTGCTGGCGGGCCGGGCCACCGAGGAGAGCATCGCGCTGCCCGCGCTCCCCCCTGACGTGTCCGTGCTCACCGGCCGGACGGCCGTGGCCCTGGACGTGTCGGAGCGCGCGGTGACGCTCGACGGCGGGGACGTCCTGCCGTACGACCGGCTGGTCCTGGCCACCGGCAGCACGCCTTTCGTACCGCCGCTGAAGAGGCTCGTCGGCGACGACGGCAGTCTCGTGCCGGGCGTCGTGGCCTTCCGCACCCTCGACGACTGCCGACGCATCGCGCGGCTCGCCGACGCGGGGACGCGCGCCCTCGTCCTGGGCGGCGGCCTGCTCGGCGTCGAGGCGGCGAGGGGGCTCGCGGAGCGCGGCCTGAGCGTTCGGATCCTGCACGCGGCGCCGCACCTGATGGAACGCCAACTCGACGGTACGGCCGGGGCGATGCTGGCCGAGTCGCTGGGCGGGCTGGGCATCGAGGTCCTGACCGGGATCGACGTGGTCGGCGGCGCGCGCGACGAGGAGTCCGCGGGCGTCGGACTCTCTTGCGCGCCGACGGGGACCGCCCCCCACGCGTCCACAGGGACGGACCCCACCGGCGCGACCACCGCCACCGGCCGCACGGGCGCGTCCACTGCCACAGGCCGCACGGGCGCGTCCACCGGCACCGGCCGAACCGGCGCGTCCACCGCCACCGGCCGCACGGGCGCGTCCACCGCCACCGGCCGCACCGGCGCGTCCACTGCCACCGGCCGCACCGGCGCCTTCGCCGCCACCGACCCCACCGGCACATTCGCCACCACCGAACTCGCCGACGCCTTCAACGGCGTCGAACTCGCCGACGGCCGCACCGTCCCGGGCGACCTCCTGGTCGTGGCGTGCGGCACGCGCCCCGACATCGCCCTGGCCAGGAGCGCGGGTCTCGCCACGGGGCGCGGCGTGCGGGTGGACGCGTGGATGCGGACGAGCGATCCGGCCGTGTACGCCGTGGGCGACTGCGCCGAGCACGAGAACACCGTCTCGGGCCTCGTCGCCGCCGCCTGGGACCAGGCCGGGGTCGCGGCGGCGGCGCTGACCGGCGCCGCCGGCTCCCCGCCGTACCGGCCGAGCCGCCCGGTCGCCCGCCTCAAGGCGGCGGGCGTCGACCTCGCGGCGCTCGGCGACCCGACCGCCGGGGCCGGTCCCGACCGCGAGGTCGTCACGTACACCGACACCCGGCGGGCCGTCTACCAGCGGATCGTGCTCAGCGGCGAGCGCGTCACCGGCGCGGTCCTGCTCGGCGACACCTCGACCGCGGGCATCGTCACCCGGCTCTTCGACCGCCAGGAGGCGGTGCCCCGCGACCGCAGGCTGCTGCTCTTCCCCGAACTCGCCGAAGCGGGCGCCGCGACGGGCAACGGCCCCGCGGCGCTCCCGGACGACACGGTCGTCTGCCAGTGCAACGGCGTCACCAAGGGCGCGCTGCTGCGCTGTCGGGCCGGGGGCGCGCGCGACCTGGCAGCCGTCGCCCGCGCGACCGGGGCCACCACGGGCTGCGGCGGCTGCGCGCCGACGGTCGCGGAACTCCTCGCGCTCCCGACGGCAGAAGCACCGAAGAACCCCACAGGGACGACAGAAAGGCAGGAAGAAGAATGACGCTCGTCGTGCAGAAGTACGGCGGCTCCTCGGTGGCCGACGCCGAGTGCGTCCAGCGCGTCGCCCGGCGGGTGGTGGCGGCCAGGGAGGCGGGCCACGACGTCGTCGTGGTGGTGTCCGCCATGGGGGACACCACGGACGAACTCCTCGACCTGGCGGACCGGATCAGCACCGGCCCCGCGGGCCGCGAGCTGGACATGCTGCTCACCGCGGGCGAGCGCGTCTCCATGGCCCTGCTCGCCATGGCCGTCACGGAACTCGGCCACCACGCCACCTCGTTCACCGGTGCGCAGGCGGGCATGATCACGGACGCCGTGCACGGCAGGGCGCGGATCGTCGAGGTGGTGCCGGACCGGATACGGGCGGCGCTCGCGGCCGGGTCCGTCGTCATCGTGGCGGGTTTCCAGGGCGTCTCGCAGGACACGCGGGACGTGACGACCCTGGGGCGCGGCGGCTCCGACACCACGGCGGTCGCGCTGGCCGCGGCCCTCGACGCCGACCTGTGCGAGATCTACACGGACGTCGACGGCGTGTTCACCGCCGACCCGAGGATCGTGCCCGCGGCCCGTGCGCTGTCCGAGGTCGGCTACGACGAGATGCTCGAACTCGCCGCCCACGGCGCCAAGATCCTGCACTCGCGCTGCGTGGAGTACGCCAAGCGCTACCGGGTCCCGCTCCGGGTGCGCTCCTCGTTCGCGGACGACATCGGATCCGCCGCGGCCCACGCGGGCACGCGCATCACGCCCACCAAGGAAGGCACGCCCACCAAGGAAGGAACGACGGCCCCCGCCATGGAAGCCCCGCTGATATCCGGAATCGCGCACGACCGCGGCCGGTCGAAGATCACTGTCGTCGGCGTCCCGGACAAGCCGGGAGCGGCCGCCGTCGTGTTCGGCGCGCTCGCCGACGCCGGATGCGACATCGACATGATCGTGCAGAACGCCTCGACCGAGGCCACGGACTGCACGGACATCTCCTTCACCCTGCCCGCGTCGGGGACGGAGCCCGCCCTGGAGGCCCTGCGGCGCATCCAGCAGGACACCGGCTTCCCGGCGCTGCGCCTCGACGACCGGGTCGGCAAGCTCTCCGTGGTGGGCCTGGGCATGCGCTCCCACCCCGGGGTGTCGGCCACGCTGTTCTCCGCCCTGGCTGACACCGGCGTCAACATCCAGATGATCTCCACGTCGGAGATCCGCACCTCGGTCGTCGTCCACGCCGACGACATCGAGGCCGCGGCCCGCGCGGTCCACACGGCGTTCGGCCTCGACAGCGAACGGCCCGAAGCCGTGGTGCACGGAGGTACGGGCCGATGACCGCCTCGCCCCCGCTGCACCCCTCGCTCCCCGCACCCCTCTGGAACCCCACACCTCACATGCCGCACACCCCCGCCACGCCCCCCACCTCCTCCGCGCCCTCCGCCACGCCCTCCGCACCCCCCGCCTCCTCCGCACCCCCCTCCTCCCCCTCCTCCGTACCGCCCTGCACGTCCCTCGCGTCCGGCACGGTCCGCGAGGCCGCCCTGGCCGCCAGGTCCGCCGCCGACCGCCTCGCTGTCACCACGGGCGCCGAGCGCGACGCGGCGCTGGTCGCGGTGGCCGCGCGGCTGGCCGCCCGCGTCCCGGACGTCATCGCCGCGAACGCGATGGACCTGGCCGCCGCCCGCGCGGCCGGACTGCCGGACGCGGTGCTCGACCGGCTGACGCTGACGGCGGGGCAGGTCGAGGACCTGGCCGCCATGGTCCGCGCGCTGGCGGACCGCCCCGACCCGCTCGGCGAGGTGATCAGCGGGGCGGTGATGCCCAGCGGCCTGGACGTACGGCAGATCCGCACCCCGATCGGCGTGGTCGGCATGGTCTACGAGGGCCGGCCCAACGTCACGGTCGACGCGGGCGTGCTCTGCCTCAAGAGCGGCAACGCGGCGCTGCTGCGCGGCTCGTCGACCGCCCGGCACACCAACGCCGCACTGGTGGAGATCATGCGCGAGGGGGTCGCGGACGCGTCGCTGCCGCCCGACGCGCTCCAGACCGTCCCGGGCGCCACCCGCGACTCCGTACGCGAACTCATGTCCCTCACCGGCCTCGTGGACGTCCTGATCCCCCGGGGCGGCCGCGAACTGATCAGGACCACGGTGCGCGAGTCCGCCGTACCCGTGATCGAGACGGGGGTGGGCAACTGCCACGTCTACGTGGACGAGCACGCCGACCTGGACATGGCACTGGACATCCTGCTCAACGCCAAGACCCAGCGCCCCTCGGTCTGCAACGCCGCCGAGTCCCTCCTCGTGCACGCCGCCGTCGCCCCCGCGTTCCTGCCCCGCGCCCTGGCCGCCCTGGCGGAGCGGAAGGTGACGGTCCACGGCGACGAACGGGTGCGCGCCCACAGCGACGCGGTGGTGCCCGCGACGGACGAGGACTGGGGGCGCGAATACCTGTCCCTGGACATCGCGGCCGCGGTCGTGGACTCGCTGGACGCCGCCGTACGCCACATCCGCCTGCACGGCAGCGGCCACACGGAGGCGATCGTCACCGACTCCCAGACGGCGGCCCACCGCTTCGTCGCGGCACTGGACACCGCGGTGGTGGCGGTCAACGCCTCGACCCGCCTGGCCGACGGCGCGGAACTGGGCCTGGGCACGGAGCTGGGCATCTCCACCCAGAAACTGCACGCCCGCGGCCCCATGGGCCTCACGGCCCTGACCACCACCAAACACGTCCTGACCGGCACGGGCCACGTCCGAGGAGCCGCCCGGAAGTTCCCCGACCTGAGCTGCGAGGCCCTGAACACCCCGACGCCGTAGCCCCGAACCTGTTGACGGAGGGTCAACCCCCGCTTGACCAGGGTCAATTGATCGTTCTTCGCAACTGAACGGACAGTAGTGACCATCCCCACAAATGGCCGATTTCTTAGGGGCTTTTGGGGTGTTCTGCGTCACGATCTCTTCCAAGACAAGCCCTCGTCACAGACGACGGGGCCGTCCGGGCGGACGCCGAGTCCTGCCGCCGCCCGGACGCTCTGTCGACAGGAGTGGATCGGCAGGAGTGGAGGACCCAGGCAAGACGGGTCGCCGTGACGGTCGCGCCACGACCGAACGAGCGGCCCTTGGGGTGAAGCCGCGTCAGCGGCCGGGTAACTTCGTTGGCCCGAATCCGACAGGTCATCCTTCATAGGCGGCTGACGAAGGCAGAGCGAGCCATGACGGCAGCGCAGAACAATCCGCAACTCTCCGGGCCGGGGGACGGGTCTCCGAGAAACAGGAAGACGGAAGCCGTGATCACGATCCTGGTCGCGATCATCGGCGGGTGCTTCGCGGGAATCCTCCGTCGAACGATGGAGGGGGTCTCGTACTACGAGGCCATCAGCACAGGGGCTCTGGCCGCACTCGGGCTGGGCGGCTTCATCTTCGTGGTCCTGACCTACGTCAACAGGTCGTGACCAAGGGCAAACAGGAGGTCGGCCAACCTCCACCACCCGTCGGAGGCGCCAACAGGAAGGTCCCGGCCCCCACGGCGATCCCGTAGGAGACGCGGACAAGGCGGGAGGGCCCCTGGCACCTGGGTCAGGGACCCTCCTCCCCTGGTCGAACCGGATGTCACCACCGGATCGGTGCACCGGGACGGAAACAGAGACGGAAACTGAGATGGAAACTGTGCCGGGGAACGACGAAGGCCCGGACCGTTTGCACGGTCCGGGCCTTCTGCCTGCGGAGGATACGAGATTCGAACTCGTGAGGGGTTGCCCCCAACACGCTTTCCAAGCGTGCGCCCTAGGCCTCTAGGCGAATCCTCCGCCGCAAACAATACAAGACGCCGGGGGGTGCTCGCGAACTCGATCCCGGGCGGGGGGATCCGCTAGGGTGGGGGGCAGCCCCTCACGTGGCGCTATCTGACTGAACTCCCCCAGGGCCGGAAGGCAGCAAGGGTAGGTCGGCTCTGGCGGGTGCGTGGGGGGCGCCTTGCGTTCCTGGGCCGGGTTGTCGGTGGGCCCGGATAACCTCGTAGGTGTGTCGTCCCTTGCGCTGTACCGCCGCTATCGCCCCGAGTCGTTCGCCGAGGTCATCGGGCAGGAGCATGTCACTGCCCCGCTGATGCAGGCCCTGCGGAACAACCGGGTCAATCACGCGTACCTGTTCAGTGGTCCGCGCGGCTGTGGCAAGACCACCAGCGCGCGGATCCTCGCCCGCTGCCTGAACTGCGAGCAAGGTCCCACCCCCACGCCCTGCGGGGAGTGCCAGTCCTGCCGCGACCTCGCGCGGAACGGGCCGGGGTCCATCGACGTGATCGAGATCGACGCCGCTTCGCACGGTGGTGTGGACGACGCCCGTGACCTGCGCGAGAAGGCGTTCTTCGGGCCCGCGAGCAGCCGCTACAAGATCTACATCATCGACGAGGCCCACATGGTCACGTCGGCGGGCTTCAACGCGCTGCTCAAGGTGGTCGAGGAGCCGCCGGAGCACCTGAAGTTCATCTTCGCGACGACGGAGCCCGAGAAGGTCATCGGGACCATCAGGTCGCGCACGCACCACTACCCCTTCCGGCTCGTGCCCCCCGGGACCCTGCGGGACTACCTCGGCGAGGTGTGCGGCAGGGAGAGCGCCTCCGTCGAGGAGGGCGTGCTGCCGCTGGTCGTGCGGGCCGGTGCCGGTTCCGTGCGCGACTCCATGTCCGTCATGGACCAGCTGCTCGCCGGCGCGGACGACGAGGGCGTGACGTACGCCATGGCGACCGCCCTCCTCGGCTACACCGACGGGTCGTTGCTCGACTCGATGGTGGACGCCTTCGCCGCGGGGGACGGCGCCGCCGCCTTCGAGGTCGTCGAGCAGGTCATGGAGGGCGGCAACGACCCCCGGCGGTTCGTCGCCGACCTGCTGGAGCGGCTGCGCGACCTGGTGATCCTCGCCGCCGTGCCCGACGCGGGCGAGAAGGGGCTCATCGACGCCCCGGCCGACGTCGTGGAGCGCATGCAGGCCCAGGCGTCGGTGTTCGGCGCCGCCGAGCTCAGCCGCGCCGCCGACCTGGTCAACACCGGGCTCACGGAGATGCGCGGCGCCACGTCGCCGCGGCTCCAGGTGGAGCTGATCTGCGCGCGCGTGCTGCTGCCCGCCGCCTTCGACGACGAGCGCTCGCTCCAGGCCCGGCTCGACCGGCTGGAGCGCGGCGGAGTGACCTTCTCGGGTACGCCGGGCGGCGGCGGCGCGCCCGCCGTGGGGTACGTCCCCGGGCCCGACGCCCACGGGCACGCGCCCGCGCCGATGGCCCAGGCCCCGATGGCCCCGCCCGCCCCGGCCCCGGTGGCCGGCCCCGTGCAGGCCGCTCCGGCCCCCGCACCCGTACAAGCTCCGGCGCAGGCTCCCGCCCAGGCGCCCGCCCCCGCCCAGGCGCCCCCGCCCGCCCAGCCCGCCGCCGCGCGCCCCGGCGCCTGGCCCGGCAGCGGCGGCGGCAGCGGAGCCGGTGTCGGCGGGGGTGCCGGTGCCGGTGGCGGACAGCCCGGCGGCTGGCCCACCGCCTCCGCGCCCGGCCAGGGCCGCCCCGCCCCCGCCGCGCAGAACCCCGCGCAGAACCCCGCGGCGCAGGCCCCGGGCCACGCCCCCGGCCAAGCTCCCGCCGCGCCCGCCCCCGGCGGCGGCGACCCGGCGCAGGGCGCCGCGACCGTGCGCAACCTCTGGCCGAGCATCCTGGACGCGGTCAAGAACCGCCGCCGCTTCACCTGGATCCTGCTCAGCCAGAACGCCCAGGTCACCGGCTTCGACGGCACGACCCTCCAGATCGGCTTCCTCAACGCGGGCGCCCGCGACAACTTCGCGAGCAGCGGCAGCGAGGACGTCCTCAAGCAGGCGCTCGCCGAGCAGTTCAACTACCACTGGAAGGTCGAGGCGATCGTCGACCCGTCGGGCGGCGGCCAGCCGGTCCAGGGCGGCATGGGAGCCCCGGGAGGCATGGGAGGCATGCAGGCGCGCCCGCCCATGCCGCCGCCCTCCGCCCCGGCCCCCGCGCCGATGCCCGCCCCGGCCCCCGTACCGCAGACCGCCCCCGCCCCGTCGCACGCGCAGCCGCCGCAGCAGTCCGCGCCCCAGGGCCCGCCCGCGCAGGCCCCCGCCCGGACGCCGGAGTACGCGCCCCCGCCGGTCGCGCCCGAGGACGACATCCCCGAGGAGGACGACCCGGACCTCGTCGACTCGGCGCTCTCGGGCCACGACCTGATCGTGCGGGAGCTGGGCGCTTCGGTGGTGGAGGAATATACGAACGAGTAGGGGAGGGGCGGTCGGAGGCCCGTACGAAGGCAGCGCGGCGCGGCGGCTAGGCTGGCTGCCGTGAACGTCCTTGTCATCGGCGGCGGCGCCCGCGAACACGCCCTGTGCCGCTCTCTCTCGCTCGACCCCGGCGTCACCGCCCTGCACTGCGCGCCCGGCAACGCCGGGATCGCGGAGGTCGCCCAGCTCCACCCGGTCGACCAGCTGGACGGCGAGGCCGTGGCCCGCCTCGCCACCGAACTCGGCGCGGGCCTCGTGGTCGTCGGCCCCGAGGCGCCGCTGGTCGCCGGCGTCGCCGACGCCGTGCGCGCGGCCGGCATCCCCTGCTTCGGCCCCTCCCGCGAGGCGGCGCTGCTGGAGGGTTCCAAGGCGTTCGCGAAGGACGTCATGGCGGCGGCGGGCGTGCCCACCGCGCGCTCCTACGTCTGTACGACCCCGGAGGAGATCGACGAGGCCCTGGACGCCTTCGGCGCTCCGTACGTCGTGAAGGACGACGGTCTCGCGGCGGGCAAGGGCGTCGTGGTCACCGAGGACGTCGAGGCGGCCCGTACCCACGCGCTGGCCTGCGACCGCGTCGTGATCGAGGAGTTCCTGGACGGCCCCGAGGTCTCCCTCTTCGCGATCACCGACGGCGTGACGGTCCTCCCGCTCACGCCCGCCCAGGACTTCAAGCGCGCGCTCGACGGCGACGAGGGCCCCAACACCGGCGGCATGGGCGCGTACTCCCCGCTCCCGTGGGCCGACCCCAAGCTGGTCGACGAGGTCCTGGCGACCGTGCTCCAGCCGACCGTCGACGAACTGCGCCGCCGCGGCACGCCCTTCTCGGGACTGCTGTACGCGGGCCTGGCGATCACCTCGCGCGGCGTACGGGTCATCGAGTTCAACGCCCGCTTCGGCGACCCCGAGACGCAGGTCGTGCTGGCCCGCCTCAAGACGCCGCTGGCCGGTGTCCTGCTGAACGCCGCGAACGGCACGCTGGACTCCGAGCCGCCGCTGAACTGGCGCGACGACGCGGCCGTCACCGTCGTCGTCGCCTCGCACAACTACCCGGGCACCCCCCGCACCGGCGACCCGATCACGGGCCTGGACGAGATCGCGGCCCAGGACGCCCCCGAGGCGTACGTCCTGCACGCCGGTACGAAGCGCGAGGGCGACGCGGTCGTCAGCGCGGGCGGCCGGGTGCTGTCGGTGACCGCGACGGGTGCGGACCTGGCGCAGGCGCGGGAGCGCGCGTACGCCGCGGTCGCCCGCATCGGTCTCGACGGCTCGCAGCACCGTACGGACATCGCGCGCGAGGCCGCGGAGGGCTGAGCCCCGCCGCTGTGGGGAGCCGCCCCGAGAGAGCCGCCCGAGGGAGCCGCCCGGGGAGCGGTCCCGGGGCGGCCGCAGTCTAGGGCCGATCGTCATCACCTCTGCCCAAAGCCATTCCATCGGGTGACGACTGCCCCATCTGGATGACGCCCGCCGCAGCCCCAACTAGGGTGCGGCGCAGGCGTTCCGGCACTTGGCCCACCGGCATTGCGATGTCGGTGGAGGGTGCCACAGTGGGGGAGTGAACAGATCCGTCACGGAAGCATCAGGGGCAGAGGGGGTGACGTCCGGCCGTGTCCAGTACCGATGCGGGTGAGGAGCGGGGCGCGCGGGCCGCACACGCCCGCGCCCTCGCCGTGCTGCGGGTGCGCAGCAGGGCACTGGCCGTGGCGCTGCTGCCCGCGGCCGTCGCCGTGGTGCTGCTGTTCGCCGCCGCCAAGGGTTTCGTCGGCGGCGCGGGCTGGGACGCGGCGCGCTGGGCCGTGACGGGCTGCGCGGTGGCGGTGCTGCTGCTGGCGGCGGCCGTCGCCGCGGTGGTGGCCCGTGCCAGACCTGCGGTCAGCCCGACCGTCCCGCTCGACGAGGCCGCCGCGCCCGACCTCTACCGGATGGTCCGCGAGCTGGCCGAGCGCCTCGACGTGCCGGCGCCGTCGGCGGTGGCGCTCACCCCCGACTGCGACAGCTGGCTGGAGGACCGCAGCCACCCCGCCACGAAGGCCGTGAACGCCACGAAGGCCGGGAGCAACGCGAAGGCCGGTAGCGCCACGAAGCCCGGGAGCAACGCGAAGTCAGGGAACGGCACGGGCGCCGGGACCGCGGCGCGTGCCGACGGGCCGGGCACCGCGATATCCGGGGCCCCCGGCAGGGCGTCGCGCCGCCGTACCCCCGCGCCCGTCCTCGTCATCGGCTCCCCGTTCCTCTGGTGGATGCGCGTCGGCGAGCTGCGCGCGGTCCTCGCGCCCGTCGTCGCGGGCACGGGCCCGTCGGCCCACCCGGACATAGCGGCGGCCCGCCGTTTCGTACGGGGCCTGGACGCCGCCGCCGCGATCGCCTCGCGCCCCGGGCTCGACCCCGTACGCAGGGCCGCGTACGGCACGGTCGCCCGGTGCGCCCGCGTCCTGCTGCGGGGCGTCAGGGGCCACGCCACCGAGATGGAGCGCGGGGTCGCCGCGGCCGCGTCCGAGCGCGCCCAGGCCGTCGACTACGGCCTGCGGATCGTCGCCCAGGAGCAGGTCGGCCTCGCCTACGCGGGCTGGGACCGGCTGCTCACCCGGGTCGCGCTGCCCGCCTGGCGGATGGGCCGCTGGCCCTCCAGGCTCGACGCGGGCGTCGTCTCCGCCCTCACCGAACTCTCCCGCCGCGACCGCCTCGCCGAGGGCTTCGCCTCCCGGCTCGGCGAGCGGCCCGCCTGCGACCTCCTCGAAGAGCCCGGCGCGGCGGACGAGGCGGCGTCGCTCCTCGCGGCCAGGCTCTTCCACGGCGGCCCCGCCGAGACGGGCCCCGACTGGTCCCCGGTCGACTGGCAGGAGTACCCGGAAGAGGTCGTCGACCGGAAGTGGCGCACGGAGGCGGCGCGCCTCCAGCGGGTCCTGGACGCGGCGGGCGTCAGCGACCCGACCCTCGACCGGGTCCTGGACCACCTCGAAGGCGGCGAGCGCTGCGATCCGCTGGCGGCGGGGCTCGGCGCGGAGCTGGCCAGGGAGGAGGCGGCCCGCGAGGCGGCGGCCCCCGCGGTGCCCGAGGCGGCCGCGCTGAACCTCTGGGGCCCCGATCCGCTGCCGCTGTTCCCGCTCCAGCCGCCGCGCACGGGGCGCGACCTGCTGGCCGACCACGTCACGGCGATGGTCTGCTGCGCGGCCGTCGACACCGCGGGGGCGGCGCCCGGCCTGGACTGGCTGGACGGTCCCGCGTTGCTGGTGGAGGGGGAGCGCAGGGCGGATCTCGGCGGGCGGGTGCTGAGCCTGGTCGAGGACGGGGACGGGGAGCCGCTGCGGGAGTGGATCGCGGCGGTCGGGGTGCGTCCGGAGAAGCCGGTGCGGCTGGTCTGAGGGCGCGGCGCCCCACGGGGTGCCCCCGGACCGGCCGAGACACCCCGCCTGACCTGTGCTTTCGCCGCTCTCCGCCGGAACCTCCCGCTCCGTTCACGTCAATTCGCGACGAACGGTGACGGACCGCGTGCGTTATGTGATGTGCTGGGGATCGGCGCTGACAGGCGGGAGCGCGACCCACGCGCGCCCGGGATCCAGGGAGGGGAGCGACATGGGGCCGGAACAGATCCGAAGGTGGGAGTCCGGAGCCCTGGCGCACGCCGTCACGGACCCGTTCGGACAGGGCCCCGTCCCCTGGCTGCGCGGCAGCGAGCACTACTTCGACAACACGGGGCAGGTCGTCCCCTGGTACGCGGCCCCCGAGGGGCGCGTCCCGGCCCAGGGCAAGCCCACCGGGCCCCGCACGTCCGACGACGTGCACCGCCAGATCAAGGGCTTCGCGTCCAGCAGCGCCGTGGCGCCCGGCGAGGCGATCGACTTCCACGTCACGGTCGACCCGCCCCAGGAGTTCTCCGTCGACATCTACCGCATCGGCCACTACGGCGGCGACGGCGCCCGCAAGATCACCACCAGCCCCCGGCTCGCCGGGATCGTGCAGCCGCCCCCGCTCGCCGCCGACCGCACGGTCTCCTGCCACCACTGGTGGCTCTCCTGGCGGTACCAGATCCCCGGTTACGCCTCCATAGGCGCGTACGTCGCCGTGCTGACCACCGCCGACGGGTACCGCTCGCACATCCCCTTCACGGTCCGCGACAACCACCCGGCCGACCTGCTCCTCGTCCTCCCGGACGTGACCTGGCAGGCGTACAACCTCTACCCCGAGGACGGGCGCACGGGCGCCAGCCTCTACCACGCGTGGGACGAGGAGGGCCGGCTGCTCGGCGAGCAGGACGCCGCCGTGACGGTCTCCTTCGACCGCCCGTACGCGGGCGCGGGCCTGCCGCTGCACGTCGGGCACGCCTACGACTTCATCCGCTGGGCCGAGCGGTACGGCTACGACCTGGCGTACGCCGACACCCGCGACCTGCACGCGGGCCGCGTCGACCCCTCGCGCTACCGGGGGCTGGTCTTCCCCGGCCACGACGAGTACTGGTCCGTGCCGATGCGCCGCACGACCGAGCTGGCCCGGGACCAGGGGACCTCGCTGGTCTTCCTCTCCGCCAACACCATGTACTGGCAGGTGGAGCTGTCCGCCTCGCCGTCCGGCGTGCCCGACCGGCTCCTCACCTGCCGCAAGCGGCGCGGCCCCGGCAGGCCCGCGCTGTGGCGCGAGGTCGACCGGCCCGAGCAGCAGCTCCTCGGCATCCAGTACGCGGGACGGGTGCCCGACCCCTCCCCGCTGGTCGTGCGGAACGCGGACCACTGGCTGTGGGAGGCGACGGGCGGCGCCGAGGGGGACGAGCTGCCGGGGCTGGTGGCGGGGGAGGCGGACCGGTACTTCCCGCGGACGGCCCTGCCGGAGCACCAGGGGCGGATCCTGCTCGCCCACTCGCCCTACCGGGACGGGGAGGGGGCGCGGCGGCACCAGGAGACGTCGCTGTACCGGGCGCCGTCCGGCGCGCTCGTCTTCGCGTCCGGCACGTTCGCGTGGTCGCCCGCGCTGGACCGCCCCGGGCACGTGGACGCGCGCGTCCAGCGGGCCACGGCGAACCTGCTGGACCGCATCTGCAAGCGCGACTGACCCCGTCGGCGGCGGGACGGGGGTCTGGTCCGGGGCCCCCGGGGCACCCGGTACTCCGCCCGTACGGGAGAATCGGTACCGCTCCTGGATCAACCTACGCGGAGGCACCGTGTCCGGATTCGTAGAAAAGCCCGAGCCGCTTCAGGTTCCGGGCCTCACCCACCTCCACACCGGCAAGGTGCGCGACCTCTACCAGAACGCCGCAGGTGACCTGGTGATGGTCGCCAGCGACCGGATGTCGGCGTACGACTGGGTGCTGCCGACCGAGATCCCCGACAAGGGCCGGGTCCTCACCCAGCTCTCGCTCTGGTGGTTCGACCAGCTCGCCGACCTGGTCCCCAACCACGTGATCTCGACGGAGCTGCCGCCCGGCGCCCCCGCCGACTGGGCGGGCCGCACCCTGGTCTGCAAGTCGCTGCGGATGGTCCCGGTCGAGTGCGTCGCGCGCGGCTACCTCACCGGCTCGGGCCTGGTCGAGTACGACGAGTCCCGCACGGTCTGCGGCCTCGCGCTCCCCGAGGGCCTGACCGACGGCTCCGAGCTGCCCGCGCCGATCTTCACGCCCGCCACGAAGGCGGCCGTCGGCGAGCACGACGAGAACGTCTCGTACGAGGAAGTGGCCCGCCAGGTCGGCGCCGAGACCGCCGCGCAGCTGCGCCAGGCGACCCTCGCCGTCTACTCCAGGGCCCGCGACATCGCCAAGGACCGGGGGATCGTCCTCGCGGACACCAAGTTCGAGTTCGGCTACGAGGGCGAGCGGCTGATCATCGCGGACGAGGTGCTGACCCCGGACTCCTCGCGCTTCTGGCCCGCCGCGTCCTGGCAGCCGGGCCGCGCCCAGCCCTCGTACGACAAGCAGTTCGTGCGGGACTGGCTGACGTCCCCCGCGTCCGGCTGGGACCGCAAGGGCGAGCTGCCGCCGCCCGCGCTGCCGCAGGAGGTCGTGGACGCGACCCGGGCGAAGTACGTCGAGGCGTACGAGCTGCTCACCGGCCTCACCTGGAGCTGAGTGCCGCTGCCCCGCCGGGCGCCGACCGAGGCGCCCGGCGGGGCGCGCGTACGCACGAAGAAGCCCCCGGTTCAGGAGAACCGGGGGCTTTCTGCCGAGCGGACGACGAGATTCGAACTCGCGACCCTCACCTTGGCAAGGTGATGCTCTACCAACTGAGCCACGTCCGCATGCGCCGTAGCGCGGAACCCACTATACCCAACCTCGCTCGCGCGCGAGACGCACCGCCGCATGACGGTTCTCGGCGCCCAGTTTCGTCACGGCCGACGACAGGTAGTTCCGTACGGTCCCGGGGGACAGCGCGGCCCTCTGCGCGATCTCCGCGATGGGCGCCCCGTCCGCCGCGAACTCCAGCACGTCGGCCTCGCGCGCGGTCAGCGGCGAGTCGCCCGCGGAGATCGCGTCGGCGGCCAATTCCGGGTCCACGTAGCGGTTTCCCGCCCGTACGGTCCGGATGATCTCGGCGAGCCGCTGGGCGCTCACGGTCTTCGGGACGAACGCCCGCACCCCCGCCTCCAGCGCCCGCTTGAGGTGCCCGGGGAGGCCGTGACTGGTCACGATCATGGTCTGGCAGCCGGGCAGGTCGGACCGGATCGCTGTGGCGACCTTCACACCGTCCGCCCCCGGCATCTGGAGGTCGAGGACCGCGACGTCGGGCCGGTGCGCCAGCGCCATCGCGATGGCCTCGGGCCCGGACGCGGCCTCGGCGACCACCACCAGGTCGTCCTCCAGTGCGAGGAGCGCGGCCAGCGCGCCCCTGATCAGGTGCTCGTCGTCGGCGAGCAGCACGCGGACGGGGGCGGACCCCGAAGGGGCGGGGGCGGACCCCGAAGGGCCGGGGGCTCCTGTGGGCTCGGCTTCTGCGGGCACGGCTTCTCCGATCACGGCTTTGGTCACTGCTTCTCCAGTACCAGCGGTACCGACGCGGTCAGCAGCCATCTTCCGTCCTCGGTGCGGGCCGCCTCCAGGCTGCCGTCCAGTGCGGCGAGGCGCTCGCGCAGTCCGGCGAGGCCGGAGCCGGGGGGCGCCGTGGGCGCATCGGGCGCCCCGTCGTTCTCGACGGCGAGCACCGCCCGCCCGTCGGCGGCGGTCAGCCGGATCGCGCACCACTTGGCGTTGCCGTGCCGCAGCACGTTCGTGGCGGCCTCGCGCACCACCCAGCCGAGCGCCGACTGGACGGGTTCGGGCAGGGCGAAGCCCTTGCCCCCGTCGGGGTCCCCTTCGACGCCGTCGCGGCTGACCCGGCTGTCGATCCCGGCGGCCTTCAGCACGCCCTGCGCGCCCGCGAGTTCGCCCGCGAGGTCCGCGTCGCGGTAGCCGCGCACGACTTCCCGCACCTCGCGCTGGGAGTCCTGGGCGATGCGCTGGACCTCGGCCATCTGGTCGGCGGCCTCGGGCCTGCCGCGCTGTGCGAGCTGCACGGCGAGCTCGCTCTTGAGGGCGATCACGGCGAGGTTGCGGCCCAGCACGTCGTGCATGTCGCGGCCGAAGCGCAGCCGCTCCTCGGCGACCGCGAGCCGCGCCTCGATGTCCCGCGACCGGTCGAGCTCCCAGATCACCGTCAGGAACCAGCCGGTCGTGCGGACGGTCAGCAGGGTGAAGCCGGCGACGAAGAGCACGGAGGCCGCGCCGCCCGCCGCGTATTCGCCGCCCTTGGCCAGCCAGCCGGCCCCGGCGACCAGGAGCCCGGCCAGCGCGGTGCAGGCCAGCAGCCTGCGGACGGAACCGAAGAGGTACGTCGCCCAGCTCGCGTACCCGAGGACGTAGGGGAGCATCATGCCGAAGTCGGAGCCGCCCACGCCGTCCATGCGCAGGAGGGCGAACAGCAGGCCCAGGGAGGCCGCGCAGAGCACCAGGACGAGGGTCACCCACTGGCGCGGGACGGGGGCGCCCTTCAGGTAGTGCGTCAGTCCGTGGCGCAGGCAGACCGTGGTGGCCGCGGTCTGGGCGAGGACCAGCGCCCCGAGTCCCTGGGCGAGCGGGACGGCCCTTTCGTCGTCGACGGTCCCGGCCAGGGACCCGATGATGCCGAGGGCGAAGAGCACGGGCAGCACGTAGAGCGTGATCCGCATGTACAGGTCGAGCTTGGCCGCGTGGCTCCGGCCGCTCCAGAAGGTCTTCACGCCCGCACCCCGTGCATCTGCCGTTCCCCCGTGTTCCCGTGTGCCTATCGCCTGGGCTCCCAGCGGAACCACTTCTGTACGGCGAAGACCGACACTACGGTCCAGGCCAGGGCGACGGCGACGGCGCCCAGGACGTCGTACGTGCTCAGCGTGCCGGTCCAGCCGCCGCGGACGAGCTGCACCGCGGGCGAGAGCGGCAGCAGTTCGCAGACGGACGCCATCTTCTCGGGCATCAGCTCCAGCGGTACGACCATCCCGGAGCCGATCATCGAGACGAGCAGCATCGGGGTGATCGTCAGCTGGGCGCCCTCGGCGGACTTGGTGAACGCGGCGGTGACGGCGGCGAGTCCGGTGGCCAGCACGAGGCCGAAGAGTGCACCGAGCACCACGAGCAGGATGCTGCTCGGCGCCTCGACGTCGAGGACCAGCGCGCCCGCGACGGCGAGGACGAGGCACTGCACGACGCCCGCGACGAGCGTGGCGGACGCGGTGCCGCCGAGGATCTCCAGGTCGCCGGGTTCGCCGGTGCGCAGCCGCTTGAGCACGAGCTGGTCGCGGCGCACGACGTAGACGGTGACCAGCGCCGAGTACACCCCGAAGAGGAAGACGAAGCCGAGCATGGACGGCATCAGCATCGTGCCGAGGGTCAGTCCGGCGTCTTCCAGGTCGAGGTCGGAGATGAGCGACTGCATGGCGAAGGTCATGGCCAGCGGCAGCACCAGCGCGGTGACCAGCACCGCCTTGTGGCGTACGAGCAGGATCATCTCGGCCCTGGTCAGTGCTGCCAGGCGCCCCATCACGGCCGTGCTCATCGCGCCGCCACCTCTTCCTTCGCGTTCTGGTTCCGACCGTTCTTCGCTTCGCGCGCGATGTGCAGGAAGGCCTCTTCGAGGGAGGCGGACCGCATGTCGAGGCCGCGCAGTTCGACGCCCGCCGTCCCGGCCCAGTCGAGCAGCGCGGCGGCGGACCGCTGGAGCCGGTCGGTGTGCAGCCGCACGGTGCGGCCGTTGAGTTCGTGGCCCGTGACGCCGAGCGCGCCGAGCGGCGGGAGGTCCCCGAGGTGGTAGCCGTCGGGGAGGGTGAAGGAGATCCGGGAGGGGTGCGCGGCGACGACCTCCTCGACGCGGCCCTCGGCGGCGATCCGCCCCTCGTGCATGATCGCCAGCCGGTCGGCCAGCGTCTCGGCCTCCTCCAGGTAGTGCGTGGTGAGCAGCACGGTGGTGCCGGCCTCGCGCAGCTCCCGCACCAGCTCCCAGGTCTCCTGGCGGCCCTCGGCGTCGAGTCCCGTGGTCGGCTCGTCGAGGAAGAGCACCTCGGGGTCGGCGAGCAGGGCCATCGCCAGGTCGAGGCGGCGGCGCTCGCCGCCGGAGAGCTGCTTGACGCGGACCTTGCCGCGGCCGCCGAGCCCGACCCGCTCCAGCACGTCGCCGACGGGCCGCGCGCCGCTGGTGCACCCGGCCCACATGCGGGCCGTCTCCAGCACGGTCAGTTCGGAGGGGAAGCCGCCCTCCTGGAGCATCACACCGATCCGCGGGCGGACCGCGGCGCGCTCGGCGTACGGGTCGTGGCCCAGGACCCGCACGGTGCCGCCGGTCGGCGCGGCCAGCCCCTCCAGCAGTTCCATGGTGGAGGTCTTGCCGGCGCCGTTGGTGCCGAGCAGGGCGAAGAGCTCGCCGCGTGCCACGGAGAAGGAGAGGGAACGTACGGCCTCGAAGCCTCCGGCGTAGGTGCGCCGGAGCCCCTCGACATCGATGACGTACTGGTCGGTGTTCATGCTTCGAGTCTTCCGCCGGGCGGAGACCGGTATCAGTGCGGCCTGTCATCGGCGTCCATGACAAATGTCATCGGCGGGTGCCGGGCGCACGACGAAGGCCCCGGTCTGATGACCGGGGCCTTCGCTTCCTGAGCGGACGACGAGATTCGAACTCGCGACCCTCACCTTGGCAAGGTGATGCTCTACCAACTGAGCCACGTCCGCATTGCTGCCGCTCAGCTCTCACTGGGCGGTGCGTTCACCACTCTACCCGAACCACCGGAGTGGTCTGGAGAGCGATGCAGAGCGGGTGACAGGAATTGCACACTGCGCCTTCCCCCTGGAAGGGGGATGTTCTGCTACTGAACTACACCCGCACGCTCCGTGGGTTTCGGCCTTTCGGCCTTGCCCCTCGGCGTGGTCCAAACTCTAGCCCACGTCAGGGGGTGCTTTGCAACTCGGTTCGGGGCGGGCGCTTCTGACGGGGCGGTGGGGCGGGGTGGGGCGGGCCCGCGGCCCGGCGGGAGCGGCCGTGCCGGACGGGGCCGTCCGGCACGGCCGCTCCCCGGCTAGACCGCCGCGTTGAACGCCTCGTAGACCTTCTTCGGGATCCGGCCCCTGGCCGGCACCTCCATGTCGCGGGAGCGGGCCCACGCGCGGACCGCCGCCGGGTCCGGGTCCACGGACGTGTGCCGGTAGGTCTTGCCCGACTTCGACTGCTTTCGGCCCGCCGCCACGTACGGCGCCAGGGACTTGCGCAGTTTCTTTGCATTGGCTTGATTGAGGTCGATCTCGTACGACTTCCCGTCGAGGGCGAACGAAACCGTTTCCGCCGCTTCCCCGCCGTCGATGTCGTCGGAGAGCGTCACCACTACGCGCTGCGCCACGGATATCGGTCCTTTCCTGCGCCTGCACCGCGCCAGGAACTTGCCTGACGTGCGGTGACGACGGCCTTCCGGCTTCTTCGGGGCAATGCTGCTTTCTGCGGTAATCCTTTGTACAGCGGCAGGCATCACAATGTGAAGCCCAGCCAATTACGTCAGCGTGTCAGCCCGCAATCTCATGCGCCAGTTTTTTCCCTGGATTTTCCCCGGGCGTTCTCGGGTCCGATATCTGGACGTGATCTGCCGGAACCGATATCTACCCGCGTAGAATTTTCGGCCGGGTAGGCTGAGGGAACCGCCCTCGCAACACCACACCGGGAGTGCCCGTGGCTCGCGTCGTAGTCGACGTCATGCTCAAGCCCGAGATCCTCGACCCCCAGGGACAGGCGGTGCAGCGCGCACTGCCCCGCCTCGGGTTCGACGGAATCGCGGACGTACGTCAGGGGAAGCGTTTCGAACTCGATGTGCAAGGACCGGTCGACGACGCCGCCCTCGCCCGCATCCACGAGATGGCCGAGACCTTCCTCGCCAACACCGTCATCGAGGACTTCACCGTGAAGGTGGAGGAGGAGAAGTGACCGCCCGTATCGGCGTCGTCACCTTCCCCGGCACGCTCGACGACCGCGACACCCTGCGGGCCGTGCGCATCGCGGGGGCCGAGCCGGTCCCGCTCTGGCACAAGGACAAGGACCTCAAGCAGGTCGACGCGGTCGTCCTGCCGGGCGGCTTCTCCTACGGCGACTACCTCAGGGCCGGCGCCATCTCGCGCTTCTCGCCCGTGGCGGAGAGCGTCATCGAGCAGGCGAAGGCCGGCATGCCGGTCCTCGGGATCTGCAACGGCTTCCAGTTCCTCACCGAGGCCCACCTGCTGCCCGGCGCGATGCTGCGCAACAACCACCTGCACTTCATCTGCCGCGAGCAGAAGCTGCGCGTGGAGAACGCGGAGACGGCCTGGACCGCGGACTACGCGGCGGGCCAGGAGATCCACATCCCGCTGAAGAACATGGACGGGCGGTACGTCGCCGACGAGCGCACGCTCGACGAGCTGGAGGCCGAGGGCCGCGTCGCCTTCCGCTACCTCGACTTCAACCCCAACGGTTCGCTGCGCGACATCGCCGGCATCACCAACGCGGCGGGCAACGTCGTGGGCCTGATGCCGCACCCGGAGCACGCCGTGGAGCCGCTGATCGGCACCGGCAAGACGGACGGGCTCGGTTTCTTCACCTCGATCCTGAAGAAGTTGGTCAACGCATGACGCTGGACACGGTCAAGCACGCCGCGGAGACCCCCGAGGTCGAGCAGCCCTGGAAGGAGCTCGGCCTCAAGGAGGACGAGTACGCCCGCATCCGGGAGATCCTGGGCCGCCGTCCCACCGGCGCCGAGCTCGCCATGTACTCCGTCATGTGGTCCGAGCACTGCTCGTACAAGAGCAGCAAGGTCCACCTGAAGCAGTTCGGCGAGAAGGTCCCGGAGAACGACGCGATGCTCGTCGGCATCGGCGAGAACGCCGGTGTGGTCGACGTCGGCCAGGGGTACGCGGTGACCTTCAAGGTCGAGTCGCACAACCACCCCTCGTACATCGAGCCCTACCAGGGCGCCGCCACCGGCATCGGCGGCATCGTCCGCGACATCCTCGCGATGGGCGCCCGCCCGGTCGCCGTCGTGGACCCGCTGCGCTTCGGCGCGGCCGAGCACCCCGACACCAAGCGCGTCCTGCCGGGCGTCGTCGCGGGCATCGGCGGCTACGGCAACTGCCTGGGCCTGCCGAACATCGGCGGCGAGGTCGTCTTCGACGAGTGCTACCAGGGCAACCCGCTGGTCAACGCCGGCTGCATCGGCGTGATGAAGCACGAGGACATCCACCTCGCGAAGGCGTCGGGCACGGGCAACAAGGTCATCCTGTACGGCGCCCGCACCGGCGGCGACGGCATCGGCGGCGTCTCGGTCCTCGCGTCCGAGACCTTCGAGTCGACCGGCCCGGCCAAGCGCCCCGCCGTCCAGGTCGGCGACCCCTTCCAGGAGAAGCTCCTCATCGAGTGCACCCTGGAGATCTTCCGGGAGAAGCTGGTCGCCGGCATCCAGGACCTCGGCGGCGCCGGGCTCTCCTGCGCCACCTCCGAGCTGGCCTCGGCCGGTTCCGGCGGCATGCGCGTCGAGCTGGACACCGTGCCGCTGCGCGACGCGACCCTCTCGCCCGAGGAAATCCTCATGAGCGAGTCGCAGGAGCGCATGTGCGCGGTCGTCGAGCCGCAGCACGTCGAGCGCTTCCTGGAGATCTGCGACAAGTGGGACGTCATCGCCACCGTCATCGGTGAGGTGACCGAGGGCTCCCAGCTGGAGATCTTCTGGCACGGCGAGCAGATCGTGGACGTGCCGCCGCGCACCGTCGCCCACGAGGGCCCGGTCTACCAGCGCCCCTACGCCCGCCCCGAGTGGCAGGACGCCCTCCAGGCCGACGACGCGGGCAAGCTGCCCCGCCCGGCCACGTCGGACGAGCTGCGCGCACAGGTCCTGGCCGTCGTCGCCTCGCCCAACCAGGCGTCGAAGTCCTGGATCACCTCGCAGTACGACCACTTCGTGCAGGGCAACACCGTCCTGGCGATGCCCGAGGACGCGGGCATGGTCCGCATCGACGAGGAGACCAACCTCGGCGTGGCCATGGCGACCGACGGCAACGGCCGGTACGCCAAGCTCGACCCGTACACCGGTGCGCAGCTCGCGTTGGCCGAGGCGTACCGCAACGTCGCCGCGACCGGTGCCAAGCCGCTCGCCATCTCCGACTGCCTCAACTTCGGCTCCCCCGAGGACCCGGACGTCATGTGGCAGTTCGCCGAGGCCACCCGCGGCCTCGCGGACGGCTGTCTGGCGCTCGGCACCCCGGTGACCGGCGGCAACGTCTCGCTCTACAACCAGACGGGCGAGGTGGCCATCCACCCGACGCCGGTCGTCGCCGTGCTCGGCGTGATCGACGACGTGAACCGCCGCACCCCCGTCGCCTTCGCGGAAGAGGGCCAGCTCCTCTACCTGCTGGGCGACACAGACGAGGAGTTCGGCGGCTCGGCCTGGTCCCAGGTCGTCCACCAGCACCTCGGCGGCCTGCCGCCCAAGGTCGACCTGGACCGGGAGAAGCTGCTCGGCGAGATCCTGATCTCGGGCTCCCGCGACGGCATGATCGACGCGGCGCACGACCTGTCCGACGGCGGTCTGGTCCAGGCCGTGGTCGAGTCCTGCCTCAAGGGCGGCAAGGGCGCGCGCCTCGTCGTCCCGGACGGGCTCGACGCGTTCACGTTCCTGTTCAGCGAGTCGGCGGGGCGCGCGGTCGTCTCCGTGCCGCGCTCCGAGGAGCTGCGCTTCACCGACATGTGCGGCGCTCGGGGCCTGCCCGTGACCCGCGTCGGCGTCGTCGACGGCGACGCGGTCGAGGTCCAGGGCGAGTTCACGCTCCCGCTGGCCGAGCTGCGCACGGCGCACGAGGAGACCCTGCCCGGCCTCTTCGGCTGAGCCGCGATCCGGCCCGAGCCGCGATCCACTGGCCCCCGCCCGGACCACCAGGTCCGGGCGGGGGCTTTTCCGCACCCCACTTGTTCGTCATTACGTAATTACGTATTCTCAACCCATGGATCTTGAAGATCGCGTCGCCGACCTGGAGCGCAGGCTCGCGGCGCTGGAGGGTGCCGGGCCGGGCCCCCGGGCGGGGGACGGCGACTTCTGGGCGCTGGAAGGGCTCAAGGAGCAGTTCGCCCGGCTCGGGGTCGCCGACGGGGGCGTCACCTACACCGGGGCCGTACGGCTGCCCGGGACGGGCGAGCGGTACGAGTGGCAGTACGGCGAGACCACCGACGACCTCCTGGACACCGACTGGTCCCGGGCGGCCGACGCCTTCGCGGCGCTCGGCAACGCGGTGCGGCTGCGGCTGCTGCGCGAGGTCCTGTCCGGCCGCCGCACCGCCGCCGAACTGGGCGAGCTGGACGGCTTCGGCACTTCCGGGCAGATCTACCACCACCTGCGCCAACTCACCGCCGCGGGCTGGCTGCACGCCGAGGGCCGGGGGAAGTACACGGTCCCCGCCGGCCGGGTCGTCCCGCTGCTCGTGATGCTCTCCGCCGCCCGGCCCGCCTGACGGGCCTTCGCCGTACGAACGTGTCGCACGAAGGGGAGGAACGATGTCCGGACGACTGCTCGTCGCCCTGCTCCACCGCCTGCTGTGGGTGGTGTTCGCCTGCTACGCCTTCAGCCAGCCCTCGCTGGGCACCCCGTACTGGATCACCCTGGCGCTGATGGCCGCGTCCCTCGGCTGCTGGCTGGGGCTGCGGCTGACCAGGGACCGCGAGATCAGGCTCAAGCCGCGCGAACCCGTCGAGGTCGAGCCGCCGGTCGGCGGGCGCTGGTCGGCGCTGAACAGCCCGGCGGACAAGGTGCCAAGCCACGGCACGCACGCGCTGGGACAGTCGTACGCCATCGACATCACGGCCGAGGGGGAGCCCGGGGCGGAGGGGGGCCGCCCGGCACCCGTACTGCTGTGGCCGTTCGGCCGCCGCCCCGAGGCGTACCCGGCCTTCGGCGCCCCGCTGCTCGCCGCGGCCGACGCGACGGTCGTCACCGCCGACGACGCCCAGCGCGACCACCTCACCCGCACCTCGCTGCCCGGCGTCCTCTACCTGCTGGTCGCCGAGTCCGTCATCCGCTCGGTCGGGGGCGCGCGCCGGGTCACGGGCAACCACCTGGTCCTGGACCTCGGTGACGGGGTGTACGCGATGTACGCCCACCTGAAGCGGGGCTCCCTGAAGGTGCGCCCGGGCGACCGGGTCACGGCCGGGCAGACCCTCGCGGCCTGCGGGAACTCCGGCAACTCCAGCGAGCCGCACCTGCACTTCCAGCTGATGGACGCCCCGGACCCGAAGGTCGCGCGCGGCGTCCCGTTCCACTGGCGCGGCATCGGGGTCCCGGCCGACCGGGAAATTTTCGAGGCCGTCGTCGGCAGCGAGCGCTAGCCTCCGACGTATGCCACCTGCCAGCAAGAAGCGCGCCCGCAGCTACGACTCCGCCAAGACCCGCGCCGCCGTCCTGGCCCAGCTCGGCCACGTCAGGGACGCGGTCCGCACGCTCACGCCCGAGCAGCTCGCGCTGCCGACCAGGCTCGGCGACTGGACCGTGCGCGAACTGGCCGCGCACATCGTGCTCGTCGCGGGCACGGTCCCCAGGTACCTCGCCCTGCCCGAGCCGCCGAAGCTGGAGGTCCCGCTGCTCGACTGGCCGTTCGCGACGGTGGCCTACCAGGGCGCGGTCGACGACGACACCCGCGAGATCGCCGAGGCCAGCCCCGACCTGCTCGGGCTGTACGACCGGCTGTTCGCCGACGTCGAGGCGGCGCTGGCGACGGCCGACGACGACCGGCTGGTCCCGGCCCGGATGGGCACCATGCGGCTGGGCGACTTCGTCGTCACGCGCACGGTCGAGATGATCGTCCACACCGACGACCTGAACGCGGCGACCGGCCTCGACGTCCCGTACGACCGGCAGGCGCTCGCGGCCTGCGCGCGGCTGCTCGCGGACGCGCTCGCGACGAAGGCGCCGGGCGGCGCGGTCGAGGTGCGGGTGCCGCCGTTCGCGGTGGTGCAGTGCGTGGAGGGGCCCAGGCACACGCGCGGGACCCCGCCGAACGTGGTGGAGACGGACCCGCTGACCTGGATCAGGCTCGCCACGGGGCGCACGGGATGGGCCGCGGAGGTGGCCGCGGCGAAGGTGGCCGCGAGTGGCGAGCGGGCCGATCTGGCGCCGCTGTTGCCCCTGCTCGGCTAGGGAACCGGCCCGGGGTGGGGCACGTCACACCGGCATGCGGACTCGACGTGCAGCAGTGACGGTACTGGCGCTCCTCACCCTCGCGGCCTGCGGTACGGACTCGGGCTCGGGCTCGGTGTCCGACGGGGGCGGGGGCGCGGGCGGGGACGGCGGCGGGAGCGGCGGCAAGGGCTCCCCGCCGCCCGGGGGCGGGACGGACGTCCCGCTGAGCGGCGGCACCTGGCAGGTCGAATCGATCACGACCGGGGGCGAGAAGGTCCCCGGGGTGCCGGGCAGGACCCTCTTCTCGCTCAGCGCCGAGAAGGGGACGGCGGGCGGGACGGCGTGCAACGCCTACGGCGGGATGTTCCGCTTCGAGGACGGCGGCATCGTGGTGGACGAGGCCGCCCACACCGAGATCGCCTGCGAGGACCCGGTGATGCGCGCGGAGCGGGCGCTGCACGAGGTGTTCCACGGCAGGATCGCGGTACGGGGCACGGAGAGCGCGGCCACCCTGACCGGGGCCGGGGGCGGCACCATCGCGCTGACCAGGACCGCGACCCCCAGGCGGCTGCCGCCCGCCCCGCTCGTCGGCACCAGGTGGACCGTGGTGGGCCTGGCCTCGGGCCCCGAGATCGACGCCGTGCCGCCCGGCAACGGCGCCTCGCACCTCACCATCGGTGCGGACGGCACGGCGACCGGGCGCCTGGGCTGCAACACCTTCCGTACGACCGCGAAGGCCGACGGCTCGTCGGTGACCTTCGGACGGCTCGCCCTCACGCGCATGATGTGTGCCGGAGAGGCGGGGAAGACGGAGCGCGCCCTCCAGGAGGTGCTGAAGGGGAAGACCGCCTTCCGCCTCCAGGAGGGCCAGCTCTCCCTCACCGCCGAGAGCGGCAAGGGCCTGACGGCCGCGCGGACGAAGTCCGCGTAACGGTCCGTCAGTTCGACGGGTACGGCAGCAGCTGCGCGTCCGTGCGCTCCCACGCGGACCGCAGCCCGGCCAGCACGCCCGGGTGCAGGGCCGCCTTGTCGGCCTGCTCCCGCTCGTCCTCGTCGAGCCGGAAGAGCTGGTCGCGGCCGCTTCTGCCCCGGTAGTACTTCCAGTCGCCCCGGCGCAGCGCGCGCTCCCCGCGCACCCGCCAGAACAGGTCGCGCTCACCGACCTCCTCGCCGCGCAGCAGGTATCCGGCGAGGCTGGTGCCGTCCAGCGGGTACGCGGGGTGCGGCCGCGCCCCGGCCAGTTCGAGCAGGGTCGCGGTCCAGTCGGGCGAGAACACCGGCTCGTGGCTGACCTGCCCGCCGTCGATCCGGGCGGGCCAGCGCAGCACGGCCGGCACGCGGATGCCGCCCTCCTGGAGCGAGCCCTTGTTGCCGCTCAGCGGCCAGTTGTAGGAGAAGCGCTCGCCGCCGTTGTCGCTGGCGAAGAAGACGAGGGTGTTCCGCTCCTGCCCGGAGCGCTTCAGGGCGCGCAGCACCTCGCCCACGGAGCGGTCGAGGTCCTCGACCATCTCCTTGTACTTGGCCAGCGAACCGCCGTCGCGGTGCTGGAGCGCACCGGGCTCGCGCGCCTTGATGCGCCGGACGATCTCGGCGCTCTGCGCCTCGTCGCCGTCGGCTGTCCACGGCCAGTGCGGGGTGGTGAAGTTGAGGTTGAGCAGCCACGGCTTGTCGTGGTGGTCGCGCCCGACGTACTCGCTCGCCCGCTCGGTCAGGATCCGCGTGTAGTACCGCAGGTCCTTGTACTCGGCGTCCCCCTCGTACAGGTCGTACTCCCCGGCCAGGCCCAGCTTGGAGTAGTACTCCAGCGCGCCCCCGAAGTTCCCGAAGAACTCGTCCCAGCCGGAGCGGGTGGGGCTGTAGTCGGGGAGGTAGCCGCAGTGCCACTTGCCGATGAGCGCGGTGGAGTAGCCCGCGCCCTTCAGGAGCGAGGCGAGGGTGGGGTGGGTCGGTTCGAGCCCCACCGACCTGTCCGCGATGGGCTCGGCGAGACCGCCCTTCGTGCGGCCCGGGTAGCGGCCGGTGTAGAGGCTGAAGCGGGTGGGGGAGCAGGTGGCGGAGCCGGAGTACGCGTCGGTGAAGCGGACGCCCTGGCGGGCGAGGCGGTCGAGGTGCGGGGTGCGGATGTGGGGCGAGCCGTACGAGGAGAGGTCGGCCCAGCCGAGGTCGTCGCCCAGGATGAAGAGGATGTTGGGGCGGCGGGAACGGGGCTTTCCGGGGGCGGCCCGGAAGGGGCGCTCCCCGCTTTCGGGGGCGGCGGCACCGGCGGTGCCGGAGGAGGCGACGGCGGCGGCGGTCACGGCGGTGGCCGTGACGGCACCGGAGAAGGCGCGCCGCGAGAGGGCAGGGTCCTGCGAGGACATGGGGGCTCCTGGTGTACGTGTCGTACGTGCTGTACGCGGCGAAGGGGGCGCCGCTCATGAGGGCGCGATGGTGCCCTGCGGGCCGCGAGCCCCGTAGGGGCGCGGGGAACTGCGCGAGGGTGGGGCAGACGCCGCACGCGCCCACTCCGCTTGAGCGGGCTCGCCCCAGGCGAAAGGCGCCCGCCCCGGGCCACGGGGCATCCACGGGGGAACGGAGGCCCACCCCCCGTACCCCGGGCTCAGCTCAGCGACAGATCGCGCTCGCGCATCGGACCAGGTCGACGTGGCGGCGCTCCACAAGCGTGACCGCATGATCACCGAGGGGCTGCATGGCCATGGAGCCTCACGCAGCCCCCGTACCCCTGTCAACGCCCCGTCCCAGGATCCGGACGCGTCCCTGGACACCCAGGACGGGACGAATCCCCCCGGCGCCCGGCCGCCCCCCGCCCCGCCGAATGTGAAACGCGACACGGGCGCCCCGCCCCGCTCCGCCCCGGCCCGCCGGGGGACGCCGCCCCCGCCCGCCGCCCCCGCCCGGGGCCCCGCGGCGAGGCGCCGCACGCCCTCCGGGGCGCCTGGGCAAGGGCGGGACGCGCCCCGTACGCACCCCGCGAGCCCGTACGCAGAGCGACACCCCGCAGCGCACAGCGACGACACCCGCCCTCGGCCGCACGCCCGACGCGCCCCCGCACCCCGCGCCCCGCCGTCCCCAATTCGGACCAGTGGTCGATCTCGCCTACACTCGGTCCCGTGCCACGTGGTGACGGACGACTCAACCACGACCTGCTCCCCGGCGAGAAGGGCCCCCAGGACGCTTGCGGCGTCTTCGGTGTCTGGGCTCCGGGTGAAGAGGTCGCGAAGCTCACTTACTTCGGGCTCTACGCCCTCCAACATCGAGGCCAGGAATCCGCGGGTATCGCGGTCAGCAACGGCTCTCAGATCCTCGTCTTCAAGGACATGGGACTGGTTTCCCAGGTCTTCGACGAGACCTCGCTCGGCTCCCTCCAAGGTCATATCGCGGTCGGTCACGCCCGCTACTCGACCACCGGGGCCTCCGTCTGGGAGAACGCCCAGCCGACGTTCCGCGCCACCGCGCACGGTTCGATCGCGCTCGGCCACAACGGCAACCTGGTCAACACGGCGCAGCTCGCCGAGATGGTCGCCGAACTCCCCAAGGAGAACGGCCGGGCCACCCAGGTGGCAGCCACCAACGACACCGATCTGGTCACCGCGCTCCTCGCGGGCCAGACGGACGACGACGGCAAGCCCCTGACCGTGGAGGAATCCGCGGCCAAGGTCCTTCCCGACGTCCGCGGCGCCTTCTCGCTCGTCTTCATGGACGAGCACACCCTCTACGCCGCCCGCGACCCGCAGGGCATCCGCCCGCTGGTGCTGGGCCGCCTGGAGCGCGGCTGGGTGGTGGCCTCGGAGTCCGCCGCCCTCGACATCTGCGGCGCCTCCTACGTCCGCGAGGTCGAGCCCGGCGAGCTGATCGCGATCGACGAGAACGGCATCCGCACCTCTCGATTCGCGGAAGCGAAGCCCAAGGGCTGTGTCTTCGAGTACGTCTACCTGGCCCGTCCCGACACGGACATCGCCGGCCGCAACGTCTACCTCTCGCGCGTCGAGATGGGGCGGAAACTCGCCAAGGAAGCTCCGGTCGAGGCCGACCTGGTCATAGCGACGCCCGAATCCGGCACCCCTGCCGCGATCGGGTACGCGGAGGCCTCGGGCATTCCGTTCGGCGCGGGACTCGTCAAGAACGCCTACGTCGGCCGGACCTTCATCCAGCCTTCCCAGACGATCCGCCAGCTGGGCATCCGGCTGAAGCTGAACCCGCTCAAGGAAGTCATCAAGGGCAAGAGGCTGGTGGTCGTCGACGACTCGATCGTCCGCGGCAACACCCAGCGCGCCCTGGTCAAGATGCTCCGCGAGGCCGGCGCGGCCGAGATCCACATCCGGATCTCCTCCCCGCCCGTGAAGTGGCCCTGCTTCTTCGGCATCGACTTCGCGACCCGCGCCGAGCTGATCGCCAACGGCATGTCGATCGAGGAGATCGGCAAGTCCCTGGGCGCCGACTCCCTCTCGTACATCTCCATCGAGGGCATGATCGAGGCGACCACGATCGCCAAGCCGAACCTCTGCCGCGCCTGCTTCGACGGCGAGTACCCGATGGAGCTGCCCGACCCGGAGCTCCTCGGCAAGCAGCTGCTGGAGACCGAGCTGGCCGCGGGCCCCGCGAACACCGCGGCCGCCGACGCGCTGCGCCGCCCGTAGCGCGCCCGTAGAACCCCTGCAGTACGACACGAAAGTTCTCAACCCATGTCTGAGACCACTGGTGCCAGCTACGCAGCCGCGGGCGTCGACATCGAGGCCGGCGACCGCGCCGTCGAGCTGATGAAGGAGTGGGTGAAGAAGACGCAGCGCCCCGAGACCACCGGTCTCGGCGGCCTCGGCGGCTTCGCCGGCCTCTTCGACGCCTCGGCCCTCAAGCGCTACGAGCGCCCGCTGCTCGCCTCCGCGACCGACGGCGTCGGCACGAAGGTCGACATCGCCCGGCAGATGGGCGTGTACGACACCATCGGCCACGACCTCGTCGGCATGGTCGTCGACGACCTGGTCGTCTGCGGTGCCGAGCCGCTGTTCATGACCGACTACATCTGCGTCGGCAAGGTCCACCCCGAGCGGGTCGCCGCGATCGTCAAGGGCATCGCCGAGGGCTGCGTGCTCGCGGGCTGCGCCCTGGTCGGCGGCGAGACCGCCGAGCACCCCGGCCTGCTCGGCGCGGACGACTTCGACGTCGCCGGCGCCGGTACGGGCGTCGTGGAGGCCGACCTGGTCCTGGGTGCCGACCGCATCCGCAAGGGCGACGTGATCATCGCCATGGAGTCCTCGGGCCTTCACTCCAACGGGTACTCGCTGGTCCGCCACGTCGTCTTCGACCGCGCCGGCTGGGCGCTGGACCGGGAGGTCCCGGAGCTCGGCCGCACGCTCGGCGAGGAGCTGCTGGAGCCCACCAAGATCTACTCGCTGGACTGCCTGGCGCTGACGCGCACCACCGAGGTGCACGCTTTCAGCCACGTCACCGGAGGCGGTCTTGCGAACAACCTGGCGCGCGTGATCCCCGATCACCTGCACGCCACCGTGGACCGCGCCACCTGGACCCCCGACCCGATCTTCGACGTGGTCGGCAAGGCGGGCCGGGTCGAGCTCCTGGAGCTGGAGAAGACGCTCAACATGGGCGTCGGCATGATCGCGGTCGTCCCCGCCGAGTCCGTGGACGCGGCCCTGGCCACGCTCGCCGACCGGGGCGTGGACTCCTGGGTCGCGGGCGAGATCACCGACCGCGGCGACCACGCCACGGGCGCGGCCCTGACCGGCACGTACGCGGGCTGACCCGACCGCCTGGACAGCACAGAACCCGGTCCGGGGATTCCCGGACCGGGTCAGTGGTCGATCGGTTCTTCAGTGCGAGGTCAAGCGCCGCGGCGCTGCGACGAAGGACCGGACTCCTCGGAGTCGTCGTCATCGTCGTCGTTGTAGAGATCCGCGTACTGCGCGTACGGGTCGTCTTCCTCGTCGTCGTCCTCGAACGGCTCGCCATTCGGCGGCTGACTCGAAGTCGAAGCGCCCAGCTCGTTGGCCAGGCGCGAGAGGTCAGTCCCGCCGCTGCTGTACTTCAGCTGGCGGGCGACCTTCGTCTGCTTGGCCTTTGCCCGGCCGCGCCCCATGGCTCGACCCCCTCGGTGACGGGGCTCGACGGCCCCAGAGTCTTGACACGCGTTCATGATTCGGAACGGGCTCTCCGTAGAGGGACCGGTCCGTAGGGCTTCAACGGTACCTGCTTCTGCGGCCATACGGTACGCCGCCCGCATGACACGCCTCGGCGCGGGACCAGTGAGGAGCCCCGTCCTCGCTGGTCAACCGCGATTTTAACCTCTTCTTGGCGCCCGACCCGCCGCGCGGCGTGAGCCTCGTCTCTCCGCGGCCCGCGCACGGCGCGGCCGGGCACCCCCGAGGGTCAGACGCCGCGCGCCTCCGCCATCCTCTGCTCGGCGATCCTGTCGGCGGCGGCGGCCGGAGGAATGCCGTCCTCATTTGCACGAGCGAAGATCGCGAGGGTGGTGTCGAAGATCTTCGCGGCCTTCGCCCTGCACCGCTCGAAGTCGAAGCCGTGCAGCTCGTCGGCGACCTGGATGACACCGCCCGCGTTGACCACGTAGTCGGGCGCGTAGAGGATGCCGCGGTCGGCGAGGTCCTTCTCCACGCCCGGGTGCGCGAGCTGGTTGTTGGCCGCGCCGCAGACCGCCTTCGCCGTCAGCACGGGCACGGACGCGTCGTTCAGCGCGCCGCCGAGCGCGCACGGCGCGTAGACGTCGAGCCCCTCCACCCGGATCAGGGCCTCGGTGTCCGCCACGACGGCGACCTCCGGGTGCGCGTCGGTGATCCGGCGCACGGACTCCTCGCGCACGTCCGTGATCACGACCTCGGCGCCGTCGTTCAACAGGTGCGCCACCAGGTGGTGCCCGACCTTGCCGACGCCCGCGATCCCGACCTTGCGGCCGCGCAGCGAGGGGTCGCCCCACAGCTGCTGGGCGCAGGCGCGCATGCCCTGGAAGACGCCGAACGCGGTGAGCACCGACGAGTCGCCCGCGCCGCCGTTCTCGGGGGAGCGCCCGGTGGTCCAGCGGCACTCGCGGGCGACGACGTCCATGTCCGCGACGTACGTGCCGACGTCACAGGCCGTCACGTACCGCCCGCCGAGCGAGGCCACGAACCGGCCGTAGGCCAGCAGCAGTTCCTCGGACTTGATCTGGTCGGGGTCGCCGATGATGACGGCCTTGCCGCCGCCGTGGTCGAGCCCGGCCATGGCGTTCTTGTACGACATCCCGCGCGCCAGGTTCAGCGCGTCGGCGACGGCCTCGGCCTCGCTCGCGTACGGGTAGAAGCGGGTGCCGCCCAGGGCGGGGCCCAGGGCGGTGGAGTGCAGGGCGATGACGGCCTTCAGTCCGGAGGCGCGGTCCTGGCAGAGCACGACTTGCTCGTGGCCTCCCTGTTCCGACTGGAACAGGGTGTGCAGGACGCCGTCGAATGCATCGGTCACTGTGGTGACTCCCCAAGTGCGAAGCGGCGGTTGGGGTCCTTCCTGAGGGTGGGGAAGGACCGGTTCGGCAGCAGGGTAAGTGCTACGCGCCCGTAGATCAGGCGCAGTGCCCAGGATCACCCCCCGGGGGAGTGCGGGCGTGGCACGATCGCCTCATGTCGGTGGTGTCCTCGGTGATCGTCCCGTACGCGTCCTACCTCCGTGTCTACGAGCCCCTGGCCGCCTTCCCGGAGCCGGAGCGCGGCCACTGGGCGCGCTACGCCCGCCGCGCCCGCACGCCCACGGCCCAGGACGAACTGCGGCGCTCGCTGGCCGACCTGGCGGCGACGCCGCCGGTGCCGGTGCGGGTGCACGAGAGCGCGGACGCGTTCGTGGCCGAGGTGGACGGCGTGCTGTGCGTCTGCCCGTGGCGGACCAGGCTGCGCGGCTGGCTGGCGCTGGAGGGGCTGGGCGGGATGTTCCCTGCCCCGGTGCTGGACGCGGTGCTGCCGCCGGTGGTGCGCGAGCAGGCGGTGGCGGACCACGGGCGGTGGCTGCGGCGGAACCCGGACGCGCGGCCGTGGATCCGCGGCGAGGTGTGGCAGGTGCCGGTGCGCTGGTTCACGCTCTTCGACGACGAGGAGCGGGAGTACGTGCCGAAGTCGTCCGACGGCGCCGCGCTGATGCGCTACCGGACGCCGATGGTGCAGGCCAGGCGGCGCCTCGCGCGCTCGCTCAAGGCGCTGCGCGAGTCGATCGACGAGGGGCCGCTGACGGAGGGTCTGGTGGACGTGGGGCGCTGGCTGGAGGACTTCCACCCGCGTTCGCTCGTGGAGCTGGACTACGGGGGCCTGGTGCACCTGCTGTCCGAGGAGCAGTTGGCCGACGACCGCTCGGCGGCCGACGTGGCCGAGGGCATCGCGGCGCTGCGGGCCGGCGACGGGGACGCGGCGGGGGAGGCGTACGGCAGGCTGGCGGACCGCTGGCGCGCGGTGCGGGACCTCCAGTTCGCGAACTGAGGTCCGCCGGGGCCCTGATGGCGGCCTCTATGGTCACTCCGGGACCCTTGGGCCCCAGCAGTCTGGGACCTACGTCCCGATCCGGGCCTTTGTGTCAAGCGTGACGGATGGCACTAACTTCGCCCTTGCATCCTTCCCCACCCCTCATGCCAAAATAGGACAAGGAGTCCGGGGAGGGTTCCTTCCGTCCAACTGGGGGCGGAATTCTCGGTAATGCACTCTATGGGGGGTCTGACGACTCCTGATCGCTCTGTGACTGATCGTCACTGTGGCGTGACTGTCCGCTATGGCATGGTCCATCGGCTTCGTCGCTGATGAACACCTGGGAGGGCAATTCCATCGGTTTGGCCGACGTGGCTGGACGGATGGTGTAGTTGTAGTGCCGAGGACAAGCCGTTCGTCCTATAACCGACTCGGCCCGCGTCCGCCATTTCGGGCAACGCGGGTCAAGGTGCAGAATTTAGAGGAAAGAACCGAGAAGGTTCGGTTCTCCCGAGGAGGCCGCTCATGACCGCTCGCACCCCTGATGCCGAGCCGCTGCTGACCCCGGCTGAGGTTGCCACGATGTTCCGCGTGGACCCGAAGGCGGTCACCCGCTGGGCCAAGGCTGGCAAGCTCACGTCCATCCGCACGCTCGGTGGACACCGCCGGTACCGCGAGGCAGAGGTCCGCGCACTGCTTGCGGGTATTCCGCAGCAGCGCAGCGAGGCCTGAACACCCCAGTAAAACTGGCAAAAACGGGCATTCCCGGGGCCCCCACCCCGGAAGTGACCACCCATAGCTCCACATGACGGACGTCTGCCCCAACGGACTGCCGCCATCGATCGCGCTGGACTCCGCCGGGTCCAGCGCGATTTTTTCATGCTCCCGAACGGTCGGCCGGGGGGCGCCGGGGGCCTTCGGGCCCCTTTCGGGGGCTCGGGGAGCGTCCGGGGCGCTCGGCGGCGCGTGTGGCGCACGACCGGCGCAGGGCCGCTGGGGTGCGCTTTCGATCCCACCGGGGAGGTGGTTCGGGGCCTTGGGGAAGGTCTCGTACGGGTGGTGCAATTGCACATATTAAATTGGCTAGTTGTAGGCAGGGTGTAAGTTCATTCGTCCCTAAAACTCGTACGGTGACTCCCGTCACACCGCAGGGCCCTTGCCTGTTCCGAGCCTGCCACTCAACGGAAGCCCGGTGCTCAGTCGTTGGTCACCGGGGCGGAGGACTTTGGTCCCGCCGGCTCTTCTCCGCGCCGTCCGCGTCGCCCCCGCGGGGCTCTGCCGGACCTGTCGCCCTGTCCGGCTCCCGCTCCATGGCGAGGCGCAGGAGGCGGCTGCAGACGGGACAGTGGCGGGTGAGGTGCCGATAGCCGGAGGCGGCCGACAGATGGGCGCGCAGCAGCGCGCGTGTCTCGTGCCTCGCCGTCGACGCCGCCATGCGCCACCTCCCGTCGTGGGAACCCCCGTCCCTAGAAGCTTGGGTACCGGTGGCAGGTGACGCCGTCAAGACGCGGGAAGCACGAAGGGCCGCACCGAACGGTGCGGCCCTTCGTCTACTGCGGTCCTGACGGGATTTGAACCCGCGGCCTCCACCTTGACAGGGTGGCGAGCACTCCAAACTGCTCCACAGGACCTTGCTTCGCTCCGCCGTTCTGCGCGGCGTTGCGAACCAGACTGTACAGCAGGTCAGAGGCTCAGGTCGAACTCACGCAGAGCGATGTCCGCGTCACGGCGCCGCGGCGTCGATCGCCTTCACGATCCGCTTGTCGGACACCGGGTACGCGGTGCCCAGCGCGTGCGCGAAATAGCTGACCCGCAGCTCCTCGATCATCCAGCGGATGTCCAGGACCTGCTGCGGGACGGGCCGCCCCTGCGGCAGCTGCTCCAGCAGCCAGGCGTACTCGTCCTGCATCTCGTGGACCTTCTCCATGCGCGTGGTGTCCCGCTGCGCGCCGGACGGCATCTGCTGGAGGCGGCGGTCCACGGCGACCAGGTAGCGCATCAGGTCCGGCAGGCGGCGCAGCCCGGTCTTCGTGACGAAACCGGCCGGTACGAGGGCGTTCAGCTGCGTCTGCACGTCCTGGACGTTGTTGATCAGCGCCAGGCTGTTCGTCGCCTTCAGCCGGCGCTCGCACGCCTGCCACGCCGCCAGCACCTGCTGCACCTGGCCCACGGTCCGTACGGTCGTGTCCACGAGGTCGGCCCGCACCTTGTCGTACAGCTTCCGGAACGACTCCTCGCCCCAGGCCGGACCTCCGTGGTCGGCGATCAGCTTGTCGGCCGCCGCCGTGGCGCAGTCGTCGAACAGCGCCTGGATCGAGCCGTGCGGATTGCTGGAGAGCGCCAGCTTCTGCTGGTTGGTGAGCTTGTCCGAGGCGAACTTCGCGGGGTTCACCGGGATGTTCAGCAGGATCAGGCGGCGCGTGCCCCGCCACATGGCCTGCGCCTGCTCGGCCTCGGTGTCGAAGAGGCGCACGGCGACGGTGGCGCCCTGGTCGACGAGGGCCGGGTACGCCTTGACCGGGTGGCCCGCCCGCTTGGTCTCGAAGACCTTCGTCAGCGGGCCGACGGTCCAGTCCGTGAGGCCCGAACGCTCGATGGACTCGCCCGAGGGCCCCGCGGTCGCCGCCGCGGCCTTGGAGAGGGCCTGACGGGCCTTGGGGCGCAGCTTCAGGCGCAGCGCCTCCAGGTCCTTGTCCTCGGCGAGCTTCTTGCGGCGCTCGTCGACGATCCGGAAGGTGATCTTCAGGTGGTCCGGGACCCGGGACAGGTCGAAGTCGTCGGCCGAGACCGGGACGCCGACCATCCGCTGGAGCTCGCGCGCGAGCGTGACCGGCAGCGGCTCCTGCAACGGCACCGCGCGCTCCAGGAACTTCGCCGCGTAGTTCGGCGCCGGGACGTAGTGGCGGCGGATCGGCTTGGGCAGCGAGCGGATCAGCTCGACCACGACCTCCTCGCGCAGGCCGGGGATCTGCCAGTCGAAGCCCTCGTCCGTGACCTGGTTGAGGACCTGGAGCGGGACGTGGACGGTGACGCCGTCCGCGTCGGCACCCGGCTCGAACTGGTACGTCACCTTGAACTTCAGCCGGCCCTGGCGCCAGGAGTCCGGGTAGTCGTCCTTGGTGACCTGCCCGGCCTTCTCGTTGATGAGCATCTCGCGCTCGAAGTCGAGCAGCTCGGGCTCTTCCCCGCGCTTGTGCTTCCACCAGGAGTCGAAGTGGGCGCCGGACACCACGTGCTCGGGGACCCGCTGGTCGTAGAAGTCGAAGAGGGTCTCGTCGTCGACGAGGATGTCGCGGCGCCGCGCGCGGTGCTCCAGCTCCTCGACCTCGGTGAGCAGCTTGCGGTTGTCCGCGAAGAACTTGTGGTGCGTGCGCCAGTCGCCCTCGACCAGGGCGTTGCGGATGAACAGGTCGCGGGAGACCTCGGGGTCGATGCGGCCGTAGTTCACCTTGCGGTCGGTGACGATCGGGACGCCGTACAGCGTGACCTTCTCGAACGCCATGACGGCCGCCTGGTCCTTCTCCCAGTGCGGCTCGCTGTACGTGCGCTTGAGCAGGTGCCCGGCGAGCGGCTCGATCCACTCCGGCTCGATCTTGGCGTTGACCCTGGCCCACAGGCGCGAGGTCTCCACCAGCTCGGCGGACATGATGAAGCGCGGCTGCTTCTTGAAGAGCGCCGAGCCGGGGAAGACCGCGAACTTGGCGGACCTGGCGCCCAGGTACTCGCCCTTGGCACCGTCCTTGACGTCCTTCAGCCCGACGTGGGACAGCAGCCCCGCCAGCAGCGAGACGTGCACGGACTGCTCCGGCGCGTCCTCCTCGTTGACGTGGATGCCCATGGTCTTGGCGACCGAGCGCAGCTGCGCGTAGATGTCCTGCCACTCGCGGATGCGCAGGAAGTTCAGGTACTCCTGCTTGCACATCCGGCGGAAGGAGCTGGAACCCCGCTCCTTCTGCTGCTCGCGGACGTACCGCCACAGGTTGAGGAACGCGGAGAAGTCGCTCGCCTCGTCCTTGAACCTGGCGTGCTGCTGGTCGGCCTGCGTCTGCTTCTCCGCGGGCCGCTCGCGCGGGTCCTGGATGGAGAGCGCGGCGGCGATCACCATCACTTCCCGTACGCAGCCGTTCTTGTCGGCCTCGACGACCATGCGCGCGAGCCGCGGGTCGACCGGCAGCTGGGAGAGCTTGCGGCCGAGCTGCGTGAGCTTCTTCTTCGGGTCCTTCTCGGCCGGGTCGAAGGCGCCGAGCTCCTGGAGGAGCTGCACGCCGTCGCGGATGTTGCGGTGGTCCGGCGGGTCGATGAAGGGGAACTTCTCGATGTCGCCGAGCCCGGCCGCGGTCATCTGGAGGATGACGGAGGCGAGGTTCGTCCGCAGGATCTCGGCGTCCGTGAACTCCGGGCGGGTCAGGAAGTCGTCCTCGGAGTACAGCCGGACGCAGATGCCGTCCGACGTACGGCCGCAGCGGCCCTTGCGCTGGTTGGCGCTGGCCTGGCTGATCGCCTCGATCGGCAGGCGCTGCACCTTCGTGCGGTGGCTGTAGCGCGAGATGCGGGCGGTGCCCGGGTCGATGACGTACTTGATGCCGGGGACCGTCAGGGACGTCTCGGCGACGTTCGTCGCGAGGACGATGCGGCGGCCGGTGTGCTGCTGGAAGACGCGGTGCTGCTCGGCGTGGGAGAGGCGGGCGTACAGCGGCAGCACCTCGGTGTTGCGCAGCCGCTTCTTGTTGAGCGCGTCGGCGGTGTCGCGGATCTCCCGCTCGCCGGAGAGGAAGACCAGGATGTCGCCGGGGCCCTCGGCCTGGAGCTCGTCGACGGCGTCCGCGATCGCGGTGATCTGGTCGCGGTCGGTGTCCTCCGAGTCCTCTTCGAGGAGCGGGCGGTAACGCACCTCGACCGGGTACGTACGGCCGCTGACCTCGACGATCGGGGCGTCCCCGAAGTGCCGCGAGAAGCGCTCGGGGTCGATCGTCGCCGAGGTGATGACGACCTTGAGGTCGGGGCGCTTGGGGAGGAGCTGGGCCAGGTAGCCGAGCAGGAAGTCGATGTTGAGGCTGCGCTCGTGGGCCTCGTCGATGATGATCGTGTCGTACGCGCGCAGCTCGCGGTCCGTCTGGATCTCGGCGAGCAGGATGCCGTCCGTCATGAGCTTGACGAAGGTGCTGTCCTGGTTCACCTGGTCCGTGAAGCGGACCTTCCAGCCGACGGCCTCCCCGAGCGGGGTGTTCAGCTCGTCCGCGACGCGCTCGGCGACCGTGCGGGCGGCGATGCGGCGGGGCTGGGTGTGGCCGATCATGCCGCGGACGCCGCGGCCGAGCTCGATGCAGATCTTGGGGATCTGGGTGGTCTTGCCGGAGCCGGTCTCGCCCGCGACGATCACCACTTGGTGGTCCCGTATCGCGTCGGCGATCTCGTCCTTCTTCTGGCTGACCGGGAGCTGTTCGGGGTACGTGACGGCGGGCGCGGCCGCCGCGCGGCGGGCGGTGCGCTCGGCGGCCTTCCGCGCCTCGGCGGCGATCTCGTCCAGCACGGCCTGGCGTGCCTCGGGCTTCCGGATGCGGCGGGCGCCTTCGAGGCGGCGGCCGAGGCGGTGGGCGTCGCGGAGGGGGGCCTCGGAGAGGAGGGTCCTGAGATCGTCGAAGGTAGACATACGGGCTCCAGGATCTCACCCTGCGCGCAACCCTGGCCAACCGATTTCCCCTCGGGCGGGGGCGGGGCGGAGCGCTTGTGGCGGGCAGGCCCGGGGCGCAGCGCTCGTGGCGGGCGAAACGGCGTTCCGGGGGCCCTGCCCCGTACCCCGTACCATTTCGGGCGAGCCGTTTCCCCTCCGAGCCCCTCCCGAAAGGCCTCCGTGCCCACGCCGCCCCGCACAGCCTGGTGCCGCCTCGTCGCGGCCCTCGCCGTCGTGCTGGGCGTCCTCTGCGGGCCCGCCGCCACCGCGTCCGCCGCGGCCACCACCGCCCCGGACCAGCCGCGCACCGCGGCCTTCGCGCAGGACGGCCCCGGCTCCCCGGCCCCGCCCGGCTGCGGCGACCGCACCCCGCACGGGGACTCGGACCACCCCGCCACCCCGCCCCGCCCCTCCGTGGCGCACGAGCTCTCCGCCACCCTGGTGGGCGTCCGCGCCCCGGGCGACGGGGCGTGGCACGTGCACGACGCGCCCCTCGCGGTCTCCCCCGAGCGCGGCCCGCCGCCCCTGGCCCCGCCCACGCCCGTGGACCTCTCCGTACTACGCGTCTAGGCCCTCCGGCCGCTTCCTCGAACGATCCATCCCGACGGAACCTCGTACCGGAGTGACGCTTCACCATGCCCAAGAACAGCACCAAGAACAGCACCAAGAACAGCACCAAGAACAGCACCAAGAACAGCACCAAGAGCAGCGCCAAGAAGAACCGCACCAACCTCCTGATCGGCGCGGGCGTGGTCGCCGCCGCGACCCTCCTCGGCCTCGTGTCGTACACCGCCACCAAGCCCTCCGACAAGCCCGCCGGCTCCGCCGCGGACGCCTCCCGGGACTCGGGCGACGGCGTCCACTCCGAGCTCCAGAAGCTCGCCCGCCGCGACGCCGCCGACAAGCTCGCACAGGGCCGCGCCGACGCGCCCGTCGTGCTCATCGAGTACGCCGACTTCAAGTGCGGCTACTGCGGGAAGTTCGCCCGCGACACCGAGCCCGACCTCGTGGAGAAGTACGTCGCCGACGGCACGCTCCGCATCGAGTGGCGCAACTTCCCGATCTTCGGCGAGGAGTCCGAGCGGGTCGCCCGCGCCTCCTGGGCCGCCGGGCAGCAGGGCCGCTTCTGGCAGTTCCACGCCGCCGCGTACGCCGAGGGCGCCAAGGAGAAGGGCTTCGGCAAGGACCGCCTCAAGGCACTCGCCGAGGAGGCGGGCGTCCCGGACGCCGAGCGCTTCACGCGCGACGTGGACAGCGCGGGGGCGAAGGCTTCGGTGAAGAAGGACCAGGAGGAGGCGTACGGACTGGGCGCGACGTCCACCCCGTCGTTCCTGGTCAACGGGCGGCCCATCTCCGGCGCCCAGCCGGACGAGGTGTTCCACGAGGCCATCGAGAAGGCGAAGGCAGAGGCAGAGGCGAAGCCGAAGGCGGGGGCGGGGGCCGAGGACGCGGGCGAGCCCGGCACCGCCAAGGGCGGGACGGGTGCCCCGGAGTGACCGCGAACATCGGCTACTTCGCCGCCTTCCTGGCCGGCCTCCTCGCCCTGATCAGCCCGTGCAGCGCCCTGCTGCTCCCGGCCTTCTTCGCGTACTCGATCGACTCCACGTCGAAGCTGGTCGCCAGGACCGGCATCTTCTACGCGGGCCTGGCCACCACCCTCGTACCGCTGGGCGCCGCGGGCTCCTACGTGGGGCGGTTCTTCTTCGGCAACCGCGACGAGCTGGTGTTCTACGCGGGCCTGCTGATCATCGTGCTGGGCGTCGCGCAGGTGCTCGGCATGGGCTTCGCGTCGAAGCGGATGACCGAGCTCCAGGGCCGCATCCGCCCGACGACCGTCGCGTCGGTCTACGCGCTGGGCGCGGTCTACGGCCTCGCGGGCTTCTGCGCGGGCCCGATCCTCGGCAGCGTCCTGGGCGTCGCGGCGACGAGCGGCAGCCCGGTGTACGGGGGCCTGCTCCTCGCGGTCTACGCCCTGGGCATGGCCGTACCGCTGTTCCTGCTGGCGCTCCTGTGGGACCGCTTCGACCTGGGCAGGCGCCGCTGGCTGCGCGGCAGGCCGCTGAAGGCCGGGCGCTTCGAACTGCACACGACGACCCTGCTCTCGGGCCTGTTCTTCGTCGCCCTCGGCACGATGTTCCTCGTCTTCGACGGGACGACGGCGCTGCCGGGCCTGCTGGACGTGGACGACTCGTTCGAGGTCGAGCGGTGGGCGAGCGAGGTGGGCCGCTCGGTGCCGGACGCGGTCCTGCTGGTCGTCCTGGTCGCGATCGCCGTCCTGATCCTCGCGGTGCGCGGCTGGAAGGGCCGCGAGTCCCGGGAACGGGACGCGGCGGACGAGGGCTGAGGGGGCGGAGGCAGCGGGGGCCGGGCCTGAGGGGACGGGGCCTGAGGGGGCGGGTGTACGGGCCGGGGCCCGGTCGGCTGATGCCCGACCGGGCCCCGTCTCGCGCGGCGTCGCGGTGCCGCCGTGCATGACGGTCGGCTCCCAGCTGCTGGTCGCGGGCACGTAGCGGACCTTGAACGCGTCGCCGTCCGCACCGGCCCGTCCAGGCCGCCGGTGACGACGAAGGCCCCGATCCGATGGATCGGGGCCTTCCAATGGTGGCTGGGGCCGGGATCGAACCGGCGACCTATCGCTTTTCAGGCGATCGCTCGTACCAACTGAGCTACCCAGCCACTCGGCTCTCGCGAGCCGTGGCGGTCCTGACGGGATTTGAACCCGCGGCCTCCACCTTGACAGGGTGGCGAGCACTCCAAACTGCTCCACAGGACCTTGCAATGTGCGAGAACAAGTCTCGCACAGGTGTTGCGTGCCCCCAACGGGATTCGAACCCGTGCTACCGCCTTGAAAGGGCGGCGTCCTGGGCCACTAGACGATGAGGGCTAATTGGCCCGCCTGTGCGCTTCGCAGCGCGTCGGGGACGTGAGAAGCATATGGGATGCCGGGGGGTATCGCCAAAACGGTTTACGGGGGCGGGGTGCGGGGGGTCGTGGAGGGGGTGGGGGAGGGCCTTCGACGGCGGTTCCTCGCGCGGGCCTCGTGCGGGTCCTGTGCCGCGGGACGGCGGCCGCGGCCCCGGCCCGTCGTCAGGCCCGGACCGAGTGCGCGGGCACAAGGGCGCGGGGCCTGCCCGGATGCTCCGTGCGGGGGGCGGGGCGGGCGGGGCGTGGACGAGAATGGGCGCGTGCTGGAGATGACGCGTGAGGAGTTCGAGGAACTGGTCGCGGAGGCGCTGGACCGCGTCCCGCCGGAGCTGATGCGGCTGATGGACAACGTCGCGGTCTTCGTCGAGGACGAACCGCCCGCCGACGACCCGGAGTTGCTCGGGCTGTACGAGGGGACTCCGCTGACCGAGCGCGGCGAGTGGTACGCCGGGGTGCTGCCCGACCGGATCACCATCTACCGGGGGCCGACGCTGCGGATGTGCGAGGACCGCGAGGACGTCGTGGCGGAGACCGAGATCACGGTGGTGCACGAGATCGCCCATCACTTCGGGATCGACGACGAGCGGCTGCACGCGCTGGGGTACGGGTGAGCGGGGCGCGTCCCGAAGGGAGCGGGGCCCGCGCCGTGTTGGGCGGGGTGCCCCCGGGGACGCTCGGGATCATCGCCGTCGGCGGCGCGCTCGGGTCGGTCACGCGGTACGGCGCCGCGCTCGCCTGGCCCTCGGTCTGGGGCGTCCTCGTGGTGAACGTCGTGGGCTGCGCGCTCATCGGCGTCCTCATGGTGCTCGTCGCCGAGCGGGGCGCGGGGCCCGCGTGGGTGCGGCCGCTGCTGGGCGTCGGGGTGCTCGGCGGGTTCACCACGTTCTCGACGTACGCGCTGGACGCCGTACGGCTGTTGGAGCGGGGCGAGGCGGTACGGGCGGTGCTGTACGTGACGGGCACGCTCGGTGCGGCGATGGCCGCGGTCTGGGCGGCCGCGACGGTCACTCGGCGGGCGGTCGGCCGGTGGCCGGGCGCGCGCCGGACGGGCGGACGGCGGACGGCGGGCGCGTGAGCTGGTTGCTGGTGGTCGCCGGAGGGGCGGTGGGGGCGCCGCTGCGGTACCTCGTGGACAGGGCCGTGCAGGCGCGGGCCGGGGTGCGGGAGGGCGGCTTTCCGTGGGGGACGCTCACGGTGAACGCGACGGGCTGCCTGGTGCTCGGCGTGCTCGCGGGAGCGGCGGTCTCCTCGCAGGTGTACGCGCTGGTGGGGACCGGGTTGTGCGGGGCGCTGTCCACGTACTCGACGTTCTCGTACGAGACGCTGCGGTTGGCCGAGCGGGGCCGGGGGTTCCTGGCGGCGGCCAACGCGGCGGGGTCGGTGCTGGTGGGGCTGGGCGCGGTGGTCCTGGGGGCGGGGATCGCGGGGTAGGGCGCTTTCGTCTTGTTCGTCTTGCCGGGGGCGTGGTCCCCGCGGGGCGGACAGCCACGGGGCACACAACGGGGCACACAAGGGCGCACCGTCCCCACCGCCCCCGTGTCCATGGCGGGGCGCGAGGAGTTGGGCACTGCGAATCCTGCTCCACGCGCCCCGGAGGTGCCGTCGTGCGCCAGATCACCGTCCCCCAGCGCCCCCTCCAGTGGGCCCTCACCGCACTCGCCCTCGCGGCGTCCGCGGGCTGCATGAGCGTGAGCGACGACGGGGCCAAGCCGGGGCCCTCCCCCTCGCCGACCACCGCCGGCCAGCGGGGTGATGTCACCGAGGCGGAGGGCGCGACCGACGTGCGTACCGGCGGACGTACCGTCTCCCGGCCCGGCGCCGCCGCCGTCGCCGACGGCAAGGCGCCCGCCGCCACGGCCGAGCCCAGCCCCGGCGCCTCCGGCGCGCCCGCCGCGACCAAGCCCCCGCGCGGCCCCTCCGCGCCCAGCTCCTCGCCGACCCGGGGCCTGCCCGGCGGGGGCCACGACCCCGAGCCGCCGCAGTCGACCCCCGAGCCGCCGCCCAGCGCCACCCCCGAGCCCCCGGAGCCGTCCCCCGAGCCGCCGCAGCCGACGCCGGAGCCGCCGACCGAGACCCCGCCGCAGCCCGGCCCGCCGGTCCCGCAGGGCGGCCACGAATAGGCACGCGGACAGGCCGGGGACGCCGTGGTGTGGGGAGCGGCACACTGAGGGGATTTGCGCCGAGTGGGGGGGAGTGCGTATGGTGGTAGATCGTTTGATCCCATTGCCCGGCGCCGACACAGAAGAGCGCCGTGTGGCGCGTACTCTCCCTAGCCGTGGCTGACCGCATCGAGGCGGTCGAATTGCGATTCACGGAGTTTGGGCGCGTGCCGAGACTCCGGAAGGTTTCGCATTTCGCATGTCCATTTCCAGTTCTGACCGCGCTGTCCTGCCCGAGAACGACGAGATCGTCGAGAACATCGACACCGTCGTCGCAGAGGCCCCCGAGGCCGCCCCGGCCGACGAGACCACCGTCGCGGACGCCGACGACATCGACGACGAGGCCCTTGAGGCCGACGCGGACGTCGACGACGCCGACGCCGAGCCCACCGTGACCTTCGCCGACCTCGGCCTCCCCGAGGGCGTCGTCCGCAAGCTCGCGCAGAACGGCGTCACCACCCCGTTCCCGATCCAGGCCGCGACCATCCCGGACGCCCTGGCCGGCAAGGACATCCTGGGCCGCGGCCGCACCGGCTCCGGCAAGACCCTCTCCTTCGGTCTGCCGACCCTGGCCCGCCTGGCCGACGGCCACACCGACAAGAAGAAGCCCCGCGCGGTCATCCTCACCCCGACCCGCGAGCTCGCGATGCAGGTCGCGGACGCCCTCCAGCCGTACGGCGACGTGCTCGGCCTGAAGATGAAGGTCGTCTGCGGCGGTACGTCGATGGGCAACCAGATCTACGCGCTGGAGCGCGGCGTCGACGTCCTCGTCGCCACCCCCGGCCGACTGCGCGACATCATCAACCGCGGCGCCTGCTCCCTGGAGAACGTCGAGGTCGCCGTCCTCGACGAGGCCGACCAGATGTCCGACCTGGGCTTCCTGCCCGAGGTCACCGAGCTGCTCGACCAGGTCCCCGAGGGCGGCCAGCGCATGCTGTTCTCCGCGACCATGGAGAACGAGATCGGCACCCTGGTCAAGCGCTACCTGTCGAACCCGGTCAGCCACGAGGTCGACAGCGCCCAGGGCAACGTCACGACCATGACGCACCACGTCCTCGTCGTGAAGCCGAAGGACAAGGCCCCGGTCACCGCCGCGATCGCCGCGCGCAAGGGCCGCACCATCATCTTCGTCCGCACCCAGCTGGGCGCCGACCGCATCGCCGAGCAGCTCATCGAGGCGGGCGTGAAGGCGGACGCGCTGCACGGCGGCATGACGCAGGGTGCGCGCACCCGCGTCCTCGCGGACTTCAAGGACGGCTACGTCAACGCGCTCGTCGCGACCGACGTCGCCGCCCGCGGCATCCACGTCGACGGCATCGACCTGGTCCTGAACGTGGACCCGGCCGGCGACCACAAGGACTACCTGCACCGTTCGGGCCGCACAGCCCGTGCGGGCAAGTCCGGCACGGTCGTCTCGCTGTCGCTGCCGCACCAGCGCCGCCAGATCTTCCGCCTGATGGAGGACGCGGGCGTCGACGCCACGCGCCACATCGTCCAGGGCGCGGGCGCGTTCGACCCGGAGGTCGCCGAGATCACCGGTGCGCGTTCGCTCACCGAGGTCCAGGCCGACTCCGCGAACAACGCCGCCAAGCAGGCCGAGCGCGAGGTCGCCGACCTGACCAAGCAGCTGGAGCGCATCCAGCGCCGTGCCGTCGAGCTCCGCGAGGAGGCCGACCGTCTGGTGGCGCGCGCCGCCCGTGAGCGCGGCGAGGACCCGGAGACCGCGGTCGCCGAGGTCGTGGAGGCCGCCGAGGCCGAGGTCGCGGCCGCCGCAGCGGCAGCCGAGGCCGCCGAGCAGCCGCGCCAGGCGCGCGACGAGCGGGGCAACTACGAGCGCCGTGACCGCCGTGACGACCGGGGTGGCGACCGTGGCGGCTTCCGTCGTGACGAGCGCGGTGGCGACCGTGGCGGCCGTCCGTTCGAGCGCCGTGACGACCGCGGTGGCGACCGTGGTGGTTTCCGTCGTGACGACGAGCGCGGTGGCCGTTCCTTCGAGCGCCGTGACGACCGTGGCGGTGACCGTGGTGGTTTCCGTCGTGACGAGCGCGGTGGCGACCGTGGCGGCCGTTCCTTCGAGCGTCGTGACGACCGGGGTGGCGACCGTGGCGGCTTCCGCCGCGACGAGCGCGGTGGCGACCGTGGCGGCCGTCCGTTCGAGCGTCGTGACGACCGCGGTGGTGACCGCGGTGGCCGTTCTTTCGAGCGTCGTGACGACCGCGGTGGTGACCGCGGTGGCCGTTCCTTCGAGCGTCGTGACGACCGGGGTGGCGACCGTGGCGGCTTCCGTCGCGACGACCGTCCCGCCGGTGGCTACCGCTCCGGTGGCGGCGACCGTCCGTTCAACCGCGACCGCCGCGACGACCGTCCCTCGGGCGGCTTCCGTTCCGGTGCGGGCGACCGTCCGTACGGCCGTCGCGACGACCACCGCGGTGGCGGCGCGAGCAGCGGTTCCTTCGGCCGCCGCGACGACAAGCCGCGCTGGAAGCGCAACGGCTGAGGCCGCGGCGCCCACTGACTGACCGGGCAGGGCCCGATCCCCTCGCAGGAGGGGGTCGGGCCCTGCCCGTTTCCGTTCAATTGCTGTGCGTATTCAATCGAGTTGATGAGATGTAAGTCTTGTTTGGTTCTGGATTTGGCTTGTTACAGTCACCCCACCATTGAGTGGGGGGATCCACACCTTGAGAAAGCAAGTACTCGTGCGTGCCGCCGTCGCCGTCGCGACGGGCGTGGCCGCACCTCTGACGGCTCTTGCCCCGGCCTCGTCGGCCGTCGCGGCGGAGCCGCCCTACCCGCTGACGATCCCGTCGCAGCAGCAGGCGACCCCGGGGGTCGTCAACGTGGTCGGCACCGGGACGACCGGCTACCTGTGGGGCGACGTCTCCGGCGGCTACTACTGGACGAAGTACGCCGACGGCGCCACGGAACGCCTTGAGCTGCCGTACGAGACGTCCACCGCCTGGATCGGCGGCTCGGACACCGTGATCTTCAGCGGCAACAGGGTCGTGCAGCGGAACATGGCCACCGGCCAGGAGCGCCTCATGGCGGGCAGCCGGGTCGACGGCGTCGCCGGGGAAGTGGCGTACTTCGCGCGGAACTCGTCGAGCAGCTCGTCCGCCGGCATCGAATTCTTCGAGGCGGGCAGCCGCGGGCCGGTGTCCGTGCCGTCCGGCGCGAGCGAGACCAGGGTCTGGAGCGTCAACAGGACCGACCGCGTCGCCGCCGCGTACAAGCAGGGCGACGCGTGGACGTACGGCTGGGCGACCCGCGGCGGCACGTTCGGCGGCACCGTGTACGGCGACGCGTCGGGCCGCCCGTACCCCATCAAGTCCAGCGGCGACTACGTCGCGCAGTGGACCCCTGAGGGCGGCGGCACGCTCTTCGTCACCACCTTCGGCCTCAATCCGGGCATCCAGCGCCACGCGCTCCCCGGGTACGCCACGGGGCACCTCCTCGGGCTCGCCGGCAACTACGCCGTGATCGCCCGTGGGCCGGCGGCGGGCAGCGCCGATCCGACCGCGTTCGACCACAAGGTCGTCCTCGTCCCGCTGGCGGGCGGCAACGAGATCACCCTGTTCGACAAGGCGGCGGGCACCGCCGAGACCAGGCCGACCGACAAGGGCGTCCTGGTCGTCCGGCAGGGTGGCGCCACGGGCCTGGAGACCGTCGCGGTCGTCCCGTCCGGCAACGGGTACACCGTCAAGCCGGTCGCCACCGCGCCCCTCGTCAGGCCGACGGTGCACGCCCTCACCTTCGCGCAGGGCCACCTCGACCTGTCCGAGCGGGTGCAGGGCGCCCCGCTCACCAAGGTCTGGCTGCGCGGCATCGACGTCTCGGCCACCGTGCCGCCCACCGCCGGTCCCCGTACGGAGCGCGGCTTCGGAGCCTGGGCCGCCGAGTACCTGGCCACGGGCGACGGGCGCCTCGTCCACAAGACGGACGACGGGCTGCGCGTCGTCGAACAGGGCGGCACGCTGCCCGGCAGGCTCGCGGTCGAGTCCTCCGCGTACGCGTACAACAGCGACGTGCAGGTCTCGGGGCGGTACGCGCTCGTGCGGAACTACACCGAGGACGGCCAGAAGCTCTTCGTCTTCGACATCGACACCGGCAAGCCGGTCCACACGGGCCCCGTCGTCCAGGTCCCCGTCGCCCGCGACTACGCCCTGTTCGGCCCCACCCTGTGGACCGAGAGCGCGCCCGGCAAGGTGGACGCGGTCGACGTGCGCACGGGCAGGGCGCTGCGCAGCGTCACCCTCGCGGACTGCGACATCAACCAGCTCCAGGCCAACTCCACCGGCCTGTACTGGTCGTGCGGCGCCAAGGCGGGCGCGTACGACCTGACGACCGAGCAGAACACCCCGCTTCCCTGGCACGAGCCCGGTTACGCCAAGCTCGGTGACGGGTACGTCGCCTGGCTGAAGGACGGCGAACTCAACCTCACGGACTTCCGGGGCACGGACGGCACCCGTTCGCTGGGCCATCCGAACCAGGACATCCAGCCGTACGGCACCTGGGACGTCGATCCGTACGGTTCCTCGGTCGCCCTCGCGCTGGGCGACCAGTCCGTCCGCGTCGTTCCTTCCGGCGTACCGGCCTCCCCGCTGGCCGCGCTCGACGAAGAGGTGCCGACAGCCGTCGACCTCGCGTCCGGTGCGTCCTGGAAGGCGCGCTGGTGGACGTCGAAGCAGGTCGGCTCCTGGAAGCTGGAGTTCAAGAACAAGGCGAGCGGCGCGGTCGTCCGCACCCTCACCGGCACCGATGCGCGCGGGCTGCTCGCGCCGGTCTGGGACGGCAAGGGCGCCAACGGCAAGAAGGCGCTCAACGGCGCGTACGCCTGGACCCTGACGGCGACCCCGGCGGACGGGCAGGGCGCGGCCCTGGTCCGGCAGGGCGCGATCGCGCTGAGCGGCGGCGCCGACCCGGCTGCCCAGTGGCGCGACCACGGGCGGCTCGGCGGCGGGAAGCCGGACGGGGCCAGGGACCTGCTGACGCTGACCTCGGCGGGCAAGGCGCAGTTCCACTACGGCGACGGCAAGGGCGCGTTCGCGGCCGGTGCGGCCGGCGGCGGCTCCTGGGCGGCGGGCACGGTCATGGTGCCGTTCGCCGACATGAACGACGACGGCTGCAACGACGTGCTCGTCCGGCTCCCCGCGGGCCAGCTGCGCGTCCACTACCCGGCGTGCGGCGCGTCCCTGTCGGCGAGCGGCGCGTACAAGGTGCTGGGCGCGGCGTGGGGCGGGTTCGACCTGCTGACCTCGCCCGGCGACCTGACCGGCGACGGCCGCCCCGACCTGCTGGCGCGGCAGAGGGCGACCGGTGACGTCTACCGGTACTCCGACAACGGCAGGGGCGGGCTGACCGCCGCGGTGAAGGTCGGCGCCGCGTGGAAGGGCCACCGGGCGGTCTTCGGCTCGGGCGACCTGACGGGCGACGGCGTCGCGGACGTCCTGGCCGTGGACAACGCGAACAACCTGTGGCGGTACGACGGCAGGGCGGGCGGCTCGCTGAAGGCGCCCGTGAAGGTCTTCGCCGCGAACTGGGGCGCGGGCCGCAACGTCTTCCTCGGCGTCGGTGACGTCACCGGGGACGGCAAGGCGGACCTGGTCTCCCGCAAGACGACGGGCGAGCTGCTGCGCAACAACGGCAACGGCAGGGGGTCGTTCGGCGGCACGGTGAAGCTGGCGGGCGGCTGGCAGGCGTACCGGGGCCTGTTCTAGGACGCGCGCACGGTCCGGACGCCCGGACCCGGCCTTCCCGGCCGGGTCCGGGCGTTTTTCGCACCTTCGACCGATGTTAAAGTGCAAGTAAAATTGCGGGGAGTGTGCACCACAGGGGACCTGCCGGCAGTTCCGTACAGCTCCCGGGAGAGACCCCTTGATACGCCACCGCTCCGCGCTGCGCCGCGCCGCCGCCACCGCCGTCGTGCTCTCGGTGGGCGCCGGACTCTGCGCGGTCACCGCGCCCGCCGCGCTCGCCGACCCCGCCGCTCCCGACTCCGCCGCTCCCGGCGCCTCCGCGGACGGCGGCGCCGTCGTTCCGGCCGGTACCCGCTTCCTGCCGCGCGCCGACCGGGTCACCGAGGCCACGCGCGACGGCTACCTGCACCGCCAGGAGGGGCGCGGGGGCCTGCTGTGGACCGATTACGCGTCCGGGGAGACCAAGCAGGCGGTGGACGACCACTCGCGCGGTCACGACGGGCTGCGGGCGAGCGAGAAGGTCACCAAGGACGCCGACGGCGCCGTGGTCTCCAGGACCGTGACGATCACCGAACTGGTCACCGGCAAGGCCACCGAGGTGCCGCTGCCCGACGGCCACCGCTGGGCCTCGCTGGTCTTCACGGCCGACGAGGTGCTGGCGTACCGCGTGGTGGACGGCCTGCTCACCGCTCCCGTCATGGTCGACGCGCAGGGCACCGCCCGGCCCGTCACCGGCATTCCGCAGGGCGTCGCGTTCGCCCGTACGCTGCCGGAGGCCCAGGACGGCAGGGGCGCCGTGCTGACGCTGGGCCGTACCGCCGAGAACGGCGGTACGACGGCGGGGCTGCTCGATTTCGCGACCGGACGGGTCACCGAACTGCCGAGGGGCTTCGCGAGCACGATCGTGGTCATGGGCGAGCGCCATGTGCTGAGGGCCGTGGGCGGCCACTCCTCCGTCCTGACGATCGACCGCGCCGACCCGACCGCCGCTCCCGTGAGCACCCCGCTGCCCGAACCGTCCGGACCCGAGATGGCGCACGGGAAGTACGGGTCGGTGGGCGACTGGATCCTGGTCGCCAAGGCGCAGAGCGCGCCCGCGAAACAGTACCGCGCGGGCGGCCGTCTGCTGGCCGTGCCCGTGGGCGGCGGCGAGCCCCGCGAACTGCTGCGCCACGCGCACGAGGCGCTCGCGCAGACCGCGGACGGCCGCGCGCTGGTCACGGGCGGCACGGGCGCGAACGACTGGGCGGTGCGCGAGGTGAAGGCGGCGCCCGGCGGGGTGCCCGAACTCACCACCGTACGGAAGGTCGAACCGGTCGTCGCGAAGATCGAGGCGCTGGCGCTGGGCGGCGGACGGCTCAGCTTCCTCAGCGCGGCGGACGCCGCGCCGGACACCGGCCTGTACGAGCAGGACTTCACGCCCGGCGGCGCGCTGTCCGGCTCCCCGGTCCTCAAGTACGCGCTCTTCAACGACCGCGCGACGGGTCTGCGCGCGCTGGGCGACGGCTCGTCCGCGTACTCCAACGGATCCGCGGTCGTCGCCCCGATCAGCCGCAACGGACTGCGGATGCTGGACGCGCCCGGCGAGCTGATCGACGCCACCGGCCGCTACACCGTTTCGAACGGCCCCGACGGCAAGCAGCGCATCGGTGACATGAAGTACTACGGCATCGAGCTGACGCGCGCGGCGAGCGCCGCGTCGGTGTGGGGCGCCACGCTGTGGAAGCCGGGCGCGAAGGCGGGGACGGTGAGCTGGACGAACCTCGCGACGAAGAAGAACTCCGTCGACTTCCCGCTCGGCTCGGGCTGCGCGCCCAGCGAACTCCAGGCCGTGGGCCGCTGGATCTACTGGGCCTGCGGCGCGGGCGGCAAGGCGGGCGTGTGGGACCAGAAGACCCGCACGTCGACCGCAGTGCCGTCCGGTGAGGCGCTGCTGGGCGACGGCTTCCTCGTACGGAACGACAGTGCGGCGGGCAAGCTGATGCTCACCGACTTCCACACGGGTACGGGCCCCGCGAAGACGTCGGCGTTCGCCGAGGTCCCGGCGGGCGCCGGGCGCGGCACGGGCTGGACCGTCGACAAGTTCGGCGGGGGCGTCGCGTACGTGGACGCGCAGCAGCGCGTCCACGTGCGGCCCGTGACCGTGCCGCGCTCCTCGATCGGCCCGGTGGAGTCGGACGCGGACATCTGGGTCGCGGCGAACTCCCCGCGGGACGACGAGAACACCTGGAACGGCAGCTGGCTGCTGAGCCGCCCGGCGGCGCGCTGGAGCGTCACGGTCAAGGACGCGGCGGGCCGCACGGTGCGGACGCTGTCGGGGGCGTCCGCGACGCCCGACGGCGCCCGGATCAAGGCGAGCTGGGACGTGAAGGACGCCGGGGGCAAGCGGGCGGCCGGCGGGACGCACAGCTGGACGCTGAGCGTCGACCCGGGCGACGGCACGGGGGCGCGCACGGCGGGCTCCGGGAAGTTCACGGTGACCGGCGGCGCCACGCCGTACCGCGACCTCGACGGGAACGGCGTTCCCGAGCTGATCGCCAAGCGCGGCGCGGAGCTCACCTCGCACGAGGAAATCACGGACAGGACCGGGACCTCGGGCCGCGTGGTCACCGGTTCCGGCGGCTGGGCGGGCGTCACCGCGGTCGTGCCGTTCGGCGACCTGGACGGCGACGGCTGCAACGACCTCGTCGTACGGGACACGAAGGGCGAACTGTCCGCCGTCTCCGGCAAGTGCGTGGGCCTGCCGTCCGCGAAGGCGCCGCGCGTGCGGATCGGCGCGGGCTTCAACTCCTTCGACGTGCTGACCACGGCGGGGGACATGACGGGGGACGGGCTGCCGGACCTGGTGGCGCGGCAGCGGGCGACCGGTGACGTGTACCTGTACGCGACCACCGCGACGGGCCGCCTGAAGCCCGGGGTCAAGATCGCCTCGAAGTGGACGGGCTACCGCGCGGTGATCGGCGCGGGCGACCTGAACGGCGACGGCGTCGGCGACCTGCTCGCGGTCGACAGGGCGAACTCGCTGTGGCGGTTCGACGGCACGAAGAGCGGCGCGCTGAAGCCCGGAGCGCTGGTGTACGGCAAGAACTGGGGCGTGAACCGCGCGGAGTTCGTCGGCGTCGGGGACGTGACCGGGGACGGCAGGGCGGACCTGATCTCCCGCCGCCCGACCGGCGAGCTGCTGCGCAACGCGGGCGACGGCAAGGGGTCGTTCGGCGGGACGGTGCAGGTCGGGGCCGGGTGGCAGCAGTACGGCAGCATCCACTGAGCCGTACGGACGGGCTCGTGCCGCTCTGTACGGACGGGCTCGTGCCGCTCTGTACGGACGGGCTTGTGCCGCTCTGTACGGACGGGCTCGTGCCGCTTCGTACGGACGGTCGTACGGAGCGGTGCCGTCCGGGACGTACGGCACAGTGATTTGAACAGGTTCGAAAACCCCTTCCGTTGCCCATGAGGCGGCTGTTACGCTCCGCCCACTTGTGGTGGGGGCACGGCAAGGGGGGGGCCGGACCGGGCGCGTCACGCCCGAAGCGCGGCCGTCGAGCCCTCCCACGCCTTTACGGGCACCTGGGGAGGGGCTCCTTTTGAACCGTCATGCGCTGCTGCGTGCCGGCGTTTCCACCGTGCTGGCCGTGGCGTTCGCCGCCGGTCTCGGCCCGACGGGCGGCCCGGCCGCACTCGCCGCGCCCGGGGAGACCGCCGCACCGGGAACCGGTCCGTCCGCCGCACCCGCCGAGGTCGTGGTTCCCGAGACGCTGCGGCCCTCGGCCAGGGCCGCCGAACTCGCGTACCCCGGAAGGTCGGGCCCCGGAGACGGCGCGGGCGCGCTGGGCGTGTTCCACACCGAGGAGGGGCTGGCAGGTCGCCAGTGGACGCGGTACGCGGACGGCAGGTCCTTCCCCGTCGCCGCGCCGGGACCCGGCGTCAAGGTCGAGCCGACGGGCAGCGACGTGCTCGCACACGTCGGGAACGGCCGGGTCGAACTGCGCGACGCGGCCACCGGCACCACCAGGGTGGTCACGCTCCCGGAGGGGGCGCGGTACGCGGGCACGTACGGATCGACCGTCGTCGCGCACGTCACGTCGGCCGACGGCGCCCGCTCCGTCAAACACCTGCTCACCCCGCAGGCCGACGGCACGACCCGTGACGCGACGCTGAACGGGCTGCCCGAGGGCGCGACGACCGGCGAGCCCGTCACGGCCGACTCCGGTGCGATCGTCTTCATCGGGCGGCTGGACGGCACGCGCCGGATGTTCGTGGTGGACGCGGAGACGGGACGCTTCGAAGGGGTCACCGCGCCGCTCACCGACGACTACCGGTTCGCCATGCTCTCGCCCACGTACCTCGTGGCGTACGGCCTGGACAACGCCACCCTGACGGTGTCGCCCCGCGCCGACCTCTCGGCGAAGCCGTCCACGGTGACCATGAGCGCCCCTGGCCCGTCGAAGCCGACGCACCAACTGGCGCTGGTGGGCGACTCGCTGGTGCGCCAGATCGTCCACGAGTGGGACACGCGCCTCCAGGTCGTGCCGCTCGACGGCGGCCCCCGGACGCTGCTGCCCGGCCGGAGCGCCGCCGGTGCGCTGGCGGCGGCCCCCGGCGGCACCGCCGTCACCGTCGGCGGCACGTCCCCCGCCGACTGGGGCATCCGCCGCATCGCCCCCGACGCGACGGGCAGGCCCGTCGTCACGCAGATCAAGCGGCTGCCGCCGGTCTCCGCCCGGATCGACGGACTCGCGCTCTCCGACGGCTTCCTCGCCGTCACCGACGACAGCGCACCGACAGGGCGGCGGCTCGACTACGTCCGCCCCCTTGCCGCCGCGGGAACGCCGGTCCCCGGCCCGCGCGAGGCGCTCTGGTCGCTCCACATGGGCCCGACGGACTGCGCGGCGGCCGACCACGAGTGCCGCTCGCTGCGCGGCGCGGGCGGCGGCGGGTTCGTCCGCGAGGACCCGCTGGGCGACGGGACCGGCCGGCTCTGGTCGGGCAGGGGCGAGTACCACGACTCCCTCACCACGCCCGAGTACGGCGCCGTCACCTCGGCCGCGGGGCACTACGCCCTCCACGCCGGGGCGAAGACGGGCGCGCAGACCGTCTACGACACGTTCCGCAGCGTGCCCGTCCTGCAACGGCCGGGCACGGCGGCCTCGCTCTGGGACGGGAAGCTGTGGGCCCCGGGCACCGGCGCGGGCAGCGTCACCGCGCTCGACCTCGCCACCAAGAGGGTCACCGAGACCGTCGCCACGGGCTCGGGCTGCGTCCCCGCCGAACTCCAGACGGTCGGCCGCTGGATCTACTGGAACTGCGCCGACGGCGGCCCGGCCGGGGTCTACGACCGTACGGCGAAGAAGTCCGTGCCCGTCCCTCCGGGCGAGGCACTGCTCGGCGACGGCTTCGTGGTCACGCACGACAAGGGCGCGGGGAAGCTCGTCCTGACCGGTGTGGCGACCGGCTCGGCCGAGAGCCGCACGATCGGCGACCTGCCCGACACCGGGGCACCGCAGCGCCACGTGCGCTGGAGCGTGGACCGGTTCGGCGGACACGTCGCGTACGCGGACGCACAGGAGCGGGTGCACGTGGTGCCCTCCGGCGTCCCCGCGCAGCCGCTGACCCTGACCGACGAGTCCCCCGCCGTCTCGGCCAACCTCGTCGTCCCGGTGGACGCGGTGCTGTCCAAGCCCGCCGCCCGCTGGACGCTCGCCTTCAAGGACGCGATCACCGGCAGGGCGGTGCGGACGCTGACCGGCGGGGAGACCCGCGGCAGGCTCACGCCGGTGTGGGACGCCAAGGACGCGAAGGGCAACCAGGCCGTCAAGGGCTCGTACGACTGGACCCTGACGGTCCTCCCCGCCGACGGGCAGGGCGCGCCGCTCGTGCGCGGCGGCCGGCTCAAGGTGGCGGGCACGGCGCCCTGGCGGGACTTCTCCGGCCCGAACGACGGGGTCGGCGACCTGCTGACGCTCGACGGCCCCGGCGGCGCCGCCGGGACGCGGGAGCTGAAGGTCCACCGGGGCAACGGCCGCGGCGGCATCGTGGTCGACAGCAGCTACCTGGCCAGCACCTACGAAGCGGTGGTGCCCTTCAGCGACCTGAACGGCGACACCTGCAACGACGCGCTGTTGCGCCGTCCCGGCGGCAAGCTCACCTCCCTCACGCTCAACTGCCACGGCGGGTTCGTGTTCAACGGCTCCGAGGAGCGACAGCTCGGCACCGGCTGGAACCAGTACGACGTCCTGATGTCGCCCGGCGACCTGACCGGCGACGGCCGTGCGGACCTGGTGGCCAGGCAGCGCACGACCGGCGACCTGTACCTGTTCGCCAACAACGCCGCGGGCGGCCTCAAGGCGCGCGGGAAGATCGGCGCCAAGTGGACCGGCTACCGCGCGGTGTTCGGCGCGGGCGACGTGACGGGCGACGGCGTCGCGGACGTGTACGCGGTGGACAGGGCCGACAACCTCTGGCGGTACGCCGGTGCGGCCTCCGGCTCGCTGAAGCCGCGCGTCCTGGTGGCAGGCGGCGGCTGGGCCAAGGGCCGCAACGCCTTCGTCGGCGCGGGCGACCTCAACAAGGACGGCGTTCCCGACCTGGTCTCCCGCAACGCCGCGGGTCACCTGCTGCGCAACTACGTGACCGGGGCGGGTGCCCTGCGCCCGACCGTACGGATCGGCGCGGGCTGGCAGAAGTACCGCTCCGTTTCCTGACGCCTGACTCCTGCGTCCTGACCGGCGCCCACCGCACCCTCCGGTCCGGCGCCCCACCACACCACCCCACCCTCCGGTCCGACGAAACGAAGCCTCGGTCCGACGAAACGGAATGACACACAGCATGAGAACGCCGAGCACGAGACGCCCGCACCGGAGGATCCGGCTGACGGCCACCGCCGTCGCACTCGCCGCGAGCGGCGCCCCGTTCCTGGCCGCCCCCGGCACGGCCGTCGCGGCGGACACGGGAACGAAGACCACGGTGTCCGCCGCACCCGCCGCCGCCTCCGCCGCCTCCTCTCCCTCCTCCGCGCCCGCCTCCTCCGCGTCCGCCTCCGCCGCACCCGAAGAGGTCGTGATCCCGGCGGAAGCCCGCCGCGCGCCCCGCTCCGTGCACCTGTCGGACGCGGGAAGCACCGGATACGTATCCAGGCAGGAGGGCAGCGACAAGTACTTCTGGACGGACTCCGCCACCGGCGAGACCCGGCCGACGACGCGCCCGGACCGGAACTTGGACCACTCGGGTCTCCGCGTCACGGAGACCTACGGCGAGAGCGGCTACCGGGCGAGCATCCGCTCCCTCGCCACCGGAGCCGTCACGGAGTTCGACTTCCAGGCGGACGACATGGCCGTCGTGTACACCGCGGACACCGTGACGGTGGCCAGGGTGCCGGACACGGGGATCACCGGACTGAGCATCCTGCGCAAGACGGGCGACACGGTCGTGGAGACCCCGGTCACGGGCTTCCCCGCCGGGGCGGAACGCGTCTGGCCGACCCACCTCCAGGACCTCGAAGGGGCGTTCCTCGACTTCCACCTGGAGGGCGAGGCGCGCCAGCGCTTCTACCTGGACTACGCCACGGGGAAGCTGCGCCCCGTGTCCAACGCACGGTTCTCGGACATCAGGTCCATGGGCGACGAGCACCTGGTGCTGTGGGCCGAGAACGACGAGGGCGGGGTCGTCCGGACGGTGCCGCGCGACGACCCGTCGGCGACGCCGACGCGGACGCCGCTGCCCGCCCAGACCCCGGGCGAGCGCCCGTTCACCGTGGCCGTGGCCGTCGGCGACCGGATCGTGTTCCGCAAGCTCATCGACCCGGGCTGGGAGGGGACCAGGGCGGGCTACAAGCTCCAGTCGGTGCCGGTCGGCGGCGGCGAGGCGCGCGAACTGCTGCCGCAGGCCTCCGAGGAGCTGATCCCCGCGCCCGGCGGCGCCATGGCGGTCGGCGGCACCAAGGCGAGCGACTGGGCCGTGCGGCGGATCACCACCGGGCCGGACGGGGAGCCGGTCCTCACCCGGTTGCAGACGGTCGCCCCGATCCCGACGAAGGTCCAGGAACTGGCGCTGGGCGCCGGTCGCCTCCACTACGTCGCCGACTCGGAGGGCTCTTCCACCAGGGCCCTGTACGAGCGGGACACCGCGCTGTCCGGCACGCCCGTACCGGGCGAGCGACGGGTGCGCAGCTACTACGGCAACTCCTACGGCGGCCTGCGCTCCTTGGGCGACGGGCTGGTGGCGCACGGCACGGACTGGGGCGTGAGCGCGCCCCTCTCCACCTCCACCGCCAAGACCGTCCACCTCGGCGGACCGGGCAGCCTCGTCGCGGGGACGGGCCGCTACACGGTCACCAACAGCGACGACGGCCGTCAGTACGTCGCCGACTTCGAGCAGCACGGCGAGACCGGCGTCGTCCTCACCCGCTCGCAGACCGCGGCGGCGCTCTGGGGCCCGCTCCTGTGGAAGCCCGGCAGGACGTCCGGGACGGTGAGCTGGACGAACCTCGCGACGAAGAAGAACTCCGCCGACTTCCCGCTCGGCTCCGGCTGCTCCCCCACCGAACTCCAGGTGGTGGGCCGCTGGGTCTACTGGGTGTGCGGCACGTCGAAGGCCGGAGTCTGGGACAGCAAGACCCGCGTGTCGAAGGCGGTCCCCAGGAACGGCGAGGTGCTGCTGGGCGACGGCTATCTCGTACGGAACGACAAGACGCTGAACAAGCTGGTGCTCACCGACTTCCACGAGGGCGGCGACGCGCCCGTGACGACGCGCGTGTTCTCCGACGCCCCGCCGTCGGACTCCGCGGGGCGCGGCATCGGCTGGACCGTCGACAGGTTCGGCGGCCACGTCGCGTACACCGACGCGCAGCAGCGCATCCACATCAAGCCGGTGACCGTCCCGCGCTCGGCGGTGGGCGTCGTGGACGCGCGGGTCGACGGCGCGGCCGACTTCGGCGGCCGCGGGGGCGGGCAGGCCGCCTGGGCGCCGGAGTGGCTGCTGTCGCGGCCCGTGGCGCGCTGGAGCCTCGCCCTGAAGGAGCAGCGCACGGGCAGGACCGTCCGTACCGTCTCCGGCACGGTCACCACCCCTGAGGGGGCCGTGCTGAAGGCGGGCTGGGACGGCAAGGACGCCGACGGGAAGCCGGTCGTCAACGGCCCGTACGCCTGGACGCTGAGCGCGGACGCGGGCGACGGCGCGGGGACGCGCGCGGTGACCTCCGGTGTGGTGCGGGCGCAGGGCGGCACCGCGCCGTTCCGGGACCACGACGGCGACGGCGAGCCCGAGCTGCTGACGCGGCGGCAGGGCGAGCTCAGCGCCCACCAGGGGCCCGGCATGAACCGCGGCATCCCCTCCGCCGGCTGGTCGGGCGTCAACCACGTCGTCGCGCTCGGCGACGTGGACCGCGACGGCGCCAACGACCTGCTGGTGCGCACCACGGCGGGCGACCTCTACCGCTACGCCGAGGGCCGCGGCCTGCCGCGTCCGGGCGGCGCCCGGGTCAGGATCGGCCGCGGCTTCAGCGCCTTCGACGTCCTGACCGCCCCCGGCGACATGACGGGCGACGGCCGCCCGGACCTGGTGGCCCGCCAGCGCACGACCGGTGACGTCTACCTCTACGCGACGACGGCGACGGGCGGCCTGCGGCCCGGGGTCAAGATCGGCTCGAAGTGGACGGGCTTCCGCGCGGTGATCGGCGCGGGCGACCTGAACGGCGACGGCGTCGGTGACCTGCTCGCGGTCGACAAGGCCGACAACCTCTGGCGCTACGAGGGCCGCACCCGCGCGGACGGCTCCGCCACGGTCAGGCCCGGCGTCCTGGCCCACGGCGCGAAGTGGGCCGCGAACCGCAACGCCTTCGTCGGCGTCGGCGACCTGGACGCGAACGGCACCAACGACCTGCTGACCCGCGACACCAGCGGCCGCCTGCTGCGCAACCTCGGCACGGGCCGGGGAACGTTCGGCGCGACGGCGGTGCTCGGCACGGGCTGGCAGCCGTACGAGGGCCTGTACTAGCCCCGCCCCGCGCCCCGCACACGCCCCCGCACTCCCCGCTTTCCGGGCCGCGCCGGGCCCCGTCGACCGATACCCGATCGGCCGACGGGCCCCGGCGGGCTATGCTCGGGGGTGTTGTGCCAAGGGCCATTAGCTCAATTGGCAGAGCAGCGGACTTTTAATCCGTTGGTTGTCGGTTCGAGTCCGACATGGCCTACCTGCTGTAGGCGGAGGAGAACCCCTCTGACCTGCTACTTAGCGCCTCGCCTGGCTTCGGCCGGTCGGGGCGCTTCGTCGTTTCACCCCTCGTGCGGGAGAGATGCGGGAGCGGTGGTGTCGCTGGCCGTGTTCGCTGCGACCGCGGGACGGGCCCGAGGGACGAGTCGTGCGGCTGCCTCAGCGGCGGCCTTGTCCACCTGCGGCATCAGGCTCGTGTACGTGTCCGACGTGAGCGTGATCGTCGAGTGTCGCAGGTCACGGAGATTGATCGGCGGGAGGCCGACCTCGTCGGACACGCGCCGGAACTCCCTAGACACGGTGTCGGGGCGCAGCCAGGAACCGTCTTCCTGGACGAAGACCTTCCCAGTGGCCTGCCAGGCTGCCCCGGCCTTGAGCCGCTCCTTGTTCTGTCGGACCCGGTGGGCCCGCAGGACGCTCACGGTGTCGTCGTCGAGGCTGATCGTGCTCGCGCTCGAACCTCTGCGTACCGGTGGCTGCCAGATGGATGCTCGCGCTCGGCAACCTCTCGGGCGTACCGGGCTGTCTGTCGGACGCGCTGTGTCGCGTCGTCACAGGCGACGCGCAGGTGAGTCGAGCTCTGTACAGCGACGATGACGTGAGCCTACTGGTCTATCAACGGCCTGTACTGCTCACCGGCATTGACATCGGCGCACTGCGCAATGACCTGGCCGAGCGCATGACGCCGCTCGAACTGCTGCCGATTACCCAGAGGCGCACGGCCGCCGCTCTGAGGGGTGCGTACGAGGGGGCGCGCCCGGAAGTCCTCGGGGCGTTGCTCGACCTCGCCGATGAGGTCTGGGCCGATCTCCCGGCAGCAGCAGACTTGACCCGCCTTGCTCGCATGGCCGACTTCGCGGTGCTGCTGCACGCGATCGACCGTGTCACTGGATGGCAAGGGCTGAACACCTTCTACGGGGCGCAGGACGACTTGGTCGACGCTGTGCTCGACGGTCAGCCCGTTACCGCCACGCTGCGCGACTGGGTCGGCTCGTCGATGTTCCCCGTTGGTGGCTGGACAGGAACCATGACCGAGCTGCTCGATGTACTCACAGCCCGAGTCGGCGGCAGCACCGACCGGTGGCCGCGCACCGCAGCGGTCCTGAGCCAACGCCTCAGGTAGACCGCGCTGGCGCTCCGAGCCCGAGGCATCGCCATCACCGCCCCGACGAGCAAGAAGAACGGCAGGCGCTACACGATCATGGCCGCCGCGTAGCTCGATACCCGTACAACCGCGCCGGTTGGCTCGATGCTGCCGGGGCGGTCGTGTGTGATGGGGGCGACGTGATCATGGGAGGGGACGCGGTGTCACCGACGGGGGACGGCCCCCCGCGGGGGGCGGACTGAATCGTGCGCCTAATCTGCCCGTTGAGCCGAGTGTGGGGACGAGGGGGACGCTGTAGCACCCCCTCTTCTCTGTTCCTCTCCAGGGGAGGGGGAAGGTTGTAGAGAGCAGACCCGGCAGGGTGTCCCCTACGCCCCCGGAGTCCCTGGTGTGAATGAGGCGCGACCGGTCGCGCCTTGCGCGCGCGTGCGCGGGTACTACGGATCACTGACAGCAGCTTGGGACTCGTCGGGCGCTCCCGGTTCGGTTGGCTCTGATCACCACCATTCGTCACTTTCGCGAAGGCGACGCGTTCGCAACCACGCCACTCCATAAAGACGTGTACCGGATATGGAGTCCTCGTACCTGCTTCACCGTATCCACGATGTACAGGCACGCCGCCGCGAGGCATGCAATGCCCTCACGCTCTTGGATCAGTGACGGACCAGGGCCCGACAGACGGCTCGGCCCCTGTCGGGGCATGGTCTCGCTCTTCGTGCCCGTGTCCCGACAGCGGTACCCGCCTCGACCTCGACAACCTCGCGCCGACCCATGGCGTGACCGCAGGCCAGGTGGCTACCCGTCTCTTCAGGTCTTCCACCTACCTGTGTGGATGACAACGTCGCGTTGTATAGTCCTAGTTGTCGTCCGTTGAATGGAATCTGTAAGCAAAATAGTTTGCTTGCGAATCGCGACGGGAGCGACGGAGGGCCCTCCCGGCTCCTACCCCGGTCAGGCCCCCCTACGCAGTTCACGAGCCCGGTCGATCACCAAGAGACCGGGCTCGCTGCATGGTGTGCAGCTGCTCGGCTCGGCCGGGTCCTCGGGCGGTACTCAGTGTTACTGAGTGAACTGAACCGCCAAGGCGATGATCGCCACCAGTAGAGTCACAGCCGCCAAGCCAACCGTCCACTTTTCAGGGCCGGTCCACCTGCGGCGCACCTCCACCTCGGAGCTCATCGCACCACCTCCCCTCTCCCCCTGTCAGCCTCACGGGACTGATCAACCGGCGCCTCTTCAGCGGGCCGGAATCCTCGAACTCACTTACTCCTAAGTTGAGTTCAAGGGGAAGCGAATGAAGCCTGGCCAATCATACAAGCGGCCGAAGGGGCGAGATTCCGCAAACGCCAGGCTGCGCAATAGCTATGTACTGAGGGTCATCTGCCCGTTGTTGCAGGTAGATGCCCTGTGCGTCACGGTCAACAGGCGTCTCGGTTTCCCCCAAGTGGATGACATCTATTGGGTGGATTTTGCTTTCGCAACGAAATCTCCTTTGGTTCAAAAGCCGCAAAAGCTTCCCCTTTGAAGTGGTGGCCGCAACTCTCATACCCGACTGTTCACCTTGAGTCATAGCTACAAGTGACGGCTCGTAGCTGTCAGTTACATAACCTGCGGCTCGGTTCTCCCTGCCCATGGGCTGCAAGTTCAGGGTGCATAGACACTGAACGGCCGTCCATGACACCGGCCTTCGTCATTTCCATGGCGCAGAACATCCCACCAGGCGGACGGATTAAGGTCGACAGCTAGCCGCACACCGAGATGGAATGCCTCAATCCCGGTGGCTCTTGCCCCCCCCGAGAGGCGGAGTACGGCGCGGTTGGAGTTGGCGCGAGATGCAGCGCCGTGCGTAGATGCCGCACGACAAGCAACCGCGGACCTGAGTAACTCGGATCCCCACGTAGGCCCGTTGTCTCTTGGAGGGACCGTCTTCCCAGTCTGGTGTCAGCTTCGCTCCTTCTTCATGAGGCTCAGTTCCGCTGCGACCGGTGGATGTGGTCTTCGCGACTGGGAGTATTCAGTCTCTCGTCGCGCCCTCGGGCCAGAGCACACGCAACGGGACCCTCCTGCCCTCGGCGTAGACGACCACGTCCGCCGTGCCGCCGTATCCGCGTGCTGGTTGTCCGTCCCAGACAGCGAGTAGCTCGTCGGCCTGGTCGACGAGGAGTTCGCTGCCCGCCATGTGGGCCTGAGAGTCGGAGCCATCGAGGCCTGTGCGGTGCACGGCTGCGGCGCGGCGCAGCAGTTCGTCGTACGTGGGGTGGTGCCAGTCGGGGAGGTCGGCGCGGTACTGCTCGGCGGGTAGCACGACCTCGATCTGTCCGCCGTGGTCAAGGACGGCCTGCGCGAACCAGGTGTCGGGTCCGTCCGCGATGCAGCTCAAGCCGACCAGCTCGGCGGGGTCGTACGCCTTGACCGCCTCGACCAGGGCGCGGCGTACCTCTTGCTCGACCTCGGGGGGCAGACCGCGGTGACCCGTGATTCCAACTCTCATGTCTTCCTCTCGTCTTCTACAGATAGGCGTCGTGCAGCCGCGCGTCGAAGTCGCGGACGATGGTCGGCGGGGTAGCCGAGGAGTAGCCGCGCCGGAATGCGCGGGCGCGCTCGACGACCCGGCCGGAGCGCAGTCGCAGCCCCGTGTCGAGCGAACGGCCGGCGAGCGCGAACGCGGTGTCGAGGTGTCCGGATGCCATGTGCCCGCTTGCCACGTCGAGGCCCAGCAAGGCGCGTTGTTTCTCGTGGTTCGAGGAGAGCGCGGCGGTGGCGTCGTCGAGTGAGGTGAGCACCCATCGGGGCCGTGCGAGGCGCGCCCCGCTGGTCACCCGCGCTGCGGCGACCTTGCGCAGGTCGAAGGCGAATACCCACGGCCACGGCGGTGGTTCCTCGCTTGGCACCCGCTCGACCTCGGCAGCACTGGCGAGCAGCGCCCGGTCGGATGCCCGCTCATCTCCTGCGGCGGCGTGTGCGACCGCTTCGAGGGAGGACAGCCACGCCGCCGCGATGGCTGGTCGATCGCTTCCGAGCTGTCGCCGCGCCGCGCGAATCAGGCTCAGCCCCTGCGCGACGTTGCCCGCCTCGACCTCGAACTGCGCGAGGCTGCCCTGCTGGTACGCGGTCAGCAGCGGGTTCCCGGAGCGACGTGCTGCCTTGATCGCCGCGCCGTACCAGGTTCGCGCCGAGCCGGCGTCGGCCATGTCCCAGGCCAACCAACCGGCAAGGCTGGCGACTTCGCTCCCTGCAGCCGCGAGACGCGCTCGGGTGGCTTGGTCCGGCGCCTGCGCTGCGACCGACTGCACGAGCCGCATGTGCCCCTGCACGGTGTCCGCGAGCTGTCGCGCGGGAACGCTCGCGTCCATGCGTCGGAACGCGGTCGTGGCCACCCGCAGCACGTCGGCCTGCTCGACTCCCCAATGAGGGAGTTGTGGTGCTGCCGCGCTCAGCATCGGGGTCGCCGCTGTCGCCGCGACCCCAGCGAGGAATTGACGCCGTTCCACTGAGTCGTGCCCTTCCGCTGGCACGACCGAAGCCGTACCGCTGTCGGCGAGGCCGACCAGTCCGGGCGCAATGCCGAGGTGATGAGCGGCCCTCGCGAGGGTGGTCATGTTGTAGTCGGCCGCGCCCCGCTTCTCCATGCGGGATATCGCGGACTGGGACAAGCCGCAGGCGTCGCCGAGCTGTCGCTGGGTTAACCGGCCTGCCTTGCGGGCGAGTTCGATCACCCGTCCGTAGTCGCCAGCTCTCGCCGCCTCTCTCGCGGCGCTGTCCGACCAGCTCATGCGTGCCTGCCTCTTTCCCCCACGGTAGGTACGGCGCTCCTGGTTTGCGAGCGGTGATATGCGCCCGGCGCATACGCGCATGAGCGGCGTGCATCAACGCTGGTTCGCCCCCTGGTCCCGGCGGTTCCCTCATCTCCCCGGCTTCATTCCTCAGAGGAGAGTGCGACCGCGATGCAGCCCCGATCGACTTGGATGCAGAGACTCACTCAGCCGCAGCTTCTCGCCGCGGGCGAGGACTGGGACGCGGTTCGCGTCGCCGCCGACGTAGGGGTACGTGCGGTGCGTGACTTGGAGGCACGCGGCGTACCGGTCGGCCCGGTACTGCATGACCTGTGCAGCGGGCAGGCGTACTTTCTCACTCCGCCCGGAACGGCTCAGGACTGGCAGCAGGACGGTACGCAGGCACTGGGCACCGGTTCGTGGGTCGTGCTCGCCCCGCCCGGATGGGAGGGGCTGTTGCGATGGGTGAGCGAGCCGACGGACGACCCCGCTCACACCTCAACCGACGACCTCGCCGCAGCCCTGGCTACCGCCGTCGCCACCGACGAGGAGACCGGGCTGTGAGCCGCGCCGCAGAGATCCACTTCGTTGGACCGAGCCCACTCGGGGAGAGCGGCTACCGCACAGGCGTGGAGTGGAACACCAGCAGTCGTACCCGCGCCCGTGCCGCCGAGATCATCGCCGGCCACCGGGCCGATCAGACCGAGGTCGTACGCGATGCGCACCTGCTCTTCGAGTGGGCAGCGTATGCCGTCTGCTCCCCGGAGCTGCTCACCGCCGTACAGGAGGTGATCGGTGAGGCGGTCGCCGTCGAGAACACCTACCTGATGCTCAAGTGGCCCGGCCGCGACTTCCCCGTGCCGTGGCATCAGGACGGCATCAACCCGCGGATGCAGCTCGACCCCGAACGCTCCGTCGCCGCCTGGCTGGCCGTGACCGACGCGACGACCCGCAATGGCTGCTTGCAGGTGATCCCAGGCTCGCACGCCGCCGGATACCTCGACCACCACCGTGAGGAGAGCGAAGCGCCGCGCGGCAAGGCGCTCGGAGTCGAGGGCATGCCCAGTGGTCCACACGAGCGCGCTGTCTGGCTGCCGCTCGACGCCGGGCAGGCCAGCCTCATGGACGTACGCCTCATCCATCGCTCAGACAGCAACACCACTGCGGGCACCCGCATCGGCCTCAACATCCGCTACGTCGCTCCCGGCGCGATCCGCGCCAGCGACGGCCACAGCCCCAGCCTGTACCCGCTCACCGGGTCGGACTGGTGACCCACACGGAACCATCGGAGATCGAGAGGAGCACCACCGTGACCATCCTCGAAACCAGCGCCCCACCGATCACCCGCGTCCGGGTTCTCACCGGCGAGGACGCCGACCCGGCACGGCGCGGCAGCAAGACGGTCATCGCGTTCAGCGACTGCCGTTACTACTGCCCTGACGCGGCCACCGTCGAGCGGTGCGTCGAGCACTTGCGCGCCAGCGACGACCGGCTGCGCTCGCGCCCCGAGGAGCAGATGCTCTGGGACTGGGAGTGCACGTACTTCGAGGCCGACCCCGACAACCAGAACGGCGGGGGGACCGTGATCCTCGGCGTCGCCTGGTACGACCGCGCCTTCTTCGACGACCGTCGGGGCGCCTGGTTCGGCGCTATGCACACCCGGATCTACACCGAGATCGGCGTCCCCTTCGAGAACGTCACCGTAGAGCACTGGCTCGCCCTCGAAGCGGCCCAGTGGAAGGCGGATGAGCGGCCCGCATAGTCGCTCGGCATCCGTTGTTTCGGTGACCACCTCCCTGTAAGCCCCTCGGCCCCCGTCGCGTCTGAACCACGCGGTGGGGGTCGAGTGCCGCCTACCTAGTATTCGCCCCGAGCATTTCGGAGTTGCCGTGCTGCGTCCTTGAGTTGAAAGATGAGGTCTTCTAGACCCCGCAGCTCTTCAACAGCTTCATGCAACATACTGGCGTGCTCTTCGACCCCCTGTAGGCGATTCGCGGCAGACTGTAGATTACCGGCGTTCTCTTCGAGTCCTCGCAGGTCGTTTGCGGCAGATCGCAGCATGCTGGCGTTATCCTCCAAGCCGCCAAGGTCGCGTGCCGCAGATTGCAGGGCCCACACTGCGTCAGGGTCAATGCCGAAACCGTGGACGCGAGGGTCGGAGAGCTCGTCAAGCAGTACGCGCAGCGTGTTTGCTGCTTCCGGTGCGATCCTGGCCAACTCCGTGAGCGCATCACTCGTCTCATCGAGAAACGATTCAAACGATTCGCTGACAAGCTCCCGGAATCTTTCTTCTGTGAGCCCTCGAAGCCCTTGAAGTGCGGCTATGCCAGCTGACTCGCGTTCGTTCTTCCAGGCTTCAAGCACCTTGATTGTGTATTGGTCGCTGTCTCGGCCGTCCACGCGGACGTGATGTGCCTTGCAGAGCAACAGGAGGTTCTTGAAGTCGTTCTTCTCTTCGAGGGTTAGGGTCTGGTCGAAACGCTTTCCTCCTGAACTCACGGCACGGATGTGTGCGATTTCCAGGTTAAGGATGTGTTCGCCGTCAACCAACTTCGTCACTGGCTCATCGCAACTTGGCCAGTAGCAAGTTCCCCGACATAAAGACATCAATGCCGCGTGAGTTCCTGGTGTGTACTTCCGAATCTCACCCATTGGCCTGCCCCTAGGTCCCTATGAGGATGAGGATCCTAGACGTCACCCACTGGCAGCACATTTGCCCTTTTCTTGCCAAGTAGGCGTAACTCGCCATCCACGCGAGGTCAGGTGTGGGTGCCTTCGGTGCGCTACTCCGCTGCCATCGCGTGTCCGCGCGTCGCCAGGGCTGGCAGAGCCGCATCCGGGCGCAGCCGCCGCGAGGAAGCGAGCAGCACGGCAAGCGCCGAGCCCGCCACCATGACGCCCCCCGTAACAAATGCACCGCGAGGCGATGCGTTGACCAGCAAGGGAAGGAGCAGCATCCCGGCCGTGCCACCCGTACGGATCACGGTTTGATCCACGGCCATTAGGCGCAGTCGCTCGGTCGGCGGGAACATGCCGAGGTGCGTCCGCAGGGTGACACTCGTCGCCGGGGTGACCAGACCGGTGAGCAGCGCGAGCAGGATCAGCGCAGGAAGGTGCAGCACCAGGCCCATGCACATGGTCGCTGCGCCTTGCACCGCCCATGCACCGCAGTAGACCGCCAACCAGCCCTCCGAACGGCGGTTGCTCGCCAGCGGGTTACCCAACAGGGCTCCGATTCCCACGGCCGCCGTGACGATCCCGTACACACCTGCCCCGGCGCCGTAACGGGTCGCCAGCAGTGCGGGCATGCCAACCGCCGTTACCGCCGAGCAGAACAGCGCGACGCCATGCACACCGATGGCCAGTCCGACACGGGGATGCGCCCGCAAGACCGGCCAGGCCGGCACCGACTCCCCTGGCCGAACCGGTGCTTCGCCAGCCGTGGTCGCGATACAGCGCGCCAGCCACCCGAGCGCGACCGCCGACACCGCGAACGTCACCCCGTTCAGTGCGAAGAGCTGCACCTCGGAGACGACCAGGAGCAGCAGCCCGATACTCGCCGGGCCCGCGATCCGGGCGATCCGGCCCGTGAGGTCGAGCAGCCCCGTGATCTGTTGCACCTTTTCCGGCTCGACCAGGTCGGGCACCAGGGCTCCGAGGTTCGGATCGAACAGCGCACCCAGTGTGCCGAGCACCAGCACGCCGACAAGCAGCGCAGCGATGCCGTGGCCGTCCGGTGACCACAGGAACGGCAGCGCGACCGCCACCGCACCCCGCGCCCCGTCCACTAACGCCAGAGACCCGAACGAGGAGAACCGGGCAACCACGTGTCGGCCGACTGTCCCGAGCGCGATGTACGGCACAGACTCGGCGACTGCCACCAGGCCCATGAGCGAGGCCGATCCGGTCGACGCGTATACGACCCACATGACTGCGAGCGCATACAGCCGATCACCCAGGACGGACAGGCTCTGTGCCAGCCACAGCACCAGTACGGGCCGCTGCCGCAGCAGCCGCAGGTAACCCATGAGCCCTCCGGGCCGAGACGTGCCAGACCGGGAGCAGTAACCCCAGTCGAATCGGCGCTCACACTAGGGCCAGGGACCACAGCGGAGTTGGGGTTCCCAGGTGCTTCACACGATCGCGGCACAGACGTCCGGCAACGTGCGTATCGAGTCCTGCTGCGAGTGTCTGTGCCAGCTGTGGCCCGGGTGAAGCCAAGAGATGTACCGACCTGGCAGCGCCCCCAGCGCGCCTGTCTGCGCCCTCCCCCGCCAGGTAGTCGCGCAGTACGGTCCGCGAGCATGAGGGGGATTCGCACCTATTGGGGATTCGTGGCTCTTGCCGCGTTGATCGTTGCGTGGGGCAACAGCGACTCGGTGCCACTGATTGCGACTCTGTCGCTCGCCGTTACGGCCTATGCGCTCTTTCAGGTTCCCGTGTGGTGCGGAGCTGTGAATCGAGACGGTCGCACCTACTGCCGGAAGAACGCGTCAGGCATTTTGATGGGGTGCAGCCTGCGTCAGCACCGCTGGCAGAAGATGAAGATGATCGTGCTGCGCAGCAAGGTGGGGGATGTCTCCAGGGCCGTGTTCCCTACGGCCAAGGAAAAGTTCGCTGCGTTCCTGGCTGTGGGTGGGTTAGCTTCCGCAGTCGCAGCGGTCATCGTCCCGGTGATCACTGGGTAGGGCCGAGGCGGATCACGGTAACGGCCCATCCGCCCATGTCAGCACCGTCAAAGTGCGGGAGCGATGCGGGAGCGGACTCCCTTGGATCACCCCCTCGCGGACTCCCCGAGACCACCCCACCTGGACGAGGTACAGCCTCTGACCTGCGCAGGAGTCCGCGAGCGGGATCAAGATCCTCCGAGCTGGACGATCTCCTTTCGACTTTTAATCCGTTGGTTGTCGGTTCGAGTCCGACATGGCCTACCGACCGGAGGGTCGTCACCGACCCTCCGAACCGCACGCACCGCGGCCCGACCGGGACTTCCCGGTCGGGCCGCGGTGCGTTGCCCCGGCGCGGGGTGCTCGCGAGCCCGGTGCGCGCCCATGAGTTCTGACGGGTGCCTGCTGGGCGTCTGACGGGTGCCCGGCGGGTGCCTAGCGGGCGCCCAGCAGGTGCCCGGTGGGTCCCTTTCGGACCCGTCCCGCGCCACCCCGCCGAAACGTGGTTTTGATCTTGCTCCGGATGGCGTAAGGTTGTGTTCACCGACGCGGGGTGGAGCAGCTCGGTAGCTCGCTGGGCTCATAACCCAGAGGTCGCAGGTTCAAATCCTGTCCCCGCTACTGAAGACGAAAGCCCGGATTCCCAGGAATCCGGGCCTTCGTCGTGTCCGTCCCCCGGTTGGCCGACGCGGGCTCGCCGTACGGCGCTCCTGCGGACAGCCTGGACGGGGCGCGGTACCGTCCGCGGCCGTGCGCGGAGCGAGCGGGAGATCACCGGTGGGGCAGAGCGAACGGAGCGGCGAGGAGAAGAGCACCGGAAGGCTCCGGCGGTTCGTGCGGGTGCTGCCCGCCCTGATGATCGTCATCGGGTACCTCTTCGACTCGCTCACCCCTCCCGCGTACACCGCGTCCCCGATCTTCGCCGCCGCGCCCCTCGTCGCCGCCCCCTTCTTCTCGCTGCGCGTCACCGCGCTCACCGGCTTCGCCGCCGTGCTCGCCGTGTTCCTGCTCGACCTCGCCGACCACGGCTCCGGCCAGGTGCAGGCGATCACCGAACTGCTGACCGTCCTCACCGTCGCCGCGCTCGCGCTGCTCATCAACCGCGTCGTGCGCCGCAGCGGCGAGCGCCTCGCCTCCGCGCGCGTCATCGCCGAGACCGCGCAGCGCGCCGTGCTGCCCACGCCCGCGGAGCGCATCGGCGGGCTACAGGTCGCGGCGCGGTACGAGGCGGCGCAGGCGGACGCGTTCATCGGGGGCGACCTGTTCGCCGTGCAGGAGACGCCCCACGGGGTGCGGCTCGTCGTCGGGGACGTGCGCGGCAAGGGGCTCGGCGCGGTGGAGGCGGTCGCCGTCGTCATCGGCGCCTTCCGGGAGGCCGCCGAGCAGGAGAGCTCGCTGGAGGCCGTCGCCGGACGGCTGGAGCGGGCGCTCGCCCGCGAGGGCACGCGGCGGGACGGCCTCGACGCCTTCGAGGGGTTCACCACCGCCGTGCTCGCGGAGGTCCCGCGCGGCGAGGGGGTCGTACGGCTGGTCAACCGCGGCCACCCCGAGCCGCTGCTGCTGTACGCGGACGGGGCGGCCGAACTCCTCGAACCGGGCGAGCACGCGCTGCCGCTGGGCATGGGCGACCTGGGGACGTGGCCGGACCGCTCCGACGTGCGGCCGTTCCCCGCCGGCGCGACGCTGCTCTTCTACACCGACGGGCTCTCCGAGGCGCGGGACGCGGCCGGGGTCTTCTACGAGCCTGCCGCCCGCCTCGCCGGGCGGATCTTCCCCGGGCCCGAGGAGCTGCTCGACGCGCTCACCGACGACGTCCGGCTGCACACGGGCGGCGGGGGCTCGGACGACATGGCGCTGCTCGCGGTGGCGCGCCCGGGAGCGGGCCAGCCCGAGCGGCGCACGACCGTGAAGATCGTCAGCAACGGTACGTAGTCGAAGGGCACCGCTGCGCATAACATTTGACACAACGTCAGAAACCGACCTGTTGCCGGTGTGGATCGAGGGGCACTCAAATTGCCGGGTTTAGGGGTCCTTTGTAGCCATAAGTTCTGGCCGATCCGATGAACGATCAGTGGGAACAGCTTGGAATTCCGTTCGTGTGTCTATTAACGTTCGATAACGCAGCGCGGTCGTCCCAGCCGTCGCAAGAGACGGCGCCGCGCGCGAACGCCGAATTCCGCAAGGGAACCGGGGAACCAATCCTTGGGGTGAATCGGGTCGAACGTGACCCGTAGGAGACCTTCCTGCTCCGAACCCGTCAGCTAACCCGGTAGGCGTGAAGGAAGGAAAGGAGTGCGCCTCCGTGGCGTCCAACAGTCCTGCTCCCGAAGCTCCCTTCGCGACCGGTTTCTCCGGATCCGCCGGTCCGTCGGACGTTCCCGGGGGTGAGGACGAGCGCAGCTGGGGCGAGTGGAACCCGACCGCGGAATCGATTCGTCCGGTCCGCGGCAAGCACCGTGTCGCCAAGCAGCGCGGGCTCGCCCGCAGCTCCACCGTCCTCGGTGTCGGCGTCATCGCGGCCGTCGGCGCGGGCGGCATCGCCACCGCGCAGGACAAGCCCCCGGTCTCCATCACCCTTCCCGACCTGCCGGTCGTCGGCGCCCTCTTCGAGGAGGAGCCGGACGCCAAGACCGAGGCCGCCCAGGCCGCGGACGCCGCCCCCCTCTCCACCGCGGGCGTCACCACCGCCGAGGCGCAGCAGGGCAGCACCGACGCGGGCGAGGCGCTGCGCGCCAGGATCCTCCAGCAGGCCGAGCAGCAGCAGGCGAGCGCCGACGCGCAGGCCGGGGCCGCCGCGAAGGCGGCCGCGGAGAAGGCGGCCGCCGAGCAGGCCGCCAAGCAGCAGAGCGAGGCCGAGAAGAAGGCCGCCGAGGCGAAGCGCAAGGCCGAGGAGGCCGCCAAGGCCAAGGCCGAGGCGGAGCGCCTGGCGAAGCTCGCCGCGAGCTTCTCGCTGCCCCTCTCCTCGTACTCCATCACCGCCGTCTACGGCCAGTCCGGCTCCATGTGGTCCTCGGGCCAGCACACCGGCCTGGACTTCGCCGCCCCCAGAGGCACCCCGCTCAAGGCCGTCCACAGCGCCACGGTCAAGTCGGCCGGCTGGCACAACTCGTACGGCTACCTCACCGTCCTGGAGCTGGAGGACGGCACCGAGGTCTGGTACGCCCACCAGTCCTCGATCTCCGTCAGCGTCGGCCAGAAGGTCAGCACCGGCCAGGTCATCGGCAACGTCGGCGCGAGCGGCAACGTGACCGGCGAGCACCTGCACATGGAGGTGCACACGCCGGGCGGCGGCGGCATCGACCCGGGCGCGTGGCTGCGCTCCAAGGGCCTCACCTACTGAGGTCCCCCGCTCTTCCGAGCCACCGGCGGCTCTGGCGCTCACCCCCCGACGCCAGAGCCGCCGGTTCTTTCGTGCGGTGTGTACGGGTCGTGAAATCGCGCTCAGGACGGGCGCGCGCCGGAATAGCGCGGCTCCCGGGCGAGGTTGATCCGCTCATGACCACACTTCGCCGCCTCGGCGCCTCCGACCTCGCCGTCTTCCCGCTTGCCCTCGGCGCCAACGTCTTCGGCTGGACCGCGGACGAGGAGCAGTCGTTCGCGGTGCTCGACGCGTACGCCGCCGCGGGCGGCAACTTCATCGACACCGCCGACTCCTACTCCGCCTGGGTCGACGGCAACGAGGGCGGCGAGTCCGAGACCGTCATCGGCAACTGGCTGGCCTCGCGCGGCAACCGCGACGACGTCGTCATCGCCACGAAGGTCGGGGCGCACCCCGAGTACAAGGGGCTCGCGCCCGCGACGGTCAAGGGGGCGGTCGAGGAGTCGCTGCGGCGGCTGCGCACCGACCGCATCGACCTCTACTACACGCACTTCGACGACCCCGCCGTGCCGGTGGAGGAGATCGTGACGGCGCTCGACCAGCTGGTGCGCGAGGGCAAGGTGCGGGAGGTCGCCGCGTCGAACATCTCGCCGGAACGGCTCCGTGACTCGCTGGACTTCGCGGACCGCGAGGGCCTCGCCAAGTACGTGGCCCTCCAGCCGCACTACAACCTCGTGTCGCGCGACACCTACGAGGGGCGGCTCCAGGAGACCGCGTCCCGCGCGGGCCTCGCGGCGGTGCCCTACTACGCGCTCGCCGCGGGCTTCCTGACGGGCAAGTACCGGGAGGGCGCGCGGGTGGAGAGCGCGCGGGCCGCGGGGGCCGGCAAGCACCTGGAGACCGAGCGGGGGCGGCGGGTGCTCGCGGCGCTGGACGGGATCGCGCGGGAGCGGGGGGCCGCGGTGGCGAGCGTCGCGCTCGCGTGGCTGGCGGCGCGGCCGACGGTGGTCGCGCCGATCGCCTCGGCGAGGACGCCGGAGCAGCTGCCGGCGCTGCTCGCCGTCGCGGAGCTGGAACTGACGGAGGCGGAGGTCGGGGCGCTGAACAGGGCGTCCGCGTAAGGGGGCGGGTGCCCCGCTCCCGCGCAGTTACCCGCGACCCGTGCAGGGGCGCGGGGAACCGCGCGCTCCTTTGACGCTCCCGGGCTACGCGCGGTACGGGTTGTACCCGGCGTACGGGTAAGGCGCCCCCGGGTACGCCGCCCCGGGGTACGCCGCCCCCGGATGCGGCGCCCTCTGATGAGGCACGGGCGCCCCCATCCCGTACCCCTGCGCCGGTACCCACACCACCCGCCCGGTGACCCGCGCCGCATGGACCAGTGCGGGCCCCGCCACCCCCCGCCGCTCCCACAAGCACCGCAGCAGCTCCTGCTCGCGCGCGACGAACTCCGCCCCCGCCGCCCCCTGGTGCGCCCGGTGCCGCAGGAACGCCAGGGCCGTCGCGTACCCCTCGTACTCCGCGACCGTCCGCGCCGCCGCGGACCCCGTGCCCGCGGGGCCGTACGCCCGCCGCGCGTACTCCCGCGCCACGCGCCGCGCCCTCATCGACGACAGGGCCATCGGCTCCAGCGGCTGCAGCCACCCCGCCGCCGCGTACTCGGGCAGCCGCGCACCGACCGTGCGCAGCTCCCGCTGCCGGGTCCAGACCGCGAGCCAGGTCAGCAGCGCGAAGGCGGGCACCATGAAACCGGCGTAGACGATGTAGAAGCCGTACGGGCCGAACGCGGCGGCCGAGCCGTTCCACAGCGCGTGCACGCCCATCGCCAGCACCAGACCGAGCGACGGCAGCCCCCAGCGGCGTATTCGGCGGCCGCGCCCGGCCGCCCCGGTTGCCGCGGCCCCCGCCGCGATGCCGAAGCCGATGCCGGTCAGGACCGTGAACAGCGGATGCGCGAACGGCGACATGACGATCCGCACGAAGAACGTCGCCGCGGTCACCGACTCGAAGCCGCTCGTCCCGAATTCCTGGTCCTCGCCGAACGCGTTGCCGAGGTAGAGGATGTTCTCGGTGAAGGCGAAGCCCGTCGCGGTGAAGCCCGCGACGACCACGCCGTCCACGATCCCGGTGAAGTCCCGTCTTCGGAACAGGAAGATCAGCAGCACCGCCGCGGCCTTCGCGCTCTCCTCCACGACCGGCGCTATCACCGTCGCGCCGAGGGTGTCCGCGCTCGTCGGATCGGCGGTCGCGGTGGCTATCCAGCGGGTCGCGAAGGTGTTCGCGATGATCGCCACGAGGGCCGCGGCGAAGGCGCCCCAGGAGAACGCGAAGACCAGGTTCTTCCAGGGGCCCGGCTCCACCCGGTCCAGCCAGCGGAAGGCCGCGGCCAGCAGCGGCACGGGCAGCACGGCGAGGCCGAGGCCGACCAGGAACCCCTCGGTGCCGGTCTGCTCCCGGACGAGCGCGAGGATCACCAGGCCCGAGAGCGCGAGCACCGTGACGACCGCGCCCGCGCGCAGCGCCTTGCTGCGCCACAGGCCCGCCATACGGCGCGGGTGGTAGCGCCACCCGGCGCGCTCGGGCACAGCTTCGCAGCGCGGCCGGCTCTCACCGGCGAAGCCGCGCTCCGGTACCGCCGGGTGCGGCTGCAGTTGCTGCGGGGACCTGTCGGACACCCAACGACCCTAACGAGGGACACCGACAACTGTCAGCGGTGCGTCGGAACGCCGTACGGTCCCGGGCCGCGCCGCCTCCCGGTTCGGCCTCCCGCTCGGCCCCCCTGCTCGGCCCCCTGCTCAGCGCCGCGCCCAGTGCCGCGCTCAGCGCCGCGCGAAGAGCAGGTCGTGCACCGCGTGTCCCTTGTCGAGCCCCTGCCCCTCGAAGCGGGTCAGCGGCCGGAACGCGGGCCGGGGCGCGTAGCCGCCGTCCTGCTGGGTGTTCTCGAAGTCGGGGTGCGCGGTGAGCACGTCGAGCATCTGCTCTGCGTACGGCTCCCAGTCCGTCGCGCAGTGCAGTACGGCCCCGGGCCGCATCCGCGTCGCGACCAGCGTCAGGAAGTCCGGCTGGATCAGGCGGCGCTTGTGGTGGCGGCTCTTGGGCCACGGGTCGGGGAAGTAGACGCGTACGCCGTCGAGCGCGTCGGGCGTCAGCATCTCGCGCAGCAGGATGATCGCGTCGCCGTTGGCCACCCGGACGTTGTCCAGGCCCGCGCGGTCCGCGAGGCCGAGGAGGTTGCCCTGGCCCGGGGTGTGCACGTCGACCGCGAGGATGCCGGTCGCGGGGTCGTCGGCGGCCATCTGCGCGGTCGCCTCTCCCATGCCGAAGCCGATCTCCAGGACGGTGCGCTCGACGCCGCCGTCGAAGAGGGCGGCCAGGTCGAGGACGCTGTGCCCGTCGATGTCCAGGCCCCACTTCGGCCAGAGCCGCTGGAGCGCGTCGGCCTGGCCGGGCGTCACCCGGCTGCGGCGCGGCTGGAAGCTGCGGATGCGGCGCTCGTGGTGCGAACCGGCGGGATCGGCGGCGGGGCCGCCGGGGAAACGCGGCTCGCCCTTGGGGCGCCGGAGCTCGGCGGGAGCGTCCGCGGCAGCGGGCACGGACACGGGCGCGGGGTTACGGGACTCAGACACAGTGCGCCAATTCTAGGTCGGGCACGGCCCGCCCTGCCCGTCGGCGGGACGGGCAGGGGCGGGACGGGCACAGCCCGTCCCGCCCCTGCCCGACAGTGCCGCGTCCCCGCGGCCCCTCAGCCCGCCGGAGTGCGGTTCGACGGGGCGCCGCTCCGGCGCCCCCCGACCGCGTCCGCGTCCAGCTCCTCCAGCACCTGCCGGGCCACCTCGCGCCCGATGGGCAGGGAGGCGGTCGCGGCGGGCGAGGGGGCGTTGAGCACGTGGACGGTGCGCGGCGCGCGGCGGATCAGGAAGTCGTCGACGAGCGTCCCGTCCCGCAGCACCGCCTGGGCCCGCACTCCGGCGGGCGCCGGCGTGAGGTCCGCCTCGGTCACCGCGGGCAGCAGCCGCCGCACCGCGTCGGTGAAGGCGCGCTTGGACAGGGAGCGGCGCACCTCTCCCGCCCCGTACCGCCAGTGCCGCCGGGCGATCTGCCAGGAGCCGGGCCACGCCAGCGTGTCCGCCAGCTCGCCGGGCCGTACGGTCGTCCAGTCGTACCCCTCGCGGGCCGTCGCCGGGACCGCGTTCGGCCCGACGTGCACCGATCCTTCGAAGCCCCTGGTCAGGTGGACGCCGAGGAAGGGGAACGCCGGATCGGGCACCGGATAGACCAGGCCGCGCACCAGCTCGGGCCGCGCCAGGTCGTAGTACTCGCCCCGGAACGGCACGATCCGCATCTTCGGGTCGTCCCCGGCGAGCCGCGCCACCCGGTCGCAGTGCAGCCCCGCGCAGTTCACCAGCGCCCGCGCCCGCAGCACGGTGCCCGACGAGGTCCGCACCGCCACGCCCCACGGCCGCCGGTCGACGGCGGCCACCTCGGCGCCGTACCGCACGTCCGCGCCGGACAGCTCCGCGAGCCGCGCCGCCACCGCCTTGAAGTCGCACACGCCGGTCGTCCCGACCCGGATCGCCGCGAGGCCGCGCACCTCGGGCTCCCACTCCGTGATCTGCGCCGGGCCCAGCTCCCGCACGGGGATGCCGTTCTCCCTGCCGCGCTGGACCAGCTCGTGGAGCCTGGGCAGCTCGTCGCGGTCCGTCGCGACGATCAGCTTGCCGGTCACCTCGTGCGTGATGCCGTGCTCCGCGCAGAAGCGCACCATTTCGGCGGCGCCCTCCACGGCGAAGCGCGCCTTGAGCGATCCCGGGCGGTAGTAGATCCCGCTGTGGATCACTCCGCTGTTGCGCCCCGTCTGGTGCCTGGCGGGACCGTCCTCCTTCTCCAGGACGATCACATCGGCCCCCGGCGCCGCCCGCGAGATCGCGTACGCCGTCGAAAGGCCGACGATTCCTCCCCCGACCACCAGCACGTCGCAGTCGTACGCGACGGACATCGCCGCATCACCTCCCCACCCCTGATACTGCACTGCCCCACTGACAACACCCTTGAAACACCAGTTCGGGCGCTATGTGGCCGCAGTGCGGCGCACCCGGCGTCGGATCGCGGTCCGCACCCGGCCCCTCAGGCGGGCGCGACCAGCAGGGGCCTGGCCCGCTCCCGGAGCTCGGCGACCCGGGGCTCGTCGCCGTACGGCTCCAGGCGGTGCAGCAGGTCGCGCACGTACTCCGTGGTCCGCGCCGACGAGATGCGCCCCGCCACCTCCACGGCCCGCACCCCGGCCTCACAGGCCGCGTCGAGGTTCCCGGACTCCAGCTCGGCCACCGCCGACACCACGAGCCGCAGCCCGTGCGAGCGGACGAACTCCTCGGTGGGCCGCGACAGCGCCTTCTCGGTGAAGCGCTGCACCTGCTTGGGCGCCTTCAGGTCGCGGTAGCACTCCGCGGCGTCCGCGGCGAAGCGGTCGTACCCGTAGAAACCCAGCCACTTCGGGTCGGCGTCGCCCTCCCTGGACCGCTCCAGCCAGCCCTCCGCGGCCTTCAGCGCCGCGCCGGCCGCGGGCGCGTCGTTCGCCTTGGCGTGCGCCCGCGCCTCCACCAGCCGGAAGAAGGACATGGTCCTGGCCGTGGCGAGGCCGCGGTTGCGCTCGACCGCCGCCTGCGCGAGGTCCACGCCCTCGTCGGCGAAGCCGCGGTAGGTCGCCTGGAGCGACATCGAGGCCAGTACGTACCCGCCGAGCGGCACGTCGGCGGCGGCCCGCGCCAGGCGCAGCGCCTGGATGTAGTACCGCTGGGCGGCCTCCTGCTGGCCCGTGTCGAACGCCATCCACCCGGCGAGCCTGGTCAGTTCGGCGGTCGCGCCGAACAGCGCCCTGCCCACCTCGTCGCTGTACGTGCCGAGCAGCAGCGGCGCCGCGTCGACCCGCAGGCACTCCGGCACCATCGAGGAACGCCAGTCCCCGCCGCCGTACTTGGAGTCCCAGCGGCGCGCGTCCTCCGCCGCCTCCCGGAGCTTGCCGACGTCGCTGTGACCGACCTTCAGGGGGCCGCCGCCCGCCCCGCCCGACTCGTCCGAACCGTCGGTGCCTTCCGTGCCGTCCGGGTTCATTCCCCTGGCCACCGACGAGTCGGCGGGGGTAATCAGCCAGCGCGACGCGGGAGTCGCGTAGGCACTGACCGAGAACGAGCCCGCCAGCGACTGCCAGATCCCGCCACTGCCCGCGCGCCGCCCCGCCAGATCGAGCCGGTACAGCTCGGTGGCCGACTTCACCGCCTCGCCCACGTCGCGCGGGAACGCCAGACCCACCTCGGGCGCCGGGTCCGCGTCCGCCAGCCCGATCTCGTGCAGCGGCACGGGGCGGCCGAGCTTGGCCCCTATGGCGGCGGCGATGAGATGGGGCGCGGCGCCCTGCGGCACCATGCCCTTGGAGACCCATCTGGCGACGGAGGTCTTGTCGTAACGAAGGGTCAGTCCGCGCTGCGCCCCGAGGTCGTTGACCCGCCTGGCGAGCCCGGCGTTGCTGATTCCCGCGAGGGCGAGAACGGTGCCGAGCTTCTCATTCGGCCCGCGTAGTTCTCTGGACATGCGCCCCACCCCTCGACACACAGACGGCCGCCGCGGCCCGGCATAGGCGCGCGGCATTCGTAAACCCAGCGTAGTTCGCCGGATCCCTACCGTTAAGTGCCCGACTGTCGTATGGCGGGATTGTGGTCCGGAGACGAGGCCGTACGGACGTGCGAAGCGGAGGCGGCGTGCTCCGGCTGTGTGGCCGTGCGCCCGGCCGTGCGCTCTCGTCCGGCGGAGGGGAGAGCGCTTCGATGAGTAGCGCGTGGGTCGGCCCACTGCACTGGACCCAGTGGGCTGGGGGACGCCGCCGCCTCAATCCCCGCGGGCGGCGGACCGGTCCGGGGGGCGAACAGCGCCTCCCGGACTGTGTGCAGACGCGTGCCGCAGCCCGCGAAGAATGGCTTGATATCGCCCCTCGGAGATGGTCTTCGGCCACCGAGGGGGAGGTGTGCACCGTCGCCAAATGGCCACGCCCGGGGGCGCGTTCACAAGGCGTGCACGCTACCCGGGCCCTCCCTGCGCGCCGTAGTCGTGGCAGCATGTTCCCCAACGGTGCGTGACGGCCGCCCGGACGACGAGGCCGTCCGCCCGAAGTTCTGTCCACAGGCTGTGGAGGCGGCGATGCGGTGGCTGGTGGGGTGGAGCAGCGTCGCCGCGAGATTCGGAGCGCCGGGCAGCGCGGGCGCGGTCGGCGGCGACGACGAGGGCCGCACCGTCCACCCCGTGGGCGCCCAACTCCTGTGGGGCGACCCCGATCCCCTCTGGGCCGTCGGCGACTGGCGGGCCGACGAGGTCCGCGTCACCTCCATCGAGGGCGCGCCCGACGCGCGCCTCGCCGTACTCGGCTGCTGCGGCGCCAGCGACGAACAGCTGCGCCTGGGCCTGTTCGCCGCGCGCGGCGGCGCCCTGCGCCACCTCACCGCCTGGTCCGGCAGCTATACGGCGGTGGTCCAGGTGGGCCGCAGGGTCACCGTCGTAGGAGACCTGGCGGGCGCCCGCCCCGTCTTCTACACCCCTTGGGCGGGCGGCACCGCCTACGCCACCGCGGCCCTGCCGCTCGCCGACCTCATCGAGGCGCAGCTCGACATCGGCCATCTGGCCGCCCTGCTCGCCTGCCCCGACACCCCGGAGGCGGCCGGCGACTCCACCCCGTACGAAGGCGTCAAGCGCATCCCGCCGGGCCACGCCCTCATCCTCCGCGAGGGCTCCCGCGAGGTCACCGGCTACGAACCGGTCGCCTCCCTCGCCGTCGCCGCGCCCCAACTCGACCCCGAGCGGGCCGTGGACGGCTTCCGCGACGCCCTCCTGGACTCCGTACGCGCCCGCCTCACCGCGCCCCGCCACGCCCCCGAGGCGGCCCCCGCCCCCGAAACGGGCCCCATCCCCGGCTGGGGCCCCGCGGAGCGCCGCGCCGCCCGAGGGGGCGGACCCGTCCCCGGGATCGGCGCCGACCTGTCGGGCGGCAGTGCGTCCGGCACCCTCGCGCTCCTGGCCGCCGGACTCCCCGGGCTGCCCGGCACCCCGCTCGGCCACGGCACGGGCGCGGGCGAACGCCTCGTCGCCGTCACCTTCAACGACCTCACCAGCCGCGGCCACGAACCAGAACTGGAACGGGCGGGCGCCATCGCAGCCAACCCGCGCCTGCACCACGTCGTCGTCGCGGCGGGCGAAGAGGCCCTGCCGTACGCCGCGCTGGAGAGCGGCCCGCTCACCGACGAGCCCTCGCCGTCCCTGGTCACCACCGAGCGCCACCGCAGGCGCCTGTCCGCGGGCAGCGCCGACCACTTCACCGGCCACGGCGCCCGCGAAGTCCTGGACGCGCACCCGGCGCGCCTCGCCGACCTCCTCATGGACCGCCGCCGACGCCACCTGCTGCGCCCCGCGACGGCACTCGCCAAGGCCGAACCGCCCTCCCCGCACGCGCTCCTGGTGCCCTTCACGCTCTACCGCGCGGCGCGCCGCCTGGCCCGTACGTCGTACCGCAGCGGCCTGGAGGAGGCGGCGGCGCACCTCGCGGCGTACGGCGAGACCGACCCTCCTTCGGGGCCGCTCGCCTCGTCCCTCGCGGCGCTCACGTGGTCCAGGCCCGGCCCCGCGGCGCGGTTCCTCACCAGTGAGGCGCTCGCGGAAGTATCGATACGTCTCACCGTCGCGGCGACCCGCCCCACCTCCGTGCAGCGGCCCGGAGAGGCACGCGCCCGCTCGGCCCTCGCGCGGCTCGCCGCGGACCACCGGATCCTCGAACAGGCCGCCGAGGTCCGCAGCCAGCGCGTCCACGCGCCCTTCCTGGACAACCAGGTGGTGCGGGCCGCGCGCGACCTGCCCGAGTCCCTGCGCGTCCAGCCCGGCGCCCGGCCCGCGATCCTGCGCACCGTGCTGGCGGGCGCGGGCATCCACGACCTGCCGTCCGGCTGGGGCGCGGCGTCACCGGTCTCCTCCTCGGTTCCCGCCCGCCTCGGCCTGCGCGCCTCCCTCCAGCCCCTGATGGACCTCTTCGCGGCACCGCTGCTCGCGGACGCGGGCCTCATCGACGCCCGTACGGTACGCAGGGCACTGCGCGCCGCGACGGAGGGCGAGGCGCTGGAGGGTCTGGCGGACCTGGTCGCGACGGAGCTGTGGCTCAACAGGCTGCTGGCCCGCAGGGGGACGTGCTGGACGGGGACGGCGGCGCCGCGGCAGAGGGCGGTGGCGGCAGGCGTGCCGCCGAGGCCGACGCTTCAGCGGTAGGTGGGGGGAGGGGTGCGGGGTCCTTTTGGGGTCCCGTTGCCTCGGGGTGCCGTCTTTTGCGCGGCATGGGGTGCGGGGTCCTTGTTGGGGTCCCGTTGCCCGGGGGTGCCGTTTTTTGCGCAGTTCCCCGCGCCCCTAGGGGGATGGGGTGATCCGGTCATGGGTTGGTTGCCCGGGGGGTCGGGGGCGCTCCAGGGTGCACTCCTCGGATCACGAGCCGTGGCCGTTTCTAGTCCTGGATAACCCGGGTCTTGGCTCGTGCTCCTGCGGGGAGCACCCTTCCGACCCCCACCCCGGGGTACCCATACGATCCCGGTGCGAACGGGCCCCGTCAGGGGCGCGGGGAACTGCGCGAGGGTGGGGCACACGCGCAACGTACCCACGCACCCCGGGCGGGCCCGCCACCCAGCCCCCGCCCGGCCCGCCGCCAGGCGAACCGCCCGCGGGGCACGGGCCCCACAATGGCCCCGTGCAGTACCTCATCCTCGGCACCACAGAAGCGCACGACGCCCACGGCACCGCCATCCCCCTCGGCGGCCCCCGTCTCCGCGCTCTGCTCACCGCCCTGGCCCTCCGTCCCGGCCGCCCGGTGGCGGTCCACGAGCTCGTGGACGACATCTGGGGCACGGACCCCGCCGACCCCCCGGCCGACGCCCCCGCCGCGCTCCAGGCCCTCGTGGGCCGCCTGCGCCGCGCCATCGGCAAGGACCGCGTCACGATGACGCCGGGCGGCTACCGCCTCACCGCCGCCCCGGCCGACGTCGACCTGTACGAGTTCGAACGCCTCGCCCGAGAGGGCGCCGACGAACTCACCGCGGGGCGCCCCGATTCCGCCGCCCGAACCCTGCGCACCGCCCTCGCGCTCTGGCGCGGCCCCGCGCTCGCCGACCTTCCCGAGGCCAGGGACCAGGCCGTGCGCCCCGAGGCGCGACGCACGGCTGCCGTACGGCACCGCATCGAGGCGGACCTCGCGCGCGGCGCCGTACACGGCCTCGTACCCGAACTGCACGAACTGGTCGCGGCCCACCCGTACGACGAGCCCTTCCACGCCCAACGGATCCGCGCCCTGCGCGCGGAGCACCGCACGGCCGACGCCCTCGCCGCGTACGAGCACGCGCGCCGCACCCTCGCGGACGCGCTGGGCACCGACCCGGGCCCGGAACTCAAGGAACTCCACCGCCAACTGCTCGCCCCCGAGCCCGAGCCCGGCCCCCGGCCCGCAGGCCACGCCCCCGGGCGACCGCGAGCCGAAGGACCGACCCCCATGCGCCCGCCCCCCTCCAGGGCAACCTCCGCCCCCGTCTCACGAGCTTCGTCGGCCGCGAGCCCGAGATCGCCGCCATCCGCGCCGCCCTCACCGCCGCCCGCCTCGTCACCCTCACCGGGCCCGGCGGATCGGGGAAGACGCGGCTGGCCGAGGAGTCCGCCGCCGCCCCCGACCACCCGGTCGCCTGGCTCGCCGAACTCGCCCCGCTCGACGACCCGTCCGCCGTGCCCGCCGCCGTGCTCTCCGCGATAGGACTGCGCGAAACCGTGCTGACGGCCCGGGAGGAGGCCCCGGTCCAGGACGACCCCGTCCTCCAGCTCGTCGAACACTTCAAACGCCGCCCCGCCCTCCTGGTCCTGGACAACTGCGAGCACGTGATCGGCGCGGCCGCCGACCTCGCGCAGACCCTGCTCACGCGCTGCCCCGGACTCCGCGTCCTCGCCACGAGCCGCGAACCCCTCGGCGTACCGGGGGAGTCGGTGCGCCCCATCGAGCCGCTGCCGCCGGACCCCGCGCACCGCCTCTTCGTCGAGCGCGCCCGCGCCGTGCTGCCCGGCCTGGACTCCGGCACCGCCCCGGCCCGCGAGGCGATCGCCGAGATCTGTCGTCGTCTGGACGGTCTGCCGCTGGCGATCGAGTTGGCGGCGGCCCGGTTGCGGCACTTGACGCTGCGGCAGATCGCGGACCGTCTGGACGACCGTTTCCGGTTGTTGACGTCGGGGAGCCGTACGGTGCTGCCCCGGCAGCAGACGCTGCGGGCGGTGGTGGACTGGTCGTGGGAGCTGCTGGACGCGGACGAGCGCCGTGCGCTCGCCGCGCTGTCGGTCTTCGCGGGCGGCTGTGACCTGGCGGCGGCGGAGGCGGTGACCGGGTCCTTCGCGCTGGACCACCTCTCCTCGCTCGTCGACAAGTCCCTCCTGGTCGCCGCGCCCGCGCCGGACGGCACCGGGATGCGCTACCGGATGCTGGAGACCATCCACGAGTACGCGGCCGAGCGCGCCGCCGAGGACCCGGCCGCCCGCGCCGCCGCGGAACGCGCGCACGCCGAGCACTTCACCGCCCTCGCCGAGACGGCCGATCCGCTCCTGCGCAGCGAGCGCCAACTCCCTTGGATACAGCGGCTCGAAACCGACCTGGACAACATCAGGGCGGCGCTCCACCGTGCCGTGGAGGGCCGCGACGAGCCGCTCGCCACCAGGATCGCCCTCGCCATGGGCTGGTTCTGGTGGCTGCGCAACTACCGGTTGGAGGGCGACGCCTGGCTCGCCCGGGTCGTCGCGCTCGGCCCCGACCCCGAGCTGCCCCCCGGCTTCGACGACACCACGCGCTTCGGCGCGGGCTCCACCGCACGGGCCCCCGGGGAGCCGCGGGGGCCAGGGGGCGGGGTGCCGGACCCGGGGGAGACCGACCCCCGCTTCTGGCCCCGCATGCGGCTGCGCATGGTGCAGTTCCACCTGATGATGGAGACCGCCCCGAACCACGACATGAAGAACCCCGAGAGCCAGGCGCTCATCGCCAGGGTCTTCACCGTCTTCGCCCGCCCCGGCCGGCACTCCGCGACCTTCCCCGGCCTGCTCTGGCCGTTCGCGGCCTTCGTCTCGGGCGTGCCGGGCGTCGTCAAGGCCTACCTCGACGCCAGCGTCGACAACTGCCGCGAGTACGGCGGGGACTGGGAGCTCTGCACCTCCCTGATGCTCCGCGCCCACGTCGGCGTGGACACCCCCGGCGGCCTCTTCCAGGTCGACCGGGACCTCGCCGAGCTCGCCGAACTCTCCGGCCGCGTGGGCGACCGCTGGATGCGCGCCCAGGTGGCCTCCGCGATCGCGGAGGCGGCGATGACGCGCGGCCACAGCCAGGAGGCGCGCGCCGCCTACGAGGAAGGGCTGCGCCTCGCACTGGAGATCGGCGCGCACGGCGAGCGCACGTCCCTGAAGGCGCGCCTCGCCGAGGTCGACTTCCGCGCGGGCGATCTGGAGAGCGCCGAACGGCTGCTGGAAGAGACGGCCGTGGACGCCGAACAGTACGGCGTACAGGACATGCACTCCTTCACGCGGTTCCTGCGCGCGGCCATCGCCCACGAGCGCGGCGACAGCGCGAAGGCCAGGCAACTGGTCCAGGAGGCCCGCCGCGACCTGGCGTTGGGCACCCCGCCCGCCCACTTCGTCGTCATGCTGGACGGTCTCGAAGGCGCGGTCGTCGCGGCCACGGGGGAGCCGAAGGAAGGGGCGCGGCGGATCACGCGAGCCCTGCGCGACGCGCACGTCCACAACTGCGCCGAGATCTTCACCGCCCATCTCGCGGAGAACGCCGCGGCCGTGCTCACCGTGCTCGGCGAGCACCGCGTGGCGGTGCGCCTGCTGGCGGCCGCCGACTCCTGGCGCGTGACGGGCGACTGTCCGCGCTTCGCCATGGAGGAGAACCGGGTGCGCGCGACGGAGGCGGGCCTCAGGGAACGGCTGTCGACGGAGGAGTACGAGGAGGAGCGCGCGAAGGGGGCCCGGTTGACGGTCCAGGAAGTGGACTCGCTCCTCAGCGCCGTACTCGGCCTGGACGACGAGTGACCGTTCGGCTCCCCAGCCGTAGGCCTTCGGCTCCCCAGCCGTAGGCGTTCCGCTCCTCGGCAGTGGGCGGTCCGCTCCTCAGCCGCAGATGACGCGTTCCTCAACCACAGGTGATCTGTGACTGCGCCCAGTCCGCCATCGCCACCGTGTCGAACGGCGTGTGCGACTCCACCACGAGCCGGATCTTCTTCTGGCCCCTGATCCCGACCCGCACCGGCACGGCCGGGTCGCCGCCGCGCACCACACCGGACCGCCACAGCCGCGTCCCGTCCCCGCCGTAGACGGCGAAGCGCACCGCGCCCAGGCCCATCGTCATGTCGTCGATCCCGGCCATCGCCTCGTAGGTGGAGCACTGGCGGTTCAGCTCGATGGTCACGGAGGAGTCCGAGTGCACGGTCACGCCGTGCGCGTACCGCACCTCGTTGATCGACATGCCCCGGCGCTGCCAGACCCAGCTGCTCTCGCCGAGCACCAGCTCGGGACCCGTGTGGTCGCCGAAGATCGAGTAGCCGAGCCGGTTGACCTGGTAGACCGCGGGCTTGGACGGCGGAGGCGGAGGCGGGGGAGGCGTGGGCGTCGGCGTGGGCCGCGGCTTCGGCGCGGACGGCGTGGGCGTCGGCTTGGGCTTCGGCTCGGGCGCCGGAGGGGTCGGCGTGGGCGTGGCCCTGGGGGTGGGCTTCGGCCGGGGCTTGGGCGGCTCGGGCGCGGGCTCGGGCGCCGGGGCAGGGGCCGGGGCAGGAGGGGGCGGCGGCTTGGGCTTCGGCTTGGGCACGACGGGCGCGGGATCGGCGGACTGCACGACGGGCGGCGGCGCGGCGTGCGGCTGTTCCGGCGGCTTGCCGTCGCCGCCCGTGAGCGCCCACGCCGCCGCGGTGGCGGCGGCGGCGACCACGGCCGCGATACCGATCTTCACGGGAGTCCCGACGCCCTCGGCGGCGGCGGCGCCGCCCGTCGCGCCCGACGTCGCCCCCGAGCCGCCGCTCGCCGCCGCGGCACCCGCGCCGGCGCCCGCGGCGCCCGCCGCGCCCACGCCGCCGACCAGCAGCCCCGCGCCCTTCGCGGCGCCGCCGACCCCGAACCAGCCGATGACCGCGATCGGCACCAGCGCCGGAATCCCGGTGTTGACCTGCGCCAGCTCGCCCGCGGCCTCGCGGCACTTGGCGCACTCCTCCAGGTGCTTGCGCAGACCGCGCTCGGCGCGCATCCGCAGGCCGCCGCGCGCATAGGCGCCGAGCCGGTCCGCGTACCGCGCGCAGTCGCCGCCCGCGGTGAGGGCCTGGCTCACGTGCGCCTGGAGGTAGGCCTGCTTCAGGCCCTCCCTGGCGCGGCTGGCGAGCACGGCGGTGGCGTTGGCGGTCAGTCCGAACAGCGGGGCGACCTCGCTGGGCGACTCGTCCTCGACGGTGGTGTGCCACAGCACGGCCTGCCAGCGCTCGGGCAGCGAGCGGAACGCCTGCATGGCCATCGACCGCTCGGCCTCGTGCATGGCCCGCACGTCGGCGCCCAGCTCCAGGGTGTCCTCGTCGGACACCTCGGACGAGGAGGAGCGGGCCGCCTGGTCGGCGAAGAGCGCGAAGTCCTCGACCAGCTGTTCCCGTTTGGCGGTCTTCGTCCAGGCCGCCGCGACCCGGCGCACGGTGGTCAGCAGGTAGGCCCGCACGGCGTACTCGGGGCCCGCCCCGCCGCGCACCGCCTGGAGGGTGCGGGCGAACACCTCAGCGGTGAGGTCGTCGGCGGTGTGCCCGTCGCGGCAGCACGTACGGGCGTAGCGGCGCACGGCCGCCGAGTGGCGCCTGAACAGGGCCTCGTACGCCCCGTCGTCGCCGCCGCGCATCAGCTGGATCAGTTCGGAGTCGGGGACCTGCTGGTCGTCGGACTCCTCGCCCTGCTCGTCGGGCAGCCCCTCCGACGGCCCGTCCGGTCGTCCGCCGGGCCGCCCGTCCGTCCGGGGCGCCGGCCGGTAGTCGCTGCGGTAGTCGGGCCGCTCCCGGGGCGGCTGGTCGTCGAGCGGCTCGCCGGTGACGCCCTCGCGCTGCGCGGGCACCTGGCCCGAACCGCTCCACGGGCCGGGCAGGACGGTGCCGCCCCCTTCGAAGCCCGACGGGTCCGCCGGGTCCGAAGGGCGGGACGGGTCCGCGGCGGGCCCCTGGGGCGTACCGCCCTGGCTGGGCACCTGGCCGTGCACCTGGGCGTCGCCTCCCTGGTGCGGCTCGTCCCGCTGTCCTTCACCGCTCATAGCGGAAGCCCCCGATGCGCACCCTCAGACCAGACCACGGGCCAAGAGTGCCACGGACCGCGACCGCACCAGACCCCCCGACCGGCCAATCACTCATCCGGGGAGACTTACCGAATCGGAGCACTACCGGTCACCCATTCGGGGAAGGCTGGGTGCTCCGAACAGACGAGCGGGACGTGCTCCGGTACGGGGCGGAATCCCGCCCTCCGTCCGTCGCACGCCCCGCCCGTCCACGCTCCGAGGTCCGACCAGCGGCTACGACCCCTGCGAGGGCCGCGACCGAAGCCCCTCCAGCAGGATGTCGAGCAGTCGCGAACTCGCGGCCGCCTGCTGCGCCGGGTCCGGCAGCGAGGGCGCCGCCGTGGCGATCACCAGCAGCACGTCCGCCACCGTCACGTCCGGGCGCAGCTGCCCGGCCTCCCTGGCCCGGTCCACCAGCCTGCCGACGACCTCCAGCAGCTCGGACGCGCCCGCGTCGTCCAGCTCCGCGTCCGGCGCCGGACGCTGCCCGACGACCCGCAGGTCGGGTCCTGGCTGCTGCCGCTGCTGCGGCACGCGCGCCTCGTCGGCCCTGACGTCGAGCCGCTCGCCGTCCTCCGCGTCCACGCCCACCCGCAGCACCTGCGGGGGCAGCAGCCGTCCGGCGCCGGACGCCACCGACGTGCGCAGGAAGCGGGAGAGCGCCGACCAGGGCTCCTCCTCCTGCCCCAGCGCCGTACGCGCCTGCTCGGTCAGCCGGGAGGTCTCCTCCTCGGCTATGCGCCGCACCAGTACGTCCTTGCTCGGGAACCGTCGGTAGACGGTGCCGACACCGACCCGCGCTCTGCGGGCCACGTCTTCCATCGGCGCCCCGTAACCCAGCTCGCCGAACACTTCGCGCGCGGCACGGAGCACGTGCTCCAGATTGCGCTGGGCGTCGACCCTGAGCGGTGCCGAGCGGACGGTCTGTCCCACTCCTGCGCGTCCGTTCCCTTCGGCGGCCGCGATCGGCCCCGTCTGCGTTGCGGCAGCACCCTGCCAATGCGGATGCGAATCCTGAATGTGCATAAGCGTTCCCCCGGTAATGACGGCCTCCCCCCGGAGACCTCCCCGCTCTGACATCCGGGGCCGTTCGGATCCCCTTTCGGATCCGACACCCCCGAGAGGTACGAACATAGTTGAGCCCAGGTCAATACAGAAGGGGGGAGTTCCGCACAGTGCGCCCCCCGATCGGAGCAAGGACCGGAACCTTCCCGTTTCCACCCTCCGCCCTCACCCGCCCCGCCCATCGTGACCTGCGCTCCTTTCCCACCCGTCCGGGCCGTCACCCGAGGGGTTCAGGCCAAGGGGGGACCCAACATCTTGTCGGGCCTGTGGACAAACGGCCGTACCCGTTGCGTCATGGGATGGTGAAGGAACCCGTGCGCATTCTCGTTGTCGGCGGCGGCTACGTCGGGATGTACACCGCGCTCCGGCTCCAGCGGAAGCTGAAGCCGGAACTCAAGCGCGGCGAGGCCGAGATCGTCGTGGTCACTCCCGAGCCGTACATGACCTATCAGCCGTTCCTGCCCGAAGCGGCGGCAGGCTCGATCTCCCCGCGCCACGTCGTGGTGCCGCTGCGCAGAGTCCTGCGGGACTGCCGCATCCTCATCGGGGAGGCGGAGCGGATCGACCACGCCAAGCGCACCGTCACCGTCACCACCCTCGCTTCACCCGAGGACGGGACGGGCGCGGTTGACGTCCCGTACGACCATCTGGTTCTCGCACCGGGTTCGATCTCCCGCACCCTCCCGGTCCCCGGCCTCGCCGACTACGGCATCGGCTTCAAGACCGTCGAGGAGGCCATCGGGCTGCGCAACCACGTCATCGAGCAGATGGACATCGCCTCCTCCACCCGCGACCCCGCGATCCGCGACGCCGCGCTCACCTTCGTCTTCGTCGGCGGCGGCTACGCGGGCGTCGAGGCGCTGGGCGAGCTGGAGGACATGGCCCGCTACACCGCGCGCTACTACCACAACGTCAAGCCCGAGGACCTGAAGTGGGTCCTCGTCGAGGCGACCGGCCGGATCCTTCCCGAAGTCGGCGAGAAGATGGGCAAGTACGCGGTGCGCGAGCTGCGCAACCGCAACATCGACGTACGCCTGGACACCCGCCTCGACTCCTGCGAGGACCGGGTCGCCGTGCTCAGCGACGGCTCCCGCTTCCCGACCCGCACGGTCGTGTGGACGGCGGGCGTCAAGCCCGCGCCGATCCTCGCCGCCACCGACCTGCCGCTCAACGAACGCGGCAGGCTGCGCTGCACGGCGAAGCTCACCGTCGACGGGGTGGAGAACGCCTGGGCGGCGGGCGACGCGGCGGCCGTGCCCGACCTCACCGCCGAGGAGCGGGACAAGGAGTGCGCGCCCAACGCCCAGCACGCGGTGCGCCAGGCGAAGGTGCTCGCGGAGAACATCGCGGCCGCGGTGCGCGGCAAGCCGCTCAAGGAGTACCGCCACGCGTACGTGGGCTCGGTCGCCTCGCTCGGCCTGCACAAGGGCGTCGCGCACGTCTACGGCCGCAAGCTCAAGGGATATCCGGCCTGGTTCATGCACCGCGCCTACCACCTGAGCCGCGTCCCGACCTTCAACCGCAAGTGCCGGGTGCTCGCCGAGTGGACGCTCGCCGGCCTCTTCAAGCGCGAGATCGTCTCGCTCGGATCGCTGGAACACCCGCGCGCCGAGTTCGAATTGGCGGCGGGCGGCCGGGGAAAACCCGGCGGGCCCGGCGGACCCGCCGGTCAGGGCCCCGAACGGGCCGGACGCCCCGACGACGAGTAGCCCGGAACCGGCCCCGACGGGCCCCGGAAGCGGGTGGCGGCAGCAGGCAGCGGGCGGCTGTCAGTGTGCTCGGTCACACTGGACGTGTGACCATAGGTGGAACCACACCTGCACAGAGTGATCCAGCCAAGCAGCGACACCACGAGGCAAGTAGATCCGTGAACTTCACGCGTTGGAGCGCCCGGCTCCCCGGAACACAGCGCCGCGCCGCCGCGCGGAACGACCGAGGTTCCGTGCCCGCGGCGCGCGGAGAGTACGGCAAGGAGGCCGAAGGCCCCGACCCGTCGGCCGACGGCACGCCCGCCGCCCCAGGAGCCGGGGCGAAGCGCGGGCGCGGCGCCGCGCCCGCGCTGCCGTCGCTGGAGGCCCTGTCCGTACGGGAGATCCTGGGCGGCCTCCCCGCCCTGGTGGCCCTGGTGTACGGCCCCGAGCACCGCGTCGCGTACGTCAACGACGCCTACGCGGCCGCGTTCGGCGACCGCCCGACCGGCGTCCCGGCCGCCGACGCGATGCCCGAACTGACCGAGATCGGCCTGCTCCCGCTCATGGACCAGGTGCTGCGCAGCGGCAAGCCGCGCACGGTCAAGTCCCGCCGGATCAAGGACAACGGCTCGTACACCGTCACCTGCACGCCCACCGGCACGTCCGAGGGTGGCGGCGTGCTGATCCACGCCGCGGACGTCACGGACCACGCGGACGCCGCCGAGCGGCTGCGGGCCAGCGAGCGGCGCCACCAGGAGACCGCCGTCACGCTCCAAAGATCCCTGCTGCCCCAGGAGTTGGAGCAGCCGGACGACCTCAGGGTGGCCGCCACCTACCAGCCGGGCGGCACGGACGCGGCGGTCGGCGGCGACTGGTACGACGTGATCACGCTGGGCGCGGGCCGCACGGCGCTGGTCATCGGCGACGTGATGGGCCGGGGCGTGCGCGCGGCGGCCGTCATGGGCCAACTCCGCACGGCGGTCAGGGCGTACGCCCGACTGGACCTCCCGCCGCACGAAGTGCTCCAGCTCCTGGACGGCCTGGCGTCGGAGATCGACGCGAGCCAGATCGCCACGTGCGTGTACGCGGTGCACGACCCCAACGAGGGCCGGCTGGTCTACGCGTCGGCGGGCCACCTGCCGATCCTGGTCCGCGCCGAGGACGGCACGGTCGAGCGCGCCGCCGAACCGACGGGCCCGCCGCTCGGCACGGGCGGCTGGATCCACACCTCGGGCACGATCGGCCTGCCGCCCGGCTCCACGGCCGTCCTCTACACGGACGGCCTGGTGGAGCGGCGCAGCCAGGACATCGACGAGGGGGTCGCCGACCTGGCGGCGGCGCTCTCCGGCGCGAAGGGCTCCCCGCAGGTCGTCTGCGACCGGCTGCTCCGCTCGATGGGCGTCACCGCCGAGCACGACGACGACGTGGCGGTACTGGTCCTCCAGCACCCCGCGCGCACGGGATCGCGCGCGGAGCTGTTCCACAACGCGGCGCTGGACCTGCTCGGCGGGGTCGAGGCGGCACCGCGCGCCCGCGCCTTCGCCTCCGGGGTCCTGGCCTCCTGGCGCTTCTCGCCCGACCTGCACGACCTGGGGGTCCTGGCGACGAGCGAGCTGGTCGCCAATTCGCTCCAGCACGGCACGCCCCCGATGCGGCTGCGGCTGCGCCGCACGGACCGCCGCCTGATCATCGAGGTGACGGACGGCGACGACCACCTGCCGCGCCGCCGCCGGGCGGAACCGGCGGACGAGGCGGGCCGCGGGATCTCCATCGTCGCGACGATCGCCTCGTCCTGGGGCAGCCGCCGCACACCGGGCGGCGGCAAGGCGGTCTGGTGCGAGTTCGCCCTGCCGCGCTGAGGCACGGCAGGGCGAATCCGAAGGGGCGGGTGGGACGGTGGCCTAGGCGGCAGCCACCTTCTCGCCCTCCCCGGCCGGCTGGTGCACGGCCACGACCCGCGACTTCGCCGCGAGCGCCGGGTGGTCCTGCGCGGTGGTGAGGCCCTTGCCGAGCCGCAGCGCCAGGAAGGTGATCCCGAGCGAGAACAGGATGAAGGTGACGATGTACGGCCCGTGCAGCGTCGCGCCCATCGGCCCGCCCACGAACGGGCCGAGCGCCAGTGCCATCTGCTTGACCAGCGCGAACGCCGAGTTGTACTGACCGATCATGGACTCGGGCGCCAGGTCGGCGACCAGCGGTGCCACGGTCGGCGACAGCATCGCCTCGCCGAGCCCGAAGAGCGCGTACGTGGAGATGAAGGCGGCCGTCGCCATGGCCTGGCTGCCGTGGCCCAGGCCCGCGTACCCGGCGAAGATCCACGCGACGGTCCAGATGAGACCGACGGCGGCGATCACCCGGGTGCGGCGGCGCCGCTCGACGAACCGCAGCACCAGGAACTGCGCGACGACGATGACCGCGGTGTTGGCGGCCAGCGCGATGCCGAGCGTCGAGGGCTCGATGCCGGCGGCCTCGGTGCCGTACGCCGCGAGACCCGACTCGAACTGTCCGTAGCAGGCGAAGAACAGCACGAAGCCCAGCACGCACAGCTGCACCATCGCCTTGTGCCCGAGCACGGCGCGCAGGCCGCCGCCGCCCTTGCCCGCGGGGCGGGCCTCGCCGATGGAGGCGCCCTGCGGCAGCTTCACGGACAGCGCGATGGCCGCGAGCACCAGGAACATCCCGGACTCGATGGCGAAGAGCAGGGTGAAGGAGCCCGGCCGGTCCTGGTCGACGATCTGCCCGCCGAAGAGGCCGCCGATGCCGAGGCCGAGGTTCTGCAGGAAGAACTGGGTGGCGAAGGCCCGGGTGCGGGAGGCGGCGCCGGAGCACCACACGATCATCGTGGCGAGCGCGGGCTGCATCACGGCCGTACCGGCACCGAGCAGCGCGGCCGACGCGACGACGGCGACCAGGTTCGAGGCGAGCCCCAGGCACATCGCGCCCACGGCGGCCAGCAGCGCGGCACCGACCAGCACGGGCAGCGGCCCGCGCCGGTCGATGACCCGGCCGGTGAAGAGCAGGGCGACGAGCGCGGCCAGGGCGAAGACGCCGAGCACGATCCCGGCCCAGAAGGAGCCGAGGCCGCGGACCGTCGCCACGTAGACGTACAGATACGGAACGGTGAATCCGAGTCCGAACGCGCTCAGCGCGTTCCCCGCCTGGATCCGACGCATCGCTGCGCCCATCGCCTTGGTCACACTCACCTCAACCCTGAAGACCTGAAGCCCGAAGACTTCAACAGTAAAGTTAGAACCTTAACAATACACACAGAAGGACTTAGACGCCAACGCGTCCCGTGCCATACTCCGGACATGCCTCATCAGGAGCCGACGCTCGACGAGCAGATCGCCGCCTATCAGCGGGAGTTCCGGGACCTCGACCCCCAGGTCGAGAAGGTCGTCTCGGCGCTGGGCCGCCTCAACCGCCGCATGAACGTCGCGTACGGCCGCCAGGTCGCCGCGCTCGGCATCAGCAACGCGGAGTGGGAGGTGCTCAAGCACCTGGTCCTCTCCGGAGCCCCGTACCGACTGGGCCCCGGCGAGCTGGCCAAGCGCCTGGGCCTCACTCCGGCCGCGATGACCCACCGCATCGACCGCATGGCGGGCGAGGGCCTGGTCACGCGCGACCGCGACGAGAACAACCGGGTGCGCGTCATCGTCGAGCTGACGGACGAGGGCCGTACGAAGTGGCTGGAGGCGATGCGCATGGCGACCGCCTTCGAGGAGGACCTGCTCCAGGACCTCGGCAGCGAGGAGCGGGGCGCGCTCGGCGAGATGCTGATCCGCCTGCTGCGCAGGGTGGAGCGGGACCAGCCGGACGCCGGCGGCCGCCTCAACGACCTGGACTGAGTACCGGCCCCGGGGGCCGCGGAGGGGGGTTGACACCCCCCTCCCGAGTCCGTAAGGTTCTTCGAGTTGTCACGGGGCCGGAACGGTTCTGCGACAGCCGATCCCGCCGCTGAAACGCGGCAACCAAACTCTGCACGATCTCCCACCGGAGACAATTTCGGCATGCCGAAATTCAATTCGAGGCTCGATTATGAGTCGCCCGGGAAATCCGCTAGAGTTCGGGAGTCGGAACGGCCCAACAGCCGGGAAGACAAACCCCGCTGACTGGGAATCAGGCCCGAAAGGATCTGATAGAGTCGGAACCGCCGGAAGGGAAAGCGCGAAAGCGCCGGACCGGAAAGCACCGAGGAAATCGGAACCGGAAACGGTCTGATAGAG
>NZ_JBITHO010000002.1:802933-1210544 GCF_044458065.1 Streptomyces sp. NPDC050504 | reverse complement strand
AGTTTAGCCGAAGCCATCGGAGCCTCCCTTGCGACAGTCCCTCGCCACCGCGTCCCCCTACTTCCCCGACCACACCCCCCACACCCCCCCCCCCCCGGCCCCCCCCCCCCCCCGGGGGGGGGCCCGGGCCCCCGGGGGGCCGGCCCCCCCCCCGCGGGGGGCCCGGGGGGGGGGGGGGCCCCGGGGGGGGGGGGGGGGGCCGCCCCCCGCGGCGGGCGCGGGGGGTTGACGGGGGGGGGGGGGGGGGGCCCGGGGGGGGCCCCGGGGCCCCGCCCCCGCGTTGTTCGCCCTCGACGAAATCCGCACGCCAGTACGGATCAGTAACCCCAGGAGACGGTGTTTCCTCCGTCTCGGACCCTGGCCCCGCGTCCCGCCTTCCGGCAACAAGTGCGAAGATGGGTTCTCGGCAGGACAGGGCCCCCACCACAGGGCCGAAGAAAAGCGGCCGAACACCAGCCGCCGCCGGTCATCGACGACCGCGCCCGGCGCACATGCATGGAGGACGTGACGTGGCGAACGACGCCAGCACCGTTTTCGACCTAGTGATCCTCGGCGGCGGTAGCGGCGGTTACGCCGCGGCGCTGCGCGGAGCTCAGCTGGGCCTGGACGTCGCCCTGATCGAGAAGGGCAAGGTCGGCGGCACCTGCCTGCACAACGGCTGCATTCCCACCAAGGCGCTGCTGCACGCCGGTGAGATCGCCGACCAGGCCCGCGAGGCGGACCAGTTCGGCGTGAAGGCCACCTTCGAGGGCATCGACATGGCGGCCGTCCACAAGTACAAGGACGACGTGATCTCGGGCCTCTACAAGGGCCTGCAGGGTCTCATCGCGTCCCGCAAGGTGACGTACATCGAGGGCGAGGGCAGGCTCTCCTCCCCGACCTCCGTCGACGTGAACGGCCAGCGCGTCCAGGGCCGCCACGTCCTGCTGGCGACCGGCTCCGTGCCGAAGTCGCTGCCGGGCCTGGAGATCGACGGCAACCGCGTCATCTCCTCGGACCACGCGCTGAAGCTGGACCGCGTCCCGCAGTCCGCGATCATCCTGGGCGGCGGCGTCATCGGCGTCGAGTTCGCCTCCGCGTGGAAGTCCTTCGGCGCCGAGGTGACCGTGATCGAGGGCCTCAAGCACCTCGTGCCGGTCGAGGACGAGAACAGCTCCAAGCTCCTGGAGCGCGCGTTCCGCAAGCGCGGCATCAAGTTCAACCTGGGCACCTTCTTCCAGAGCGCCGAGTACACCGAGACCGGTGTCAAGGTCACCCTGGCGGACGGCAAGACGTTCGAGGCCGAGGTGCTGCTCGTCGCCATCGGCCGCGGCCCGGTCTCGCAGGGCCTGGGCTACGAGGAGCAGGGCGTCGCGATGGACCGCGGCTACGTCCTGGTCGACGAGTACATGCAGACCAACGTCCCCACCATCTCCGCCGTCGGCGACCTCGTCCCGACGCTCCAGCTCGCGCACGTCGGCTTCGCCGAGGGCATGCTGGTAGCGGAGCGTCTGGCCGGCCAGAAGGTCGTCCCGATCGACTACGACGGTGTTCCGCGCGTCACGTACTGCCACCCGGAGGTCGCCTCCGTCGGCATCACCGAGGCCAAGGCCAAGGAGATCTACGGCGCGGACAAGGTCGTCGCTCTGAAGTACAACCTCGCGGGCAACGGCAAGAGCAAGATCCTCAAGACCGCGGGCGAGATCAAGCTCGTCCAGGTCAAGGACGGCGCCGTGGTCGGCGTCCACATGGTCGGTGACCGTATGGGCGAGCAGGTCGGCGAAGCGCAGCTGATCTACAACTGGGAGGCGCTGCCGGCCGAGGTCGCGCAGCTCATCCACGCGCACCCGACGCAGAACGAGGCGATGGGCGAGGCGCACCTGGCCCTGGCCGGCAAGCCGCTGCACTCCCACGACTGATCCTTCAGTCCCCGGGCGCGACGACCACTTACCGCAATTCGATAGGAGCAACCGAAACCATGTCGGTTTCCGTAACCCTGCCGGCGCTCGGCGAGAGCGTCACCGAGGGCACCGTCACCCGCTGGCTGAAGGCCGAGGGCGAGCGCGTCGAGGCCGACGAGCCGCTGCTCGAGGTCTCGACGGACAAGGTCGACACCGAGATCCCGGCGCCCGCGTCGGGCATCCTGGCGTCCATCAAGGTCGCCGAGGACGAGACCGTCGAGGTCGGCGCCGAACTGGCGATCATCGACGACGGCTCGGGCGCCCCCGCGGCCGCCCCGGCGGCGGAGGCCGCTCCGGCCCCCGTCGCCGAGCCCGCCCCGGCCGCTCCGGTCGCCGAGGCCCCCGCGGCCCCGGCCCCGGTCGCCGAGGCCCCCGCCGCCGCTCCGGCCGCGTCCGGCGCGTCCGGCACCGACGTGACCCTGCCCGCCCTGGGCGAGTCGGTCACCGAGGGCACCGTCACCCGCTGGCTGAAGCAGGTCGGCGAAGAGGTCGCGGAGGACGAGCCCCTCCTCGAGGTCTCGACGGACAAGGTCGACACCGAGATCCCGGCGCCCGTCGCCGGTGTCCTGCTGGAGATCGTGGTCGCCGAGGACGAGACCGCCGAGGTCGGCGCCAAGCTCGCCGTCATCGGTGCCGCCGGTGCCGCTCCCGCCGCTGCTCCGGCCGCCGCGGCTCCGGCTCCGGCCGCAGCTCCGGCCGCCGCCGCCCCGGCCCCGGCCGCCCCCGCGGCGCCCGCCCCGGCTCCGGCCCCGGCGGCTCCCGCCGCTCCGGTCGCCGCCCCGGCCCCGGTCGCGCCCGCCGCCCCGGTCGCCGCTCCGGCTCCGGCTCCGGTCGCGCCCGCCCCCGTCACCCCGGCCCCGGCGCCCGCCGCGACCTCCGGTGACGACGGTGCGTACGTGACCCCGCTGGTCCGCAAGCTCGCCTCCGAGAACGGCGTGGACCTGGCGACGGTCAAGGGCACCGGCGTCGGTGGCCGCATCCGCAAGCAGGACGTCATCACCGCTGCGGAGGCCGCCAAGGCCGCCGCTCCGGCCCAGGCCCCGGCCGCCGCCGCCGCTCCGGCCGCGTCCAAGGCCCCGGCCCTGGAGGTCTCGCCGCTGCGCGGCCAGACCGTCAAGATGACCCGGATGCGCAAGGTCATCGGCGACAACATGATGAAGGCCCTGCACTCGCAGGCCCAGCTCACCTCGGTCGTCGAGGTGGACATCACCAAGCTGATGAAGCTGCGCGCCAAGGCCAAGGACGCGTTCGCGGCCCGCGAGGGCGTCAAGCTCTCCCCGATGCCGTTCTTCGTCAAGGCCGCGGCCCAGGCGCTGAAGGCCCACCCGGTCGTCAACGCCCGGATCAACGAGGACGAGGGCACCATCACCTACTTCGACTCGGAGAACATCGGCATCGCCGTCGACTCCGAGAAGGGCCTGATGACCCCGGTCATCAAGGGTGCCGGTGACCTCAACCTGGCGGGCATCTCCAAGGCCACCGCCGAGCTCGCGGGCAAGGTCCGCGGCAACAAGATCACGCCGGACGAGCTGTCGGGCGCGACCTTCACGATCAGCAACACCGGCTCGCGCGGTGCGCTGTTCGACACCGTCATCGTGCCGCCGAACCAGGTCGCCATCCTGGGCATCGGCGCCACCGTCAAGCGCCCGGTGGTCATCAACCACCCGGACCTCGGCGAGACCATCGCCGTGCGCGACATGACGTACCTGTCGCTCTCCTACGACCACCGTCTGGTGGACGGCGCGGACGCCGCCCGCTACCTGACGGCCGTCAAGGCGATCCTGGAGGCCGGCGAGTTCGAGGTCGAGCTCGGCCTGTAGGACTCACCACCGCACCAAGCGGCACAGCGCCCCCGCCCGGTCCTCCGGGCGGGGGCGTTCGCGTCGCGGGTGTTCCTCGTGTCACACCCGGCAGAGCCGCCGCACGGGTCGGCGCGGCGGTTGCCCGGCGCGGATCCCGGGGGCCGGGAGCGGGCGGCGCACAGGGTGCCGGTGCGGACCCGCGCGGGCGCAGCGGGCGGACGCCGCGCACACCTGCGTGGCGGGCCGGGCGCACCTCGCGGAGCGGGTGGCGGGGAAGCCGCTGCCCGACCCCGGCTCCGGCACTGCGCCACGGGCGGTCGCACCGCTCGAACTCCGCCCGTACGAGAAGGAGTTCACGACCCCCGTACGCCCAAGGAAGCGCGCGGCGCCCGGCGGCGGCGAGGGTCGCGGGCGGCCCCGGGAACCGTCGCCCGCGGCCCCGTCCGAGGCGCGCGAGCGGGCGGTGGCGCAGCCGGTGGGACCGCCCGAACGCGTTCCCGAACGGGCCGTCGCGCCCGGCCGGTTCCGCGGCGCGGCACCGGCCGCCACGGGGACGTCCGGTTGAGGGAGCGTCGCGGCAGAGCGTTTCAGGGATGCCGTGTCGCCGTATTGTCTAGGAGGTTTTCCCGTCCCTAAGGAGCCTCCATGACCCCGCCCGTCGTCCACTCGCTGCGCGAACAGATCCGCGAGCACATCGTGGAGGGCATCGTCAGCGGCCGCTGGAAGCCGGGCGAGCGGATCGTGGAGCGGCGCATCGCGACGGAGCTCCAGGTGAGCCAGACGCCCGTGCGGGAGGCGCTGCGCGAGCTGGAGTCGCTGCGCCTGATCGAGTCGGCGCCCAACAAGGGCGTGCGCGTGCGGAACCTCACCGCGGCCGATCTGGAGGAGAGCTACCCCGTGCGGGCGGGCCTGGAGCAGATCGCCGCGGAGCTGGCGGCCGAGCGGCTCGCGGACGACTGCTCGGCGCTGGAGCCGCACGTCGCGGCGCTCTACGAGGCGGACGCGTCGGCGGACGGCACGGGGCAGGTGCGGCACACGGTGGGGTTCCACCGGGAGCTGGTGCGCGCGGCGGGCAACGGCGTGCTGCTGCACACGTGGGAGGGGCTGGGCATCGAGGTGTTCACGGCGCTGTCGATCCGGTGGCTGGGGACGGTGCAGAAGTCGTACGCGGAGGAGCACCAGGACCTGGTGGAGGCGTTCCGCCGCCGCGACCCGGAGATCGGCTCCCTGGTGAAGGCCCACGTCCTGGGCTGCGCCCCGAGGGCGTGAGGCGGGGGGTCAGGGGGGTACGGGTTCCGCTGCGCGAGAGTGGGGCACCGCCCGCCGCAGGCGAAAAACGCCCACTCCGGGGCAATGTGACCCACGACATCGCGCGCCCGAAATGCCCCGTTCTATGGGGCACCCCGTGCCCCATTTCGCGGCACCCGATGCCAATTTCTTGCCCCAGGCACATTTTTCCCGCCCAAGCTTTGATCGATCATCGATCGTGCGTTTACAGTCGACGGCGCGGGTCCACCAGACCCCACCCCGCCCTGTCCTGCCAGACAAGGCCCCAAGACTTTTATCTCCACCCCCTCCATCCGGAAGGCGGCCATCGTGACCGACCCCGTAGGCAAGCTTCCGAGCGAGCTCGACCAGCTCCCGGACCGCGACACCGAGGAGACCGCCGAGTGGGCGGCCTCCCTCGACGCCGTCGCCAAGGCCGCGGGCCCCCACCGGGCCGCGTACCTGATGCGCCGCACCCTCCAGCACGCCGACGCCGCCGGTCTGGCGCTGCCCAAGCTGCTGGAGACGGACTACGTCAACACCATCCCCACCTCCGCCGAGCCGGCCATCGACGGCGACGAGGAGATGGAGCGGAAGATAACCGCGTGGAACCGCTGGAACGCGGCCGCGATGGTCACCCGGGGTTCGAAGTACGGCGTCGGCGGCCACATCGCCACCTTCGCCTCGGCCGCCTGGCTGTACGAGACCGGCTTCAACCACTTCTTCCACGGGAAGGAGCGCGACGGCTCGGGCGACCAGCTCTACATCCAGGGCCACGCCTCCCCCGGCATCTACGCCCGTGCCTTCCTGGACGGCCGCATCTCCGAGCAGCAGCTCGACAACTTCCGGCAGGAGTCCGGCGGCAACGGCCTGCCCTCCTACCCGCACCCCCGCCGCCTCCCGTGGCTGTGGGAGTTCCCCACGGTCTCCATGGGCCTCGGCCCGCTCTCGGCGATCTACCAGGCGCGCTTCAACCGCTACCTGACCAACCGCAACATCAAGGACGTCTCGGCGTCCCACGTGTGGGCGTTCCTCGGCGACGGCGAGATGGACGAGCCGGAGGCCACGGCGGCACTCGGGCTCGCCGCCCGCGAGGGCCTGGACAACCTGACCTTCGTCATCAACTGCAACCTGCAGCGCCTCGACGGCCCGGTCCGCGCCAACTTCAAGATCGTCCAGGAGCTGGAGGCCCAGTTCCGCGGCGCCGGCTGGAACGTCGTGAAGTCGCTCTGGGGCGGCGCCTGGGACGAGCTGTTCGCCCTCGACACCACGGGCGCGCTCATCCGCCGCCTGCGCGAGGTGCCGGACGCGCAGGTCCAGACGTACCAGACCCGCGACGCCGCCTACATCCGCCAGGACTTCTTCGGCAAGGACCCGGCGCTCGTCGAGATGGCGAAGCTGCTCTCGGACGACAAGATCCTGGAGTGCTTCCACCTGTCGCGCGGCGGCCACGAGCCCCGCAAGGTGTACGCGGCGTACAAGGCGGCCCTGGAGTTCAAGGGCGCGCCGACCGTCATCCTGGCGCAGACCGTCAAGGGCTTCACGCTGGGCTCCGGCTTCGCGTCGAAGAACGCGAACCACCAGATGAAGAAGCTGTCGAACGACGAGTTCAAGGAGATGCGCGACCTCCTGGACCTGCCGATCTCCGACAGCCGGTTCGTCGACGGCCAGGTGCCCTACGGCCACCCCGGCGCCGACTCCCCCGAGGTCCGCTACCTCCAGGAGCGCCGCGCCGCGCTCGGCGGCCCCGCCCCGGCCCGCCGCACGCAGCCGCTGCCCGCGCTGCCCGCCCCCGCCGACAAGGCGTTCGCGGCCTTCGACAAGGGATCGGGCTCGCAGTCGGTCGCCACGACCATGGCGTTCGTCCGCCTCGTCAAGGACCTGGTCCGCGACAAGGAGACCGGCAAGCGCTGGGTGCCGATCGTCCCCGACGAGGCGCGCACCTTCGGCATGGAGAGCCTCTTCCCGTCCCTCGGCATCTACTCGCCGAAGGGCCAGACGTACGAGCCGGTCGACCGCGACCAGCTGATGTACTACAAGGAGGCGGTGAACGGGCAGATCCTCAACGAGGGGATCACCGAGGCCGGCTCGATGGCCGACTTCATCGCCGCGTCGTCCGCGTACTCCACGCACGGCGAAGCGATGATTCCGTTCTACATCTTCTACTCGATGTTCGGCTGGCAGCGCACCGCCGACCAGATGTGGCAGCTCGGCGACCAGCTCGGCCGCGGCTTCCTCGTCGGCGCCACCGCGGGCCGCACCACCCTGACCGGTGAGGGCCTCCAGCACGCCGACGGCCACTCCCCGGTGATCGCCGCGACCAACCCGGCCGCGCTCACCTACGACCCGGCGTTCGCCTACGAGGTCGCCGCGATCGTCAAGGAGGGTCTGCGCCGGATGTACGGCGAGGCCGCCCCGGGCGAGGACCAGGACGTCTTCTACTACCTGACGGTCTACAACGAGCCGATGCCGCAGCCCGCGAAGCCCGCGGGCGTCGACGAGGGCATCGTCAAGGGCCTGTACCGCTTCAGCACGGCGGAGTCGGCCGGCCGGACCCTCCCGGTGAACGCGCCGCGCATCCAGCTGCTGGGCTCCGGCACGGCGATCCACTGGGCCATCGAGGCGCAGAAGCTGCTCGCCGAGGAGTGGGGCGTGGGCGCCGACGTGTGGTCCGCGACCTCCTGGACCGAGCTGCGCCGCGACGCGCTGGAGGCGGACGCCGCCCTCCTGCGCGGCGAGGAGCGCGTGCCGTACCTCCGCAAGGCGCTCGGCGGCATCGAATCGCCGGTCCTCGCGGTCTCCGACTACATGCGCCAGGTCCCCGACCAGATCGCGCAGTGGGTCGAGCAGGACTACTCGTCGCTGGGCGCCGACGGCTTCGGCCTCTCGGACACCCGTGACGCGGCCCGCCGCCACTTCGGCGTCGACGCCCAGTCGATCGTCGTCGCGGCCCTGGCCCAGCTCGCCCGGCGCGGCGAGGTCCCGGCGACGGCCGTGAAGGAGGCGCGCGAGCGCTACGGCCTGTAGTCGCCGCCCGCCGCACGAACAGCCGCGCGTGCCCCGTCCCGATTGCCGGGACGGGGCACGCGTGCGTGAATGGTCGACCGGGGGCCACCGACTCCGGGAGCACGCCATGAAGACCGTCAACCAGCCCTCGACGCCCACCTGGGCCGACCTCTCGACCACCGACGTGCCCGCCGCGAAGACCTTCTACCAGGACCTCTTCGGCTGGACCTGCGCCGACGTCCCGATGGAGGAGGCGGGCGGCTACGGCATGTTCCTCCAGGGCGAGGAGTACGTCGGCGGGTACGGCCCCTGCATGGCGGCGGGCCAGCCGGTCGGCTGGTCGACGTACTTCCGCTCGGACGACGCCGACGCCACGGCCGCGCAGGTCACCGAGAACGGCGGCACGGTGATCGCGCCCCCCATGGACGTCTTCGACTCGGGCCGCCTCGCCTACTTCACCGACCCCGAGGGCGCGGCGTTCGGCGTCTGGCAGCCCAAGGAGCACAAGGGCTTCGGGGTGTACCAGGAGCCGGGCGCCGTCTGCTGGTTCGAGCTGATGAGCCGGGACGCGGACCGGGCGAAGACCTTCTACCGGGCGGTCTTCGGCTGGGACGCGGACACCTGCGGCACCGACGGCGGGGGCGCGTACACCGAGTGGAAGCTGGGCGGGGAGCCGCTCAGCGGGATGATGCACATGGCGGGCGAGGGCTTCCCGCCCGAGATCCCGGCGCACTGGATGGTGTACTTCGCGGTCGCGGACTGCGACGCGACGGCGGACCGGGCGCGGGAACTGGGCGCGGCGGTGGCGGTGCCCCCCACGACCGTCCCCCCGGGCCGCTTCTCGGTGCTCCGCGACCCCCAGGGCGGCCACTTCTCGGTGATCGCCCTGGACGGGCCGCGGTAACGGGACCTGTCAAGGGGCGGGGCCCCCGCCGCCGCCCCCGTGGCAAGGTGGCCGTATGCGCGCCGCACGCCTCATCAAGATGGTCCTGCTCCTCCAGTCCCGCCCCATGATGACCGCCGCCGAGCTCGCCCAGGAGCTGGAGGTCTCCGAACGCACCATCACCCGGGACGCCCTCGCCCTCTCCGAGGCGGGCGTCCCGGTCTACGCGGACCGGGGCCGCACCGGCGGCTACCGGCTGATCGGCGGCTACCGCACCCGCCTCACGGGCCTGGCCCGCAGCGAGGCCGAGGCCCTCTTCCTCTCCGGGGTCCCGGGCGCGCTGCGCGAGATGGGCCTGGACGACGCCGCGTCCGCCGCCCGCCTCAAGGTCTCCGCCGCCCTCCTCCCCTCCCTCAGGGACGCCTCCGCGTCCGCCTCGCAGCGCTTCCACCTGGACGCGCCGGGCTGGTACCAGGAGCCCGAGACCCCCGAACTGCTGCCCTCGATCGCGGACGCGGTCTGGGACGACCGTCTGATCACCGCCCGCTACCGGCGCCAGGACGCCGAGGTGGAACGGGAGTTGGCCCCGTACGGCCTGGTCCTGAAGGCGGGCGTCTGGTACGTCTGCGCGCAGGCCGGGGAGAGCTTCAGGACGTACCGCGTGGACCGCTTCACCGCGGTCGCGACGAGCGCCGAACGGTTCGTGCGGGACGAGGAGTTCGACCTGCCCGCGTTCTGGGAGGAGCGCGCGGCCCAGTTCGCGCGCTCGCTGCTGCGCGCGGAGGTGACGGTGCGCCTCTCCCCCGCGGGCGCCGCCCGGCTGCCGTACGTCGTGGACCGCGCCGCCGCGCGCGAGGCGCTGGACGCGGCGGGGCCGCCGGACGCGCGGGGCCGGGTGACGGTGACGCTCCCGGTGGAGTCGGTGGACGTCGCGTACGGCCAACTGCTCGCGCTGGGCCCCGAGTCGGAGGCGCTGGAGCCGCCGGAGCTGCGCGCGAGGTTCGCCGGGGCGGCAGCGGCGATGCACCGGCTCTACGGAGACCCGAGCGCCCCGGACGGCGCCGCCCCCGCCCCGGAACGGCTCAGCGGTACTCCTCCGCGGACCTGCCCGTCTCCCCCTCGACGGCTTCCATGAAGTACCGCCAGGCGTCCGGCCTGCTGCCGTCCGCGTCCGTGAAGCCGTACTCCTTGGCGAGCTGTCCGCTGGAGAGCGACTGCCCGCTCCAGCGCGCCCGCTCGGGGTCGGCGGCCAGTGCGGCGACCGCGCGGCCGACGTAGCGGGGCGACTCGGCGATCGCGAAGTGCGGCTCCTTGGCGATCACGTCGCGCCAGTTCTCCTCGGTGACCCCGAAACCGGCGAGCATCTGCTCGGACCGCAGGAAGCCCGGTGTGACCGAGACCGCGGTGCCGCCGTGCTCCGCGAGTTCCTTCGAGAGGCCGAACGCCATTCGGATCGGGGCGTTCTTGGCGAGGTCGTAGTAGAGGTTCTCGCGGTAGCGGGTGCCGTTGTACTCCCAGGTGCCGTCGGTGACCTCGACGACCAGCCCGCCCCTGTTCCGGACGAGCAGCGGGAGCGCGTGGCTGCTGGTGATCAGGTGGGTCTTCACCCCGAGCTCCAGCATCCGCAGCCCCTTGTCCAGCGCCATGTCCCAGGTGCTGGTGCCGAACTCGACGAGGTGTTCGCCGCCCCACACGTCGTTGACGAGGACGTCGAGCCGCCCGCCCCGCTCCCGGTCGATCCGCTCGACCAGCGCCGCCACCTGCTCGGGCACCAGGTGGTCGGTGGGCACCGCGACGCCGGTGCCGCCCGCCGCCGTCACCAGCTCGGCGGTCTCCTCGATGGTCTCCGCGGCCCGGCCGACCTCGCTGACCTTCTCCCGGGTGGTGCGCCCCGTGACGTACACGGTCGCACCCGCCCGGCCCAGCTCCACGGCGATGGCCCGGCCCGCGCCCCTGGTCGCGCCCGCGACGAGCGCCACCTTCCCGGTGAGGGGCCCCTCGGCCCTGCCGCCGTCCCGTGCGTTCTCGTTCCCGTTCTGGTTCATGGGACCAGCGTCCCCCGTAAACCCGACATCTTCTGTCCGCTTTCCATTTACGCATCTCCGCGTGCGTCTCCCCCCGCCAAGCCCGATGCTTGAGCCTGTGATGGACGAGACGGAGTTCTGGGAGATCGTCGACCGTACGCGCCAGGCGGCGGGAGGCGATCCCGAGGAACACGCCGACCTGCTGGTCGAGCGGCTGCTGCGGCACGATCCGGACTCCGTGCTGGACTTCGCCAGGCACTTCGAGGCCCGCTACAACCGCGCGTACCGCTGGGACCTGTGGGGCGCCGCCGCGCTGCTGCTCGGCGGGGCGGACGACGAGGCGTTCGACTACTTCCGCTGCTGGCTGATCGGCCAGGGCCGGGAGGTCTTCGAGGGCGCGCTGCACGACCCGGACGCCCTCGCCGGGCTCCTCGACTCGTTCGACGAGGAGTTCGACGGGGACGGCGAGGAGCTGGGGTACGCGGCGGACGAGGCGTACGAGCAGCTGACCGGGGTGGTCGCGCCGGACCTGGGCGTCCCGCCGCAGTCCGCCGAGCCCGCGGGCACGCCGCTGGACCTGGCGGACGAGGACGCGCTCGCCGAGCGCTACCCGCAGCTGTGGGAGCGCTTCGGATAGCCCGGACGGCGCACGCGCCGCGGGCGGCCCGGTACCGGGTCCCGAACCTCACCGGTCCCTGACGGGATCGGCGACGACCAGCGAGCGCCCCATCAGCACGTCGTCCACGTACCGCCCGTCCAGCCGGAACTCCCCCGGCAGCACCCCTTCCACCGCGAAGCCCTCGGATGCGTACAGCGTCCTGGCGGGGGTGTTGTGGCCCAGCACGCGCAGGGTCATGCGGTACGCGCCCTGGCGGCGCGCCTCGTCGAAGGAGGCCCGCAGCAGGGCCCGTGCGACGCCCTTGCCGCGCGCCCCGTCGGCGACGGCCAGGCCCTGGATCTGGCGGACGTGGCCGTTGCTGGGCAGCGGGGTGGGCGCCACGAGCCGCAGGTAGCCGAGGACCGTGCCGCGCGCGTCCTCGGCGACGAGGATGTCCTCGGGCCGGTGCCGCTCGTCGAAGAACGGGGCGTACGGGGGCGCGGGTCTGGGCGTGACGGCGTGCAGCGGCGACCAGGTCTCGCGGTCGAGGACGGCGAGCGCGTCCTCGTCGGCGGGTCGGGCTCGGCGTATGTGCGTTCCTGACATGGCCGCACTCTGCCACGCGGGGCGCGTGGTGTTGACGGAATAATCCGTCGCATGCGGATCGCTATCACCGGCTCGGCCGGGCTCATCGGTACGGCGCTGGCGCGCTCCCTGCGGGCGGACGGGCACGAGGTGGTGCGCCTCGTCAGGCGCCCGCCGCGCGGCCGCGACGAGGTCGAGTGGGACCCGAAGCGGGGGTACGTGGACGTGTCGGGCCTGGTCGGCTGCGAGGCCGTGGTGCACCTGGCAGGCGCGGGGGTGGGCGACCACCGCTGGACCGACGCCTACAAGAAGGAGCTGCGGGACAGCAGGGTGCTGGGCACGGCGGCGGTCGCGGAGGCGGTCGCGGCGCTGGACGTCCCGCCGCGCGTCCTGGTGTGCGGCACGGCGATCGGCTACTACGGCGACACCGGGGCGCGCCCGGTGGACGAGGGCGCCCCGCCCGGGAGCGGGTTCCTGGCGTCGCTGTGCGTGGACTGGGAGGAGGCGGCGGCGCCCGCGGAGGAGGCCGGGGTCCGCACGGTGTTCGCGCGCACGGGCCTGGTGGTGGCGAAGGAGGGCGGCGCCTGGGGCAAGCTGTTCCCGGTCTTCCGGGCGGGGCTCGGGGGGCGCCTGGGCTCCGGGCGGCAGTACTGGTCGTTCATCTCGCTGCACGACGAGATCGCGGCGCTGCGGTTCCTGATCGACACGGAGTCGCTGGCGGGCCCGGTGAACCTGACGGCCCCGGAACCGGTCACGAACCGCGAGGTGACGGCGGCGATGGGGAGCGTGCTGCGACGCCCGACGGTGTTCGCGGTGCCGGGATGGGCGATGCGGGTGGCGCTCGGCGAGTTCGCCGAGGACGTCCTGGGCAGCCAGCGGGTCCGCCCCGCGAAGCTCCGCGAAGCGGGCTTCGAGTTCGCCCACCCGGACATCGCGGAGGCGGTGAGGGCGGCGAGGTAAGGGGGTTGGGGGGTGGTCCCGTTGCCCGGGGTCGCCGCTTTTTCGCCTGCGGCGGGGCGGGTACGCGCGGCGTCTGCCCCACCCTCGCGCAGTTCCCCGCGCCCCTGAAGGGGCGTGCGCCCCTTTAGGGGCGCGGGGAACTGCGCGACCAGCCCACCACCGCCCCGCAGGGTAGGGGACCGGCCCGCCGCAGGCGGAGAAGCGGCGCCCCCGGGCAACGCCCCCCCCCCGAAGACCCGCCCCCGAAGGGGGCCACGCGCCCCCGCGCTCCCGTACCCCCTCGCACGCGCGTCCGCCCCCCGCCCCGCCCTCCCTACCCTCGACCGGAACCCGGGCATCCCGAAGGCCCGTTCGGGGCATCACGCCACCAGCGGCCCGAGCGGCCGCGCACCCAGCCCGCACCACCCGCGCCGACCACGGGGAGGGTCACGTGCTCAGCACGGCACACCACGCGGACGTCATCATCGTCGGAGCCGGCCTCGCAGGCCTCTCCGCAGCCCACCACCTGACCAGCGCAGGTGTCAGCGTCACCGTCCTGGAGGCCGCCGAACACGCCGGCGGCCGCATGGCCACCGAACACCTCGACGGCTTCCGCCTCGACCGGGTGGGCCAACTGCTCAGCTCCTCCTGTCCTGAGCTGAGCCGCATCCCCGCCCTGGCCGCGGCCGCCCTGCGGCCCTTCGCGCCGGGCGTACTCGTCCGCAGCGGCGACCGGCTGCACCGCACCGGCGAGCCGGGGAGCGCGAGGGGCGCATTACAAGCAGCGCGCGCCCTCGCGAGCGCCCCCCGCAATACCCCTCGCGGCGCCCCCCGAGGCACCCCCAGAAGCGCCCACCGCGCCGCTCAACGCACCGCCCGCACCATCCGCACCACCGACCCCCGCGCCCCCGTCGCCCGCCCCGCACCGGCCCCCCTCGGCGGCGCCCTGGACCAGGCCCGCCTCGGCGCCGCCCTCGCCCGCCTCGCCGCCACCCCGGCCGACCGGCTGCTCGCCCGCCCCGAGCTGCCCGCGCACGAGGCGCTGTACGAGCGCGGCCTGCCCGCCCGTACCGTCGACGGCTTCCTCCGGCCGCTCCTGGCCGCACTGCTCTGCGACCCCGCGCTCACCACGTCCAGCCGCTGCGCCGACCTGGCCCTGCGCGCCTACGCGCGCGGCCGCCTCTGCGTGCCCGCGGGCGGCGCCGCGACGCTGCCCGCGCTGCTCGCCGCCGCCCTGCCCCCGGGCACCGTACGCACCGGGGTCCGGGTCAAGGACGCCGCGATCTCCACCGTGGACACCGAGGAGTACGGCCCGCTCTCCTGTCGCGCCCTCGTCCTGGCGACGGGCGCCCGCGCCGCCGCCGAACTGCTGCCGGGCCTGCGGGTGCCCGACTTCCACCCCGTCACCGTCTTCCACCACACCGCCCCCACGCCCCCGCTCACCGTCCCCGCGCTGCTGCTGGACGGCGGCGGCAGCGGGGCGGGCCCCGTCGCGCACACCTGCGTGATGAGCGAGGTCGACCCGGACCGCGCCCCGCACGGCCGGGTCCTGGTCTCCTCGACCGTCCTCGGCGCGGCCTCCGGCGTCGCGACCGACCGCGAGGTGCGCGCCCACCTGACCCGCCTGTACGGCACCTCCACCCACGACTGGGAGCTGCTGGCCGTCCACCACACCCCCGACGCGGTCCCCGTGATGGCCGCGCCGCACGACCCGCGCCGCCCGGTGCGCCTGCTGGCCGGGCTCTACGTCTGCGGCGACCACCGGGACACGAGCACGGTCCCGGGCGCACTGCTCTCCGGGCGCAGGGCCGCCAGGTCCGTGCTGCGCGACTTCGGCGCCCTGCCGGGGTCCGCGCCCGCCCCGCTCCCGGCCGCCGCCTGAGCCAGGGGCGCCCGGACCCGGGGCCGGGTCGTCAGTGGAAGGCGGCGACCCGGTCCCGGTAGTTCCGCACGGCCGCCGCGTCCCGGTAGGGCTCCAGCCTGCGCTCGAAGTCCCGTACGTACTCCGTCGCCCGCGCCGAGCGCATCTCGGCCGCCTGCTGGGCCGCCTCGGCGCCCAGCGCGCACGCCTGGTCGAGCTCGCCGAGCCCGAGCCTGGAGGTCGCGAGCACCACCCGGCAGAACAGCCGGGAGCGGGCGAAGGCGGGGGCGCGCAGCTGGAGCGAGCGCTCGGCGCTCTGCGCGGCGGCCCGGTACTGCTGGAGGTCGCGGTAGCAGTGGCCCTGCTCGTCGGCGAGCTGCGCCTCGTCGAAGAAGCGCGCCCAGTGCGGCACCTCGTCGCCGGGGCGGGCCGACTCCAGCGCCCGCTCGGCCCGCATGAGGGACGCCGTGCACGCCCTGACCTCGCCGAGCACGCCGTGCCCGCGCGCCTCCACGGCGTGCAGCAGGGACTGCACGACGGGCGAGGCGGAGGAGCCGACGCCCTGCTGGGCGACGCGGGCGAGCTGGACGGCCTCGCGGCCGTGCCCGAGGTAGACGGCCTGGCGGCTCATGGTGACCAGCACGTAGCTGCCGTACGCCCGGTCCCCCGCCGCCTGCGCCAGGCGCAGCGCCTGGACGAAGTACCGCTGGGCGAGGCCGTGGGCCGCGATGTCGTACGAGGTCCAGCCCGCGAGCCTGGTGAGGTCGGCGGCGGCCGCGAAGAGGCGGCGGCCGACCGCCTCCCCGTAGGTGCCGCGCAGCATCGGCTCCGCCTCGTGCTCCAGGTACCTGACCAGGGCCTGGCGGGCGTGGCCGCCGCCGTAGGCGTGGTCGAGGGTGCGGAACAGCTCGCCGACGGAGCGGAGCGCGGCGATGTCCCCGCCGCTGACGCGCTGTCCCGGGCCCCGGTCGGTGGCGCGCTGGCGGGGCACCGAGGGGCGGCCCTGCACGGGGATGCGCACCCCGGCGCCGTTCTGCACGACCTGCGGGGGCTCGCCGCGGCCGACGCGGTCGTCGGGGCGGCCGATGAGCCAGTCGCGGCTGGGGACGACGAGTCCCGCGGGGGTGAAGGCGATCTTGCGCAGCTCGATGTGGCTGCCGGAGTCCTTGCGCCACAGGCCGCTGACGATGTCCACGGCCTCTTCGGGGGTCGCGGCGAATTCGAGCCCCGCGTAGACCGGGGCGCACGCGTCCAGGCCGAGGTCCTGGGCGGAGAGCCGTCGCCCCAGGCGCCGGGTGAAGACCTCCGCGATCAGCGCGGGCGTGGTGCCGCGCGGCTGCTGGCCGCGTAGCCAGCGGGTCACGGAGGTCTTGTCGTACCGCAGGTCGAGGCCGTGCTCCAGGCCGAGCTGGTCCACCCGGCGGGCCAGACCCGCGTTGGAGAACCCCGCTTCCGCGATGAGTGCGGCGAGCTGTCGGTTGGGGATGCGCTGCGGGGGTCGTTCCGTCATCAGCTCTATGGTCTCCTGCCTTCTGGGCCCGGGTTCAGCCCTCATGGAACGGCGCGAATTTAGCGGTCGCGGGCCCCCTCTCCGACCCCACGGCCGCACATTCATCCGATCGTGTGAGGAGGTGCCGTTTCTGCCCGCCGAAGAGGTGTGGCGCGCGCGGTCGTACAGTGTCAGGGGCGCGATACAGACATTCGAGGAGCTGTCGTGAGTGAGCTGCGGTTGGTCCGTCTCGGATTCGGCGAGGAGGCGGTCGAGTACCAGCGGGCGTGGGACGAGCAGCGCCGGGTGCACGCCGCACGCTTCGCCGACGAGGTCCCGGACACCTGTCTGCTGCTGGAGCATCCCGACGTCTACACGGCGGGGCGGCGCACGGCCGACAGCGAACGCCCCCTGGACGGCACCCCGGTCATCGACGTGGACCGGGGCGGCAAGATCACCTGGCACGGGTACGGACAGCTGGTCGGCTATCCGATCCAGAAGCTGCCGCGCCCGGTCGACGTCATCGCGCACCTGCGCCGCCTGGAGGAGGTCGTCATCCGGGTCTGTGCCGACTTCGGCGTGGAGACCAGCCGGGTCGAGGGCCGGGCGGGCGTGTGGGTGCTGGGCGACCCGGTCGAGGAGCGGCCCAGGCCCACCCTGGGCGGGCTGTCGCTGGACTTCGACCCCCGGCTGCAGGACGAGGAGTTCGACCCGCGGATGAACGGCCCCCAGTACGCGCCGTCCAACGCGGGCCAGCGCCGCGAGGACCGGAAGATCTGCGCGATGGGCATCCGGGTCGCCAAGGGCGTGACGATGCACGGCTTCGCGCTGAACTGCGACCCCGACCTCAGCAAGGGCTTCGACCGGATCATCCCGTGCGGGATCCGGGACGCGGGTGTGACCTCGCTCTCCCAGGAACTGGGCCGCGAGGTGACGATCGCCGAGGCGCTGCCCGTGGTGGAGAAGCACCTGAAGGACGTGCTGGAGAACGCCGCGCTCGCGCCGCGCACGGTGGAGCGGGCTCCGGCCTGAGCACCGCCCCGGGGGAATGGCCCCCCATGGCCATTGGTTGGCCATGCGTAAGACCGTACTTTCAACGGGCGTACCCTGGTGTATGCCGCCGATTCGAATGCCCGCGATAGCAGAAAGGGGCGCCGACGTGTCCGCTGTCGCACCCGACGGACGCAAGATGCTGCGCCTGGAGGTCAGGAACGCCCAGACCCCCATCGAGCGCAAGCCCGAGTGGATCAAGACCCGGGCGAAGATGGGCCCCGAGTACACGAAGATGCAGGCCCTGGTGAAGGGCGAGGGACTGCACACGGTCTGCCAGGAGGCGGGCTGTCCCAACATCTACGAGTGCTGGGAGGACCGCGAGGCGACCTTCCTCATCGGCGGTGACCAGTGCACCCGGCGCTGCGACTTCTGCCAGATCGACACCGGCAAGCCCGAGGCGCTGGACCGCGACGAGCCGCGCCGCGTGGGCGAGTCCGTCGTCACGATGGACCTGAACTACGCCACGATCACCGGTGTCGCCCGCGACGACCTGCCCGACGGCGGCGCCTGGCTGTACGCCGAGACGGTGCGCCAGATCCACGAGCAGACCGCGGGCCGCGAGGCGGGCCGCACCAAGGTCGAGCTGCTGGCCCCCGACTTCAACGCGGTGCCCGAGCTGCTGGCCGAGGTCTTCGAGTCGCGCCCCGAGGTCTTCGCGCACAACGTCGAGACGGTGCCGCGGATCTTCAAGCGGATCCGCCCCGGCTTCCGCTACGAGCGCTCGCTCGACGTGATCACCCGGGCGCGCGACTTCGGCCTGGTGACCAAGTCGAACCTGATCCTGGGCATGGGCGAGACCCGCGAGGAGGTCAGCGAGGCGCTGCGCCAGCTGCACGACGCGGGCTGCGAGCTGATCACGATCACGCAGTACCTGCGCCCGTCGGTCCGGCACCACCCCGTGGAGCGCTGGGTGAAGCCGCAGGAGTTCGTGGAGCTGAAGGACGAGGCCGACCAGATCGGCTTCTCCGGCGTGATGTCGGGTCCGCTGGTGCGCTCCTCGTACCGCGCGGGCCGGCTCTACCAGCAGGCGATGGAGCGGCGCGCGACGGGGAACGCGACTCCGGTCGACGCGGCCCAGGCCGTGTGAATTCGCGCACAAGCTACTACCGGTCGGTAACGGCCGGGTCGCGCGGCCCGTACGGCTCCCCGCAGGTGGGGGTGCCCGTACGGGCCGCGTCAGTGTTCCGAGGCCGCGCATCAAGGTTTCATCGGTGTTTGACCGGTCGGTCACGCACTGGTAACACCGAACAGTGACCCTGGCTTCACACCCCGCGTCCGGCGCCGCACCCGCCGGGAACACCAGCCACCCACTGACCCGAGGGGGGACCTCAACGATGCAGGCCGTGCCCGTCCGTCCGGTTCGCGCCACCGCCATCCCGTCCGTCACCGACGCCCTGCGCGCCATGGAGGCCGTCCTGCTGCGCGGCGGCCAGCGCACCGCCCGCCGCAACGCCTGGACCGCGGTCCTCGAAGACCGCCGCCGGGCCAAGGACCGGGTCGAGACCCAGCACGTGGTCGAGGCCGTGGCCGCCCGCTCCTGAAGCGCAACGTAAACTTCGTCGTATGGCGAGGAAGGCAAAAACAGAGGGCGCCGAGAGCGCCGCGAATGCGGGGCGGTTCAAGCAGATCGCCCTGACGTACAAAATGACCCGCAGGTCCGACCCCAAGGTCGGTCTTGTCGTGGCGGGTGTGGGAATCGTCACCTTCGGTGCCTTCCTCGCGTTCGGATTCTGGATCGACCACCCGATCTACCTGGGCATCCTGGGCTTCCTGCTGGCGTTCCTCGCGATGGCGATCCTCTTCGGACGCCGCGCCGAGCGCGCCGCCTTCGGGCAGATGGAGGGCCAGCCGGGCGCGGCGGCCGCCGTACTGGACCGGGTCGGCCGAGGCTGGACCACGACCCCCGCGGTGGCGATGAACCGCAGCCAGGACGTCGTGCACCGCTCCGTGAGCAAGGCGGGCATCGTGCTGGTCGGCGAGGGCAACCCGAACCGGCTGAAGACGCTGCTGGCGGCCGAGAAGAAGAAGATGGCGCGCATCGTCGTCGACGTGCCCGTCCACGACATCATCGTCGGCAACGACGAGGGCCAGACGCCGCTGAGCAAGGTCCGTACGAAGATGCTCAAGTTCCCCCGCGTCCTGACCGGCCCGCAGGTCACCGCGACCAACGACCGGCTGCGCGCGATGGGCGACCTGATGAGCAACATGCCGCTGCCGAAGGGCCCGATGCCCAAGGGCATGCGGATGCCGCGCGGCGGCAAGGCGCGCTGACGCGCTGAGGAGCGTACGAGAGAGGGCGGGGACCGACGATTCGGTCCCCGCCCTCTCTCGTGCTCCCGTACGCGGCTAGGCCCGCACCTGGACGGCCTTGGCGAGGCGGTCGTGCAGGCCGCGGCCGTCGCGGTCCCAGACCAGCGCGGGGATCGCCAGACAGAGCAGCACGCCGCGGACGACGCCCCAGAGGAAGCCGAGGCGCTCGCCGCGCTCGGAGATCACCCGCAGCCCCATCAGGCGCTTGCCCGGCGTGGTCCCCAGGGTGCCCACGAGCAGCACCGACATCGCCAGGAACACCACCAGGGCCCAGTTGCTGGTCGCCTGCGAGTAGTGGCCGACGATCATTCCGTACGCGATGAGCATGCACAGCGCCCAGTCGACGAAGAGCGCGCCGAAGCGGCGTCCGAGCGGCGCCACCGACCCCGGGCCCTCCTCGGGCAGCCCGAGCCGCTGGCCCCGGTACCCGAAGTCGGCGCCCATTTCCTCGGCCGCCGCGCGGGGGCCGGAGAGCCACGATCCGATTGCTTGCCTGTTGTCCACCCGTCCACGGTACTGCGACCCCATTCCGCCCTTTACGGGCGGGCCCGGTTAACTTGGGTGAAACAAACGGGTCACGCTTGAGAAATCCCCCGTCCTTAAGGTCGGGAACCAGCGTGGGCCACCGCACTGGCCGCACCACTGAGCTGCAACCCCGCCCCTCCCGGGTGGGAGTAGGAGGAGTTGGATGTTCCAGAACGCCGACGACGTCAAGAAGTACATCGCGGACGAGGACGTCAAGTTCGTCGACGTCCGCTTCTGTGACCTGCCGGGCGTGATGCAGCACTTCACGATCCCTGCCACGGCGTTCGACCCGGACGAGGAGCTGGCCTTCGACGGTTCGTCGATCCGCGGCTTCCAGGCCATCCACGAGTCCGACATGGCGCTGCGCGCGGACCTGTCGACCTCCCGCGTCGACCCCTTCCGCCGCGACAAGACGCTCAACATCAACTTCTTCATCCACGACCCGATCACGGGCGAGCAGTACAGCCGCGACCCGCGCAACATCGCCAAGAAGGCCGAGGCCTACCTCGCGTCGACCGGCATCGCGGACACCGCGTACTTCGGCCCCGAGGCGGAGTTCTACGTCTTCGACTCGGTCCGCTTCGCGACCTCGGCGAACGAGAGCTTCTACCACATCGACTCCGAGGCCGGCGCCTGGAACACCGGCGCGGTCGAGAACAACCGCGGCTACAAGGTCCGCTACAAGGGCGGCTACTTCCCGGCCCCGCCGGTCGACCACTTCGCCGACCTGCGCGCCGAGATCTCCCTTGAGCTGGACCGCCAGGGCCTCCAGGTCGAGCGCCAGCACCACGAGGTGGGCACGGCCGGCCAGGCGGAGATCAACTACAAGTTCAACACGCTGCTCGCCGCGGCCGACGACCTGATGCTCTTCAAGTACATCGTGAAGAACGTCGCCTGGCGCAACGGCAAGACCGCGACCTTCATGCCGAAGCCGATCTTCGGCGACAACGGCTCGGGCATGCACGTCCACCAGTCGCTGTGGTCGGGCGGCCAGCCGCTGTTCTACGACGAGCAGGGTTACGCGGGCCTGTCGGACACCGCCCGCTACTACATCGGCGGCATCCTCAAGCACGCCCCGTCGCTGCTGGCCTTCACGAACCCGACGGTGAACTCCTACCACCGCCTGGTCCCCGGCTTCGAGGCCCCGGTCAACCTGGTCTACTCGCAGCGCAACCGCTCCGCCGCGATGCGCATCCCGATCACGGGCTCGAACCCGAAGGCCAAGCGCGTCGAGTTCCGCGCGCCCGACCCGTCCTCGAACCCGTACCTCGCCTTCTCCGCGCTCCTCCTCGCGGGCCTGGACGGCGTCAAGAACAAGATCGAGCCGGCCGAGCCGATCGACAAGGACCTCTACGAGCTGGCCCCCGAGGAGCACGCGGGCGTCCCCCAGGTCCCCACGTCCCTCCCGGCGGTCCTCGACGCCCTGGAACAGGACAACGAGTACCTGCAGGCGGGCGGCGTCTTCACGTCGGACCTGATCGAGACCTGGATCGACTACAAGCGCACCCAGGAGATCGCCCCGATCCAGCTCCGCCCGCACCCCCACGAGTTCGAGCTGTACTTCGACCTCTAAGCCGTTCCGGTCGTCGCACGAAGGCCGCCGCCCCCTCGGGGCGGCGGCCTTCGCCGTGCGGCGGCGCGGGCCTACAGCTCGTGGGCGTACGGGGGTTGGGCTCCTGGGCGGGAGCAGGTGATTGCTGCTGCTTCGGCCGCTCGGGTGAGGAGGGCGTGCCAGGTTTCGGGCGGGAGCGTCGCGCGCTCCTCCGGGGGCAGGGGGGACAGGGCGTGGAGGAGGACCGCGTTGACCGTGTCTCCCGCTCCGATCGTGTCCGCGATCTTCGCGGGGGTCGCGGGGACCGAGACTTCGGGGCCGTTGGCCGTGTATACGGTCAGGCCCCGCGCTCCCCGCGTGAGGACCACCGCTTCGGGGCCGCGCTCCAGGCAGGTGGCGATGTCGACCTCCAGCCAGTTCGCGTCCTCCTCGCTGAGCTTGAGGAGCGTGACGTGCGGGAGCCAGGTCAGGAAGCGGGCGCGGTAGGCGGCCGGGTCCTCGATCAGGGGCGGGCGGACGTTGGGGTCGAGGAGCGTGAACGTGCCCCGGGACGCTTCCCGGCGCAGGAGTGCCTCGTAGGCGCTCGCTCCCGGTTCCAGGACCAGGGAGCAGGTGCCCACCGCCAGGGCGCGGGTCGTCGGGGGGAGGGCTCCGGGTGCGGTGAAGAGGCGGTCCGCCGTGCCCTGGGTGTAGAAGGTGTACGTCGCCGAGCCCGCCCCGTCCAGCGCGGCCACCGCCAGGGGCGTCGGCTCCGGGCCCCGTTGCACCAGGGTCACGTCCACGCCCTCCGCGCGCAGGTGCGCCAGCAGCGCCTCGCCGAACTCGTCCGTGGAGATCCGGGAGCAGAACGCGCTCTCGCCGCCCAGCCTCGCCAGGGCGACGGCCGTGTTGTACGGGCCGCCGCCCCTGGCCGGGCGCAGGGGGGCCAGCGCGTCCGACGCGGTCTCGGGGACTAGGTCGATCAGGGCCTCACCTGCGATGACGATCACTGACGTTGCCTTTCGGGAGCTGCGGGGCTACCCGGACATCATGGGGTACGCGGGGTCTGCCGTACCGAGAGGTGGCGCGCGCTCGGGGTGAGGGCCGCCACCGCCGGCGCCAGGAAGCAGAGCGCCGCGCACGTCACCAGGACCGGGGTCGGGCCGAAGGCGTCGATCGCGGGGGCGATCAGCGCCAGGCCCAGCGGGGCCAGGCCGTAGGAGACCAGGAAGTCCAGTGACGAGACGCGGGCCAGCCGGTCGGGGGCCACCTCGCGCTGGGTCGCGGTGAACCAGGGGACGTTGAAGAGTTCGATGCCGATGCCCGCGAGGGCGTACGCGGCGAGGACCACCGCGTAGTGGACCGGCAGCGCCAGGCTCAGCGGGGCCAGGCCGTAGCAGGCCAGGCCCGCGAAGGCCACCCAGCCCTGGGCCTTCGGGCGCCAGCGGGCGATGAGCAGCGCGCCGCCGAGCGCGCCCAGGGTGTACGCGGTCATGGCGGCGGCGAGCACCGCTTCCGTGTCGTAGCGGTCCCGGCTGACCAGCGGGAGCGCCACGCCCGTCGCCGAGTAGCCGGTCGCGACGACCGCCGACAGCGCGCCGAGGCCCGCGAGGAACCACGGGTGGCGGCGGGCCTCCTGGACACCCTCGCGGAACTCCCGTACGAGGGAAGGGGGTTCCGCGGACGGCACGCGGGTGGCCCGTGCGGCGCCCCGGCCCGGCACGAGCGCCGCCACCAGCCACAGCGCGCCGATCCCCAGGAGCAGCGTCGAGGTGTCGAGGAGGACCGCGAGCAGGGCGGTCAGCGCGGGGCCCGTGAGCGTCGTGACGCGGACCGCGAGGGTCATCGCCGCGTTCGCCCGCTGCCTGCGGTCCTCCGCGACGACCTCCGCGGTGAGCGCCTGGAAGGCCGGGCGGCAGGCTCCCTGACCCGCGCCCGCCACGACCGCGGCCGCCGCGATCAGGGGGAGGGAGGCGTCGAGTCCCGCGGCCATCACGGGAGTCGAGGCCGCTGCCGCGAGTCCCGACCAGAGGACCACGCGCCGCCGGGAGTGGCGGTCGGCGAGGACTCCGCCGACCGCCACGGCTATCAGGAAGCCCGCGGTGCGGGCGCCCAGCAGCAGGCCGAGCGTGGTGGCGTCGATCGTGCGGTCCAGGACGGCGAGGCCCAGGACGAAGGGCAGGGCCCAGGTCGCCAGGCCCGACGCGGTGGTCCCGGCCCAGAGGCGGAGGAAGGCGGCGTCCTTCAGGAGGGAGTTGCCGGGGCGCGGGCGGGGAGGGCCGGTTTCCGTCCGGCTCTCGGCGGGATCGGCAGGAGTGGTGGGCACGGGGTTCGGGGCTCCTCTTCGGTGAGGTCAGTGGGGTTGGTGGGGTCAGTGAGGTCGGCGGTGCGCGAGTGGCGGGGCGCTGGGGATCGTGCCCCGCAGGCGGGCGCACCACCCGGGGTAGCTTAATGAAAATGATTACCGTTATGCTAGCCGCCTTCCCGGGCCCGCTCGCCCGGCTCCCACCCGAACCCTGCCTGGACCGGAGAACTCCCATGCCCCGAACCGCCCGCACGGGCGCCGTCGCGCTCGTGCTCGCCCTCGCCGCCGTCAGCTGTTCCGGAGCCCCGGGAGGCGGCGGAGGTACGGAAGCCGCCGGGAAGGGCGGCGCCACCGTACGCAGTTGCGGACAGAACCTCACCTTCCGCACACCGCCCGAACGCGCCGTCACCCTCGACCAGTCCGCCACCGAAGTCCTGCTGGAACTCGGCCTCCAGGACCGGATGGCCGGCACCTCCAACCTCAAGACGAAGATCGCCCCGGAGTACCGGAAGGCGTACGGGAAGGTCCCCGTCCTCAGCCCGAAGCTGCTCGGCGGCGAGCAACTGCGCGCCGCGAACCCCGACTTCGTCGTCGCCGGGTTCACCGACCACTTCACCAAGGACCGCGTCGGCACCCGCGCCGAACTCGCCGGGCTCGGGCTGCCCAGCTTCGTCAGCGCGGTCGACTGCCCGAAGCGGAACGCGCCCGGCAGCTCGCCCTTCGACCTGCTGATGGCGGACTACACCGCGCTCGGCCGGGCGTTCGGGGTCGAGGACCGGGCCGCCCGGCTGGTGCGCGAGCAGCGGGCGACGCTCGCCGCCGCGAAGAAGGCGGCGGCCGGAGTGACGGGCGCGCCGCGCGTGGTGTGGGTCTACTCGGTGTACGGCGACGCCCCCTACGTCGCGGGCGGCACCTCCATGCCCAGCGAGCTGAGCCGGATCGTCGGCGCGAAGAACGCCTTCGACGACCTGGACGAGGACTGGCCCGCCGTGACCTGGGAGGAAGTCGCCAAGAGGAACCCGGACTTCATCGTGGTCGGCGACCTCTCCGAGCGCGGCAAGCCCGGGGACAGCGCGGCGGACAAGCTCGCCGCGATGCGCGGCAACCCGGTGGTCTCGAAGCTGGACGCCGTACGCGAAAACCGGTTCGTGACGATACCCGGCACGGAGATGGACCCCTCGGTGCGGACCGTGGACGCGCTGCCGCGCCTCACCGCCGGAATGCGGGAACTCGGCCATGGCCGGCGGTAGTTCCGGGACCGGACACGACCTCCTGCTGCCCACCGCACGCGGCGTCCTCGTCGAGCACCGCTCCCCCGCGCTCCGCGGCCCTTCCGCGCTCTCCCGCACCGCGCTCCTCGCCGCCGCCTGCGCCGCGCTGCTGCTCTCGGTCGCGCTCTGCGTGCGCATCGGGACGACCGACGTCGGGTACGCCGACCTCGCCCGCACCTTCGGCGCCCGTCTGGGCCTGGGCACAAGGCCGTTGGCTCCCCTGCTCGACTCGCTGGTCTGGGACCTGCGGGTCCCCCGCGTGCTGCTCGCCGCGCTCGTCGGCGCCTCGCTCGCGGTGTGCGGGGCCGTGCTCCAGGCGGTCACCCGCAACGCGCTCGCCGACCCCTACCTGCTGGGCGTCTCGTCCGGGGCGTCCACCGGGGCCGTCGCCGTGGTGGTGCTCGGGTACGGCGCGGGGACGGTGGGCGTGAGCGGCGGGGCGTTCGCCGGGGCGCTGCTGTCGTTCGGACTGCTGATGCTGCTGCTGCGGCGCGGCGGGCTCGACTCGGTGCGGGTCGTGCTGACCGGTGTCGTGGTGGCGCAGCTGTTCACCGCGCTGACCTCGCTGGTCCTGATGGCCTCGGGGGACGCCGATCTCATCAGGGCCGTGACCCAGTGGCTGCTGGGCTCGATGGCGGCGGCGCGCTGGGACGCCGTCGCGATCTGCGCGGTCGTGACGCTGCTCGGGCTCGCGCTGGTGTGGCCGTACGCGGGGGCGCTGGACGGTTTCTCGTTCGGCGCCGACACCGCCGCCTCGCTCGGCGTCGACGTGCGGCGCACCAGGACGGTGCTGCTCGTGGTGGCCTCGCTGATGACGGCGGTGGCCGTGGCGGCGGTCGGGGCGATCGGGTTCGTGGGGCTGATCGTGCCGCACTGCGCCCGGTTCCTGGTCGGGCCCAGGCACCGCGTGCTGCTGCCGTTCTCGGCGGTGGCGGGCGCGGTGTTCCTGGTGTGGACCGACGCGCTGGCGCGGGTCGCGTTCGCCCCGCAGGAGGTGCCGGTCGGGGTGTTCACCGCGCTCGCCGGCGTGCCGCTCTTCCTGTTCGTGCTGCGTCGGCGGGGCGAGCTGTGATGCGGATCGGGGCCGACGGGGTGAGCTGGTCGGCGGGCGGCGAGGACGTGGTGCGCGCGGTCTCCTTCGAGGCGGCGGCCGGCTCCACGGTCGGGCTGATCGGGCCCAACGGCTCGGGGAAGTCCTCGCTGCTGCGCTGCCTCGCAGGGGTGAGGGCGCCTTCGGCGGGGAGCGTGCGGTACGACGGGGAGCCGATCGCGGGCTGGAGCGCGCGCCGCGTCGCGCTGCGCGCCGCGTTCGTGGAGCAGTCCGCCGAAGCGGCGAGCGAGCTGCGGGTCGCGGACGTGGTGGGCCTGGGCCGGACGCCGTTCCGTGGGCGGTGGCGCGGCGAGGGCGCCGGGGACCTGGCCGTGGTGGCGGCCGCGCTGGAGCGCGTCGGGCTCGGCGGGCTCGGGGAGCGGCCGTGGCGGGCACTGTCCGGCGGGGAGCGGCAGCGCGTCCACCTCGCGCGGGCGCTGGCGCAGCAGCCGTACCTGATCCTGCTCGACGAGCCCACCAACCACCTCGACATCAAGCACCAGTTGGCGCTGATGGAACTGCTCGCGGGCACCCCGCAGACCGTGCTCGTGGCGCTGCACGACCTGTCGCTCGCCGCGCGCTACTGCGACCGGCTGCTGCTGATGGACCAGGGGCGCCTGGTCGCGGACGGGCCGCCCGACGAGGTGCTGACGCCCGCGCGGCTCGCCGAGGTCTTCGGGGTCGACGCGCGGCTGGGGCGCGACGGGCTCGGCAATCCGGCGGTGACGTACCGCTCGACCGTGGACGAGAAGAACCACAAGAACCAGAAGAACCAGAAGAACGAGAAGAACGAGGAGTCCGCATGGAACCGACCACTGCCACCGACTGCGTCGAGGAGCTGATCGATGCCGTACGCAGGGGTGAACACGGGCCGCTGCCCGGTGAGTTGACCGCGACCAGCGTCTTCTGGCTGCACCACGGCACCCGGCTCTCGGGCGGGCACGTCACCTACCTCAACCAGTACGCGCTGGTGCGGGTCGGCGGGGCCTTCGGCGCGTGCGCGTTCGAGGCCGGCGAGGTCGGCCCCGACGTGTGCCGCGACGCGTCGGGCAGCGCGCTGGACGCGCTGCTGCGCCCCGACGTGCCGCGCGCGCTGCGGATCGCCGCGCTCGACGCGTACTTGGCGACCGTGAGGCCGCACAGGGAGGCGGGCACGGAAGCGGACGCGGGCTCGGGCTCGGGCGCCGCGTGGCGCGTCGAGGCCGTGCCGCTGCCCGTCGGGCCGCCCGAGGTGCGGGCCGTCGCCAGGGACACCGCGATCGCCGGGCTGCTCGACGTGCGGCCCGGGGCCCGCGTCGCGCTGATCGGCGTGGTGAACCCGCTGGTCGCGGCGATCCGCGAGCGCGGCGGCGTACCGCTGCCGTGCGACTTCAACCTGCGCGCCACGCAGTGGGGCGACCCGGTGACCCGGGACATGGAGGAGGTGCTGGACGCCGCCGACGCGGTGGTCGCGACCGGGATGACGCTGAGCAACGGCTCGTTCGACCGGATCGTGCGGCGCTGCCGGGAGCGCGGGGTGCCGCTGGTGGTGTACGCGCAGTCGGGCAGCGCCGTGGCGCGGGCGTTCCTGGGTGCCGGGGTGACGGCGGTCTCGGCCGAGCCCTTCCCGTTCTCGCAGTTCAGCGCGGACGAGACGGTGCTGTACCGGTACCGCGCGGCGGGGCGCTCGTGAACGGCGGTACGGGGGTCGGTGTCGCCGACGCCCACCACGGGGAGCTCCTCCAGGGCGTCTTCCTCGACGCCGAGGGGCGGCGGTGCGCGGGGCTGGTGACGCTGCCGCTGCGCGGGCTCGGCACCCGGGCGCGTTTCGTCCGCCGTCCGGGTCCCGGCGTCTCGGTGGTGCCCGCCGACCGGACCAAGGCGCTGCGGGCGGCCGGGATGGCGGTCGGCGAGTGCTGCCACGGCCGCCGCGTGCTGTGCGACGGGGGCGAGTTGACGCTGGAGTCGACGGTTCCGGTGGGCCTCGGGATGGGCTCGTCGAGCAGTGACGTCGTCGCCGCGATCCGGGCGGTGGCCGCCGCCTTCGGGGTGGCGCTGCCGGCCGGGACCGTGGCGCGGATCGCGGTGCGCGCCGAGACCGCGTGCGATCCGCTGATGCTCGGCGACGGGCGGCCCGCGCTCTTCGCCCAGCGCGAGGGGCGGGTGCTCGACGTGCTCGGCGACGCGCTGCCCGGCGCGGTCGTCGTGGGGTGCGCGCTCGGCGGCGGGCGCCCGGTGGACACGCTGGCGCTGGCCGGGGCCGACCCGGAGGCGTACGGCGAGGAGGACGTGCGCGCCTACGCGGACCTCCTCGCGCTGCTGCGGCGCGCCGTCCGCGAGGGCGACGCGGGGCTGCTGGGGCGGGTCGCGACGGGCAGCGCGCGGCTCGGCCAACGGCGGCTGCGGCACGCGGAGTTCGATGAGCTGGTGGAGGTCGCGGGGCGAACCGGGGCGGTGGGCGTGCAGATCGCGCACAGCGGCAGCGTCGCGGGGCTGCTCTTCGACCCGGCGGCAGACGGCGGGCCCGAACGACGGGTGCGGGGGTGCCTGCGGGCCCTCGCGGGGCTGGGCATCCCGGTCACCCGGATCTTCCGCACGGACGACGGCGGCAGGGGCCACGGGGCCCCCGAGGAGTGGGAGCGGCATGGACGGGCACATAGCGGACGCGGTCGGCAGGCCCGATCTGGTGCGGCTGGAGGACGGGCTCGTCTGCCTGCGCTTTGAGACGATGAAGGTCGTGTCGGCGCTGGCCGCCGTGCGCCACCTGCTGGACACGGGCGCGGTGCGGCGCGGGGACACGCTGCTGGACAGCTCCAGCGGCATCTACGCGTACGCGCTGGCGCTGGCCTGCCACCGCTACGGGATGCGCTGCCACATCGTCGGCTCGACGACCGTCGACCGGGCGCTGCGCACCCAACTCGCGGTGCTGGGCGCGACGGTGGAGCGCGTCGAGCCGAGCAGCGACCTGAAGCTCGACCAGAAGCGGCGGGTCGCGCGGGTCGCGGAGATCCTGCGGGAGCGGCCGGACGTCCACTGGATGCGGCAGTACCACGACGACGTCCACTACCTGGGGTACCGGGCGGTCGCGGACCGGATCCGCGCGGAGGTCGTCGGGCGCGACGGCCGCGGGGACGGCCGCGGTGCGCTGACTCTGGTCGGCGGGGTCGGGTCGGGGGCCTCGACCGGGGCGCTCGCCCGGTACCTGCGGGAGGCGGGCACGGACGTGGAGCTGGTGGGCGTGCAGCCCTTCGGGAGCGTGACGTTCGGCAGCGAGCACGTGGCGGACCCGGAGATCGTCATCGCCGGGATCGGCAGCTCCATCCCGTTCGGGAACGTCGCGCACTCCTCGTACGACACGGTGCACTGGGTCTCCTACGAGGCCGCGCTCGCGGGCAGCGTCGACCTGCTGCGGCGGCACGCGGTGTTCGCGGGGCTCTCGACGGGCGCGGGGTACCTCGCGGCGCGCTGGGAGCGGGACGCCGCGCGGCGGGAGCGGGGGGCGGCCCGCGGCGGTCCTGGCGCCCCGCCCGCCGGCGGGCGGACCGTGCTGTTCGTCGCGCCCGACACCGGGCACCGCTACGTGGAATCGGTGTTCGCGCGGCACGAACGGGCGCGGCCCGTATCGGAGTTGGCGCCGCGCGAGGTGACGGACACCGGGGAGCTCGCGCTGCCGTGGGCGCGGATGCGGTGGGGCCGCCGGGGGCGACGGAGGGTAGCGGAGGAAGGCACCGGTTCGGGCGGGTAGCGGCAAATCACTGGGCTGCCGCAGGGGCCGGGGCTACGCTGTGTACAACGGCCCCAGCCCCGGCAGCGCCCTCCGCTCCCGGACGAAGCTCCTCAAGTCCCCGTGCCGACAGGGCACTTGCCACGGACTCCGGCCGTCCGACCGACCGACGTGCGCGCCGCGGTCCAGGAGGACCGCGCCGTTCGGGGACGCGTCCTCCGCGGCGCGCACGCGTTCGACTCATAGCGCCGCGACGGGCGGGGTCCCCCAGGCCGCCGTGGTGCCTAGGAGGTTGGTGATGCTTCCGTTCGTCCTCGTCCTCATCGTCGTGCTGTTCGTGATGGGGTTCAGCAACCCCCTGCTGTGGGTGGCAGCCGGGGTCCTCCTCTACATCGTCATCAGTTCGGGCCGGGGCGCGCTCACCCGGGACCCGGAGTACCAGCAGTACCGCGAGCGTCGCATCCGCAACGCGCGCTACGAGAAGCGGTTCCGCCGCGAGCACCCGCACGGGGGCGGCGGTGGCGGGGGCGGCTTCCGGTAGGCCGACTACGATCCCCGCCATGGGGATCACTGTGCACGCGCTGAACTACTACCCGGTCAAGGGCTGCGCCGGAACCGCCGTCGAGTCCGCCCGGGTCGGCGGGACCGGCCTCGAACACGACCGCACGTTCATGGTCGTCGACGCCGTCGACGGCACGTTCCGCAGCCAGCGGAAGCAGCCCGCTCTCGCGGTGGTACGGCCCCGGATCGAGGATTCCGGGGCCGTACTGACGTTGGAGGCGCCCGGCACGGACGACCTGCGCGTCGAGGTCGACCCGGAGGGCGAGCGGCTGCCCGTGACCCTGTTCGGCAAGCCGGTCGGCGAGGCGGTGGACCAGGGCGACGCCGTCGCCGACTGGTTCTCCGACGTCCTCGGCGCGAAGTCGCGACTGGTGCGGGCGGGCGCCGACTTCGACCGCGACGGCTGGGGCGAGCACCCGGGCAAGATCGTCTTCGCCGACGCGCACTCCGTGCTGGTGACCTCGCTCGCCTCGCTGGCCGAGCTGAACCGGCGCATCGCGGAGGCGGGCGCGGACGCCGTGCCCATGGCGCGCTTCCGGCCCAACGTGGTGCTCGCGGGCGACGGCGCCGCGCCGGACACCGACCCGCACGTCGAGGACCGGATCCGGCGGATGCGCGTCGGCGGCGCGGAGTTCGGCTACTCCACGCGCGCCATGCGGTGCAACGTCACGCTCGTCGACCAGTCGACCGGCAGGCGCGGGGGCCCCGAGCCGCTGCGCACCCTGGCGACGTACCGGCGCGAGCCGGAGTTCGACAACAAGGTCAGCTTCGGGGCGAAGAACGCGGTCCTGCGGCACGGCGTGATCGCCGTGGGCGACGCGGTGGACGTGGCCGCCTGGGCGTGAGGCACGGCGCGTGCGGCACGGCCCTTCGGGCGGGGACGGGACACGGGACACGGGCGGGCCGCGCTCCGCGGCCCGCCCTCCCGGCTCCCGGGGCTCAGCGGCCGTATCGGATCAGGGCGCGCACCATCCGGCAGGTGATGTCGGACGGCGGGTGCACCCCGATGCGCTCGGCCGTGGCCCGTATCGTCCGGTTGTCGGCCTGCGCCGGGTGGTACACGCCCGCGTCCAGCAGCGCGATCGTCAGGCGCATCGCCTTCAGGCGCCGGTTGTGCGAGACGTACCACTCGCGCGGCTGCCCGGCCGGCAGGCGCTTCTTCTCCGGGGACTCGTAGAACGAGAGCTGGACCGGAACGGTGAACCTCGTCGGGACTGCGGCAACGGCCATCGGCGACCTCCTGGCGCGTAGTTGAGAGCCTCACGAACTACCCCCAATTTTACGAGGCACCACTGACAATCGCCCCTGACCAGACGCCCGTTCTGAACGCCCTTTCGAATACGTCCGTGAGGTTTGGCGCGCGGTGCGGGCGGTACCTTGGCGGCATGGAGATCTGGATCAACCCCGCCTGTTCCAAGTGCCGCGGCGCCCTCACCATCCTCGACGCCGAAGGCGCCGATTACACCGTCAGGCGCTACCTGGAGGACGTGCCGACCGAGGACGAGATCCGCGCGGTGCTGGAGCGGCTCGGCCTCGAACCGTGGGACGTCACCCGCACCCAGGAGGCCGCCGCGAAGGAGCTCGGGCTCAAGGACTGGCCGCGCGACGAGGCGGCGCGCGGGCGCTGGGTCGCCGCGCTCGCCGCGCACCCGAAGCTGATCCAGCGGCCGATCATCACGGCGGACGACGGCACGGCCGTGGTGGCGCGGACCGACGAGGCGGTACGGGACGCGCTCGGCCGGTCCTGAGCCCGGCACCCGGCCCCTACAAGGGCGCCCGGTACCAGCGGCGGTGCGCGACCGGCTCGACCAGCAGCACCCCCGCCGACGCGACGAGCGCGACGGCCGCGGCCGCGGGCGAGCCCCACGCGGCGGCGGCCGCGCCCGCCGCGACGACCAGCGGGCGCAGCAGGGTCAGCGGGCCGAGCCCGACGACCGTGGCGAGCGTGCTCAGCCGGAACGGCCCCCACAGGTACGCGGCGAGCGAGGCCGCGACCACGGCCGCGTACGGCAGGTGGACGCGGAGCATGCGCCCGGCGGCGGCGTCGAGCGCGGCGTACCGCTCGGCCACGGCCGCCGCCCCGCCGCCGACGCCGGTCCCGGTGAGCAGCACCGCGCAGGCGACGGCCGCCGCGAGCGCCAGCGCGGGCACGCCGAGCGCGAGGCCACGGCGCGCGGCGAGCGCGTTGGCGCGGGCCTTGCGGATGCGGCCGTCGCGCCCGGCGGACGCGCGGAAGCCCGCGAACGCGGCGTCGGCCAGGCCGAGGAACAGGAGCAGGGCGGCGTTCATCCGGCGGTCCCGGTGAGCCTGGGGCCGAGCGCGGCCCGCAGCGGGCCGCGCAGTTCGGGGCGCACGCCGATCACGGGGCGCAGGGTCGTGCAGAACGGGTTGCTCAGCCGGCGCGGTTCGTAGAGCAGCGGTACGAGGCCTTCGGCGTGCCGCGCGGCCCGCAGCAGCGTCGCGTCGTCGTGGGCGCGGCGCGCCGAGACGATGCCGTCGTGGCGGCCGAGCGGGTCGCGCATCCGGGCCCGGTGGAAGACCTGGGCGCCGATCGGGGCGAGCGGGGTGACCGCGATGTCGTAGTGGACGAACGCGGCGGTGCCCGGCGCGGAGTGCGCCGCGAAGAAGGCGTCCAGGTCGGGGCCCCTGAAGTGGTGGAGCACACCGGTGGAGACGTACACCGTGGCGGCGGCTCCGCCCCCGGCGTCCCCGCCGCCGATGGCGAAGGCGTCGCCGCGCTCGAAGCGGCACGGCAGGTCCTCGGCGCGGGCCAGCCGCGCGGCCTCGGCGACCAGCGCGGCGTTGAAGTCCATGCCGATCAGCTCGACGCCGTCGGCGCGGGTCCCGTCGGCACCGGGGACGTCCGCACCCGTCGCGCCCGCAGCCGTCGCGCCGAGCGCCCCGGACGCGGCGAGCCAGCGCACCAGGTAGCCGAGGCCGCAGCCGACGTCGACGATCCTGATCCGCCCGTGTCCACCGGCGCGCAGCGCGTCGAGCAGCGGGCGCAGCAGTGCGGTGATGCGGTCGCCGGTGCGCAGTTCCTCGCTGAGCCGCTGGAGTTCGGTGTGGACGGCGACCAGGCGGCGGTCCACGGCGTCGGGGTCGAGGGTGCCGTCGGGCGCGCACGGCAGGGTCGCCGCGATGCGCGCGCCGCGCCGGTCCCCGGCCGCCGCGAGCCGTGCGACGACCGCCTCGCGCGGGACGGGCCGCCGCTCGTGCGTGACCGGGTCGTGGTCGATGACCAGGTCGGATATCTCCAGCAGGTTCACGCGCGAACGTTACGTCAGGGTGCGCGTCCCACGGGATGCGCTCCGGGGCCGGCCGGGGGGCGCGCCTCGCGTGGGCCCGCCCCCGCTTCCCCCATTTCCTACTTCAGCAGTCCCTCCGCCTCCGCCAGCACCTGGGTGAGCCGCAGTCCGAAGCGCGCGTCGCAGGGGTGCGGGGCGTCCGACAGCAGGGCGGTGAGCGCGCGGCGCAGGGCGGCCTGCGGGTCGGTCCAGTGCGGCATCGTCGACGTGCCCGCTTCGCCGTGGACGTGGATCTGTGCGCCCGCCGCCTTCGCGGGCGCGCTCAGGCCGAGCGTGGCCGTGCTGGACGCGCCCGACGCGTGCCGCAGCACGAGGTGGACCGTGTCCTTCGGGCCCGCGGCCGCCGTCACCCCGGTCGCGTCGCCGAGCAGCGGCAGCAGTACGGACAGCACGTGCGGGCCCACGTCCCACAGCGCGCCCTTCTCGCGGCGCCAGGGCGAGGCGGCGTACGGGCTGCTCGACCCCTCCGTGAAGAGCGGGGACAGCCAGCGGGCCTCGGCGGTGAACCAGCCGTCCACGGCGCTCTGCTCGGCCAGCCAGCGCTCGGTCTCCGTCGAGAAGCGCAGCGTGCAGAAGACCACCGACGCGACGCCCGCCGCCGCCACCGCGTCCGCGACCTCGGCGGCCGCCGCCACGTCCGTCGCCACGGGCTTGTCCAGCAGGACGCGGCAGCCCGCGCGGGCCGCCCGCACCGCGAGCGGGGCCTGGACGTCGGGCGGCAGCGCGAAGGCGACCGCGTCGCTCGCCGCGAAGAGCGCGTCCACGTCCTCGTACGCCTCGGTGCCGTGCTCCGCGGCGAGTTCGGCGGCCGCTTCGGGGCGGCGGCCCCAGACGCCGCTGAAGACGGCTCCCGGCAGGCCCGCGATCGCCGGGGCGTGGGTGCGGGCGGCCCAGGGGCCCGTGCCGAGGAGCCCGATGCGCTGTGTGGTGGTGACGGGGGTGTCCATGGGGCCAGTCTGCCTGCGGGGACCGGAGTGGCGGGACCGCGCGTACCGGAAATTCCCGACGGGCGGGCCGGGGGCGGTGTTACGTTTTCCGGGCCGGCCGCGGGACTCCGGCGCGACTTCCGAGACTTGCTTCTGACGCAGTGATTTCGCCGTTCGCGCCCCCTTTCCCCGGCCGGCGTCCGCATGCCACCGGGGGAACCGGGGAACCAACGGGGAGATCCACCATGGCGGAGACCTTCGCCGATCTCGTCGAGGCCGAGGACGTGCTCCTCTTCGTCAACGCCTCGGTCACGGCCACGGGACAGCGCGAGTTCCGTTCGGGCGCGCACGAGCAGCGGCTGTCGCTGGCCTTCCTGCACGAGTACGTGCGGGTCAACTACCGCAGGGTGTACGCCGCCGCGCTCGCCCTGGACATCAACGACCACAACGCCGCCACGATCGTGCGCGAGCTGCTGATCTTCGCCGCCGACGCGACCGACGAGGAGAAGCGCACCGAGGGGCGGCTCATCGCGGCCCGGCTGGCGCGGCTGCCGCCGCAGCGCGTGTACCGGCTCTTCCGCGAGCTGCGCGCCGCCAAGGTCAACAACCGGCGCACGCGCGTGATCGTGCGCGACTGGCTGGCCGGACGGCCCGACCTCGCGCACGACGCGGTGAAGTACCGGGGCGGGCTGCGCACCGCCCTGCGGCACAACCGCCCGGCGGACGTGCCCGCCGAGGTCCGCGACTTCCTGTTCCGCCCGGGGCGCCGCACCCGGTACGAGAACGCGCTCCTGGACGCCCACCGCCGCGCGCACTACGAGCAGGCGGCCGTGTACGAGCTGCCGTTCACCGTCGCCGAGGGCTTCGCCGCCAAGCACGGCATCGACCGGGCGACGTTCCTGGAGCGCATCGCGCCGCGCATGACCCGCCTGGAGCGGCTGCGCACCCGGGAGCGGGCGGCGGAGGGGCGGGGCGCCGACCTGACCGTGATGCCGCTGACCAGGCTCGCGCTGTACGCGCTTTCGCTGCCCGTCGAGGAGCGGGTGCGGCGCCGCGCGGAGCTGGAGGGCGCACTGCGGGCGTCCGCGCTGCGGGCCGCCGGGCCGCACGCCGGGACGTGGGGGCGGGTCGCCGCCGTCCTGGACGACAGCTACTCCGCGTCGGGCTCGGCCGAGAAGCGGCGCCGCCCGCTCGCGGTGGCGCTGGCCTGCCACCACCTGCTGGCCGCGCTCTCGGCCGCGTACACCCCGCTGTGGACGTCGGGGGCCAAGGACCCGCTGCTGGTGCGGCCCTGGGGGCCGACCCCGCTCGGGATGCGCATCGTGGACGCGCTCGAAGGCGCCCCGGAGCGGCTGGTGATCGTCTCGGACGGCTGGGACAACGCGCCGCCCGGACTGGCGGGCGAGGTGCTGCGGGTGTGGCGCACCCGGCTGGACCGGGAGCGCCGGACGGCCGTGGTGCACCTCAACCCGGTGTACGACGCGGACGGCTTCGACGTGCGGCGGCTCGCGCCGAGCGTGCCGACCGCGGGCATCAGGGACGGCGAGGACCTGCCCGCGCTGGTGGAGATCGCCCAGTTCGCGGAGGGGCGGACGGGGCTCGCCGAGCTGTACGCGTACCTGGACCGCCGGGTGCTGCGCACGATCGGGGGGACGGCGCGGTGAGCGCGATCGACCTGACCGGCCTCGCCGTGCGCCCCGCGCAGGTGTGGGGCGGCATCCGGCTGGTGCCGCTGGTGCGCGACGAGCCGGTGCCGGGACTGCGGCTGGCGCGCGAGGCGTACGGGGAGGGGTACACGTCGGTGCGGGTCGGGCCGCGCACCGAGTACGTCTCCTACGTCCCGCACGGCTTCGTCGCGTCCTGGGGCGAGGACGCGGAGCAGTCCGCCGCCTACGGCACGCGGCTCGGCACGGCCCGGGAGCTGCCGCGGGTGCCCGTCCGCCGCCACCACCGGATGGCCAAGCGCCGGCTCGGCGACCGGCTGCGCTTCCTGCCGCTGCACCTCGCTCTCGACGGCTACCTCGCGCTGCACTTCGGCGGCCCGTCCACGGTGTGGGAGGAGTGGTCGCGCCGGGCCCTGTCCGAGGGGCTCTCGCCGCGCGTCGAGGACGCCTACCTGGGCGCTTCGGTGCGGGGCCTGGCCGAGGCGCTGCGGATCTTCGAGATCCACCCGGGGCAGTGCGGCGTGCTGCTGTACGCGGCCGACGCGCTCGCCGGGGCCTTCGTCGTGCCGCACCCCGACGACTACCGCGCCCTGCACCCCTCGCTGATCCAGGACCTGTACGGCGAGACGGTGCACCACCACGCCTTCTTCGGCGGCCCCGTCCCCGACTTCGAGGCCCGCATCGCCGACGGCCCGCACCTGCGGAGCGTCGCCGACCTGCGGAGCGCGGCGCTGGCCCAGGAGCGGGCCTGGGCGCGGGCGCACGACGACGTGCTGGCGCGCGGGCTGCTCACCGACGCGTACGCCTTCGAGCGGGTGTACGCGATGGGGTCCTTCACGCTGTCGCGGTTCCGGCCGCCCTTCCGGCGGGACGGGCGGGAGCAGCACATCGGCGAGACGATCACCGACCACAAGGGGCGCGTCGCCTATCTGAAGACGTTCCGGCTCTCCGACGCCCAGACCAGGCGCGGGCACCTGCTGGACCGGCTGTCGGAGAACGACTGGCACCTGGAGCGCACGGCCCGGGCGATGCGCACCACGTACGAGGACCTGGTGCGCCGCGTGGAGCGCGCCGGGTTCGGGTCGATGCTGGACACGCACGCGGTGCGTCGGCGCGCCAAGGGGGCCCGGTAGCCACCGTGGGAACGCATCGGAGCCTCTGATGGCGCCGGGACCTTCGAATTCCAGGAAACACGGGGTTCACATTCGGGCAACGGATGGGAAATCCGAACTTGCGATGGTCGGGCCATCCCCCTGGACGCGCCCCCGCTGGACCCGCAAAGGATGACTTCCGTGACGTACAAGGCCGAGTACATCTGGATCGACGGCACCGAGCCGACCGCCAAGCTCCGCTCGAAGACGAAGATAATGCCCGGCTCGCCGGAGTCCGTGTCCGCCGCCGAGCTGCCGATCTGGGGCTTCGACGGGTCCAGCACCAACCAGGCCGAGGGCCGCTCGTCGGACCGCGTGCTGAAGCCGGTGTTCACCTGCCCCGACCCGATCAGGGGCGGCGGTGACGTCCTCGTCCTGTGCGAGGTCTACGACATCGACATGACGCCGCACGCGTCCAACACGCGGGCCCTGCTGCGCCCGGTCGCCGAGCGGTTCGCCGACCAGGAGCCGATCTTCGGCATCGAGCAGGAGTACACCTTCTTCGACGGCGCCCGCCCGCTGGGCTTCCCCGTCGGCGGCTTCCCCGCCGCGCAGGGCGGTTACTACTGCGGCGTCGGCGCCGACGAGATCTTCGGCCGCGAGATCGTCGAGAAGCACCTGGACCACTGCCTCGCCGCCGGGCTCGGCATCTCCGGCATCAACGCCGAGGTCATGCCGGGGCAGTGGGAGTTCCAGGTCGGTCCGCTGTCCCCGCTGGAGGTCTCGGACCAGCTGTGGGTGGCCCGCTGGCTGCTGTACCGCACCGCCGAGGAGTTCGACGTCTCGGCGACGCTGGACCCGAAGCCGGTGAAGGGCGACTGGAACGGCGCGGGCGCGCACACCAACTTCTCCACCGGGGCGATGCGCGAGGGCTACGACGCGATCATCACGGCCTGCGAGTCGCTGGGCGAGGGCTCCAAGCCGATGGACCACGTCAAGAACTACGGCGCGGGCATCGACGACCGCCTCACGGGCCTGCACGAGACGGCCCCGTGGAACGAGTACAGCTACGGCGTCTCCGACCGCGGCGCGTCCGTCCGCATCCCGTGGCAGGTCGAGCAGGACAAGAAGGGCTACATCGAGGACCGCCGCCCCAACGCCAACGTCGACCCGTACGTGGTGACGCGGCTGATCGTCGACACCTGCTGCACCGCGATCGAGAAGGCCGGCCAGGCCTGAACCGGTCCTCCCGCACGGCTCGTTGGGCGTCCGCCTCTCCGGCGGGCGCCCGCCGTGCGTCCCGCCGTGCGTCCGGCCGCGCTGACCGGTCGCGCTGACCGGCCGTGTTGTCAGTGGCGTGTGCCAGGGTTCCCACCATGAGCGACGCACTCGACATCAAGGTGAGGACCGAGCCCGGCGACATCGTGCTGCGCCCGACGCGGGAGCGGTTCGCGGAGCTGGTGGGCGGCATAGGGAACAGGCACGACCGGTTCGCGGTGGTCGACCGGGTGCCCGCGCTGCCCGACGTGTACGTCCAGGTCTGGTACGACGGGGGCGACGCCTACCAGTTGGAGCACCGGGACGGCGCGGCCGACCGGCACTACACGTGCGACGTGGCGGAGCTGGAGCGGGTCACGGAGGCGATGACGCGCTGGGCGCTCGGCGAGGAGGGCTGGGACGCGGGCATCGAGTGGGCGTCGGCCGGGTTCGACGTGCCCGCGCCGCCGCCTGAGCCCGAGCCCGACGTGCGGCGGCGGATCGAGGAGCGGGTCCGCGAGCGGATCGTCTACGGGTACGACGGCCTCGACGAGCTGACCGAGATCGCCGAGGAGTGGCTGGTCTCGGGCGAGGAGCGGCCGGTCACCCGCGACCAGGCCCAGGTGATCGTCGAGCGGCTGTGGCTGGAGCGGGTCACGGAGATGGCCGCCTGGCGGGGCGAGACCGACCCCGAGCGGCTCGCGCGGGTCTTCGCCGAGTTGGCCGCGGCGGACATCACGGCCAGGGAGGACTTCGCCTGCTGCCGCGGCTGCGGCCTGTCCGAGATCGGCGCGGAGCGGGCGGACGCCCGGGGCTTCGTGTTCTTCCACTCGCAGTCCGACGCGACGGTGGGCCGCGGGCAACTGACGCTCCACTACGGCGGGTTCGACGAGTCCGATGAGACGACGGAGGCCGTCGGGCACGAGGTGGCCCACGCGCTGCGGGCGGCGGGGCTCACCGTGGAGTGGGACGGCTCGCCCGACCGGGCGATCGAGCTGACCGGTCTGGACTGGCGCAAGCGGCTGGTCTGAGGGGAACGTCCGAGGGGTGCGGCAGTGAGCGGGTCCGTGAACGATCGATTTCGGCCATTGGTCGACAAGGTTCCGTATCGACCGGTGACACGCCCCTACTGCCGCGCTCCTGACGTCTGCTTCAATAGGGGCATGTCAAGCTTCCAGAACTCCCGCGCTACAGGTCGTTACGACCTGGAGCCGTTCTGGCCTTCCCGTCAGCACCACGACTTCGACCGGGTGTGTTGCCGCGCGATGAACGCGCAGGCCCTCTAAAGCCGCTCACCCCGGTCTTCGGCCCGCGCGCAAGAAGTACGTCCGACCCACGTCCTTCTCGTCTCCGCGCGAAAGAGCTGACCTCTCATGGCTAACGCCCGTACCGCCACCGTTCCCCAGAACCGCCACCGACTCCGTGCCGTCGACCGCGACGAGGTCGTGGACGTCGCGGACTTCCTCCCGCCGGGCACGACCTGGCTGCCCGCTCCCCCGCACACCCTGCCCACGCTGCCCGGCCGCCCGCCCATGATCGGCTACCTGGTGCTGGTCCCCGCCGACCAGCAGCCGCCGGTCCAGGCCGTGCACGACACCGCGTCCTTCCCGGCGCCCGCCGGATACGTCGTGGCGGGCACCTCGCCCGCCGCCGCGCCCGACGAGACCGCGGGGACGCCCGCCGCCGGGCCCGGCGCCGGACCCGTCACCATCGACTCCGCCCAGCGCACGGCCTTCGTGGACGGGCGCACGCTCGACCTCACGTACCTGGAGTTCGAGCTCCTCGCGCACCTCGTCGCCCACCCGCAGCGGGTGCACACCCGCGACCAACTGGTCACCACCGTCTGGGGGTACGGGCACGTGGGCGACGGCAGGACCGTCGACGTCCACGTGGCGCGGCTGCGCCGCAAGCTGGGCACCGAGTACCGGCACGCGATCCAGACCGTGCGGCGGGTCGGGTACAAGTACGCGCCGTGATCCGGGAGGAGGTGGGGCCCGGCGCCGCGAACGGCGCCGGGCCCCGCCCCCGTACCGCCGCTAGGACGCGGCCGTCTCCCGGCCCGCGCGCAGCCGCGCGACCGCGCCGAGCGTCAGGTCGACCGCCAGGAACACCAGCAGGCTGATCCCCAGCATCGGCACGAACCAGCCGACCAGCGCGGTCAGCGCGCCGAGCGGCAGCAGCCAGTACACCGGCACCTTGCGCCACGCGCCGCGCGGCACCGGCCGTCCCACGGCGAGCCCGCGCTCCTTGGTCGGCCTGCGCAGCCACCACATGCGGTAGCCCCACACGATGAGCAGGATCAGCGCGAGCGCGAGCGCCGCGAGGGCCAGCTGGTTGACGAGGCCGAGGAAGACGCCGGTGTGCGCGTCGATGCCGAACCTGGTCAGCTTGGCGAGCACCGGATAGTCGTCGAAGCGGAGTTCGTCGATGATGCCGCCGTTGACCGGGTCGAGGGCGACCGAGTCGAGGTGGACGGGGAAGTGGGTGTCGGTCTCCTTCACCACGTAACCGCGGCCCTCGCCCGGCAGGACGATGGAGATCCGGCCGGTCTTCTCGCCTATCCCGGCGGCGCGCGCGGTGTCCAGCGCGGCGTCGATGCCGACGTCCATGCCGGGCATCCGCTGCCCGTCGTGCTCCATGCCGCCCTGCGCCGTGCCCGTGCCCCCGCCGCCGTGCCCGGCGTGCTCGCCGCCGCCCGCCGGGGCGTCGCCCAGGGTCGCGGAGACCGTCGGGGTCGCGCCGCCCAGCTGGTCCTGGACCTTGCCGATGTTCTCGCCCGCGTACCGGGACCAGGTGAGCCCGGTCGCGGACAGCAGGACGAGCCCGGTCACCGCCCACAGGCCGACCGAGCCGTGCCAGGAGAGGGTGCGGCGGCGGGACTTGGGGCCGCGCTCGGGGATCAGCAGGGTGCGCTTGGCGGTGCGCCTGCGGCCGATCCACAGCAGCAGGCCGCCGAGCGCGACCACCCAGAGCCAGCTCGCGGCGAGTTCGCTGTAGTTGCGGCCGAGGTCGCCGAGGCGCAGGTCGCGGTGGAACTCGTCGAGCCAGGTGCGCAGCGGGAGCGCGCCCGAGCTGCCGAAGCTGGTCAGCTCGCCGCGGACCTCGGCGGTGTACGGGTTGACGAACACCGCGAGGGACTTGCCCTCCTCGACCTCGGGGGTCGTCATCAGGACGCGGGTGGTGGCGCCGTCCACGGCCGACGGCCACACGGCGGTGACCTTGCCCTCGGGGTGGGCCTTCTTGGCGGCGGCGACCTGGGCGGAGAGCGGGACGGACCGGTCGCCGACCGGGACCTCCAGCTCGTGGCTGTAGACGATCTTCTCCGCCTGGAAGGAGAGCGCGTAGAGCAGCCCGCTGGCGGCGGCGATCAGCAGGAGCGGGGCGATGAGCAGGCCCGCGTAGAAGTGCAGGCGCAGGAAGAGGGGGCGCAGGGCGCTCCAGGTGGTGGGGGCGGCCTTCGGCTCTGAAGGTGCCGCTCCGGGGTTTCTCGTCCCCTGTACGGGGTCGTCAATGGCCATGGTGGTCCCAAGGGTTCGGTTCTGGCATGGGGAAGGAGACCCCAGGTCAGACGGCGACTCCTGGGGCCGTGGCACGGGTGAGGGGGCGGCGTGCGGGCGGGCCGCGCCGCGAGAGGGAGTGCGCGAGGACGACGCCGCGGAAGTGCGGGAGCCTCGCCCCGGTCCCGGCCCGCGCGGGGCGGGGCAGCGGGGGCGGGGCGAGGGCCGAGGGCGGCGGGCGCAGGGGCGCGAAGGCGAGGGCGGCGGCGGTGCGGGCGAGCTGGAAGAAGGCGGCCTCGCCCCGGGCCAGCCACAGGGCGCACACGAGGGCGGCGACGAGGTGGACGAGGAGCATCCCGAGGGCGCCGTGCAGGACGGTCCCCGGGACCGGCAGGCCGGGGCCCGCGACGAGGGCGGTGACGTCGGCGGCGGCCGTGGGGTCGTGGAGCGGGGCGGCGGACCCGGGGGCGGCCGGGTGGGACCCGGCGCCCGGGTGGGACATGGTCATGCCGCTGCCGGGGTGGGCGTGGTGCCCCGGGCTCCTCGGATGGGCGTCCGCGTACAGCAGGTGCAGCGCGCCCTGGACGGCGAGCATGCCCGTACCGATCGGCACGGTCCCGCGCCGTCTGCCGCCCGCGAGCCAGCCGACCGCGCCCGTCACGCCGAACGCGGCGGCGAGCGTGGGGAACGGGATCGGGTGCCCAGACATGGACGAATGCCCCACGGATGCCAGAGTGACGCAGATCGCCGCGAAGAGTGCGGCTCGCAGCGCCCGTACCGGCGACCGTGCGTCTGTCATGGTGGGCTCATCCTGCCATCGGATTCCCGCCACGCGGCAGGGGTGTCGCTGGGTACACCCCGGGAGCGGGGTGCGAAGGCCCGTGACCTTCCCCGCCCGGCCGGTAAGACTGGGGCCCACGGCTCGGCGGACGGACCGCCGGGGGAGGATGATCGTCATGAAATCGATGCGCGCGGGCACCGCGGTCAGGGACGGACTGCGCGGCACCGGCCTCGCGGTCCACGCACTCGTCTGCTCGATCACCCTGTTCGTCCTCTCGCTGCTCTCCCTCGTGTTCATCGCCCTCGGCATCGGCTTCCTCACCACCCCTTACCTCGTGGGGACGGTCCGGCGCTACGCCGACCACCGGCGGCGGCTCGCCGGCACGTGGTCGGACGTGACGATCCCCTCGGTGTACCGGCCGTTCCCCGACGACCTGCACTCCGGCTTCCTCGGGCAGGTGCAGCGCACGACGCTGCTGCTGAAGGACCCGGCGACCTGGCGCGACCTGCGGTGGCTGCTGCCCGACGCCGTGGCCGGGTTCCTCACCGCGCTGCTGCCGGGCGTGCTGCTGCTCTACCCGGTCGAGGGCCTCGTGCTGGCGGCGGGCCTGTGGCGGGCGTTCGCCGGTTCCGGCGACGTGTACTGGTACGGCTTCGTGCCCGTCGACAGCCAGGCCACCGGACTGGCGGCGCTCGGCCTGGGCGCCGCGCTCCTGGCGGTCGGCCTGTTCGTCAACCCGACGCTCCTGCGCGGGCACTTCCTGCTGTGCCGCGCCCTGCTCGGGCCCGGCCGCGAGGAGGCCCTGGAGCAGCGCATCGACCGGCTCACCGAGACGCGGCACGACGCCGTCGACACGTCGGCGGCGGAGCTGCGCCGCATCGAACGGGACCTGCACGACGGCGCGCAGGCACGGCTGGTCGCGATGGGCATGCACCTGGGCACGATCGAGGCGCTGATCGAGAAGGACCCGGCGCAGGCGAAGCAACTGGTCGCGATGGCGCGGGAGTCGTCGGCCGAGGCCCTGACCGAGCTGCGCGACCTGGTGCGCGGCATCCATCCGCCGGTGCTCGCCGAGCGCGGTCTGGGCGATGCGGTACGGGCGCTGGCGCTGCGCATGGCGGTGCAGCCGGAGGTCTCCGTCGACCTGCCGGGACGCGCGGACGCGCCCGTCGAGTCGGCGGCGTACTTCGCGGTGAGCGAGGCGCTGACGAACGCGGCGAAGCACTCCGGGGCGGACCGGATCTGGGTGGACATCGGCTACCGGGACGAGGACGGGATGCTCGTCGTCGGCATCACGGACAACGGGAAGGGCGGGGCGGTCGTCGGGGGCGGGTCCGGGCTGAGCGGCGTCGAGCGCCGACTCGGTACATTCGACGGCGTCCTGGCCGTCAGCAGCCCCGTGGGCGGCCCCACCATGGTGACCATGGAGATCCCTTGCGTGTTGTCCTAGCCGAAGACCTGTTCCTGCTCCGCGACGGGCTGGTGCGCATGCTGGAGGCGTACGGGTTCGAGATCCTGGCGGCGGTGGAGAGCGGGCCCGAACTGACGCGGGCCTTCGCCGAGTTGGAGCCCGACGTCGCGGTGGTGGACGTCCGCCTCCCGCCGTCCCACACGGACGAGGGCCTGCAGTGCGCCCTGGCGGCGCGGCGGGCGCGGCCGGGCCTGCCGGTGCTGGTGCTGTCGCAGCACGTGGAGCAGTTGTACGCGCGGGAGCTGCTCGCCGACGGCAACGGGGGCGTCGGATACCTGCTGAAGGACCGGGTGTTCGACGCGGAGCAGTTCGTGGACGCGGTGCGGCGGGTGGCCGGGGGCGGCACGGCGATGGATCCGCAGGTGATCTCGCAACTGCTGTCGCGGCGCTCCCAGTCCCGGGACAAGCCCATGGGCGGGCTCACGCCCCGGGAGCTGGAAGTGCTGGAGCTGATGGCGGAGGGGCGGTCGAACGCGGCGATCGCGGGGAAGCTGGTGGTGACGGAGCGGGCCATCGCGAAGCACACGTCCAACATCTTCGCGAAGCTGGGGCTGCCGGTGTCGGACGACGACAACCGGCGGGTGCTCGCGGTGCTGGCCTTCCTGGACCGGGGGTAGCCCTTCCGGGGGCGTTGCCCCGGGGGCGTTGCCCCGGGGGCCCTGTGCACGGGGGCACTCCTTGCGGGGTGCGGGGTGGCGGGGTGCGGGGTGGCAGGGTGCGGGGTGCCGTTGCCCGGGGCGGGCGCCTTTCGCCTGCGGCGGGCAAGTCCCCTCCCCGCCCCTTCCCGAAAACCTGCCGGTGGCGAGCCCGCTTGCGCGGGGTGGATACGTTGCGCGTCTGCCCCACTCTCGCGCAGTTCCCCGCGCCCCTGACGGGGCGCACCTGTGCTCGCGCCCCCCTACCCCGTCATCCAGCTCGCCGCGTCCAGGCCCGTCGCGCCCCCGGGGGCCACCTCCCGCAGGGCCTCCTCCATTCCCGTCACCCGGTCCTCCCCCAGCCGCGCGACCCACGCCCCCCGCAGCCGGTCGAAGATCTCCGCCGACAGGGCCAGCACCTCCGTGCCCCGCCGCGTCAGCCTGACGATCTTGCGGCGGGCGTCGGCGGGGTCGTCGGCCCGCTCCACGTACCCGAGCGCCTCCAGCCGTTCCACGGTCTTGCCCGCCGCCTGCTTGGAGACCCCGAGGCGCCGTCCGATCTCGCTCGCGGTCGCCCCGCGCACGCCCACCGCCTGGAGCGCGAACCCGTGCGCGGGGCGGGCGTCGGGGTGCCCCCGCTCCGCCAGCTCCGCGTGCAACTCGTCGATGAGCGAGCGGAACCCGGCGAAGAGGAGCAGCGGCAGTTCGTACCCCTCAGCCATGCGGAGCCCCGTCCTCCACAAGGAACCCCTTGCCAGGTTCGACAACCTCGTTTACCTTTTGGTCAATCACGTTGTCGAGTTTAGCCGAAGCCATCGGAGCCTCCCTTGCGACAGTCCCTCGCCACCGCGTCCCCCTACTTCCCCGACCACACCCCCGACACCGCCCCCGCCGAGGCCCGCCGCCCCATGCGGGCGGTCGCCGGGCACCAGGGCTTCCTGCCCGCCCCCGTCGCCCGCCTCGCCTCCTCCCCCGAACTCCTCGACGGCTTCCTGAAGATCAGCGCGATCTTCGAGTCCACCACCCTGGACCCGCTCTCCCGCGAGACCGTCGTCATGGCGATCGCGACCCGCAACGACTGCCACGTCTGCGTGGCGATGCACACCGCCAAGCTCACCGGGCTCGGCGCGTCCGCCGAGCTGATCGCCGCACTCCGCGAGCAGCGCGAGCTGCCCGACGAACGCCTGGAGGCCGTACGGCAGTTCACGCTCGCGGCCGTCGCGACGAGCGGCGCGGTCGCCGACTCCGACATGGACGCGTTCCTGGCCCACGGCTACACCCCGCGCAACGCCCTCGAAGTCGTCCTGGGCATCGGCGCCTACACCATGTCCACCCTCGCCAACCGGCTGACCGGCGCCCCGATCGACCCCCAGCTGGCGCACTTCGCCTGAGAGCCCGTGCGCCCGCACGGCCGTGCGCCCGTGCGCCCGCACGCCTGTGAGAATCGGCGCATGAGTGAACAGCCGTCCCGGCCCGAAGAGGCCATCCCCGTCCTCCGCGTCCTCGACGCCGCCGCGTCCGTCGCCTGGTACGCCCGCCTCGGCTTCCGCCAGCTCTGGGAACACCGCTTCGAACCCGGCTTCCCGGCCTTCGTGGAGATCGCCCGCGGCCCCATGCGGCTCTTCCTCTCCGAGCACGAGGGCGACGCCAGGCCGAACACCCTGGTCTACCTCCGGGTGCCGGACGTCGACGCCCTGGTCGCGGACTTCGGGGTGACGGGCGAGGACACCGAGTACGGCATGCGGGAAACCGAGCTGACCGACCCGGACGGCAACCGCATCCGGGTGGGGACGGAACTGCCCGAGCGGTAGCGGCCGAAGGGTAGCCCCCGCCGGGCCGGGGTGCGGGAGGTTTCGGGGAATTCGGGTGGCGTTGAGCGCCACGGGGCTTTCGTCCGTATGGAACGGCACGTTTCCCCCCACACCGAAGCAACCGAAGCAGAGGCACACCCATGGCACGACAAGCACAGCAGACCTCCCACAAACGCTCCCGGCGCGCCCGCCGCGCCGTCGCGGCCGCCACCGCGCTCCTCCTGGGCGGTGGCGGCCTGGTCGCCCTCAACGTCCGCGCGTCGGCGGACGAGGAGGGGGCCCCACCGCCCCGTACCGCGTCGGCCACCGTCGACTGCCCCGACGTCGCCCATGCCGTACGGAACCTCCCCGACGGCTCCCGGCGCGGCGTCGACGCCGAACTCGCCGCCGTGGACGACCAGATCACCGAGGCGTACCGGGCGCTCGCCGACGATCCGGGCGCCCCGCCGCGCGACGTGCTCGGGCCGCTCGGCGAGCGGCGCTCCGCGAGCATCGAGCGGCTCGTCGCCGCGACCGGGCAGCGGGAGCTGCGCGACCTCGCGCCGTGCGCGCTCGTCCCGGTCGCCGACGCGGCCGACCGCCCCTCCCCCGGGGGCAACGGCCCCGCGGCCGACGACTTCGCGCCCATCCGCTCCGCGCCCCGCGAAGCCCCCCGCCCCGGGCCCGCGCGCGGCGCGTCCCTCGGGTCGTTCACCACCGACTGCGGGCGCAACGCGAACGGGAAGTTCAACCCGGACAACGTCATCGTCGCGCCCGGCGTCGGCAACGGCGCCCACCACATGCACGACTACGTCGGCAACCAGGCCACCGACGCGTTCGCGAGCGACGCCGACCTCGCGGCCGGGGCGACCTCGTGCCGCGAGAAAGGCGACAGGTCCACGTACTACTGGCCCGTCCTGCGGCTCCAGAACGGCGTCGCCGAGGACGACGCCGACGCGGACGGCGGCGGCAGGGACGGCAACACCGGGGAGATCAGGACCCCGGCGCGGGTCACGCTCCGGTTCGTCGGCAGCCCCGTCGGCAAGGTCACCGCGATGCCGCGCTTCCTGCGGATCATCACGGGCGACGCCAAGGCGTTCACCAACGGCACCGCGAACGCCAACGCGTCCTGGAGCTGCACCGGGTTCGAGGACCGGCAGCTCAAGGACAAGTATCCGATCTGCCCGCGCGGCAGCCAGGTCGTGCGCACCTTCCGCTTCCAGAGCTGCTGGGACGGGCGCGGCACCGACAGCGCCAACCACCGCACCCACGTCGCCTTCGCCGACCGGGCCGGGCGCTGCCCGACCGGCTTCCGGGCGATCCCGCAGCTGGTCCAGCGGATCGTGTACGACGTCCCGCCGGGGCCCGGATTCGCCGTCGACTCGTTCCCCGAGCAGTTGCACAAGCCGGTCACCGACCACGGGGACTTCATCAACGTCTTCGACGAGCGGCTGATGCGGCGGCTGGTCGCCTGCATCAACGCGGGGCGCGTCTGCCGCTGACCGCCTCGCGCCGCGCGGCCGGTCGGCTCCCTCAGTGGTCCCGGGAGTCGTGGGCTCCGTGCCCCGCGCCCGACTCCAGGGTCCCGCCCAGCCGGCCGCGCAGCGCCTCCACCGTGTCCACGTCCCCCGACACCACCCACTTGCGGCCGACCAGGTACGTGCCGCCGTACGCCTTCGCGTCGTTGATCCACTCGCGCTGGCCGCGGTCGGTCGTGAAGGTGGTAATGACGTAACGCCCGTTCTTGGTGCGGCAGTTCGCCTGTCTCAGCTCGGGGGACCCGGCCCTCTCTGCGGGGACGCAGCCGACCCGTTCGGCCAGCGCCTCCAGACTGCCGCCGGGCGCGACGTCCTCGCTCGCGCAGGCGGTGAGTGCGGCGAGCAGGGCCACGGTCGCCGCCGCGAGGGCGGGCACGGTCCGCTGGTGCAGCATTCCGCCAGAGTGCCGTGCCGGGCGCGGCACACGGGGAGGTTCGCGCGATTGCGGTACAGGGCGGCACGGGGTGTGCTGTACGGCGGGGCGGATGGGCGGGGTACGGGTGGCGGGCCCGCCCGGCACGTCCAGCACAGGCGCCCCGCCGCACGCGCCCCGCGCCCCGCGCCGAAGTGACCATCGCATCAATCGCTCGTTTTGCTGAACGTGCGCCCACAGCAGCGGAACCCCCCGCTCCCCGTGCCCCTGGACCTCGCCGAAGCCGCCCTCGTCGAGCACTACCCCCGCCTCGTCCGCATCGGGTACCTCGTGCTGCCGCCCGCCCTCGGGCGCAACCGCCGCGTGCTGACCGCGCACTCCCTCGTGCAGCGCGCCCTCCCCCGGGGCCGGGCCGCGGCGGCCCACTCCCCCGCCGTGCCCGCCCCGCGCGGCGCGCGGCCCGGGGGCGACCCCGGGTACGCGTACGTCCGCGCCCGCGTGCTGAAGCAGGCCATCGACGCGGGCCTCCCGCTCCGCCGCAGGGGCCTGCCCAGGCGCGCGCAGCTGCCGCCCCTGCTGCCGCAGGTCTGGGGCCTGCGGCTCTTCCCGCGCTCCGGCGGCGCCGACGAACTCGTTCTGAACCAGCGGCTCTCCGCCCTCCCCGGACCGGCCCGCGCCGCGTACGCGCTGCGCGGGATCGAGCGGCTCGAAGACCCCGAGGTGCGCCGGGTCCTGACCGCCGCGGGGGTCACGGGCGCGGACGCGGACGCCGCGCTCGCCCTCGCGGACGGGGTGCGCCCCGCGTACGAGCTCCTGGAGTCACCGGAGTTCGACCCCTGCTCCCTCCAGGCCAGGCCCACCGACCTGATGCGCCGCAGACAGCACGCCAAGGCGGCGCTCGCCGCGTCCGCCGCGCTGCTGGTGTGCGGCGTGCTCCTCGGGCTGCCGGGCGAGGGCTGGGGCCCCGACGGGGCGGCCGCCCCGGTCTACGCCCGCAATCCGGCCGCCGAGCGCGCCCTCGACCCGGGCGCGCTGCGCCGCGTCGCGCCCGCCGAGTGGCGCCACGCCTCGCGCGCCGACTTCTCCGTGTGGCCCACGCGCGGCGACCGCGCCGCCGACCGCGCCCTGCTGCGCCGCGCGCTGGCCGTCTGGGCCCGCCCGGGGACGCGCGTGGAGACGACGGCGACGCCCGGCACCCCGGTCGGGCCGCCCATGGGCCCCGCCCAACTGCTGTACGCGGGGGTGGTCGACGGGGCCGCCGTGGTGCTGTTCTTCGACGGGCTGCGCGTCGTGCGGTACGCCGAGCCGGTCTCGGGACAGCGCGGCGCCGCGCTGGACTTCGCACGGGTCGACGGCGCCGCCGAGGCCGACGCGCAGGCGCTGGTCGTGGGGCGCACGGCGAGCGGCGTCCGCTATCTCACGGCGCCCTGGGTGCGCGCCGCCAAGGCCCGTGACCTGCTGCGGCCCGCCGCGCCCGGAGCCGTACTGCCGCTGGGCGCCGACGGGGTCACCGCGCCGCTCGCCGCGCCCGCGCGGGCGGGCGACTGCCGGAGCTGGGCCGCCCTGGAGCTGCGGGGCGCCGCCGCGACCCGGCTGCTGACCGACCTCGGCGAGCTGGCGCCCGCGCGGCTCACGTCCGGGGCGCCCGGGGCCCCCAAGGACGTGGTGGAGGGGGCCGGCCTCGCGGGCTGGGCGCGCACCGCCTGTCTGCTGCCCGCGTTCCGCTCGCACGGGGTGCGGTCCGTCAACTCCTGGCAGTTCGCCCGGCAGCCGCTGCCCGAGGACGGCGGCACGGCCCGCTGGCTGTGCACCCGCGCGGAGACCTGGCGGGGCGGCGGCAGCCGGGTGTTCGCGCAGTTCCAGGCCCCGGCGGCGGCGCCCGCCGCGCCCGGCGCGGTCGCGGCGCGGGCCGAGTCGTCGCCCGCGTGCGGGGAGCGGTACCCGAAGGTGCTGGCGGGCGTGCTGTGGAAGTCGCGCGGCGGGTCCTGGTACGTGCTGGCGGCGGGCAGCAACCAGCTCGTGTCGGTCGCCGCGTTCGGCGGCGTCACCGGCAGCGCGCGCGGCCCCCTGCTGACCGTGCCGGCGAAGGCGGGCGCGCGGGCCGAGCTGGCGGGACGGCTGGCGGACGGCACCGGGGTCGCGGCGCTCCGCTGAGCGGGACCGCACCCCGCTGCCGCACCCCCTGCCGCGTCCGGCGGCCCGCGACCGCATCCTCCCGCTTCGGAACTTTCTCGGCGCAAGGCCCTGTTGCCAACCCCGTACCCGTCAGTACATTGACGCCATGTCTAATACGCCGGAGTCGATCGCGTCGGAGCGGGCGCCTCTCAAGGCCCGCAAGGTCTCCTTCGGGTGGGAGGACACCCCGCTCCACTGGATACCGGGCGATCCGTTCACGACGCACACCATCAACGTGCTGCACCTGCTCCTGCCCGCGGGCGAGCGCTGGTTCGTGCACGTCTACAAGCAGGTGCTGCCCTACATACACGACGAGCGGCTGCGCGCCGACGTGATCGGGTTCATCGGCCAGGAGGCCGTGCACTCCCAGGCCCACGACGACGTGCTGCCGCACCTCAAGCGGCTCGGCCTCGACCCGACCCCGTACACCGCGCAGGTCGACTGGTTCTTCGAGAAGCTGCTCGGCGACCGCACGCTGCCGCCGGGCAGGGCGCGCCGGTGGTGGCTGATGGAGCGGGTCGCGACGATCGCCGCGATCGAGCACTACACGGCGTTCCTCGGGGACTGGGTGCTCAACGCGGACGCGCTGGACCGGCGCGGCGCCGACCCGACCATGCTGGACCTGCTGCGCTGGCACGGCGCGGAGGAGGTCGAGCACCGCTCGGTCGCCTTCGACCTGTTCATGCACGTCGACGGCGGCTACCGGCGCCGGGTGCGGACCTGGGCCATAGCCTTCACCGCCCTGCTCTTCTTCTGGCAGCGCGGCACCCGGTTCTTCATGGAGAACGACCCGAGCCTGCTCGACGGCAGGGCCAGCGTCCGGGCGTTCGTGCGCAGCGGCCGACGGGGCACCCTGCCGACGGCGGGCGCGATGGCCCGCTCGATACCCCGCTACCTCAGCCGCGCCTACCACCCCTCCCAGGAGGGCAGCACCGAGCAGGCCGTGGCCTACCTCGCGGCGTCGCCCGGCGCGAACGGAGGGCACTGAGCCATGCCGAGGATCCGTACCGTGGTGGCCGTCGCGGGCGCCGCGCTGCTGGTGAAGCGCGCGCTGGGCCGCCGCGTCGAGCGCTCACCGCTCTGGCCGCTGCCCGCCCTGGAAGAGCCCGTCTCCGGTTACGGCAGGGGCCGCACCGCGACCCGCCGGGTGCGCGTCACCGAGCGCACCGCACCCGCCGAAGGCGTCGTGCGGCTGCGCCTCGAAGGACCCGGGCTGCCCGACTGGGAGCCGGGTGCCCACCTCGACCTGGTGCTGCCCTCCGGTCTCGTCCGGCAGTACTCGCTGTGCGGCGACCCGGCCGACACCGACGCGTACACCGTCGCGACCCGGCTGGTCGAGGACGGCCGCGGCGGCTCGCGCGAAGTCCACGAACAGCTCCACGAGGGCACGGAGGTGGAGATCCGAGGGGTGCGCAACCGCTTCCCGCTGGTCGCCGCCGACGCGTACCTCTTCGTCGCGGGCGGCATCGGCATCACGCCCGTCCTGCCGATGGTCCGCGAACTGACCGCGCGCGGCGCCGACTGGCGGCTGCTGTACGGGGGCAGGGACCGGGCGTCGATGCCGTTCCTGGACGAGCTGGCGAAGCTCGACGCGGACGCGGGCGGCGGGCGCGTGACGGTCGTGGCGCAGGACGAGTCGGGGCACCCCGACCTGGCGGCCGCGCTCGCGGCGACGGCCGAGGGCACGGCGGTGTACTGCTGCGGCCCCGAGCCGCTGATGGACGCGGTCGCCGCGGCCCTGCCCGAGGGGCGGACGCCGCACCTGGAGCGGTTCGCGCCGGGCGCGCCGGGCGCGGGCGGCGCCTTCGACGTGGAGCTGCGGCGCAGCGGGGTCACGGTGCCGGTGGCGGCGGGCCGGTCGGTGCTGGACGCGGTGCGGGCGGCGGTGCCCGGGGTCTCGTACTCCTGCGAGCAGGGCTTCTGCGGAACCTGCCAACAGCGCGTGCTGGAGGGCGAGATCGACCACAGGGACGAGCTGCTGACGGACGGCGAGCGGGCCGACTCGATGCTGATCTGCGTCTCGCGGTGCGCGGGGACCCGGCTCGTCCTCGACCTCTGACCGGGCCGGGCACGGGGCTGGGTACTCTGTTTGTATGACCACCGGGGTGCGCCGCAGGATGGGTGTCGAGGAGCGCAGACAGCAGCTGATCGGCGTCGCGTTGGAGCTGTTCAGCCACCGCTCCCCCGACGAGGTGTCGATCGACGAGATCGCTGCGGCCGCGGGCATCTCGCGGCCGCTCGTCTATCACTACTTCCCCGGCAAGCAGAGCCTGTACGAGGCCGCGCTGCGGCGCGCGGCCGACGAGTTGGCCGAGCGCTTCCACGAGCCCCGCGAGGGGCCGCTCGGCGCGCGGCTGCTGCGGGTGATGGGCCGCTTCTTCGACTTCGTCGACGAGCACGGGCCCGGGTTCTTCGCGCTGATGCGCGGGGGGCCAGCGGCCGGGGCGGGTTCCTCGCGGACGAACGCGATGATCGACGAGGTGCGGCAGGCGGCCTACGAGCAGATAATCGCCCACCTCGGCATCCAGGAGCCGCCCGCGCGGCTGGAGTTGGTGGTCAGGTCGTGGGTGTCGCTCGCCGAGTCGACGGCGCTGATCTGGCTGGACGGGCGGAAGGTGCCGCGCAAGGAGCTGGAGCTCCAGCTCGTGCACGACTTCGCCGCGCTGGTGGTGGTGAGCGCCGCGTACGACGCGGAGATGGCGGGCGTGGTGGCGCGGGTGCTCGCCGGGGAGCCGCTGGAGGGGCCCTTCGGCGACCTCGTCGACCGGCTCGCGGCGCTGGCCCCGCGCATCCTGCCGGGGTAGCGGTCCCCCCGCCGCGGGCGCGGGCGCGCCCCGCATAATGCGCGCATGATCCAGATGCGCCTCGCCGTCCCGTCCGACGCCCCCCTCCTCGCCTCCCTCTACGACACCGCCGCCCGCTGGATGGCCGGTCGGGGCATCGTGCAGTGGAAGCCCGGCGGCAAGGACGCCGCACACTTCCTGCGGTGGATGGCGCAGGGCGAGGTCTGGCTCGGCGAGGAAGCCCGGGGCCGGGAGCGCCGCGTCATCGGGGCGTACGAGTTGTGGTGGGACGACGAGCCCGCCTGGGGCCCGCAGCCTCCCGTCGCCGGCTACGTCCACCGCCTCATGACCGACCGCGCGCACGCCCCCGCCGGCGCGGGCCGCACCCTCCTCGCGCACGCCGAGTCCCGCGTCGCCGCCCGCGGCAGGCGCCTCGCGCGGCTCGACTGCCTCTCCTCCAACCCGCGTCTGCGCGCCTACTACGAGGCCCTCGGCTACGCCGTCGTCGGCGAGGAGCCCCACAAGGAGGACCCCGGCGGCGGGGCGGGCTACGGCGTGACCCTCCTGGAGAAGCCGCTCCCCCCGGCCCCGTCGCCGCGGCCGTCCAGCTGAAGCGCCAGCAGCGCCACGTCGTCGTCCCGCTTGCCGAAGCAGTCCAGCAGCGTGTCGCACAGCGGCCCCGCCCCCGGCGGCGCGTGCGCCGCCGCGAGGCGCAGGCGTTCCATGGAGACCGCGAGGTCCGTGCCCCGGGTCTCGATCAGCCCGTCGGTCACCATCAGCAGCCGGTCGGCCGCGCCGATCGTGACCGCGCTCGCCGACGGGTGCGTGAGCCCGAGGCCGAGCAGCGGCCCCGCGGCGGCGGCGAAGGCGGTGTCGTCGCCCGCGACGACCAGGGGCGGGATGTGGCCCGCGTTGGCGACCTCCGCGCGGCCCGTCCGCGGGTCGATGAGCGCCAGGCAGACCGTGGCGGTGGCCTCGGGGTGGTAGAGCTGGAGCATCCGGTCGAGCCGGGTGAGGAGGTCGACGGGGTCGGGGCGGTCGGCGACGTACGCCCGCAGCGCGTGCCGCAGTTCGACCATGACGGTCGCCGCGTCGAGGGAGTGGCCCACGACGTCGCCGACCCCCACGAGCAGCCCCTTGGGCGTGGACAGCGCGATGTAGAAGTCGCCGCCGATCTCCGCGCTCGTCGACGCGGGCACGTACCGCACGGCCATTTCGGCGCCGGGCAGTTCGGGCGGCCGCTGCGGCAGGAAGCTGCGCTGGAGGGTGAGCGCGACGCGCCGCTCCTCGGCGTAGCTGCGCAGCGCGTCGGCGGACACGGCCAGGCTGCTGGCCAACTGACCTACGCAGAGCGCCATTTCGGGGTCGTCCGCGGAGTAGGCGGGCTGGGCGATGCAGACCGGCGGCTGGTCCACCCGCTCGCGGGCGAGCAACAGCCGCGCCCCGCCCGGCCCTTCGGGCTGGAGGAAGCCGGGCGGCCACAGCGGGGCGGGCGCCAGCAGGCCCCGCACCCCGGTCCGCCCCGCCATCGCCCGCTGGAGCAGCAGGGCGACGGCGGCCCGCGCGCTGTTGTCGGGGGCGCGCAGGGCGCGGCGCGGCTGGCCGACGTACAGCATGCCGTCGATGCCGAAGGCGAACGCGACGGCCGGGCCGCCGGTCAGTTCCGCCGCCCCGGCGGCCGCCAGGTCGACCAGTTCCTGCGGGGTGTGCGCGACGTGCAGTTCGGCGATGCCGACGGCGAGCCTGCTCAGCCGGTCCACCTGCGCCTCGGCGTCGTGGCGCGAGCGGGCGCCGCGCATCGCGGCCCGTACGACCGCCTGTATCTCCTCCGGTTCGACGGGGACGGTGAGGTACGCCTCCGCGCCCGCGTCGAGGCCCCTGCTGCGGTCGGCGGAGGTGACGGCCGCGGCCGAGAAGTGCACGACGGGGATGCCGGAGATGCGCGGGTGGGACTTGATGTGGCGGCAGAGGTCGAAGCCGCTCATGTCGGGCAGCCCGACGTCGACCAGCGCCGCGTCGGGCAGGGTGCCCGCGCGCAGCCCGGTGTCGAGCTTGACCAGGGCGTCGCCCGCGCTCGACGCGGGCAGGACGCGGTGGCCGGCCCGGTGCAGCACGGCCTCCATCGCGTACCGGTTGGCGTCCAGGTCGTCGACCACCAGCACGGTGGTCGACGCGTTCGCTTCTCGGGTGCTGTTCACCCGCTCCCCCTCACGGGATGCGGCGGCGGGGTGACGGAGCGTTCCCCCGTGGAGCACCTTCGCACCGCGACCACCCCCGGCACAGCGTTTTGGCCGACCCTCACGCCTGAGGACCGGCCAGAGCGCCTGCCTTTACGACACGTTCACGAACGGACGGACCCTACGGTCCGCCGTCACCGGCGGGCCGCGCGGAACACCGCCACCGTCCTGGCCGGCACGGTGAACGCGCCCGCCCCGGTCTCGTGGCGCGCGGTCTTCACCACCGCGTCCGCGCCCGCCGCCTGCACCGGGTGCAGCGCGTACGCCCTTCCGGCCAGCTCGGGCACCTTCTCCGTGCGCCGCTCGGGGGTCGCGTTGAAGACCACCACTAGGTCGCCCGCCCGCATGAGGACGACGCCCGGCGTCTCTCCGGTGCCCGACAGCGGGAAGGAGACGTCCCGCTGGACGGCCTCGGCCGTCGCGAGACCGAGCGCGCCCTCCGTCGTGCGGATCCGCAGCAGGTCCCGGTAGGCGGCCGAGGCGGCCGTCATCTCCGTACATCCGGCCCGCAGCTTCGGGTCCTTCAACAGGGGAAGCGCGTAGGGCCACTTGGTCCTGTTGTCGGCGGCGGGCGGCAGTCCCCGGCCGAATCCGTTGCCGTCCCGGCAGTCCCAGTTCAGTACGTTGAACCAGTCGCCGCTGTCGTAGGAGTTGCGGTCCAGGGACTTGGAGCGCAGCAGGTCGCTGCCCGCCTGGGAGAGCGCGGGGCCCTGGGAGAGCGCGGCGGTCGCCATGGCGAGCACCTGCATCCTGGCCCGGTCGCCGGGGGACGTGGCCGCCGGGAGCTTGAAGGCCAGCGCGTCGTAGAGCGTCTCGTTGTCGTGGGCGTCCGCGTAGGCGAGGGCGTCGCCGGGCTCGGCGGCGTATCCGGCGGGCGCGCCGTTGTAGTCGACCTCCGAGCCCTTCACCGTACGGCCCCTGGTGTCGGTGAAGCGGAAGTCGGCGAGGTTGCCGGTGAGGCCGACCTTGATGAGGTCCTGGTAGTGCAGCAGCCGGGCCCGCTGCTCCTCCCTGCTGCCGTTGGCCTTCGATGAGTTGGGGTCGGTGAACAGGCCGGAGGCGAAGCCCTGCACGCCCGGGTCGTCGTCGAAGGGGCCGCCGCCCCTGACGGCGTCGCGCGCGCGGTCGGAGAAGGTGGCGATGCCGGTGCCCGCCATGTTCTTCTGCGTGGCCTGGACGAAGCGCGCGTCGTCGGCGACCTCGCCGAAGTTCCAGCCCTCGCCGTAGAGCACGACCGCCTTGCCGTCGACGCCGTCCTTCTCGACGGTCAGGGCGTCCAGGGCGCGGCGCACGGCCAGCATGTTGGCCTTGGGGTGGTGGCCCATGAGGTCGAAGCGGAAGCCGTCGACCTTGTACTCCCTGGCCCAGGTGACGACCGAGTCGACGACGAGCTTGCCCATCATGGCGTGCTCGGGCGCGGTGTTGGCGCAGCAGGTGGAGGTGGCGACGGAGCCGTCGGCGAGCAGCCGCTGGTAGTAGCCGGGCACGATCCGGTCCAGGACGGACTTCTCGGACTGGCCGGCGGCGACGGTGTGGTTGTAGACGACGTCCATCACGGTCCGCAGCCCGGCGCCGTTCAGGCCCTGCACCATCCGCCGGAACTCCACGGTCCTGCGGGTGCCGTTCGGGTCGGAGGCGTAGGAGCCCTCGGGGACGGTGTGGTGCAGCGGGTCGTAGCCCCAGTTGTAGGCGTCCGCGGCGGCCGTCCTGGCGACGCAGGCCTGCTGCTCTTCGGAGTCGGGCGGGAAGGCTGCCAGGTCGCAGTCGGGGGTCCGCTGGTCGGACTTCTTCTCGGGGACGGTGCCGATGTCGAAGACGGGGAGCAGGTGGACGTACGAGGTCCCGGCGGCGGCGAGGGACTTGAGGTGGTTCATGCCCTTCGACGCGGTGTCGGTGAAGGCCAGGTACTGGCCCCGGTGCCTGGCGGTGCGGTCGGAGATCGAGAAGTCGCGGACGTGCAGCTCCTGGATCCGCGCGTCGCGCAGCGGCACGGCGGCGGGCTTCTCCAGCCCCCGCCAGCCCTCGGGGGCGAGTGCGGGGTCGGCGAGGTCGACGACGAGGGAGTGCGTGGAGTCGGCGGTCAGGGCGGTGGAGTAGGGGTCGGTGACCTTGTTGGTGACGACCTCGCGGACGCCGGGCGCCCACACCTTCACGGCGTACCGGTAGGGCTTGCCCGTCCAGCTCCTGCGGCCGGTCACCGACCAGACGCCGGTCGCGCCGTCGCGCTTCATCCGCACGGTCCTGCCGTCGAGTTCGAGCGCGACGGACTGCGCGGTGGGGGCCCACACGGACAGCGTGGGGCGGCCCTTCCGGTCGAAGACCGGCCCCAGGCGGGCGTTCCGCGCGTCGTACAACGCGTCGAGCGCGCCGGGCAGTTGGACGCCGGTCGCGGCGAGGAGCGCGCCGTTGGCGGCCCGCTGGGTCGCGACGACCTGGCCGCGCAGGGCGCCGCGCACCCGGTCGCGGTCGCGCGGGTCGACGGTGAACGCCGGATGGTCCTTCAGGTGCGGGTACTTGGCGCGCTGCGCGTCGGTGAGGGTGCTCGGGCCGAGCCGCAGCCAGCGGCCCTCGGTGGTCAACGCGCCGTCCACGACGGCGATGTCGCCCTTCTCGGAGTAGACGAGCTGCTGGCTGGTGTCCTTGGTGGCCCTCACCTTCCAGACGACGGTGTCGGCGTCGATCCACTGCGCCTCGGCCTTGGAGAGGTCGAGGGAGGTCCCGCCGAGCTGCGGCAGCAGGTACGCGGGCCGCCCGGCGAGCAGCCACACCTCGTGGCCGTACGTGCCGAGCGCCAGCGACTGGTCGCCCGGCAGGTCCTTCTCGTCGCCCTTGTGCAGGATGTAGCTGAGCGAGGTGGCGCCGGGTGCGAGCGGGACCTCGAAGGTCGCGCCGTACGCGTCCGTGCGGACGGGCCTCAGCGGCCCGGCCCAGTCGGTGGGGTCCTTGGCGCCGGTCCAGGTGTGCAGGCCCCAGCCGTCGTAGTCGCCGTCCGGGCGGTTGTAGTGGATGACCGCCTTGGTCCTGTCCTGCGGCGGGTGGGCGCCGTCGGGCGCGGCGTCCGCCTGGCCGTCCTTGCCCCGCTCGATCCACACCTCGCCGGTGCGGGCGAGGTTCACGACGCGCTCGGGCCCGTCGCGGACGCCGTCCTTCTCGACGGTGTACGCGAGGGTGCTCGCGCCCTCGGGCAGTTCGACCCAGGCGAAGGCGCCGTAGGCGTCGCGCCCGCCGAACGCCGCCCGTGCCGCGCCCGCCTTCACCTGCCAGCCGTCGTAGTCGCCGTCGGGGCGCTTGTAGTGCACGACGGCGTGGGTGCGCTCCACCGCCACGGGCTTCTCGGGCGGCGGGGCCTGGCCCGCCGTGGTCGAAGCGGTCGCACTGCTGGTCCGTCCTCGGCTGTCCACCACGACTGCCTTGTACCGCAGGGCGGTTCCCGCGGCCACCGTCGCGTCGACGTACTGGGTCACCTTGTAAGGGGCGTGGTCGGCGGACCCGAGGACCCGCCAGGGACCGTTGCCCGCCTGGGCGGCGAAGACGACGCGGTTCAGCTGTCCGCCGGTCACGTCGGCGGAGACCTCCACGGTGCCGGTGGCGCCCGCCGCCGGGGCCTTGAGGGTCAGCGCGGGCGGGTCGGCGGGCGGCGCCTGGGGCGCGCCCGCGCGCAGGACGACGCTGGAGAGGGCGGGCACGGTGACGGTGGCCCTGCGGTCGGCGCCGCTGCTGACCGTACCTTCGCCGCCGTAGAGGTACCGGAAGTCCGTGCCCGCCGAGCCAGTCGGCAGCTGGACGGTCTTCGGGTCGGCGCCGTTGTTGGCGGCCACGAGGTATTCGACGCGGGCCTTCGCGTCCGTACGGGAGAAGGCGTACACGCCCCCGTCCGCGTACCGCTCCTCCTGGACGCCGTCGCGCAGCGCCGGGTGCGCCTTGGTGAGGCGGGACAGCTCAGCGATCGACCGGTAGAGGGGGTGGGTCGGGTCGTAGGCGTCGGTGGCGTGGGTGCGGTCGGTGCCGATCAGGTCGTCGTCGAGGTAGTCGGGGGTGCGGGAGGCGAAGAGGGTCTGGCGGGCGTCCTTGTCGCCGCCCGCGCCGGTGAAGCCCTGCTCGTCGCCGTAGTAGACCACCGGGTTGCCGCGCGAGAAGAACATCAGCTCGTTGGCGAGGCGGGCGCGGCGCAGGAGCCGCGCGTCGTCGGCGCGGGGGTCGTCCTGCTTGAGGAAGGTGCCGATGCGGCCCATGTCGTGGTTGCCGAGGAAGGTCGGCGCCTCGTAGGCGTTGGCCTTGTCGGTGGTGTACCGGTAGTCCTGCGCGAACACCCCGGCGAGGCGCTTCGCGTCGGCGCCCTGGGAGACGTAGGCGCGCAGCGCGTCCTGGAGCGGGAAGTCGAGGGTCGCGTCGAGGCGGCCCCGGGTGACGTAGGGGGCGGTCTTCGCGGGGTCGGAGTCGTAGACCTCGCCGAACATGAAGAAGTCGTCCCGGCCGCGCTCGGCGGCGTACGCGTCGAGGGCGGTGGCCCACTGGGTCCAGAAGTCCAGGTCGACGTGTTTGACGGTGTCGATGCGGAAGCCGTCGATGTCGAAGTCGCGGACCCACTTCTCGTAGATCTTCTCCATGCCCGCGACGACCTCGGGGCGTTCGGTCCACAGGTCGTCCAGGCCGGAGAAGTCGCCGAGTTCGGCGCTCTCGCCCGCGAAGGTGGAGTCGCCCCTGTTGTGGTACAGCGTGGGGTCGTTGAGCCAGCCGGGCACCTTCTCGTCGCTGGTCGCCTTCGGGGTGTACGGGAAGGAGTCGCCGTCCACGTCCCCCTTGGCCCCGTCCGTGGGGCGGCCCTGCGGGTCGAGGTAGGGGAAGGCGCCCCTGGGCTTGTAGCCGTACTCCTTCTCCGCGTAGTCGACGGTGTCGGCGGTGTGGTTGGTGATGACGTCGAAGAAGACCTTCATGCCCTTGGCGTGGGCCGCGTCGATGAGGCGGGAGAGGTCGGCGTTGGTCCCGAAGTGCGGGTCGACCTGGGTGAAGTCGGTGATCCAGTAGCCGTGGTAGCCGGCCGAGGCGTCCTTGCCCTTCCCCTGGACGGGCTTGTTCTTGAAGATCGGGGCGAGCCAGATGGCGGTGGTGCCGAGGCCCTTGACGTAGTCCAGCTTCCGGGTCAGGCCCTTGAGGTCGCCGCCCTGGTAGAAGCCCTTGTCGGCGGGGTCGAAGCCGTGGGCGAGGCGGTCGCCCGGTATGCCCGCGCGGTCGTTGGCGGGGTCGCCGTTGGCGAAGCGGTCGGGGAGGACGAAGTAGAACTGCTCGCGGGTGAGGTCGTGGCGGGCGGGGGCGCTCGCGAGGGCGCGGTCGGAGGGGGGCGGTGGCGGTGGCTTCGCCCCGGGGGCCGGGGCGGCGGCGGCCGGGGCGACGGGGAGGAGCGCTGCGCACAGGGCGGCGATGAGGAGGGTTGCCCGGGGTCTGCTGGGCATGGGGGTGGGCTCCTTGGGTTGGTGGGTGGGTTGAGACGGGTGGGCGCAGGTGAGTGGGGCGCAGGTGAGTGGGCGGGCCGCTGCGCGGGGCGGTCCCCTACCCGCCCTTTCCCGAAACCCTGCCGGGGGCTGGGCGGGGTGGCGAGCCCGCCGAGCGCGGGTGGTGCCCTGCGGGCCGGTGGACGGCTGGCCGCGCAGTTCCCCGCGCCCCTATCGGGGCGCACCTGTGCGCAACGGGGTCGTCCCGCACAGGCGCCCCGTCAGGGGCGCGGGGAACTGCGCAAGGGTGGGGCAGATGCCGCGCGTACCCACCCCGCGCCCGCTAGGGCGCCGCGCAGCCCCGTGCTCCGACGTGCAGCGCGACCGCCGTCCCGGCCGGGACCGTCGCCGTGAACCATCCGTCCCCGTTCACGACCACCCCCCGCCCCGACTGCACGTCGCAGTAGACCCCGCCGGGCAACCCGGTCCGGAAGGACCGCGTCATCGCCGTGCCCTCGTGGTTGATGACGACGTACGCCTTGTCGCCCCGCCCGAAGGCGATCGCGTCGCCCCCGTTGTCCCACCACCCGGTCACGGGCTGTCCGCGCGAGACGTTCCGCAGGGCGACCATCGAGGAGATCTCGCGCCACGCGTGCTGGCACTTCCAGCCGTCCTGCCAACAGGCCGCCACCGCGCCCCCGTCGGGCGGTCCCGCGTCGCGGTCGGACCACTCGTAGCCGGAGTGGACGTCGGGCGCCCCGTAGGGCCAGGCGAGCATGAAGACGTTCGCGAGGGTGTAGTCCGCGCCGTCCTTGTAGTTGAGGGTGTCGCCGCCGCGCTCGGTGTCGTGGTTGTCGACGAAGACCGCCGACTTCCCGGACGGCAGGTACCCCCACCCCTCGCCGTAGTTCTTCAGGTAGGCGAGGTTCTCGTTCTTGAAGACGCGCTTGAGGTCGCGGGCGTAGCGGAACTCCTGGACGTCGCCGGTGCCCAGGTACTCGTCAGGGGAGACGGCCTCCCCCGCACCGTGGATCGCCTCCTGCTTCCAGTACGCGCCGGGATCGGTCAGCCGGGACTTGATGTTCGCGAGGTCGGCGGCCGGCATGTGCTTGGCCGCGTCGATCCGGAAGCCGTCGACGCCGAGCGACAGCAGGTCGTTGAGGTAGGCGGCGATGCGGCTCCGCACGTACTCCTCGCCCGTGTCGAGGTCCGCGAGCCCGACCAGCTCGCAGTTCTGGACGTTGGCGCGGTTGCCGTAGTCGTCGCCGATCCGGCTGCGGCAGTCGTCCATGTCGGCGCCGGACCAGATGCCGGGGTAGCGGTACTTCTCGTACGCGCTGCCGCCGGTGCCGGTGCCCGAGCCCGCCGCCATGTGGTTGATCACGCTGTCGACGACGACCTTCACCCCGGCGCCGTGGCAGGTGCCGACCATGCGGCCGAAGGCCGCCCGGTCGCCGAGCCTGCCCGCGATCCGGTAGCTGACGGGCTGGTACGAGGTCCACCACTGGCCGCCCTGGACGTGCTCCTGCGGGGGCGAGACCTGGACGTAGCCGTAGCCGGCCGGGCCGAGCTGGTCGGTGCACGCCTTGGCGACGGAGTCGAAGCGCCACTCGAAGAGCACGGCCGTGACGTCCTTCGGTCCGGGCGGCGCGGCCGTCGCGGCGCCGCCGGGCGCCGCGACGGCCAGGGCCGCGCCCAGCGCCAGGGCGAGCGCGGCGGCCAGGGGCCTGCTGCTGACCATGTTTCCTCCTGGGGACGGAGTCTCCTGGTGACGGAGTGCGGAAACGAAAGCGGCCTCGCAAGACAACGCGCCGTGCCCGAAAGGCTCTTGCAGTTCTTTGCAGCTATTTGCAGATCTTGCAGCAAGCCGTTCACATCCAGCCAGCGGCCCGCCGTGCAGCAGACCGTAGGAGGCGCCCACTCCGGCGTCAACCCTCAGGACACGGGGAGGTTACAACCTGGAAACCCGGCCGTTTTCTTCTTGCAAGGTCTTTCGCAAGCTCTTGCAGGACTGTTAACTTCACGCCGCAGCAGCCCAGCCCGAGGACAGGCGGGGCCTGACCTCAACGAGGAGATCAAGATGCGCATCAAGGGCATCAGGGGAATATCGGGCGTCGCTCTTGTCGGCGCCCTGGCCCTGACCGTCGGCGCCTGCGGCAGTGACGGCGGCAGCAGCGACAGCAGCGGCAAGAAGGCCGCCGAGGACCCGCAGAGCGTCAGCGGCTCCATCACCTGGTGGGACACGTCGAACGAGGCCGAGGGCCCCACGTACGACAAGCTGGTGAAGCAGTTCCAGGCCGAGTACCCCAAGATCAAGGTCCAGCGCACGCCGGTCTCCTTCGACCAGGCCGAGCAGAAGTTCAAGACCGCCGCGCAGAACGGCAAGGGCGCCCCCGACGTCATCCGCACGGACGTCGGCTGGTCGGCCGGGTTCGCCAACCTCGGGTACCTCCAGCCGCTGGACGGCACCCCCGCGCTCGACAACCCCGGGGACTTCATGGAGGGCCCCCTGTCGACGGCCAAGTGGAAGGGCGAGACGGTCGGCGTCCCGCAGGTCACCGACACCCTCGGGCTGCTCTACAACAAGGAGATCTTCGCGAAGGCCGGAATCACCAAGCCGCCGGCCACCTGGGACGAGTTCGTCGCCACCGCGAAGACCATCAAGCAGAAGACCGGCGTCGCGGGCACCCAGCTGAACCCCGAGGGCTACTTCTCGCTGCCGTTCCTCTACGGCTCCGGCGCCGACATGCTCGACGTCGAGGGCAAGAAGATCACGGTCAACTCCCCCGAGGCCGTCAAGGGCATGGAGACCGCGGTCGAGCTGACCAAGGGCGACGTGGCGCTCAAGCCCGCGTCCACCGACGGCTACGTCGCGGCCCAGACGTCCTTCAAGGACGGCAAGGTCGCCATGGTGATCAACGGCCCGTGGTCGGTCTCCGACGACTACAGCGGCAAGGCCTTCAAGGACAAGGCCAACCTCGGCATCGCCAACATCCCGGCGGGCCCCTCCGGCAAGGCCGCGGCCCCCATCGGCGGCCACAACTACTCGGTCTACCGCGGCTCGAAGAACAAGGACGCGGCGTACCTCTTCGTGAAGTTCATGGCCTCCGCCAAGAGCCAGGAGCTCACCGCCAAGGAGATCAACACCCTCCCGACGCGCAAGTCCGCCTACACCCCGGCCGTGACCGCCGACCCGGCGAAGAAGGCCTTCCAGCAGGCGCTGACGATCGCGAAGTCCCGCCCGGTGATCCCCGGCGTCGGCGACCTCTTCGTCGCGTTCGACCAGCACTACGTGAAGATCCTGCGCGGCGACAAGTCGCCCAAGGACGGGCTGGACGGCCTGGCGAAGGAGTGGAAGGACAAGCTCCTGAAGGACTACGAGATCGGCGGCTGACCCGCCGTACGGGCACCGGGCTCCAGCGGCCCGCCCACAGTCTCCGGTTCGGCCGGTCGGGGGACCTCTTCCCCGCTCCGCGTGGGACAGGCCCCACGCGCCCGGCCGGCCGAACCGGTCCGCACGACCCCGCCGAGCACCACCGCCGTACGCCTTACGGAGAACGATGAGCACCCTCATAGCCAGGACCCGAAGGTCCTTCGCCACCCACTGGTACGCGTGGGCCATGGTCCTGCCCGTGGTCGTCGTCCTCGCGGTCCTCGTCGGCTATCCGCTCGGCCGGGGCATCTACCTCTCCTTCACCGACGCCAACGAGGCCAACATCGGCCGCACCATCGGTGACTTCGAGGTCCCGGCGTCGTACGAGTTCGTCGGGCTCGACAACTACTGGAACATCCTCTCCGGCCAGGAGGGCTCGTTCTACCCGCGCCTGACCTGGACGGTCCTGTGGACCGCCTCCTGCGTCTTCCTGCACTACGCGATCGGCCTCGGCCTCGCGCTGCTGCTCAACCGCAAGATGCGCGGCCGCTCGGTCTACCGCGTGCTGCTGATCCTGCCCTGGGCGGTCCCGGCGTTCGTCGCCGCCTTCGCCTGGAAGCTGATGTACAACACCGACAACGGCGTGCTCAACGCGCTGCTCGGCAAGGTCGGCATCGGCGCGGTCGACTGGCTCGGCGACCCGACGATCCAGAAGCTCTCGGTCATCGCGGTCAACACCTGGCTCGGCGTGCCGTTCATGATGGTCGCCATCCTCGGCGGCCTCCAGTCCATCCCGCGCGAGCTGCACGAGGCCGCCGAGATGGACGGCGCGAACGCCTGGCAGCGGTTCTGGAACGTGACGGTCCCCGGCCTCAAGCCGGTCTCCTCGACCGTGATCCTGCTCGGCACGATCTGGACGTTCAACATGTTCCCGATCATCTACCTGGTGATCGGCCAGGCGGGCGGCACCGAGAGCGAGATCCTGGTGACGTACGCCTACCGGCTCGCCTTCCAGGGCGTGCGCGACTACGCGGGCTCCGCCTCGTACGGCATCGTGATCCTCTCCCTGCTGCTGGTCTTCTCCGTCTTCTACCGCAGGATGCTCGAACGCCAGGAGGCCGCCAAGTGAGCACCGTCAAGATCCGTGCGCGCGGCGAGCGCTCCCCCGCGGCGTCCTTCGCACTGCACGCCACCCTGGTCGTCGCCTCCCTGATCGCGCTGTTCCCGATCGCCTTCATCGTCCTGGTGTCGATCCGCGGCGAGAACGGCTGGACGCACCCGACGGAGATGGAGGGCTTCACGCTCGCCAACTACCGCCACGTGCTGGGCGACACCGAGTTCGCCACCTGGTTCCTCAACTCGGCGGTCATCGCGGGCGGCACGATGCTCGTCGGCGTCTTCATCTCGGCGAGCGCCGGGTACGCGGTGTCGCGGATGCGCTTCCCCGGCATGCGCCCGCTGATGTGGTCCTTCCTGCTGTGCCAGATGTTCCCGGTGGCCGTGCTGATCGTGCCGCTCTACAACATCCTCGGGAAGCTCGGCCTGCTCGACTCGTACGGCGGCCTGATCATCACGTACTGCTCGGTGTCCGTGCCGTTCTGCGCGTGGATGCTCAAGGGGTACTTCGACACCATCCCCACCGAGATCGACGAGTCGGGCCGGGTCGACGGGCTGACCCCGTTCGGCACCTTCTGGCGGCTGGTCGTCCCGCTGGCCAGGCCGGGCCTCGCGGTCACCGCGTTCTACACCTTCCTCACCGCCTGGGGCGAGGTCGCCTTCGCGACGTCCTTCATGAGCAGCGAGAAGAAGTACACGCTCGCGGTGGGGCTCCAGACCTTCGTCGGCCCGCACCGCGCCGAATGGGGCCTGATGACCGCGTCCTCGGTCCTGATCATGGTCCCGGCCGGGCTGCTCTTCTTCTTCGCCCAGAAGCACCTGGTGGCCGGCCTGACGGCGGGCGGCACCAAGGGCTGACGCAGGCGGGGAAGGGCTCGGAGCCCGAACCTCGTATCCGGTCCGCGCCGCGACGCGTTGACCCCGTAACGGCACTTCCTCGAACGTAACGTAGGGAACACGTACATGACCCAGGAGCTCGCTCCCACCCTCCGCGACCAGTCCTCCGCACCGGCGGGCGAGTGGTGGCGCGACGCCGTCATCTACCAGGTGTACGTGCGCTCCTTCGCCGACAGCGACGGCGACGGCATCGGCGACCTGCGCGGCATCCGCGAGCGGCTGCCGTACCTCGCCGACCTCGGCGTGGACGCCGTCTGGCTCACCCCGTTCTACGCCTCGCCGCAGGCCGACGGCGGCTACGACGTCGCCGACTACCGCGCCGTCGACCCGCTCTTCGGCGACCTCCAGGACGCCGACGACCTGGTGCGCGAGGCCCACCGCCTGGGCCTGCGCGTCATCGTCGACGTCGTGCCCAACCACACCTCCGACCAGCACGCCTGGTTCAGGGCCGCGCTCGCCGGAGGGGACGAGCGCGACCTGTACCACTTCAGGCCGGGCAAGGGCGAGAGCGGCGAACTCCCGCCCAACGACTGGGAGTCCGTCTTCGGCGGCCCGGCCTGGACCCGCACCGGGCGGGGCGACTGGTACCTGCACCTGTTCGCCTCCGAGCAGCCCGACCTCAACTGGGAGAACCCGAAGGTCCGCGAGGAGTTCGAGGCGATCCTGCGCTTCTGGCTCGACCTGGGCGTCGACGGCTTCCGCATCGACGTCGCGCACGGCATGGTCAAGGCGCCCGGACTGCCCGACATCGGGGCCAGCGAGCAGGCGAAGATGATCGGCGCGCAGACGCTGCCCTTCTTCGACCAGGACGGCGTCCACGAGATCCACCGCTCCTGGCGGACCCTGCTGGAGAGCTACGGCCCCGAGCGCATCGGCGTCGCCGAGGCCTGGGCGCCCACCTCGGAGCGGCTCGCGCTGTACGTGCGCCCCGACGAGCTGCACCAGGCGTTCAACTTCCAGTTCCTGACCTGCGACTGGGACGCCGCCGCCATGCGCACCGTCATCGACGGGTCGCTGGCCGCGACCCGCTCGGTCGGCGCGCCCACCACCTGGGTGCTCTCCAACCACGACGTCGTGCGGCACACCACCCGCTACGGCGGCGGCGAGCAGGGCCTGCGCAGGGCCCGCGCGGCGGCGCTGCTCACCCTGGCGCTGCCCGGCTCCACGTACGTCTACCAGGGCGAGGAGCTGGGCCTGCCCGAGGTGACCGACCTGCCCGACAGCGCGCGCCAGGACCCGGCGTTCTTCCGGGGGGACGGGCAGGACGGGATGCGCGACGGGTGCCGCGTGCCGCTGCCGTGGTCCGGCACCGAGGCCCCGTACGGCTTCGGGCCCGGCGGCTCCTGGCTGCCGCAGCCCGACTCCTGGAAGGCCCTGTCGGCCGAGGCGCAGAGCGGCGACCCGCGCTCCACGCTGGAGCTGTACCGCTCGGCGCTGGCCCTGCGCAAGGAGCTGCCGGGCCTCGGCGACGGCGAGATGACCTGGCTGGAGGGCCCCGACGGCGTCCTCGTCTTCGGCCGCCCCGGACTGGTGTGCACGCTCAACACCACCGCCGCCGAGGTCGAACTCCCCGTCCCCGGGCGCCCGGTGCTCGCCACCGCCGCGCTGGAGTTCTCCGGCGGCAGCGCCCGCGTCCCCGGCGAGACCTGCGTCTGGTGGGCAGTCTGAGATGCGCCCGGTACAGTCGCATCCCGTGACCGCACCCGCACGACTGGCCGACATCGCAGCCCAGGCGGGGGTCAGCGAAGCGACCGTGAGCCGCGTCCTCAACGGAAAGCCGGGTGTCGCCGCGACCACCCGCCAGTCCGTTCTCGCCGCACTGGACGTACTCGGATACGAGCGTCCGGTGCGGCTGCGCCAGCGCAGCGCCGGACTGGTCGGACTGATCACCCCGGAGCTGGAGAACCCGATCTTCCCCGCGCTCGCCCAGGTCATCGGACAGGCGCTGACCCGGCAGGGCTACACCCCGGTCCTGGCGACCCAGACGCCGGGCGGCTCGACCGAGGACGAGCTGACCGAGATGCTGGTGGACCGGGGGGTCTCCGGGATCATCTTCGTCTCGGGCCTGCACGCCGACACCTCGGCGGACATGAACCGCTACGAGCAGCTGCGCGCCCAGGGCGTGCCCTTCGTGCTCGTGGACGGCTTCTCGCCGCGGGTCCAGGCGCCCTTCATCTCGCCCGACGACCGGGCGGCGATGCGCCTGGCGGTGACGCACCTGGTGTCGCTCGGGCACAGCAGGATCGGCCTGGCGCTGGGCCCCAGGCGCTTCGTGCCCGTGCTGCGCAAGATCGAGGGGTTCGTCGCGGCGGTCGGGGACCAGCTGGCGCTGGACGCGGCGACGATAGAGACCGAGCTGATCCAGCACTCCCTGTACACCCTGGAGGGCGGTCAGGCGGCGGCTTCGGCGCTGATGGACCGGGGCTGCACGGCCGTGGTGTGCGCCAGCGACATGATGGCGCTGGGCGCGATACGGGCGGCGCGGCAGCGGGGCCTGGAGGTGCCGGACGACGTCTCGGTGGTCGGCTTCGACGACTCCCCGCTGATCGCCTTCACCGATCCGCCGCTGACCACGGTCCGCAAGCCGGTGCCCGCGATGGGGCAGGCCGCGGTCCGCACGCTCCTGGAGGAGATCGGGGGCACCCCGGCCCCGCACAGCGAGTTCGTCTTCATGCCCGAACTGGTCGTTCGCGGTTCAACCGCTTCCTGTCCGCGCGTCGCGCGGCAGCGGAGCGGGGGGGCAAATCCGACTCAGGTATGAACAGCCGGGCGGTACCCGTCTGGCAGAATCTGACCCTATGGGTGAAACGACCGTACAGACACCGGAGGGCCGCGCGAAGGCCGCTCCGGCACCCATCGTCACCGGCCGGCTCGCCCGGTTCCGTGTGCCCCGGCGCCCGCGCATCTGGTTCGAAGTGCTCCTCATCGCGGTCAGTTACTGGGTGTACTCGCTCGTGCGCAACGCGGTGCCGGAGCAGAAGGCGACCGCGCTGAGCAACGCCGACTGGATCTGGTCGGTGGAGAAGTCGCTCGGCATCGCGGTCGAGGAGTCGGTCAACCACGCCGTGAACTCGGTGACATGGCTGATCGTCGGCATGAACTACTACTACGCCACGCTGCACTTCGTGGTGACCATCGGCGTCCTCGTCTGGCTCTACCGGTGGCACCCCGGGCGGTACGCGGCGGCCCGCACGGTCCTCTTCGCGACCACCGCGGTCGCCCTCGTCGGCTACTACCTGTACCCGCTGGCCCCGCCCCGGCTGATGACCGGGCAGGACTTCATCGACACGGTGCTGGTCCACCACACGTGGGGCTCGATGGCGTCGGGCGACCTGAAGAACATGTCGAACCAGTACGCGGCGATGCCCTCGATGCACATCGGGTGGTCGACGTGGGCGGGCCTCATGATCTTCGCGATGGCCAAGGTCCCCTGGGCCCGGGTCCTGGGCCTCCTCTACCCCGTGGCGACCCTGGTCGTGATCGTCGCGACGGCGAACCACTTCTGGCTGGACGCGGTGGGCGGCCTGCTCTGCCTCGCGTTCGGCATCGCGGTGAGCCGCTACTGGTACGGCGCGTACCCGGGGAGCCTGCCGCGCTTCCCGGAGGACGCGGGCCCCTTCTAGGGGCGCGGGGGCCCGCCGCAGGCGAAAAGGACGACGCCCCCGGGCAACGGACCCCGTGAGGGCTACGCCCCGTAGAAGTACGTCTCCATGACCGCCCGCGCCCGCCGCGTCATGCGGCGGTAGTCGTCCAGCATGTCCCCGACGTGCCCCGGCTCGTACCCCAGGTACCGCCCCACCGCCGCCAGCTCCCGCCCGTCCGAGGGGAACGTGTCCCCCGCGCGCCCGCGCACCAGCATCACCCCGTTGCGCACCCGCGTGGCCAGCACCCACGCCTCGTCGAGGATCTGCGCCTCCTCCGCGGGGATCAGCCCCGCCGCGTGCGCCGCGGCCAGCGCGTCCCGCGTACGGGTGGTCCGCAGCCCCGGCTCCGCCCACCCGTGCCGCATCTGCATCAGCTGGACGGTCCACTCCACGTCGCTCAGCCCGCCCCGCCCCAGCTTGGTGTGGAGCGTGGGGTCCGCGCCGCGCGGCATGCGCTCGGTCTCCATGCGGGCCTTCAGCCGCCGGATCTCGCGCACGGCGTCCTCGCCGAGCCCCTCCACCGGGTACCGCAGCGGATCGGCCAGCTCGATGAAGCGCCGCCCGAGGTCCGCGTCGCCCGCCATGGGCTCGGCGCGCAGCAGGGCCTGGGACTCCCAGACGAGGGACCAGCGCCGGTAGTACGCCTCGTACGACTTGAGGGTCCTGATCATGGGCCCGCTCTTGCCCTCGGGCCGCAGGTCGGCGTCGATGAGCAGCGGCGGGTCCGCGGTGGGCAGCTGGAGCAGCCGCCGCATCTCGGTGACCACGGTGTTCGCGGCCTTCGCCGCCTCCTGCTCGTCGACGCCCTCGCGCGGCTCGTGGACGAAGAGGACGTCGGCGTCGGAGCCGTAGCCCAGCTCGTGGCCGCCGAAGCGGCCCATGCCGATGACGGCGAAGCGGGTGGGCAGCGTGTCGCCCCACCGCTCGCGCACGGCGGCGCGCAGCGCGCCCGCGAGGGTCGCGGCGTTGAGGTCGGTGACGGCGCCGCCGACGCGGTCGACGAGCGCGCCGGGATCGGACTCGGCGGGGCTGTCCTCCGTGCCGTACGAGCCGATCAGGTCGGCCGCGGCCGTACGGAACAGCTCCCTGCGCCGCACCCCGCGGGCCGCCGCGACGGCCGCCTCCGCGGTGTCGGCGCGGCCGACGGCGGCCAGCACCTCCTGCTCCAGGTGGTCGCGGTCGCGCGGCACGAGACCTTCGGGGTCGCCGAGGATGGCGACGGCCTCGGGGGCGCGCAGCAGCAGGTCGGGGGCGAGGCGCCCGGCGGACAGGACGCGGGCGAGGTTCTCGGCCGCGGCGCCCTCGTCGCGCAGCAGCCGCAGGTACCAGGGCGTCTTGCCGAGCGCGTCGGAGACCTTGCGGAAGCCGAGGAGCCCGGCGTCCGGGTCGGCGGAGTCCGCGAACCAGCCGAGCAGCACGGGCAGCAGGGTCCGCTGGATCGCGGCCTTGCGGCTGACGCCGGAGGACAGCGCCTCCAGGTGGCGCAGGGCCGCGACCGGGTCGGCGTACCCGAGTGCTTCCAGGCGCTGGCCCGCGGCCTTCGGGGAGAGCCGGGTCTCGCCGGGCGCGAGCTGGGCGACGGCGTCCAGCAGCGGCCGGTAGAACAGCTTCTCGTGGAGCCTGCGCACCACGGAGGCGTGCCGCCGCCAGGCGCGGTTCAGTTCGGCGACCGGCTCCTTGCGCAGGCCGAGCGAGCGGCCCAGGCGCCGCAGGTCGGCCTCCTCCTCGGGGACGAGGTGGGTGCGGCGCAGCCGGTACAGCTGTATGCGGTGCTCCATGGTGCGCAGGAAGCGGTACGCCTCGTCGAGCTGCGCGGCGTCCGCGCGGCCCACGTAGCCGCCGGCGGCGAGCGCGGCCAGCGCCTCCAGCGTCGAGCCGCTGTGCAGCGTGGCGTCGCTCCTGCCGTGCACGAGCTGGAGCAGCTGTACGGCGAACTCGACGTCCCGCAGCCCGCCCGGCCCGAGCTTCAGCTCGCGGTCGACGTGCGCTGCGGGGATGTTGTCGACGACCCGGCGGCGCATCTTCTGCACGTCGGGCACGAAGTTCTCGCGCTCGGCGGCCTGCCAGACGAGCGGGGCCAGGGCCTCGACGTACTCCGCGCCGAGCGCGAGGTCGCCCGCGACGGGCCGGGCCTTGAGCAGTGCCTGGAACTCCCAGGTCTTGGCCCAGCGCTGGTAGTAGGCGAGGTGGGAGGAGAGGGTGCGGACGAGGGGCCCGTTGCGGCCCTCGGGCCGCAGGTTGGCGTCGACGGGCCAGATGACGCCCTCGACGGTGGTCTCGGAGCAGATCCGCATGAGGTGCGAGGCGAGGCGGGTCGCGGCGCGCAGCGCCTTGCCCTCGTCGACGCCGTCCGTCGCTTCCGCGACGAAGATCACGTCGACGTCGGAGACGTAGTTAAGCTCGTGGCCGCCGCACTTGCCCATCGCGATGACGGCGAGGCGGCAGGCCGCCGCGTCGTCGGGGGCCGCCGTACGGGCGATGGCGAGCGCGGCGCGCAGGGTCGCGGTCGCCAGGTCGGCCAGCTCGGCGGCGGTCTGGGCGACGTCGGTGGTGCCGCAGACGTCGCGGGCGGCGATGGTGAGCAGGCAGCGGCGGTACGCGACGCGCAGCGCGACGGGGTCGGCGGCGTCGGCGAGCCCGCGCTCGAACTCCGCGACGCCCGGGTGGAGGTCCGCCGACTCGTACGTGACGAGGGCCTGCCAGTCGGCGGGGTGCCGCGCGAGGTGGTCGCCCAGGGCCTCGGAGGCGCCGAGCACGCCGAGGAGGCGGTCGCGCAGGGGCTTGGCGCTGACGAGGGTGTCGAGCAGGGCGCGGTGCTCGTCGCCGCCCCGGGCCCCGTCCTGCGCCTCCTGCGCCTCGGCGAGGCGCACGAGGCCGCGCAGGGCGAGGTCGGGATCGGCGGTGGCCCCGAGCGCGTCGAGGAGGACGGGGTCGGTGCGGACCTCGTCGAGGGCCGGGGACTCCAGGAAGCGTTCGGCGGACGAGGGGTCCGTGAAGCCGTGCCGGAGCAGGCGGGTGAACGTACTGCTTCTGCGCCCAGGCACCGTCATCCCCGTGACCTCCGCTCAACGTGATCGCCCGGGGCCGAGCCTATCGGGAGCGGCCCGAAAGAGGACGCCGCCTCACGCCTGCGGCGGGCGGGGCACCCGTCTTGGCCCCGTTGCCCGCCTGTGCGGGGCGGGGCCGTTCAGCACAGGCGCCCCGTCAGGGGCGCGGGGAACTGCGCGACCAGCCCACCACCGCCCCGCAGGGCCCCCGGAGGGTTTCGGGAAGGGGTGGGGAGGGGCCTTGCCCGCCGCAGGCGAAAAGACGGCGCCCCCGGCAACGGGCACCCCGCGAGGAAGCCCGCCCCACCCCCGGGCGCCCCGCCCGACGCGCGCCCCGCCCCGATGAACCGCATCCTCAAAATCCCCGTCTTCTTCACGGATCGTCCTAAGATCCGACCCCGCACAAGACCGGAACCCCGATGCCACCCACCCCGCCCCACGCACCCCGCGCACCCCGTACGCCCCGCCGCCGCAGACCCGCCCGCACCCGCCGCACCCTCATAGCCACGAGCGCCGCCCTCGCCGCGGTCCTCGGCGGGGCGCTCGTCGTGAACCTGCGCGGCGCGGACCCCGCCTCCTCCTCGCACCGCCACACGCACCGCCCCCAGCAGGACGCCCCCGTCCAGCCCCTGCGCACCGGCCCCGGCGCGGCCGTGATGCAGGTCGTCGCGCACCCCGACGACGACCTGTTCTTCATGAACCCGGACACCCACCGCACCCTCACCGACCCCCGCGCCACCCTGACCTCCGTCTACCTCACCGCGGGCGAGTCCGACGGGGTCAACGCGCGCCGCGACGACGAGCCGAAGCCCCGCGCCGACAAGGCCAAGTACGCCGAGGCCCGGCAGAACGGCATCCGCGCCGCGTACGCCGAGATGGCCACGGGCAGCCGCACCAGCCCCTGGAAGCGCACCGCGATCCGCACGGCGGGCGGCGGCACCGCCGAGCTGGACGTCCTCAAGGCGAAGCCGCGGATCAGCCTGGTGTGGGTGCAGCTGCACGAGGCGGGCTCGATCTCGGGCGACCGCCCGCGCAGCCTGCGCGGCCTGTGGGACGGCCGGGTCGGCGAGCTGAAGTCGCAGCTGGCGTCGGGCTCCCCGGTCACCTCCTCCTTCGCGTACGACCGCCAGGAGGTCGTCGCCACCGTCGCCGGCCTCATGCAGCGCTTCCGGCCCACGCACATCCGCATGCAGGACCCGACGCCCGGGAACAACCCCAAGAGCGGGAAGCTCAACGACCACCAGGACCACATGTACGGCGCCCGCTTCGCGCAGGCGGCGATCGCGCGGTACGCCGCGTCCCCCGGGCATCCGCGCTTCACCGTGCAGAACTACCTCGGCTACTACACCAGCGCCCTCCCCCACACCCTGGACAGGGCCGCCGCCGAGGCGAAGCTGCGCACCATGAAGACGTACGCCTGGATGGACGCGCCCGCCGACCACTGCCGGTCGAAGGCGGGCTGCGGCGACCGCAAGGTGGCCGCGCGGCCCACCGGGCACGGCTGGACGAAGACGATCCGCTACACCCGGGGCGAGTCCACGAGCTGGGTGCTGCCCGGCGAGGGCGGCGCACTGACCGCGTACGGCGTCCTGGACCAGAAGCTCGCGGTGTGGCGCAAGGCCCCGTCGGACGGGGCCTGGAAGGGCCCCGAGCTGCTGCCGGGCGGCGGCCTCGACAGCGGGGTCACGGCCGTGCGGCTGCCGGACGGCAGGGCCGCGGTGCTGGGCACCCGCACCGCGGCCGACGCGGCGACCGGGAAGTACCACCGCGACGTGGTGGTGCGCACCCAGAGCGCTCCCGGCGGGCCGTTCGGCGCGTGGCGCTCGCTGGGCGCGCCCGGCGGTTCGACGTCCTTCGGCGCGCCCGCCGCGACGGCGGACGCGAAGGGCCTGCTCACCGTCTCCCTGCGCGACGGCGAGCACCGCCTCGCGAGCGCCGCGCAGCGCACGGGCGGCGGCTGGTCCGGCTGGCGGAACCTGGGCGGCGACGGCGACCTCCAGGGCGACCCGCTCGCCGTCACCGACGCCAAGGGCCGGGCGCACGTCTTCGCGGCGACCACCGGCACGGTGCTGACCTGGGCGCAGCCGAAGCCCGGCGCCCCGCTGCCCGCGGCCCCGGCCGCCACGGGCCTGCCGAGGACGACGCTGGCGCTGAGCGGGGCGGCGGAGGGCGCGGGGGTGCGGATCTGGTTCCGCAAGCCGGACTCGGGCGACCTGCGCACGGCGCTGCTCACCGACGGCCGCCCCTCGCCGGTGACGGCAGCGGGAACGCCCGGCCTTGGCGGCTTCGGCCCGCCCGCCGTCACGGGGAACGGCGTGGCCGGCGCCCGGTCCACGACGGGCCTGCTCGCCACGGTCCCGCGCTGGCGCGCGGCCACCGGGGGCGGCCTGTTCGTCGGCGCCCCGGCGGCGACGCCCGCGGGCGTCGCGGTGATCGGCCTGGACGGACAGCTGCGCTGGACGCCGCTGGGCGGCTAGCCGGGCCGCTGGACGGGCGGCTCGGGCAGCTGACCGGGCGGCTGGACGGGACTGCGGGACCCGGCTCGACGGATCACGAACGCGTCGGGCCGGGTCCCGCCCGGCATCAGGCGGGGCGGGGCACGATGAGCAGTGCGCGGTACTCGTACCCGTCCTGCCGGAAGCCGGGCGCCTCCCACCTGAGGTCCACGGTCTGCCCCGGGGTCAGCGTCCGGAACCCCGCCGCCTCGATGTTCGAGTAGTGCCCCCAGCAGCCCCCGGGAGTCTCGGGGCAGTCGAGGACGCCCCACCCCTCCTCCTCGTGCCACACCCGTACCGTCGCCCGCACCGTCGCCTTCGCCATGCGGGCACCCTACGGCGCGGGCGCTGTGCGAAGGTGGGCGGGTGAAGCAGGTGAACCTGGAGGACCTCGCCCGGCTGCGCCGGGCCCGCGACCTGATGGACCGCGAGTACGCGGAGCCGCTCGACGTGTCCGCGCTGGCGCGCGTCGCCCTGATGTCGGCGGGCCACTTCTCGCGCAGTTTCCGCGCCGCGTACGGCGAGACGCCGTACAGCTACCTCATGACGCGCCGCATCGAGCGGGCGAAGGCGCTGCTGCGGCGGGGCGACCTGTCGGTGACGGAGGTCTGCTTCGAGGTGGGCTGTACGTCACTGGGGTCGTTCAGCTCGCGCTTCACCGAGCTGGTCGGGGAGAGCCCGAGCGCGTACCGGGCCCGCGACCACGGGGCGGACTCGGCGGTCCCCGCGTGCATCGCCAAGATCTACACGCGACCGGTCAGGAACGGAGAAGCGAAGCCGGAGCCCCGCTCGTAGCGTGGAGGACATGGACATCACGCTCTCGCAGTGCTTCATCGCCACCTCCGACCACGACACGGCGGTCCCCTTCTACCGCGACGTGCTCGGCCTGGAGGTCCGCAAGGACGTCGGCTACGCGGACATGCGCTGGGTGACGCTCGGCGCACCCGCGCAGCCCGGGGTCGACATCGTCCTCGAACCGCCCCTCGCGGACCCCAACGCGGCGCCCGAGGACCGCAAGGCCATGGACGAGCTGCTGGCCAAGGGCCTGCTGCGCGGCGTCATCTTCGCGACCGAGGACTGCGACGCCACCTTCGAACACATCCGCGCGGCGGGCGCGGAGGTCCTCCAGGAGCCGGTGACCCAGCCGTACGGAGTCCGCGACTGCGCCTTCCGCGACCCCTCGGGCAACATGATCCGCTTCGCCCAGCCCCACCGGTCCTGACACGACGAAGCCCCGGGCGCCTGGTGTTCCACCAGGCGCCCGGGGCTTCCCCACGCCTACAGCACCGGCAGGTTCTTCCGCAGCTCGAAGGCCGTGACCTCGCTGCGGTACTCCTCCCACTCCTGCTTCTTGTTGCGCAGGAAGTGGCGAGACCAAGGACGGCCCTGCGGAGATCTCGGCACCGCAGGGTCTGACCTGCGGAGTAGCGGTCATCGTTGGTCATTGGCGGGCACTGGTGGGCGTCGCTTGACGGCCCAGGGACGGCCCAGACCCACCGCAGACCAGAAGGCCCGCACGACACAAGCGAACTCCCCCGAACGCGGAATTCAGAACGGATTGAGACCACAACTGAGACCGGATCACGGATACCTATCGCACCTCCCGCCAGAGACGGGCATGCTCACCATGCATCCCACTGCCTGAGCCAGAAGGGCGAGGAATGTCCGTTTCTCTCAAAGTGAGTAAAAACCGGGGTCGGCTCGACTAACGTGCCTGGTCAGCTCCTGTGGTCCCCGCGCACGCGGGGGTGGTCCGCGGAAATAGCCCTGATCGGGGTCCGCCTCCAGGTGGTCCCCGCGCACGCGGGGGTGGTCCCTGCGTTCAGTCCATCACGCGTCAGGACGGTGGGTGGTCCCCGCGCACGCGGGGGTGGTCCCCCGCTGCCGTTGTGTTTCTCCCAGATCACGTCGTGGTCCCCGCGCACGCGGGGGTGGTCCCGCGTGCCGCTGCAAGGTCGTGAAGCGCGGGAAGTGGTCCCCGCGCACGCGGGGGTGGCCCCCTGTTCCTCGGCGTCACCGAGGACGCCCTCGGCGACGCCGCCGAGTGGTCCCCGCGCATGCGGGGATGATCCCCTACACACGTGAGTAGGCTGAATGAGGTCCTGGTGGTCCCCCGCGCACGCGGGGGTGGTTCCGCACAGACCTCGGCTGTGGGGTCGCGCTCGACGCGGTCCCCGCGCACCCGGGGCTTTTCCCGAGACGCGGAGGCGTTAGGTGTTCAGACGATGTGGTCCCCGCGCGTGCGGGGGTGTTCCCACAGTCCCGGCTTCACGAGAACACGCGGGTGGGCGATCCCCACGCGCGCGGGGGTGCTCCGCAGGCAGCCCTGCCCGAACGATGGTCTTCGCTGTTCGCTCCGCGCAGGTGGGGATGGTTCGGTATTACGCCTCCTCTGGCCGGGAGGAGCGCTCGTGTCGCAGCAGGTGAGTCCTCGCGGGACGTATCTGAAGATCGTGGACGCCATCAAGGGACAGATCGCAGACGACCCGAACATGCACGAGCTGCCTTCGGCCGTTCACGTGATGGAGACCCACGGAGTTTCCCGGGGCGTAGCCCTGCGTGCCTTCAACGCGCTGCGCGAGCAAGGCGTTGCCGAGCCCGTTCCGGGAGCGCGCTGGCGAGTGGTACGGGACGGGGAGCCGACCGATCGTCGCCCGCTGGCCGACCGTATCGCCGCCGTGATCACCGAGGACGGGCTGTCCGTGGGGGCGAAGTTCCCGAGTGCTACGGCCTTGTGCGCGCGCTTCGACGTGTCGCGGCCGACCGTGCGCAGAGCCCTGGACCAGTTGGAGGCCAAGGGGCTGCTCTCCGCAGGGAGTCAGGGGAAGGCCCGCACCGTACGCGCCGTACCGAACCGAGAGGAACCGGACCGATCGTGAGTTCCGACGGGCTGACCGCATGGGCCTACCGACTCTCCGAATCGCTGCTCGCACAGCCACTTCCACGTCGCTGGCAGCACTGTCTTGGTGTCGCCGAGCGGGCACGCTCCCTCGCGCCGATCCTCGGCGAGGACGCCGAACTGATGGAGGCGTCCGCCGTCCTGCACGACATCGGATACTCCCCCGGCCTGGCCAAGACCGGCTTCCACCCGCTGGACGGCGCGCGGTACCTGCGCGACGTCGCACGGGCCGACGTACGCGTGCAGCGGCTCGTGGCTCACCACTCCTGCGCCTGGATGGAAGCGGAAGCGCGCGGGTTGCGGGACGAGCTGGAGGAGGAGTTCCCCCGGGAGCTCCCGCACCTCGCGGACGCGCTCTGCTTCTGCGACATGAACACGACTCCGGACGGCACGCCGACCAACCCCGTCGACCGCGTCAACGAGATCGCCGGACGGTACGGGTCCGACAGCCTCATCGGCACGTTCATCCGCCGCGCCGAACCCGAGATCCTCGCCAGCACGGCCCGCGTGCTCGAACGCCTCGCCGCGGCGAAGCGCTAGCCGATGTAGGGGGCGGACCGGCCGCTGTCCATCGCGTGCTCGATGCGCAGGCGCATCGTGGGGTGCACGTCGTACGTCGCCAGGTCCGCCGGGTCCACCCAGCGGACCTGCGTCGTCTCGTCGCTCGTACGGATCTCACCGCCGACCGGCCGCGCCCGGAAGCAGATGCTGAACTGCTGCCTGGCCTCGCCGTCGTCGTACAGCATCACGTGCCCCGGGTCGGTGTAGATCCCCGACATGTCGACGACCTGGGCCTTGATGCCGGTCTCCTCCCAGACCTCGCGCACCACGGTGTCGCTGATGGACTCGCCCACGTCGTGACCGCCGCCCGGCAGCGCCCACCGGCCGTTGTCGGAGCGCTGGATCATCAGCACGTGCCCGGCGTCGTTCCGCACGAAGGCAACGACGGACGGCACGACCGAGTTGGCCGGCGGTGCGTCGGGGTCGTGCAGGTAGTCGATGCGTCCCATGGTCAGACTCCCGTGAGGTCGTGCTCGGTCACCTGGCGCGCGCCTCCCCAGGTCTGTTCGATGCTATTCGCGTACGTGTCGAAGAGCCCGCCCCCGGGGAGTCGGCGCAGGTGGAGGACGGGGGCCATGTACGCGCCGATCCCGTAGACGTGGGTGTTGACCAACATCTCGTCGTCCGCCCGGAACAGCGAGTTGTAGAGCGTCGCGTCATGCAGCCGGAACCCGATCTCGGGGTGGCTCTTGAACAACGGGCGGTAGTTCATCAGGGCGTTGCGGATCTTGCCGCCCATGATGCGGTGCCCCTCGTCGACGCCCCGCTGTTCCACGGCAGCGCAGTCCGGGTCCCCGAGCAGGATGCGCACCTGGGTGTTCCCCTGCACTTTCGACCTGAGCAGGTCGAGGAACTTGGGGTCCTCGGAGAGCCACAACCCGGCGTAGACGAGCACGTCGATGTGCGCCGCCGCACGCGCGTACATCTCCCGCCAGAGGTCCGTGGGCACCATGTGGCGGTGGGGGTAGACGGTGACGATCTCCGCCTTGCTCAGGTCCATGGCGCTCTCGGCCGTGCGGGAGTCGTCCCAGAGGGTCGTCACGTCGACCTTGAGCACGGTCGCCGCCGCGTACTGATGCCGTCGGTACGGCACCTTGCCCTGCGTGATCCAGCGTTCGACGGTCTTCGGGTTGACCTCGATCGCATCCGCCAGTTCTTGGACGGTCAGGCCCTGAGCTAACAGGGCCGACCGCAAGCGCTCGTTGGACATCCGCCCTCCCCATGGGACGTCTTGGGATTTCTTGACGGTAACGAGATGCCCTCAAGGTGTCCACGGATGAGGTGACCAAGGCCCCTGACCTGCGGGGATTCTGATGGTGCGCCAAGAAGTTCCGGCGCGAAGCCAAGAAGTTTCGACGCTCCACTTGACGACACCCCTATGCAGTACCTGTAATACAGGTACTGCATCACGCGGTCGGCGAATCCGACTGCGAGTGCTTGCAAGACCCGTTTGAACTGCATGGCGCGGGGACGCTGCAACCCCGCTAAAGGCCAGGTGGAACAGGGTTTCGGCCCGTACTGGCGAGGTGGCCCGGCGACCGCGAGCAACGGCCGGAGAGTGGGGACGCAGGTCCCCCTTGCAGTGCGTATCCCCTGTTCAGCGACGTGGAGGTGTGGAAGTGAACCGACGAAAGCGATGGGCGCGGCCGTGACGACTGGCATGGCGGCGCCGCTTCACCCTCGTGGTCCGTGAACGTGGCGGGCCGACCGGTCGCCCTTTCGACTGCTTCGCGGCGGCTAGCGCCGCGCCGCAGCGATGCCGCCCCGATGGTCGTAGGCCGGGTTCGACTCCCGGTCGGGGCGCTGCCCCTGCCGCTCTGGCGTGGGGTTTTCCGTTCCCTCCAGCTCAAGGATGTGCCGTGGACCAGAACCAGCTTGACGAGATCGGCCGCCGTATCGGTGCTGCCGCCGCCCTGTTCGCTCCGGCCCACAAGCCGACCCCGTTGCAGATGGCGGATGCCGCTTCGGTCCTGCGGAACATGATCCAGGCCGTGGCGATCTACGGGGTGGCGTTCGAGCACTTCGACGGCGTCGCGGACTTCCCGCGTATGGCCATCCAGCTCGTTCAGCGTCGCGACCAGGACCAGTAATCGAGCCGGGGCGGCCGACTCACTGCCAGGCGACCGGCCGCCCCTTCCCTCCCCAACCCGCTACAGATCAGGGAGAAAGCCCATGTTCGCATCGCTGTTCGTCCTGCTCTACGTCGCTCACCTGCTGTCGGACTATCCGCTCCAGACGGACCATCAGGCCGCGCACAAGGCCGGGGCGGGAGCCTGCGGATGGCGGGCGAACCTCGCCCACGCCCTGACGCACGTGGCCGTGACTCTGGTCGCGCTCGCGGTCGGCGCCGCCGTGCTCGATCTGGATCTGAACCTGATCGCTGTGGCGGCCGGAGTCCTCTGGATCGGTGCCACGCATGCGGTCATCGATCGGCGCTGGCCGGTGGCCCGCTGGATGACGCTCGCACGGCAGGCCGGGTTCGCCCAGCACGGCGGCGCCGCCCACGTCGACCAGACCGCCCACCTGACCGCCCTGGTCATCGCCGCGCTGGCCATCACAGGCATGTCCTGACCAGCACCGATCAACCGCCCCGATGGTCGCAGGCCGGGTTCGACTCCCGGCCGGGGCACGGTCCGTTCCGCGCTCGCGGTACGGCTGCACGCACAGGGGTGGCCGCCTCTCACCACAAGGCCACGGCCGCTCCTGCCCGCTGTCCCTTCGGTCTCAGGAGAGCACGATGCGTACCTACATCGGCGGCCATCAGGCCGTCAGCGACACCGATTTCGTTGAACTCGCCCTTGGTACGCCGGTCGAGCTGTGGCTCGGTGTGGAGGGCGAGAGCGAGGAGGAGCGGGCCGCCCGTCTGGACGCGGCCCGTGACATCCTCGCCGACAACCCCGGCTTCCCCGACGACGCGATTCGCGTGGCGAGCGAGGCGATCGAGGCGTACGCCCCGGAGCTGCTCGCCGTCCCGCTGGCGTCGTCCGCCCCGCGGCGCTCGCCCCGCCGGGCGGTGGCGGCATGAGCGAGGCCATGACGGCTCTGGCCGCAGCGCTTCCGCTCGCGGCTGGATGGTCCCTGCACAGCCTGCGTCTGCGCCGCCGCATCGAGGTCGCGCGCCGCGACCCGCTGACCGGTCTGCTGACCCGCGACGCGTTCGCCAAGCTCGCGCAGCGCACGTTGGCCGGCGGGCGCAGCGCGGTCTACCTGATCGACCTGGACCGGTTCAAGCAGATCAACGACACCCATGGGCACGCTGCCGGGGACGCGCTGCTGTGCGCGACGGGGCAGCGGCTGCGCGAGTGGGCCGACGATCACTCGGGGACGGTGGTCCGGTTGGGCGGCGACGAATTCGCGACTGTGGCCCGGGTGCTGAGCCGTGACGATCTGATCTGGACGCTGACGGAGCTGACCCGCTCGTTGGAGCGGCCCGTGCAGGTCGACGGGCATGCGCTCACGGTGGGCGCGTCGATCGGTGCGGTCGCCTTCGACCCTGCGGTCGACACGCTGGATGTGTCGGAGCTGCTGCGGCTGGCCGATGAGCAGATGTACCGGGCCAAGCGCTTCGGCGCACCGTGGCTCAACGCGCTCGACCTGGCCCCGGAGCACGGGACGGTCAACGGCCGTCGTGCCGGTCGTCCCGGCACCGGGGGCGGCCAGGGGGTGGCGGCATGATCCGTATCGTCACGAAGAAGCGCCTCGCGCTGCTCGAAGCCGACACGCGGGCCGCGTTCGAGCGGGCCCGCCAGGCGGCCGAGGCCGCGGGCAAGGCGTCCGCCCGGCACGCGGTTGAGCTGTTCGATGTCACTGGCCGCGCGGAGCGCGCGGAGTCGGCCGCGGCTGAGGCCGGTGCGCTCCTTTCCGGTGCCCTGGAGGAACTGGGGGCCGCTGAGGAAGAGCTTCTGCTGAAGGACATCGAGCGGCGGCGCCTGCGCGAGGAACTCGTCGAGGCGCTGCTGCCGACGCGGCAGGTGTTCGTGCTCGTGCACTACGGCACCCCGTGGATGGTCTACCACAGCCGCGAGGACGCCTACGCCGACACTGCCACCCACGGCGCCCCGGCAGACGCGGCCTGGGGCCCGGTCCGGACGTTCTGGGCGGATGCGGAATGGCTGCTGTCGGCGTTCACGTACGACCCTGCGGCACGTGGCTTCCGCGGTTCGCTCACCCCGGTCGCGGAACCGGTGGGGGGCACGGCGTGAACACTGTTCATATCCGTTCAGCGGAGAAGGCACTGTCGGTCGGCACGTGGCTGATCGTGTCGGGGGCGATGCTTTTCTCCGTCCTCACCGTGACGCCGCTGATGGCCAAGCACACCGCCGACGCATGGGACTGGACGGCCCCGATCCTGCCGCTGGTGGTCGATGCGGCCGTGGTGATCGTGGTCAAGCTCGATGACGTGCTGGCCCGTCTGGGTGGGCACGGCGGGCGCTGGCCGGTGGTGCTGCGCTGGATGACCGGTCTGATGACGCTGGCGCTCAACACCGCCGACTCCGCGTTGAGGAAAGACCTGGTCGGAGTGTCCGTCCACGCCGTGGCGCCGCTGCTGCTCATCGTCACGGCAGAGACCGGCCTTGCCTACCGGCGGGCCATCGCACGGGCCCTCAGCGCCCTGGAAGCCCGGCAGAAGGCCGAGCGTGAGGAGCGGGAACAGGCGGCCCGTGAGCGTGCCGAGCGGGCCCGTGCCGAGGCCCGTGAGGAGCGCGAGCACGCGGAGCGGCTGGCCCGTGAACAACGCGACCACGAAGCGCGCCTGGCCCGTGAACAGGCCGAGCGCGAAGAACGTGCCCGCCGTGAGGAGCGCGAAGCCCGTGAGCGGGCGGAGGCTGCTGAGCGGGCGGTCCGTGAACGCCGTGAACGCGAGCATGAACAGCGTGAACGCGAGCGTCAGACGCGTGAACGCCAGGCCCGCGAGCGCGCGGAAGCGGAACAGCGCGAGCGGGCCCAGGCGGCTGAGCATGAACGCCGTGAACGCCGGGAGCGGGCCGAGCGTGAACGCGCCGCGCTGCTGAGCCGGGGCCCTGCCGAGGGCAAGCTGCCCGAGGACGAGGCCCGCCGGATCGTGGCTGCCGCGCTCGCGGTGGACATGCCGGTGCGGCAGACGGCGGAGCTGTGCGGCTGGTCGGTCGGGTGGGTCAACGCCCGGGTGCACGACCTTCGTAACGAGCGGCTGGCCGCGTGATGGGCCTTCGGATCGGTTCGCTGTGTACCGGGTACGGCGGCCTGGACATGGCCGTCCAGGCGGTGTTCGGCGGTTCGCTGGCGTGGGTCGCAGACAACGATCCCGGAGCGGGCCGCATCCTCGCCCACCGCCACCCAGGGGTGCGCAATCTCGGGGACATCACAGCCGTCGACTGGCACGACCTAGAGCCGGTCGACATCGCCTGCGGCGGCTATCCGTGCCAGCCGTTCAGCCTCGCCGGCCGTCTGAAGGGAACCTCTGATGAACGCCACCTCTGGCCGGACATCGCCCGTGCCCTTCGCGTTCTACGACCCCAACTCGCGATTTTTGAGAACGTCGCGAACCACCTTCGGCTTGGATTTGACCAAGTCCTGCGGGACCTTGCCCGCCTCGGGTTCGATGCACGCTGGTGCACTCTTCGCGCGTCCGACGTCGGCGCCGCCCACCAGCGCAAACGTCTCTTCGTCCTCGCGTGGCCTGCCGACTCCGGCGGCCAGGGACTGGCGTGGGGGCGGGCAGACGGGCCAGCTCCCGACGGCCGTCGCTTCGCTGCTGCCGACCCCGTCGGCCTCGGAGAACACCGGTCCCGGACACGCGGCGCAGGGCGGGATGAACCTGCGGCATATCGTCTCGCTGCTGCCCACGCCCCGGGCATCGGAGAACGAGAACCGGCAGACCCGACGCACCCCCTCGCAGCAGGCAGGGACGCACGGCAAATGCCTGGCGGCGGAGGTGGCGCACCTGCTGCCCACGCCGACCGTCGCGGACTCGAACGGGACCCGGAACCACCGGCCGGACGGAACGCCCTACGCCAGCGGGTACGGCAGGACCCTGACAGACGCGACGACGCTCCTGCCCAACCCGGCACCGACTTCGGCGAGTACGGCCCGGCGGTCGCGCGCTGGGAAACCGTCCTCGGACGCCGGAGTCCCGGGCCAGTTGATGCTCTGGGACGACTGAACCCCGCTTTCGTCGAATGGCTCATGGGTCTGCCCGCCGGCCACGTCACCGACGTGCCCGGCCTCTCCCGCACCGCCCAGCTCAAAGCCCTGGGCAACGGCGTCGTCCCCCAGCAGGCCGTTGCAGCTCTGCGTTTCCTGACGCTCGCTGCTCTTCCTGCTCGTACTGCCGCTTGACCTGCACAACTTCGCAGAGCGGGGCCCGGACGGTCGGCTGTCCAAAGCGCCGTCCGGGCCCCTTCCAACTCCACTGAGGGAGCAGACCCGCCGTGTCTGAGATTCAGGTCGTTGACCAGCAGGAAGAGGCGCCGGACCAGAAGATGTCCGGCGCCGGTGGAGCGGCTGAGGTGCTGCCGTTCCCGCTGAAGAAGAAGGCTGGGGAGTCGGCGGCGCCCGCGCCGGGTGAGGTGAAGCCCGGTGAGTGGGAGGCCGAACTCCCCGACGACAACCCGGACGACGACGGGCAGGTGAGCGAGGGCGACCCGGTGGACCCGCCCAAGCACGCGTTCCCGCCGTCGATCGCCGAAGTCATCGAGGCCAAGGACAAGGCCCGCCGCCCGGTTCTGCCGGACTGGCTGACCAGCGCCAAGCAGCGGGCCGCGGTCATCAAGTGGGCCGCCGGCCACTACGGCAAGACCAGCCTGTACCACCTGGTGCGGACCCCGGTGTACTCCGCCAAGCTCATCGCCTACGCGCCGCGCGGCGCCTTCCGCTGGGTCGCCGCGACCGGCCGGTGGGCCTCCGACGCGGAGGGCCTGCCGGTCCGCCTTGCGGCGGTGAGGACGGAGGACGCAGGCGAGTACCTCAAGCTGTCGCGTCAGCGCGACGCGCGGGTGAAGCTGCGCGGCATCATCGCGGTCATCGCCTCGTTCGTCGGACTCGGGGCGACGCTCGCCATGTGGGTCCTGGCCCCCGCCTGGCTGCTGGCCCTGGCGGTGCTCGCCCTGACCGGGGCACTGGGCTGGGCGGGTACGCCCGCCGACCGGCCGCTCATCGATGCGGCCAAGGTGAAGTTCCGCCACCGCAAGCTCACCTCCGACATCGTCACCCGCGCGTTCCTCGCGGCCGGGCTGACCAAGCCGGACCAGGGCGTGGCCTTCCCGCAGCCGATCCGGCAGGACGGCGACGGCTGGCGCGTGGTGGTGGACCTGCCGTACGGCAAGACGTTCTCCGACGCGGTCAAGAAGCGCGACGCGCTCGCGTCGGGCATCGACGTCGCGGAGACCCAGGTGTTCCTGGACCGCGACGTGAGCAGCTCGCGGCGGGTGTCGATGTGGGTGGCCAACCGCGATCCGCTCGCCGTGCCGACCGGCCGCACGCCGCTGCTCGGGGCCACGAGGGTGGACTTCTGGAAGCCGTTCCCCTGGGGCCGTGACGAGCGCGGCAACGAGGTCGAGATCAGCATGCTGTGGCTATCGCTGCTGGTCGGCGCTGTCCCCAGGCAGGGCAAGACGTTCTCGGCCCGCACCATCGCGCTCGCCGCGGCGCTCGATCCGTACGTCCGCCTGTACGTCTTCGACGGGAAGGCGTCGCCGGACTGGCGGAAGTTCTCCAAGGTGGCCCACCGCGTCGGCTTCGGCACCGTGCCGCAGGGCGGGACCGACCCGGTGATGCACCTGGTCACCTCGCTGCAAGAGCTCAAGGCCGACGTGGAGGACCGCTATCACAGGCTCTCCGAACTGCCGCTGCACGTCTGCCCGGAGGGCAAGCTCACCCCGGCCATCTCCCGCGACAAGCGGTACAGCATGCCGCTGGTCCTGTTCGTGGTCGATGAGGTGCAGGAGTACCTGATGCACCCCGTGCACGGGAAGACCATCCTGGAACTGCTGGTCTTCCTCGCCCGCGTGGCCCCGGCGGTCGGTGTCTCGGTGATGACCGCGACGCAGAAGCCGGACGACACGGCCTGCCCCTCGGTGCTGCGCGACCAGCACCAGGCCCGGTTCGCGCTGCGGGTCGGTGCCTACCAGGTCTCGGAGACGATCCTCGGTGCCGGTTCGTACGGCGAGGGGCTGGACGCCTCGCGGCTGCTGAAGTCCCACAAGGGCGTTGGACTCCTCAAGGGCATGTCTGACGACGCCGGGATCGTCCGCACCTACCTCGCCGATGGCCGCGACGCGGAGACGATCCTCACCCGCGCACAGGCGCTGCGCGAGGCCGAGGGCACCCTGAGCGGCGACGCGGTGGGCGAGGCCCCGGCCGATGCCGCGCTCGCCACGGTCCTGGACGACGTCGCGGCCGTCATCGGCCGCGGCGAGGCCAAGATCTGGTCCGAGACCATCGTGGACCGGCTCGCCGAAGCACGCCCCGAGGTCTACGGGCCCTGGGCCGAGATGGAGCCCAAGCCCAAGGCCGAACAGCTCACCAGCGCGCTCAAGCCGTACGGCATCGGCACCGAGCAGATCAGCCGCCGCATCGACGGCAAGACGGTCAACAAGCGCGGCATCCTCCGCTCCGCCGTCACCAAGGCGATTACAGAGCGCGACAAGAAGCGGGACGCGAGCTAGCCCCGGAAGGTCGCTTGCGCAAGCACCCGCTATCGCTTGCGCAAGCGACCCCGCTAGCAACCCAAACCGCACCTGATCAGGTCGCTAGCAGAAAGCGTCCGACCTGCGAAAACCCCGAAAACCCGCCCTGGAGGCCCTTCATGCCCCTGCCCGCGTTCGCTAGCACCTTCCTCCTGCTGTTCACGCTCGGTTACATCTCTCTGTGCGCCGCCTCGCCGTTCGGCCGCTGCCGCAAGTGCGACGGGCTCGGCTTCGCCCTCAAGCACGACCGCGCGGGACGGCCCAAGCGCGGCAAGCACTGCCGCCGCTGCGACGGCCACGGCATCCGCATACGCACGGGCCGTCACCTGTGGAACCTGTGGGCCCGCACCTACCGCAGGGGCACCCCCGCCCCCACCGCCAAGCAGCCCGCTCAGAAGGGATAGCCCCGATGGCCATGACCGTCTCGCTGGTCGCCCTGTTCGGCCTCGTCCTGTTCTTCCTGCTCCGCTCCAAGACCCTCGGCTACGGCTCCGCGTTCATCGCCGCCATGTTCGGCTTCCACCTCGCCGCCACCGGCGCCTACCAGCCGGTGACCGACCTCACCACCGCCGTCGTCAACGCCATCGGCAACCTCTGAGGAGACGGGCCGTGAACGAACCGATCGTCGCCCGCCACTGGCTGGCACTCGCCGCCCCCAAGGCGGCCCCCGCCGTGGCCACGTCCACGGTGCTGATCCTGGGCCGGATCTGGAACGCCAACGGCGCCGAACACAGCGTCGGCAACGCGGCCCTCATGGTCGTGCTCGCCGCCGGGGCCGCGACCGCCGGCGCCTTCGCCTCCGCCGGACGCGCGGGCGATCCCGTCATCGCCGGGACCGCGTTCGCCAGCTCCGGCGCGCTGGCCCTGGCGGGCGTGGCCGGGTACGCCGACAGCATGCCGCTGCCCCTGCTGCTGTGGGCAGTGGCCACCGCCGTCGCCTACGGACTGGCCGCACGCCACTGGCGCACCGACCGCCGCGAAGCGGTGGCCGACCAGCGGCACACCACCGAGCGCCACGACCAGTACATGCACCTGGAGCGCGTCGAAGCGATCCGTGCCCGCGCACAGGTCGAAGTCGCCCGCGAGGGCGCCGCCTACGCCGAAGCCCTAGCCGCCGCACTCACCATCCGCGCAGCTCTGCCCGGCTTCGACCCGCGCGCGCTGCAAGACGCGGGGCTTCCTGAACTGCCCGCCGCTGAGAGGGAAACCACGTGACCCCCATCCCCCTGCCCCGCCTCCGCATCCAGCTCACCGGCTGGCCCCGCCGGAACCTGATCCTGACCGACACGCCCCGCCCCGGCTGCCGCGACTGCCGGGGCACGGGCGGCTTCGAGTACGACTACGGCGACTACGAGACCGGCGAGTACGCCGGTACCGACTGGAACCCCTGCCACTGCTGGAACGAGAACCGCCGCTGGGTCCTTCTGCCCCTGCCGCGCCTGCCACGCTGGCTGCACCGCCGCCGCCAGGGCCGCGACCCGTGGACCGGCAACGGCTCCAACAACGAACCGCCCTTCTGACCACGAAAGGAACACAATGACCAGCCGAAAGACCGACCCGGTACGGAACCCGCAGAAGGCCGCTGAAGCGATCCGGCTCTTCAACCACGCCACCCTCCCCGCCCGTAACGGACACCCCGGCCTCGCCTACCCGGGCACGGTGTACCGCGCCATCGGCGCCTTCCAGTCGCTCGCGTACCGGCTGCCTCAGTCGTTCGACCACATCGCCATGGCGCTGGCCGACCTCCACAAGACCGGACACCTCACCGCCGACTACGGCACCCCCACCGAGCACACGGCTGCCGCCACGGCGGCCCTGCGCGAGGCCGAGCACCACGCGCTCGCGATGGCCGAAGCCCTGGAACGCGCCCACGGCGCCACCAGCCCCCTCGGCTACTGCGGCCCGATCGACCCCGACGACGACCTGTAGACACGCCCGGGGCGGTCGCCTCTCACCACAAGACCGCGACCGCCCCGGCTCTCCGTCCCTTCGACAGAAACAGGAGAACCCCCAGAATGCCGCACCCGAACCGCTCCCGGCGAGAAGGCCTCGCACACCAGTCGGCCCCGCCTCTCGACATCGCGCTGGCGCTCGCGGCCCGGGGAGTGCCCGTACTGCCCCTGCGTGTGGGCAAAGCCCCCTTCGGGAACTGCGAGGCCTGCACCAAGAACGCGTGCGGCGGTCGGCCGAACATGAAGCAGGCCGGTCCGTGCACCTGCCCGCGCCCCTGCCACGGCTGGGCCGCCGCCACCACGGACCTCAGCATCCTGACATCCACCCCCTGGACGGCGGCCTGGCACAAGGCCGCCGCTGTCGCCTACCACCCCGCCGGCGCTCGCCTCACCGTCGTCGACCTCGACAACGCCGCGGCCATCGCCTGGGCCCACACGCATCTGCCGCCCACACGCACCGTCCCCACCACACGCGGCCAGCACTGGATCTACGCGGGCACGATGCCGTCCGCCAATGGCGTGCGCCCCGGCGTGGACGTCAAGTCCCGCATGTCCTATGCCCGCTGGCTCAGCCCCGGGAGCGGACGCATCGGACCACTGCCCAACGCCGTGCGCGAGCTGGCCCCAGGCAAGCCCACCCCGGCACCGGCCGCGCCGCAGCCCTTTGCCGCGACCGCGCCGGACGGGACTGGGGAGTGCCGACATCGCACGCCGGTGTTCCTGGAGCGCGGCATCGCCATGGCGGAACAGCGCATCGTCGAGGCTTCCAGCGGCATCCACGCGACCGTCTACCGCACCTTCCTCGCCGTGCTGTCCACGCACGGCCGATGCGGCTGCCTCACCGACACGCACGTAGAGCGGCTGTTCACCGCCGCGCAGGCCAAGGGCGAGACCGCACGGCACTGCGCGGACGCATGGGCCAACGCCCGCACCGCGCTGGGGATGTGAGCCATGTCCGAGGACGAGAAGCACCCGGCGCGTGAGGTCATCACGGACTATGCGCAGCAACACTTCCGGTACTTCCGCACCACTGAGGGCACCGTGTACGCGCAGCACAACGGCCACCCCGTGGCCCGCCCGATCCGCTCCCAGGGCACGACCGGGAGCCATCGGCAGGAACTCATGGTCGGCCTCTACAACGACGGACACGGCGTGTTCAACGGCACCGCCCTGAAAGAGGCGTTGGACCTGATCGAAGCACTCGCGCTCAGCCGCGACGTGCAGCCCACGCACATCCGTGTGGCGCCCGGCCTCGACGGGGCGACGTGGCTGGACCTGGGCCGCGACGACGGCCAGTCCGTGCGCATCCACCCCACCGGCTGGGACATCACCGTGCCCGACCCGCGTGAGGTGTCCTGGCGGCGCACCCAGCTCACCGGCGAACTCCCCCTCCCCGCCAAGGACACCAACGGCAAGGGCATCGACCTGCTGCTGCGGCTGTGCAACTTCGCGGGCGCGGAATCCGAGTGCCTGGCCATCGCCTGGCTGATCGGCTGCCTGGAACCGTCCGTGCCCGTCCCCGCCCCCTTCCTCACCGGCCCCCAGGGAGCGGGCAAGTCCACCGGCGGTCGGATGCTCGTGCGGATCATCGAGGGCATGACCGGCGACCTGCGCCGCGCGCCCAAGGATGAGGAGAACCTGATCACGGCCGTCGCGGCCGGGTGGGTCACCGCGCTGGACAACCTCTCCCACCTGACCCCCGACCTCTCCGACGCCATGTGCTGCATCGTCACCGGCGGCGAGAACGTCAAGCGCGCGCTGTTCACCGACGGCGACGTCGTACGCGCCCGCTACCGCCGCCCCCTGCTGCTGACCGGCATCGACGTCGGCGTCATCCGCCCCGACCTCGCCGAACGCCTCCTGCCCCTACGGCTCGTACGGCCCCGGGTACGGCGCACCGAAGCCGAACTGTGGGCGGAGTACGAGGAGATCCTGCCCGTCGTCCTCGGTTCCCTGCTGGACCTGACCGTGAAGGTACGGGCCAGTGAGGCAGACATTCCCACCGACCTGCGGATGGCCGACTTCGCCCATCTGTGCGCGCAACTCGACACCGCCACGGGCCTGGGAGCGCTCGCCGCCTACCGGGCGAGCCTGGACGACCTGAACGACGACGTCATCGAGGGCGACCTGCTGGCGCAGACGGTCCTGAAGCACGCCGCGGGGCTCGACGCGGGCGCGGAGGTACGGATGGCGTCGGCGGAATGGCTGCACTGCCTCACCGGCCTCTACAGCGGCGAGGACTACCGTCCCCTGCCCAAAGGATGGCCCACCACCGGCAAGGTCCTCTCCGACCGGCTCAAGCGGCTCCAGCCGACCCTAGCCGCACGCGGCGTCCTCATCGACTGGGGCCGTACCCGCACCGCCCGCTACATCGAAATGACCCGGCCCCCGGCCCAGCCGCCCGACCAGGACCAGCAGGAAACCGCGTTCTGACCAACGGACAGCGTCGCGCCGCGCGCACAGGCAAGAGGAGCACCACCCGGCCCGGGCGACCGGTGCTCCTCTTGCTCTTCCGGCGGCTTGCCGCCGCCGCAAGGTCGTGCCGCGTCGCGGCTCCGCATTCGCGCGCTGAGCCGCACCCCACCACCAACAGACGCCCCTTCTCTTTTCCTAAGAAGGGAAGCGCTGCGTCACCTGCGTCACCGCGTCACACCAGACGGCCGCTGACCTGCGGCGACGAGCGTGACGCAGAGCCCGAAATCCTGCGTCACCTCGCGTCACCCGCGTCACCCGTGACGGACGCCCGCGTCACCCGTGTCACATCCCGCGCCCCGCTGTGTCACGAAAGACCGCAGGTCACGAGCGCGGTTGACGCACATGACGCTGTGACGCAGAAATCCCAACCTCGGACAGACGCAGGCCCCAAGACGCCCTGCGAGAGGAACCCATGCCCATCGCAGCCTCGGCCACCCTCCGGGGCGGTCTCCCAGACCGCTACCTCACCCCCGAGGACATCGCCGCCCTCTTCTCCGTCCCGCTGGAAACCGTCTACGCCTGGCGCAAAAAGCGCACCGGCCCGCCCGGTTTCCGCGTCGGCAAGCACCTGCGCTACGACCCCACCGACGTCCACGCCTGGGCCACGAGCCTCGCCGCGGGCGAAGTCGCCTGAGCACCCCACCCCTCGCAGGGGCGCACCCTCGTCGGGCGCGCCCCTGCCCCATGCCCGACAGGAGCCCGCATGGCTGGCCACATCCAAGACCGCTGGTACAAGACCGAGACCGACGCCGACGGTAGGACCATCCGCGTCAAGAGCGACCGCTACGGCACCGGCCTCCGCTACCGAGCCCGGTACGTCGGCCCCGACGGCACCGAGAAGTCGCAGAGCTTCCCGGACGGACAGAAGCGCCTCGCCGAGAAATGGCTGACGAAGACCAAGGCCGACATGGACAGCGGCCGGTACATCGATCCGAAGGCAGGCCGGATCACCTTCCGCCAGTACGCCGAGAAGTGGCTCAAGTCGCAGACGACCGACCAGACCACCAGGGAGCCCGTCGGCGTACAGATCCGGCGCCACGCCATCCCGTACCTGGGATCGCGTCCGCTCGGCTCGTTCAAGCCCGAGCACATCCGTGACTGGCTCAGCGAGCTGGAACGCGCGGTGCCCGCCACGTCGTACCGGCGCGTCATCTTCGCCTCCGTGTCCGGGGTGTTCACGGCGGCCGTGGAGGACGACCACCTGCACCGGAATCCGTGCAAGGCAAGCACCGTCCATGTGCCTGGCCCGAGCAACCGTCGTGTCGTCCCGTGGACAGCGGAACGAGCGTTCTCCGTTCGTGCCGCGCTCCCGGAGCAGTACCGCGCCGCCGTCGACCTGGGCGGCGGATGCGGCCTGCGACAGGGCGAGATCTTCGGTCTCTCGGTCGATGCGATCGGGTTCGACACCGGATGGCTGCATGTCGGCTGTCAGGTGAAGGTGTCGGGCGGGAAGCTCGTGTTCGGCCCGCCGAAGCGTGGCAAGGAGCGAGACGTGCCCCTCGCTGGTTCAGTGGCACATGCGCTGAAGGAGCACATGGAGGATCACCCGCCCGTTGACGTCACGTTGCCGTGGCTGCGCCCTGATGGGGAGTTGATCACGAAGCGGCTCTTGTTCGTCCGCCCCGACGGAGGCGGGGCCGTGCGGCGTACGGACTTCAACACTCGCTTCTGGAAGCCCGCTCTCGTAGCGGCCGGCGTCATCCCTGAGCCCAAGCCGGGCGAGCGTCACCAGGCGGCACGCGAGCACGGCATGCACGCGCTCAGGCACTTCTACGCGTCCGTACTGCTGGACGCTGGAGAGAACATCAAGGCCCTGAGTACGTACTTGGGGCACACGGACCCCGGCTTCACGCTCCGCGTGTACACGCACCTGCTGCCGAGCAGCGAAGGACGCAGCCGCAGGGCCGTGGACTCTGTGTTCCAGCGCACCGCTCTGGCGCCTGACGGCCCACAGACGGCCCAGCCGTAGCCAGACGGCCGGAGGGGGCCACGACTCGCGACCGTGACCTCCTCCGACGTGACCGGCGAAATGCCCGCTGACCTGCGCCTACAGCACCGGCAGGTTCTTCCGCAGCTCGAACGCGGTGACCTCGGAGCGGTACTCCTCCCACTCCTGCTTCTTGTTGCGCAGGAAGAAGTCGAAGACGTGTTCGCCCAGGGTCTCCGCGACCAGTTCGCTCTTCTCCATCAGGGCGATCGCCTCGCCGAGGTTCTGCGGGAGGGGTTCGATGCCCATCGCGCGGCGTTCGGAGTCGGAGAGGGCCCAGACGTCGTCGTCGGCGCCCGGGGGGAGTTCGTAGCCCTCTTCGATGCCCTTGAGACCGGCCGCGAGGAGGACCGCGTAGGTCAGGTAGGGGTTGGCGCCCGAGTCGATCGAGCGGACCTCGACGCGGGACGAGCCGGTCTTGCCCGGCTTGTACATCGGGACGCGGATCAGGGCCGAGCGGTTGTTGTGGCCCCAGCAGATGTACGAGGGGGCCTCGCCGCCCGCGCCCGCCGCGCGGGACGAGCCGCCCCAGATGCGCTTGTAGGAGTTGACCCACTGGTTGGTGACGGCGGAGATCTCCGCCGCGTGCCGCAGCAGGCCCGCGATGAAGGAGCGGCCGACCTTGGAGAGCTGGTACTCCGCGCCCGACTCGTAGAACGCGTTGCGGTCGCCCTCGAAGAGGGAGAGGTGGGTGTGCATGCCGGAGCCGGGGTACTCCGAGAACGGCTTGGGCATGAAGGTGGCCTGGACGCCCTGTTCCAGCGCCACCTGCTTCATGACCAGGCGGAACGTCATGATGTTGTCGGCCGTGGAGAGCGCGTCGGCGTAGCGCAGGTCGATCTCCTGCTGGCCGGGCGCGCCCTCGTGGTGGCTGAACTCGACCGAGATGCCCATGGATTCGAGCATGGTGATCGCCTGGCGGCGGAAGTCCATGCCGACGTTCTGCGGGGTGTGGTCGAAGTAGCCGGAGTTGTCGGCGGGCGTCGGGGTGGAGCCGTCCAGCGGCTTGTCCTTCAGCAGGAAGAACTCGATCTCCGGGTGGGTGTAGAAGGTGAAGCCCAGGTCGGAGGTCTTGGCGAGGATCCGCTTCAGTACGTAGCGGGGGTCGGCGAAGGACGGGGAGCCGTCCGGCATCAGGATGTCGCAGAACATCCGGGCGGTGCCCGGTGCCTCCGCGCGCCACGGCAGGATCTGGAACGTGCCGGGGTCGGGCTTGGCGATCATGTCCGATTCGTAGACCCGGGCGAAGCCCTCGATCGCGGAGCCGTCGAAGCCGATGCCCTCGTCGAACGCCTGCTCCAGCTCGGCGGGGGCCACCGCGACCGACTTGAGGAAGCCGAGCACGTCGGTGAACCACAGGCGCACGAAGCGGATGTCGCGCTCTTCGAGCGTCCGGAGCACGAATTCCTGCTGCTTGTCCATGTGCCACATCCTTGCAGTTCAGACGGGTTGTGCACCACCGCCCCTGCGCAGCGGATGAACGTCAGTATCGCCACCCGGGGTTTCGGCCACATTACGCACCCGTATGACCTGCGGCACCCCCCGCCCATTACCATCAGCGCCCATGGGGGGTACGCGGCACATCCGCAGCGCGCGCGTCGCGCGTCACACGCGCACCGCGCGTCGCACGGGGACCGTTCCGGGGGCCGCCTCCGGGCCCGTCCTCGTGCTCGCCGTGGCGACGCTGCTCGCCGCCCTCTTCCTCTGTACGGCTCCGGCGGGCCACCACCCCGTCGACGAACCGGCCGCAGGCGCGACCGTCGGCACCGCCGAGCGGTTCAGCTGTCCGCTCGACACCGACGACTGCCGGCTCTTCCCGCGCTCGGGCCCCGCCGTGCTCACCGCCCCGCTCCTGGACCCCGGCGCGGGCGGCGGCGAGCTGCCCCGCGGCGCCGTCCCCCCGTCTCCGGCGTCCGTCGCCGTCCCCGAGGGGGCGGCCCGGCCCCGCGCGCCGGATCTGCACGTCCTTCAAGTGCTGCGGACCTAGGAGGGCCCGGCCCGGCATGCCCCGGACCGCCCCTCCTTGATCCCCGTTTCGCACACATATACGACAGAAGGACCTCACCCCCATGACTTCCAAGAACCAGAAGATGGACCGCAGGGCCCGCATAGCCGAGGCGCGCCGGGCCGAGCACGCGCGCGAGACCCGCAACCGCTTCATCACCATCGGACTGAGCGTGGTCGTCGTCGCCGGGCTCGTCGGCTACGGCTCGTACGCGCTGCTTGAGGAGTCCGACAAGAAGGAGAAGCAGCAGGAGAAGGTCGCGACGATGGCCAAGCAGCCCATCTCGGCCGAGAAGAGCTGGGACGCCAAGAAGCTCGGCCGCAACCACGTGCAGCAGGCCGTCACGTACCCGATGAAGCCGCCGGTCGGCGGGGACCACAACCAGGTCTGGATGAACTGCGACGGCGACGTCTACGAGAAGCCGGTCCCCGATGTGAACGCGGTTCACTCGCTGGAGCACGGCGCGGTCTGGGTGACGTACAACGAGAAGGCGCCCAAGGCCGACGTGAAGAAGCTGGGCGAGAAGGTCGAGAAGACGACGTTCTCGTTGATGAGCCCGGTCCCCGACCAGGCCGGCGCGATCATGCTGAGCGCCTGGGGCAAGCAGCTGACGGTCGACAGCGCGGACGACCCGCGGGTGGACCAGTTCTTCACCAAGTACGTGCGCGGCGCCCAGACCCCCGAGCCGGGCGCGCCCTGCACCAACGGGATGGGGGAGAAGTGACCCTGACCCGTACGCACTGGGCCGCGGCGATCGCGGTGGTGCTCGCGCTGCTCTTCGCCGGGGCGGCGACGGTGGCGACCGCCGGGGAGGACGGCGACGGCGGGTCCGGCGCGCACGCGGCGCACACGCCGGGCGAGGCGTCCGCCGACGCGGGGTTCGCGCGGGACATGTCGGACCATCACCAGCAGGCGGTGGAGATGTCGTTCATCGTCCGGGACCGCACCCGCGACGAGGAGGTCCGCAGGCTGGCGTACGACATCGCCAACACGCAGGCGAACCAGCGCGGGATGATGCTGGGGTGGCTTGACCTGTGGGGGCTGCCGAAGGTGTCCATGAGCGGTGCGCCGATGGCCTGGATGGGATCGGGAGCGGCGTCGGGATCGGGGTCGGGGTCGGGGCCGGGGTCGGGGGCGCACTCCGGGCACGACATGCACGGCTCGTCGGGCGCTGCCAACGGCTCGGCGGGCGGCACGACCGGCTCGGCGGGCGGCGCGAAGGGCTCGGCGGGCGGCGCGAAGGGCTCGCTCATGCCCGGGATGGCCACCAAGGCCGAGCTCGCGCGGCTGCGGGCGTCGAGCGGACGGGCAGCCGAGGTGCTGTACCTCCAGCTGATGACCGACCACCACAAGGGCGGGGTCGCGATGGCCGAGGGCTGCGTACGGCTCTGCACGGTCGGCGTCGAGCGCGAACTCGCCCGGGGGATGGTCGACGCCCAGCGGTCCGAGCTGGACCTGATGGCTCAGATGCTGGTCAAGCGGGGTGCGAAGCCCCGGGGCTGACCCGTTTGGGCGAGTGCGGTCGCGTGGGCCGAACGGCCCACAGACGATGGGGTGGTCCCCCGGATCGAGAGACGAGTGATCGAGAGATGAGGACCACCCCATGACCACCGCACGAGACATCATGCACGCGGGCGCCCACTGGATCTCCTCGCACGAGACCCTGGACCGCGCGGCGCAGGTGATGCGCGACCACGACCTCGGGGCGCTGCCCATCTCCGCCAACGGCGACGAGGGGCGCATGGTCGGCATCCTCACCGACCGGGACATCGTCGTCGGGTGCGTGGCGATGGGCCACGACCCGTCGAAGGTCACCTGCGGCGACATGGCGAAGGGGACGCCCCGCTGGATCGACGCGGGGGCGGGGGTCGAGGAGGTGCTGGAGGAGATGCAGAGCCATCAGATCCGGCGGCTTCCGGTGGTGGCGGAGAAGCGGCTCGTGGGGATGATCAGCGAGGCGGATCTCGCGCGGCACCTGTCGGAGGAGCAGATCGCGGGGTGGGTGGAGAAGGTGTACGCGACGGGGTGAGGCCCGCGGGCGGCGGGGCGGAGTGTCGGGGCGGACGGGGCGGGGCGGACAGGGGTGGGGGTCGGCCCGCTGCGCGGGGCCGGTGGGCGCGTTCCGCGTGTGCCCCGCTCCCGCGCAGTTCCCCGCGCCCCCTTTCAGGGGCGCGGCGTCGTCAGGATGCTGGACGCCACCGCCTCCGGCGCGTCCAGCATCATCAGGTGGCCCGCCCCCGGCACGATCCGCAGGCGGGCGTCCAGGAGGTGCGCCAGTTCCCGCTGCCGGGTCGTCCAGCGGCGGCTGTCCGGCGCCGCGAGGACCGTCGTGGGCGCGAGCAGCGGACGGGCCGCCCGCAGCGCGAGCACCTGCGCGGCGACCGCCCGGTAGTGGGTGTTCTCCAGGAGCGCCCCGTTCAGCACGCGGGACGTGGCGTAGCACCGCCGTACCAGCTCGGCGGCCGCCGGGTCTCCCCCGCCCGTGCGCGAGAGCCGGACCGTCGCGCGCCGCGTCAGGGGGCCGAGCGCGGCGGGCGCCCCGGCCGCGCCGAGCGCCGCCCCCACGGCCCGCGCCGCCGCGGTGCGCAGCGCGGGCGCCCGCGGGGCCCGCGCGCGGCCCTCGACGCTGGAGTCGACGAGCACGAGCCCGGCGGTCCGCCCGGGGTGCAGCCGGGCGAACGCCTCCGCGTGGAACCCCGCGATGGAGTGCCCGACGACGGTCACCCGCTCCTTGCCCAGCCCCAGCGCGTCCAGGAGCCCGGCGATGCGGTGCGCCTCGCCGGACGCGGACGGCGGGACCTCGGCGGGCGCGGAGAGGCCGTGGCCGGGGCGGTCGAAGCGGACGACGGTGCGCCGGGGGGCGAGCAGCGGGACGACCGGGTCCCAGTCGAACCAGCTCATCGCCAGCCCCGCGCTCAGCACGCAGACCGGGCCCTCGCCCTCGACGACCACGTGGTGCGCCACCCCTCCGACCCGTATGAACTCCCCCGTGGACGCCACCGCTCCTCCTCCACCGCCGACCGCGCGAGTACCTCGGGCCAGCCTGTCACGAGCCGCCCCCGCAGGTCGTGTCCGCCCCCGGAGCCGTACCCGGAAGGGGTCACCCCGGCCCCCCGCCCCCCCGGCCCGAGCGCCTCACTCGATCTCGGGGTTGCCCCGCGTCGGGTCGCTCCGGTGGTCCGGGTGCACCCAGCTCGCCTTGCGGAACTTCAGCAGCCCCAGCGGGATGGCCAGGCCGAGCACCAGCAGGCCGCCGCCGACGATCAGCAGGAACCGCCAGAGCGGGCCGCTGCTGTAGTTGTCCGGCGGTACGAAGCCGATGAACAGCGCGGCGACCGACGCGACGAAGCCCGTGCCCGCGACGAGTTTCACCGCCGGCACCCGGAAGCCGCGCTCCACGCCCGGCTGGGTCGTGCGCAGCTTCACCACGGCGAGGAACATCAGCAGGTACGCGAGGAGGTAGATCTGGACCGTGATCACCGAGAACATCCAGTACGCGCTGGAGACGTTGTCGCTGAACGCGTACAGGAGGCCGATCAGGGTCGTCACCACGCCCTGCGCGATCATGATGTTCTGCGGCACGCCGTTCTTGTTGACCTTCTGGAGCGCCGGGGGCAGGTAGCCCTCCTGGCGGGCGAGCGCGACCAGGCCCTTGGAGGGGCCCGAGAGCCAGGTGAGCATGCCGCCGAGGGCGGCCATCACCAGCATGATGCCGACGACCTTGGTCATCCAGCCGACCGAGAAGTGGTCGAAGAACGCCTGGAACGCCTGCATCAGACCGGCCGTGAGGCTCAGCTCGCTCGACGGCATCACCCAGCTGATCGCCAGGGCCGGAAGGATGAAGATCAACAGGACGAGGCCGGTCGCCAGGAAGATCGAGCGCGGGTACTCGCTGCGCGGGTGGCGCAGCGACGAGACGTGGACGCCGTTCATCTCCATGCCCGCGTACGAGAGGAAGTTGTTGACGATCAGCACGAGCGAGGCGAGGCCGGTCCACGGCGGCAGCCAGTGGTCGGCGCTCATGGGCGCGGCCGAGGCGTTGCCCTGCCCGAGGAAGACGATGCCGAGCACGACGAGCAGGACGCCCGGGATCAGGGTGCCGATGACCAGGCCGAACGAGGAGAGTCCCGCGACGGTCCTGGTGCCGCGCGAGGAGACCCACACCCCGGTCCAGTAGATCGTGACGATCACGATCGCCACGTACAGGCCGTTCTCGGCGAGGCTCGGATCGATGACGTACGCGAAGGTCGACGCGACGTACGCGAGCAGGCTCGGGTAGTACGCGATGGTCATCGCGAACTGGCACCACACCGCGAGGAAGCCGAGCGGCTTGCCGAGCGCCTCGCTCACCCAGCGGTAGATGCCGCCCGACCAGCCGGACGCCAGCTCGGCGCCGACGAGTGCGGTGGGGAGCAGGAAGACGACGGCGGGGAGGAGGTAGAGGAAGATCGCGGCGAGGCCGTAGATCGCCATGGTGGGCGAGGGGCGCAGGCTCGCCACCGAGGCGGTGGTCATCAGCGCGAGGGTCACCCAGGAGATGAACTGCCGCTTGGTCCCGTCGTCCTGGACCTGACCCTCGGCCGTATCCGTGCTCGTCATGGGGCCATGATCGACGGGGCGGACGGAGCCCGCATGTCGACCGGCGCGCCGCTGGATACCCGGTGGGGGTAGGGTGCACGGCATGGCGGACGGAACGGGGAGCACGGGGTACGGGCAGCGGCTGCTGCTCCTCGTCGCGCTGCTGTTCGGGATCGTCACGATGCACACGGTGGGGCATCCGTCGGGGTCGCACGGGGCGGGGCCGGGGCACTCCGGCGCTGTTACGGAGAGCGGTGCTCTCGGTGCGGGTGGCGTTCTGGGTGTGAGCGGTGCTCTCGGCGTGAGCGGTGCTCTGGATGCGAGCAGTGCTCTCGACATGGGCGGTGCTCGCAGTGCGAGCGGTGCTCACAACGAGAGCGGTGCTTACAACGAGAGCGGTGCTCACGTCGCGAACAGTGCTCACGTCGCGAGCGGTGCTCTCCCGGCGGGCCAGAGCACCGCTCTCGGCGTAGAGCACCGCACCCCCGGCGACCGGTTCGGGAGCGCGGACTCCGGCGGCACCGGCATGGACCCGCTCTCCGTGTGCCTCGCCGTGCTCGTCGCCTGGGGCGCGGCCCTGCTCGTACGGATGCTGCTCGCCGCGCGTGCGCCCGGTTCGCGCACCGCGCCCGCCGCCCCGACGCGCCTGCCGCACGCGCTGTGGCCCCATCCCCCGCCCACGCGCACCGCCCTCGCCCGGCTGTCGGTGCTGCGGATCTAGGAGGAGTGCGTACGGGTGCCCGCGGAGCGACCGGCTCCGCACCCGCACCCGCGCGCTCCCCCGCCATCCGCAGATCACCCACACCCACACGAGGTGCACTCCGTCATGCGTTCCACCCAGCACACCCGCCGCGCCCTGCTCGGCGCCGGTCTCGCGATCGCCGGGACCGGGGTCCTCTCCGCCTGTTCCGACGGGTCGGGCGGCTCCGGCCAGTCCGCCACGTCCGGCGGCCACGGCGCCGGCCACGGCAGCGGCTCCGGCTCCGGCTCCGGCTCCGGACAGGGCGCCGCGCCCGAGGGCTTCGTCGACCCCGCGGGCCCCGAGGTCGCCGCCGCCGAGGCGAAGCGCGGCAGGCCAGGCCCCGTGCGCGAGGTCCGGCTCACGGCGACCGCCGCCACCGTCGACCTGGGCGCGGGCCGTACCGTCAAGACCTGGGCGTACGGCGACGCGCTGCCCGGCAAGGAGGTCCGCGTCACCGCGGGCGACACCCTCGCGCTCACCCTCGCCAACCACCTCCCCCAGGCCACCTCCCTGCACTGGCACGGCCTCGCGCTGCGCAACGACATGGACGGCGTGCCGGGCCTGACCCAGCAGCCGGTCAAGCCCGGCGCGGAGTTCGCGTACCGCTTCAAGGTGCCGCACCCCGGCACGTACTGGTTCCACCCGCACTCCGGCGTCCAGCAGGACCGCGGCCTGTACGCGCCGCTGATCGTCGAGGACCCGAAGGAGCCCCTGAAGTACGACAAGGAGTGGACGGTCGTGCTCGACGACTGGGTCGACGGGGTGGACGGCTCCACCCCGGACGCGGTCCTCGCCGAGCTGCGCAAGGGCATGGGCGCGGGCGCGGGGATGGACCACGGCTCGGGGCACGACATGTCGGGGCACGGGATGACGGGGCACGGGATGACGCGGTCGTCCGCGCGGTCCCCCGAGAAGCCCGAGCCCTCGCCCTCCCGCATGCTCATGGGCGCCAGGAGCGACGTCCTGGGCGGCGACGCGGGCGACGTCGCGTATCCGCACTACCTGATCAACGGCCGTACGCCCGAGGCCCCTTCGTCCTTCGCGGCCGAGCCGGGGGACCGCATCCGGCTGCGCATCGTCAACGCGGGCGGCGACACCGCGTTCCGCGTCGCGCTCGGCGGCCACGAGATGACGGTCACCCACACGGACGGCTTCCCGGTGCGGGAGGCGAAGACGGACGCGCTGCTGCTCGGCATGGGCGAGCGGTACGACGTGCTGGTCACGGCGGGCGACGGGGTCTTCCCGCTCACCGCGGTCGCCGAGGGCAAGAAGGAGGCGGCGCTGGCCCTGCTGCGTACGGCTCCGGGCGCGGCGCCCGCCGCTTCCGTGCGCCCGCGCGAGCTGTCCGGCAGGCTGCTGACCGCCGACAGGCTGCGCGCGGCCGACGCGGTGGCGCTCCCGGCGCGCAGGCCGGACCGCACGGTCCGGATCCGACTGACGGGCGGGATGGCGAAGTACGACTGGGCCTTCGACGGCAAGCCGTACGCGCCCGACCAGCGGCATCCGGTGGAGGCGGGCGAGCGGGTCAGGCTGGAGTTCACCAACGCCACCGCCATGTGGCACCCGCTGCACCTGCACGGCCACACCTTCGCCCTGGCGAACACACCCGGCGGGCCGCGCAAGGACACGGCGGTGATCCTGCCGAACGGCAGGCTGACGGTGGACTTCGACGCGGACAACCCCGGCCTGTGGATGATCCACTGCCACAACGTGTACCACTCGGAGTCCGGGATGATGACGGTGCTGGGGTACCGGCGCTGAGCCGACGGCCGAGCGGCCGGGGCACGGGGCGGCGGACCCACAGGGCCTGCCGCCCCGGCCCCGGCGACCGTAAAAGGGGCGTGGGGGGCCGGGTGGGGGCCCTGTAATGTCGCCAGGAATCGAAAAGTCGAACCTGTATTCGCCTTGCCCCATACTCTCCGAGGACCACGCATGCCCCAGCCGCCCACCCCCTCCGAACCGGACCCGTGGGCGCCGCCCCAGGGGGAGCCCCGGAAGCAGCCGATCGATCTCGTGAAGTCGACCCCGAGCCCGGAGCCGGACCGGGAGCCTGACCCGTCAGAGTCCGCCCCCGACCCGTCGGGGATCGCCCCGGACCCGTCGGGGGCCGATCAGGGGTACGGGCAGGGGGCCGGGCAGGGGGCCGCTCAGGGATACCCGCCGTACCCCTACGGCGCCGCCCCGCACTCCCCGTACGGCCACCCCCCGTACGGCCACTCCCCGTACGGCCACCCCCCGATGCCGTACCCGGCGCAGGCCCCGCGCAACGGGATGGGCGTCACCGCCCTGGTCCTGGGCATCACCGGCAGCGTCCTCGGCATCCTGGTCATCTTCTTCTGGCTGAGCTGGATCCCGGCGCTACTGGCCGTGGTCTTCGGCTTCATCGGCCTGAGTCAGGCCAAGAAGGGCCTCGCCACCAACCGGGGCATGGCCCTGGCCGGCACGATCCTGGGCGGAGTCGGCCTCCTGTTCTCCGGCGCGGGAGGGACGCTGCTCGTGGCGGGCCACTACTGGGGCGACGGAGAGGGCTCCATCATCGAGGTGTCGGGCGGGGACGACTCCTCTGACGACCCCTCGGATGACTCGGACGCCCCTTCGGACGAGCCCACCGACAAGGAGCCCACCGAGGCGGAGAAGCGGCTGGCCGAGCTGGAGGCCTCCCGTGCCGCCGAGGCGCGGGAGGAGGCCGAGGCCGCGAAGCCCAAGGCGTGGGGCACCACCTACACGTACCCGAACGGCGTATCGATCAAGGTCGGCAAGCCCGAGCCCTACACCGCGAGCGGCACCGCGGCCGGGCACACCGACGGCTACAAGACGTACACGGTGAAGATCACGATGACGAACGGCTCGAAGGAGAAGTTCGACTCCCTGTACGCGATCCCGCGCTTCATGGACGCCGACGACGCCGAGGTCCAGAACGTCTTCGACGGGGACGTGCCCGTCTCGTTCCGCGGGGCCCTGCACCCCGGCAAGTCCAAGACCGGCACGTTCGCCTTCGACCTGCCGCCGGAGGCGGCCGGGACGGCGAAGGCGGAGATGTCGCCGGGCGTCGGATACGCCGAGGCCATCTGGTCGGGCCCGACCGGGCAGCCCCCTCAGTAGCCCCCTCACCAGCCCCCCACGGGGGCGGCGCTCCGAAGCCGCCGGCACGTCTCGCGGCAGTCCGCCAGGACATCGCGTCGCTCTGACGATTACACTGGGCGCGTGCCTCAACTACGACTCGCCCTGAACCAGATCGACTCCACCGTCGGCGACCTCGCCGCCAACTCCGAGGCGGTCGTGCACTGGACCCGGCACGCCGCCGAGCAGGGTGCGCACCTCGTCGCGTTCCCGGAGATGGTGCTGACCGGCTACCCGGTCGAGGACCTCGCCCTGCGCTCCTCCTTCGTCGAGGCCTCGCGCGCCGCGCTCACCGCGCTCGCGGCGCGCCTGGCCGACGAGGGCTTCGGGGAGCTGCCGGTGGTCGTCGGCTACCTCGACCGCTCCGAGAAGGCCCAGCCCAAGTACGGCCAGCCCGCGGGCGCCCCGCGGAACGCGGCGGCGGTGCTGCACGGCGGCCGGGTGGTCCTGTCCTTCGCCAAGCACCACCTGCCGAACTACGGGGTGTTCGACGAGTTCCGGTACTTCGTGCCGGGCGATTCGATGCCCGTCGTACGGGTACGGGGCGTGGACGTGGCCCTCGCGATCTGCGAGGACCTGTGGCAGGACGGCGGCCGGGTACCCGCGACGCGCTCGGCGGGCGCGGGCCTGCTGGTGTCCATCAACGCCTCGCCGTACGAGCAGAACAAGGACGACACGCGCCTCGAACTGGTCCGCAAGCGCGCCCAGGAGGCGGGCTGCACCCTCGCGTACCTCGCGATGATCGGCGGCCAGGACGAGCTGGTCTTCGACGGGGACTCGATCGTCGTCGACAAGGACGGCGAGGTCGTCGCGCGCGCCCCGCAGTTCGCCGAGGGCAGCGTGATCCTGGACCTGGAGCTGCCCGCGGCGGCCGCGGACGCGCCGACGGGCGTGGTGGACGACGGGCTCGTCATCGACCGCGTGGTCATCTCCGAAGAGCCGGTCCCGGCGTACGAGCCGGAGCTGACGGGCGGGTACGCGGAGCGTCTCGACGACGACGAGGAGGCGTACACCGCACTGGTGGTGGGCCTGCGGGCGTACGCCGCGAAGAACGGTTTCAGCTCGGTGCTGATCGGCCTCTCGGGCGGCATCGACTCGGCGCTGGTCGCGGCGATCGCCTGCGACGCGCTGGGCGCGGCGAACGTGTACGGCGTCTCGATGCCGTCCAAGTACTCCTCCGACCACTCCAAGGGCGACGCGGCGGAGCTGGCCCGGCGGACCGGGCTGAACTACCGGACCGTGGCGATCGAGCCGATGTTCGACGCGTACATGGGGTCGCTGGGGCTGACCGGGCTCGCCGAGGAGAACCTCCAGTCGCGGCTGCGCGGCACGACGCTGATGGCGATCTCCAACCAGGAGGGCCAGATCGTGCTGGCGCCCGGCAACAAGTCGGAGCTGGCGGTGGGGTACTCGACGCTGTACGGCGACTCGGTGGGCGCGTACGGGCCGATCAAGGACGTGTACAAGACGTCGGTGTTCCGGCTCGCGCGGTGGCGCAACCGGGCGGCCGAGGAGCGGGGGCAGGTGCCGCCGATCCCCGAGAACTCGATCTCCAAGCCGCCGAGCGCGGAGCTGCGGCCCGGTCAGGTCGACACGGACTCGCTGCCGGACTACGAGGTCCTGGACGCGGTCCTGGCGATGTACGTGGACCGGGACCTGGGGGCGGACGCGATCGTGGCGGCCGGGTTCGAGGAGGAACTGGTCGCCCGGACGCTGCGGATGGTGGACACGGCGGAGTACAAGCGGCGGCAGTACCCGCCGGGTACGAAGATCTCGCCGAAGGGGTTCGGGAAGGACCGGCGGCTGCCGATCACCAACCGGTGGCGCGAGCGCGCCTGACGGCGCGGGCGGGTGGGGGCGGGGCCTTGCGGGGTGCCCGTTGCCCGGGGGCGCCGTCTTTCGCCTGCGGCGGGCCGCCCCCCACCCCGCCCCTTCCCGAAACCCTGCCGGGGGCGCCAAAAGATTCGCGCAGTTCCCCGCGCCCCTTTAAGGGGCGCGGGGAACTGCGCAGTCTTCGGCGGGGGCTGGGGCAGCGCCCCAGTTTCGGGAAGGGGCGGGTAGGGGAACGCCCCGCGCAGCGGAACCCGCGCCGTCCCCCCGCCCGCCGCTACAGGCGGACCCGGGCCGCGATCGGCAGGTGGTCGCTCTTCGTCGCCGGGAGCGTCCAGGACGACACCGGGTCCACGTTCCGCACCATGATCTGGTCGATCCGCGCCATCGGGAACGACGCGGGCCAGCTGAAGCCGAAGCCGTCGCCCGCCGCGCCCTGCGTGGACCGCATCTGCGCCGTGACCCCGTTCAGCGCGCGGTCGTTCATCGTGCCGTTCAGGTCCCCGAGCAGGACCACCCGCTCCACGGGCTCCCGCTTGATCGCCTCGCCCAGCGCGTCCGCGCTGTTGTCGCGCTGGTTGGCGGTGAAGCCCGCGTGCACCTTCACCCGTACGGACGGCAGGTGGGCGACGTACACCGCGACGGGGCCCTTGGGCGTCGTGACGGTGGAGCGCATCGCGCGCGTCCAGCCCATCTGGATGTCGACGGGCCGGGTGTCGCTCAGCGGGTACTTGCTCCACAGGCCGACCGTGCCCTGCACGGAGTGGTGGGGGTAGGTGGCCGCCAGGGCCTCCTGGTACGTCCCGACCTTGCCGCTCGGCAGTTCTTCGAGGGCCAGGACGTCCGCGCCGGACGCCGCGACCTCACGGGCCGTGCCCGCCGGATCGGGGTTGTCGGCGTTGACGTTGTGCGTGGCGACCGTGAGGTCGCCGCCCGAGCCCGACTTGTCGAAGAGCAGGCCGCCGAAGAGGTTGAGCCAGACGGAGACCGGGAGCACCACGGCGATCAGCGCGGTCGCCGAGCGGCGCCACACCGCGAGGGCGAGCAGCAGCGGGATCAGGACCCCGAACCAGGGCAGGAACGTCTCCGACAGGCTGCCCAGGTTGCCGATCTTGTTGGGGATCTCCGCGTGGAACGCCATGACCAGCGTCAGCAGGACCGCGCCCGCCGCTGTCACCAGTCCGCGCCGCCAGATGCCCCGGTTGCCGCGCAGCCGTTCCAGCAGGGTCCGGAGCCTGGACCCGGTGGGCTGGGGCTCCGTGCCGCCGCTGTCCGTTTCCGTGCTGTACGCCTGCGTCATCGCTGCCCTCACTGCCTTGCCCACTTGCCGCCGCCCCTGGTCCGCCCCCGACACTAGGCGATGACCGGCACGGCCGTACTGTCGGCAGGACGTCGGGGCACGGCGCACAGTTCCCGCAGGTGGGACGGGTCACGACGCTGTGACAGAACCCGGACGAAGCGGTCATTCGTCAGCCGGGTGGGCGTACCCCCCGTAGTGCCGCGTCCACGATCTGCTCCGCCAGGTCGTCGGGGAGCGGTGTGTCGGGGCGCACGACGGTGCGCATCAGCATGGGGCCCACGACGAGGTCGTTGACCAGTTCCAGGTCGAGGTCGGCGCGGATCTCGCCGGCGTCGACGGCGCGCCGCAGCACGTCCAGCATCATGCGGCGGCGCGGTTCGATCACGGTGGTGTGGTAGGCCTTCCAGAGCTTGGGGTAGCTCAGCATCTGCGCGTGCACGTTGTGCAGCAGCAGCGAGGAGCGCTTGGCGAGGCCGCGCTGCCGCAGCGCCTCCAGGAAGGCGATCATGTCGTCGCGGAGCGAGGTGCCGGGGAGCTTCGGGTCGGGCGGCTCGATGTCGGCGAGCACGTCGACGAAGAGCTCTTCCTTGCCCTTCCAGCGGCGGTAGATGGTGGCCTTGCCGACGCCCGCGGTGCGGGCGATGCGCTCGATGGACAGCTCGGCCAGCGGCACGCCCTCCTCGAAGAGCTTCACCACCGCTTCGAGGATGGAGCGCTCGACGGCCTCGCTGCGCGGTCGCCCGCGCCGCGCCGTCTCGGCGTCCCCCGCGTCCCCGGCCTTCCGCCCCGCATCGCCCCGCACGTCCTCAGCCCCTCGCTCCACCGGTCACGTCACTCCGTGCCGATTGTCGCCGACCGGGGCCGTTCCTCCGCTCCTCCCCCGGTTCCGCCCGGTGCCGCGGCCGTCCTGCCGGGCAGGAACAGCGCCACGACGGCCGCGCCGACCAGTGCGACCGCCGCCGAGCCGATCGCCGTGACGTGCATCGCGTCGATGAACGCGGCGTGCGCGGGCGCGATCAGCACGTCGCCTGCGGGGCCCAGCTTCTCGGCCACCGCGAGGGTGCCCTCGATCGACTCGCCCGCGGCCTCGCGCGCGCCCGCGGGCAGGGCGGTGAGCCCGTCCAGGTGCCCCTCGATCTCGCCGCGGTACGTCGTGGAGAGCAGCGAGCCCAGTACGGCGACCCCGAGCGCGCCGCCGACCTGCCGGAACGTGTTGTTGACCGCGGACCCTGAGCCCGCCTTCTCGCGCGGCAGCGACTGCATGATCGAGACGGTGACCGGCGGCATGATGTGCGCCATGCCGGCGCCCTGCACGAAGAAGACGACTTCCAGGACCCACAGCGGGGTGTCGGCGTCGAAGAAGGCGAAGCAGGCCAGGCCGAGCGCGACGGCGAGCATGCCCGCGGTGCACACCGCGCGGGCCCCGAACCGCTCGACGACCAGCCGGGTGCGCGGCGCGAACACCATCTGGGCGACGGCGAGCGGCAGGATCAGCAGGCCGGATTCGAGCGCGCTGTGGCCGCGTACCGACTGGAGGTAGAACGCGGAGAAGAAGGTGACGCCCATCAGGGCGAAGAAGACCAGCGCGATGGCGGCGACGGCCGCGGAGAACGCGGGCTTCTTGAAGTACGAGACGTCCAGGGCCGGGTGTTCGGCGCGCTTCTCGTACAGCACGAAGGCGACCAGCACCGCGAGGCCGCCGAGGCTCGGGAGCAGCACGGAGGGGGCCGTGAAGTCGGCGAGTTCGCCGCCGCGGATGATGCCGTACACCAGCAGGACCAGGCCGACGACGGAGAGGGCGACGCCGATCGGGTCGAGGCGGCCGGGCTTGGGGTCCTTGGAGTCGGGGACGAGCCAGACCGTCAGGGCGAGCGCGATCAGCACGACGGGGACGTTGACCAGGAAGACCGAGCCCCACCAGAAGTGTTCGAGCAGGACGCCGCCCGTGATGGGGCCGATCGCGATGGCGAGGCCGACGCCGCCCGCCCAGATGCCGATGGCCTTGGGCTGCTCGTCGCGCTCGAAGACGTTCATCAGGACGGCGAGGGTGGCGGGCATCACGAAGGCCGCGCCGAAGCCCATCAGCGCGCGGTAGGCGATGAGCTCGCCGGGCGATCCGGACATGGCGGCGAGCGCGGACGCGGCGCCGAAGACGGCGATGCCGAAGAGCATGACCTTCTTGCGGCCGAGCCGGTCGCCGAGCAGGCCCGAGGTGAACAGCAGGCCCGCGAAGACCAGCGTGTAGGAGTTGATGGCCCATTCGAGCTCGCTCTGGGTGGCGCCGAGGCCGGTGGGCCCGGGGGCCGCGATGGTCTTCACCGCCACGTTCAGGATCGAGTTGTCCAGTACGACGATGAGCAGGCTCAGCATGAGCACGCCGAGGACGGCCCAGCGCCTGCGGTGCACGGCCTCGGGTATCCGGGGGCCCTGGTCGGCGGCCGGTGGTGCGGTGTCGGTCATGGCGACAGCCTAGATCAATTCCGATACGAGACCGTCTCGTATTTGAAAGTCTTTACCCGGGGCTCCCCCTTTCCGTCCACTGGCACGAGGTGCCACCATGGATGTGATCCGGGGACGCCGTCAGGGCGCCTCGAGATGACGAAGGAGCCGTTCACCATGACGCTTCAGGCTGCCCAGAAGCAGTCCGACAGCAGCAGCAAGGCGCTGTACGGAGGCAAGGGCACACGCCGCATCACCGTCCACGACATCGCCGCCGCCAAGCAGCGCGGCGAGAAGTGGCCGATGCTCACCGCCTACGACGCGATGACCGCGTCGGTCTTCGACGAGGCCGGGATCCCGGTCGTGCTCGTCGGCGACTCGATGGGCAACTGCCACCTCGGCTACGAGACGACCGTGCCGGTCACCCTCGACGAGGTCGCGATCCTCTCCGCCGCCGTCGTGCGCGGCACCAGGCGCGCGCTGGTCGTCGGGGACCTCCCCTTCGGCTCGTACCAGGAGGGGCCCGTCCAGGCCCTGCGCAGCGCCACCCGGCTGGTCAAGGAGGCCGGGGTCGGCGCGGTCAAGCTGGAGGGCGGCGAGCGCTCGCTGGCCCAGACCGAGATGCTGGTGAGCTCCGGCATCCCCGTCATGTCCCACCTGGGCCTGACCCCGCAGTCCGTGAACACCATGGGCTACCGGGTGCAGGGCCGCGCCGACGAGGACGCCCACCGGCTGCTGCGCGACGCCAAGGCGGCGCAGGACGCGGGCGCGTTCGCGCTCGTCCTGGAGCTCGTACCGGCCGAACTGGCCGCCGAGGTCACCCGCTCGCTGCACATCCCGACCATCGGCATCGGCGCCGGGCCGGGCACCGACGCGCAGGTCCTCGTCTGGACCGACATGGCCGGGCTGACCGGCGGCAAGGTGCCGCGCTTCACCAAGCAGTACGCGAACCTCCGCCAGACCCTCGGGGACGCGGCGCGGGCCTTCGCCGACGACGTCGCCGGCGGGGCGTTCCCCGCCGAGGAGCACACCTTCCACTAGCCACTCCCGGTACGACCGACAGCCCGCCGACTCCCCCATCGGCGGGCTGTCGGCAGCCTGTCGCCGCGCTGTCGGCGGGCGCTGGTGTCCTTGGGGACATGGAACGAATCGACAAGACGCCCCACGCCGTGGAAGTGCGGGGGCTGGTCAAGCACTACGGCGGGACCAAGGCCCTGGACGGGGTCGACCTGGACGTGCGCGAAGGCACCGTCCTCGGCGTGCTCGGCCCCAACGGCGCGGGCAAGACCACGCTGGTACGGGTGCTGTCCACGCTCGTCAGGCCGGACGCGGGAAGCGCCCGCGTCGCCGGGTACGACGTGCTGACCCAGCCCCGGCAGCTGCGCCGCACCATCGGGCTCACCGGACAGTACGCGTCGGTCGACGAGAAGCTCTCCGGCTGGGAGAACCTCTACATGATCGGCCGGCTGCTCGACCTGTCCCGCGCCGCCGCCCGGCGCAGGGCCGACGAGATGCTGGAGCGGTTCTCCCTCACGGAGGCCGCAAGGCGCCCGTCGGGCACCTACTCCGGCGGCATGCGGCGCCGCCTCGACCTGGCCGCCTCCATGATCGGCAGCCCCGCGGTGCTCTACCTCGACGAGCCGACCACGGGCCTCGACCCCAGGACCCGCAACGAGGTCTGGGACGAGGTGCAGCGGATGGTCGCCGAGGGCGCCACCGTGCTGCTCACCACCCAGTACATGGAGGAGGCCGAGCAGCTCGCGAACGAACTGACGGTCATCGACAAGGGCCGGGTCATCGCCAGCGGCGGCGTCGACGAGCTGAAGGCGCGCGTCGGCGGCCGGACCCTGGAGGTCCGCCCCGCCGACCCCGCCGAGCTGCCGCGGATGGCGCAGGCGCTGCGCGAGTCCGGCCTCGACGGCGTCGCGGGCTCCTCCGCCGTGCCGGACGAGAACCTGCTGCGCGTGCCGATCCTCAGCGACGAGCAGCTGACCGCCGTGGTCGCGCTGTTCGCCGCGCGCGGCTTCGGCATCGCCCACATCGGCACCCACCTGCCCAGCCTCGACGAGGTGTTCCTGGCCATCACCGGCCCGGAGCGGACCGTCGCCCCGAACCACGCACCCCAGGAGGTCGCGGCATGAGCGCGGCAACGCTTCACGCGGACCCGGCCGCGCCCGGCCGCCCCGCCGACGACGTGCGCATCGGGCTGCGCGGCAACCTGCGCCACATCGGCGCCCTGGTCCGCAGGAACCTGCTCCAGATCAAGCAGGACCCCGAGTCGATGTTCGACGCGGTGCTGCTGCCGATCGTCTTCGTGCTGCTCTTCACGTACGTCTTCGGCGGGTCCGTCGGCGCGAGCCTGGGCGGCGGCCGGGAGGAGTACCTGAAGTACATCGTCCCCGGCCTGATGGCGATGATGAGCGTCAACATCGCGACCGCGGTCGGCGTCGGCATGAACGACGACTTCCGCAAGGGCGTCATGGACCGCTTCCGCACGATGCCGATCTCCAAGTACTCGGTGATCGTCGCGAAGATCGTCGTGGAGGTCGGCCGGATGCTGATCGCCTCGGCGATCCTGCTGGCCTTCTCGTTCCTCATCGGCTTCGAGCTGGAGGGCCCGGTCCTCGGGCTGCTCGCCTCCGTGGCGCTCGCCGCGGTGTTCGGCTCCGCCATCATGTGGATCTTCATCCTGCTCGGTCTCTCCCTCAAGACGTCCCAGGCGGTCCAGGGAATGGGGTTCCTGGTGCTGATGCCCCTGCAGTTCGGCTCGTCGATCTTCGCCCCGCCGACCACGATGCCCGGCTGGCTCCAGACGTTCACCGACTACAACCCGCTGTCCAACATGGCCGACGCGGCGCGCGCCCTGATGTCCGGCGGTTCCGCCGCGCACTCGGTGTGGCTGACGCTGGCCTGGTCGGCGGGGATCACGGTGGCGGTCGCGCCGTTCGCCGTCGCCAAGTTCCGCAAGAAGACGTGACGCGGGACGGACGGGGGTACGGGCAGGGCCCCGGGGCGAGCGGCCCCGGGGCCCTGCCGCCTCGGGCACGGGCCCTGCCGCCCCCGGGCGCGGGCTCTCAGTGGGCCCGGCCGTCCAGCAGGGCGATCGCGTCCGCCACCGTGAGCCCGCGGCCCTCCGCGTGCGCCCGCTCGAAGGCGGCGTCGCCCAGCGCCGCGCGGGCCGTCTTCTCCGCGTCGTCCCCGTCGTGGCGCTCCATCAGCCTCGGCACGTGCCCTGCGGGCAGCAGCACCTCCTGAAGGCCCAGCATCCTGGCCGCGTCCCGCACGTCCCCCGCCCCGCCGAGCCCCGCCAGCACCCGGGCCGCGACCCCCAGGTGGAGGGCCGGCATCTGCGGGGCGACCAGCATCGACATCGGCTCCACGGCCCGCTCCAGCGCCTCGCGCACCCGCGCGAGACCCGCGGCGTACTGCCCGTCCTGGCATTCGAGCCAGGCGTGCGCGCCCGCCAGGATGCCCCGGAAGAGGTGCAGCATGTCGGGGCGGAACTCCTTCTCCAGCTCCGCCACCTGCTCCCTGGCCTCGCCGGTGCGGCCCGTCGTGCCGAGCAGCACGATGAGGGACATCCGGGCCATGGGCAGCGCCTGGTGGCCCGAGCGCCGCCGGGCCAGCACGCCCCTGAGCACGGTCTCGGCCTCCTCGTCGTGCCCCAGCTCCCCCATCGACATGGCGTACCGCGCCCGCAACAGCTCCACCTGGCCCTGCGCGCCGAACCGCTCCGCGTACTCGACGGCGGCCAGGAAGTCGGCCGCCGCCGCCTCGAAGTCGCCCTTGTTCTCCCTGGCCTCGCCGCGCGCGGACAGCGCCTCCGCCACGCCCCACTCGTCGCCGAGCCGCCGGAAGATCTCCAGGCTCTCGTCGGCGGCCGCGCCCGCTTCGGCGGCGCTCTCCGGGGAGCCCGCCAGGATGTTGGCGCGGGTGTGGAGCGCGGTGCCCAGCTCCCACTCGTACCCGAGCTCGCGGCAGGTGGCGACGGCCGCGTCCAGCACCTCGCGCAGGTGCTGGACGTCCCCGCTCAGCAGCACCGCGTAGAGCCAGAGCGAGCCGGGCGCGCGGCACGCCTGCGGCAGCCCGGGGCGGTAGGTGTCGACGATCACGCGCAGCCTGGCCCGGCCCTCTTCCGAGAGCCATTCGTCGCCCTCGTGCTCCATCCCGGCGAGCGCGATGAGCGCGGCCCCGCGCCTGGCCTCCTGGAGCACGTCGGGCGCCATGGGCGGCGGGGCGTCCGTGCAGCGGTCGAGGACCGGGAGCGCGGGGACGGCGGGACCCGCGAACGGGTCGGGGCCCAGGCTCGACGCGGCCTGCGCCCACTGGCGGGCCTCGGTGCGCAGGTCGCGCAGCTGCCAGTACCAGGTGAGGGCGTGCACGAGGCACAGCGCCTCCTGCTCCTCGCGTGCGGCGACCGCACGGCGCAGGGCGGTGCGGAGGTTGTCGTACTCGGCGGTGAGGAGCGCGATGGCCGCCTGCTGGCCCGGCCCCCTGAGCAACGGGTCGGTGGTGCGGGCGAGTTCGCGGTAGTGCGTGAGGTGCCGACGCTCGGCCCCGGGGCGGTCGCCCGACGCGTCGAGGTGTTCGGCCGCGTACTCGTGGATGGTCTCCAGCATCCGGTAGCGCATCCCGGTGCCGTCCGGCGCGGGCGCGGCGACCAGGAGGGACTTGTCGACGAGCGAGGAGAGGTGGTCCAGCGCGAACGGCCCGGTCACCGCCTCCGCCGCCGCCAGGTCACAGCCGCCCGCGAAGACCGACAGCGCGGCGAGCGCACGGCGCTCGTCCGCGTCCAGCAGCTCCCACGACCAGTCCACCACCGCCCGCAGCGTCTGCTGCCGGGGCAGCACCGTACGGCTCCCCGACGTCAACAACCGGAAACGGTCGTCCAGACGGTCCGCGATCTGCCGCAGCGTCAAGTGCCGCAACCGGGCCGCCGCCAACTCGATCGCCAGCGGCAGACCGTCCAGACGACGACAGATCTCGGCGGCGGCTTCGGGATCGGAGTGGGTGTCGGTGCCGGTACCAGTACCGGTACTGGTTTCGGAGCCGGTTCCGGCGGAGGCCGGGTTGGCCGCCGCGCCGCGTTCCGCCAGGAGGCGGAGGGCCGCCGGGGTGGGCAGCGGGCCGACGGGGCGGACCGATTCGCCCGGTACGCCGAGGGGTTCGCGGCTCGTGGCCAGAACGCGGAGTCCGGGGCAGCGCGTGAGCAGGGTCTGCGCGAGGTCGGCGGCCGCGCCGATCACGTGCTCGCAGTTGTCCAGGACCAGGAGCATGTCGCGGCGCGCGCAGTGTTCGACGAGGCGGGCGACGGGGTCGTCGGCGTGCCCTTCGGCGGCGCGCAGCTCCTCGGCGCCCGCGCCCCTGAGGACGGTCTCGCGGGCGCCGAGCGCGGTGAGGACGGCCTCGGGGACGGTGCCGGGGTCGGTCACGGGGGCGAGCTCGGCGAACCAGACCCCGTCGGGGCAGGTGGGGGCGGCGGCGGTGGCGGCCTCCTGGGAGAGCCGGGTCTTTCCGGCGCCGCCGGGGCCGAGGAGGGTGACGAGGCGGGTGCGGGCGAGGTCGGTGCGCAGGGCGTCGAGTTCGACCTCGCGGCCCACGAAGCTCGTGAGTCTCGCGGGGAGGTTGCCCTGCGCGGCGGGGTGGACGGTCCCGTACGGGGTGCCGTTGCCCGGGGGCACCGTCGCCCGCGGCGCGGTCCCCTCCCCACCCCTTCCCGAAAACCCGCCGGTGGCGAGGGCCGCTTCGCGGGGTGAGTGGGTACGAGGGGTGGCGGGCCCGCTCGGGGTGGGTGGGTGTGCCCGGCGTGTGCCCCACTCCCGCGCAGTTCCCCGCGCCCCCAGGGGGTCCGCCCCACCGGGGCCGTTCGGTTCATCCTCCCCGCCCTCCAACAGCTCCGCGTGCAGCGCGCGGAGCTGTGGGCCCGGGTCCGCGCCCAGGCGGGCCGCCAGGTCCCGGCGCACCTCCTCGTACGCCGTGAGCGCCTCCGCGCCCCGCCCCGCGCCCCGCAGGGTCCGCAGGCGCAGGGCCTGGAGCGGCTCGTCCAAGGGGTGCTCCGCGCACAGCGCCACCAGCTCCGGCAGCGCCTCCCGCGCCCGGCCCAGCGCCACCAGCGCCTCCAGCCGGGCCCGCACCGCGTCCAGGCGGCGGGCGTCCCAGCGGGCCGCCTCCGTCGCCCGGTCCGGCAGGTCGGCGAGCGCGGGCCCGCGCCACAGCGCCAGCGCCCCGTCCAGCAGGGCGAGCCCGCCCGCCGCTTCGCCCCCCGCGACCGCCGCGGCGCCCTCGCGCGCGAGCCGGTCGAAGCGGTGGACGTCCACGTCGTCGGGGCCCGCGTCCAGCCGGTATCCGCTCTCGTCGGAGAGCACCGCGTCCTTGCCGAGCGCCCTGCGCAACCGGCCGACCAGCGCCTGGAGCGCCCCCACCTCGTCGGCGGGCGGCTCCCCCGCGCCCCACACCTCCGCCACGAGCACGCCCGTGCGCACCGCGCGGCCCGGCCGCAGTGCCAGGACCGTCAGCAGGGCGCGCAGCCGCGCACCGCCGACCGGGACGGGAGTCCCGTCGGGGCGGTGGACCGTGGTGGTGCCGAGCACGTCGTAGCGGTAGCGCACCGGCCCATTGTCCTGGACGGCGCCGACGGCGCGCGAAACCCCCCACGGCAGGTGGAACCACCTTCCGTATCCGGGACGTTCCACCCGAGTGACGGGTACGGTCGATCCGGCCCGCACCCCACCCCAGGAGCTCCGCGCATGACCACCGCCACCTCACGCCGCGGCGAGCGGCGCATCAGCCCCGTGTTCCTGGGGATCGTCGCCGTGATGGCCGTCACGGGCTGGGCGGTGTGGACGGACTTCGCGCCGCGGGCCGGCCTCGCCGTGTTCCTGTTCGTGACGTCCGCGTGGATCGTCTCGCTCTGTCTGCACGAGTACGCGCACGCCCGCACCGCGCTGCACGGCGGGGACATCTCCGTCGGCGCCAAGGGCTATCTGACGCTGAACCCGCTCAAGTACACGCACGCGCTGCTCAGCATCGTGCTCCCGGTGGTCTTCGTGGTCCTGGGCGGCATCGGTCTGCCCGGCGGCGCGGTCTTCATCGAGCGGGGCCGGATCAGGGGCCGCTGGAAGCACAGCCTGATCTCGGCGGCGGGCCCGCTGACGAACGTGCTGTTCGCGGTGGTGTGCACGGCGCCGTTCTGGCTGGACGCGCTCGACGGGGTGCCGCTGGTCTTCCAGGTCGCGCTGGCGTTCCTAGGACTGCTCCAGGTGACGGCGGCGATCCTGAACTTCCTGCCGGTCCCGGGCCTAGACGGCTACGGCGTCATCGAGCCCTGGCTGTCGTACGGGGTCCGCCGCCAGGTGGAGCCGTACGCGCCGTACGGGCTGCTCCTCGTCTTCGTGCTGCTGTGGGTGCCGGAGGTCAACGACGTGTTCTTCGACGCGGTCCACGGGGTGCTGCGCGGGCTCGGCGTCGAGGAGCTGTGGACGTACTGCGGCCGGGAGTACTACCAGTTCTGGCAGGACCCGAACGAGATCTGCGTGCCCCGGTGAGCCGTGCCCCGCTGAGCCGCGTCCCGGTGAGCCGCGCCCCCGCGGGTCAGGAGCGCGCGGCCTTCTCCAGCTTCGCCTTGCGCAGGTAGTACCAGGCCATGTTGGACGTCAGGCCCGCCAGCAGCACCCAGACGATCCCGATGAGGCTGCCCTGGACGAAGGCGACCACGGCGGCGGCCACCGCGAGGGCGCAGAGCACGAGGGAGTAGAGGGCGAGGCGCGGCATGGGGGACTTCTCCTGTCCGGGGCTGAGCTGGTGCCCGTCCAGTGTCCCCCATGCCCGCCCCCACCTCACACGTCGGTGACGCGCAGGCCCGCGTGGGCCTTGTAGCGGCGGTTGACCGAGATCAGGTTGGCGACCAGCGACTCGACCTGGTGGGCATTGCGGAGCCGGCCCGCGAAGACGCCCCGCATGCCGGGGATGCGCCCGGCCAGCGCCTGGACGAGGTCGGTGTCGGCGCGCTTCTCGCCGAGCACCATCACGTCCGTGTCGATCTCCTCGATCGACGCGTCCTGGAGGAGGACCGCCGACAGGTGGTGGAAGGCGGCCGTGACCCGGGAGTCCGGCAGCAGGGCGGCGGCCTGCTCGGCGGCGCTGCCCTCCTCGGGCTTCAGCGCGTACGCGCCCTGCTTGTCGAAGCCGAGCGGGTTCACGCAGTCCACGACCAGCTTGCCCGCCAGCTCCTCGCGCAGGGCTTCGAGGGTCTTGGCGTGGCCGTCCCACGGCACCGCGACGATCACGATGTCGCTGCGCCGCGCGCACTCGGCGTTGTCGGCGCCCTCCACGCCCAGGCCCAGCTCGGCGGCGGCCGACTCGGCGCGCTCGGCGGCCCGGGAGCCGATGATCACCTTCTGCCCGGCGCGGGCGAGCCGGTAGGCCAGGCCCCGGCCCTGGTCGCCGGTGCCGCCGAGGACGCCGACGACGAGGCCGGAGACGTCGGGGAGGTCCCAGGGGTCGCGGGCGGGTGCGGGGGCGGCGGCCGAATCTGTCTTCGAAGAGGTCATGGTGCCGACCCTACTTCGGGTGACCCGGGGCCCGTTCGGACCCGCCGCGCACCCCGGGCCGCGCACGATGCGGGCCATGGACGCTGTGCGCGTGGCGCTGCTCAGGGAAGTGCTGGCCGGGACCGAGTGGCCCGCGGAAGCCCGGCGGTTCGCCGGGGTGCTGAGGTCGTCGGTGGTGCCGCACGGCGGGGGCCTGCTGCTGGTGGGCACGGAGTCGTACGAGCCCTGGCACATGGCCGCCCACCTGGTCGACGAGGCGGCGTGGGCGGGGCTGCCCGAGCTGGCGCCCACGCTCGTGCGGCACCGGGTGCGGCCGGGCGCGCCGGGCCACCTCGGGGTGGGGCTCGGGCGGATCGAGGCGGCGGGGCGCGGCGAGACGCTGCTGGTCGTCGCGGACGGGGCGCCGGACGCGGCGCTCCTGGAGCGGGTGCACGGGGCGCGGCGGGCGGGGGCGACGGTGCTCGCGCTGGAGGGCGGGGGCACGGGCCCCGGGCGCGGCGGGGATCCGGAGCTGCGGGCGCTGGCCCACGAGGCGCTGGTCGCGGACGGCGCGGCGGGGCCCGTCGACCTGGACACGGCGCAGCACCTGGTGAGCGCGGCGGCCGGGGAGAACACGGTGGCGGCGGCGGAGGCGGGGCGGCGCGGCAGGCGGGGGTTCCGGGACCGGCTGTCGCGGCTCGCGGACCGGTTGACGGCGCCGCCTCCGCCCCGGTGGTGAGCGCGGGGCGGAGGGTGCGTCCGGATAGTGGGTTAATCCGTTTGCCCCGTACAACGGTCTTGGCGGACCATGTCCCGTTGTGACCGACAAGCCCCCCGCTTCCCCCACGCTCCGCGCGCGCCTGACGTCGGTGCTCCCCGACCTCTCCCCCTGGCACTCGTCCGCGGACTTCCGGCTCCTGTGGGTGCAGGGCCTGATCACCTACTTCGGCAGCTCGATGGCGCTGGTCGCGCTGCCGCTCCAGATCAAACACCTCACGGACTCGCCGCTCGCGGTGGGCGTGATGGGCGCGGTCGAGCTGGTGCCGCTGATCGTCTTCGGGCTGTACGGCGGGGCGCTCGCCGACGCGGTCGACCGGCGCAAGGTCATCCTGCTGACCGAGGCGGGGCTCGGGCTGCTCGCGCTGGTGCTGCTGGTGAACGCGGTGCTGCCGTCGCCGCTGCTGTGGCCGCTGTACGTGGTGGCCGCGGGCGTGTCGGCGCTCGCCGGGCTCCAGCGCCCGGCGCTGGACTCGATGATGGCCAGGATCGTGCCGCACGACCAGCAGACGGCGGCGGCCGCGCTCAACGCGCTGCGCTGGCAGGTCGCGACGATCGCGGGGCCCGCGCTCGCGGGTCTGGTGGTGGCGTACGCGGGCAGCGCGACGGCCTACGGGACGACGGTCGGCTGCTTCGTCGTCTCGGTGCTGCTCTGCACCCGGCTCTCGCCCGCGCCCGCCGCGCACGACGCGCAGAAGCCGTCGCTGCGGGGCATCGCGGAGGGCGCGCGGTACGCGTGGTCGCGGCCCGTGCTGCTGGGGACGTACGCGGTGGACCTGGCGGCGATGTTCTTCGCCTTCCCGAACACGATCTTCCCGTTCCTCGCGGACGACCTCGACGCGGAGTGGTCGCTGGGCCTGATGTACGCGGCGGGCTCGGTCGGCTCGGTGGTGCTGAGCCTGACCAGCGGCTGGATGTCCCGGGTGCGGCGGCACGGGCTGTTCGTGGTGTTCGGCGCGGCGGGCTGGGGCGTGGCGATCGCGGCGGCGGGGTGGTTCTCGAACGTCTGGCTGGTGCTGCTGTGCCTGGCGTTCGCGGGCGCGGGCGACATGCTGAGCGGGCTCGGCCGGTCGACGATCTGGAACCAGACGATCCCGGAGGAGCTGCGGGGGCGCCTGGCGGGGATCGAGGTGCTGTCCTACAGCGTGGGCCCGCAGCTGGGACAGGTGCGGGCGGGCGCGATGGCCGGGTGGACCGGGACGCGGGCGGCGGTCTGGAGCGGGGGCGTGGCGTGCGTGGCGTCGGTGATGGTGCTGTCCGCGGCGCTGCCGAAGCTGATCTCGTACGACTCCGAGACGGATGAGGACGCGGTGCGGCGGCGCGGCCAGCGGGAGCCGGCGGCGTCCTAGGGGGCGGTGCCGGGGGGGCGGTGCCCGGGGGGTGCGTGCGGGTTCCGCTGCGCGGGGCGTTCCCCCACCCCGCCCCTTCCCGAAACCCTGCCGGGGGCGTCAAAGATTGCGCAGTTCCCCGCGCCCCTTTTAGGGGCGCGGGGAACTGCGCGAGAGTGGGGCACACGCGCAACGTGTCCACCGCCCCACAGGGCCCCCGGCGCGGGGACGTTACCCCGCCTCCCCCGGAGGGGCGTTGCGCCACTTGGGGTCTTCGTCCCACGCCTCGTTGCGCTCCCGCGCCGTCTCCATCGCGTGCTCCGCCTCCTCCCGGGTCGCGTACGGGCCGAAGCGGTCCGCCGCGCGGCACTCGGGGCCCTCCTCCACCACCCCGTGCCGCAGGCAGTAGTACCACTCGCCCGCCTTGCCCACCGTGCGCTTCTTGAACAGGGCCATGTCCGGCTCCTTTCTCACCCCCCATGCTGCCCCACGGCCGCTGGTTAGACTCGCTGGCATGCAGCTCGTACCGGGGGAGATCTCCCCCATCCGTTCCGTACCCGGAAACATCCGGCGCCCCGAGTACGTCGGGAAGCCCGCTCCCACCCCGTACACCGGTCCCGAGGTCCAGACCCCGGAGACCGTCGAGGCCATGCGCGTCGCGGGGCGCATCGCCGCGCGGGCGATGGAGGAGGCGGCCAAGCACATCGCGCCCGGTGTGACCACCGACGAACTCGACCGGGTCGCCCACGAGTTCATGTGCGACCACGGCGCCTACCCGTCGACGCTCGGCTACCGCGGCTTCCCCAAGTCGCTGTGCACCTCGGTCAACGAGGTGATCTGTCACGGGATCCCGGACTCGACCGTGCTGCGCGACGGCGACATCGTGAACCTCGACGTGACGGCGTACATCGGCGGCGTGCACGGCGACAACAACGCCACCTACCTCTGCGGCGACGTCGACGACGAGTCGAAACTGCTCGTCGAGCGGACCCGGGAGGCGCTGAACAGGGCCATCAAGGCGGTCAAGCCCGGCCGCCAGATCAACATCATCGGCCGGGTCATCGAGTCGTACGCCAAGCGCTTCGGCTACGGCGTCGTGCGGGACTTCACCGGCCACGGCATCAACACCTCGTTCCACTCCGGGCTGATCGTCCCGCACTACGACTCGCCGCACGCCACGACCGTCATCCAGCCCGGCATGACCTTCACGATCGAACCGATGCTGACGCTGGGCACCCACGAGTACGACATGTGGGAGGACAGCTGGACCGTGGTCACGAAGGACCGGAAGCGGACCGCGCAGTTCGAGCACACACTGGTCGTGACGGAGACCGGGACGGAGATCCTCACGCTGCCGTGAGCGCGTCCCGCGCAGATGCCGACAGGGCGTCGGGAACCAGTTGACTTAGGTAAGCCTAAGTAGGAAGATCGGTGGTGGCAGGCGCCACCGCCGTAACTTCCGTTTTCCGTGTTCCCACACGCCCCATCGGCCACCGGAGGCCCGCCTTGGACGCTTTCTCCACGCTCATCCGTGTCGCTTCGCACGAACAGCACACGGAGGCGGAGACCTCGACCTTCATGAGCGACCTGCTCGGCGGGCGCCTCGGCGTCGACGCCTACGCCCGCTACACCGAACAGCTGTGGTTCGTGTACCGGGCCCTGGAGGACGCGGCGGACGGGCTGAAGGACGACCCGGTCGCCGGGCCCTTCATACAGGCGGAGCTGATGCGCACCGCCGAGCTGGAGCGGGACTTGGCGCACCTGCGCGGGCCCGACTGGCGCGCCGGAGCGCGGGCGCTGCCCGCCACCGCCGCGTACGCCGCCCGGGTCGAGGAGTGCGCGCGCACCTGGCCCGCCGGGTACGTCGCCCACCACTACACGCGCTACCTGGGCGACCTGTCCGGCGGGCAGATCATCCGCGACAGGGCGGAGAAGACCTGGGGCTTCGCGCGCAAGGGCGACGGCGTGCGGTTCTACGTCTTCGAGGAGATAACCAACCCGGCGGCCTTCAAGCGCGGCTACCGCGAGCTGCTGGACGCGGTGGACGCCGACGACCTGGAGAAGCAGCGCATCGTCGACGAGTGCAAGCGGGCGTTCGCCTTCAACAGCGCCGTCTTCCACGAGCTGGGCGCGGAGTACCCGCTCAGCGCGTGAACCGCTTAGCGCCCGGGTCCGGACCGGGTCCGCTCAGTCCGCGAACCTCACCCGCCCGCCGATCTCGATCGTGCCTTCAGGGCCGGGGCCTCCCGTCAGGATCTGGGAGCCCCGGCCCTGCGTGACGTTCAGGGCGCGGCCCAGCCGCGCGGTGAGCAGCAGGGCCGCCGCGCCCGTCGCCTCGTCCTCGTCGATGCCGTCGCCGCGCCCGGGGAAGCCCCGCGCCCGCACCCGGCCCGCCGCCTCGTCCTCCCACGCCCAGGCGTAGACCCACTCCCCCGGCTCGGGCACCTCCAGCGCGTCGACCTCGGCGGCCGACGCGTACTGGCGCAGGGTGCGCGACGGCGCCCACTCGGGGCGGGCCTCGATCCAGCTGAACTCGCCGTCCTGGCGCGCGAACACGTCGCCCACCTCCAGTTCGAGCACCTCGATGTCGAGGAGCCAGGAGGCGCCGATGAGCGGGTGGCCGGCGAACGGCAGCCGGGTGCCCGGCGTGTAGATGTCGAGCCTGCCGCGCTCGGGGTCGTCCACGAACACGGTCTCGCTGAAGCCCAGTTCGGCCGCGTACGCCTGGCGGGAGGCCGGGTCGGGGTGCGTACGGCCGTCGCGCACGACACCGAGCAGGTTGCCGTGGCTGCCGTCGGGTCCGCAGAAGACGTTCAGTACGTCGAGTTCGTTCACGGGTGGCATTCAAGCACCAGGGCCGTACCGCGTGGATCGCGGTACGGCCCTGGGGTGTTTCCCGTGGGTCCCGTTGGTCCCGTGGGTCAGGAGGCCCGGGTGCGCCTGCGCGCGGCCCAGACCGCGCCCGCGCCCGCGGCGACGATCAGCCCGGAGGCGCCGACCAGCGCGCCGGTCGGGACGCCCGCGCCGGTCGCGGCGAGCGAGCCGCCGCCGGTCGTGCCGCCCGTGGTGCCCGCGCCGCCGACCGTACCGCCGCCCACAGTGCCGCCGCCGACCGTGCCGCCCGTGGCGTCCTGGCCGCCTGCGGTCCCGCCGCCCGCGGTGCCCCCGGTCGTGCCCGCGCCGCCCGTCGTGCCGTCCGTCGTGCCGCCGGTCGAGCCGGTGCCGCCGTCCGTGCCGCCCGAGTCACCGGGGACCTCGGGGAGCGCGGTGCCCTCCTTGAGGGAGACCGCGAGGTTCAGGTCGTCCAGCGCCTCGCCCTGCTCGTAGCCGCCGCCGAACGCCTTCTCGGCGCCCGCCGCCGTGAGGGTGGCGTTGACGCCCTCCAGGACGACGACGCCCTTCTCCGCCTTCATCGGGCCCTGGGGCAGCCGGAGGGTGGCCAGTTCGAGGCCCTTGTGGTGGTACGTCTTCTCGGGCTTCGCACGGTCGTTGACGTCGACGTCGGCGTAGAGGGTGCCGGTCCTGCCCTTGGCGACGACCTTGAGGTTGCTGAAGCCCGCGTCGAGGCCGTACACGCCGTTCGTCAGGTGGCCGCGGAAGCGGACCTTGCCCTGGAAGGACGCCTTCAGCTCCTGGCCCGCCGCGTCGAAGGAACCGGTGGCCTTGGTGAAGCGGTAGCCCGCGCCGTCCTTGGCCGCGCCGTCCGAGACGGTGGCCTCGCCGTGGGCGATGGGGCCCGTGACGTACTTCCGGAAGCGGGCGCTGACGCCCCAGCCGAGGGTGCCGTCGACGACCGGGCCGCTCTCGACGGGCTTCTCGTCGGGCTTGCCGCCCCCGTCGGGCTTCCCGTCCGGCTTGCCGCCACCGTCCGGCTTCTCGTCCGGCTTGCCGCCACCGTCGGGCTTGCCACCGCCGTCCGGCTTGCCGCCACCGTCGGGCTTCCCGTCCGGCTTCTCGTCCGGCTTCGGGTACACCGCCTTCGTGGTGAGCGTCGCCGCGTCCAGCGCCTCGCCCTCCTGGTACGAGCCGCCGAACGCCTCCGCGCCCTTCGCGGTCAGCTTCGCCGGGATGTCCTTGAGGACGATCGTGCCGTCCGCGCCGCCCGCCATCCTGACCTTCGACAGGTCGAGCGAGGCTATCGCCACGTCCTCGCCCTCGACCCAGGCGCCCTTGCGGTCCTTGGACCTGAAGTCCGCGACGATCTCGCCGGTCCCGTCCGGCACGCCCTTCGTGACCAGCTTGAAGTCGCCGAACGTCATGTCGAGCACGCCGCCGTAGCCCTCGAAGCGCACCGACCCCGGGACCTGGGACGAGATGGCGTGCGTCGCGCCGCCCGCGTAGCGGCCCTTGCCGCCCTTGAAGGTGAACGGGCCTCCGGGGGTCGCCTGTTCGGCGCCGCCCGTCACGGTGGTCTTCCCGTTCACGAAGGGCTTCGCGATGTGCTTGCGGAAGTCCTCCTTGATGCCCCAGTCCAGTTGGACGTCCTTGAGGTCCATCGCGGGGGTGCCGCTCGTGCCCGCCGCGGGGGCGGCGGACCGGTCGGCCGCGTCGAGCGCGAGCGCCGGGAGGGTCAGCGAGGTGACGCCGAGCGCGGCGGCCGTGGCGACGGCGGCGGCGAGTGCTACGGGGCGGCGGGTGGCTGCCATGGTGGTGGATCTCCTGATGGGGGAAGGGGGTTCAGCTGTGGGGGGTGGCGTCGGCCCGGCGCCTGCGGGCGACCAGGGCGTACGCGAGGGCCGCGAGTGCGACCAGGACGATGCCGCCGACGGCCAGGTACGTGCCGGTGCCGGTGCCCGAGGAGGACTCCGACGCGGCGGGCGCGGTCTTCGGGTCGGCCGGCTCCCCGGCCGCCCCCGACTTAGCGGGCTTCTCGGCGGCCGCGGTGGCCTTGGGGTCGCTGCCCAGGTCGGGCAGCGCGGGGAGCTGCGCCTTCGGGTCGACGGAGACGGCGAGGGAGACGGGGTCCATCTCCGTACCGGCCTTGTACATGCCGTTGAAGGCCTTGGAGCCCTGTGCGGTGAGCACGGCGGGGGCCTCGGTGAGGGCGGCCAGGCCGTTCTTCGGGGCGAAGTCCTTCGCCGTGAAGGTGACCAGGGGCGTGGCCCGCTGGGTGCGGCCGCCGCTGGTGACGTCGGCGGTGAGCGTGCCGGTGCCGCCCCGCACCTTGACGGCGACCTTGCCGAGGGTGAGGTCGAGGTGGGCGCCGGTGAAGCGGACGCTGCCCGCGAAGGCCGCGTCGAGCGTCTGCGTCCCGGCGTCGTACGTGCCCTTGCCCTGCGGGAAGCGGAAGAGCGCGCCGCCGTCCCTGGCGCCGTCCGCGAGGGTCCACTCGCCCTTGGCGATGGCACCGGTGACGTACTCGCGGAACGTGCGGCGCACGCCCCAGTCGACGGCCGCGTCGCGCAGCGCGCCCGCCTGCGCGGGCTTGCCGGACGCGCCGGGCTCGGCGGGCTCGGCGGGGGCCTTCGACGGCGCGGGCTCCGCGGGCCGCCGCTCGGCGGGGGCCGTGGTGTCGACGGAGAGGCTGACCGGGTCGAGCGCGGTGCCCGCCGGGTAGTAGCCCGCGAACGCCTTGGCGCCCTGCGCGGTGAGCGAGGCCGGGACGCCCGTGAGGGCGACCGGGGACGTGCCGCCGCGCATGTCGATCCCGGCGAGGTTCAGCGAGGCGAGCGGGACCTGGGACGAACTGGTGACCCGGCCGGTGCCCTTCTCCTTGCTGACCATGTCGGCGAAGAGGGTGCCGCCGCCGCCCTGGATGCGGACGGTGGGGCGGCTGATGGTGAGGTCCAGCTCGTGGGAGCCGTCGGCCTTGCGGTGCCCGGTGAAGCGCACGCCGCCGGAGAAGCCCGCCTCGAAGGCGCCGCTCGCGGGGTCGTACGAGCCCTTGGCCGAGTGGAAGCGGAAGAGGCTGCCGCCCGCGGTGGCCGCGCCGCCGGTGAGGCTGTAGCCGCCGCTCGCGATGGGCCCGGTGACGTAGCTCTGGAAGGACGCCTTGATCCCCCAGTCGAGCCTGCCGCCCTGCACCGTGCGGCTCGCCGCGTGTGCGGCGGTGGCCGGGAGCAGGGCTCCCAGCAGCGCCGCGAGAAGCGCCACGGCGAGAGCGCGGGCCGGTTGGGACGGCAGCATGGGGGACCCCTCCTGGGACTGGATAGCAAGGTAAGGCTAACCTAAGCTATCCGTGGTCCCGGTCGGAACCCCATCCGCCCCGGGCCGACCGCACACCACACCCCGGAACGACAGGACGGTGCCAACGGTGCGTCAAACGCGCAGTGCACGGCGGGTAGGCGCCCGTACATCGACAGCGGTCCTCGGCCTTGTCCTCGCCCTCGCCCTGACGGCGTGCGGCGGGACCGGGACCGGGGACGGGGCATCGGCCGCGAAGGACACCGGCGCCGCGAAGCCCGCGGCCGACCGGGTCGAGCCGCTGGCCGCGAAGCCGCGGCCCGCGCTCCCCGTGACCGTGCCGTCCGCCGACGGCAAGCGGGTGGAGGTCACGTCGGCCGACCGCATCGTCCCGCTCACCGGCTCGCTCAACGAGATCGTGTTCAGCCTCGGACTCGGCGAGCACGTCGTGGCGCGGGACATCACCGCCACGTTCGAGCAGGCGAAGGAGCTGCCCGTGGTGACGCGCGCGCACGACGTCTCGGCCGAGAGCGTGCTCTCGCTGCGCCCGACGCTCGTCATCGCCGACACCACCACGGGCCCCGCCGAGGCCGTCGGGCAGATCCGCGACGCGGGCGTCCCGCTGCTGGTGGTCGCGCCCGCCAAGAGCCTCGCCGACGTGGGACGCCGCATCGACGCGGTCGCCGCCGCGCTGGGCGTCGAGGCCGCGGGCAAGGAGCTGAGGCAGCGCACCGAGGCCCGGATCGCCGCCGTGCGCAAGGACGTTCCGGCCCCGGAGTCCGACGGCGAGAAGCCCCGGGTCGCCTTCCTCTACCTGCGCGGCTCGGCCGCGGTCTACCTGCTGGGCGGCCGGGAGTCCGGCGCGGGCTCGCTGCTCGACGCGGCGGGCGCGGTGGACGCGGGCGCCGAGTCGGGCCTCACGAAGGACTTCACCGCGATCACCAGCGAGGCCCTGGCGAAGGCCGCGCCCGACGCGATCCTCGTCATGCGCAAGGGACTCGAATCGGTCGGCGGCATCGACGGCCTCGTGAAGATCCCGGGCGTCGCCCAGACCCCCGCCGGAATGGACCGCCGCGTCGTCTCCATCGACGACGGGGTCCTGCTCAACTACGGCCCCCGCACCGACCAGGTGCTGAAGTCGCTGGTGGAGCAGTTGTACGGGAAGCGGGCGTCGTGAGCGTGACGCGCGCCCCCGAAGCCGCTGGGCCCCGCCCGGAGGCTCCCGACACGGACCCGGCCACGGACCCGGCCACGAAACCCGCCGCGAAACCGGCCGCGCCCCGCCGGGCCGCGCCGCTCGCCCTGAGCGCCGGACTCGTCGTCGCGCTCGTCGCGCTCGCGCTGCTCTCCGCCGGGCTCGGCTCGTACCACCTGACCTTCGGCGAGGTCACCGGCTCCCTGCTGCACAGACTCGGGCTCGGCGGCGCCGAACTCGACCGGGTCGGCGAGAGCGTGCTGTGGAACGTCCGCCTGCCGCGCGTCGTGCTCGCGCTGCTCGTCGGCGCCTCGCTCGGCTGCGCGGGCGCGCTGATGCAGGGCGTGTTCGGCAATCCGCTCGCCGAGCCCGGCGTCATCGGCATCTCGGCGGGCGCCGCGGCGGGCGCGGTCGGGGCGATCGCGCTCGGCCTGAGCTTCGCGGGCAACTGGACCGTGACCGTCTGCGCGTTCGTCGCCGGACTCGCCACCGTCCTGCTGGTGTACGCGATGTCCCGCTCGGGCGGCAGGACCGAGGTCGTCACGCTGATCCTCACCGGCATCGCCGTGAACGCCTTCGCGGGCGCCCTCATCGGCCTGTTCATCTTCCTCGCGGACAACGCGCAGATCTCCCAGATCACCTTCTGGCAGCTCGGCTCGCTCGCGCAGGCGACCTGGCCCAAGGTGCTCGCGGTGCTGCCGTGCGCGCTGGCCGGGCTGCTCGTCGCGCCGCTCTACGCCCGCAAGCTGGACCTCCTCGCGCTCGGCGAGCGCCCCGCCCGGCACCTGGGCGTGGACGTGGAGCGGCTGCGGGCGGTGCTGATCCTGGTGGTCGCGCTGCTCACCGCCGCCGCGGTGGCCGTCGCGGGCGTCATCACCTTCGTGGGGCTGCTCGTCCCGCACCTGCTGCGCCTCGCGAACGGCCCCGGGCACCGCTTCCTGGTGCCGGGCAGCGCGCTGGGCGGGGCGCTCGTCCTGCTCGCGGGCGACCTCGCGGCCCGTACCGTCGCCGCGCCCGCCGAGCTTCCGCTGGGCGTGCTGACCGCCCTCTTCGGCAGCCCGTTCTTCTTCTGGCTGCTGCGCAGGACCCGTCGCAAGCAAGGTGGTTGGGCATGATCAGGAGCTTCTTCGCGGCGCGCGGCCGGACCCTGCCCGAGCCCGTCGCACCGGGCGGACCGGTCGCGGTCGCCGAGGACGTGCGGGTACGGCTCGGCGGGCGCCCCGTCCTGGACGGCGCCGGCCTCACCGCGCGCGCGGGCGAGGTGCTGGCCCTGGTGGGGCCCAACGGCGCGGGCAAGTCGACGCTGCTCGCGGCGGTCGCCGCCGACCTGCCCGCCGAATCCGGCGAGGTGCGGATCTGCGGGCGCCCCGCCCCCGAGTGGACCGCCGCCGAACTCGCCCTGCGGCGCGCGGTGCTGCCGCAGTCCGCGACGCTCTCCTTCCCCTTCCCCGTCGAGGACGTCGTACGGATGGGCCGGGCGCCGTGGGCCGGGACGGACCGCGCCGACGAGGACGAGGAGGCCGTCGCGGACGCGATGGCCGCGACCGAGGTGACCGGCTTCGCCGGGCGGCCCTTCGCCGCGCTGTCCGGCGGCGAGCGCGCCCGGGTCGCGCTGGCCCGGGTGCTGGCGCAGCGCGCCCAGCTGCTGCTGCTCGACGAGCCGACGGCCGCGCTCGACCTGCGCCACCAGGAGCTGGTGCTGCGGGTGTGCCGCGCGCGGGCGGCGGCGGGCGACGCGGTGGTGGTCGTCCTGCACGACCTGGGGCTCGCGGCGGCGTACGCGGACCGGGTGGCGGTGCTGCGCCGGGGCCGGGTGGCGGTGGAGGGAGCGCCGGGGGCGGTGCTGTCGGACGGGCTGCTCAGCGAGGTGTACCGGCAGCCGGTCGAGGTGTTCCCGCATCCCCGGACGGGGGTACCGCTGGTGGTGCCGGTACGCGGCGCGTAGGCGGGTGGACCTCCGCGGCGCGGGGCGGCACCCCGCCCCGCCCCTTCCCGGAACCGGGGCGGCCCGGTCCGAATTGACTTCCGTTTGACCTTCCCGTGGGTGCCTCATGGGGGCGCCGTGACAGCTCCGTAGCCGTACGCCCCGTATGAGAGCTGAATCACTGGACGGATGGGTATCGCCCAGGTAAGCCTCAGTTAAGTTAGGGCGGCCTCACCCCGAGGCGACCCCCCTCCTTCACCAGCGTGGAGTCCCGCATGCGCCCCACCCGCCGCCGATCCCTCGTCACCGCGACCGCGGCCACCGCCGCCGTCCTGACCGCCGTCACGGGCTGCGCCGAGAAGAGCGACGCCAAGGGCGACGGCGCGGTGCGGGTGACCGCCAAGGACGACTCCTGCGAGGTCTCGAAGAAGGAGTTCCCGGCCGGTCACGTCCAGCTCGCCGTCGAGAACAAGGGCTCCAAGGTCACCGAGGTCTACCTGCTCTTCCCCGACGACCGCATCGTCACCGAGCGCGAGAACATCGGCCCCGGCACGGAGGCGAACATCACCGCCGAGGTGAAGCCCGGCTCGTACGAGATCGCCTGCAAGCCCGGCATGAAGGGCGACGGCATCCGGCAGAAGGTCACGGTCACCGGCGACGGCAAGGCCGCGAAGCGCAGCCCCGAGATGGACGCGGCGGTCGCCGCGTACCGCACCTACGTGCAGGCGCAGGCCGACGAGACGCTGCCGAAGGCGAAGGCCTTCACGGACGCGGTCGCCGCGGGCGACGTCGAGGCCGCGAAGAAGGCGTACGCGGACTCCCGCATCGGCTGGGAGCGCACCGAGCCCGTCGCGGAGTCCTTCGGCGACATCGACCCGAAGGTCGACCTGCGCGAGGACGGCCTGGAGAAGGGCCAGAAGTGGACCGGCTGGCACACCCTGGAGAAGGCGCTGTGGCAGACGAAGAAGATCGGCCCCGCCGAGAAGGCCCTCGCCGCGACCCTCTACACGGACCTCGTCGACTGGCAGAAGCGGGTCGGCAAGGCGGACATCTCCCCGACCTCGATGGCCAACGGCGCCAAGGAGCTGCTGGACGAGGTCGCCACCGGCAAGGTCACCGGTGAGGAGGAGCGCTACAGCCACACCGACCTGGTGGACTTCAAGGCCAACGTCGAGGGCGCGCAGAAGTCGTACGAGCTGCTGAAGCCGATCGCGGCGAAGAACGACCCGAAGCTGACGGCCACGCTGGACGAGCGGTTCGCCGCGCTGAACACGCTCCTCGACAAGTACCGCGAGGACAAGGGCTCGTACGAGTTCACCTCGTACGACAAGGTCGGCAAGGCGCAGCGCAAGGAGCTGAGCGACGGCGTGAACGCGCTCGCCGAGCCGCTCTCCAAGCTGGCCGCGGCCGTCAAGAAGTAGCGGGAGGGCAGCGTCGTGTCCGAGACACCAGAGACACCGAAGACGCCGGAGACGCCGGAGACATCCGAGACACCCGGGACGTCCGGGACGCCGGAAGCTCCCGGCTCCCCCGCTCCCGCCCCCACCCGGCGCTCGCTGCTCGGCTGGGGCGGCGCCGGCCTCGCGCTGGGTGCCGCCGCCGCCGGTGGCGCGGCGGTCGCGCTCGGCCGGGAGACGGACGCGGTGCCCACGGCCGGGTCCGGCGCCGCCGTGCCCTTCCACGGTCCGCACCAGGCGGGCATCGCCACGCCCGTGCAGGACCGGCTGCACTTCGCCGCGTTCGACGTGAAGACCGAGGACCGCGCGGAGCTGGTCCAGCTGCTGAAGGACTGGACGGCCGCCGCCGCCCTGCTCACGCAGGGCCGCGAGGTCGGCGAGGGCGCGTTCGGCGGGCTCGCCGAGGCGCCGCCGGACGACACGGGCGAGGCGCTGGGCCTTAAGGCCTCGCGCCTCACGCTGACCGTGGGCTTCGGGCCCTCGCTCTTCGCCAAGGGGCGCTTCGGGCTTGAGGGCAGGCGCCCCGACGCCCTGGTCGACCTGCCGAAGTTCCCGGGCGACAACCTCGACCCGGCGCGCAGCGGCGGCGACCTGTGCGTGCAGGCGTGCGCGGACGACCCGCAGGTCGCGGTGCACGCGATCCGCAACCTCGCGCGCATCGGCTTCGGCCGGGTCGCGGTGCGCTGGTCGCAGCTCGGCTTCGGCAAGACGTCCTCCACGACGCCCGACGCGCAGACCCCGCGCAACCTCTTCGGCTTCAAGGACGGCACCCGCAACGTCGCGGGCACCGACGCGAAGGCGCTGGACGAGCACGTGTGGGTGGCGCCCGGTTCGTGGCTGTCCGGGGGTTCGTACCTGGTGGCGCGGCGGATCCGGATGAACATCGAGACCTGGGACCGCACTCCGCTCGGCGAGCAGGAGGACATCTTCGGCCGCGACAAGGGCGAGGGCGCGGCCGTGGGCAGGTCGAAGGAGCACGACGAGCCGTTCCTGAAGGCGATGAAGCCCGACTCGCACGTGCGCCTCGCGCACCCGGACAGCAACGCGGGCGCGACGATCCTGCGCCGCGGCTACTCCTTCACGGACGGCACGGACGGGCTCGGACGGCTGGAGGCGGGCCTGTTCTTCCTGGCCTACCAGCGCGACGTCCGTACGGGCTTCGTGCCGCTCCAGACCTCCCTGGCGCGCTCCGACGCGCTCAACGAATACATCCAGCACGTGGGTTCGGCACTGTTCGCCGTCCCGCCGGGCGTCCGCGACAAGGACGACTGGTGGGGCCGGGCGCTGTTCTCGTAGGCGACGAAGGGAACCGTCGTGTTCAGCAACTTCCTGATCGGACTGCGCGAGGGCCTGGAGGCCAGCCTCGTCGTCTGCATCCTCGTCGCCTATCTCGTGAAGACGGGCAACAAGGACAAGCTGGCCCCGCTGTGGGTCGGCGTCGGCATCGCGGTGGCGCTGAGCCTCGCCTTCGGCGCGGGGCTCGAATTCGGTACGCGGGAGCTGACGTTCAAGGCCCAGGAGGCGATCGGCGGCACGCTGTCGGTCGTCGCGGTGGGCCTGGTGACGTGGATGGTCTTCTGGATGCGCAAGACCGCGCGGCACCTGCGGGCCGAGCTGGGCGCCAAGCTGGACGCGGCGCTCACCATGGGCACCGGCGCGCTGGTCGCGACGGCGTTCCTGGCCGTGGGCCGGGAGGGCCTGGAGACCTCGCTGTTCGTGTGGCGCGCGGTGAAGGCGGCGGACGACGGCTGGCACCCGGTGGTCGGCGCGCTGCTGGGGCTGCTGACCGCGGTCTTCCTCGGCTGGCTGTTCTACCGGGGCGCGCTGAAGATCAACCTGTCGAAGTTCTTCACCTGGACCGGCGGGCTGCTGGTGGTCGTCGCGGCGGGCGTGCTGGCGTACGGCTTCCACGACCTCCAGGAGGCGGAGTTCATCGGCGGCCTCGCCGACAAGGCGTTCGACGTGTCGGGCGCGATCCCGCCGGACAGCTGGTACGGCACGCTGCTGAAGGGCACCTTCAACTTCCAGCCCGACCCGACCGTCGTCCAGGTCACGGTGTGGGCGCTGTACCTGGTCCCCACGCTCGCCCTGTTCCTGGCCCCGGTAGGGTTCGGACGGTCAGTGGGGGGCGAGGAGCAGAAGGCGACCGATGAGAACGCTGCGAAGGCTGAGCCGGCCGGCGGTGGGGCTCGTGGCGGCGACGGTACTGTCGCTGACGGCGAGCGGCTGCGTGACGGTGCACGGCGAGCGGGAAGTGGTTCCGTCGGCGACGCGGGATGAGGCCGCGCAGGCGCTGACCGATTTCACGAACGCCTACAACAAGGCGGACAAGGCGTACGACCCGGCCCTCGACGAGGGCCGGGTCACCGGCGCGCTCGGCGCGGTCAACCAGGCGGGCCTCAAGGCGCGCCGGGTGCAGAGCCCCGACGGCAACGCGCGGCACCGGCCGCTGGTGCTGGACGACGCGAAGTACACCATCCCCAAGAAGGCGGGCTGGCCGCGCTGGTTCGTCGCCGACACCGACTCCGACCGCGACGCCGAGTCCGGTCCACGGGACACGCGCTGGCTGGTCGTCTTCGTGAAGAGCGGCCCCGACGCGCTGTGGGAGGCGTCCTACCTGACGGTGGTCGCGCCCGGCGACGTACCGGAGTTCGAGCTGGACGGCGACGGGTACGCCAGGACCGTGCCGGTGGACTCCGACGGCCTCGCGGTGGCCCCGAAGGACCTGAGCGAGCGGTACGCGGGCCACCTGGGGACGGGGAAGCCGGACGCGTTCGCGCCGGGCACCCACACCACGGGCATCCGCGACTTCCGGCGCACGCACCGCAGGGCGGGCTTCTCCTTCCAGTACGTCGACCAGGCCCTGGACACCGGGGACTTCGCGCCGCTGGGCCTGGCGACGAAGGACGGCGGCGCGCTGGTCTTCTTCTCGACGCGGCACTTCGAGCGGCAGACCGCGGCGAAGGGCCTGAAGCCCGAACTGAACGCGGACGTCAAGGCGCTGCTGACCGGCGAGGTGAAGTCGACGCTCACCAAGGAGCGGGTGGCGGGCCAGGTGGCGTACGTCCCCGGGGGCGCGGGCGGCAAGGTGGAGGTGCGGGGCCGTCTCCAGGGCCTCGTCGCGGCGAAGGGCTCCTGACGGGCCCCGGAGGGCGTGCCGGGCGAGCCCGGCGGAGTTCGGGACGGCGGGTTCGGGACGGCGGGCCCGGTGTGCGGGGCCCGCGCCTCCGCGCTCCTACCGGGACAGGGGCCAGGCGGGTTCCTGGGGCTCCGACGCCGCGTACTGCGCGCAGGCGTCCGTGAGCGTCTCCAGGAGCGTCAGCGGGTCGGGCAGCGGGTGCTCGGGGCCCCGCAGCCAGGAGACTCCCAGGTCACCGGGGAGCTGGGCGGGCGGCACCAGGACGTAGCTGCCGCGGCAGTGCCAGCGCAGGCCGGGGTGCTCGTCCATCGTCTCGGGGTGGCAGTCCAGCTCGCACGGCCACCACTCGTCCTCGTCCTCGGGGGTGCCGCGCGTCGCGGTGAAGAAGAGCAGCCGGCCCTCGCCCAGTTCGCCGTGCGGCCCGGGGGACTCGGCCACGGGGCCGACGTCGACGCCCGCGGCGAGCAGTCGCTCCAGCGCGGCGCGGCCCGCTTCCGCGGGGACGTCCAGGACGTCGTGGATCATGCCGGTGGCGGTGATGAAGTTGGCCTGGGGCTGGTTGCGCGCCCAGCGCTCGATCTGGGACCTGTCGGTGGTGGACTGGGTCTGCCACGCGAAGGAGACCGGATGCCTGGCCGGGGTGGGACAGCCGACGCGCTCGCACGAACATCGGTAGCCGACGGGGTGCGCGGCGGGGGCTATCGGCATTCCGGCGGCGGCCACGGCCAGCAGCAGTTCCTCGCGGGCGGCCCCGCCCTCGTCCGCCGCGGCCTTCTTCGGGCGGCGGCGCAGCCAGCCGGAGATCCTGCCCTCTGTGCCGCGATAGCGGCCGAAATCGGCGCCCATCTATCCCCTCACCTCAGCGTTGCCCCGAGCGTCAGCACTTCACATGGTCGCACCATCCTGCGCCCCGGGTGGCCACAGTCCTCAACCGGGGTACGGGGGTGGATGGCGCGAGACGGGTGCCATTCCATGTGATGCACGGACATAACACCCGAGCGGGGGGCGCTCCGTGACGGTGACCACACCGGGGGCGGGTGCGGACCCGCGACCCGGCGGCGGGTTGCTCGCACAGTTCCCCGCGCCCCTGGGTGGCCTGTACCGGACGGTCCCGTTCAGTACAGGTGCGCCCCTTCAGGGGTGCGAGGCCGTGCCCGATGTGCGGCTCCGCCGCGTGGGCGCGAGAGTGGGGCAGATGCCGCGCGTACCCACCTCGCGCGAGCGGGCTCGCCACACGCGCCCACCCCGGGCGACGGTCACGTCCCCCGGACGATCCCCCCGAGCACCTGGTTCACCAGCGCCTCCGCGAACTCGTGCGTCACCGGCCCCGTCCGGTGCAGCCACCGGTGGTGCAGCGGCCCCACCAGCATCTCCACCGCCACCCTGAGGTCCACGTCCTCCCCGATCTCGCCCCGCTCGCGGGCGACCCGCAGCCGCTCCTCGTACAGCCCGAGCGCCGGCGCCAGGTACCGCTCGGTGAACGTCCGCCCCAGCTCGGGATCCGTCGCCCCGGCGGCCGTCAGCGCCCGCATCGGCGCCTCGACGCGCGCGTCGTGGAACTCGTCGACGGTCGCCCTGAGCACCAGCTTGAGGTCGGCCGCGAGGTCCCCGGTGTCGGGGAACACCGCCGCCACCGCGCCCCCGTCCTCCGCGCCCCCGTCCTCCGCCGGGGGACTCTCCGCGAACACCCCCGCCGCGTCCAGCAGCACCGCCGCCTTCGACGGCCACCACCGGTAGATGGTCTGCTTGCCGACCCCCGCGCGGGACGCGATCGACTCGACGGTCAGCTTGTCGTAGCCGACCTCGCCGACGAGCGCGAGGGCCGCTTCGAGGATCGCCCGCCGCGAGCGCTCGCTGCGGCGGCTGGAGTCGGGGGCCTTCGTGGATGCCATGCCGCGAGGATACCGGACACACGATTCGAGACGTATCGTCTCGCCAATCGCGCCTCGGACGTACCGCCCATTCCGTGTGCTTCCATAACTCCACGCGCACAACGACGTGCGTCCTGTCGCTCGTGAGGAGCCCTCATTGCCTCGTGACGCTTCGCCCCGCCGCTACCTGATGTGCCCGCCGGCGCACTTCAAGGTGACGTACTCCATCAACCCGTGGATGGACCCCTCGAAACCGGTCGACCTGCCGCTGGCCCTCGCCCAGTGGGAGGTCCTGCGCGACCGCTACCGCGCGCTCGGCCACACGGTGGAACTGCTCGACCCCCGCCCCGACCTGCCCGACATGGTGTTCGCCGCCAACGGCGCGACCGTGGTCGAGGGGCGCGTGCTCGGCGCCCGGTTCGCCCACCCCGAGCGCACCGACGAGGCCGCGGCCCACCTCGACTGGTTCCGCGCGCACGGCTTCACCGAGATCCACGAGCCGACGCACGTCAACGAGGGCGAGGGGGACTTCGCGGTCACCGCGTCCTGGATCCTCGCGGGACGCGGCTTCCGCTCCAGTCCGCTCAGCCACGACGAGGCGCAGGAGTTCTTCGGCCGCCCCGTCATCGGCCTCGAACTGGTCGACCCGCGCTACTACCACCTGGACACCGCGCTGAGCGTCCTCGACGACGCGGCGGACGAGGTCATGTACTACCCGGGTGCCTTCTCCCCCGGCAGCCGCGCCGTCCTGGCCAGGCTCTTCCCCGACGCGCTGATCGCGAGCGGGGCCGACGCCGCCGCGCTGGGGCTCAACGCGGTGAGCGACGGCCGCCACGTCCTGCTGCCGCAGGGCGCCACCGGCCTGTTCGAGCCGCTGCGCGGGCGCGGCTACGAACCGGTCCCGATGGACCTCGGCGAACTCCTCAAGGGCGGTGGCAGCGTGAAGTGCTGCACCCAGGAGCTACGCCCCTGACACCTCGTGCGATTCCTCGTGGGGCGGCGGCCAGCCGTCGCCCCACTCCGCGTCGCGGGCGCCGCGGTAGAGCGGCCCGTGCCGCTTGGTGACCGTCTCGCGGCGCAGCCCCTCTTCCTCGGTGCACAGCTCCAGCAACACCTGCCCCTTGCGGATCTGCGGCTTGCGGGTGATCCGGGCGGGCACCGGCTCCGCGGCGAAGCGCACCCCGACGACGTACGCGAACTTCTCGTCCTCGTACGGCAGCGAGCCGCCCTTCACCCGGCGGTGCAGCGAGGACCTGCTGACCCGCGCCGAGAAGTGGCACCAGTCCTTGCCGGGCACGATCGGGCAGGCGCCGCCGTGCGGGCAGGGCGCGGCGATCCGCAGCCCCGCCGCGAGCAGCCGCTCGCGCGCCTCGACGATCCGCTCGTAGCCGTCCGGGGTGCCCGGCTCGACGACCACCACCGCCTGCGCGGCGGCCGCGGCGGCCGTCAGCAGGTCGGCGCGGTCCCGCTCGGTCAGCTCCTTGAGCACGTACGAGACGGTGACCAGGTCGGTCTCCGCCAGCTCCGGCGCGGCCCCGATCCGCGCCTTCTGCCACCGCGCGCCGCGCAGCGCCGGGGAGCCGGACGCGGCGGCCAGCTCGCGGCCGAGCGCGAGGGCGGGCTCGGCCCAGTCCAGGACGGTCGTGGCGTGGCCGTCCCACAGCTCGGCGACGGCCCAGCTCGCCGCGCCCGTGCCGCCGCCGACGTCGGTGTGCGTGGCGGGCGCCCAGCCGGGGGCGGCCGCGTGCAGCGCGGCGAGCGCGGCCCGTACGGCCTCGAAGGTCGCCGGCATGCGGTACGCGGCGTAGGCGGCCACGTCCGAGCGGTCCCTGAGCACCGGGGCGTCGGTGGGGGTGGTGCCCCGGTAGTTGGCGATCAGCCGCTCGACGGCCTGCGCGGCCTGCTTGGGCGGCAGCCCGTCGAGGAGCCCGGCGAGGGCGCCGCGCAGGGTTTCGGCGGTGGAGGGGGAGACGTTCACCGGCCGAATTCTAGGCGTGCCGTGTTGCTACGCTGGCGCCCGGAGCCGTCCGGGGCGAGCCGTCGGGACGCGGGGCGCTGGGCACACGGGGGAACCATGAAGTTCGGGATCGCTCGTGCCGTCGGGGGCCCGCGCAGGTTCCGGGTCGTCGCCCACGACGTGCCGCTGGGGCGGCGGCTCCTGCGGCTCGGGCTGACCGCGGTGGGGTTCGCGCTGGCCGCGCTGCTGGTGCTGGCGGTCTTCGGCGACGGCGGCGCGCGGCGCGAGACGCCGCCCGTCGAGCGGCCCGGCGCGTCCGTCGAGCCCGTCCCCTCCCCCGTGACCAGGCTCACCGTCCCCTCCGGCTTCGCGACGGACCGCGGCTGGGAGGTCGCCCAGGCGTCCCCGGAGATCGCGCTGGCGCGGACGGCCGGGCTCGTGGCGTACCTGGAGCGGGTCTCCGACGACGGGTTCCGGCTGCGCACCGTGGCGGCGGCGAGCGGGAAGGCCGGCTGGCGCAGCGAGCCCTTCAGGCCCGCGGACCGGGCCCACTACCCGGGGCTGCTGTCGCTGACGCGCGGCGGGCGGGAGTACTTCGTCGCCTGGTCGTACGGGAAGGTGGCGGGCGACGCCCTGACGAAGGCCGCGCAGCCGATCGTCTCCCTCGACGTGTACGACGCCCAGGACGGCACCCGGCAGCGGGCCGAGCTGCCGTGGCCCGGCGTGCCGACCGTGACCGTGGCGGGGCCGTCCGTCGTCGTCACGGACGGCCGGGCGCGGGCCGCGCTGGTCGACCCGGTGACCGGCGAGGTCGGACAGGTCCCGGCGGCGGCGCTCGGCTTCCCGAAGGGGTGCGCACAGTGCCGCGGGTCCGCCGAGGTGCTGGGGCAGACGCCGAAGGGGCTGCTGGTCGGCGGGGGCCGGGAGTTCTGGGTGAGCGGGGCGTGGTCGAGCCGCGACCGGGCGCCCGCGGGGACGGACGCGCGGTCCGGTACCGCGACGGCCCTGACGCCGCGGCAGGTGCTGGCGCGCTGGCACAAGGCGCGGGGTGCGAAGCGGGCGGCGACGCACGACGTGTGGGCGGTGCACGACGGGGCGAGCGGGCGGGTGGTGGCCACCGCGGAGTGCCACAAGCCTGCGATAGCGCCCGGTGAGCACCCGGAGGCGGTCCTCTCGCCGGACGGGCGGTTCCTGGTCGCCGGGAACCTGGCGTTCGACCTCGCGCGCGCGAAGGGGTTCTGCTTCGAGAACGCGGACGGTTCGCGGCCGCTGACGCTCACCACGGTGGGCGACGCGGGGCTCGCGTACGGCGCGCGGGCCGCGCGCAACGCGGCGGACGCGCTGGCGGGCGGGGGCGCGCCGGTCGCCGTCGACCTCACGGAGACCGGCGACCGGGGCCTGCCCGAGCCGGTCGGCCTCGCGCCGAGCGTGCGGCTGCCGGGCGCGGTGGTGCCGGGGGCCGGGCTGTTCCGGTGGACGGACCCGCGGGGGCGCGAGCACTTGATCGCGTACGCGGAGAAGCAGGCGGAGGAGAAGGCGGAGGAGCAGTAGGGGCGGCCGGGAAATCAGTGGAACGGCGCTCCGCGCGGGGCTACCGTTCCCCTGCCCGTACCCCTCCTCCGAAGGACACGCCGTTGTACATCCGGTGAGAAACCCCGAGCGCTGATCCGTCGCGCGTCGCGCAACTGGTGCGACGTGCCCCTTCCAGCTGAGCTCCTCTCCCCGGAACGAGTGTGTCCATGTCCAGAACCTGGTCGAAGAACCGTCCCTTCCCGCCCACCTGCGCGGGGCAGCGCCGCCCGGCCTGGCAGTCGCCGTACGGCCCCGCGCCCCACCGCTCGCGCCGCGCCCGCTGGTCCCCGGTCCCGGGCCTGAGCGGCGCGCTCGTGCGCGAGAGGTGGCGGGCCCGCTCCCGCTGAGTGCCGCTCGCGCGGTTGCCCGCACCCCTGAAAAGGGGCGCGGGCAACCGCGCGATCCTGTGACGCCCCCTAAAAGGCGCGCTCGTCCTTCTTCCGGCACAGGAGGAGGAAGCACCCCAGCGCCACCACTCCGCATCCCACCTGCACCGCGGCCATCGGCACCGCGGTGCCCTCCCCCGCGACCCCCACCAGCGGCGAGGCCACCGCGCCGATCAGGAACGACGACGTGCCCAGCAGCGCGGACGCCGACCCCGCCGCGTGCTGCGTCCGCATCAGCGCGGACGCGTTGGTGTTCGGCATCACCAGCCCCATCGAGGACATCAGCACGAAGAGCCCCACCGCGACCGGCACGAGCCCGACCTCGCCGAAGAGCCCCGCCGTCATGAGCAGCAGCGCCGTCGCCGCCAGCGTCATCACGACCAGCCCGACGAGCAGCACCTTGTCCGTCGAGACCCGCCCGACCAGCAGCTTGCCGTTGACCTGGCCGACGGCGATCAGGCCCACCGAGTTGACGCCGAACAGCAGCGAGAAGGTCTGCGGCGAGGCCCCGTAGATCTCCTGGACGACGAAGGGCGAGGCCGTGATGTACGCGAAGAGCGCCGCGAAGGCCAGGCCGCCGGCCAGCATGTAGCCGGTGAAGACGCGGTCCGCGAGCAGCCCGCGCATGGTGCGCAGCGCCTCGCCCACGCCCCCGCTGTGGCGCCGCTCGGGCGGCAGCGTCTCGCCCAGCCACTTCCACACCACCAGGGTGAGCAGCACGCCCACGCCCGCCAGGACGTAGAAGACGCCCCGCCAGTCGGTGACCCGCAGCACCTGCCCGCCGATCAGCGGGGCGACGACCGGGGCGACGCCGGAGATCAGCATCAGGGTGGAGAAGAAGCGGGCCATCTCCACGCCGTCGTACAGGTCGCGGACCATCGCGCGGGCGATCACGATGCCGGCCGCGCCCGCGAGGCCCTGGAGCAGCCTGAAGGCGATCAGCAGTTCGACGGAGGGCGCGAAGGCGCAGATCAGGGTGGCGACGACGTACACGACCATGCCGACGAGCAGCGGCGAGCGCCGTCCCCACCTGTCGCTCATCGGGCCGACCACCAGCTGCCCGAGCGCCATGCCCGCGATGCAGGCGGTGAGGGTGAGCTGGACGGTCGCGGAGGGCGCGGCCAGCGAGCCGGTGACCTCGGGCAGGGCCGGGAGGTACATGTCCATGGAGAGCGGCGGCAGGGCGGTGAGGCCGCCGAGCGCCAGGGTGACGAGCATCCCGGCCCGGCGCCCGCCGGCCGCCGGGGCCTGGGCCCCGTCCGCCGCCAGGTCCCGCGCGGCGGACCTGGCCGGGATCACGGCGGCGGACTCCGGGGACGCGACCGGGGTCACGGCCTCCGGGGGCACCGCCCCGGGTATGTGTTCCTGCTGGGTGGGACCGCTCTCCGGCATCTGTCTCTCCAAGTCGTTGAATCCGCATCTATGCTCTCAGGCCATGACTCCTGAGAAGACCGTGCGGTGGGGCGTACTGGCTACGGGCGGCATAGCCGCGGCGTTCACGGCCGACCTGAAAGAGCTGCCGGACGCGGCCGTGGTGGCGGTGGCCTCCAGGACCGCCGCGTCGGCGAAGGGCTTCGCCGAGCGCTTCGGGATCGAGCGGGCGTACGGGGACTGGGCCTCGCTCGCCGCGGACCCGGACGTCGACGTGGTGTACGTCGCCACCCCGCACTCCGCGCACCTCGCCGCCGCCCGCCTGTGCCTGGAGGCGGGGAAGCACGTCCTGGTCGAGAAGGCGTTCACGCTGAACTCCCGGGAGGCCGAGGAACTGGTGGGCCTGGCCCGCGAGCGCGGGCTGTTCCTGATGGAGGCCATGTGGATGTACTGCAACCCGGTCGTCCGCCGCCTCAAGGAACTGGTCGACGGCGGGGCCGTGGGCGAGGTCAGGACCGTACAGGCGGACTTCGGCCTCGCGGGCCCCTTCGCGCCCGACCACCGGCTGCGGGACCCCGCGCTCGGCGGCGGCGCCCTGCTCGACCTCGGCGTCTACCCGGTCTCCTTCGCCCACCTGCTGCTCGGCGAGCCCGACCGCGTCCAGGCCGACGCGCTGCTCTCGCCCGAGGGCGTCGACCTGAACACGGGCGTGCTGCTCGGCTGGGACCGCGGCGCCACCGCCCTGCTGTCCTGCTCGATCACCGCCGACACCCCGATGACCGCGTCCGTGACGGGCACGGAGGGCCGCATCGACTTCGAGCGCGGCTTCTTCTACCCGGAGCGGCTGACCCTGCACGGGCCGGACGGTTCGGATCCGCGGACGTACGCGATCGAGGGGGACCGGCACTCGCTGCGGTACGAGGCGGCGGAGGTGATGCGGGCGCTGCGGGCGGGCGAGACGGAGTCGCCGCTGGTGCCGCTGGACGGCAGCCTGGCCGTGATGCGGACGCTCGACGCGGTGCGGGACCGCATCGGCGTCCGCTACGCGGCCGACCGGTCCTAGGCGGGCTTGAGGCCCTGGTCGCCGACCTCCGTCACGAAGGAGGCGGCCGTGGTGATCGGCGCGCCCGGCTTGGTGACACCGGAGACGGTGCGGAAGTCGGCGCGCGCCCGCTCGGTGCCCAGGGTCACCTTCACGTATCCGCGCCGCCCGTTGTAGAACTTCATGTGCGGGTTGGCCCGGGTGAAGTTGTCCCAGTTCGAGGGCTTGTCGGCGCCGTCCTTGCCGCTGCTGATCGAGGTGGCGACGATCTCCGTGCCGACCGTCCGCGACGCGGGGTCGTCGAAGTCGGCCTTGAGGTCGAAGCCGTAGCCGACGTGCACGTCGCCGGTGAGGACCATGAGGTTGTCGACCCCGGCGGACGCGGCGCCGTCCAGGACCCGCTTCCTGGAGGCCGGGTAGCCGTCCCAGGAGTCCATGGAGAGCTTGAAGTCGGGGCGCGGGACGTCGCGCCGCTGCGCGAAGGTCACCTGCTGCGGCACGACGTTCCACAGCGCCCTCGACTGCCGCCAGCCGTCGATGAGCCAGCGCTCCTGGGCGGCGCCCGTCATGGTGCGCGTCGGGTCCTCGGACTCCGGGCCCGGGACCTTCCAGCCGTCGCCGTACGCCTGGTTGGAGCGGTACTGGCGGGTGTCGAGGATGTCGAACTGGGCGAGGCGGCCGAACTGGAGGCGGCGGTAGAGCCGCATGTCGGGGCCGGTGGGGCGCTGCGGGGCGCGCAGCGGCTGGTTCTCCCAGTACGCGCGGTAGGCGGCGGCCCTGCGCAGCAGGAACTCCTCCGGCGGCACGTCGTTCTCCGGGTCCTGGCCCGCGTAGTTGTTCTCGGTCTCGTGGTCGTCCCAGGTGACGACGAAGGGGTGCGCGGCGTGCGCGGCGCGCAGGTCGGGGTCGGACTTGTAGAGCGCGTACCGCAGCCGGTAGTCCTCCAGCGTGAGGGTCTCGCGGTTGAAGTGCGCGGGCAGCCTGCGGTCGGTGTAGGCGCGGGCGCCGCCGGTGGCGGTGACGGCGTACTCGTAGAGGTAGTCGCCGAGGTGGAGGACGACGTCGAGGTCCTCCTCCGCGAGGTGCTGGTACGCGGTGAAGTAGCCGTCGTGGTACGCCTGGCAGGAGACGGCGGCGAGCTTCAGCTCGGACACGCGGGCGCCGCGCGCGGGGGCGGTGCGAGTGCGGCCGACGGGGCTGAGCCAGCTCCCGGCGCGGAAGCGGAAGTAGTACGTGCGGTCGGGGTCGAGCCCGCCCGCCTCGACGTGCACGGCGTGGTGGAACTCCGGGTGGGCGGTGACGCGTCCGCGCCGCACGACGCGCCGGAAGCGCTCGTCGCGGGCGAGTTCCCACCTCACCGTTATGCGCGCCTTGGGCAGGCCGCTGTCCGCCTCGTACGGGCGCGGGGCGAGTCTGGTCCACAGGAGCACGGATCCGGGCATCGGATCCCCGGACGCGACGCCCAGCGTGAACGGGTCCTCCTTGATCCGCGCGGCGTCGAACTCGGCGGCCTGCGCGGTGCCGGGCAGGTTCACGGCGAAGGCGAGGGCGGCGGCGGCACCGGTGCCGGTGAGGAACCTGCGGCGGGCCAGCCGGCGTGCCGCGGCGCGGAGTTCGGGATCGTGGGACTGCTGGGACGTACGCGCATGTGTCATGCACGCATTGCAGCGGGACGCGACAGCGCAGGCCTGACACGTACACAACACTCAGATGGCGGACGGGTGAGATCCGGGTGCCGGGCCGTCCCGTACCCTCCCGCGCATGTCGAAGATTGCGGTGGTTACGGGAGCGGGTTCGGGCATCGGCCGCGCGGTGGCGCTCGCGCTGGCGGAGGCGGGCTGGTCGGTGGCGCTGGCGGGGCGGCGGGAGGCGCCGCTGCGGGAGACGGCTTCCGCCTGCGGGGCGGGCGCCCTGGTGGTCCCGGCGGACGTCGCCGATCCGGCTTCCGTGGACGGGCTGTTCGCGGCGGTGCGGGAGCGGTGGGGGCGGCTCGACCTGCTGTTCAACAACGCGGGGACGTTCGGCCCGGGGAACGTGCCGCTGGAGGACCTGGCGCACGAGGCGTGGCGGCACGTGGTGGACGTGAACCTCACGGGTGCGTTCCTGTGCGCGCAGGGTGCGTTCCGGCTGATGAAGGAGCAGGATCCGCAGGGCGGCCGGATCGTCAACAACGGCTCGATCTCGGCGCACGCGCCGCGCCCGATGTCCGTCGCCTACACGGCGACGAAGCACGCCGTGACCGGCCTGACGAAGTCCCTTTCGCTGGACGGGCGTCCGTACCGCATCGCCTGCGGCCAGATCGACATCGGCAACGCGGCGACCGACATGACGGAACGGATGCGGACGGGGGTGCCGCAGGCGAACGGGGAGACGGCGGTGGAGCCGGTGATGTCGGTGGCGGACGTGGCGGCGGTGGTCGTGCAGATGGCGGGCCTGCCGCTGGAGGCGAACGTCCAGTTCGCCACGGTACTCGCGACGAACATGCCGTACGTGGGGCGGGGTTAGGGGCGAGTGTGGGGATGGCGGGTGCGGGGGTGGCGGGTGTGGGGGTGGCGAGCCCGCTCGCGCCGGGTGGTCGCCTGCGGCCCGGTGGTGGCTCGCTCGCGCGGTTCCCCGCGCCCCTGACGGGGCGCCCGTGCTGGACGTGCCCGGTACGGCGGACCCCATGGGGGCGCGGGGAACCGCGCGAGAGTGGGGCAGATGCCGCACCTGCCCACCCACACCGAGCGGGCTCGCCCCAGAAACCCCCGCCCCAGAACCGCGCCCCCGCCCGGAGGGCAACGCCCCCGGGAATGCCCGCCGCACCCGCCACGTTCACGCGACATGATCACGGACGCACCCGCACCCGCCGCACCCCTCCACTACACCGCCTTCTCCACCGACCCCGCCGGAGGCAACCCCGCCGGCGTCGTGCTGGACGCCACCTCCCTGGACGCCTCCGCGATGCTCGCGACCGCCGCGGACCTCGGCTACAGCGAGACCGCGTTCCTGACCGCCCCGCCCGAGGGCCTGGACGCCGAGCCCGGACGGGGCTTCACGGTCCGGTACTTCAGCCCCCAGGCGGAAGTCCCCTTCTGCGGCCACGCCACCATCGCCACGGCCATCGCCCTCGCGGACCGCATCGGCCCCGGCGACCTCACGTTCGCCACCCTCGCGGGCACCATCCCGATCACCGTCACCCGCTCCCCCGCCGGGCACCTCCTCGCGACCCTCACCACCGTCGAGCCGCACACCGCCCCCATCGAGGACGCCGACGTCACCGAAGCGCTCGCCGCCCTCGGCTGGCCGGCCGCCGACCTGGACCCCGCGTTCCCCCCGCGCGTCGCCTACGCGGGCGCCCGCCACCTGGTGCTGGGCGCCGCGACCAGGGAGCGCCTCGCGGACCTCGCGTACGACTTCGAGCGCCTGAAGGCCCTCATGCTGAGGCTCGACCTGGTAACCGTCCAGCTGGTGTGGCGCGAGGCGGCGGACGGGACGACGTTCCACGTGCGGAACCCCTTCCCGGTGGGCGGGGTCGTCGAGGACCCGGCGACGGGCGCCGCGGCCGCCGCCTTCGGCGCGTACGCCCGCGAGCTCGCCCTGGTCCCCGGCGACGCGGTCCTGACCCTGCACCAGGGCGCCGACATGGGCCGCCCCGGCACGCTCACGGTGACGCTCACCGAGGGCGACCCGAGGATCAGGGTGAGCGGCACGGGCACGGAGATCCCCGCCTGAGGCCCAGCCCGAGGCCCCGCCCGCGCCCGCCCGCGCCCGTCCTGCCGCCCCCTCACGCCTGCCCGGTGTCGAACCGCGCGACCTTCCCGTCCTCCACGGTGAAGCGCCACGCGGTCCGCATCGCGCCCCACGTGTCGTTGCGGTAGAGCGCGACGAGCGAACGGCCGTCGTCCGACTGGGACTCGACGTCCATGTGGCCGCCCGAGGAGAAGACCTCCCGTTCGGTCCACTCCGTCAGGTCCCGGTCGGAGCCGTCGTCGGACATGGCCGCGCCCGGGGCGAGCGCGGCCCGGAACGCCTCCCGGTCGCCCGCGTTGATCGCGGCGACCAGGGCGCGCACGGCGGGGTCGGTGAGCTGGTCCACGGGAACGGTCACGGTGCCTCCAGGGGTACGGATCAGGGGTACGGATCAGGGGTACGGATGCGGACGTACCCCCACCCCTACACCCCACGACCCCCCGCACCGCCCCCGACAGGCCCTACGCCGCCGCGGGGGCCACCCGCGCGAACCACCGCGCGGCCTCGTCGGGTGCGAGCACCCGCTCCAGCACCAGGTCGCCCGCCATGTCGGGGAAGAACCGCCCGGACGGCCAGGTGTGCGGGTACGGCGGCGGGTCGAGGACCAGCAGCCGGGCGCCGTCCACGAGCGGGATGTCGGACGGGTCGCCCTCGTTCCAGACCCGCTCGCCGTCGGGCGCGGACATCATGAAGGAACCGGTGGTCAGGATCCGCTCGTGCGCCTGCCGGTCGCGGCAGACGTCGACCTCGGCGGCCGACGGCGCGTGCCCCGCGACATGCCCGCCGCCCACCAGCGCGTCGGCGAGCAGCGTGTGCAGCTGGAAGTTGTCGCCTATGCCGGATATCCGTACGGCGTAACCGGTGCCGCTCTCCCGGTGCAGCACCACCACCTGCTCGTCGTCCAGCACGCGCAGCGCGTACGCGAGCCCCTTAAACGCATCGCCCGCCACCCGCGAGACCCGGCCCAGCAGCGCGAGGGCCTCGCGCCTGCGCGCGGGGTCCACCGTGCGGCGCACGGCCGGGTGGTTGAGGTGGGCGAGGGCCGCCATCTGCCACTGCGGCATCCCCCACCAGCCCTCGGCGAGCAGGCCTCCGACCCGCTCCACGACCTCTGGCGAAGGCCCCAGGTCGTCGGGCATCGGCACGTCACCGCCCCCGCCCTCCTCCCAGAGGGCGCAGAACTCCAGCGCGTCCTCCAGCGATTCGCGCAGCCCGTCGAAAAGTCCGGGCGCGCTCAGCACGGGATCGGCCCCGCGCTCCACGCACGCCCCGACGATCACGGCCACCACGGCCCGCGGCCCGGCGGGCACCTGCGCGACCACCCCCGCCAACCGGGGCCCGGCCCCAGCCACTTCCCCCGCCCCGGCCCGCCCGAAGGTCTCCCGCAACCCCATGAAAGCCCGCCCGGTCCCCTCGGGGTCCCTGGCCAGCACCGCCGCCTCGAAATCCACTGCCGCACGCGCGAATTCGCCACTGTGTCCGTACACCATCCGCGCACCCTAACCGGGCGGCGTCCCGGCAGCGGCCCCGGGATCCGTGGCGGCCCCGCGCGCGGCGGGGGGCCAAGTCCCTGTTGGCGAGGTGTTGTTGATCCGTTGGTGCGGCTTCATAGCCTGGGTCCGGAACGTTCGGAGTTCAACGAGTTCTCCGGGCGCACGACGACACGATCGAACGGGGGACATCTCCACATGTCCAAGAACATCGCCGCACGCACCGCCACGGCCGTAGTGACCGCCGCCCTGGCCGCCACCGGAGTGCTCGTGGGCGCGGGTACGGCCTCCGCCGGCTCCAACGGGCAGCAGATCATCTTCAGGGACAAGGCTATGCCCAACTACCGCCACTCGGTCGAGCTCTACGGCTACAACCACAACGGCGAGGAGACCCTCGGCTGCTTCAACATCAACTCGGGCGGCACCACCTACATCTCCGGCTGGTGGTGGCGCGGCCCGCTGACGGTCAAGTCGTACAACAGCTACAACTGCCAGAACAGCTACAGCTGGGGCACCAACATCTCCGTGCCGTACTCCCAGAGCGACGACTGGGTCACCGTCACCGGCTACTAGTCATAGGTGGGGCGGCAGACGAGTCGGGCTGTACGCCGGGTTCTGTACCGCGGGTCCTCGCGGACGTCGCGGTGACGGCCATCCATCTAGGGCCGGTGTTGCCACCGGCCTCGTGCGGTCTACCCGCGGACTCGGGCGGGCAGCCCTCGAACGTCCGCGCAGAGCACGTTTCACGGTGCTCCTCTTGACCTTGCTCCAGGTGGGGTTTACCTAGCCGCCTGAGTCACCTCAGGCGCTGGTGGTCTCTTACACCACCGTTTCACCCTTACCCGGCGCCGAAGCACCGGGCGGTCTGTTTTCTGTGGCACTGTCCCGCGGGTCACCCCGGGTGGCCGTTAGCCACCACCTTGCCCTGTGGAGCCCGGACGTTCCTCGGGAGGTTCCGAAGATCCCCACGCGGCCGCCCGCCCGGCTCGTCTGCCGTGCCGACCATGCTACCCGCCGCACCGCCCGGTCCTTGACCCTGCCGCCGCGTCAACGTTTCTACTGGGGCCATGCGGATCGGAGAGCTCGCCTCACTCGTCGGCGTCACCCCGCGCGCGGTGCGCCACTACCACCACCGCGGGCTGCTGCCCGAGCCCAGGCGGCTGGGCAACGGCTACCGGGAGTACGGGCTGCGCGACGCCGTGCTGCTCGCGCGGATCAAGCGGCTCACCGAGCTGGGGCTCGGCCTCGACGAGGTGCGGGACGTCCTCGCCGACGACGCCGGGCGGGAGCTGGTGGAGGTGCTGGGCGGGCTGGACGCCGACCTGGCCCGGCAGGAGTCCGGGATCCGGGAGCGGCGGGCCAGGCTCGCCGTACTGATCCGGGAGGCCCGTGCGGGGACGCTGCCCGCGCAGGGGCCGTTCTCGCCGGAGCTCACCGCGCTCCTGGGGGACGTCGCGCGGGCCTCCGCCGGGCTGCCCGAGTCCCCCATGGCCGCCAGGGACCGCGAGATCCTGGCCCTCCTCGACACCGCGGGGACCCCCGAAGAGCGCGGGCGGCTGCTCGCCGCGATGCGGTCGGTGACCGGGGCGCCGGGCGCGGCCGAGCGGGCCCACGCGGTGTACGCGATGCTCGACGCCCTCGTGGACGCGGCGCCCTCCGACCCCGCGGTGGACGAGGCGGCCGCCGCGCTCGCCGCGCTCGTCCCCGTGGAGGCGCTGGGCGCGCCGGGCCGGGACGCCGAGCTGTCCGGGCCCGTCGTCGACGCGATGTTCGCGGACTTCGCGCCCGCGCAGGCCGAGGCCGTGCGGCGCGCGATGCGGATCGCCGCCGCCCGGCAGGACGGGCCGTCGTGATCCGGGCACCGTGGGGCGCCGCCGGGACGGGCGCGGCCTCGTACCGGATGCTGCGGAGCGCCGCAGGGTCGGGCGCGGCCTCGTACCGGGTGCAGCGGAGCGCTGCCGGGCCGGACACGGCCTCGTACCGGATGCGGCGGAGCACCGCCGGGACGGGGGGCAGCCTCGTGAACCGGATGCTGCGGAGCGCCGTCGGGACGGGCGCGGCCTCGTACCGGGTCCTGCGGAGCGCCGCCGGGTCGGGGGCGGGCTCGTGATCCGGGTGCTGCGGCTCGCCGCGTACGCCGTGCTGCCCGGCGAGCTCGTCCTGGTGATGTGCCTGGTCGCGGGCGTGCGGATACCCGGGGGCTTCCTCGTCGCCGCCGAACTGCTGATCGGCGCCCTGTTCCTCGCCGAGCTGTGGGCGTTCCAGCGGCTGCGACGGCGCCTGGGCGGTGCGCGGGCGGCCCTGGCGGAGCTGGTGCCGCGCCCGGTGCGGGCCCTCGTCGGGCACGAGCTGCGGCTGCTGGTGTCGCTCGCGCTGTGGGTCGCACGGCGGCGCCACGGCGTGCGGCCCGGCTCGCGGGCCTTCGGGCACGCGCGGGACCAGGCCGCCACGATGTACGGCTTCGCGTTCGTCTGCGCCGTGGAGACGGCCGGGATGTCGTACCTGCTCAAGGGGCTGCCCGCGGTGCACGCCGTGGTGCTCGTGCTCGACGTCTACACGGTGCTCTTCGTGCTCGGGCTGCACGCCGCCTCCGTGGTGCGCCCGCACGTGCTGGGCGGCGGTGCGCTGCGGCTGCGGCAGGCCGGGCACGTCGACGTGACGGTCCCGCTCGGGCTGGTCGAGGACGTCCGGTACGAGCCGCTGTTCACGCACCGCGCGAAGGAGGGCGAGCTGAACCTGGCGGTCGGTTCGCAGACCTCGCTCACGCTGCGGCTGCGCGAGCCCCTCGACGTACCGACGCTGCTGGGCAGGGCCAGGCCCGTGCACACCCTGCGCTGCCACGCGGACGACGCGCGGGCCCTGTACGCCGCGCTCAAGGATGCCGTCGCGGACCCGTTCACGCCGGGGCGAACAGCACCTTCGGCGCCCCCGGATCCGCCTGCGTGAGCCGCACCCTCAGCCGTTCCCCCAGCGGGAGCCGCGCCGTGCCGCCCTCGATCCTGGCGACCACCGCCGGGTCCTCCAGGTGGACCGTGCCGACGGCGGGCTCGCGCTCCTTCACGTCGACCACGTACGCGTCGAAGACCTCCCCCACCCGGTCCTTGAGCAGCGCGGCCTCGACGGTGTCGACGCACTCCCGCTCGACCGTGTTGGCCCGGCGCGAGCCCTCGGCCATCTCGCGCGGCAGCGCGTCGAGCGCGGCGCGCGCCCACTCCGGGGGCTCCTCGCCCGCGACGGCGGCCACGCACAGCTCGGCCGCGTACCGGTCGACGAGGCGGCGCAGCGGGGCCGTGCAGTGGGTGTACTCGTCGGCGACGGCGGCGTGCACGGTCGCGGCGGGGACGTTGCCGTCGGTGAAGACGGTGTAGCCCGCGCCGCGCAGCAGGGTCGTGCACTCCTGGAGGAAGGCGGCGTGCCGCGACACGCGCGGGTCGAGGGAGCGGATGACCTGGGCGTACGGGACGTGGTGCGGCCAGTCGATGCCGAGCGCCTTCGCGCTGTGCCGCAGCCGGGCGACGGCCCCGTCGGGGGCGGTGGGCAGGGTGCGCAGGATGCCGGTGCCGGCCGCGGTCATGAGGTCGGCGGCGGCCATGCCGGTGAGCAGGGAGATCTGGGCGTTCCAGCCGTCGGCGGGGAGCGGGGCGCGGTATTCGAGGGTGTACGCGCCGTCCAGCTCGACGATCTCCTGTTCGGGGACGTTGAGGGAGATCCCGCCGCGCTCCACCTCCAGGGCCTCGCGCAGCAGCCCGATGTCCTTGAGGAGGGCGAGGGGTTCCTCCGCGGTGCCCGCGTCGATCTGCCGCTGGACGCCCGCGTAGTCGAGCTTGGCGCGGCTGCGGACCAGGGCGCGGCGCACGTCGGTGGCGACGCGGCGGCCCTCGGCGTCCAGGTCGATCCGCCACAGCACGGCGGGGGCCGGCTGGCCGGGCAGCAGGCTCGCGGCGCCCTCGGAGAGGACCGCGGGGTGCAGGGGCACCTTGCCGTCGGGGAAGTAGAGGGTCTGGACGCGTCGGTGGGCCTCGGCGTCGAGGGCGCCGCCGGGGGTGACGTAGGCGGCGACGTCGGCGATGGCGTAGTGCACGCGGTAGCCGCCGTCGGCGCGGCGGGCGAGGTGCATGGCCTGGTCGAGGTCGACGGAGGTGGGCGGGTCGATGGTGAAGAGCGGGATGTCGGTGGCGTCGCGGCCCGGCAGGCGCGGGGACTTCGCGGCGTCCTCGGCCTCGGCGAGCACGGCGGCCGGGAACGCGTCCGGCACCTCCAGTTTCGTACGCAGTGCGCGCAGGGCGGCCCGCAGGGGCGCTTCGGCTGCGCCGGTCACGTGCATCTGGCGGCGAGGCATGCGTCGAGCGTATGGCGCGGGGCGGGGCGCGGCACTTCGGGCCTGTCCCGCGGGTCGTGGCGGCTCCGGGGACCGCTGACGGTCAGGACCGGGTGTGCGTGCCGGACCCCGCGGTCCAGCCGTGACCCGCAGGACAGGCCCTAGGCTTGCGGGTCCGGGGCCGTACCCCCTTGTCTGTTTGTCCCTGGTCCGTACGTAGAGGAGATCCACCGTGCTCGTGCTGTTGCCGCCGTCGGAAGGCAAGGCCGCTTCCGGGCGCGGGGCTCCGCTGAAGCCCGAGTCGCTGTCGTTGCCTGGGCTCGCCGGGGCGCGGGCCGCCGTCCTGGACGAGCTGGTGGAGCTGTGCGCGTCGGACGCGGCGAAGGCGCGCGAGGTGCTGGGGCTGAGCGAGGGGCTGAGCGGCGAGGTCACCAAGAACGTGGACCTGCGGGTCGCGGGCGCGCGCCCGGCCGGTGAGGTCTACACCGGGGTGCTGTACGACGCTCTGGGCCTGGCCACGCTGGACGCGGCGGCGCGCAAGCGGGCGCGGCAGTGGCTGCTGGTGTTCTCGGGGCTGTGGGGCGCGGTCCGGGTGGACGACCGCATTCCCTCGTACCGCTGCTCGATGGGCGTGAAGCTGCCGGGGCTCGGGGCGCTGGGCGCGCACTGGCGGGGCCCGATGGCGGAGGTCATGCCGGAGGCGGCGGGCAGCGGTCTGGTGCTGGACCTGCGCTCGTCGGCGTACGCGGCGGCGTGGAAGCCCAAGGGCGAGGTCGCGGGGCGCACGGCGACGGTACGGGTGCTGCACGCGCCGACGCGGAAGGTGGTCAGCCACTTCAACAAGGCGACGAAGGGCCGGATCGTACGGAGCCTGCTGGAGACGGGGACGGCTCCGGCCGGGCCCGCCGAGCTGGTCGACGCGCTGCGGGAGCTGGGGTACGCGGTGGAGGCCGAGGCGCCGGGGAAGGCCGGGAAGCCCTGGTCGCTGGACGTGCTGGTGGACGAGATCCACTGAGTGGCGTTGCGCCCTGCGCAACGCCCGTTGCACAGGGAGTCCGCCGTGGGCAGTATGGCGGGCATGAGCTCTGTTCTTGACCTGGCCCCCGTCATCCCCGTCGTCGTGATCGAGGACGCCGCCGACGCCGTACCGATGGCGCGGGCGCTGGTCGCGGGCGGGCTGCCCGCGATCGAGGTGACGCTGCGCACCCCGGCGGCACTGGAGGCGATCCGCGCGATCGCGGACGGGGTGCCGGACGCGGTGGTGGGCGCCGGCACGGTCGTATCGCCCGCCGGGGTCGCGGACGCGGTCGGCGCGGGGGCCCGCTTCCTGGTGAGTCCGGGCTGGACGGACACGCTGCTGACGGCGATGCGGGAGTCGGGGGTGCCGTTCCTGCCGGGCGTCTCGACGACGTCGGAGGTCGTGGCGCTGCTGGAGCGCGGGGTGGAGGAGATGAAGTTCTTCCCCGCGGAGGCGGCGGGCGGGGTGCCGTACCTGCGGGCGCTCGGCGGGCCGCTCCCCCGGGCGCGGTTCTGCCCGACGGGCGGGGTGTCCCCGGCGTCCGCACCCGCGTACCTCGCCCTGCCGAACGTCGGCTGCGTGGGCGGCAGTTGGATGCTCCCGGCGGACGCGGTCAAGGCCCGCGACTGGGCCCGCGTCGAGTCGCTGGCGCGCGGGGCGGCGGCGCTGGCGGGCTAGGGGCCCGCCCCTCGAACGCGGGTGGCCCATCCACAGTTCCGGGAGGTTCACCGCGGGACACGGGCGGCCATTCGTGTGGATTCCGGGAAGACACACCCCGAGGAACGCATTCATTACGAGCCAATTATCCGATTCATCACAATATCTGACTATGCGTTCCCTTCCTTCGTCCCTGTACGGGGCGACAACAGTTGCGGCGCTCGCGAGCTCACTCGTGCTGCTCGCCTCGCCCGCCTACGCCAATCCACACCCGGACGCGCCCTACGGCGGCTCGGACGTCAGCTCGCCAGAGGCTCCGAAGGTCCCGGGAATTACGCAGATCGCCGGAATTCCGCAGGTGCCGGACGTAAAGCCCGCGACGCAGCCGGGCGAGTCGTACGGCGGCCCGGACATCAGCCTTCCGCAGCTTCCGAAGATGCCGGAGCTTCCGCCCATTGCGCAGATCGCCGGAATTCCCGGCATTCCGGATTCCCCGGGTGCGAAGCCCGTTGAGCAGCCCGCCGAACAGCCGGACGAGCAGCCGGAGCAGCCGCCTTACGGGGAGACGCCGGACGAGCCTCCCATGGAGCCCGACGAGCCTCCCATGGAGCCCGACGAGCCCGGAGGCCCCGGCTGCGACGCCCCGGGCACGCCCGGCGACGAGCCTTCCGTCCCGGACTGCCCGACCACTCCGGACGAGCCCGGTACGCCCGACGAGCCCGGAACCCCGGACGAGCCCGGCACCCCCGACGAGCCGCCGATCGAGCCCGATGAGCCCGGCGTTCCGGACGGGCCCTGCGTGCCTCCCACCCCGGGCAATCCCGGCACCCCCGGCGTGCCTTGCGCGCCGGACGAGCCGGGAACCCCGGACGAGCCCGGTACGCCGGACGAGCCCGGCACTCCCGATGAGCCGGGTACGCCCGACGAGCCCGGAACCCCGGACGAGCCGGGTACGCCCGATGAGCCGGGAACGCCGGACGAGCCGGGGACCCCGGACGAGCCCGGAACCCCGGACGAGCCCGGCACTCCCGACGAGCCTGGTACTCCGGACGAGCCCGGTACACCCGATGAGCCGGGCACTCCCGACGAGCCGGGAACCCCGGACGAGCCCGGAACGCCCGATGAGCCCGGCACTCCGGACGAGCCGGGAACCCCGGACGAGCCCGGTAGCCCCGACGAGCCCGGTAGCCCGGACTGCGACGAGCCCAGTGCTCCGGACGAGCCCGGTACGCCGGACTGCGACATCCCGGTGTCTCCGGACGAGCCGGGCAGCCCCGACCAGCCGGGCGGCCCGCACCACCCGGGCACCCATCCCTCGGGTGACGAGCACGGGGACAGCCTCGCGGAGACCGGTGCGTCGAGCGGTCTGCTCACCATGCTCGGCGCCTCGGCGGCCGCGCTGATCTCCATGGGCGGCGCCGTGGTCAGGCGCAACCGTCGCAAGACCTCCTGAGGCGGGCCCGGCGGCGATAGCGAAGAGAAGCAGGAAGGGGCCGGGTGGCTGAACACAGCCACCCGGCCCCTTCCGTGCGTCCCGCGGCCGAGGTGCCTCAGCGCAGGTGCGACGTGTCGTTCAGCAGCCGCACCGACGCGTTGCCGTCCGCGTAGTACGCCACCGCCGAGATCGACGCCGCCGACAGCTCCATGCGGAACAGCGACTCGGGCGGCGCGCCGAGCGCGAGCCGTACCAGCGTCTTGATCGGCGTCACGTGGCTGACCACCAGGACCGTGCGGCCCGCGTAGCGCCCGGTGAGCCGGTCGCGCGCGGCGGCCACCCGCCGGGAGACGGCCGCGAAGCTCTCGCCGCCGCCGGTGGGCGCGGCCTTGGCCGAGCCGAGCCAGGCCGTGAGGTCGTCCGCGTACCGCTCGCGCACCTCGCCGAACGTCAGCCCCTCCCAGGCACCGAAGTCCGTCTCGCGCAGCCCCTCCTCGACGTGCACGTCGAGGCCGAGCCGGGCCGCGACCGCCTCGGCGGTCTGGCGGCAGCGCTTCAGCGGGGAGCTGACGACCGCCTGGACCGTGCCGCGCGCGGCGAGCGCCGCGGCCGTCGCCTCGGCCTGGCGGCGCCCGGCGTCGGACAGCTCGGGGTCGCTGCCGCCGCTGCCGGAGAACCGCTTCTCGGGGGTGAGCGCGGTCTCGCCGTGCCGCAGCAGGACGAAGGTGGCGGGCGCCCCGAGGTCGGCGGGCGCGGCCCAGCCGACGGGCGGGGTGGCGGGGCGAGCGGCGGCGAGCGAGGCGCGGGCCTGCTCGGCGACCTGCCCGGCCGCGGCGGCGGAGGCGGAGGCCGGGGCCTTGAGCGCCGTACCGGCAAGAGCCGTACCGCCGCCCTGTGCCGCGCCGCCGCCCGGTGCCGCGCCGCTCAGTGCCGCGCGGGCCTTCGCCGCTCCGGCCGCCGCGTCACCGGGCGGGCCCGAGGGCGCGAGCGCGGCCGTCCGCGCGGCGGACGCGTCGAGCGCCGCCGACGAGGACGCGGGCTCCCACTGCTTGCCGCGCTTGCCCGCGTCCATCGCCTCGTTGGCCAGCCGGTCCGCGTGCTTGTTCTGCTCGCGCGGGATCCACTGGTACTTCACCTGCGAGCGCGGGTAGACCGTCGCCGCCTCGGCGGCGAGCGGCTTCATGTCGGGGTGCTTGATCTTCCAGCGGCCCGACATCTGCTCGACGACGAGCTTGGAGTCCATCCGGACCAGGACCTCGGCGTCGGGCGCCAGCGCGTGCGCCGCGCGGAGCCCGGCGATCAGGCCCTTGTACTCGGCGACGTTGTTGGTCGCGACGCCGATGTACTCAGCCGCCTCCGCCAGGGTCTCCCCCGTCGCGGGGTCGATGACCGCGGCACCGAAGCCGGCGGGACCCGGGTTGCCCCGGGAACCGCCGTCGGCCTCGATGACGACCTTGCGCACGGACAACTCAGAGGCCCGACTCGGCGGTGCGCACCAGGATGCGGCTGCAGTTCTCGCAGCGCACGACCTCGTTCGCGGGGGCCGCCTTGACCTCGTTGATCTCGGTGATGTTCAGCTCCAGCTGGCAGCCCTCGCAGCGGCGCTGGTACAGCCTGGCCGCGCCCACGCCGCCCTGCTGGCCGCGCAGCTTGTCGTAGAGCTTCAGCAGGTCGGCGGGGACGGACCCGGCGACGACCTCGCGCTCCTTGGTGACCGAAGCGGTCTGCTCGTCGATCTCGGCGAACGCCGCGTCGCGGCGGCCGGTCGCGTCGTCGGCCTTGGCCTGCACGGAGGAGACGCGCTCGGTGAGCTCGGAGACGCGCTCCTGCACGCTCTCGCGGCGCTCCATGACCTCCAGGACGACGTCCTCCAGGTCACCCTGGCGCTTGGCCAGCGAGACGATCTCCTTCTGGAGGTTCTCCAGGTCCTTCGGGGAGGTGATGGCCCCGGAGTCCAGGCGCTGCTGGTCGCGGACGGCGCGCTGGCGCACCTGGTCGACGTCCTGCTCGGCCTTGGTCTGCTCGCGGGCGGTGTCGCTCTCCTCGGTCTGCGCGGCGACGAGCAGGTCGCGCAGCTGGGCGAGGTCCTTGGTCAGGGACTCCAGCTCCGCGTGGACGGGGAGCGACTTGCGCTTGTGCGCGAGCTGCGCGAGGCGGACGTCGAGTGCCTGGACGTCGAGGAGGCGGATCTGGTCGGCGGGCGCGGCGTTCAGTTGGGGGCTCCAGGAGAAGAGAGGTGGTTTGTCCAGGGGTCGGTGACCCGCTTCGAGACGTGGACTCGCAGTCCCCATCCGTTGCGGTCGGAGATCTCGTCGAGCTGGGCTGCGGCCAGCTCGCACCAGGGCCACTCGGTGGCCCAGTGCGCCGCGTCGAGCAGCGCGAGCGGCGCCTGCTCACGGGCTTCGGAGACCGGGTGGTGGCGCAGGTCGGCGGTGAGGAACGCGTCCACGCCCGCGGCGCGCACGTCCGCGAAGAGGCTGTCGCCCGAGCCGCCGCTGACCGCGACGGTACGGATCGTCGCTTCGGGGTCGCCCGCGACCCGTACGCCCTGCGCGGTGGCGGGCAGCCGGGCGGCGGCCAGCGCCGCGAACTCGCGCAGCGGCAGCGGGACGTCGAGCTCGCAGATCCGGCCCAGGCCCCGGCGGCCCGCCGGGTCGGCGGGGTCGGGCACCAGGGGGCGCAGCACCCGCAGGCCCAGGGCGCCCGCGAGGGCGTCGGAGACTCCGGGGTCGGCCTTGTCGGCGTTGGTGTGCGCGACGTGCAGCGCGACGTCGTGCTTGATCAGGGTGTGCACGACGCGGCCCTTGAAGTGCGAGGCCGCGACCGTCGTCGTGCCGCGCAGGTAGAGCGGGTGGTGCGTGACGACGAGCTGCGCGCCGAGTGCGACGGCCTCGTCCGCGGTGTCCTGCACGGGGTCGACGGCGAACAGCACCCGCGAGACCTCGGCATCGAGGTCGCCGCAGACGGTGCCGACGGCGTCCCACTGTTCGGCCCGCTCGGGGGGCCACAGGGCGTCGAGCGCGGCGATGACTTCAGACAGACGGGGCACGCAGACAGGTTACCCGCGCCGCGTGCCCCACCGGCCATGGCTCGGTCCGGCGGCCCGCTCCGCCACCTGGTACGGCCCGGGTACGGCGGGGACCCCCGCTCCGTGCACCCCGCTCCCGTGCAGCACAGCCGCCCCTGATTCATCCCGCGAACCGGGACAACAGCACCCTTCTGTGTGAAGTGACGGGTCTCGCGTTGTCCGGTCGGACGAGCGAAAACTAGCTTCGCCACCGGAGGTGACGATTCGATGACGGCGTGTGCCATCGAGACCGTCCGGCTCGGTACGGGGTCCGGCGCGGGTTCCGGGTCCGGGTCCGGTACGGGGGCCGGTCCCGGTCCGGGGTCGCTCACGATCTCGGCCGACGGTTCGTACGCGGCCCGGCTGGCTCCTGCGGGGGGCCGGGGCCCGGACGCGGGGGGCGGCGCGGGGAACGACCCGGGGTGGGGGGTTCCCGAGGAGGCGGGCGGGGCAGGAGGGGCGGGCGGGGCGGCCGGGGTCGCGTGGTTCGTCGAGCGGTGGACGCTCGGCGGGCCCGAGCCGTACGCCGTGCCGCTCCCCCTCGCCCAGCCGGAGGAGGCCGAGGCGGACGTGCTGCCGCTGGCCGACGGGCGGGTGCTGGTCAGGCGGCGCGTCGCGGAGCGGCACACGCTGTCGCTGCTCTACCCGACCGGTCCCGGGACGGGCGAGGTGCAGCTGGGCGCCGTCGAGTGCCCCGCGCTGACGCTCCTGCCGCCCGCCCCCGACGGGCGCAGCGCCTACGCGCTGGCGGTCGGGGCGCACTCCACCGCGATCTGGCTGGTGGCGGGCGGCGCGTTCGGGCCCGAGCACGTCGCGGAGGTGCGCGGGCGCTGCTCGGGCGGGGTCTGGCTGGACCGTGCGGGGCGGCTGCTCGCCCTCGACCGGGAGACCGACGGGGTGCTGAAGACGGTCGCGGTCGACCTGGGGCGGGGCGGCGAGGTGACGCCGCTGCTCCAGATCGCGGAGGGCAGCGACGACCGGCTGCTGCTGGCCGAGCCGGACAGCGGGCTGCTGCTCGTACGGTCGGACGCGCCCGGCGAGGACCGGCTGGGCTGGGGGGTGCTCGGCAGCCACCGCCCCGTGCGGTTCCCCGAGTGCCTGCGGGTCGGGGAGGCGGGGGGCGTGGCGGTGACGCCCTTCGCGGCGCAGCCGGGGCAGGTGCTGATGCCCGAGGCGTGCGCGGTGGCGCTGGAGATCGGCGGGGATCCGGCTTCCGGGGCGGGGAGTTGGCTGGGGGTCTGGCGGCCCGCCGAGCGGCGCATGACCCAACTCCCGGCGCCGGTCGGATGGTTGGCCGGGTCGGGGCTGTGGACCCGGGAGGGGGTGCTGCGGCTGCCGTGCTCCACGGCTGCGGCGCCGTGCTCGGTGGTGGGGGTGGGGGTGCCTGCCGCGGGGGCGGCGGAGGCGGGGCCGGAGGTCGCTGTGGGGGCGGGGGTCGCGGCGGGGGCGGCCGGGGCCTTGGAATCCCCGGGTTCCCCAGGAGCGCGGCGGGGGGATGTGCCCGGTGCGCCCGGGGGTGCGCCGGGGTCTGCGCCGGGGCTCGTGGCCGCGCCGAAACCCGTCCCTCTGCAACAGGCTCCGCTTACGGGGCAAGTGTTCACGAGGCAGCCCGTCGCGGGCTAGGAAGGCTGGTTAGACTCTGCGCCTGACCAGCAGCCGTACCAGTACAACGGGGTGACGTTCCAGCATGTCTGAAACCCGAACCGATTCGGCCACGGGGCGCCCGCAGGGCGAGGCCGACGGCTCAGGAAAGTCCGGTAAGCACCGTGGGGGGCCGGCTTTGACGGAGGACTCTTCGTCTCCGGCACACGGCAGGCACAGGCGGCCCGGGGAGGGCGAGGGCCGGGCGGCCTGAGCCTCGCGGTGCGCGTGATCACGAGGGACCTCGGCTTCGGCCGGGGTCCCTCACCCGTTTACGGGGCGTTGCCCGTTTACGGGGCGTTGCCCGTTTACGGGGCGTTGCCCCCGGGAGGCGCGAGCCCGCTCGGGGAAGGGGCGAGCCCGCTCGGGGAGGCATGCGCGGCATCCGCCCCGCCCTCGCCCGGTCCCCGTACCGGCTACGCCTCCCGCCTCAGGCCCAGGACCTCCGCCGCGCCGAACGTCTCCCCGGGCGGGCGCCCCGCGAAGTAGCCCGACAGCGCCTCGTCCAGTTCGTCGAACCCGAACACCCCCTTCGCCGCGTCGAACTTCGCCGCGACCCGGGGCCGCTCGACGACCGCGACCATCCCGCCGTGCACGACCAGGAGTTGGCCGTTCACCCCGGCAGCGGCCGGCGACGCCAGGTAGCCGACCAGCGGGGCGACGTGCTCGGGCGCCAAGGGGTCCCGCTCGCCATCCCCCGGCTCCGCGAACCCCGCGAAGACGTCCTCCGTCATCCGGGTCCGCGCCCTGGGGCAGATCGCGTTGGCCGTGACCCCGTACTTCGCGAGGGCCAGCGCGCACGACGTCGTCAGGCCCACGATCCCGCCCTTGGCCGCCGCGTAGTTGGGCTGGCCCGCCGAGCCCGCGAGGAACGCCTCGGACGAGGTGTTGACGATGCGCCCGTACACCGCGCCCCCTCCCCCTCCGCCCCCCGTCTTCGCCCGCGCGCGCCAGTGCGCCGAGGCGAACCTGACCGTGTTGAAGTGGCCCTTGAGGTGGACCCGTACCACCGAGTCCCACTCGTCCTCGGACATGGAGAAGACCATCCGGTCGCGCAGGATGCCCGCGTTGTTGACCAGGATGTCGAGCTTGCCGTACGCGGAGACCGCCAGGTCGACCAGTTCGCGGGCCTGCTCGTGGTCGGACACGTCCCCGATGTGGGCGACCGCCCGGCCCCCGGCCGCCTCGATCTCGGCCACGACCGCGTCGGCGGGCGCGGCCGACGCCTCACCCGAGCCGTCGCGGCCCGGCTGCCCGTAGTCGTTGACGACGACGGCGGCGCCGAGCCGGGCCAGCTCCAGCGCCTCGGCGCGGCCGAGCCCCCGGCCCGCGCCCGTGACGACGGCCGACAGGCCCTCCAGAGGAAGTGACATTCCCGAAACCCCTTCGGCGTTCGTTGTCAGAGCTCGATGCAGGTGCGGAGCGCCTCGCCCGTGCGCATCTGGTCGAGCGCCTCGTTGACCCCGGACAGCGGCACCCGGTGCGTGATCAGGGACTCCAGGTCGATGCGGCCCGCCCGCCAGAGCGCGATGGTCCGCTCGTACGAGCGGATGACGTCGCCGCCGCCGTACAGCGAGGGCAGGATGCGCTTCTCGTCGAAGAACAGCTCAAACATGTTGAGCTGGAAGAGGTCCTCCAGCCCGCCCGCGCCCACGACGCACAGCGTGCCGCCGCGCCGGGTCGTCTCGTAGGCGGTGCGGGCCGTCGCGGACTTGCCGACGACCTCGAAGACGTAGTCGAAGCCCTCGCCCGCCGTGACGCGTTGCTTGGCGTCGGCCAGTTCGTCCGGCGCGACCGCCTCCGTCGCGCCGAACCGCAGCGCCGCCTCGCGCCGCGCCGGGACCGGGTCGACGGCGACGATCTGCGCGGCGCCCCGCACCCGCGCGCCCTGGATCGTGGAGATCCCGACCCCGCCGCAGCCGATGACGGCCACCGACGAACCGGCTTCCACCTGCGCGGTGTTGATGGCCGCGCCGAGCCCTGTCGTCACCCCGCAGCCGATGAGCGCGGCGATGTCGAAGGGCACGTCGTCCGGGACGGGCACGGCGCACCCGGCGGCCACGACGACCTCCTCGGCGAAGGTGCCGGTCCCCGCGAAGCCGAAGACGTCCCCGCCCGCGCGGCGGAAGTTGGGGGTGCCCGCGTTCATGAATCCGGCGAGGCACAGGTGCCCCTGACCGCGCTTGCAGGCGGGACAGGCGCCGCACGCGGGCAGCCAGCACACCAGGACGCGGTCCCCCGGGGAGAGCCCGGTGACGCCGTCGCCGACGTCGACCACCTCGCCCGCGCCCTCGTGGCCGGGGACGAACGGCGCGGGCTGCGGGAGCACCCCGGTCATCGCGGAGACGTCGGAGTGGCAGAGGCCGGTGGCACGGATGCGCAGCCTGACCTTGCCGGGGCCGAAGCCCACCGCCTCGACGTCGTCGAACACTTCGAGCTTGTCCTGGCCCGTCTCGTGCAGTACCGCTGCGCGCATGGTGCGGCTCCCCTCGGGTTCGTCCTGATGGCTCGTGCCGCTCGCTCGTGTCGCTCAGGTGTGGCTCAGGTGTGGGACACGACGGTGTCGGTGAGGACCGGTGCCCCGTCCCGCTCGACCGCCTCCACCGCCACCCGTACGCGCCCCTCTCCCGCCGCCCCGGTCCACATCCGGATGCGCAGGGTCTCGCCGGGGAAGACGACCCCGGCGAAGCGGGTGGCGTACGAGGTGACGCGGGCGACGTCCCCGCCGAGCACGGTGTCCACGACGGCCTTGAGCGTCGCCCCGTACGTGCACAGGCCGTGCAGGACGGGCCGGTCGAACCCGGCGAGCTCGGCGAACTCAGGGTCGGCGTGCAGCGGGTTCCAATCGCCGGAGAGCCGGTAGAGCAGTGCCTGGTCCTCGCGCACGGCCCGCTCGACGGTGAAGTCCGGTTCGCCGTCGGGCCGTCCGGTGCGGACGGAGGGGCCGCGCTCGCCGCCGAACCCGCCCTCCCCGCGTACGAAGATGTCGGCGTCGGCCGTCCACAACGGCCCTTCCCCGTCGGCCACTTCGGTGCGCAGCACGAGGACGGCCGCCTTGCCCTTGTCGTAGACGGCGGCGACCCGGGAGGTGGCGACGGCCGCGCCCTCCGGCGGGATGGGGCGGTGCAGGCGGATCGCCTGGCCGCCGTGCAGCACGGCGGTGAGGTCGACCTCGATGCCGGGGGCGGAGAGGCCGCCGACGACGCCGCGGCCGCCGCCCGCGACGGTGGCGAAGGAGGGCAGGACGTGCAGCCGGGACTCCAGGGTGTAGCGCAGCTCGTCGGGGTCGGTCGCGGGGACGCCCGCGCCGATGCCCAGGTGGTAGAGCTGGACGTCCTTGCGGCCCCAGGAGATCTCGGCGGAGCGGGGCTCGGCCGAGACGGCCCTTGCGGCGTCGATGGGCATGTGGCTGCTGCTCCTTGGGCTCGGATCCCGGGCACGGCCCGCGGTCGGTGAGAAGCATCAAGACCTCGGCGCGACCGTCCGCACCGTCGGCCGCGCCGAGGTCGCTCGGGACCGGCCCGCACCCGCCCGTTCTAGAACGCGTTCTAGGCCGATCGGCCCTATGTATAACGCACCCCCCAGGAGTTGTGAAGACTCCCCGGCAGGTCATTCTGACGACTCGTCAGCACGGTGGTCCGCGTGCGCTGCCCGGTACATTTGTCACGCCCGGGTCCGTACATGCGGATCTGCCGCCGCGCCCCGCCGCTCCGTAGCGTTCCCGGCATGACAACGACACCCGGGGCCGTCCGCTTCGTGCGGAGGGCCGAGCGCAAGGCCCGGCGGGAAGCGGGCTGCGGGCCGGAACTCGGCCCCCCGCCCACCGGCTTCACGCTGCTGCCCTGGCTGCTGCTGGGAATGGGCTCGCTCTCCAACCTCCTCCAGGGCAACACCCCGGACCCGTGGATCGGCGGGGCGGGCCTGCTGGTCTTCAACTCCCTCTACGTCGCCGTGGTGTTCCGCGCGTTCGACCGGCGCAAGCGGGAGAGCCGGGCGACGCTCGCCGCACTGTCGGGCATGGGCGTGGTGACCTTCGCGTTGGCGCTCGGGTACGGCGGGAGCTGGCAGATGTTCTTCCCGCTGCACGCGCTGGCCTGGGGAGCGGTGCTGCGCGGCAAGGACCTGCCCCGGGTGATCCTGCCGCTGGCCGTGGCGTCGGGCGCGGCGAGCGCGGTGCACGACGGGTGGGGCGGGGTCACTATCGGCTACTCCACCCTGCTGGCGGGCATGGTGACCTCGGTGATCCTCGCGCTGTCCGAGGCGGTGCGGGAGCTGCGCGCCACGCGTGAGGAGCTGGCGCGCTCGGCGGTCGAGCAGGAGCGGCTGCGGTTCTCGCGGGACCTGCACGACCTGCTGGGCCACACGCTCTCGGTGATCGTGGTGAAGTCGGAGGCGGCGCGCCGCCTGGCGCCGCGCGACCTGGAGGCGGCGCTCGGCCAGGTCTCGGACATCGAGTCGGTGGGCCGCCAGGCGCTGACCGAGATACGCGAGGCGGTCACCGGCTACCGCGAGGGCAGCCTCGCGACGGAGCTGGACCGGGCGGTGTCGGCGCTGACGGCGGCGGGCATCGAACCGCTGGTGCGCCGCTCGGGCCCGCCGCTGGACCCGCGCACGGAGGCGCTGCTGGGCTGGGTGGTGCGGGAGGCGGTCACCAACGCGGTGCGCCACAGCGGCGCGGCGCACTGCGACATCACGGTGGGCGGCGGCCCTGGAAAGGTCCTGCTGACGGTCCTGGACGACGGCGGGGGCGGGGGCGGTACGGACGGCGGGGGCGGGGGCGGTACGGGCGGTAGCGGCGGTACGGGAAGCGCCGACCGCCCCGGCACGGGCGGCACGGGCACCGGCACCGGCACCGGTCTCAAGGGCCTGACCGAGCGCCTGGCGGCGGCGGGCGGCGTCCTGGACGCGGGCCCCCTGCCGAGATCGGGCTTCCGGGTGAGCGCGGAGCTGCCGGTGGAGGCGGCGGAGGCGGAGGTGGCGGCGGAGAGCGCCGTGGCCAGCCGTACGCTCCCTTGAGCCGACGCGTCGGCCGTAGCCTGGCGTCCATGGACGAGATGCCCCGTGAGCGGCGGGCCGGGAAGTGCGTGCGGGTGCTCCTCGCCGAGGACCAGGGCATGATGCGGGGCGCGCTCGCGCTGTTGCTGGGGATGGAGCCGGACATCGAGGTCGTCGCGCAGGTCGCCGCGGGGGACGCGATCGTGGACGCCGCGCTCACCGCGCGGCCCGACGTGGCGCTGCTCGACATCGAGCTGCCCGGCATGAGCGGCCTCGACGCCGCCGCGCTGCTGCGGGACGAGGTGCCGGACTGCCGGGTGCTGATCCTGACGACCTTCGGCCGCCCCGGCTACCTGCGCCGCGCGATGGAGGCCGGGGCCGCGGGGTTCCTGGTGAAGGACGGGCCCGTGGAGGAACTGGCGGTGGCGGTCAGGCGCGTGCTGACCGGGGAGACCGTGATCGATCCGGCGCTGGCGGCCGCCGCGCTCGGGGCGGGGCCCTCGCCGCTGACCGCGCGCGAGCGGGACGCGCTGAACGCCGCCGTGGACGGCGCGACCGTCGCGGACATCGCGGCGAAGCTGCACCTCTCGGAGTCGACGGTGCGCAACTACCTGTCGTCCGCCATCGGCAAGACGGGCACCCGCAACCGCATGGAGGCGGTGCGGGCGGCCCGGCAGCAGGGCTGGCTCTAGGACCTGTCGTCGGCCGGTGCCTTCGGCAGCCAGACCAGCATCAGCAGGACGCCGCCCAGCAGCACGAACCCGCTCGTGCGGAACGCCTCCGCGTACCCCTCGGTCAGCGCGCCCGGCGCCGTGGAGCCGTCCGTGCGGGACGCCGCGACCGTGGAGAGCACGGCCAGGCCCAGCGCGCCGCCCATCGTGCGGGAGGTGTTGACCAGGCCCGAGACCAGGCCCGCGTCGCCGGGGGCCGCGCCCGACGTGGCGAGCGCGGCGAGCGGGGTCATCGCGAGGCCCGCGCCGAGCATCATCAGGATGCCGGGGAGCAGGATCGCGGTGACGTACGAGCCGTCCTCCGTCATCGTCGACTGCCAGCCGAAGCCGGTCGCCGCGATCAGCGAGCCGAGCAGCGCGACGTTCTTCGGGCCGATGACCGGCATGACGCGCGGCGCGAACTTCGAACCGATCATGACGGTCAGCGAGCTGGGCACCAGGGCCAGGCCCGCCTCGAAGGCGGAGTACCCGAGGACGTTCTGCGCGTACAGCGTCATGAAGAACCACATGGCGAACATCGCCGCGCCGTTGACGAACATCGCGGCGTTGGCCGCGGAGACCGCCCGGGAGCGGAACAGGCCGAGCGGCATGAGCGGGGCGGCGGTACGGGCCTGCACCAGCAGGAACACCGCGAGCAGCACGAGCCCGACGGCGAGCGGCACGAGCGTCGCGGCGGCCGTCCAGCCCTCCGCCTCGGTCTGCACGATGCCGTACGCGAGGGTGGCGAGGCCCGCCGTGACCAGGACGGCGCCCGGCAGGTCGACGCGGCGGGCGTCGCCCGCGCGGCTCTCGCTGATCCAGCGCACCGCGGCGACGATCACCAGGGCGCCGATCGGGACGTTGATCAGCAGCACCCAGCGCCAGGACAGCCCGTCGGTGAGCGCCCCGCCGACGAGGCCGCCGGCGGCCCCGCCGCCCGCGCCGACCGCGGCCCAGGTCGCGATGGCCCGGGTGCGGGCGGCGCCCTCGGGGACGGCGGAGGTGAGGATCGCGAGCGTCGAGGGCGAGAGGACGGCCGCGCCGAGGCCCTGTACGGCGCGGGCCGCGAGGAGCTGCCAGCCCTCCTGGGCGAGGCCGCCCGCGAGGGAGGCGGCGGTGAAGAGGGCGAGGCCGAGGAGGAACATCCGCTTGCGGCCGAAGAGGTCGCCGGCGCGGCCGCCGAGGAGCATGAAGCCCGCGAAGGCGATGGAGTAGGCGTTGACCACCCACTGGAGCTGGAGGGTGCTCAGGCCGAGGTCGGCGCGCATGGAGGGGAGGGCGGTGTTCACGACCGAGACGTCGAGCACGACGAGGAACTGGCCCGCGCAGGCGGCGAGCAGGACGCCCCAGAGGGGGACGGGGCGGCGGGGGCGGCGGGGGGCGTCTTCGGTTATGGAGTCGGGCTCGGTCTTGAACATGCCTGTCATGGTCGCAGAGGTTCGTTGCCCCGTACATCGGGTATCGCGGACGTCTCGTTCACGGGGCGCCCGGCCCCCGGGCAACGATCACCACCCGCCCCTACCCCCGTCGAAGCACCGTCACCACCGCCGCGCCGCCCAGGCCCACGTTGTGCGTGAGCCCCACCCTCGCGCCCGGCACCTGCCGCGGCCCCGCCTCGCCCCGCAGGTGCCACACCACCTCCGCCACCTGCGCGAGCCCCGTCGCCCCCAGCGGATGCCCCTTCGAGATCAGGCCGCCCGACGGGTTCACCACCCAGCGCCCGCCGTGCGTCGTCGCGCCCGACTCGACGAGCTTCCCGGACTCCCCGTCCGCGCACATGCCCAGCGCCTCGTACGTCAGCAGCTCGTTGATCGAGAAGCAGTCGTGCAGCTCGACCACGTCCACGTCCTCGATGCCCAGTCCGGACTCCTCGTACGCCGCCCTGGCCGCCGCCCGTGACATCGGCCTGCCGACGACGTCGACGCAGGAGCCCGAGGCGAAGGACTCCTCGGTGTCCGTGGCCATCGCCTGGCCCGCGATCTCCACCGTGCCGCGCAGGCCGCGCTCCGCCGCGAAGCGCTCCGACACCACGACCACCGCCGCCGCCCCGTCCGACGTCGGCGAGCACTGGAGCTTGGTCAGCGGCCGGTGCACCTCGCGCGAGGCCAGGACCTCAGCCACCGAGTACACGTCGCGGAACTGCGCGTTCGGGTTGTCCGCCGAGTGCCGGTGGTTCTTCGCGGCGACCGCCGCGAGCTGCGCCGCGCTCGTCCCGTACCGCTCCATGTGCTCGCGCGCCGCGTTGCCGAAGATCTGGGCGGTGGGCGGGGTCCGCTCGAAGCCGTGCCGCGCGGCCATCACGCCGTAGTGCCGGGCGACCGGCGACGTGGCGAAGCCGTCGCCCTCGGCCCCGGCGCCCAGCGCGCCGCGCTTCATCTTCTCGAAGCCCAGCGCGAGCACGCAGTCGGCGATGCCGCCCGCCACCCACTGCCGGGCCAGCAGCAGCGCGCTCGCCCCGGTCGCGCAGTTGTTGTTGACGTTGAGGACCGGGACGCCGGTCAGTCCCAGTTCGTACGCGGCGCGCTGCCCGGCCGTCGACGCCTGGAAGCAGTATCCGGCGGCGACCTGCGCCACCTCCCCGTACCCGATCCCCGCGTCGGCGAGCGCCGCCGCGCCCGCCTCCCGGGCCATGTCCCAGTACTGCAGGTCCCGCGTCTCGGGCTTCTCGAACCTGGTCATGCCGACACCGGCGACGTACGTCTTCACCACTGGTTCCCTTCAGTCTCGGGGCAGGCCGAGGATCCGCTCGGCGACGACGTTGAGCTGCACCTGCGTGGTGCCGCCCGCGATGGTCAGGCAGCGCGACACCAGGAAGCCGTGCACGGCCCGCTCCCCCGCGCCCTCGCGGACCGCGCCCGCCGGGCCGAGGAGTTCCAGGGCGAGTTCGGCGACCTTCTGCTGGTGCGGGGTCTGGAGGAGTTTGCGCAGCGAGGCCGCGGGGCCCGGTTCCAGGCCCGACACCTGCGAGAGCGTGGTGCGCAGCGTGATGCAGGCCAGGGCGTGCGCCTCGGCGGCGAGCGCCCCGATCCGCGCGCGGTACGCGCCGTCCAGCTCGGCGGACCGGGCGATCAGCGCTTCGAGGCCGGTGTCGAAGGTGAGCTGGTCGGCCATGTGGACGCGTTCGTTGCCCAGTGTGTGGCGGGCGACCCGCCAGCCGCCGCCGACCTCGCCGACCACCGCGTCGTGCGGCAGCAGCACGTCGTCGAAGTACACCTCGTTGAAGAGGGAGTCCCCGGTGATCTCCTTGAGCGGCCGGATCCCGATGCCCGGGGTCCGCTTCATGTCGACGAGGAAGTAGGTCAGCCCCCGGTGCTTGGGGGCTGACGGGTCGGTGCGGGCCAGCAGGATGCCGTGGTCCGCGGTGCGGGCCGCGCTCGTCCACACCTTCTGGCCGTTGACCAGCCAGCCGTCGGCGGTGCGCTCGGCGCGGGTGCGCAGCGCCGCGAGGTCCGAGCCCGCGCCGGGCTCGCTGAAGAGCTGGCACCACAGGAGGTCCCCGGCGAGCGTCGGCGCGAGGTACGCGGCGCGCTGCTCGGGCGTCCCGTACGCGATGAGCGAGGGGACGACCCAGGTCCCGATCCCCAGGTCGGCGATGCGCACCCCGGCGTCGGCCAGCTCGCGCTGGACGGCGAGCTGCTGGACGGGCCCGGCGCCGAGGCCGTACGGCTCGGGAAGGTGCGGGGCGGCGAGTCCGGTGGGCGCGAGGGCGCGGCGGGCCGCGGCCGGGTCGAGGCCGCGCGCCGCGGCGACGGCCGCCGCGGCCCGGTCACGGAACTCCGCTGCCTCGGGCGGGAGTTCGACGCGCAGTTCACGGCGGGTGCCGTCGGCCGCGTACCGCAGGGCCCGCGCCCTGTGGGCGTCCCCCGGGCCGAGGAGCTGGCGGGCGACGAGCGCCCTGCGCAGCCGGATGTGGGCGTCGTGCTCCCAGGTGAAGCCGATGCCGCCGAGGATCTGGACGCAGTCCTTGGCACAGCTGTACGCGGCGTCCAGCGCGGTCCCCGCGGCGAGGGCGGCGGCCAGGGAGCGGGCGGCAGGGTCGGCGGGGCTCCGGAAGACGCCGCCGCCCCGGGCGTCCTCGTCCAGGGCGCGGGCCGCGTCCCAGGTGAGCGCGCGGGCCTGTTCGAGGCGGAGCAGCATGTCGGCGCAGAGGTGCTTGACCGCCTGGAAGCGCCCGATGGGGTGCCCGAACTGCTCGCGGACCTTGGCGTGTTCGGTGGCGGTGGCCAGCGCCCAGGCGGCGGTCCCGCAGGCGTCGGCGGCGAACAGGGCTGCGGCCAGGTCCCGGACGAGGTCGGGGTCGGGAACGCGGTCCGCGTCACTGTCGGGAACGCGGCCCTCTTCCCTGTCGGGGGCGCGGCCCGCGTCGTTGTCGGGGGCGCGGCCGAAGTCGAGGAGGCGTCCGGCGGGGACGAGCGCGCCCCGGGCCGCGACCTCGGCGGTGGGCCGGGTGGGGTCGGCGCTCTCGTGGGGCCGTACGGCCAGCGCGGCGGCGTCCACCGCGAACCAGAGCGTGCCGTGCTCGGACCCGGCGGCGAGCAGCACGAGGTCGGCCTGCGCTCCGCCGAGCACGGGCGGCGCGGTGCCGTCGAGGAGGTGGCCGCCCTCGACGGCGACGGCGGTGAGGGTGCCGGGCGCGAGTGCGACGGCCGCGACGCGTTCGCCGCCGGTCACGGCCGCGCACAGCTCGCGCCGCCCGGCGCGGCGCAGCAGTTCGGCGGCGAGTACGGCGGGCAGGAAGGGGCCGGGCAGCGCGGCGGTCGCGGCCTCCTCCAGGACGACGGCGAGGTCGACGAGGCCGCCGCCCCCTCCCCCGTACTCCTCGGGGACGTGGGGGCCGAGCAGTCCCTGTCCGGCGAGCGCGTCCCAGTGGCCGGGGCGGCCCACGGCGCTCGTCGCGGGGAGGTCGAGGGGTTTGCGCGCTTCTTCGGGCGGTACGGCGCGGGCCAGCCAGCCCCGCACGGAACGCCGCAACTCCCTCTGCTCCCGGGTGATTCCGATGCCCATGCGCGGCAGAGTAGAACACGTTCCAATCTGACGGAAGGTCAGATCCGGTGTCGATCCCAAGAGAACGTCAAGATTTCCCCAGGTGTTCCCTCCGCCGGAATGGTCGCCCCGGGTAACAGGTTCAGTCTGCATAGATCTCGCCGCCCGCTCGTCCGCACCCGCCCGCCCGCACCCGCTCCGGAGGCCGCACCACATGCACCGACCGACGACCCCGCACACGACCGACCGGCAGCACGGCGGCAGAGGCATCGTCCCGGTCCTCGCCTTCTCGGGCATCGTCGTCGCGGTGATGCAGACGCTGCTCGTGCCCGTCATCAAGGACCTGCCCGAGCTGCTGGACGCCGCCCCGGCCGACGCCACCTGGGTCCTGACCTCGACCCTGCTCGCCGGCGCCGTCGCCACCCCGATCATGGGGCGGCTCGGCGACCTCTACGGCAAGCGGCGGATGCTCGTGGCCAGCCTCGCGGTCATGGTCGTCGGCTCCCTAGTGGCCGGGCTCACCAGCGACCTGCTGGTGATGATCGCGGGCCGCGCCCTCCAGGGCTTCGCCATGGGCGCCATCCCGCTCGGCATCGGCCTGATGCGCGACGGCCTGCCCGCCGACCGGCTCGGCTCCGCGATGGCCCTGATGAGCTCGTCCATAGGCGTCGGCGGCGGACTCGCGCTGCCGGTCGCCGCGCTGGTGGCCCAGCACGCCGACTGGCACGCGCTGTTCTTCGGCGCGGCGGGGCTCGGGGCCCTCGCGATCGCGCTCGTCCTGCTCTTCGTGCCGGAGAGCCCGGTGCGCGCCGGCGGCGGCTTCGACGTGCCGGGCGCGCTCGGCCTCACCGCGGGGCTCGTCCTCCTCCTGCTGCCGATCACCAAGGGCAGCGACTGGGGCTGGGCGTCGGGCACCACGCTCGGGCTGTTCGCCGCCGCGGCCGTGGTCCTGCTGCTCTGGGGCTGGATGGAGCTGCGCCGCAGGGCCCCGCTGGTCGACCTGCGCACCACCGCGCGGCGCGAGGTGCTGCTGACCAACCTCGCGTCCGTGATGATCGGCGTCGCGTTCTACGCGGTCTCGCTGGTGCTGCCGCAGCTCCTCCAGCTGCCGACCGCCACCGGCTACGGCCTCGGCCGGTCGATGGTCGTCGCCGGGCTGTGCGTGGCGCCGCTCGGCCTGACGATGATGCTCACCGCACCGGTGTACGCCCGCGTCTCCGCGCGGTACGGCCCGAAGGTCACCCTCATCACCGGCATGCTCGTCATCGCGATCGGGTACGGCTCCGGGCTCGCGCTCATGAGCTCCGTCTGGGGCACGATCGTCATCTCGGTGGTGCTCGGCGCGGGCATCGGCCTCGCGTACTCCTCGCTCCCGGCGCTGATCATCGGCGCGGTCGACCCGTCCGAGACCGGCGCGGCGAACGGCCTCAACACCCTGATGCGGTCCATCGGCACGTCGGTGTCGAGCGCGGTGGTCGGCATGGTCATCGCCAACACGGCGGACGTCGTGGAGACCGGGACGGGGCCCGTCGCGGTGCCCACGATGGAGGGCTTCCGGATCTCGTTCCTGATCGCGACGGGCGCGGTGGCGGTGGGGCTGCTCTTCGCGCTGCTGCTGCCGTCGCGGTCCGGCGGCGGCCTCCGGCTGCGCGCGAGCGGCGGGGAGAACCCTCGGGGCACGGAGGCGGACTCGGAAGGCGCTGAGGGCGCGAAGGGCACGGAGGACGCGAAGGGCACGGAGAGTGGCGCGCGGGGTGCGGAGGTGCCCGCCGCTCCCCCGGTCGGGGCCGTACGGCACGATGGGGCGTCCCGTCCCTGACCAGGAGGTTCCCATGGCCGCCGCGCCCGCTCCCGCTCCTTCTCCCGAGGTCGTCGCCGCGTTCTCGGCGGCCAAGGGATTCATGCCCGAGCACGAGGGCCTCGCGCTGTACGCCGCCGCGGCCGAGGCCGCGGCGCTCGGGCTGCCGCTCCTGGAGATCGGCACGTACTGCGGCCGCTCGACGCTGCTCCTCGCGGACGCGGCGCGCGCGGCGGGGGTGAGCGTGCTCACCGTGGACCACCACCGGGGCAGCGAGGAACAGCAGCCCGGCTGGGACTTCCACGACCCCGAGGTGGTCGACCCCGAGACCGGCCTGATGGACACGCTGCCCACCTTCCGCCGCACGCTGCACCGCGCGGGGCTGGAAGAGCACGTGATCGCGCTCGTGGGGCGCTCGCCGCAGGTGGCGAAGGCGTGGGGCGGGCGGCTCGGCCTCGTCTTCGTCGACGGCGGCCACACCGACGAGCACGCCACGGCGGACTACGAGGGGTGGGCGCCGCACCTCGCGGTGGGCGGGCTGCTCGCGATCCACGACGTGTTCCCCGTGAAGCACGACGAGTGGACGGGGCAGGCGCCCTACCGGGTGTACCTGCGGGCGCTGGAGTCGGGTTCGTACGAGGAGGTCTCGGCGACGGATTCACTGCGGGTGCTGCGCAAGGTGCGGTGAGCCGGGCGGGGCGGGCCCCCCTCAGGCGGCGCCCCGTTCCCGGCCGGGAGCCCGGCCGGGCTCCCGCTCGGACTCCCGCTCGGGCTTCCACTCGTGCGCCAGCAGCCCGAGCAGCACCTCGTCCAGGAACTCGCCCAGCACCCAGGCCGAGGCGCGCAGCACGCCCTCGCGGACGAAGCCGTTGCGCTCGGCCGAGCGCAGCATCGCGGTGTTGTCGGCGAGCGTCTCGATCTGGAGGCGCTGGAGGCCGCGCACGACGAAGCCGTAGTGGCACAGGGTCGCGACCACGTCGGTGCCGTAGCCCTTGCCGCGGGCGGCGGGCAGCAGTCCGAGGCCGATGTGCGCGGTGCGGTTGTGGTTGTCGATGCCCCAGAGGGTGGCGGTGCCGACGAGGGTTCCGTCCGCCAGGTCGACGACGGAGAACTGGACGACGGCCTCGGACTCGGAGTCGCCCGTGAGGCGGGGGTCCTTCGCGCCGGGCCTGATGGGGCGCCACGGGCCGCCCTCGGCGCGCGAGCCGTTGACCACGTCGTCGTAGAGCTCGGTCCGCAGGACGGGGACGTCTTCCTCGTGCCGGGCCCTGAGCCCGATCTTGTCGCCTCGAAGCATGCACGCTTCCTATCCGGCGGGGCACGGCGGCGGCAATCGATTATGCGGGGAGAGGAGGAGGTGCGCCCGGCGCGTGCCCCGCTCTCGCGCAGTTCCCCGCGCCCCTTGCGGGCCGCACCGCGCGCCAGGGTGCCGTCGCCCCGGAGTGCGACCTAGCATCGCCCCCGTGTCGCACTCCAAGCCGTACCTCGCCCACCTGTCCGCCTTCGCCGCAGCCCTCACCGCCGCCCTCGCGCTGACCGGCTGCTCCGGCTCGGGCCCGGTCCCGGCCAAGGGCCCGGTCGGCTCCCCCGCCTCCCCCTCGGAGAAGCCGAGCACGAAGCCCTCCGCGACGCCCTCCCCCAAGGCCACGGCCGAAGCCCCCTCCAAGGCCCCGTCCACGGCCCCCTCCACGGCCCCGTCGAAGGCGCCCACCGCCTCCGCCCGCGGCCCCCTCTCGGGCAGGCTCGTCGTGGTCGACCCCGGCCACAACACCCGAAACCGCGACCACACGCGCGAAATCAATAAGCTCGTCGACATCGGAACGAATCGCAAAGAGTGCGACACCACCGGCACTTCCACCAATTCTGGATATTCGGAGGCCGAATTCACTCTGGACGTCGCCCACCGGCTCCGTTCGATTCTGGAAAAGCAGGGCGCCAGGGTCGTCCTCACGCACGACGGCGAGCGTCCTTTCGGACCGTGCGTGGACGAGCGCGCCCGGATCGGCAACAAGGCGAAGGCCGACGCGGTCGTATCGATCCACGCGGACGGCTCGGCGGTCGGCAACCGGGGGTTCCACGTGATCCTCCCCGCCCTGGTCAGGGGCGGCGCCGCGGACACTTCCAAGATCGTCGCGCCGTCCCGCGACCTCGGCACCCGAATCGCCGGGAAATTCGTCCAGGCGACCGGAAGCGCCCCGTCCAATTACGTCGGCGGGCGCACGGGCCTCGACGTCCGCAAGGACCTCGGCGGACTCAACCTCTCCACGGTCCCCAAGGTGTTCATCGAGTGCGGCAATATGCGCGACGCGGCGGACGCCGCGCTGCTCACCGACGCGCGGTGGCGGCAGAAAGCCGCGGCGGGCATCGCCGACGGAATCGGGAGTTTCCTCGGGGCGCGAAGGGCGTAAGGTGCGCGGAGCACAGGGAGAGAACCTCCACGGTGCATGTGCGCCGCGTGTACGGAGTACGTGAGGAGTACGGGGAGGAACACGGGGCGGAACACGGGGGAAGAGTGCGCGCGGGCGGGCCCGCACGGATTCTCCACCGCGTACACCCTTCGCACCCCCGTACGATGCCGGGCCGTACCGCATCGCGCGCCAGCTCGGCGGGTAGTCCTTATCCCAATCCGACACCCCTGCCGAATGGGCGATAGTGTCATCCGTACGATGAGGGGCCATCCCCCGATCTCCGCCGCCCCGACGAGCCGACCGACTAAGGACTTTTACGTGGATATCCGCTCACTCACCCGAGGCGACGCAGCAGTGCTCGGCGGGGCGGTGTTGCTTTTCATCGCCTCTTTCCTGGACGTCTTCTCCATCGACGACGCCCCGGACGACTACGACCTGACGAACTCCTGGGACAGCGGGCCCATCCTGATGAGCGTCGTCCTGACGGGCATCATCGGCGCCGCCCTCATCCTCCTCGCCCACCTCAGGCCGCAGCAGGCGCCGAAGCTCCTCGGCATGGACCTGGGCCACTTCGGCACCGCCATGGCGATCTTCGCCGCGTGGAGCGCGCTCGGCCAGGTCTTCGACCCGTCGGGCGGCCTCAACAACCTCGAAGGCGCGCGTGACGGCTTCGACGCGGGCACGGGCCTGATCCTGGGCCTGATCGCCACCCTGCTCATCGCGGGCGGCGCGGTCCTGTCGATCACCGTTCCGGCCATGAAGGCCCCGCTCCTCGGCGCCCCGCGCCCGGCCGGCCCGCAGCCGTACGGCGCGCAGCCGCCCGTCGGCGGCGGCTACGGCTACCCCGGCGCCCAGCAGCAGCAGCCGCCCTCCTTCGGCGGCCAGGCCCCCGGCCAGCCGCAGCCCTACGGCGCCCAGCCCGGCCCCGCGGCCCAGCCGCAGCCCGCCGCGCAGGCCCCGCAGCCCGCGGCCGGCGACACCTCCGGCGGCTTCGCGCCGTACTGGTTCGCCGTTCCCGTGGCCCGTCCGCTGTACGCCGAGGACGGCTCGCAGAACCAGATCGCCGAGCTCGCGCCCGGCACCTGGTACCTCGCGGTCGAGCAGCGCGGCAACAGCATCGTCGCCGAGACGCAGGACCAGCGCCGCGGTCTGCTGCACGACACGACGGGCATCCAGCGCGGCTGACCGGAACCCCCGGAGCACAGTCGCACGCGCACCGCGACCGGCCCCCCGCCCCTTCCGGGCGGGGGGCCGTTGTCGTATCGTCACCCGGACGCCGATCTGACGGTTCGTCAACACTCTTGCGCTGCCTCGGTGGAAGGGGTCCGACATGCGGCTGGGACTCGCGCTCGGCTACTGGGGCCGCGGCCCCGACCCCGGCCACCTCGACCTCGCCCGCGAGGCGGAGCGCCTGGGCTACCACTCGGTGTGGACCGCGGAGGCCTGGGGCTCCGACGCGTTCACCCCGCTCGCCTGGATCGCCGCGCACACCTCGCGGATCCGGCTCGGCACCGGCATCGCGCAGATGGCCGCGCGCACCCCGACCGCGACCGCGATGCACGCGCTCACCCTCGACCACCTCTCGGGCGGCCGGATGATGCTGGGGCTCGGGCTGTCCGGGCCGCAGGTCGTCGAGGGCTGGTACGGGCGCCCCTTCCCCGCGTCGCCGCTGACCGCGACGCGGGAGTACGTGGAGGTGGTGCGCCAGGTCCTGCGGCGCGAGGGGCCCGTGGAGCTGGCCGGGCGCTTCCACTCCCACCCGTACCTGGGGCTCGACGGCACCGGCACCGGCAAGCCCCTGAAGCCGATCACGCATCCGCTGCGGGCGGACCTGCCCGTGCTGCTGGGGGCCGAGGGGCCCAGGAACATCGCCCAGACCGTGCGGATCGCCGACGGATGGCTGCCGCTGTACTGGTCCCCGCTGCGGACCGACGTCTACGCGGCGTCGCTGACCGGGCTGCCGCCCGGCTTCATGATCGCGCCGCTCGTGCGGGCCCGGATCTGCGACGACGTCGCGCAGGGGCTGCTGCCCGTCAAGGCGATGCTCGGTTTCTACATCGGCGGGATGGGGCACGCGGCGCGGAACTTCCACGCGGACCTGATGGGACGGATGGGGTACGAGGAGGAGGCGCGGCGCATCCAGGAGCTGTTCCTCGCGGGGCGGCGGGAGGAGGCGGTGGCGGCGGTGCCCACCGCTTTCGCCGACGAGATCTCGCTGGTCGGGCCCCGGGGGCGGGTCGCGGAGCGGCTCGCCGCGTGGCGGGCGGGGCCCGTGACGGACCTCCTGGTGACGGCCCCCGACCCCGCGACGCTGCGGGTCCTGGCGGAGCTGAACGGGTGACAGTCTCGCCTGCGGCGGGCCGCACCCCTCCCCGCGCCCCTTTTAGGGGCGCGGGGAACTGCGCGAGAGTGGGGCACACGCGCAACGTGTCCACCGCCCCGCAGGGCCCCCGGAGCCGTACCGGCCCCCGCGAAGCGCGCCGCGCTAGCCCGCGAGCTGGGACACCGACGGGACCTTGTCCGTCACCTCCGCGCCCGCGCTCCGCCCCGCCCCCTTCACCTCGTTGATCACGTTCTCGATCGCACCGACGTCCGCGTCCCCCGCCTCCCCCTTGCGGAACTTCGTGCCCAGGCCCTTCAGCGACTCGATCCCCGCCTCGACCGGCACCAGCGCCTTCGACAGCAGCTCGTCGCCCTTCGCGTTGTTCACCGCCGCCTTCAGCCTGTTGTACGCGAACGTGCCCGCGAGCCCCGCCTTGACCAGGGCGAACTTCTGGCCGTCCGCGCCCTTCTTGAACTTCCCCGCCCGGTACGGCTTCACGATCCACTGGTACGCGGCCCCCGTCGCCAGCCCCGCGTTCGTGACGAAACGGGTCTTCGCGAACTTCTGGGCCTCGGCGGAGGTGGAGGGGGAGGCGGTCAGCGCGTTCTGGGTGTCGCCGCCGCACGCCGTGCCCGCCACCAGCAGCGTGCAGGTCAGGAACAGGGCGGGGGCGATGCGGCGCGTACGGGGACTGGGCGGCACGGCGGGGACCTCCGGAGGGGAGCGGCACGGGCCGCCAGCCTCACCCGGGCCCCCGCCGCGCGCCACCCGGCGCGGGCCGTGCGGGTTTCGGCCGCCCTCCCCTGGCTACCCGGACCCCATGGACCGTAAGTCGCACCGCAGCGGAAGCAACCAGGCCGCGACCCTCGTCGCCGTCGTCGCCGACGTCCTCGCAGTGATCATCGGGCTGTGGATCCTGATGTACCTGCTGGACGCGAACCGGGCCAACGACCTCGTGTCCTTCGTCCAGGACGCGGCGCGCTGGCTCGCGGGCTGGTCGTACGACCTGTTCACGTTCGACGAGGCGTGGGCGCGCGTGGTCGCCGGGTACGGGCTCGCCGCCGTCGTGTACCTGTTCGTCGGCCACGCCGTCGCCAACCGGCTGCGCCGCTACTAGGTCGCGTCGGGGCCCGTCGGGCAGCACCCCGGGGCCGCCAGGCCCCTCGGCAGGCGTTCCCCGCCGAACACCGCGACCGTCGCCTCGTCGCCGCCGAGCGCCGCCACCGCGAGGAGCAGCGAGCCCGCCGTCCAGGTGGTCAGCTCCTCGGGCCAGATCGCCCGGTCGCCCTCGAAGACGTAGCCCGTCCAGTACATGCCGCCGTCCCGCGCGCGCAGGTGCTGGACGGACTGGAGGATCTCCAGGGCCCGGTCCGACTCGCCCATCGCCCAGAGCGCGAGCGCCAGTTCGCAGCTCTCGCCGCCGGTGACCCACGGGTTGGGCAGGACGCAGCGCACCCCGAGGCCGGGGACGACGAAGTCCTCCCAGTGCTCCTCGATGCGGGCCTTGGCCTCCGGGCCGGTGAGCGCGCCGCCGAGGACGGGGTAGTACCAGTCCATCGAGTAGCGGCTCTTGTCGAGGAAGCGCTCGGGGTGGCTGCGGATCGCGTGGGCGAGCGCGCCGGTGGCCAGCTCCCAGTCGGGCTGCGGCTCCTCGCGCAGCTCGGCCAGCGCGAGCGCGCAGCGCAGCGCCTGGTGGACGGAGGAACTGCCGGTCAGCAGCGCGTCGGTCACGGCCGTGCCGTCCTCCTCGCGCTTCCAGCCGATCTGCCCGCCGGGCTGCTGGAGGGCGAGGACGAATGCGATCGCGGCGCGCACGACGGGCCACATGCGGTCGGCGAACGCGTCGTCGCCGGTGGCGAGGTAGTGGTGCCAGACGCCGACGGCGACGTACGCGCAGAAGTTGGTCTCGCGGCCCCGGTCGGTGACGTCGTCCGGGTCGCCGTCGCGGTAGGCGGCGTACCAGGAGCCGTCGGCGTTCTGGTGGGCGGCCAGCCACGCGTAGGCGCGGGCGGCGGCCTCGTGCTCGCCCGCCGCGTCCAGGGCCATCGCGGCCTCGGTGTGGTCCCACGGGTCGAGGTGGTGGCCCCTGAACCAGGGGATGGCGCCGTCCGCGCGCTGGACGGCGAGGATGCCCTCGACCGTCTCGCGGGCCTGACGGTCCGTCAGGACACCGGGCAGGACGAGGTGTTCGGTGCGTCCGGGGCTCGTCACGCCTCGGCCCCGGCCTTCGACCCGACCTTCGCCCCGGCCTCGTCCCGCGACAGCGCGGGCAGGTGCGGCTTGGTCGCGTACGCCACGAAGCTCTTGCCGATCAGCGGGTTGAGCGCCTGCTCGGCGAGCTTGGTCGCCAGCGGCTTCTTCATGATGTCCCAGACCAGCAGCTTGTGGTACGCGCGGACGGGCAGCGCCTTGTCGTTGTCCACGCCGAAGGCGCACTTGAGCCACCAGTACGGGGAGTGCAGCGCGTGCGCGTGGTGGGTGCCGTACGGCTTGAGCCCGGCCTGTTCCATCTTGGCGAGGAGTTCGTCCGCCCGGTAGATGCGGATGTGGCCGCCCTCGACCTCGTGGTAGGCGTCGGAGAGCGTCCAGCAGACCTTCTCGGGGCCGTAGCGCGGGACGGTGACGGCGATGCGGCCGCCGGGCTTGAGCACCCGGACCATCTCGGCGAGCACGCCCTTGTCGTCGGGGATGTGCTCCATCACCTCGGAGATGATGACGACGTCGAAGGACTCGTCGGGGAAGGGCAGGTTGAGGGCGTCGCCCTCCATGGCGGTGGCGGTGGCGCCCTCGGGGGCCTCGCCCGCCTCCTTCATCGCGGCGAACCACTTGGCGACCTCGCGGATCTCCTCGCCGTTCTGGTCGAGGGCCACGACCCGCGCGCCGCGCCGGTAGCACTCGAAGGCGTGCCGCCCCGCGCCGCAGCCGAGGTCCAGGACGCGGTCGCCCGCGGCGAGCGGGAAGCGGGAGAAGTCGACGGTCAGCACGGGGTCTGCCCTTCCGGGTGGGTTGCGGTGCCCCGGGGCGGGGCGGGACTGCGGGTGGTGCGCGCGGTCACTCGGCGGACCCCTCGGCCCGCCCGGTCCGCGCACCCGCGATGGCCTCGCGGTACAGCTCGGCCGTGCCCTGCGCGGCCTTCGCCCAGGTGAAGCGGGCGAGGACGCGTTCGCGGCCGGCCGCGCCGAGGCGGGCGCGCAGTTCGGCGTCGCCCAGCAGGCGGCCGAGCGCGGCGGCCAGCGCCCCGGAGTCGCCCGGCGGCACGGCCAGGCAGGTCTCGCCGTCGGCGCCGGTGACCTCGGGGATCGCCCCGCCCGTGGTGGCGACCAGCGGGGTGCCGGTGGCCATCGCCTCGGCCGCGGGCAGCGAGAAGCCCTCGTAGAGGGAGGGGACGCAGGAGATCTGGGCGCCGCGCACGAGGTCGACCAGTTCCTGGTCGGTGATGCCCTTGACGAACTCGACGGCGCCTTCGAGCCCGTACTTCTCGATCGCCTGCGCGACGGGACCGTGCTCGGCGCGCTTGCCGACGACGACCAGGTGCGCGTCGGGGCGCTCGGTGCGCAGCTTCGCCAGCGCCTCGACGAGGTGGACGAGGCCCTTGAGCGGGACGTCGGCGCTTGAGGTGGTGACGATGCGGCCCGGCACCTCGGGCACCGAGGGGTCGGGCGACCACAGGTCGGTGTCGGCGCCGATGTGCACGACGCGGATGCGCTCGGGGCGCACGCCGAGGTGTTCCACGATCTCCCGCTCGGAGGAGCCCGAGACGGTCAGCACCGAGGACAGTCTGCGCGCGACGCGCTTCTGCATGCGCGTGAAGCCGTACCAGCGGCGCACGGAGGCGCGCTTCTTGCGGTCGGGCGCGGCGTCCAGCTCCAACTGCCGGTCGACGGTGATCGGATGGTGGATGGTGGTGACCAGGGGCGCGCCGAGGTCGGCCAGGAGGCCGTAGCCGAGGGTCTGGTTGTCGTGGATCACGTCGAACTCGCCGCGCCTGGCGGCGAGGTGGCGCCGGGCCCGCAGCGAGTAGGTGAGCGGCTCGGGGAAGCCGCCGGTCCACATCGTGGCGACTTCGAGCGCGTCGATCCAGTCCCGGTACTCCTCGCGCTTCGGCGTGCGGAAGGGGTCGGGCGAGCGGTAGAGGTCGAGGCTGGGCAGCTCGGTGAGGGGGACGCCCTCGTCAAGGACGGGGTAGGGCTGGGAGCCGATGACCTCGACGCTGTGCCCGAGGCGGGCGAGTTCGCGGGAGAGGTGGCGGACGTAGACGCCCTGGCCGCCGCAGAACGGGTTCCCCTTGTACGTGAGGAGCGCGATGCGCAGCGGTCCTCCGCCGTCGGGGGCCCCGGGGGCCCGTCGTGCGTCGGACCCCGCGCGGGGGCTCGCCTCCATGGCCTCAGCGGTCACACTCGGCCCCCTTCATCACTGCTCTTTCATCGGAGCACACCGGAGCGTAACCGCTGGCGCTAACCTAGAACAAGTTTCAGTATCGATCGTTCGACGAGCTTTGAATCTACCGGCAGGTAGCGGCATCGCAAGCGGCAGGATCAGGTGATTCGCGCCACGGCACGGGCCCTGCCATGCTGTGCCGCTCGGGGGCGCCACACCCCCATCCTCTTTCAGGACAAAAGCTAAGGGATGGGACGCGATGACAGCGGAGATCAAGCCGGCCACCGCTCCACTGACGGAGCGTCAGGAGGCGCGCCGCCGCCGGATCCTGCACGCCAGTGCGCAGCTCGCGAGCCGGGGCGGGTTCGACGCCGTGCAGATGCGCGAGGTCGCCGAGGTGTCGTCGGTCGCGCTCGGCACGCTGTACCGCTACTTCCCCTCCAAGGTGCACCTGCTGGTCGCCACCATGCAGGACCAGCTGCACCACATGCACACCACGCTGCGCAAGCGCCCGCCGGGCTCCGAGAGCGCCGCCGAGCGGGTCGCCGAGACCCTGATGCGGGCGTTCCGCGCGCTCCAGCGCGAGCCGCACCTGGCCGACGCGATGGTGCGCGCGCTGACCTTCGCGGACCGCAGCGTGAGCCCCGAGGTGGACACCGTCTCCCGGCAGACGACCGCGATCATCCTGGACGCGATGGGCCTCGAAGGGCCGCCCACCCCGGAGCAGCTGTCGGCGGTCCGGGTGATCGAGCACACCTGGCACTCCGCGCTGATCACCTGGCTGTCGGGGCGGGCCTCGATCGCACAAGTGAAGATCGACATCGAGACGGTGTGCCGGCTGATCGATCTGACGACGCCGGAGGCCGGACCCGCCGACTGACTCCGGCGGATCCCGCGGCCGCCGTCCCGCGCTCCCGGGGCGCGCGTGCCCGCGTCACGGTCCGACCTGGTCGTGTGCCCCGGCGGGGGGCGCCCAATCCTGGGTTGTGCACAGGTTGCCCGTGCGCCGGGGCGTGCGCCCCCCTTGCCACTCGTTGGCCGGTTCTACCCGCTCATGACGCGCACTCTCCGGATAGGAATAGTCACGTGCTGAACAAGGTAATCGGTAGGCGGGGAGCTTGAGGGGGCAGGACGTTGACCCGGGTACTTCTGGTGCACGACGCTTCGCTACTGCGAGCGGCGCTCGCGGAACGGATAGCGCGTGAACCGGACCTCGACGTGTTCCACACGGTCTGGAGCAGAGCGGCCGCCCTGGCCCGCACGCTGCGGCCCGACATATACGCCGTGGACCTCGACTCCACGGACACGTACGGCATAGCGCCGCTGGGCGAGCTGCCGGTGCGCGAGCCGTGCGCGAAGCGCGGCGGCGCGCGCTGCGACGGCGGCGCGCTGCTCGTCCTCACCGCCGCGAACCGGCCAGGACCGCTGCGGCGCGCGGTCGAGGCGCACGCGCTGGGCTACGTCGACACGGCGGGCACGCCCGAGCAGCTGATCACCGCCATACGGCAGGTCGCCAGGGGCGAGCGCTTCATCGACGAGTCACTGGGCTTCGGCTTCCTGCGGGCGGCCCAGATGCCGCTCACCCAACGCGAACTGAGCGTCCTCACGCTCGCCGCCGAGGGCGCCACCATCGCCGACATCGCCCGTCGGCTGCACCTCTCCAACGGGACGGTGCGCAACTACATGGCGGCCATCACCCGCAAGACCGGCGCCCGCAACCGCGTCGACGCCATCCGGATCTCGCAGGGCGAGGGCTGGCTCTGACGCACGGTCCCGGGCCGGGCCACCCACCGGCTCGCCGTGTCCCGTCAACTCCCGGTAGAAGGCCGACCGCGCCAGCAGCTCCGCGTGGCCGCCGCGTTCCGCGCGCGCCCCGTCCATCAGGAGCACCCGGTCGGCCCGCCGCGCGGACGCGATCCGGTGCGCGATCACCACCAGGGTGCCGGGGCGCTCGCGGAACGCCAGCTCCGCCCGCTCCTCGGCCGCCGGGTCCAGGTGGCAGGTCGCCTCGTCCAGCAGGACCAGCGGGGCGGGCGAGAGGTGCGCCCTGGCGAGCGCGACGAGCTGCCGCTCCCCCGCCGAGAGGGCGGCCGGGTCGAGGGGCGCGTCCAGGCCACCGGCGCGGCGCACCAGCGCACCGGCGCCGACCGCTTCGGCCGAGGCGAGCACTACGGCGTCCGGCGGCGGCTCCGGGCAGTGGTGGACGAGGTTCGCGCGGACGGACGCGGTGAAGACGTACGCCTCCTGCGGTACGAGCACCCGCGCGTCCCGGATCGTCACCGCGCCGGAATCCGGCCGCAGGACGCCGGCGATCAGTGCGGCCAAAGTGGACTTGCCGATACCGCTCGGCCCGGCGACGGCGAGGTGCCCGCCGACGGGCACGTCGAGGTCGAGCCCGTCGACGACGGGCGCGGCGCCCTTCCCGTACGCGAAGGTGACGGCCCGGAGGCGGACGGCGGGGGCGCTTTCCGATGACTCGGGAGGTTCGGGGGGCCCGGGGGACCCGGGGGGCGTACGGGGCGCGGTTCCCCGGGGCTCCGGGGCCGCTTCCGCGGTTACGGCTCCGAAGGGGGTCGCCGCCGGGTCGGGGAGCCGCTCCAGGCGGCGCAGCACCACCGCGAGGCGGGCGCCCGAGCCGCCGATGCCCTCCACCAGGGACTGGAGCGCGGGCAGCAGCGACTGCGTCAGGTACGCCAGCGCGCCCACCAGCGCCCCCGCGCTCACCCCGTGGTCGAGCAGCCACGGCGCGGCGACCAGCAGCAGGACCACCGGGAGCCGTCCGCCGACGCCGACCGCCAGGTCGCGCACGGTGCCCCAGCGGGCCAGCGCACGCGCCGCGCGGTACTCCGCGCCGATCACCCGCTCCGCGTCCGCCGCCACCGCGTCCTCGGCCCCGGCGGCCCTGACGTCCCGCAGCCCCGCCGCCGCGCCGCCCACTCCCGCGGCGACGGCCTCGTCCGCGACGAGGAAGTCCTCCTGCCTGCGGGCCAGGGGGCGCAGCGTCAGCAGAAACAGCGCGAGCCCCGCGGCGAGCGGCGGCAGGACCACGGCGAGCAGCGCGGGCGCCAGCGCGAGGAGCCCGGCGAGCGCGCCGACAGCCGTGAACACGAAGGTCCTGGAGACCAGGACGAGCCCGGCGAAGGTGTCCCTGGCGATCTCCACCTGGTGGGTGAGGCGCGAGACGGCCGCGTCGCCGCCCTCCGCGAGCGCGCGCCGCACCACGCGGTGCACCAGCTCGTCGCGCACGGGCTCCACCAGTTCGGCGACCGCGCGGTAGACCCGGCCCGTGCCCAGCGCCCCCGCGAGGACCGCGGCGGCAGCGGCGGCGAGCCAGCCGAGCCCGACGCCGACCCGGCCCGGCACGAAGCCGTCGTCCAGGGCGCGTGCGATGGCGTACCCGAGCAGGAAGGTCTGCCCGGCCTCCAGCACGGACCAGCCGGCGAGCCGCGCCAGGACCCGCCGCCGCCCGCGCAGCAACCGCACCCGCCCGCCCCTGTCGGCGCCCCCGCCCACGCCCGCGCCCACGTCCTCACCCACGCCGCGTCCCCTCCACGGGGCCCGCGCCCGCCTCGTTCCCCGTCCCGTTCCCCGTCCCCGTCCCTGTCCCCGTCTCCGTCCCTGTCCCCGTCTCCGTCCCTGTCCCCGTCTCCGTCCCCGTCCCCGCCTCCGTGCCGAACACCGCGCGGTACCCCGGCTCCCGCCACAGCTCCTCGTGCGTGCCCGTGCCCGCCACCGCGCCCTCCTCCAGCCACACCACCAGGTCCGCCCGCGCCGCCGTCGCCGCGCGGTGGGCGACGATCAGCCGGGTGCCGTGCCGGGCGCCGCCCAGGACCGCGTCGGTGACCTTCGCCTCGGTCGCCGAGTCCAGGCTCGACGTCGCGTCGTCCAGCACGAGCAGCCGCCCCGGGTGGGCGAACGCCCTTGCCAGGCCGAGGCGTTGGGCCTCGCCGCCGGAGAGCGGGGCCGCCTCGCACGGCGTGTCGTACCCCCGGGGCAGCCGTCGCACGAAGTCGTCCGCGCAGGCCGCGCGCGCCGCCGTCCGCAGCGCCGCGTCGCCCGGGGCGTACGCGCCGAGCGCGATCGTGTCCCGGACCGTCGCCCCGAGGAGCGCGGGGCGGGCGAAGGCGTGGCCGACCTCGCGGCGCAGCACGTCCTTGGACAGTTCGGGCAGCGGGACGCCGTCGAGCAGGACGGTGCCGCGCTCGGGGTCCGCGAGCCGCCCCGCAGCCGCCGCGAGCGCGGACTTGCCGCTGCCCGAGCGGCCCACCACGGCGGCGACCGTGCCCCCCGGGATCACCAGGTCCACCGCGCCGGGCCCGCCCACGCCCACCGTACGGAAAGTCAACTCGCCGAACCCGGGAGGCAGTCCGCGCGTCCCGTACGCCATGACGGCCGACTCCTCGACCTCCGCGAGCCTGCGCGCGGCCGCCCTGCCGCGCACCAGCGCGTTGAGGCGGCCGACGAGGACGCCCGTGCCGGTCGCGAGCACCGCGTACCGCCAGGCGGCGAGCATGCCGCCGACGCTCAGCGCCCCTTCGGCGACCCGGCTGCCCGCCACGGCGAGCACCGCGAGCTGGAGCAGCGGCAGCAGGGCGGCGGCCTGGGCGGTGGAGCGGCCGAGCACGTGCCACATCCGCCGTCCCTGGCGGGAGAGTTCGGGGAGGGGCTCGAGGATCCGGGCGGCGTCGCGCTCGGCCGTCCCGGCGGCGACGACGGTGCGCACCCCGCGCACCGCCTCCATCAGGCGCCCGGCGATCTCGCCCTGGGCTGCGAGGTATCCGGCGCTGGACTCGCCCGAGCGGCGCACGAAGACCTTGAGCAGCAGGATCAGCAGCGGGGCGCCCGCGACCAGCACCAGTGCGGTCCAGGCGTCGACGAGGACGAGCGCGACGAGGCCGCCGACCGGGGTGATCACGGCGGCGAGGGCCGCGGCGAGCGCGGTCGGCACGGTCCCGGCCTGGGCGGCGTTGCCGGTGAGCCGGGCGACGATCTCGCCGGGCGGCAGGGTGCCGCTCCCCCGGGCCGGGCCCGCCGCCAGGACGTGCCGCAGGACCCGGCCGCGCAGCCAGGCCGTGCCGCGCGCGTTGGCGGTGCCCGCGACGACCCCTTCGACGGCGCCGAGCGCCATCGCGAGGACGGTCAGCGCGGCGCAGCCGACGAGCCAGGGCCGGGCGTCGGCGTCGCGTCCGGCGAGCAGCAGGTCGAGGGTGCGCCCGAGCAGTGCGGGCAGCGCCAGTCCGACGGCGGCGGTGGCGCAGGTCAGCAGGGCGACGAGGGCGGCGCGCGACGCGCCGTGGCGGACGGTGTCACGCAGCAGCACCGGGCTCTTCGCTCCTCGGGTTCTTCAGGTTCTTCGGGTGCTTCGGGTTCTGCGGTGCTTCGGGTGCTTCGGCGGGAACGGCCGGTGGCCCCGGCCGGGCGGCAGACGCCGCCCGCCCGGGGCCACGGACTTCAGCAGACCGTCAGAGACACAGCAGGTTGCTGTGGGAGCTGTGCTTGTCGCACAGCAGGAGGCTGAGGCTGCTCTCGTCGCCGTGACCACCGCCGCCGCCGTTGGTCTCCGGGACGTCCATCTTCTGAAGGTCGAGAAGGCTCATAGTTCTCTCCTGTTCATGTGGGGACTCGGTGCTTTTCGTCATGTGGTGCCGTACGCCTGGTGGTGGCGCGTACGTCGTGCGGTGTTGCGGTGTTGCGTCAACCCCTCGCGGGGTTGTCCGTGGGGCCGCGGCCCGGCGCAGCCGGGAGCGGCGGGAGGAAGGGCAGTCCGGCTCCGCCGCCGCCCGCGGCGTCGAGCGCCAGCAGGCAACCGGCGGTGCCGGTGGCGAGGTCCATGGAGAGCCGCATCATCTGGTCGCCGGGGAAGGCGAGTTCGTCCTGGTAGCGCATCGCGTACCAGCCGAGCGCGGCGGCCTGCGCGGCCGTCTGCTCGGGCGGCGCGCCGGTGCGCGCCAGGTGCAGGACCATGCCGGCGCGGCCGTTGAAGAGGCCGGGCTGGGCGTAGTAGCGCAGCCGGGCGGCGGGCAGGATCGCCGCCCTGGCCTCGGCCAGTTCCCCGTCGTGCCGGTGGGCGAGGTGGTCGTCGAGCACCGCGCCGATGCCGACGCTGCCCGCGCCCAGGTAGGGCATGCTGCGCGAACCCTCGTCGACGAGGAGCGTGCCCGCGGAGTCGCGGACGCAGCGGGCGAGGTCGCGGCGCAGGAACTCCGCGGCGCGGTCCAGGAGTTCGGGCGCGCCGGTCGACTCGTACAGCCGCAGGAAGAGCAGGGCGGGGCCGCTCGCGCCGCGCAGCAGTCCCGCGCGGCCGCCCAGGGCCGCCGGGGGACGCTCCGCGACGATCCGGGCGGCCTCCGCCGCCGCCTCCCGCCGCCCGAGGCGGTCGAGGACGAGGCCGAGGCCCGCGAGGCCGCCGTGCAGCCCCGAGTCGAGGCGCTGCCACTTCTCGTCGAGGATCCGGTCGACGAGCGCCTGCGCCCGCTCGTGGTGGCCGAGGCCGTCGAGGACGAGGGCGGCTCCGGCGAGGCCGTCGTAGAGGCCGAGCGGGGTGCCGGACGGCGGGGGTTCGGTGTGGTCGACGAGCCACTGCTCGCCGCGTTCGTAGCGGGTGCCGGTCTGGGCGAGCGCGTACAGGACTCCGGCGGCGCCGTGGGCGAGGCCGAGGCCGCCGCCGTCGGCGAACTGGGCGACGTCGCCCGGGAAGAGCCGGTCGTCGCGCTCGGGGGTGGCGGAGGCGAGGATCGCCCTGACCATGGACTCGCGCCCGCCGGGGCGCTCGTCGGGCCGTACGGAGAGGTAGGGCCCGGGGCGCGCGGCGGCGGTGCCCGCGGGGCCGCCCTCGCCCGCGCCGCCCCCGATGACCTCCACGGCCTGGGCGAGGAAGCCGTCCGGCAGGCCGGGGAAGAGTTCCTCCGCGACCTCGGCGAGGTGGGCCGCCTTCGTCCGGTCCACGGCGAGCAGGGTCGTCATGGGGACGAAGAGGGCGAGCCGCAGACAGGCGAGCGCGTAGCGGTCCACGTCGAAGCCCTCGCGGTCCCCCGGTGCCACGAAGCCCGGGTGGGCCATCGCCTGTCCGCGGTGCTCTGCGACCGGGATCGCCGCCTCGAAGTCGAGGAGGCGCACGGTCCGTTCGTCGGGGGAGACCATGATGTTGAACATGTGCAGGTCGTTGAAGACCAGCCCGCGGCCGTGGACGGCGGCGACCGCCTCTTCCACGGCCCCGAGTATCCGCAGCGCCCACTCGGTGTAGTCGGCGACCTTCTTCGGGTCGGGTTCGACGGCGAGCAGCGGGTGGCGGCGGGCGAAGAACGAGTTGAGCGGGCTGCCCTCCAGGAACTCCATCACCAGGAAGGAGTGGTCGCCGAGGGTGAACCAGTCGCGCGGCTCGGGCGCGACGCCGAGCCCGGCCAGGGTCTCAAGGGCGGCGCGCTCGCGGCCGAGCCTGGTGACCGCGTCGGCGCCGTCCGCGGCGAGCCCGGCGTGCGGGCGGGCCTCCTTGAGGACGACCTGTTCGCCGGTGCGGGTGTCGGTGCCCGCGTAGACGCCGCCGCCGTTGGAGAAGTGCAGGGCGCGCTCGATGCGGTACGGGAGGTCCTGGACGGTCGTGGCGTTGCGGGCGGCGAGCTGCGGGGCCAGGAAGTCGGGGAGGGTCACCCAGTCGGGGACCTGGAAGACGGGGTCCCTGCGGTCGGGGACAAGCGTGCCGTCCGCGTTCTCGATCGCGGGCACCAGCGTGCCGTCGGGGCCGACGCAGTGGCGCTTGGCGAAGCCTCCGTACCGTACGTACAGCGGCCCCTGCTCCCAGCGCAGGTCGGTGAGGATGTACGGGCCCGCCTCGCCGGCGAGCAGCGCGCCGAGCTCTTCGAGGATCGTGCGCAGCTCGGTCTCGTCGAGCGGGTAGATCGTGGCGAACTTGCCGCTGGAGCCGCGCCCGGCGTACTTGGAGTTGCGCAGGTGCAGCGGCTGGCGGCCCGGCACGAACTTGAACGGGATCCGGCGCTCGACGCAGTAGTCCCAGACCTTGGCGCCGGTCTTCTCGGCGTTGTCCAGACAGGCGGAGACGTGGATCTTCCAGCCCTGGCGGGGGCGGGCGACGCCGTCGGGGCTGTAGTGCAGCCAGTCCCCCGACATGAAGCGCTGCCAGCCCTCGGGCGCGGGCCTGCCCGCCGCTTCGAAGAGCGGGACGGAGCGGCCCTGGCGGGCGGCGGAGGACAGGCGGTCCGGGGTCTCGTAGAACTGCCTGTCCGCCAGACAGAAGACCTCGTACCGCTTGTCCATGGTGTGTCCCCCCTCGACGGCGTGGCGTTGAGATTTCCACGCGGCGAGGGGGGCGGCACAGTCACGGCTGTCACGAGGTCACCGTGCAGTACGCACACGTCAACCTCTGTTCGAATAAGAGGAGTTCACTCCTCCGGAGGGAAGACGGGCTCGCCGGATCCGAGCAGGCTGATGGCGATCGCCTCGACCGGGCAGCCCTCGGCGGCGGCGAGGATCCGCTCGTTGGCGTCGGTGTCGGGTTCGACGGGTACGGACTGCCGCGCGGCGTCGAGCCGGAAGCCGTCCGGGGCGTGGCCCGCGCAGGCCCCGGAGCCGACGCAGACGCTCCGGTCGACCTCGACGTGCCAGCGGTCGCCCATCAGGCCCCCTCGTACCCGGCGGGGAGGTGGATCATCTTGTGCTCCAGGTACTCGCCGTAGCCCTCGGGGCCGAACTCCCGCCCGATGCCGGAGTTCTTGTAGCCGCCGAAGGGCCCGAGCATGTCGACGCTGAAGGTGTTCACGGAGAACGTGCCGGTGCGCACGCGGCGCGCGACGTCGATGCCGCGTTCGGTGTCGGCGGTCCATACGCTGCCGCTGAGGCCGTACTCGGAGTCGTCGGCGATGCGCACCGCCTCGTCCTCGTCGTCGTAGGGCAGGAGGCAGACGACGGGGCCGAAGATCTCCTCGCGGGCGATGCGCATGGAGTTGTCGACGCCGCCGAAGAGGGTCGGCTCGACGTACCAGCCGTGCTCCAGGTGGGCCGGGCGGCCGCCGCCCGCGACGATCTTGGCGCCCTCCTCCTGGCCGATGCGGATGTAGTCGAGGGAGCGGCGCTGCTGGCGTTCGGCGACCAGCGGGCCCAGTCCGGTCTCCGCGTCGAGCGGGTCGCCGATCTTGAGCGCGGCCGCCTCGGCGGCGAAGGCCTCGGCGTACTCGTCGTGGCGGGCGCGCGGCACGAGGATCCGGGTCTGGGCCACGCACGCCTGGCCGTTGAGCATCCAGGCCCAGGGGGCGACGCCCTTGACCGCGGTCTCCAGGTCCGCGTCGGGCAGGATCACGGCGGCCGACTTGCCGCCCAGCTCCAGGGTGACCCGGGAGAGGTTGCGGGCGGCGACCTCCATGACGCGCCTGCCCGCCGCGACGGAGCCGGTGAAGGAGACCTTGTCGACGCCCGGGTGGCCGACCAGGTACTCGCTGACCTCCCGGTCGGCCGGGAGGATCGACAGGACGCCGTCGGGCAGCCCGGCCTCGCGGCAGATGTCGGCCAGGACGTAGGAGTCGAGCGGGGTCTCGGGCGACACCTTGAGGACGGCGGTGCAGCCGGCGAGGAGCGCGGGCGCGAGCTTGGCCGCCGCGGTGAACTGCGGGACGTTCCACGGCACGACGGCCGCGACGACTCCGACGGGCTCGCGGCGCACCAGGAGCGGGCCCAGCGCGCCGGCCCGCCGCTCCTCGTACGGGAAGTCGCGGGCGATGGCGAGGTTGGCGTCCCAGACCATCAGCGCGGCGAGCGCCTGCATCATGACGCTCGTGGTGTACGGGGTGCCGTTCTGGGCGCTGATCGTGCGGGCCAGCTCCTCGTGGCGGGCGCCGATCGCGTCCTTGACGCGGGTGACGACGGCCAGCCGTTCCTCCAGGGAGGCCCGGGGCCAGGGGCCTTCGTCGAAGGCCGTGCGCGCGGCGGCGACGGCGCGGTCGACGTCGGCGCGCGAGGCGTGCGGGACGCGGCCGACGGGCCGTCCGGTGTGGGGCGAGATCACCTCGATGACGTCCGTGCCGAGCGGGTCGGTCATCCGGCCGCCGATGAAAAGCTTTCCGTGTTCCACGAGCTCGGTCATGGCTGAAGCCCCTCCTGACGCCGTTTCAGAACTGATACCAGTTCTACTTCCCATCGGGAAGGGGTGCGCATCCGCCACGAACGGCTACAGACGGAGCTGGAGTTGACGGCGTGCGCGGTGGATACTGAAACCTGTTCCATTCCTTGGCCGGGCCCTCACGGAAGCGGGGAACGCATGACGCGGACGACCGACCACGGCGGGGGCGTCTGGTCCATCGGGGTTCCCATCCCGGACAATCCGCTCGGCCACACGCTGGTGTACGTCGTCGACACCGACCGGGGCCCCGTCCTCATCGACACCGGCTGGGACGACCCGTCGTCCTGGGACGCGCTCTCGGCGGGCCTGGCCGCGCTCGGCCTGGCGGTCCGGGACGTCCACGGCGTGGTCCTCACCCACCACCACCCCGACCACCACGGCCTCTCGGGGCAGGTGCGCGAGGCGTCGGGCGCGTGGCTCGCCATGCACCCGGCCGACATCGAGGTCGTGCGCCGCACCCGGGGCGCCGAGCCCCGCGTCTGGCTCGACTACCTCGTGCGCAAGCTCGCCTCGGTCGGCGCGCCCGACGACCACCTGGGGCCGCTGCGCGCCGCCAGGGACTCCGGCCGCGCCCGCTCCCTGCCGGGGCTCGGGGCCGCCCTGCCGGACCGGGACGTCGTCCCGGGCGAACTGCTGCCGCTGGCCGGGCGGCGGCTGCGCGCGGTCTGGACGCCGGGCCACACCCCGGGCCACGTCTGCCTGCACCTGGAGGAGGCGCACCCGGCGGCGCTGCCCGGCAACGGCAGGCTGTTCTCCGGCGACCACCTGCTGCCCGGGATCAGCCCGCACATCGGCCTGTACGAGGACCCGGACGACACCGCGGTCACCGATCCCCTCGCCGACTACGTGGACTCCCTCGAACGCATCGGCCGCCTCGGCGCCGCCGAAGTCCTCCCCGCGCACCAGCACGCCTTCACCCGTCCGGCCGACCGGGTCCGCGACCTCCTCGCCCACCACGAGGAGCGCCTGGCCGAACTGCTCGCCCTGCTCGCGGTCCCGCTCACCCCCTGGCAGGCCGCCGAGCGGATGACCTGGAACCGCCCCTGGGCCGAGATCGCGCCCGCCTCGCGGAACATCGCGGTCTCGGAGGCGGAGGCGCACCTGCGGCGCCTGGTGAAGCTGGGGCGCGCGGAGCCGGTGCACGGCATGGAGCCGGTGGCGTACGCGGCGGTGTGAGCGGCGGCGCGGACGGCACCGTGGGCCGCGCTGCGGGCGGCGCTCCGCCCGAGGGGCCCGGCGACACCGCCCCCGGTAGAGTGTGCGAGTCGTCATCATGCCCGTACAGGGAGAAGCCGGTGTAAATCCGGCGCTGACCCGCAGCCGTGAGCGTGCCCCCGGGCACACAGCCGGAACGCCCTGGCCGACATGACCGGCACCGTCGAGGAATACGGAGCCGGAGCCCGGTCTCGCCCGCCGCCCCGTGCGCGGACGCCCGCGCCCTGGTTCCCCGCAGGAGAGGCACCAGCCGCCATGACCGTCCGCCGCAGCGCCCTCGCGCTCGCCGCATCCGCCGCAGCGCTCGCGACCGCGCTCGCGTCCGCCGCCCCGGCAGCGGTCGCGGCGCCCTCACCGTCCCCGAAGCCGGTGATCCCCTCCGGTCTGTACGGCACGAAGGACCCCGCGTACGACGGCGTGTGGCGCCAGTCGCTGTCCTTCCTCGCCCAGCTCACCCAGAAGGTGCGGCCCGCGGAGAAGTCCGTGGAGTGGCTGCTGGGCCAGCAGTGCGACAGCGGCGCCTTCCCCTCGTACCGCCCCGACCCCGCCGAGGCCTGCGGCACGCAGACGATGCTCGACACCAACGCGACGGCCGCCGCCGTGCAGGCGCTGGACGCGCTCGGCGACCGGCAGGAGGCCGTCGAGAAGAGCGTCGTCTGGCTGAAGACCGTGCAGAACGCCGACGGCGGCTGGGGCTACAACCCCGGCAGCCCCAGCGACACCAACTCCACCGCGATCGTGATCGGCGCGCTGGCGGGCGCGGGCGAGGCGCCCGGCGAAGTGCGGTCCACGGCGGGCAAGTCGCCGTACGACGCCCTCGTCACGTTCTCGATCCCCTGCGGGCAGCCCGGCGGCGGCGCCTTCGCCTACCAGCCCGACAAGAAGGGCAAGCTCGTCGCCAACGGCGACGCCACCGCCGCCGGTGTGCTCGGCGGCCTCGGCAAGGGCCTCGTCGCGGCGGGCCCCGAGCCCGTGCGGGCCCCGGCCTGCGAGAAGGCGAAGGGCGCCGCGCTCAGCCCCGACCAGTCCGCCCGCAACGGCGCCTTCTACCTGGCGGGCGCCCTCGCCAGGACCGGCCACCTCGACCTGCCGCCCATGCCGGGCGCCGAGTCCACCAAGCCGCTCCCCGACGTCGGCAACACCGCCGACGCGGTCGTCGCGCTCGCCGGGGCCGGGCACAAGGACGCGGCCGAGGGCGCGATCGACTGGCTGGAGAAGAACGCGGCCCCCTGGGCCAAGGAGGGCGGCCCCGCCGCCTACGCCCAGCTGATCCTCGCGGCGCGCGCCACCGGCGCCGACCCGCGCGCCTTCGGCGGCATCGACCTCGTGCACCACCTGAACGCGACCGGACCCGCGCCCGCCGTCGACCCGCTGAACCCGGACACGTCCGCCTCCCCCTCGCCCTCGCCGTCCGCCACCGACTCCTCCGGTTCCGCCGAGTCCTCCGACACGTCCGAGAAGGACGACGACGGCGGCGTGGGCGTCTGGTGGATCGTCGGCGTCTTCTTCGTCGCGAGCGTGGGCGTCGGCTTCCTGCTCAGCTCCCGCAAGAGGAACCAGCAGTCGTGACCCGCCGAAGGACCGTCCCCGGCGCCCTCGTCTGCGCGCTGTTCGTGCTGTTCTCGCTGCTGGGCACGGCGGGCGCCGCGCAGGCCGCCGGGTACCGCTACTGGTCGTTCTGGGAGGGCGGGTCGGGCCGGTGGGCCTACGCCACCCAGGGCCCGGCGACCGCCAGGCCCGACGACGGCGCCGTCATCGGCTTCCGCTTCTCCGTGAGCGAGGACTCCGGCGACTCCGCGAAGCCCCGGCAGGCCGCCGACTTCGACGCGGTCTGCGCCGGTACCGGGGCCGAGGACGGCAAGAAGCGGATCGCCGTCGTCGTCGACCCCGGCACGCCCGCCGACGCCCCGTCCGGCGAGACCCCGCCCGAGCGGCGCGCCGGATGCGCGGTGGTCGGCGGGGACGCGACGGGCGCCGACGCGCTCGCCGCCGTCGCCAAGCCGCTGCGGTACAACAGCCAGGCACTGCTCTGCGCGATCTCCGGCTACCCGAAGTCGGGCTGCGGGGAGCAGGTCTCGGACTCCGGGGAGAAGGACAAGGACAAGAAGGAGACGGTGGAGTCCGCCGCCCCGAAGGCCACGGGCTCCTCGGCCGCCGCCTCCGACTCCAGCTCCGACTCCGACTCCGGCGGGCCGAGCGTCGGCCTCCTCGTCGGCGTCGCCGCCGTGCTCGCCCTCGGATCCGCCGCCCTCTGGCAGGCGCGCCGCCGTCGCGGATGACGGTGCCCGCCGGTCCGAGGAAGTCCCGCAGGCTCCGGAAGCCGCGCAAGGCCCTGCGGGCCCCCGAGGCCACCCGCTCCAACGCCCTGCACGCGGGCGCCTGGTGGCTGTGGGCGCTCGGCCTCGCCACGGCCGCCTCGCGCACCACCAACCCGCTGCTGCTCGGGCTGCTGGTGGGCGTCGCGGGCTACGTGGTGGCCGCGCGCCGCACGGACGCGCCGTGGGCCCGCTCCTACGGGGCGTTCGTGAAGCTGGGCCTGATGGTCCTGGTGATCCGGCTGCTCTTCTCGGTCTTCCTCGGTTCGCCGATCCCCGGCACCCACACCCTGTTCACGCTGCCCGAACTCCCGCTGCCCGACTGGGCGAAGGGCGTGCGGATCGGCGGCCGGGTCACCCTCGAACAGCTGGTCTTCGCGTTCTACGACGGCGCGAAGCTGGCGACGCTGCTGATCTGCGTGGGCGCGGCGAACGCCCTCGCCAACCCGGCGCGGCTCCTGAAGTCCCTGCCGGGCGCGCTGTACGAGGCCGGGGTGGCCGTCGTCGTCGCGATGACGTTCGCGCCGAACATGGTCGCGGACGTGGCCAGGCTGCGCAGGGCGCGCAGGCTGCGGGGCCGGCCCACGGGCGGGGTGCGGGCCGTCCTCCAGATCGGCCTGCCGGTCCTGGAGGGCGCGCTGGAGCGGTCGGTGGCGGTCGCCGCGTCGATGGACGCGCGCGGCTACGGGCGCACCGCCGAGGTGCCGCCCGCCGTCCGGCACACCACCAACGCGCTCACGCTGGGCGGTCTGCTCGGGGTGTGCGCGGGGACGTACGGGCTGCTGGCCGCCGAGGGCGCGACGTACGGGCTTCCGCTGATGGGCGCGGGGCTCGCGGCCGCGCTGGCCGGGCTGCGGCTCGGCGGGCGCCGCCAGGTCCGCACCCGCTACCGGCCCGACCGTTGGGGCGTGCGGGCGTGGCTCGTCGCGGGGTCGGGCGCGGCGGTCGCGGCGCTGATGATCTGGGCGGGCGCGTACGACGCCGGGGCCCTGCACCCAGGGGTCGTACCGCTGACCGCGCCCCAACTGCCGCTGTGGCCCGCCGCTTCGGTGCTGCTCGGGCTGCTGCCCGCGTTCGTGGCCCCGGCCCCCCGTACCGCCACCCCCTCGGGGCAGACCCCTTCGCGGGAGACCCCCTCGCGGGAACACCCTTCGCGGGAGACCAAGGAGACCGCCAAGTGATCCGCTTCGAGAACGTCTCGGTCACCTACGGCGAGGGCGGCGCGCCGCCGACCGTGTCCGGGGTGGACCTCACCGTCCCCGAGGGCGAACTCGTCCTGCTCGTCGGCCCCTCGGGCGTCGGCAAGTCGACCCTGCTCGGTACGGTCTCCGGGCTCGTCCCGCACTTCACGGGCGGCACCCTGCACGGCCGCGTCACGGTCGACGGCCGCGACACCCGCACCCACAAGCCGCGCGAACTCGCGGACCTGGTGGGGACGGTGGGCCAGGACCCGCTCGCGCACTTCGTCACGGACACCGTCGAGGACGAGCTGGCGTACGGCATGGAGTCGCTGGGCCTCGCCCCCGACGTGATGCGGCGCCGCGTCGAGGAGACGCTGGACCTGCTGGGCCTGACCGAACTGCGCGACCGCCCGATCGCCACGCTCTCCGGCGGCCAGCAGCAGCGGGTGGCGATCGGCTCGGTGCTCACCCCGCACCCCCGGGTGCTGGTCCTGGACGAGCCGACGTCCGCGCTCGACCCGGCGGCGGCGGAGGAGGTCCTGGCGGTCCTCCAGCGCCTGGTGCACGACCTGGGCACGACGGTCCTGATGGCGGAGCACCGCCTGGAGCGGGTGGTGCAGTACGCGGACCGCGTGGTCCTGCTGCCGGGCGCGGGCGGGGCCCCGGTGTCGGGCACCCCGGCGGAGGTCATGGCGCTCTCCCCGGTGCACCCGCCGGTGGTGGCCCTGGGCCGGCTGGCGGGCTGGAGCCCACTGCCCCTGTCGGTCAGGGACGCGCGGCGCATGGCGGGCGGGCTGCGGGAGCGCCTGGCGGGGGCGGATACGGCCCCGGAGGCGCCGCTGCCCACGAACGCCCCGCGCTCCGCCGAACCGGAGGAGTCCCCCGCCCCGCCCCTTCCCGGAACCGGGGGCCTGCGCGGAACTCTGGGTCGCCTGTTCAGGGGCGGGGCCCGAAAGGCCCTCCCGGTTTCCGGGGGCGGGGCCCACGATCCAGCCCCTGCGGCGTTCGAGGAGCGGGGTCCGGGGCAGCGCCCCGGCGCCCCCCCCCCCCCCCCCCCCCCCCCCCCCCCCCCCCCCCCCCCCCCCCCCCCCCCCCGGGGGGGGCGCCCCCCCCCCGGGGGGCCCCCCCCCCGGGCGCCCCCCCGGCCGGGGGGGGGGGGGGGGGGGGGCCCCCCCCCCCCGCCGGGGGGGGGGGGGGGGGGGGGGGGGGGGCCCCCCCCCCCCCCCGCCACCCCCGCCCCGCCCGCACCCGCCCCCGCCCCCGTCGCCACCGCCGCCTCCCTGGGCGTGCGCCGCGACCGCGTGGAGGCCCTCCGCCGCGTCGACCTCCGCGTCGCCCCCGGCGAGACCGTCGCCCTCATGGGCCGCAACGGCGCGGGCAAGTCCACCCTCCTGGGCACCCTCGTCGGCATGGTGACCCCGACCTCGGGCACCGTCACGGTCGGCGGCCGCACCCCCCACCGCACCCCGCCCCGCGAGATGGTGCGCGAGGTCGGCCTCGTCCCGCAGGAACCCCGCGACCTCCTCTACGCGGACACGGTCGCCGCCGAGTGCGCGGCGGCCGACGCGGACGCGGGCGCGGAGCCCGGCGCCTGCCGCGCCCTGGTCTCGGAGCTGCTGCCCGGCGTCGCGGACGGGACGCACCCGCGCGACCTGTCGGAGGGCCAGCGCCTGGCCCTCGCGCTGGCGATCGTCCTCACCGGCCGCCCCCCGCTCCTGCTGCTCGACGAGCCGACGAGGGGCCTGGACTACGCGGCGAAGGCCCGGCTGGTCGGCGTGCTCAAGGGCCTCGCGGCCGACGGCCACGCCATCGTCATGGCCACCCACGACGTGGAGCTGGCCGCCGAGCTGGCGCACCGCGTGGTCATCCTCGCGGACGGCGAGGTGGTGGCGGACGGTCCGACTCCGGACGTGGTCGTCTCGTCGCCCGCCTTCGCGCCGCAGGTGGCGAAGATCCTCGCGCCGGGCCCGTGGCTGACGGTCGACCAGGTGCGGAGGGCGCTGTGAGCACGCCCGGGACGGCCCCGGTCCGCGAGCGCCCGCCCCGCACCGGCCCCGTCCGCACCGCCCCCGTCCGCATCGGCCCCCGCGCCGCCGCCGCGCTCGTGCTGGTGAGCGTCGTCGGGGTGATCGCCTTCGGCTGGCCGCTGCTGGCCGACGAGGCCTCGGGCCTCGCGCACTCCAAGGACGCGCCGTGGCTCTTCGCCGCGCTGCTGCCGCTGCTGGTCGCCGTGGTCGTCGCGACGATCACGGACGGCGGCCTCGACGCGAAGGCCGTGGCGATGCTGGGGGTGCTCGCCGCCGTGGGCGCGGCGCTCAGACCGCTCGGCGCGGGCACGGCGGGCCTGGAGCCGATGTTCTTCCTGATGGTGCTGAGCGGGCGCGTGCTCGGGCCGGGCTTCGGCTTCGTGCTGGGCTCGGTCACCATGTTCGCCTCGGCGCTGCTGACCGGCGGGGTCGGCCCGTGGATGCCGTTCCAGATGCTCTCCATGGGCTGGTTCACGATGGGCGCGGGCCTGCTGCCGGGCGCGGGGCGCCTCAGGGGCCGGGGCGAGCTGGTGGTGCTCGCGCTCTACGGGGCGCTCGCCTCGTTCGCGTACGGCACGATCATGAACCTCCAGGGCTGGACGTACATCGGCGGGATGTCGTCCGGGATCTCCTTCCACCCGGGCGACCCGGTCCACGACAACCTGGTGCGCTTCCTCGCGTACTGCGCGGCGACCTCGCTCGGCTGGGACCTCGGCCGCGCCGCCCTCACCGTCGTACTGACGATGACGGTCGGCGCGACCGTGCTCAAGGCGCTGCGCCGCGCGACGCGCCGCGCGGCGTTCGACGCGCCGGTCGGTTTCGACCCGGGGCCGGGGCACGTCGGGCCCCGGCCCTAGCGAGCGGGTCGAACCCCGGCCAGCCGGTCGAACCAGCGCACCGAGTCGGGCCCCGCCTTCATGAACGTGCCGCCGTGGTCGACGTTCCCCTGGTCGAGGACCGGTGCCCGCACGCCGCGCTTCGCGAAGTCGGCCGCGCAGCTGCGCGCGTTGGCGATCGGCACGTCGCGGTCGCCGCTCGACGCGTAGAGCCGCACGGGGACCTTCGGCTTCCAGGCGCAGCCGCCGTCCTGGCGGCGCAGCACGTCGAGGAGGGATCCCGAGGGGTTCGCGAGCCGCGCGTAGAAGTCGGGCGTGAACAGCTCCTTGATGTTCGGCGGCAGCGCGCCCGCGATCTGCTCCTCGGTGTGCAGGCCGTCGTACAGGCCCTCGACGACCTTGTCGTACGGGGCGCGGTAGACGTCCGCCGGGTCCTTGTAGATCGGGTGCAGGCGCTTTTGCGCGGTGAGGAAGTACGTCATGTAGACGACGGCGCTCACGTCGTTGATCCGCCCGTCGAACATCGCGGGCAGCTCGGCGCGCTCCAGGTCGTAGGGGCCCGCGACCGGCGCCAGGGCGCGCAGTCGCAGGTGCCGGTCGGCGCCCGCCGCGAGCTGCTTGGCCAGTGCCGCGGCGACCTGGCCGCCCTGGGAGAAGCCGGTGGCGTACACGTCGCCGGTCAGCGGGCGGCCGAGCCGCTGCGCCGCCGTGCGCGAGGCGCGCAGCATGTCGAGGGAGGCGGTGACGGAGGAGCGGGTGTCCATGTACGGGTGGGTGCCGGGGCCCTTGCCGAGGCCCAGGTAGTCCGGCGCGGCGACGGCGCGCCCGGCCGAGCCGTGCAGGTAGGGCGGCAGGAGCCCGAAGTCCTCGGCCACCGAGGGCGCGTAGTCGCGGTGGACCATGGTGCCGTGCGTGTCGGAGACCAGGTCGAGGCGGTGCGCGCCGCCCTTGGGGAGGACGAGCAGGCCGGTGGCGGTGGTGGGTCCGCCGGTGGGCGTGACGGTGCGGTAGGTGAGCCGGTAGGTGCGGATGCCGTACCGCACGGTGCCGTCGCCGGGGCCCGCCGCCTTGAGGAACGCGGCGACCTCGGCCCGGTCGAGGTCGGCGACCGGGGTGACGGAGACGAGCGCGCCGCGCTGGGCGGTGGCGTGCCGGGCGGCGGGCGCCCCGTCGACGGTGGGGATCGCGGCGGCGGGAATCGCGGCGGCGGCCGGGGCGACCGCCCCGGCGAGGGCCGCCACCGCGACGGCGGCGGCCGCCCAACTCTTGGCCCTGCGGGTGAAGTTCGCGTTGGTGTTCATGAGGAGGACGCTACGTGCCCCGGGGCCCGTACCGACATCGGGAATGTCCCCGGTTCAGGGGTGTACGTAGGAACACCCCCCGCCCCACCGCCCCGCCCTTCAGGACGCGGCCAGCGCCTCCGTCGGCATCAGCCGCGCCGCCCGCACCGACGGGTAGACCCCGGCCACCACCCCGACGAGCAGCGCCCCGCCCGTCCCGGCCGCGACCGCCTCCCAGGGCACCGCGCCCGGCCACCCCCGCCAGGCCGCGTAGCCGAGCGTCGCGACGGCCCCCAGCGCGCCGCCCGCGAGTCCGCCGAGCCCCGACAGGACCACGGACTCGGTGAGGAACTGCCCCCTGACCTGCCCCTTGCTCGCGCCGAGCGCCCGCCGCAGACCGATCTCCCTGCGGCGCTCCAGGACCGAGACGACCATGGTGTTGGCGATGCCGACGCCGCCGATGAGCAGCGCGACCCCGGCGAGGCCGAGGAAGAGCCCGGAGAAGGTGTGCTGCGCGGCCCGCTTCGCGGCGAGCGCGTCGGACGGCCTGCCGACCCGCACGAGACCGGGCGCCTCGGCGTGCAGCGTGGGCGCCAGCACGTCGCGCACGTCCTCCAGGGCGTCCTCGCGGGCCGTCACGTAGACGACCGTGGGGTGGCCGTCGAAGCCCAGGTGCTTCTTCGCCGACCCCCAGCCGACGACGACCGCGCGGTCCAGCTCGGGCGCGAGCGGCACCGGCGCGAGGATCCCGACGACGGTGAACCACTGCTTGCCGACCATCACTTGGGGCGGGGGCGCGCCCGGCTCCAGCGTCTCGAAGCCGAGGCGCCGCGCGGCCGAGCGGCCGAGCACGACCGTGGGGAAGTCCGCGTCGACCGCGCCGATGAAGCGCCCGGACGCGACCTCGCCGTGCACGGTGGCGAGCAGGTCGGGGCGGCCCGCGAGCACGGTGATGCCGCCGCCGTCCGTCTCGTCGAGCCGGTCCGAACGGCGCACCGGCGCATGGGTGTTGGCGACGGCGCTGGCGCCGGTCACGGGCCCGATGCGGCGCACCATGCCCACCGACTCCTCGGGCAGCAGCACGGGCGGCGACTGGTCGGGGGACGGCTCGGCGCGCAGCAGGTCGGTGCCCATCGCGGAGAGCTCCGCCTCCAGGGCCCGTTGGCCCGCCGCGGGGATGCCGACGACCAGGACGAGCGTGGCGATGCCGAGGCCGACGCCGAGCGCGGAGAGCGCGGCGCGCAGCTTCCTGGTGCGGATCCCGACGAGACCGAGGGCCAGCAGGTCGAGGGGGTTCAGCCGGACGGGGGCGAAGTCCCGGCGGGCGGACCTGCGGTGCTTCACGCGCACCGCCCGGTGTCCGCGGGACGACCCGTGTCCACGGGACAACTCGTGTCCGCAGGACAACCCGTGCCCGCAGGACAACCCGTGCCCGCAGGACAACCCGTATCCGTGGGACAACCCGTGTCCGTGGGACAACCCGTGTCCGCGACGATCGCGCCGTCCAGGATCTCCACGCGGCGCGGCAGCGCGGCGGCGATGTCCCGGTCGTGGGTGATGACCGCGATCGTGGTGCCGTCCGCGTTGAGCCGGGTCAACAGGTCAAGCACGGCACGTCCGTTCGCGGTGTCCAGCGCCCCGGTCGGCTCGTCGGCGAGGACCAGCGAGGGGCCGTTGACCAGGGCGCGGGCGATGGCGACGCGCTGGCGTTCGCCGCCGGAGAGCTGTTGCGGGTGGTGGCCCGAGCGGTGGCCGAGGCCGACCCGCTCCAGCGCTTCGAGCGCCAGGGGGCGGCGCAGCCTGCGGGCGACGCCCGCGTAGAGCAGCCCGGTCGCGACGTTCTCGGCGGCGCTGAGCCCGTCGGTGAGGTGGAACTGCTGGAAGACGAAGCCGAGCCGGCGCCCGCGCAGCGCGGAGAGCCGCCGGTCGGAGAGGGCGGACACGTCTTGCCCCTCAACCAGGACGGTGCCTGTGGTGGGCCGGTCGAGGGTGCCCATCAGGTTGAGCAGGGTGGACTTGCCCGAGCCCGACGGGCCGACGATGGCGAGGAGTTCGCCGCGCCGCACGGTGAGCGAGACGCCGTCGAGGGCGGTGAGCCCACCGGCGTACGCCTTGCTGACGTCCCGTATCTCCAGGACGGGTTCGCGCTGCTCGGGTACGGTCCCGGCAGCCGTCTCCGGCTCCGCGCGCGTCACGCTCACGACGCGGTCACCACCCTCGTCCCGGCCCGCAGCCCCTCACCGGTCACCTCGACCATGCCCCGGGCGAACATCCCGGTCTTCACGGCGATCAGCGCCCCGCCCGGCACCTGCACCGCGTACCCGCCCTCGCGCAGCGCCACCAGTGCGGCGACCGGCACGGCCAGCACGCCGTCGCGGGTCGCGGTCGTGAAGCGGACCCGGACGGACGCCGCGTCCAGGTTCTCGGCGCCCGCTCCCCCGTCGCGCTTCAGCCGGACGGTGACGTCCACCTTGGCGGGGCCGCCGTCCTGCCCCGGCCCGCCCGCGTCCGCGCCGCCCGCGCCACCGGTGGCGATGCGGCTGACCGAGGCGACGGTGCCCGGCACCTCCGTACCGTCGGGCAGGACGACGGTGACCGCGCCGCCCCGCTTCACCGCGCCGACCTCGGTCGCGTCCATCGGCACGGTGACGGCCTTCGCGGTGGTGGTGACGGTCATCAGCTGGCCGGTGGCGTCGTCGCCGAGCTGCGCGCCGACCCCGCCGACCCGCACCTCACCGGGCAGTACGGCCACGTCGCCGACGTCCAGCGTGCCGGTCGGGGCCATGCCGACCCGCTTCTGCCAGCGCTTGACCGCCGCGCTCAGCGACGCGGTGAACTTGCCCTGCTCACCGCCCGCCGTGGAGACCCGCGACCCGGAGGCGCGGTAGGGGCCGATGTCGTAGCCGAGCGCCACCAGGTTGTCCGCGACGACCTTGACGTCGCCGCCGGTCAGACCGGGCTTGCCGAGCTTGCGGAAGAGCGGGGTGCCGCCGTAGAAGACGGGCACGGGCCGGTCGTCGACCCGGTAGAGCGTCTTGCCCCTGCGTACGGTGTCGCCGCTGGCGGGCAGCCAGGTCACGGTGCCCTTCCTGCCGCCCTTGAGCGGCTTCTCGGTGCCGAAGCCGAGCGTGCCGGTGACCTCGCGGGTGTCGGAGAGGTCGGTGCGCACGACGGCCGCGGTGCTCGCCTTCGCGGGGGCGTCGGCCGCGGCGGGCGGCGCGGCGTCGCGGCCGGTGAGGGCCACGGCCCCGGCGCCGATGCCGCCCGCCGCGAGGACCGCGAGGGCGACCAGCACGGTCCGCCCGCTAGCCACCGAACGCCTCCTTCTGGCACTCGCGCTCGATCGTCTTCTGCTCGGCCTCGGGGACGCCGGGCCCGTCGGACGAGGTGTAGGTCCAGCCGTCCGGGATCTCCTTGATCTTCATGCCGCGCTTCTGCATGCAGCGGACCTGCGCGGACCACTGCTCGCGGTAGCGGGGGTTCTTGTCCTCGTCCAGCTCGGGCGGCTGGAGCGGCATCTTGACCTCGCACTTCTTGTACGCGGCCGCGGGCTCCTTGCCGTACTGGTCGGCGATGGCGAGACCGCCGTTGATCTCCAGCATCTCGACGCCGTTGTCCTTGAGGCAGCGCATGTAGCGCTGCCAGAGCCGGTTGGACTCCTCGTCGGAGGTGTCCAGGCGCAGCTGGGGACGGCCCTCGTCGGAGGTGGTGCCGTCGGAGCGGGTCCGCCCGGGAGCGGGGGCCCCGTCCTTCCCCGTGCCCTTCCCGGCGTCCTTCCCGGCGTCCTTCCCCGCGGGCTTCTCGATCGAGGCGACGTCGCCCCGCCCGTCCGTCGCGGCCTTCGTCCCGCCGCCGTCACCGCCGCCGTCACCGTCACCGCCGCCGCAGGCCGCGAGGGTCAGCAGGAGGGCGGCCGCGCCGAGTGCGCCGCCCGCGGCGCGCCGCCGGGCCCCACGCTTGTGAATCGTCATGCCGCCAGGCTGACCTGGACTTTTGAAGAACTTGTCAGACTCCTGTCGCCCTCGGGTCAGCCCGCCCGTCCGGCCCGTCCGGCTGCGTACTCTCAGTGGCGTGTGCGCAAGAGTCATGGTCGCCGAGGACGACGAGAAGCAGGCCGAGCTCGCCCAGCTGTATCTGGCGCGGGAGGGCCACGAGGTGCTGGTGGTGCGGGACGGGCGCGACGCGCTCGACCTGCTCCGGCGCACCCCGCCCGACCTGCTGGTGCTGGACGTGATGATGCCGCGGCTCGACGGCCTGGACGTGCTGCGGGTGCTGCGCGCGGAGGGGTACGAGCTGCCGGTGCTGATGCTCACGGCCCGCTCCACCGAGGACGACCTGCTGCTCGGCCTCGACCTGGGGGCGGACGACTACCTGACGAAGCCGTACAGCCCGCGCGAGCTGGTGGCCCGGGTGCGCACGCTGCTGCGCAGGACCCGGGCGGTACGGGGTCCGGCGCCCGAGCCCGATCCGGTGCTGCGGGTGGGCGGCCTGGCCGTCGACCCGGCGCGGCACGCGGTGACGGTGGAGGGCCGGGCGGTGGAGTGCACCCCCGGCGAGTTCCGCGTCCTGGCGGCGCTGGCGGCCCTGCCGGGGCGGGTGTTCACGCGGCGCCAGCTGCTCTCGGAGCTGCACGGCTTCGACCGGTACATCACGGAGCGGACGGTGGACGTGCACGTGATGAACCTCCGCAAGAAGATCGAGCGGACACCGCGCAGGCCGGAGCGGCTGGTGACGGTGTACGGGGTGGGCTACAAGCTCCTGGAACCGGGGACGGGGCCGGGACCGGGGCGGGAACAGGGCGCGACGGCGGGGCCGGGGTCAGGCGCATCGGCGGGGCCGAACGCATCGGCGGGGCCGGGGCCGGGCGCGTCGGCGGGGCCGGGGGCCTCGTGAAGGAGCGAGCCCGCCCCGCGAAGAACCCGACCCGCCCCACGAAGGACCCGGCCCGTCCCGCGAAGAACCCGTCCCGCCCCGCGAAGGGGCGCCGGCGCCCCCGCCTCGCCCCGCACCGCGGCCTGCACGCCCGCCTGCTGGCCCTCACCACGCTCGTCGCGGCCGTGTCGATCGCGGCGACCGCCTGGCTGGCCGCGCAGACCACGTCCGGCGCGATCCGCCAGGAGCAGGGCCAGGTGCTCGCGGACGACACCCGCGTCCACGACACCCTCCTCGGGTACGCGGCGACGCACCCCACCTGGGCGGAGGTGGGCCCCGAACTGACGCGCCTGGCGGCGTCGACGGGCCGCCGCATCGCGCTGACCCGCCAGGACGGCACCCCGCTCGCGGACTCGGCGCCCGAGGGCACCGCGCTGCCGCCGCGCGCGGCGGCCGTGCTCGACCCGCTGTCGGTGGACTCCACCGACCGGATCGACCCGCGCGCGGTGGGCCCCTTCAGGCTCACCGCCGCCGAGCGATCCCGGCTGCGGCAGCTCGCCGAGCGGCGCAAGAACTGCCTGGACGAAACCGCCGTGGACGCGTCGGTGCAGACACGGCCGAACGGCCGTTCCTACGTCCAGTTGGTCAGCAAGGACCCCGACACCCCCGTGCGCCCCTGCGAGATCCCGGAGCTCGACCGGCCGACGGCGACCGAGCGGGCGGCGCTGGCCCGGCTGAACGCACTGGTGGCACGGTGCCCTTCGGGGCGCGGCGGCTTCGAGGGCATCGAGGTGGGGCTGGACTTCTCCTGGCGCAGGACGGCGCCCGCGGTCGCGGCGAGCGGCGTGGACCGGCAGATCGCGGCGTGCGTGGAGTCGGCGCGGCGGACCCTGCTCGGCCCCCATGTGGCATCGCCGGCCCGGCTGTTCCTGGGGTCGGGGGACAGCGGCGGCACCGTGCCGGGCTTCGACCTGTCGCCCGCGAACACCGCGCGCCTGGCGTGGCTGGCGGCGCTGGTGCTGGCGCTCGCGGTGGCCGTTTCGGTGCTGGCGGCCGGGCGTCTGGTGCGCCCGCTGCGGGCGCTGACGGGCGCGGCGCAGCGGATGCGGGACGGCGACACGGCGGCGCGGGTGCCGGTGGCCGGGTCGGACGACGAGGTGGGCAGGCTGGCGGGCGCGTTCAACGAGATGGCCGAGCGGCGTACGGAGCTGGAGGCGCAGCGCAAGGACATGGTGAGCGACATCGCGCACGAGCTGCGCACCCCGCTCTCCAACATCCGGGGCTGGGTGGAGGCGGCGCAGGACGGGGTGGCCGCGGCGGACGGCGCGTTCCTGGAGTCGCTGCACGAGGAGGCGATGCAGCTCCAGCACATCGTGGACGACCTCCAGGACCTGGCGCAGGCGGACGCGGGCGAGCTGCGGCTGCACCCGGAGCCGCTGGACCCGGCGGAACTCCTCGACCAGACGGCCGCGGCGCACCGGGCGCGCGCGGAGGAGGCGGGCGTGGCGCTGACGGTGTCGGCCGAGGCGGGACTCGTCCTGCTGGCGGACGGGGTGCGGCTGCGACAGGCGGTCGGCAACCTGGTCTCGAACGCGGTGCGCCACACGCCGCGCGGCGGCGAGGTGCGCCTGTCGGCGTACGGCGACGGCGCGACGCTCGTCCTGGAGGTGACGGACACGGGCTCGGGCATCGCCCCCGAGGACCTCCCGCACGTCTTCGACCGCTTCTGGCGCGCGGAGAAGTCGCGGACGCGGAGGGCGGGAGGCAGCGGCCTGGGCCTGGCGATCGTCCGCAAACTGACGGAGGCGCACGGAGGTTCGGTACGGGCGACGTCCACCCCGGGCAAGGGCACGACGTTCACGCTACGCCTGCCCCGGTAGCCCGCCTCTCCAGATAAAGCCGCAGCTCAGGACGTATCGTCCCCGCACGAGCGAAGGTGTTTCGCGGTGCTCGGCAAAGTCGCGAACCAGGCCCTCGTCCACTCCCCACACACAAAGACATCGCGAACAAGACCGCCCTGTCCCCGCAGAACCGATAACCTCCAAAACCCGCACCGCCCCCAGACCAGGACCCCACCCATGCACGCAGCAGCACAGGCTTACCGAAGCAGCCCGCACAGTAAAGGAATTACCAAGCCCCTCTAACGCCGCAGGTCGCAAAGTGTCCGCTCCGCGCAGGCGGAGGTGTTCCGCCCGAGGTCTTCGGCGGTCTTGACGTCGGTGGGTCCGCTCCGCGCAGGCGGAGGTGTTCCGGTCTGGGCGGAGTGGGCGGCCCCGTTGGTGAGGTCCGCTCCGCGCAGGCGGAGGTGTTCCGACTCCTCGGGCATCTTCTCGACCTGGTCGGGGGTCCGCTCCGCGCAGGCGGAGGTGTTCCGATTCCCGCGTCCCAATCCGTTCTCGGCGCCCTGTCCGCTCCGCGCAGGCGGAGGTGTTCCGGCGTCGATCCTGGACCCCCGGAATCCTGCGTCGTCCGCTCCGCGCAGGCGGAGGTGTTCCGTTCGCCGTGTTCCGGATCGCAGCCGATGCCGCGTCCGCTCCGCGCAGGCGTGGTGACCGCCCCCGCCACTCGGCGAAACGCCCCCCGGCCGCCCCACAAAGCCCCGTGCCCCAGACCTCCGCTCCACCCCCGGCAGCCGCATCTCAGCCCCACCGCGCCCGGCCCCGGTGCCCTGTCACGCCCGCATCGACAGCTCCACCAGCACCGCCAACAGCACGTACGCCTCTGTGTGATTGGTCGACCCGGCGAGAGCATCTGGAACGGGACAGCTCCACTGGCGTGCCCGTACTGGAGGCATACCATCAGCTGCAGGCCGAGCCATCGCCCCGAGCAGCCTCCGTAGACCTGATCGACCAGTTACGAAAGGCTTCGAAGTGACGACCGAAACCCCCCGCTGGTTCACGAGTTCGTACAGCGGTAACGGCGGCCAGTGCGTACAGGTCGCCACGAGCCTCGCCGCCGCACACGGCATCGTCCTCGTACGTGACTCCAGGACTTCTGACGGCCCCACCCTGAACTTCCCCGCTTCCGCGTTCACTTCCTTCGTCGCGGGCATCAGGGAGGTCACCTCGTGACGCTCGGAGCCCGCCAGTAGTCCACGCCCTCGTACAGCAACGACGAAGGTCCCGCTGTCCCCGGGCAGCGGGACCTTCCGCGTTCGGCTCGCACGGGCGGCCCGCGCGATCACACCGCCCCACGCGCCGCGCCCCGGCCCCGGCCCCGGCCCCGGCCCACAACGCACCCCTACAACCGCTGGATGATCGTCCCCGTCGCGAGCGCGCCCCCCGCGCACATCACCACCAGTGCGAACTCCTTGTCACGGCGCTCCAGTTCGTGCAGCGCCGTCGTGATGAGCCGCGCGCCCGTCGCGCCCACCGGGTGGCCGAGGGCGATCGCGCCGCCGTTCACGTTCACCTTCGTCAGGTCCTGCTCGAAGACCCGGGTCCAGCTCAGCACCACCGACGCGAACGCCTCGTTGATCTCGACGAGGTCGATGTCCTTCAGGGACATGCCCGCCTTCCCCAGCACCGCCCGCGTCGCGTCGATCGGCCCGTCCAGGTGGAACCGGGGCTCCGCCCCGACGAGCGCCTGCGCCACGATCCGCGCGCGCGGCCGCAGCTTCAGCGCCCGCGCCATCCGCTTGGACGCCCACATCAGCGCGCACGCGCCGTCGGAGATCTGGGAGGAGTTGCCCGCGGTGTGCACCGCGGTCGGCATGACCGACTTCAGCCGCCCCAGCGCCTCCATGGAGGTGTCCCGCAGCCCCTCGTCGCGGTCGACGAGCCGCCACATGCCCTGCCCCGCGGCCTGCTCCTCCTCGTCCGTGGGGACCTGCACGGCGAACGTCTCGCGCTTGAACCGCTCCTCGGCCCACGCGGTCGCCGCGCGCTCCTGCGAGAGGAGGCCAAGCGCGTCGACGTTCTCCCGGGTCAGCCCGCGCCTGCGGGCGATGCGCTCGGCCGCCTCGAACTGGTTGGGCAGGTCGACGTTCCACTCGTCGGGGAAGGGCTTGCCGGGACCGTGCTTGGAGCCGCTGCCCAGCGGCACCCGGGACATCGCCTCGACGCCGCAGCTGATCCCGACGTCGACGACCCCGCACGCGATCATGTTGGCGACCATGTGCGAGGCCTGCTGGGAGGAGCCGCACTGGCAGTCGACGGTCGTCGCCGCGGTCTCGTACGGAAGTCCCATCGCGAGCCAGGCGTTGCGCGCCGGGTTCATGGACTGCTCGCCCGCGTGGGTCACGGTGCCGCCGACGATCTGCTCGACGCAGTCGGCGGGTATGCCCGTACGGCCGAGGAGTTCGCGGTAGGTCTCGCCCAGCAGGTAGGCCGGATGGAGGTTGGCGAGCGCGCCGCCGCGCTTGCCGATGGGGGTGCGCACTGCTTCGACGATGACGGGTTCCGCGGCCATGGGCTGGTCCCTTCCTCCCTCGACTGCCGCCGCCCGACCCCCCGTACACCGGACCGGCTCAAGAACTGATACGCGTTCTACTTCTACCGACAGTCTTACGAGTGCTACCCCCGGTACACAAGGGTCGTGCACGCTCCTCACCGACCCTTCACCGGTAACGGATCCGGCCACGCGTCTTGCGACTTGTAGAACTCGTTACTACCGTCCGGACGACTTCTGATGGTTCGTCAGACGGCTGTATCTGGAGTGAGCCGATGCCCTGTCCCGAGCTTCCGGACCTTCCCGACCTCCCCCGGGGATTCGACTTCACCGATCCCGACCTGCTCCAATCCCGCGTCCCCCACCCGGAGTTCGCCCGGACGCGGCGGACGGCCCCGGTCTGGTGGTGCGCCCAGCCCGCCGGGATCGCCGGGTTCGCCGACGAGGGCTACTGGGCCGTGACGCGCCACGAGGACGTCAAGTACGTCTCCACGCACCCCGAGTTGTTCTCCTCGAACACCAACACCGCCGTCATCCGCTTCAACGAGTCGATCAGCAGGGACCAGATCGAGGTCCAGAAGATGATCATGCTCAACATGGACCCGCCCGAGCACACCAGGGTCCGCCAGATCGTCCAGCGCGGCTTCACCCCGCGGGCGGTCCGCTCCCTGGAGGACGCGCTGCGCACCAGGGCCCGCGCGATCGTGGCCGCGGCGGACGCCGAGGGCGGCGAGACCTTCGACTTCGTCACCCGGGTCGCGGTGGAGCTGCCGCTCCAGGCGATCGCGGAACTCATCGGCGTACCGCAGGAGGACCGGAGCAAGATCTTCGACTGGTCCAACAAGATGGCCGCGTACGACGATCCGGAGTACGCCATCACCGAGGAGGTCGGCGCGGAGGCCGCGCTGGAGATCGTCTCGTACGCGATGAACCTGGCCGCCGCCCGCAAGGCGTGCCCCGCGAAGGACATCGTCTCCCGGCTCGTGGCCGCCGAGGACGAGGGAAACCTCTCCAACGACGAGTTCGGCTTCTTCGTGATCCTGCTGGCCGTCGCGGGCAACGAGACGACGCGCAACGCCATCAGCCACGGCATGCACGCCTTCCTCACCCACCCCGACCAGTGGGAGCTCTACAAGCGCGAGCGGCCCGCGACCGCGGCCGAGGAGATCGTCCGCTGGGCCACGCCCGTCGTCTCCTTCCAGCGCACCGCCACCCAGGACGTGGAGCTGGGCGGGCAGCGCGTCAAGAAGGGCGACCGCGTCGGCCTCTTCTACTCGTCGGCCAACAACGACCCCGAGGTCTTCGACGAGCCCGAGCGCTTCGACATCACCCGCGACCCCAATCCGCACCTGGGCTTCGGCGGCGGGGGCCCGCACTTCTGCCTGGGCAAGTCCCTGGCGGTGAAGGAGATCGACCTGATCTTCCACGCGATCGCCGACACCCTGCCCGACCTGCGCCTGGCGGGCGACCCCAGGCGCCTGCGCTCGGCCTGGCTGAACGGCATCAAGGAACTCCGGGTCACCCGGGGCTGAGCGGGCGGGCGGGGCCGCATCCCGGACCACGCCCGGCCCCGCCCGCCCCCGGCCCGCCCGTACCGCCCACCCCCGGCCCGCCCGTACCGCCCGTCGCGCCCGTCGCGCCCGGACCGCCCGTACCGCCTGGCGCGCCCCAGACCGCCCAGACCGCCCGGCGCGCGCCCGGACCGCCCGTACCGCCCGGACCGCCCGACCCCCGCCAAGACCACCCCGCCCGCCGCCGGACCGCCCGTCCGCACCGCGAAATCCCCCTGTCCCACGCGGGAGCGAGCTGCCACAGTGAGCGCGCACACGGCAACTCCACCGACCCCGCAGGGACCATGACTCAGACACCACCGACCACCACCGCACCGACGGACCCGCAGCTGGCCGTCACCGCGCGCACCCGCCACAACCGCCTGCGCCACAAGGGCAGCACCTCGCGCGCGGACCTGGACGCGGTCCTGCGCGCCGGATTCGTCTGCCACCTCGGCGTCACGGTCGACGGCGCCCCCATGGTCGTGCCCACCGTCTACGGCGTGGACTTCGAGGCGCGCGAGCTCTATCTGCACGGCTCGGTCGCCAGCCGCAGCCTGCTGCACTCCCCCGACGCGACGGTCTGCGTCACCGTCACGCACGTCGACGGCCTGGTCCTGGCCCGGTCCGTCTTCGAGCACGGCGTCAACTACCGCAGCGCCATGGTCTACGGCACCCCGCGCCAGGTCACCGCGCGCACCGACCGCGACGCCCTGCTGCACGGCCTGCGCGTCCTCACCGAGCACTGCGCCCCCGGCCAGTGGGACTACGCCCGCCGCCCGAGCGCCAAGGAGCTGGCGGCCACCACGCTCCTCGTACTGCCCCTGGACGAGGCGTCCGTGAAGATCGCGTCGGGCCCGCCGGACGACGGCGAAGGGCCCGACGCCGAGCTGGGCCTGTGGGCGGGGGTGCTCCCCTACCGGACGCTCTTCGACGCCCCGGAGCCCGACCCGGCGCTCCCGGCGGGCACGGCGCTCCCGTCGCACATCGCGTCCTTGGCCTCCGCCGCGCGGCCGCCCGCCGAGCCATCCGCGGAGCCGTCCGCCGAACCGCCCGCGGAGCCGTCCGCCTTCACCGCCTGAGCCACCACCTTCGCCTGAAGCCGCAGCGGCCCCGCCAGTACGTAGGTCAGGCCGAAGCCCGCGGCGACGACCGCCGCCCCGCCGACCGCGTCCATGATCCAGTGGTTGGCGGTGGCGACGATCGCGATGACCGTGAAGAGCGGGTGGAGCAGTCCGAGCGCCTTCATCCACCACTTGGGCGCCATCATCACGATGACGACGCCGCACCACAGCGACCAGCCGAAGTGCAGCGAGGGCATCGCGGCGTACTGGTTGGTGACCTCGGTCAGGCTGCCGTAGTCCGGCTTGGAGAAGTCCTGCACGCCGTGCACGGTGTCGATGAAGCCCATGCCGGGCATCAGGCGCGGCGGCGCGAGCGGGTAGAGGAAGAACCCGATCAGCGCGATCAGCGTGGCGAAGGCCAGCGAGCTGCGCACCCAGCGGTACGAGGACGGCAGCCGCCAGTACAGCACGCCGAGGATCGTCAGCGGCACCACGAAGTGGAACGACGTGTAGTAGAAGTCGAAGAAGTCCCGGAGCCAGCCGATCTCCACGACGGCGTGGTTGACCGACTTCTCGATGTCGATGTGGAGCCACCGCTCCAGCTCGTGGATCTGCCGGCCGTGCGCCTCGGCGTCGGCCCGGCCCGCGGTCGCCTCCATGCGGATCTGCGAGTAGAGCGAGTAGCCGACCCGGATCAGCAGCAGTTCGAGCAGCAGGTTGGGACGGCTGAGCACGCGGCGCCAGAACGGCACCAGCGGCACCCACGACCAGCGGCCGGGCACGGGCTTGGCGTAGTCGGTGGGGATCGGCCTGCGGAAGTGCGGCGAGTTGCGCGAGAGGAACGGCACGGCGAGCGCGGCGGCCAGCGCCGCGATCAGCAGGACGTTCTCCTGTACGGGCTGGAGGACGCTGCGGTTGGGCAGCAGCCACTTGCCGGGCAGCGTCATCACGAGCACCACGGCCACCGGCCACACCAGCCGGTCCCTGGCCCGCTTGCCGACGCGGCCGACGACCGCGAGGAGCAGCCAGACCAGCTGGTGCTGCCAGGCGGTCGGCGAGACCGCGACCGCGACGCAGCCGGTCAGCGCGACGGCCAGCAGGAGCTGCCCGTCCTCGGCGAAGTGCACGGCGCGGCGCAGCCCCACGAAGGCGACGGCGGCGGCGAGCACCAGCAGCAGCACGACCTCCAGCGGGCCGCTGAGGCCGAAGCGGAGCAGCATGCCGTGGAGCGACTGGTTGGTGGGGCTGTCGGCGTCGCCGCCGAGCCCGGCGCCCGCGACGTGGTGGATCCAGTACGTCCGGGAGTCGTCCGGCAGGGCGGCCCAGGCCAGGGCGGTGCCGGCGGCGAAGGTGGCCACGGATCCGGCGGCGGCGCGCCTGCGCCCGGTGAACCAGAGCAGCGGGGCGAAGAGCAGCACGGCGGGCTGGAGGGCGGCGGCGATGCCGACGAGGACGCCCGCGGTGCGCTCGCCGCGCACGGCGAGGCAGGCGAGGACGACCAGGAGCACCGGGACGATGCTGGTCTGGCCGAGGTGGACGGCGTTGCGCACGGGCAGCGAGAGCAGCAGCAGGATGATCGCGACGGGCGGCGCGAACAGCCTGGCGCGGCGGGTGACGGGCTCGGGCAGGGAGCGGGCGACGACGAGACCGAGCGCGACGACGAGCAGCAGCGTCCCGAAGGTCCAGGCGACGCCGAGCGCCTGCTCGGCCGCGTGCGACAGCGGCTTGAGCACGAGCCCCGCGAACGGGGTCCCGGTGAACTTGTCGGCGTCGTACAGCGACCCCGAGGTCCGCAGGACGCCGCCCTCGCCGGTCCACGCGCCCAGGTCCAGCCAGCGCTCGCCCTCGGGCTTGCGCAGGACGACCGCCATCTGCCGTACCGCCAGTACGGCGGCGAAGAACCAGAGCGCGGCCCTGAGGGCGCCCTGCCTGTTCCCCGCGCTGTTCCCCGCAGTCGTGCCTGAACGCACGCTGTGTTCCGCATTCGCCACGCCGCGCCGACCCTCCAGCCCGTTCATTCCGTTACCCATCAGCCCGTTTTGTCCGTCTGTCGTCGGCACTCCCCTGGACATAGAGCGTCGCATTGCCCCATGAGGGAGACACCGGCAACCCCCACTTCGCCTGACCGTCATCCCGGTTTTGTCCGAAAGAACCTAACGGAGCACGCAGAATGAAGCGCATGAGCATCGTGAAGATCAATGTGCTGACCGTCCCGACCGAACAGCGCGAGGTCCTGGAGAAGCGGTTCGCCTCGCGGGCCGGGACCGTGGAGAGCTCGGACGGTTTCGAGTGGTTCGAACTGCTCCGCCCGGTGGAGGGCACGGACCAGTATCTCGTATACACGCGGTGGCGCGACGAGGCCGCCTTCCAGGCCTGGATGGAGGGCCCGATGAAGGCGGCGCACCAGGGCGGGCAGCAGGGCGGCCCCGGCCAGGGCGGGGGCGAAGGCGGCGAGCGTCCCAAGCCCGCCGCCTCCGGGTCCACGGTGTGGTCGTTCGAGGTGGTCCAGCAGGCGGCCCCGAAGTCCTGAGCCGCCTGTGTGACGTCCGCTACAGCGGCTGCCTACAGCCTCAGCAGCCGCTCGGCCGTCTCGCGGTAGGACCGCAGGGCGACCCGCAGTTCCTCGGTGTCGGCGGCCCCGCGGTCCGCTCCGCCCTCCCAGGCCGTACGCAGGGTGCGGCGCCGCTCCGCGAGGTGCTCGGTCAGCCTGCGGACCGTCTCCTCCAGGACGCCGTCGGCCTCCTCGACCGCCCGGCGCGGGCTGTCGACGAAGTGGCTGACGGCGTGCTGGAGCCGCTCGCCGAGGCGGGCGCGCTCGCCGTCCGGGTAGGCGCTCGCTTCGGCCCCGGTGTGCGCAGGCCCGGGAGGGACGGCGCCGGGGGCGGGCCCGGACGTGCGTCCGGGGGCGGATCCCGGTGCGTGCCCGGGTACGGGTACGGGTCCGGGGTCCGACGTGCGCCCGGGTACGGGTCCGGGGTCTGACGTGCGCCCGGATACGGATCCGGGGTCCGACGTGCGCCCGGATACGGGCCCGGGGTCCGACGTGCGCCCGGATACGGATCCGGGGTCCGACGTGCGCCCGGATACGGGCCCGGGGTCCGACGTGCGCCCGGATACGGGCCCGGGGTCCGACGTGCGCCCGGATACGGGCCCGGGGTCCGATGTGCGCCCGGGTACGGGGTCCGGTGTGTGCCTCATCACGCCTCGCTTCCCTTCGCGCCGCGCCGCGGCCCCAGCGCGCGCGGTCCGTGTCCCTGCCGGGTGCGGGCGCCGCGTCGGCCGGTGTCCTCGGGGCCCGCCTTGACCAGTGCTTCGAAGAGGGCGCGCGCGTCGACGAGCGCCCCGCGCAGTTCCTCGGTCGTTCCGACGTTCCCCGCCGCTCCGGCCGCTCCGGCCGCGTCGGCCGGTCCCGCCGCGCCGTCGGCGAGGGCCGCGCGGTGCGCCCTGCGGGCGCCCGCGACGTACTGGGGGTGGTGCACGGAGAGCGCGGCGATCCGCTCCTCGTACTGCTCCTCGCCCGCCGGATAGCCCCGGTCCCCGGCCAGCGCGGCCAGCAGCCGGTCCGCGTCGGCGACCGCCTGCCGGGGCGCGTCCACGAAACGCTCCTGGAGACCGGCCCAGCGGGCCACGTACTGCTCGCGCGCCTCGGGCGGCAGCGGGCGCTGCCGCAGCGAGCCGTGCCGCCTCAACCGCTCGTTCAGCGCCTGCTCGGCGGCCTTGGCATCGCCGTCGTGCCGGGCGACTTCCCGGTCGTACTCGGGCCCGAAGCGGCGCCTGAGCCCCTTGCTCGTGCCGGGCCTGGCGTACAGCACCGCCACGACGACGGCGACGAACACCACGACGAGCGCGACGACGATCAGCACGGTGGACATGGCACCTGCCTTCCTGCATCTGACTGGCTGAACGGGTCACCCTGCCGAGTAACCGGGAAATCGTTGGCCAAACAGGCACGGGGTCCCGTAGGCAGTCCCCATGACATGGACCGTGACGCCGGAGCGCTACGACACCGCGGACGCGACGAGGCTGCGACGCGACTACTACGACGAGGTCGCCAGCAGGTACTGGCAGCGCCCGGCGACCGGGGCGGAGATCGACGAGGGCCTGAAGGACGACGGCGTGGAGCTCCTGGCGGCGCCGACGGGCGCGTTCCTGGTGGGCCGCTACGACGGGAAACCGGCGGCGTGCGCGGGCCTGCGCCTGGTGGGCCCCGGAGCCCCCGGGGTGGCGGAGGTGACGCGCGTGTACGTGGCCCCGGCAGCACGGGGCACGGGAGGAGGAGCGCTCCTCCTGAAGGCGCTGGAGGAGGCGGCGCGGGAGTACGGGGTGGAGCTGCTGCGCCTGGACACGAGGAACGACCTGGTGGAAGCGAGAGCCCTGTACACCCGTCACGGCTACGAAGAGGTCCCGGCGTTCAACGAGGGCGAGTACGCGGAACACTGGTACGCCAAGCGGATCTAGGCCGCCTTCACCTCGCGGGCGCGGGGCACACGCGCGACATGCCCACCCGCCCCGGGCAACCCCGCCCCGCCCCCCCCTCACGCCCCCTTCGCCCCAACCACCCCTCCCCCGCCTGCATAATCGCAGGCAGTCCAAAGGGGAGGGGACCCGAAATGACCGGTGATTCCAGACAGGCCAGCGACGACGGCCACGTCTGCGACGGCAGCAGACCGGACTGCGACTGCGCGGAGCGCGCGGCACGGCGGCTCCAGGCCGAGCGCACGGCCGAGATGGCCGCGGCGGAGGACTTCGACCCGCTGCGCATACGCCCCTACGTGACGCTCCAGGGCATGGAACCGGCGGAGGAACCGCCGACGGCGGCGATCCCGCAGGTGGAGTCGACCATGCCGCTACGGCTGCCGCAGGCACCCCCGTACGCCCAGGAGGACCGGAGCCGTCCGGAAGGCCAGGCGAACCCCACGGACCGCACGGACCACACCGACCGTACGGCCCCGGAGGCGCACCCCCCACCACCCCCCGCACGCCGCCGCACCGCATACATCGCGGCGGCGGCCGTAGCACTCACCGTGATCGGCACGGCGGCGTTCGCCGGCGGCCTGTTCTCCGCCGACGAGGACCGCACGGCGGCGAGACCGGCCCTGACCTCCTCGGGGCCGACCCACGAGCCACAGGCGCCCAGCAGCGAGCCGTCCGGGACGCCCGAGCCCTCCAAGAGCCCGTCGCGAGAGCCCTCTTCGAAGGCACCGGACCCGTCGCCCACGCCGTCCCCGTCCGCGACGGAGAAGCCCTCCGAGAAGCCGTCGCCCCCGCCGGAGAAGCCGTCCCCGTCCGCGCCTTCCTCCCCGAAGGCCACGGACGGGGCGACACCTCCCCCGGCGGAGGAGTCCGCGGGCGAACTGCGCCGCGGGGACAGCGGACCCGCGGTGCTCGACCTCCAGGAACGCCTGACCGGCATCGGAATGTACTGGGGCCCGTTGAACGGCCGGTACACCCAGCAGTTGGAGAACTCGGTCGGCTGGTACCAGCGGCAGAACGGCATAGAGAGCGACGAGCCCGGCGTCTACGGCCCGAACACGCGCAGGGCGCTGGAATCGGGCGAGTCGGACTGGTGACCCCGGTGAACGCCCCCGCCGTCGGCTGAGCGCCCCCGCCCTCAGCCGAACTGCTCCATGCTGAAGAGTTCGGCCCGGTTGGACTGGACGATCTGGGCCTCCGGGGCGGTCGAGTTGCCCTCGGCGCCGAGCCACGTGCGGCCGGAGGACTGGGTGTGCTGCGGGGAGAGCGCGAACAGGTTGGTCCCGGGGACTTCGAGGAGCAGGAACTCCTGGGCGTTGTTGTAGTCGTCGCAGTGGTCGGTGATCACCCACGCGCCGGAGGAGAGGCTCCGCTGGTCGACTGCCATGCAGCGGTCGCGCCACCCGATGAACCGGTAGATCCTCTTGCCGTCGGTCCCCGTGATGTAACAGGCCCTCCAGCGCTGGTTCACGAAGTCGTTCCACCAGAACTGGGCGACCGAGCCGTGGTTGCCCGACGCCTGCGAGACCTCCACGGCGAGTCCGCTGTTGGCGGCGGTGATCTTCTGGTAGCCGCCCTTGCAGGTGTAGCCGGCCGGGACGACGGCCTGGGCGGCCGGGGCCGTGGCGAGCAGCGTCGTGGAGAGGACTGCCGTGGTGCCGAGCGCGGCGGTCAGGAGGCGCGCTCTGGAGCGGGGGCGGTGCTGGTTGCGCATCGTGGGCTCGCTTTCACGAAGAAGGGGTGCGGAGAGCGGAGAGGGCTGCGAAAAAGCTGCGGACCGGTCAGCAGCCGATCCGGCTGCGGGCGGCCGCGCGCAGCGTCCCGGCGGGCTCGGGCGTGGCGCAGGAGACCACGCCCACCTCGACGTCCGCGAAGGTGATGTACGTGCCGGTGTCACTGGGGTTGGTGTTGAGCCAGTAGCCGGTGGCCGGGCCGGAGCGCGCGCAGATGTAGCGGGCGAACTGGCCCTGCACCTTCCGGGTGCCGCGGTAGATGCCGTACTGGCCGGGGGTGTTGAGGTTGAACTTGGTGGTGATCGTGCTGGTCTCGGTGGTCGCCCTGGTGGTGGCGACCGAGAAGCCCGCCTTGACGCCGACCTTGACGAAGATCGCCTTGAAGTCGGCGCTGACCTCCAGGCTGCGGTTGACCGTGGTGCTGACCGAGTCGACCCGCTGGAGGGTCTGGCTGAACTCCCCGGTGGTCCCGGGGGCGGTGTAGGACGCGTGGAACTCCGTGACGACCGGGTCGACCTGGGCCGTGACGACCTCTTCCCAGACGGTGTCGACGTTCGGGTTGCAGGTCTGCGTCGGGGGCGCGGCGGCCTGCGCGGGGGCGGCGGCGGTCAGCGGAACGACGACGGCGGCGGCGAGGGCGGCGGCCGCGGCGGCGAGGGGTCTGACGCGGGACATGGATGCTCCTTCGAGGCGTACGGGCGCTCAAGGCGTACGAGTGGCTCCAGGCCCACGGGTCCTCGGGACGTACGGGTGCTCAAGGCCCACGGGCACGGTTTCTGCGGGGAGTTGCGAGATCGACTCTCCCAACCGGCAGCACGGGTCTGGCATGATCTGGTCATCACGCGATCATCACGTGTGAGGGGCGGCGCCCCGGGAGGAGCACGTGGAGTTCGGGGTCCTGGGGCCGCTGGAAGTGCGGACCGACGCGGGCGGCAGGATCCACCTGGGAGGACACAGGCCGGAGCGGCTGTTCGCGGCGCTGCTGCTGCACGCGGACAGCAGCGTCCCGGTGGTCCGGCTGGTCGACGCCGTCTGGGACGGCTGCCCTCCGGCGACCGCCGACCGCCAGGTCCGCAACCTGGTCGGCGTGCTGCGCAGGATCTTCAGCGAGGCGGCTCCCGGCGGTCCGCCCGTGCTGCTGACCGACGGCCGCGGGTACCGGATCCCCCTGGACGGCCACCGGCTGGACGCCCGCCTGTTCGCCGACCGGGTGGCACGGGCCCGCGCCGACACCGCGGCGGGCGGGACGGCGTCCGCCGCCGCGGGCCTGCGGGAGGCGTTGGCCCTGTGGCGGGGACCCGCGCTCGAGGGCCTCTCCGGCGGGCTGATCGGCGCGGGCGGCCTCGCCCTGGACGAATCACGGCTGACGGCGTGGGAGGACTGCCTCGACCTGGAGGCGGCACTGGGCAGGCACCGGGCGATGGTGCCCGAGCTGACCGCCCTGGTGGCCGAGCATCCGCTGCGGGAGCGTTTCGTCGGCCGTCTGATGCGGGCGCTGCACCACTCGGGCCGGACGGCGGACGCCCTCGCGGCCCACCGGCTGTTCGTCGGGCGCCTGGCCGAGGAGACGGGCCTGGACCCCGGTCCGGAACTACGGCTCCTGCACCGCACGTTGCTCACGAGCGAACCCGGCGGCACGAGTGGGCGCGACGGCGTGACCGGGCACGACGGCACGAGCCAACCCGGCGCCGCGAGCCAACCCGACGGCACGAGCCAGCCCGGCGCCGCGAGCCAACCCGGCATCACCAGCCAACCCGGCCCCGCGGCCGGGCGCGACGCGCCTGCCGCCGACGGCCGCACCGCACCGCCCGGCTCCACCGGGAACGGGCGGGCACCGGCCGGTGCCGGGCCGATGACGTGGAAACCGGCCCAACTGCCTTCGGCACCCGCCACCTTCACGGGGCGCGGCGCGGAGCTGGCGGCGCTCGACGACTTCGCCGACCGCGCCTGCGCCGGGCACGGCGCGCGGCGGGAACCCGGCACGGCCCCCGCTCCGCCCGCGGCCCGGATCTGCACGGTTTCCGGAGGCGCCGGAGTCGGCAAGAGCACCCTGGTCGTGCAGTGGGCCCACCGGGTCCGCGACCGTTTCCCGGACGGTCAGCTCCACGCCGACCTACGGGGCTTCTCCGACGGTCCGCCGCTGGCGCCGCACACCGTCCTGGCCCGGTTCCTGCGCGCCCTCGGCGTGCCGGGCGAGCAGGTTCCGAACACGCCGGACGAGGCCGCCGGGCTCTACCGCTCGCTGCTGGCCGAACGGCGGGTCCTCGTACTCCTCGACAACGCGCACAGCGCCGAACAGGTCCGTCCGCTGCTCCCCGGTACGCCGAACTGCCTCACCGTGGTCACCAGCCGCACCGGCCTGCTCGGGCTCACCGCCAGGGACGGCGCCGCTCCGCTGACCCTCGGCCTCATGCCCACGGCCGACGCCGTCGCCCTGCTCGACCGGGTCATCGGCGGCGACCGCGCCCGCGCCGAGCCCCGCGCCACCGCCGAACTCGCCTCCCTCTGCGGCAGGCTGCCGCTCGCGCTCGCCATCGCCGCGAGCCGACTCGCGGAGCGCCCCGGCCTCAGCATCGCCGACAACGTCGCCGAGCTGCGCGAAGCGGAGGACCGCCTCGGCGCGCTGGAGATCGCGGGCGACGCCACCTCCGCCGTACGCGACGCGTTCGACCTCACGTACCTGGCCCTGCCCGAGCGCGCCCGGAGCCTGTTCCGGCTCCTCGCCCTCGCTCCCGCCCCCGACCTGGGCGCGCCCGCCGCCGCCGCGCTCCTCGGCGGGCGGACCGGGGCCGTGCGTCCGGTCCTCGACCAACTGGTCACCGCCCACCTGGTCACCCACGAGGACCACGACCGGTACCGGACGCACGACCTGCTGCGCCTGTACGCCGCCGAGCGCGTCGCCGCGGAGACCTCCCCGGCCGAACGCGCCGCGGCGCGCGAACGCCTCTACACGTGGTACTCGCACCACGCGCACGCCGCGAGCCTCCTGATCACCCCGCACCGGTCGCAGTGGGAACCGGCCGATCCCGGCCCCTGGTACGAGCCCCCGGGCTTCACCACGGTCGCCGGGGCCCGCGCCTGGTGCGAGCGGGAGCACACCCATCTGCTGGGCGCCGTCAGGGACGCCGCCGAGCGCGGCCTCGACCGCTTCGCCTGGCAGATTCCCCGGGCCCTGGAGGGCTACTACTTCGTGAGCCCCCACCTGGAGGACCGGAAGGAGGCGGCCCGGCTGGCCATCGCCGCCGCCGGGCGCGCGGGCGACCGGCGCGCCGAGGGCCACGCCAGGAACGACCTCGCCACCGCGCTGTGCGTGCTCGGCGGGTACGACGAGGCGCTGTCCGAACTCCATCGGGCCCGGCGGCTGTTCCGGTCCGCCGACGACCGGATCGGCGAGGCCCTGACGGTCGGCAACCTGGGCTCGGTCGCCCTGCACACCGGCGCGTACGAGCAGGCCGGGGAGCACTTCCGGAGTGCGCTCGCGGTGTGGTGTGAGCAGCCCGAGGAGAGCAGGGACCACTGGGCGATCGGCGCCTGGGAGGCCAGCATCGGGATCAGCGCCATGTACGCGGGCGACGACGCGGACGCGAACGAGCACCTGCACCGGGCCCTCGACCGCCACCGCGCGGCCGGGGACCCGGTCCTCGAAAGCCGGACCCTCTTCTACCTGGGCGACCACCACCGCAGACAGGGCAGGCGGGAGCAGGCGTCCGCCCGGCTCCGCGAAGCCCTGGAAGTGATCAACAGCGCCGCGGAGAACCCCCTGCTGCGCGCGCGGGTGCTGATAGCCCTGGAGGAGGTCCGCACGGTCCCGTCTCCGGTACCGGAGACGGGACCGGATCCGGAGCCGACGGCCGACGCCGCTCCGCCTTCCGGCTGACCGGGCCGCTCCGCGAACTCCCCGCTGAACTTGAACGGACCGCTCCCGCGAACTCCCCGCTGAACGCGCGCGGACCGCCCGCGCGAACTCCCGGCGGAACTCGCGCGGACCGCCCCCGCGAAGCGGACCCGCGTCCGCCGCTACGCTCCGCGCAGCTCCACGACCCCGCCCGCCACGAACGAGAGCTCCAGCTCAGCGAGGTCCCGCACGTGCAGGTCGGGCGCCTGCGCGGCGGCCCGCTCCCCCACGCCCACGACCTTCATCCCCGCCGCCCGCCCCGCGGCGATGCCCGCCTCCGAGTCCTCGAAGACCACGCACTCCCCGGGTGCGAACCCCAGCTCGGCCGCGCCCTTGAGGAACCCCTCGGGATCGGGCTTGCTCGCGCTCACGGACTCCGCCGTGACCCGGACGCGCGGCATGGGCAGCGCGGCCGCGGCCATCCTGGCCCGCGCGAGCGCCGCGTCCGCCGACGTGACGAGCGCGTGCGGGAACTCCGCTATCGCGGCGAGGAACGCCCCCGCGCCCCCGATGGGCACGACGCCCTCGACGTCGGCCGTCTCCCGCTCCAGCATCACGCGGTTGTCCGCGAGGTTGAGCTCCACGGGCCGGTCGGGCAGGAGCTCGGCCATCGTGGCGTGCCCCTGCCTGCCGTGGACGACCTTGAGCGCCTCGTCGGGGTCGAGCCCGTGCTCGACGGCCCAGGCGCGCCAGATGCGCTCCACGACGGCGTCGGAGTTGACGAGGGTGCCGTCCATGTCGAGGAGGAGGGCGCGGGCGGTCAGAACGGTGGCGGGCATCTGCGTACTCCCAGGAGAAAGAGAAAAGGGCCCCGTCCGCCGGTCAGGGAATACGCACGGGGCCACTTTGTTCCTCAACAATACAAACGAGCCCCCGTCCCCCGTCAAGCGGGTGCCCCGGCGGACGGGCGGACGGGCGGGTCACCCGGTGATCGCCTCGAACAGGCTGAACCCCGCGAGCGCCACCATCAGCGCCGCCGCCACCTTGGTGATCAGCCGCAGCGGTACGTACTTCATGAGCGTGCGCCCGCCGACGATGCCGAGCCCGGCCACCGCCCAGAGCGCCAGCACGGCGCCGATGCCCACGGACACGGGGTTGTCGTAGCGGGCCGCGAGGTTCGCGGTCATGATCTGCGTGAGGTCGCCGAACTCCGCGACGAGGATGAGCATGAACCCGGCGCCCGAGACCTTCCAGAAGGACTGGTCGGCGGGGGCCGCGACCTCCTCGTCCCCGTCGTCCTTCTTCAGCAGCAGCATCGCCGCGCCGCCCAGGAACAGCAGCCCCACGATCGCCTGGAGCAGCCGCTGCGGCAGCAGGGTCAGCACGCTGCCCGCCGCGATGGCGAGCGCGACGTGCACCGCGAAGGCCGCGGCGACGCCCACGAAGACGTACGAGGCCTTGTAGCGCGTGCCGAGCATCAGCCCGGCGAGCGCGGTCTTGTCGGGGAGTTCGGCGAGGAAGACGACACCGAAGGTGATCGCCATCACGGTGATGCTGAACACGCTGGAATACCTCAATCGGTCGGGCCGCCCCACCGAGAGTTGAACCGCGAAAAAGGGATCGCTTCGGCGCGGCAGCGTCAAAACGACCCACACCGAAGCGGCGTGCGCCAGAGACAACTGCGGCCGAAGGTCTCGCTGGCGTGTCGCGGGACACGCCTCCGGGCGCCGGCCGGGCGCGAGGCCCAGCAGTATGTCGACGGTCCGGCGAAGAGCTACTCCCCTTCTGCACGAACAAGCGTACGCCACCGCGCGGACAGCCGCGCCCCGCCGTACGGACAGCCGCGCCCCGCCGTCCGCCTCGCGCTCCCCGACGCCCCTGGGCGGCCACCGCCTACTCCCGGTGCACGATCCCCCTGGCCACCAGCTCCAGCACGACCGCCACGGCCACCGCCTGCACGGCCATCAGCGCGACCAGCACGAACAGCTGCACCGCCCCGGCCTGCACCGGCGACGCCCCGCCCAGCAGCATCCCCACGAAGGCGCCCGGCAGCGTGACGAGCCCGACGGTCCTGGTCTGGTCGAGCCCCGGCAGCAGCGCGTCCGACGCCGCCCCGCGCGCCACCTCCATCCGGGCCTCGCGCTCCACGAGCCCCAGCGCGAGCCCCGCCTCCACCTCGCCCCGCCGGTTGCCGAGCTCGTCCAGGGCGCGCCGCCCGCCGAGCACGGTCGCGGTGAGCGCGCCCCCGACGAGGATCCCGGTCACGGGGATCAGCGTGATGCCCCGCACCGGCACGAGCCCGGTCAGCACCAGCGCGAGCACCACGGGGGCGACGCCGGCCGCCAGCGGCGCGGCCGCCCACCACCAGGTCCCGTTCGACGTGATGCGGCGCCCCGCCGTCCGTACCGCCACCGCGAACATCACCGCCAGGAAGGCGAACAGCAGCGGGACGTGGCGCGCCACGGCCCCGATGAGCAGCGAAACGACCCCGAGCTGGACGACCGCCCGCGCCCCGGCGACGACGATCTCCCGGGACCTGCCGAGCGCGGCCCAGGCGGCCGTGCCCGCCGCCACGACCAGCAACAGCACGAGCACGACCGCGAACACCACATCGACCGGCAGCAGCACGCGGCCACCCTAGGGCCTGCCGGCAACCGCCCCCTGACGCCCCGCCAGCCCCGCCAGCCCCGCCGCCAGTCCCGCCAGCCCGGCCCGCCCCGCCCGGCGGCCCGCCAGCCCCGCCAGTCCCGCCCGAGCCGCCCCGCGACCCTTGAAATGACGTGTCCATGTCGCCACGCTGTTACCTGGCGCCCATCCCCGCGAAACCCGGCGCTTCGAACATGGCCGTGTCGCAACGGCCAAAGTCCCCCCACGACAAGGGAGTTCCCGTGCCCAGCATCTACGCGCGTCGCAGCCCGCACACCGCCCACGCACGAGGACGGACCGGCCGCACGGCCCTCGCCGCCTCCGCCGCCGCCCTGGCCACCGCCGCCCTCCTCACCCTCACCGCCGCCCCGGCCCAGGCATCGCCGCCCACCCCGGTCAGCGCCGCGACGGCCCGCACCTACCTCGCCTCGCTCACCGTCAAGACCGAGGGCTCGTCGACCGGTTACAGCCGCGACAAGTTCCCGCACTGGATCACCCAGTCCGGCGCCTGCAACACCCGCGAGGTCGTCCTCAAGCGCGACGGCACCGGCGTCCAGCAGGACTCCAGCTGCGCGGCGGTCGGCGGCAGCTGGTTCTCCGAGTACGACGGCGCGACCTGGACCGCCGCGTCCGACCTGGACATCGACCACGTGGTCCCGCTGGCCGAGGCCTGGCGCTCGGGCGCCAACTCCTGGACGACGGCCCAGCGCCAGGGGTTCGCCAACGACCTGACGCGCCCCCAGCTCATCGCCGTCACCGACAACGTGAACCAGGCCAAGGGCGACAAGGACCCGGCCGAGTGGCTGCCCCCGCGGACCTCCTACCGCTGCACGTACGCCCGCATGTGGGTGCACGTGAAGCACGACTGGAACCTCAGCGTCGACCAGGCCGAGAAGAGCGCGCTCCAGTCGGTGCTGAACGGCTGCTGACGGACCCTGCCGCCCGCCCCCTCCTTTCCGTACCGTTCCGTTCCGTACGGCACCCCCGTACGGAACGGGGCGACGGAGGAGGGGACCCATGACGGGACTGCGCCTTGGACCGGCACTGCGGCACGTCGACTGGGAAGGCGGGGGCACCGCGACCGTCTGGGTGGAGACCGAGGGGCCCTGCACGGCCGAGGTGCGCTGCGCGGACGGCGCGCGGGGCACGGCGCCGACCTTCCAGATAGCGGGGCACCACTACGCCCTGGTCCCGGTGACCGGCCTGACGCCCGGCACCACCACACCGTACGAAGTGCTCCTGGACGGCCTGCCGGTATGGCCCGAGCCCCGCTCGCCGTACCCGCCCAGCACCATCACCGCGCCCGCGCCCGGGTCAGGCGCGCGGGTCCGCGTCACCTTCGGCTCCTGCCGCTGGGCAGCGCCGCCCGCCGACGGGCGCGACCGCGTCGGCCCCGACGCCCTGGACACGCTCGCCGCGCACCTCGCGGCGGACCCGGACGCGACGCGCCCCGACGTCCTGGTGCTGCTGGGCGACCAGGTCTACGCCGACCGGACCTCACGGGCCGTGCGCCGCCGCATCGCCGCCCGCCGCGACCTCGCCGACCAGCCGGGCCCGCAGGTCGCGGACTACGAGGAGTACACCTGGCTCTACGACGAGTCCTGGGGCGACCCGGAGATCCGCTGGCTGCTCTCCACCGTCCCGAGCTGCCAGATCTTCGACGACCACGACGTCATCGACGACTGGAACACCAGCGCGGCCTGGCTCGCGGACGTGCGGGCCACGCCGTGGTGGCAGGAGCGGATCGTCAGCGGGCTGATGTCGTACTGGGTCTACCAGCACCTGGGCAACCTCTCCTGTGCCGAACTGGCCGCCGATCCGCTGTACGCGGCGGTGCGCGCGACCCCGGACGGCACGGACGAGCTGCGCCGCTTCGCCGCGAACGCCGACGCGGACCCCGCGTACACCCGCTGGAGCTACCGCCGCGACTTCGGCCGCACCCGGCTGCTGATGGTCGACACCCGCGCGGCCCGCGTCCTGGACGAGCAGAAGCGCGCGATACTCGACCCCGACGAGTCGCAGTGGCTGCGCGAACAGGCGCTGGACGACCCGGGCGGCTGCGACCACCTGCTGCTCGGCACCTCGCTGCCGTGGCTGCTGCCGCACCTGATCCACGACGCGGAGGGGTGGAACGCCGCGCTGTGCCGGGGCGAGCGCGGGGGGCGCTGGAGCCGCTTCGGCGAGGACCTGCGCCGCCGCTCCGACCTGGAGCACTGGGCCGCGTTCCCGGCCTCCTTCCAACGGCTGGCCGATCTGTTCGCTGAGGTCGGCGCCGCCCCGCGGGCCCCGGCGACGATCTGCGTCCTCTCCGGCGACGTGCACCACGCGTACGTGGCCGAGGCGGCGTGGCCCGCGCCGGCCGCGCCCGCCCCGCACCCGGACGCCGCGCCCGCCCCGCCCCCTGATGCCGCGCCCGCCCCGCGCGTGCTGCAACTGACCTGCTCGCCCGTGCACAACTCGGTGCCCGCCTCGGTCCGGCTCGGCTTCCGCTTCGGCTGGAGCCGGGCGGGCCGCCGCCTGGGCCGGGCGCTGGCGCGGCACGGCCGCACGGACCCGTCGCCCGTCACCTGGCGCAGGACGGGCGGGCCGTGGTTCGGGAACCAGCTCATGACGCTGACGCTGAGCGGCCGGAGCGCCGAACTCCAGCTCGACCAGGCCCGCCAGGAGTCCACAAGCGCCCGACTCAGGACCGTAATGAAGCGAAATCTAGTCCACGAATGACCAAAAAGTGAGATGTTGAACTTGCAAGCAATGCTTAGGCCTCCCTAACCTGGGGCGCTCATCGGTTACGTCCCCAAACCGGATGGAGTCCTGCCCCCATGTACACCCGCCTCAACCAGGCCCAGCCATACGTGCTCGGCGCGTTCCGTGCCGTCGTCGGCCTGCTCTTCACCTGCCACGGCGCCTCCACCCTCTTCGACGCGCCCGTCAAGGCCGCCTTCGGCACCCCTGAGATCGGAAGCTGGCCCGGCTGGTACGCGGCCGTCATCCAGCTCGTCTGCGGCATCCTCGTGCTCGTCGGCTTCGGCACCCGCTTCGCCGCGCTGCTGGCCTCCGGCTCGATGGCGTACGCGTACTTCGTGGAGCACCAGCCCGACGGCCTCTTCCCCCTGGAGAACGGCGGCGGCATGGCCGCCCTGTACTCCTGGGCCTTCCTGCTGCTGGTCTTCACCGGCCCCGGCGCCTTCGCGCTCGACCGCTACCTGAACCCCGCCGAGCGCGCCACGGCGCAGGCCGAGGAGCAGACCCGCAAGAGCACGGTGGCCGCCTGACGCACCACGCGCACGCGCGACGGCGCGCAGCGCACCCGACGCCCGGGACCCACGAGGTCCCGGGCGTTTCCCACGTCCGCGCCGGGCTCCCCGGCGGTGAAGTCAGGCCATACTTCAGCGGCCTGAACCAGTCGTCCGAAAAACGGACCGCCTTCCGGAGGTTTCCCCTCCGCCACGCCCCCGCCACCGCCCGCCACGGCCCCCGGGACGTGAGGTGCACAACATCGCCGGACTCCGGGTGATCTCCGGGCAAAGCACAGGCGTACGCTGTACAGCGGCCGTTGTGTAGCGGCCGTTAGCAAACGGGGAGCAGGAGCGGTCGTGCTGGAGAGTCTGGGTGCCCTGACGGGCAGCCCGTGGATCTACGCGGTGGTGGGACTCTCCGTCGTACTCGACGTCTTCCTGCCCGTCCTCCCCAGCGGAGTGCTGGTCATCACGGCCGCGACCGCCGCCGCCGCGGGCTCGTCCACCGCCGTCGCGGGTGCGGCGCAGGCCGCGGGGAAGGTGACCCAGGAGGTCCCCTCCCTCTTCGCCCTGTTCCTCTGCGCGGCCACCGCGTCCGTCCTGGGCGACCTGGTCGCGTACCGGCTGGCCTGGCGCGGAGGCGCCCGCCTGGAACGGGCCATAGCCCGCTCCCGCCGCCTCACCGAAGCGCAGGAACGTCTCGGCACGGCGCTCAACCGGGGCGGCGGCGCCCTGGTCGTCGTCGCCCGGTTCGCCCCCGCGGGCCGCTCGGTCGTCTCGCTCGGCGCGGGCGCGGCGCACCGCAAGGCGAAGGAGTTCCTGCCCTGGTCGGCCCTGGCGGGCGTGGCCTGGGCGGTCTACAGCGTCGGCCTCGGCTACTTCGGCGGCCAGTGGCTGGGCGCGAGCTGGGTGGGCGCGGGCGTCTCGGTCCTGGCGCTCTTCGCCGCGGGCACCCTGGCCGCGTACGTCATGCGGCGTCCTCGCCCGGCGACCGCCGCCTAGCGCCGCCGCGCACCTCGATCCCGGCGAGCAGCTCAGCGGTGGCCGCGGCGACCGCGTCGACGGCCCGCTCGAACGCCTCGCGGTTGTGCGCGGCGGGCGCCCGGAACCCGGACACCTTGCGCACGTACTGAAGGGCGGCGGCCCTGATGTCGTCCTCGGTCGCCTCCTCGGGGAGGACGGGCGGGCGGAGGGTCTTGATGCTGCGGCACATACCTCCAGTGTGCGCCAACTCCCCCGCCCGTCCAGGAGGAACGGAAACAGATGTCAAAGGCCCCTCGCCATGATCGGCGAGGGGCCTTTGCACTGGTGGGCGCGGACGGTTTCGAACCGCCGACATCTGCTTTGTAAGAGCCTCGATCGCTCTAACCGGGGCTTCCGAGTGCCGCCGAGACTCGCCGGGCCTTGATCGCGCCCCCTCGTAACTCGCGATCGACGATCCGCCGAGAGACCCCGAGAACCACCGAGGGGGATTTGTGGACTCTTCGTGGACTCCCGCCCATGTGGATCACTCCACAGCCCGGAGTCCACTACGCGGCCCCTCCAGCGCGGCGCGCACGCTCTCGCGCGCATCCTCACTCTCGTGCGTGTAGATCCATGTGACCTTGCCACCACGGTCGTGCCCGAGAAAGGACTGCGCGTCCTTCTCCGGAACGCCGCCGTGGTGCAGCGCGCTCGTGACCCGGTCCCGGTAGTGGTAGACGTCCGGCCACCACCGCGTGCGCCCGGTCTCCTTGTCCACGACCTTCCGCGACACCCCGGCCTGGTCCGTAGCACGCCTCCACGGACGGCGCAGGTTGTTGATGTTCAGTGCTGCACCGCGCGGGCCCCGCAGAACCAGCTCCTCCAGATGCAACCCCGTGCCGTCCCCGATCGCCGACCGGGTCCGCGCCGGACGCCACTTCGCCCGCATGAACTCCACCGCCGACCACGCCCGGTCCGTCAGGGGGACCGTACGAAACCCCGACTCGGTTTTCGGTGCAGCCTGGCGTACGAGCCGCCCGCCGTCCGAGACCAGGATCTCCTTGATGTGAACGACCCGTTCCTCGTCATCGATGCAGTGCTCCCGCAGCCCTGCGTACTCGCCGGGGCGCATCCCGGTCTCGTGCGCAAAATCCCTCAGGATCACCTGGTAGTACGCGGGAAGCGCGGCATGGATCAGCGCGTACTGTGCCGCCGTGGGTGGGGCAAGGTCGTCCCTGTGCCGCTTCACCCGCGGTGTCGTTACCGTCAGGTGCAGGGTCGGGTCCACGGTGATCCGCTCCCCGTCCTTGACCGCCGCGTCGAGCATCGCGTGCAGGAGCTCCTTGGCCTTCTTCTGAGTGTCGTGTCCCTTCAGCCCATGGGTGAGCCAGTGCTGAAGCGCCATGTACTCCAGGTCAACCAGCCGGTAGCCGCCCCATCGAGGCTCGATGTGCTTCTGCCAGATCCCCAGCTTCCGCGCACGAGTGCCGAGCCGCCCCTTCTCCTGCTCGATCTCCCAGAAGATCTCCCACCAAGCAGCGAGGCGAATCTCCCCGCGCTTCGGGTCGCGGTACCGCCGCTCGCGCACGGCCGTGCGCGTCTTGTCGAGGAACGCCTCGGCGGCCTTCTTGCCGCCGTCCTTGATCGGGAAGTTCCTCGCCTTCTGCGCCCCCGTGGGGTCGCGGAACCGGGCCTGCCAGGGGCCGACGCAGTCGCGCCGCGGGGCCCGCTCGCCGTGCTCTGCTGGCGGGTACTTCTCCATGCACAGGCCGCACCCGCACGTCTTGATCCTGATCTGCCGAGGGTTGTTCAACGCCCTACGAGGCATGCTTGATCACCTGCTCACCGCTCCTTCGCTGCTGAGGAATGCGGGGCAGCACAGACACAGGCTGCCCGCAGAAGCAGCGTGCACCCAGCGAGGGCTGGGCGATGTGGAGTTCGGCGAGTACCGCTCTTACGGCGTGAAGTGTGCTCGCTGGCGAAAGGCCAGCGGGGACGGTGATGGCCAGTGCGATGGGATCCCAGGGGACCAGCGAGTCGAGCGAGGCCAGGCGGACGCGGATGCACATACGGAACCCCCCGTGATGCAGGCGACGGGATGCCAGCCGCGGGGGAGGACGCGAGCCGTGGCCCGACGGTACTCCGAGATTGTCGAATATGCGACCACTCTGCGTCGCTCAACTCCAGCGGCGCTTACGGGGAGTGAGGGGCCCAACCTTGTTAGATCAGTAACTGCCCGCGAGGGTTGTACGCGATCAGGTGCGGTTCGCGTCCCGGAGTGCGCGCATCTCGATCTCCTTCATCTCCTGCTGCTCCTTGGTCAGGCCACGGAACAGTTCCAGGAGGCGCTCTTCGGCGGCGGGGCTCAGCGGCCCCGGGGCCTTGCGGCCGGCGGCGGCGAACAGCTCGGCTTCGCTGAAGGCGGGGAAGGCGGCGGAGAGCGCCCTGATCGTGTCGGGGCGCGGGATGCGCTTACCGGAGAGCCAGGTGCTGACTGCGGCCCCGGACATGCCGGTGCGGCGCCCGATCTCAGTGCCCGAGATGCCGTCGTAATGGGCGATCAGGCGCCGAAGGATCTGCGGGAAGGTCTCACCCTCGTCCGCGCTGTGCCTCTGCCCCTCGTACTCCACGCTGCCAGAGTGCCGGTTGACTTCTACTTTTCGCAAGTAAAAGTAGAGCCGTGGCGCATTCAGGCGTAGCGCACGGCCTCCCCGTTGCGCGCCGGAGCGCGGGCATATGCCGCCATCATAGAACGAACTTTCGAAGATCGGACCCTCCTTGATCCGACTCGGGGAGTCTCGGGGAAACCGTTGACAGGACCTTAACGTCAACTGTAGAACTGTGAATGCGCCCCAAGAGAGGCGCGGAACCCGCTCCGCACGAGGTCCTTATGCCCAAGTTGCTCCGCCTCAGATCCGGCCAACCGATCCGCGATGAGATGGAACGGCAGGGGCTCACGCTCGACACCCTCGCCCGGAAGACCCGTCGAGCCGACCCCTCCGGGCGGGGCGTAAGTCCGGCAACGATCGGACGCCTCACCGGGAAGGGCCGCACCGCGCGAGACCGGTGCGAGCTGCACACCGCATGGCTGATCACCGTGGGTTTGGACGTACGGATCCACTCGCTCTTCCGCCTGCTTCCAGAGTCAACATCAACTGTAGGAAGGTCAAGGTCTGATGCCGAAGAAGACTGACCGCGTCACCCCCCTCCCGGCCGGTCTGCTCCCTCTCCTGAGCCAGCGCGAGATCGAGACGTACTACGGCGTCTCCGACTGGCAGATCCTCCGCTGGATCGAGGCGGGGATGCCGCAGGAGCCGTACGTCGGCCGTGGCCGCCGCTTCGACCTCCAGAAGGTCAAGAACTGGCACGCCGAACAGGCCGAGCTCGCCACCGCCTGACCCCATCACGCACACGGGGCCGCCCCGGACGTGACCCGGAACGACCCCCTCGGCACACCTCAACCCAGAGATCGAGGACACCGTGAACGACATCATCCCACCGAGCGGGACCAGCCCGTTCGACCGCCTCAAGCAGACCTCCCCGGACGGGCACGAGTACTGGTCGGCCCGCGAGCTCCAGGCCGCGATGGGCTACGACCGCTGGGAGCGGTTCACCGACGCGATGGACCGCGCGATCGCGGCCGCCATGAACACGGGCGTCGAGCCGCTGGACCATTTTCGCGGCGCCGCGAAGATCACGAACAACGCTCGCGGGCAGCAGCGCAGGATCCCGGACTTCCACCTGACCCGCTTCGCTGCGTACTTGATCGCGATGAACGGCGACCCGCGGAAGGCGGAGATCGCCTCCGCGCAGACGTACTTCGCCGTGCAGACCCGCAAGGCCGAGACCGCCGTCACGCCGCCCGCGTTGCCGGACATGGCGACGCCGCAGGGCCGGATGGCGGTGGCGCGGCTGCTGCTGGAGTCGACGGAGCGGGAGGTCGAACTGACCTCGCGCGTCGCGGAACTGGAGCCGAAGGCGCTGGCGCACGACACGTTCATGACCGCACAGGCTGGTGACCGGCTGGTGCGGCAGGCGGCGAAGGAGCTGGGCTGGCGCGAGTCGGACCTGCGCGGGTTCCTCCTCGACGAGCGGCTGATCTACCGGCGGCAGCGGACGTGCGGCGGCTGGGAGTACGACTTCTACGCGGCGCACCGCGAGCACTTCACCTCGGTGGAGAAGGTCGTGGAGCACACGTGGGGGAGCTGCGCGCACTACACGCTGCACCTGACGCCGCGCGGGCTGTCGTTCGTGCAGATGCGGATCGCGAAGCGCCGGTCGGAGATGCGCGCCGCGGTCGAGGGCGGTGCGTCGTGACGATCACCACCTTGGCCAGCGCGTCGACCAACATTCCCGCTGGCGACCGCCGTACGTACGCCGTCGCTGGCCTCTCCCTCCCGCCGACGGCGTACGTCGACGCGGATGGCGACCGCTGGGTCGTCACCGCCGAGCGCACCCCGGACGGCGAGCAGGTCCTCGCCTGCCCGGAGCCGCAGGACCCCGGCGACCAGGGCGTTGGCCCGTCGTATCCGTGGACGCTGCGCCTCGTCGAGATGGCGTTCGGGCCGCTGACGGAGGTGCGGTCATGACGCGCACCCCAACCCCCGTGGAGCGGCAGGCGATCCGCACTGGGTACGCCGCGCTGCACGAGTCGCAGTCCCCGAACTCGGAGATCGTCGAGCAGGTTGTGTACGCGCTCGGCGCCGCTGATCTGCTGCGTGCCGTCGCTGCGCCCGCAGTTCCCTCGCCGTTGCCTGTGGTCGCCCCGCAGCGGGTGATGACGACGGACGACGGGACCCGCTGGGAGCGGCGTGGCACGTCCTCCTCCGGCGACGGCCTGTACGCGGTGGAGGGCAGCGTGCCGAGCTGCCCGGCGTTCGTGATGGCCACGCTCCCGGAGCTGGCGCGGCACGGGCTGCTGGTGCTGGACCCGATGTGCGCAGACCCGGGCTGTTCGTCCCCGCCGCGTCCGGGCTCCCCGTGGTGCTCGACCACGTGCCGCAACCGCGACGACCGGCACGACGACGGGGCGGTGCGCGATGCCTGACTGCGACTGCGGCACCTGCTGCCCCGGGTGCGGGCACTACCCGGGCTGCATCAGCGGCCTCGGGACCCCTGACGACGCCGCGGCGCAGGTCGCCGCGGAGGACGGGGGACGGCGATGAGCTCCACACAGCACGTCGTCATGTGGTCCGGGGGGATCACGTCGTGGGCGACCGCCAGGCACGTCGTCGCTGAGCACGGTGCCGACGCGGTCACCCTGCTGTTCGCCGACACCCTCATCGAGGACGCCGACCTCTACCGGTTCAACGACCAGGCCAGCGCGAAGCTCGGTGTCCCGATCACCCGCGTTGCCGACGGCCGTACGCCTTGGCAGGTGTTCGAGGACCGGCGATGGCTGGGCAACACTCGCATCGCCCAGTGCTCCCACGACCTCAAGCAGAAGCCGTGCCGGGACTGGCTGACGGAGAACACCGACCCCGCGCGCACCACCGTGTACGTCGGGATCGACTGGACCGAGACGCACCGGCTGCCCGCGATAGAGGCGGGCTGGTCCCCGTGGACTGTGGATGCGCCGCTGACCCGGCCGCCGTGGCGCGACAAGGAGGCGCTGCGCACGGAGGCCCGCGCCGCCGGGCTGATCGACCCGCAGTTGTACCGGCTGGGCTTCGCCCACAACAACTGCGGCGGCGGCTGCGTACGCGGCGGCCAGGCCCAATGGGCGCGGCTGCTGCGCCTCTTCCCTGAGCGGTACGCCCGCGCCGAGGCTGCGGAGGTCAAGATGCGCGGCCTGCTCGGCACGGACGTGTCGATCCTGAGGGACCGGGTGGGGGGCACCGTGCGGCCGCTCACGCTGGCCGCGCTCCGTGCACGCATGGAGGCCCGGCCGGAGCAGCTTGATCTCTTCGATGAGCTCGATGAGGGCGGCTGCGGCTGCTTCACCGAGGCAGGTGATCCCCGATGACCGAGACACCTGCCTACGACCGGCTGGTCGACCTGCTCGCCGGGTCTCCGGAGGTCCGCCGCGGTGAGGCCGCGCAGCTGGTCGACGCGGTGGTGCGGGAGGCGGCCGCCGTGGTCGTGCCGCCGCTGCCCCCGCTGGCCGACGGCACTCCGGCTGGGCTGGACCCGCGCGCGGCTGCGGTCCTCGCCTACGCCCGTGCTGCTGGCGGGCCGGTCCGTACGCGGGCTGTGCACCGTCACCTCCTGGACGGCGGTGACCGGACGGCGCAGCCGTGGCAGGTCCGGCGTGCGCTCCACGTCCTCACGGCGCTCGGGCTGCTGGTCGAGCACAGGCGCCCTGCTGATCGTTTCTACACCCCGACCGCGAAGGGCGGCTCCCGATGACCGGGCCCGAGCACTACCGCGAGGCCGAGCGCCTCCTCGGCCAGGCGCACCACTGGACGTACGGCGACGGAGGGGACCCGGTCGTCGGGCACGCGCTCGCCGCCGAGGCGCAGGCGCACGCGACGCTCGCGCTCGCCGCCGCGACCGCGCTGTCCGAGCCGACCCGGTCCGCGTTCCGCGCCACGATCCCGGAGTGGGACGCGTGGCAGGCCACCGCTGGCTGCCCTGTGAAGGACGGTGCGTCGTGACCGAGCCCGAGAACCGGTTCGTGAGCGGCTGCGTCGTCGGGACCTTCTACGCCGTCGCCCTGTGGGCGCTGATCATCCTCATCCTCTGGAGGGTCCTGTGACTGTCAACGCAACACCTGGCACCCTGACCGAGCAGCAGACTCAGGTCCTGCTCGGTCCCATCAGCCCGAAGCGCGTCCGGAACCTGCGCGGCATGTCCCACCTGGAGGCATGGGATGTTCGCCGCCAGCTCATCCGCGTGTTCGGTTTCGATGGCTTCACCATCGAGACCCAGGCGCTAGAGCTCGTCGCCGAGCGTGAGTCACGGACCGGCGAGCGCTCGCGGTGGACAGTCGTCTACCGTGCGCAGGTCCGCCTCACTCTGAAGGCCGTCGACGGTCAGCCGCTCACCGTCTTCGAGGACGCAGCCGCAGGCGACGCGGTGAACCAGCCGTCCCTCGGCGACGCGCACGACTTGGCCATGAAAACGGCTCTGTCGCAGGCGCTGAAGCGCTGCGCGGTCAACCTCGGCGACCAGTTCGGCCTGTCGCTCTACAACGACGGCTCTCAAGGGGCTGTAGTCCTGCGGTCGTTGGCCTACATGGGCGCGCCCGTCGCGGACTCGGAGGACAGCGAGGTCCGCCCCGAACCCACCCCCGCCACCCCAACGCCAGTCCCACAGCAGGCTGGCACGCCTCCACAGGCCGATCCGCCCCGCCCCGGGGCGGCCCCGCTCGCAGGCCCCGCCGAGCGGCAGGCCGCGCTCGACGCAATGTGGGAAGCCGCCCGCGCAGTCGGCTTCACGGACGGACTGCCGGTGCAGTTCCAGCAGTCGTTCGGCCATCCCATCGAGCAGGGCACTCCGGCCGAATTCCGGCAGGCCCGTGAGCTGATGGTGGGGGGTGCTGCCGCATGACGCTCCGGGACCTGGCCATGGAAGAGGCCACGCTGAAGGCGCTCGCCGACCTCGTCAAGGAGCGGCTGACAGTTGTACGCGGCGAGTTGCAGCAGGGGCTCGACGCTGCCGAGCGGGAGACGGGGACGCGGCAGATCGCGGCGGCCCTGCCCGACGGGACGACGGTGGCGACCGTGTCCCTGACCGATCCGGCGCCCGAGGCGAAGGTCATCGACGCCGAAGCGTTCAAGGCGTGGGTGATGGCCGCCTTCCCCAGCGAGATCGAGCGGCGCTTCGTGACCGAGGTGCGACCCGCGTTCGTCGACAAGGTGCTCGCCGAGATGACGGCCGCAGGTGTAGCCCGGCTGGTGGACACGGAGACGGGCGAACTGCACGAGGTGCCAGGCGTCGCGGTCCGGGCGACGCGGGCACGTAATCACTCGCTGCGCTTCCGGAGCGAGGGCAAGAGCAGGATCGCCGAGGCGTGGACAACAGGCGCCCTCGCTCTGCCGGGCATCACCGGGCCCGCGCAGATCGAGGGCGGTGCGTCGTGACCGCCCTCGCCGCACCCCACCCGATCCGGGATCTCGCCGCGCCCTGGCGGACGGCCGCCCTGTGCGCGCAGACCGACCCCGAGGAGTTCTTCCCCGAGAAGGGCGGCTCCGCGTACCAGGCGAAGAAGATCTGCATGGCCTGCGACGTGCGCGCCGCGTGCCTGGCCTACGCCCTCGCCAACCGCGAGCAGCACGGCGTGTGGGGTGGGCTGACCCGCACCGAACGCGCCCACCTCAACGGCGACGCGGCCGACGCCGACGACCCGCAGGCCGCCGCCCACGCACGGATCATCCAGCACGCCCAGCCCGCCGAAGACGGGCACTCCACCTGGACCGGGCCGCGCACCGCGACTGTCTGCGGCCGCAGCATGTCGCCCGTCCGCGCCGCCTGGCTGGCCGCGCACGGCGAGGAACCGCAGGGCCACGTCCGAACCGAATGCGGGCGGTCCGGCTGCGTCGCCGCCGACCACCTCGCTGACGACGCGGTCCGTGCCCGGCGCCACGGCACCCCGGCCTCGTACGCGCGGCACCTGGCTGTGGGCACCGAGCCGTGCGCGCCCTGCATGGAAGCGCGCGAGGAAGAGCTGGCCCGGCGGCGGATGCTGCGCCGCCAGCGCGATGCGGCCCGCCGGACGGCGGCCCTGGCGGGGAGGGCGGCATGAGCGAGCGCCCCCACGGCTACGCCCGGTACAAGCTCGACGGCGGCCGCTGCCTGACGTGCCGACTCGCCGCATCCGAGTACGACACGAACCGCACCCGCGCCATCGCCTACGGCACATGGCAGCCGTGGGCCGACGCCGAACCCGTCCGCCGGCACCTGCGTGAACTCCAGTCCTGCGGGCTCGGGCTGCGCCGGATCGCCGTCCTGGCGGGCGTGGACTACGCGCGGCTCCAGGCCGTGCTGACGGGGCGTCCTGGGCGGGGCACGCCGCCGCAGGCCCGGGTCCGTCCGGCGCTCGCGGCCGCGGTCCTCGCCGTCGAGCCGGGTCTCGACGTGCTCGGCGCCGCGACGGTCATCGACGCGACGGGAACCCGACGCCGGCTTCAGGCACTGGTGGCGGGCGGCTGGCCGCAGCACCACCTCGCGCAGCACCTGCGGATGAGGGACGGGAACTTCGGGCTGATGATCCGGGCCGTCCGGGTCACCGTGCGCACGGCGCGCGCGGGGCGTGTCCTGTACGACGAGCTGTGGGCGGCCGACCCGCGCGAGCACGGCGTTGGCCGGCAGCCGTACGTCCGGGCCCGGAACCAGGCGGCACGGCAGGGGTGGGCGCCGGTCGGGGCGTGGGACGACGACACCATCGACGACCCGGCCGCGGCCCCGGACTGGACCGGCCGGTGCGGCACGCCGGGCGGGGACGCCGCGCACCGGTACATGGGCACGCCGGTCTGCCCACGGTGCCGGGAGGCACGCAACGCGGCGCGTAGGGACGCGCGGGCGGGGGTGGCGGCATGAGGGTCCGTGAGGATGTCGCCGCGCTGCTGCGCGAGGGCCTGACCGACATGGCGGTCGCCGCGCGCCTGGGGGTTGCCGCTTCGGGTGTGGGCCGTGCGCGGGCCGCGCTCGGTATCCCTCCGCACCGGCGCGGCCGCCCCGCCGCCCCGTCAGCCGAGGCCCTGTTCCGTGCCCGTACGACGCCGGCCGCGGGCGGGCATCTGCACTGGGCGGGATACCGGACGGCCGACGGTGTTCCGGTGGCGCGCTGGCGGGGGCGGGGGCTCGGGGCTCGCGGGGTCGCGTTCCGGATCAGGTACGGGCGGGACCCGGTGGGTTACGTCAAGGCTGGCTGCGGCGACGACGAGTGTGTCCACCCGGGTCACGTGGAGGACCGGCCGATGCGCGAGCGGAACCAGGCCGCCTACAGGGCGATCTTCGGTGATCCGCCGTGACCACGGCCGACGGGCTGTCCGGTCTGCATGTCGACTTCGGTGTCGACCACCGCGGCTACCGGGTCCGCCCGCCGAGGGCCCGCTACGTCTGCACGGCGTGCGGCACGACGGAGGGCCCCGTGTACGGCCATGACCAGGTCAGGGCTCTCGTGGCGAGGGTCATGACCGACCACCCCACCTACTGCACCGCCCGAACGGAGACCTCCCATGACCACTGAACTCACCATCCCCGCGGGCGCCGACGTGGAGCGTCTCGTCGCTGCCCTCAACGCCGCCCACGCGATCGGCATCAAGTTCGACCTCGGCCCCAACCCGCATATCCGCTGGGACTCGCTGACCAACCGGTACGCCCCGGCAGCATCCCTCCCGCGCGACGAGGACTCGGTGACCACTTGGGAGGGAGGGCACGCCCTCGTCATCGAGTACGGCGACTGCGAGTTCTACGGCCGCTGCCAGTGCGGCAGGTCGTTCGGCATGGTCCCGCCGAATCGGTTCCGGGGCGACGTGTTCGGCAGCGCGTGGGAGCGCCATGTGATGACCGAGCTGCCGTCCGACTGACCTGCCCCCGCATGCCCGTCCGGGGCGGCTGGCCCGAGCCCCGCCCCGGACGACGAACCCCCGCACCGCCGTTACGAAAGAGAGCCCGTGAGCAGCGACCACGTGCAGACCGTGCGCAACGCCTGGATCAACGCCCTCAGGGCGGAGGTCTTGCGCGTCGGTCCGTCGGTCCCCGAGGTGGCGCGTGTTGCTGCTGTGGGGGTGTGGATCGCCACGTACGCGGATGCCGACGGCGGCAACGCGTTCCCGGGGCGGGACACTCTGGCGCGGCTGGCGGGCTGCTCGCAGGAGACCGTGACCCGCGCGGTGAAGGTGTTGCTCGGGGTGGGGCTGCTGGTGCGGCGGCGGCGGCCGAATGCGTCGTCGGTCTACCAGTTGATGATCCCGATGGGGCGCCCGGACTGGGCTCCGCACATGGTCGCGTTCACGGATACGCGGCAGCGTCGGGCGCACGCGAAGAAGAAGGCGCAGGAGATCGCGGAGTTGACCGAGTCCCCTCGGACAGCGTCCGTGGACGCGGTCCGGACAGCGTCCGTGGCTGGTGTTCCGGACAGCGTCCGTAGCGGGGGTTCCGGACCCTCCGGAGACCCCCCGGATAGCGTCCATGGACGCCCCCGGACAGCGTCCATAGTCGCGGTCCGGACAGCGTCCATGGACGCGCCTACCAGTTCCACCCCTACCTGCGGTAGGGACCCAGACCCCGACCACACCCCGCCTGGGCTCTCACCTCAGCCACAGGTCCGCGCGAGCGCGCGAGGCGAAAACGATTCCTCCCCCACCCCACAGCCCGCCACGGCCACCGCGCCGCCGCTCGCAGTCGTTCGCTGCCCGGTCTGCCACCGCCCCGTCATCCCCGACCCCCGCCGCCCCGGCCGCACCACCCACACCCACTGCGCCGAAAGGACCGCCTCATGAACCCCACTCGCATCCAACGCCGCCGAACCAAGGGGTGGACCGCGCCCGAGGGCGCCGTCTACGTCGGCCGCCCCACCCGTTGGGCCAACCCGTTCACCGTCCGCCCCGTTAGCACCGGCTGGCAGCTCATCGATCTCGGCGACCGCAGCCGCAGCCTCCGCGAGGCCCCCCAGATCTTCGCCCCTACAGACCGGCTCTATGCCCGGCTCATGGCCACCCGCCTCTTCGAGCTTCACCACACCACCGAACTCGGTATCTACCGGTACAACGCCGCCGCCCTCGCCACCCTCCGGGCGGACCTCGCCGGGCGGGACCTCATGTGCTGGTGCCCTCTCCCCGGCGACGGCGAGCCCGACCACTGCCACGCCGCCGTCCTCCTGGCCCTCGCCAACGAGCCGCAGTCATGACGCCCCTGGAGCGCCTCCTGCGCGACGAACTCCCCTCCTGCCCCGAACACCCCACCCCCCGCCCCGCAGACAGCCGCACAGCACCCGCCTGGACCCCGCAGCAGCAAGCCCAGCACCGGGCCGACCTCGCCGCCGCACTCGACGGCTGGACCGACCGCACCAACCCCCGCCACCTCCACGCCGTACGAAACGAGGCCGCATGACCGACCTCGCCCGCCACCTCACCGCGCTCGGCATCGACCCCGCCGAGATCCACGCCATCACCAGCAGCCCGGCCCGCCCGCAGGCCACAACTGCGCCCCGACACAACGATCATCAGGAGACCACCGTGACCGACCAGCCCCCGAACTCCGACCAGCTCGCCGAACTCCGGCCCCTCGCCGCCGTCATCGAGCACGCGATCGCCGAGACCCCCGTCCGCCTCGGCACCAACGACTGGGGCACCGTCCTCGCCGCGCAGGTCCTCGCCGAGGTCGCCGCGTACATGGGCCGCACTCTCGGCCCGGACGCGGGTCTGCTCGGCGAGGTGCAGGCCGAGCGGCAGCGGCAGAACGCCCGCTGGGGCGAGCAGAACCACCCCGACGGCACCGGGCTGCCCGTCTACCAGCACGCCGTCCGCCGCTACCGGGAGCAGACCGAACGCGCGGCAGCGACCGGGTTCCTCGCCTGGCGGGACGTGCTGCTGGAGGAGGTCTACGAGGCGCTCGCCGAGACCGACCCTGCTGCGCTGCGCACCGAGCTGGTCCAGGTCGCTGCGGTGTGTGTGGCGTGGGCCGGGGCGATCGACCGGCGGGCCGCCGCCGAGGGGGCCCCGGCGTGACGCGTCGTCGGCATCGCACGACCCGTGCCCGCGCCTGCACCGGGAAGCACGCCCACCGCGACCGGGCCGCTGCTCTCGCGCAGATCGCGTCGCTGCGCCGCATGGACGGCGCGGTGCGGATGGCCCCGTACCGCTGCCCGTACTGCCGCCACTGGCACGTCGGGCATCTGCCCGGCAGCCGCCACTGACCCACCCATCACATCACTGGAGATGACCATGAGCGACGAAATCACCTGGACGTTGATCAACACCGAGGACTGGGGCGGCGGGCTGGAGCGCACGTACCGCGCCAGGGGCGTCGAGCACGCTGGCTGCGGCGGTGACGTCCTCCTCGTCCACCTCCATGACGAGGAGGACGCGCTGGTCCACGCGCACTCCCACTGCGGCGAGTGCGGCGAAGACCTGACGCCCTGACCCGCCCACCACACCACAGGAGTTGATCATGACTGACCGTCCGTACACCGACGCCGACCTCCGCGCCGAAGCCGCCCGGCAGCACGCCGAGCTGGTCGACGACCCCGAGTACATGTGCATCGGCGAGATGATGCAGGACGCGATCGTCGAGTCCACCGACGACGGCACCTGCGCGCGCCAGTCGTGGAATGAGCTGCTCGTCGCCCCCACGCCGAACGACGAGTACGACGCCCTCAACGAGGCGCAGCGCGCCATCCACCGCCTGATCACCGGCGCGGCCGACGTGCCCGAGTGGGCGATCAACCTCGGCGCCGACGGACTAGAGCCCGCCGAACACCAGCTCACGATCAACGCCGACGACCGCCCGATCGCCCGCATCCACTTCGCGTTCGAGCCGGGGATGCCCGAGGACATGCGCACCGCGCTGGTGGAAGGCCTGGCGCACGAGATCGCCAGGTACGTCTGACCCCGGCCGCCCCGCCCGCAGGCAGCGCGGGCGGGGCGCGCACCCAGCACACCACGACCACACGGAGATGACCATGGTTCAGCACTACTCCTCCTTCGGCGAGGCGGCGGGCGCCGCGATGGCGCACAACGCCCGCATGGCCGCCGACGCCGCCGTCGCACGAGCCGCCGAAGAGCAGCCCGCCGAGACCCCGCCTGCCGTCGTTGACCAGCCCCTCCGCGGCCGCATCGCCGAAGCGCTCGACCGCGCGGACACCTTCGGGCAGCTGCGCCTCGACGACCGGTACCGGTTCGCCGACGCGGTGCTCGCCGTCCTCCCCGCGCCCGCCGACCGAGCCGCTGTGCTGGAGGAGGCAGCCGACGTCGTCGACAACGACGACACGTGCGACTGCGGCGGCTGCGACACCTGCATCCCGCGTGCGTTCGCTGCCGACCTTCGCCGCATGGCCGCCGAGGCGCGCGGCACCGGGGAGCAGCCCGACAAGGACGAGAACCGATGACCGACCCCACCCCCACCGTCCGCTACGCCCTCCAGTCCCGCCCCGCCCCCAGCCAGCCCTGGCAGGCCACCGGACCACAGACGTCCTGGGCACGGCGAGACACGGCGCTACGGGCACTCGCCGCACGCCGCCAAGCACAACCGTCGTGGGAACACCGGCTCGTACGGCGCACCACCACGGTCACCGAGACGCCACTGACCGAAGACGACGTCCCCACCCACGACCTGCTCTGACCAGCCAACTGCCCCACAGCCAACCCCCCAGACCAACCCCCGGGGAGCCTCGATGCCCACCCTCACCACCCTCACCGACAACGCCCCCCGACTCCCCTGCCGAACCGACCCCGACCGGTGGCACAGCCCCCACGCCAACGACCGGCGCGCCGCGGTCGAGGGCTGCCAGCCGTGCCCGGTGCGTGCGGCCTGTGCCCGGTACGCGCTCGACCATCCGGAGGTGACCGGGGTGTGGGGTGGGACGACGACGGCGCAGCGCCGGTCGTGGCGGGATGGCCGGCCGTGGCGGTTCGATGAACAGGGCCGGTTGCGGCTGGTGTGTGGTAGCGAGGAGGCGTACCGCAGCCATTTCGGGTACCGGGAGCAGCCCTGTGTGGCGTGTGTGGCGGCGCACGAGGCGCACATCGGGGCCGGGCGCCGGGCGCGGCTCGCGGAGGCTCACAGGGCCGCTGGGGGCGGTTCTGCGGCGGGGTACTGGCTGCACCGTCGGTTGGGGGAGGTGGCGTGTGCGGCGTGTGTGGCGGCGGTGCAGGCGCGGCGTCCGGCTCGTCAAGCTCGTCGGGGGGCTCGTCCGCCGGCGGTTGCGGCGGCGTGATCGGGTGGTCCGGACGGATCCGGACAGCACGCAGCCCCCGACCCGATCCGGGCGGGGGCTGCGACGGGCGGAACTACTCCGTCTCGGCGGCCGCCTTCCGCTTCGCCTGCCCAGCGGTCTCGCCCGCGATGATCTGGCGCACCCGGCCGAAGGACACCCCCAGCTCCTCGCCGATCTTGCGGAGGGACATGCCGCTCTCGTGCATCTCCTTCACCGCTTCCTGGCGCATGCCGCGGACCTTGGCGTGGGTATCGGGCCAGTCGTCCAGCAGCTCGGTCAGGCGCCGGGCACGATCCGCCGCATCGCCGTCCGTGCCCAGCGCGTCGATCGAGTCGAGCACTCGCTGCACCTCCTCATCCACGCCCACTCCGTTCTTCGGAGCGCAGCCTTCCCCGACATTGCTGTGTAGGGTACCCTGCACAGGAGTCGGGTGGTAGCTCCGCTGCCAGCCGTATGCACAAAACCCCCGGCCCGGAGCTGTCACTCCACATGGGCCGGGGGTGCCCACTCCGCTGCGATCACAGGAGCAGGCCCCATGAAGCCTACCGACCGACCCGTTGACCAGCCCACCCCCGAGCGGCCCTTCGACGCCGACGAACTACTCGGCCGCATCCTCACCGAGCCGTCCTTCCCCGCGCAGATCCTGATCGTCGCCGCACGCCTCATGGCCAGCAGCACCGACCCGATCAACCCATGGACGCTCCACCAGCGCCTCACCACCGCCGAGGACGCGATCTGCGGGATCCTCCCCGACCCCGTCCGCACCGACGCCAGCAGCCGCGCCCGCGCCGCCCTCCCGCCCCTCGGCGGCGCCCCCCAGTGGCAGTACGCCACCACGCTCCGCGAGATCGCCGGGAGCCTGTGATGGCCGACCAGACCCCGGCCCACCCCGGCGAGCCCACCCGCGACGAGATCCGCGTCATCGCCGCGCAGCCCGCCACAGTCGCCACCTGCCGCGCCGACTACGCCAAGGGCGCCGCCGCCCGCGCCGCACTCGACACGGCCGCACGCCGCCTCCGCGGCCGCTGACCCCCTCCGACCGCCGCCCCCGCGTCCATCCCCCCTCGCGGGGGCGGCACCAGCTCCTGGAGCACCACGTGCGCTACCGCACCGAGACCCGCACCCGCGAGGTCACCCACACCGTCGACGGCCAGACCGAGATCATCGACGAGCCGTACGAGATCCACATCCCCGTCCCGCCCCGCGACTGGGACCAGATCATCCGGCACGCCGTCCTCGCCGTCGCCGCCCTCATCCTCACCGCCTCCCTCGTCTGGTCCACCGCCAGCATCGGCGGCCTCCTCACCCTCCTCGTCATCGAGCCCGCCGCCTACGCCGCCGCCGTCGTCTTCGACCTCGTGTGGATGGCGTGCATGGCCCTGGAATGGCTTGCCCGCTACGACCCCCAGCGCGCCGCCCTCCCGCGCAACGCCGGACACCTTGCCCTCGCCGTTGCGATGATCGCGGTCGCCGCGCACGGCAGCGTCCAGGGACAGCGGACGATCGGGATCGTCGGCGCCGTCGTCTCCGCGCTCGCCAAGGGCCTGTGGACGATCATGCTGCGGCAGATGACGCCGCCCCTCGACGCCCGCACCCAGGCATGGGTCACCGCCCGCCGGGCCCGCGTCGGCGCGCAGCTCGGCATGATCTCCGTGCAGCGCGACCTCACCCGCGCGCAGAGCCAGGTCGACGCCGAGCGGGCCGCCCTCCAGGCCAGTCCGGACGCGGATCCGGACCGTCCGGACCAGTCCGCAGACGATCCGGACGCCGACGTCCTCGACCTCGCCGCACACGCCGAGAGCACCAAGGACGCAGTCCGGATCGCCTGGGACGCAGGCCTCCGCGACCGCGACGCGGTCACCCGCTGCGTCGGCAAGGCCACCGGCCGCGCCGTGTCCCCGGACACCGTCGACCGCTACCTGCGCGCGCTGAAGGTCGGTGCCTGATGGCCGACCAGCCGATCACCCCCACACGGATCATCCCGCCCGGCGCGCCCCTGCCCATCCCCGTGCAGCCCGCGGCCCCGCCCGCGCCGCCGCCTCCACCCCGCCCGCCGGCACCCCCACGCTGGGCACCGCCCCCGCCTCCCCCGCCGGGGCCCGTCGAAGTCCACGTCACCGTCGACCTCGTCTACCCCCAGCCCGAGCCGGAGCCTGTACGGGACTGGAGCTGGCTGTGGCGGTGGGCCAGGCCCGCCCAGACCCTCGGTGCCGTCGTCCTCGCCCTCGTCCCGATCACGCCCGGGGGCAGCCTCGTCGCCGTCTGGTCCGCGACCCTCGCGGAGTGCCGCACCGAGGCCAGCATCGGCGGGGCGTACGCGCTGGCCGCCGTCGCTCTCGGCGCCGCACTGATCATCGACGGGCGCACCGGGCGCTGGTGGGCGCGCACTCTGCTCGTCACCGCCATGATCGGCGGCACCGGCGCGATGGCCCTCTACGACCCGATCACCTGGCTGACAGGGGTACGCCCGTGAACGGCACCAGCCTCAGCCTCGCCGGAGTCGGCATCGCCCTCGCCGTCGCGTGGGCCAACTTCCGCCCCTGGTGGAAGGGCACCCGCGACCCCAAGGCCCTGATCCCCTACGGCGCCGGGCTCTACCTCGGCTCCCTCGCCACCATCTGCATCGGCGGCGCCCTCGGCTGGGGAGCCGCAGGCATCGCCGGACTCGCCTCCGGCGGCGGCGACAGCATCGTCGCCAAGCTCGTCGGCACCGGCGCCTCCCAGCTCGGCAGCCGGTCCGCGGGCACCCTCACCCCTGCCGGAGGCGTGGCCGTCGCCCTCGTAGCCGTCGGCGTCGGCATCCTCTTCAAAGCGTCCGGCAAGCAGGACAAAAGACGCATCGTCGGGGGCCTGGTCACCGGCTCCGTCCTCGCCCTGCTGCCCGGAATCGCCACGTCGCTGGACTGGCTGCCCAGCACCGTCAACACTCCCGGCGCGTGGGCCGAGGGCTACCTGAGCGGACGGTCCTCCCTGTGACCGCCCTTCAGCGTGCCGCCGAGCGCCTCGTCGCCGGATGCGAGCAGCTCGCCCGCCGCGCCGCCGACCGAGCGGTCGCCTGGGTCCGCCGCGGCCGCCGCACCGACCTCACCTGCTGGCAGGCCGAGCTCGGCGTGTGGCTCCGCATCGCCGTCCTCGCCGGACTCGCCGCCCTCCTCTGGCGGATCATCCGCGCCACCCCCGTCATCCTCTGGGTGATCGTCGCCCTGCTCCTTCTCGCCGCATGGCGCCTCGGACGCCCGGTCGGCCCCCCACCAGCACCCGCCGCAGCCGCTCTTCCCAAGGCCGACGCAGAAGACCCCCCGGCCCTCGCCGTGGCCGACCTCATCCGCCTCGTCCGCGAGGCCATGGGGACCGGCCCCGGCGTGCACACCACCGCCCTCGCCACACACCTCACCCAGACCACCGGAGAGAAGTGGTCCCCCGCGGCCGTCCGGGCGGCCCTCTCCGAGGCCGGGATCGAGCACGGCCCCGGGGCCCGGATGAGCGGCGTCTCCTACCCGTCCGGAGGGGTCCGCCGAACCGCCCTCCCCGACCCCTCCCCGACCCCGCCTGTAGGGGCTGTAGGCGACGTAGTTTCCGCAGGTCGTCCGGCGACTACAGGGGCGGCTACGCCTACAGCTACAGGGCCCGAACTACAGCCCGGGGAGCGGGGCTTCGAGTGCGTCGATGACCCCGACCGGCCCACCCGGACGCACGTCCTGTGGAAGCGCGAGGAGGTGAACCGATCATGCTGACCCTCCTGGCCGCACTCCGCTTCGACCAGCCCGAGCTGCCGTACTGCCCGACGTGCGGCGGCCACTACCCCGCCCACACCCACTGACGCATGACCACCCGTACCCCGGGTACACGGACCGCAGGCCCCGCCGGACATCCCCCGACCGGCGGGGCCTCGCCATGCTGGCGGATTGCAGACCCCAAGATCCTGGGCTGCCCGGAATCCGTACCGTCCCAGCAGGGAGGTGCAATGGTCCGGCGGAACTCCAACCACGATCTCGGCCTCGTGCGACAGCACGAGGTCGTACGCATGCGCACCCAGGAGCACCTCCACTTCCGGCAGATCGCCGAACGTCTGGACTGCGACGTCAAGAACGTCTACGTCGCCTGGAAGCGAGGCGTCGCCGCCCTCGCCGAACAGGCCGCCGCCGCCCACAGCGAGTACATCGGCGAGCAGCTCGCCAACCTGGACATCGCGGTCAACGCCCTGATGCCCAAGGTCATCAAGGGCGATACCAGGTCCGTCGAAGGCCTCGTCCGCCTCTTCGACCACCAGGCAAAGCTCCTCGGCCTGTACGCCCCCGTGAAGGCGAGCGTCACCGTCACCGACGAGATGACCGCCCGCGTACGCGCGCTCGCCGACGAGCTGGCCGCCCTGGACGACGCGTGACCGCCGACCTGGACGCGCGCCTCGCCGGGATGAGCCCCGCCGAGCTGGAGCTGCTGGAGACCGAACTGGCCGCCCGGCTGTGGCAGAAGCGGTGGGGCCGCTGGAAGCCGTACCCGTGGCAGGTGCCGCCCCCAGCGATCGAGACGCTCGGCTGGTGGCTCCAGCTCGGCGGGCGCGGCACCGGCAAGACCGACGGCTGCGCCCGCTACATGGTCGCCCACGTCAACGGGCCCCCGTGCGACGAGCGGCTGCGCGGCGGGCACCGCATGGCGATCATCGCCCCCACCCAGGGCGACGCCGTGGAGGCGTGCGTCAACGGGCCCTCGGGGCTGAAGGCGCACGACCCGCGGGTGGTTCTCCGCACGACGGTCGGCGGGACGTTCGCCCGCTGGCCGTCCGGCGCCGAGGCCAAGTTGTTCGGCAGCCACACCCCCGACGACGTCGAACGCCTCCGCGCCGGCGGCAACAGGTGCTTGATCTGGATGGAGGAGGTCGCCGCGCAGCGCCGGTTGAAGGACGCCATCACCCACTCCGAGATGGGCCTGCGCCTCGGCAACAACCCCCACTACATCGGCAGCACGACGCCCAAGCCGCGCACCGAGCTGATCGAGCTGACCCGCTCCGACAAGGTCATCGTCACCCGCGGCCGCACCCGCGACGCCATCCACCTCCCCGAGGAGCAGCGGCTACACCTGATCCGGAAATACGCCGGCACCCGCACCGAGGCGCAGGAACTCGACGGCATCCTGCTGGAGGACATCGAGGGCGCCCTGTGGTCGCGGGCCGGGCTTGACGCTGCCCGTGTCGGCGCCGCCCCGCCCATGAGTCGCATCGTCGTCGCCATGGACCCCGCCGCTACCTCGCACGCCGAGTCCGACGAGATGGGCATCATCGTGGCCGGGCGCGGGCAGCAGTACATTCCGGACAAGAACGGCTTCCAGCGGCAGCACGGCTACGCCCTCGACGACCTGTCCGGACGGATGCCGCCCATCGAGGCCGCGCGCCGGGCGATCCGGGCGTACCACGAGCACCGGGCGGACGCGATCGTCGCCGAGGTCAACAACGGCGGCGAGTGGATCGGCACCGTGGTCCGGCAGATCGACCCGACGGTCAACTACCGCACGGTCACCGCGAGCCGGGGCAAGGCCACCCGGGCCGAGCCGGTGGCGGCGCTCACCGACCAGGGGTCCGCGCACGTCGTCGGCTCGCTCCCCGAACTGGAGGAGCAGCTCGTCAGCTGGGTGCCCGGCGACTCCAGCCCCGACCGGCTCGACGCGTACGTGTGGGCCCTCACCGATCTCATGCTCGCCCCCGCGGGCAACCTTGCCGCGGTCGCCTGAGGAGGACGACGTGAGCCAGTACAGGAACCGGGCGATCAGCCGGGCCGCCGAGAAGCGAGCCGTCGGCCTCGACACGCTGCGCGACCGCATGCCCATCACCGTCGCCTCCATCGGCGGGCAGCACTCCCTCACCATGGCCCTCGACGCCGAGGCGAGAGGCTACTCCAACAGCGCCGTCGCCTACCGGTGCGTCGCCGCCATCGCCGACAACGGATCATCCGTCCCACTGGCCGTACGCCGACCCGATGGCGAGATCATCGAGGGCCACCCCATCGCCCGCCTGTTCAACAAGCGGCCCAACCCGTTGATGAGTGCCCGCGTCTTCAAGTCGCTGGCTCTTCAGCAACTGGAGCTGGCCGGCCAGTCCTTCGTGTGGCTGGACCGCGGGGAGACCGGCCTCGGCGACGCCACCGAGATCCACCTCGTCTTCGACCAGGTCGACGTGATCGTGGACCGGCCGATCGCGCAGCGCCCGACCACGGCCAACATCATCGGGTTCATCATCCGGCGCGGCGACGGGGTCCAGGTTCCCGTCCTGCCCGAAGAGATGCTGTGGCTGCGCTATGCCCATCCTTGGGACCCGCTCGGCTGCCTGCCCCCGTGGCGTGCGGCCCGGCATGCGGTGGACATGGACTCGTACGCCCGTGAGTGGCAGAAGCAGTCCTACAAGAACGGCGCCCGCCCAAACGGCGTGGTCTACCTCGGACACATGGAGCAGCGCGAGTTCGACGCGGTGAAGGCATCGTGGCGCTCTTCGATGCAGGGGCCGCAGAACGCAGGCCGTGACCTACTGGTGCGGTCCGCAGCACCGGGCGGCGGGCAGGGCTCCAGCGGCGGCATCGGCTACGAGCGGCTCGGGTTCACGCCCGAGGAGATGGACTATCTCGAATCTCGGATGGCGAACTCGGCTGAAGTCATGCTGGCGTTCGGTGTGCCCAGGGACTACTTGCTCGGCGGGACGACGTACGAGAACCGGACCGCGGCGAAGACCACGCTGTGGTCGGACGCGATCGTGCCGAAGCTGGAGGTCATCGGCAGCGAGATCGACCTGAGGCTACTGCCCTCGGATGCCGAGGAGGCGGTGTTCGATCTGTCCGGGGTGGACGCTCTGCGCGAGTCCCGGGATGCAGTGGTCACGCGAACCACACGCCTCGTCGAGGCCGACGTCGTCACGCTCGACGAGGCCCGCGCCGAGGCCGGGTACGACTCGCTGCCTGGCGGCATTGGCGAGCAGACCCTGACCGCGTACCGGGCGCAGTACAGGCCCGTCACCCCTGCGGCCGGGGTGCAGCGCTTCGACAGCAGCGAGCTGGAGGCCGTCGTCAGCCGCGCGGTAGCGTCCGTGCTGGCGCCGCTTGTCGCCCCGATGCCGAAGGTGGACGCGCGCGAGACTCCCCGGCCCGAGCTGACCCGCGCGGACGCCTCCCCGTCGCTGGCCGACATCAACGCGGCGTACGACGACCTGGAGGGCGCCGGCCGCCGCGCGGTGCAGGCCCTTGCCCGTGAGCAGCGGGAGCGGGTGCTGAGGGATTTCGACCGGCTGATGAAGAAGCCCGAGCGGTCCGCCGCCTGGCTCGGCGAGGTGCGCACCGAGGCGTGCGCCCTCGCCCGCGAGCAGTGCGTCACCCTCGCCCCGCCCGACCCCGAGCAGGTACCAGCCGCCCGCCTGACCGACCTGGACGTCGCTGCGGGGCCCGAGGGCTGGGAGGAGCGGATCAAGGTGAGGGACCTGTTCGACCCGCGGTACTGGCGGCGGCGGACGGGCGAGGTGCTGCGGCCGTTCGTGGAGCGGGCGTGGAAGCGCGGCGGGGCCAGCATCACCGCCGACTTCGATCTGGACGAGCCGACCGTGGCCGACGCGCTGGCCGCGCGGGTGGAGGAGCTGGCGGGGCAGGTGACGGCGACGACGGAGCAGGTGTTGCGGTCGCAGATCCTGGCGCACGGAGTGGCCGAGGGTGAGTCGGTGCCGGAGCTGCGGGCGCGGATCCAGCGGGTGTTCACGAACCTCAGCGACTACCGGGCGACGATGATTGCGCGTACGGAGACCGTGGGCGGGTACAACCAGGCGGCGTTCGTGTCGGCGCTGGATGCCGGGGCCACGACGAAGACGTGGCTGGCGACCGACGACAAGCGGACCCGGCCCACGCACCGGTCCGCGAACGGCAAGAGCACGCCACTGAACAGGCGATTCGAGCTGACCCAGTCCCGCTGGCCAGCTGACCCCACCGCCCCTGCCAGCCAGAGCATCCAGTGCAGGTGCGCGCTGACCTTCACCTTTGAGGAGTCCTGATCATGGTCCCTGAGTGCGTCCACCACGTAGAGCTGTGCCCAGAGTGCGGGGGGTTGCAGGCTTCCCGGCTCGAACGAGTTACCGGGATCGCCAGCATCGAGATCGACGGGGCGGCGGCGGTCACCTTCTCCGGCCCGGTCGAGGTGTTCGTAGGTCAGGCAGTCGAGCCCTGCCCGGCGACGGTGGCCTGACGTGGCTACCCTCCTGCGCGGCGAGGTCCGCGTCATCCTCCAGCCCGCCGGGATCAGCCAGTACCGGGGCGCGTACTGCCCGCCCGGCGTGCCGTTCGCCGAGGTGAGGCGTGGGCCCTTCGATGGCAAGCAGGACATCGCCGTCCGGCCCGACCAGGACGGCGGCCTGCCCCAGCACGTGACGTTCGGCGGGGGCCGGACCGTCTACGAGTACGACGGCCGGGACCGGAAGGGTCGCGCCGTCTACCGGTACGCGCCCCGCCTGTCTCCGTCCCACCAAGCGGTCATGGACGGCGTGGCCGAGGTCTACGCCGAGCACGCACTGAAGCAGGCCAAGGGAGGCCAGTGATGGAGATCGAGTTCCGTAGCCTCGAAGACGTCGAGTGGCGCGTCGAGGACGGCGACGGCGGCACGTTCGCCGGGTACGCCTGCCGCTACGGCAAGAAGGACAGCTACGGCACGACGTTCCACCCCGGCGTGTTCCGCAAGGGTCTCGACAAGCAGGACTACGCCCTGCTGTTCATGCATCACCCGATGCAGCCCGTGGGTACCTTCCGTGCCGAAGAGCGCGCGGACCACCTGTGGATCGAGGGCCGCTACGACGACACGGCCGCCGGGCGCGACGCCCGTGTCATGGCCCGCTCGGGGAGCGCCCGGGAGCTGTCCGTCGGGTTCGTGCGCACCGACCTGCCGGACTGGAAGAAGCTGTACGAGATGGAGGAGGAGGCCAGGAAGGACGTCCTGGAGAACATCCGGTCGGCGCGCCTCGTGGAGGTCTCGCAGATCACTGCGCGGATGGCGGCCGTTCCCGGCTCGAAGCTGAAGACCGTGCGGTCCGCGCTTGGCGACCTGTACGCCGAGGTCGACGCCCCGACGATCACCGACCGCATCCGCGAGGAGCAGGAGCGCCGGACAGCCGAGGAGACCGCTGCGCAGGCCATGCGGGAGCGTGCCCGGCGCGCCGCGCTGCTGCGCCTCCAGACCGCTGGCTGACACGGGATTGCAGCCCCCACCCGCGCGCACCCCCCGAGTCGATCTACTCTCCCCCCATCCGGGCCGCTCGCACCGGACGTGAAAGCCGCGAGCCTGCCGGGCGCGTTCCACCGGCCGTGACAGACGGACGCAGCACCCATGACGCATGGGCGGCTGCTGCCGTCCACGGACCGAGAGGACCCCACGGTGAGCAACTTCGCCCGCGTCCGCCCCATCGGTCGCCGCCGAGACGGCCGACCGATCTACCCCATCAAGGGCGGCGCACCCACCCTGCTGGAGCAGCGCGACGAGGTCATCGCGCACCTCCGGGACCCGAACTACGACGGCGACATCGACGAGCTGAACCAACGCGCCGACCAGCTCACCGCCCAGATCGAGCAGGCCAACGCCCGCGCCTCCCGCCTCCGGGCGCTCCAGGGTGCCGTCCCGCCCGGCGACCCCCAGCCGCAGCAGCAGGGTGGGCAGCAGCGCAGCCAGCCCGGCCAGGGCCCCGACGAGGACGGCAACCCGGACCCGGTCACGGTCGCCGAGGCGTTCGTACGGTCCGCCGCGCTCCAGTCGTTCCGCGAGCGCGGGTTCCGCGGCGAGTCCGGGGCCGTCGAGTTCCGCGCCGCTCCGGCCGGCACCGTCACTACGGGCACGCAGCCGCAGCAGAACACGAGGGTGCCGGGGATCATCCCGCAGAACCCCGATCTGCCGCTGATGATCGCGAACTTGCTGGACCGGCAGACGTCGGACGGGACGACGCTGGAGTACATGCGGGACACGTCGGGTCCGCAGTCGACGTGGAACGCGGCGGCGGTCGTCGCCGAAGGCGCCGACAAGCCCAAGAGCGGGCCTTTCAGCTTCGATCTGATCTCCACCAGTCTGAAAACGGTGGCCCACTGGGTGCCCATCACGAGGCAGGCTGCGGACGACAACTCGCAGCTCATGGGCTACATCAACGGCCGCCTCACGTACGGCCTGGAGTACAAGCTGGACAGGGAGATCCTGACCGGCAACGGCACCACCCAGATGCAGGGCATCCTCACCACCTCGGGCATCGGCGCCTATCAGCCGGGTGTCGGCAACACCGACCCGAAGCTGATCACGGTCCGGAAGGCCAAGACGCAGGGCGAGCTGGCGATGTACCCGCCGGACGCCATCGTGATGAACCCGCTCGACTGGCAGGACATCGAGCTGGACACCGACGCGAACGGGCAGTTCCGCGTCATCACCTCGGTGACCGACTCCGGCGCGCCGATGCGGATCTGGGGCCTGACCGTCGTCACGTCCGTGGCCATGGCGTCGGGCACGGCGCTGCTCGGCGGGTTCCGGATGGGCGCCACGCTGTGGGAGCGGCAGGGGATCACGATCCTGATGACCGACTCGCACGCCGAGCTGTTCACCGCGAACACGCTGGTCGTCCTCGCCGAGCGGCGGGCGAACGTGGCGGTGCACACCCCGCTGGCCTTCACGAAGATCACCTTCGCGGCGGCGACCTGACATGGGTGGAGTCGTCAAGCAGGTCACGCTCACCAAGTCGAGCGCCGCCCGCACCGAGAACCAGGACACCGAGGTACTGCGCGTCATCGGCACCGCCCCGGCCCTCCTCGACGGAACCACGAAGCCCGTCGTCAACAACCAGGGCTCGACGTTCGCCGACCTCGCGGCAGTCACGGCCGCCTACAACAGCCTGCTCGCCGCGCTCCGTACGCGTGGCGTCATCGGAGGTACCTGATCATGGCAGCACGCAAGAGCACCGATCCCGAGCAGGCTCCGGCGGCAACGGTCCGCACTCAGGAGTACGACGGCGGCACGGGCTGGCAGGTCGGCCAGCGGGCCCCGCAGGACGCGTACCGCGCGCTCGACGCGGCCGGTACGGGCGAGTCGACCGGGCCCGTCGTGCACCAGCACCCCGGCGGCTACGCCCGGCAGATCGTCGCCGCGGGCGGCCTCGTCACCGACGGCGTGCGCCGCGAACTCGACGCCGCCGAGGCCGAGAGCGCCGAGGACTGACCCATGGCGTACTGCACGATCCAGGCCGCCAGAGACGCAGGCTGCACCGGCACCGACGCCGTGGTCGCCGCGTGGATCCAGGCTGCCCGCGACACGATCGAGCGGTACACCCAGCAGGTATTCGAGCCAACTGACCTGGTGGTGGTGGCGGATGTCGGCGCGGGAGGACTGGTCATCCTCCCGCGCCGCGTCCGGACGGTCACCAGCGTCACGCCCGTGCCGGCCGCCGACGACGAGCCGACGATCCCGGCGACCGCCTACCGCGTCACGTCCTCGTCCGTCCTCGGGCAGGTCGACGCCGTACACCTGTCGTGGGGCGGGTGGGACGACCTCGTGGCCGGCGCCGAGTCGTACAACGGCGGCTGGCTGGGGCTGTGGGAGCGGTGGGGCGCTGAGCAGGTGCGGGTGGCTGGGGAGTTCGGCTACGACACCGCGCCGATGCTGGTCGGTCAGGGGTGCGCGCTGCTGGCCGCGCATCTGCAGGCTGCGGCTGCCCCGTCGGACGCGGACGCTGCGCAGGACGGCGGCCTGACGGTGGACGACGAGGGAAACAACGTCGCCATCGAGGATGCCGACGATGACGAGGTGCCGCCGCCGTCGGCGTCGACCGGGTCGGTGCAGGTCGACGCACTGCTGGCGGGCTACCTGAACCGCGGCGCGTCGCTGATCGGCGGTGTGTGATGGCGCGCGTTCGCGGGTCGGTGCCGTTCCGGGGGACGTCGGCCACGTCCGTGACGATCAACACCCGTGCGTACGAGCGGGGGCTGCGCCGCTATCTGGGGCGCATGTCGGACGACGTGAAGCGTGCGGTGGACCGGACGCGGATGGACGTGCAGAACGAGGCGCGGCGGCGGGCGCCGGTCGACACGGGGCGGCTGCGGTCGAGCATCGTGTCGCGTGCGGAGGGCTCGGGCCGCGAGGTCGGTTACGTGGTGGGCACGAACGTGACCTACGCGGCGGCCGTGGAGTATGGCACGGCCCCGCACGTGATCAAGCCGCGCTTCAAGAAGGCGCTCTACTGGCCTGGGGCCGCCCACCCGGTCGCCAAGGTCAACCACCCCGGCACGGCTGCACAGCCGTTCCTGCGTCCGGCGATCGAGATGACGCCCACCTTCTGGCGGGCGCACGCGTCGCAGATTGGGCGGCGCTGATGAGCCGCGACTACGGCGTCCCGCCGTCCGACTGGCCCGGCCTGGAAACGGCGGCCATGACCAGGCTCACCAACGAGATCTACTTCGGGTGGCTGGCGGACGAGACCAACCCCGTGTTCTGGCACTGGTGCTCGACGCTGGCCGACGTCCCGGAAGAGCGTACGACGACCAGCCCATGGGTGGCCGCGGGTACAGGTGCGCACACCCTCGTGTCCCGCGAGCCGCTGCACCTCGAACCGTCCCTGCTGTGGAACTGCTGCGGTCTGCACGGCTGGGTCCGCAACGGCCAGTGGACGGGGGCGTGATGGCCGCCACGACAGCGGGCGCCATCAAGGCCCGCCTGGAGACGCTGGGGTTCGGCGTGCCGGTCTTCCGCGACGGGCCGCGCGAGGGCCAGGCCGAGCCGTTCATCGTGGTGCAGGAGGGCCTGCCCGCCGCCCGCGATCTGCGGGCATCAGGGGATTTCGGGGATCCGGACGCCACGATCGAGATCGCTGAGACCGTCGTCGTCGACCTTGTACAGCAGGCCCGTGTGAAGACCGGCGCCCGCACGACGAAGGTCACCGAGCGGTACGGGCTGGCCGAGGCCATCGCCCACGCTCTGCACGGCTGCACGCTCCCCGACCACCCCGCGCGGGTTACGGCGGTGACGGTGCAGGACATCGACCGGATCCCGATCGAGGAGAACCGGGTGCGGCACTCGATCACTGTGCAGATCCGCCGGGCGCTGCTCGCTGCGGAGGTGACCCCCGCATGAAGATCACCTACCCGTTCCCGACTCGCTCACCTCGTAGGGCCGGACCCCGGCACCGAAAGGACAGGACATGCCCATCTCCCGCGTGACCAAGGTCTACGCCATCCAGGACGCGAAGATCGCACCGCTGACCGCCGACCCGGCCGGGGGCTCCGCGACGTACGGGGCGCTCATCGACGTGCCCGGCATCAAGTCGCTGGAGATCTCCGGCGATGTCGAGGTCAAGTCGCTGCGCGGCGACAACACCCAGCTCGCCACGAACTCGTCCATCACGAACGTGCAGGTCAGCGTCACGCACGCCAAGCTGTCGCTCGACGTCCTCGTCGCGATCCTCGGCGGCGCCGTCACCGACTCCGGCACGGGCACCGCCGAGACGTCCACATGGGACCTCACCAGCGCAAACGCGACCATGCCCCCGTTCAAGCTGGAGGGCGTCACCCCTGCTGGCGGTGTGGACACCGTCGGCGGCGACCTGCACGTCGTCCTCCACAAGCTGACGCTCGCGTCGTTCCCCGACCTCGGCTTCAGCGAGGAGGACTTCCGGATCGCCTCGTTCACGGCGAACGCGGACCCGCTGCTGTCCAACAGCAAGTGGATCAGCATCACGCTCAACGAGACCGCCGCCGCCATCGCCTGATCTCCGGGCGTGGCGTGTCTCTCGCTCAGCGCGCCCGCCCGGTCCCCCTCACCCGCAGGCCGAACCCCGGCACTCACGTAGGGACACCACCATGACCGCAGGACTCGACCTGCTCGCCAGCGGCGCGAGCATCACCCTCACCGACGGCACCGCCGTCTCACTCCGCTACTCGATGCGCGCCATCGCCCTGCTGGAGGCCCGGTACGGGTCCGTCGCAGCGGTGCAGGACGCCATCGATACCACCGGCAGCGGCGCCGCCTACGGCCCCATCGTCCAGCTCCTCGGGGCCGGGTGCCTCGGGCCCGGGGGCTTCGAGCCCCACTTCCGTGAGCACCAGGACGCGAAGGGCGAGCGCCGGATCAGCGGCGACATCACGTACCGGCGCCGTACGGACGGCGCGGACCTCGCCGACCTCCTGCACCCCGGACAGCTCGGCGAGTACGTCGACGCGTGGACGTCGGCGTTCACGAAGGCGCTGGAGGCCCTGGGAAACGACAGCGGCGGGAGCACCGCCACGACGACGGTGGAGACGGTTTCCCCTGGTCTCAGCTCTACTACCTCGCCGTCGGTGCCCTCCACATTCCTCCCGACGCCTTCTGGGACATGACGCTCGGCCAGCTCATGACGCTGGCCGACGAGTACCAGGCCGCCCACCACACCGGCGGCACCCGAGCCCAATCGTCCGGCCCCGGCCTGCTGGAAATGGCCGCCATGCAGTAGAGGAGGTGCGACGTGGCAGACGACATCAACCTGCCAAACCTCCTGTCGCACCTCTCCGTAAACCTCGACGGCCTCAACGGCACCGTCGCCGACGCCGGACGACAGGGCTCCAGCATCGGCGCCGCCCTCGGCAGCGGCGTCCAGCGGCAGCTCCGCGACCTCGTCTCGAACTTGCCAGACATCGAGATCACGGGCGACTCCGACGAAGTCGACCGCGACCTTGCCCGCGTCCGGCGCGAGCTGGAGGAGCTGGGCAACCAGCGCATCGGCGTCGACATCTCCGTCGATGAGGCACTGCGCCGGATCAACGAACTGAACCCGCACCTCGCGCGCCTGTCCGACACCCACCCGAACATCAGCGTGCAGGCCGCGACCCGGCAGGCCGCAGCCCAGTTGGACGAGCTGCTGGCGGCCGCGCGGGGGGTCGACGACACGGACGTCGACATCGACGTGGACGTCGACGAGGACCGCGTGCGGCGCGCGGACCGCCTGGCCGGGGCGTTCGGCCGGATCGGCGGGATGGCCAGCTCGCTCGGCGGGGTCGCGGCGACGATCGGCCGGATGGCCGCCGGACTCGGCGCCGCGGTCCCGGCAGCTGCTGCGGTCGTCTCCACGCTCCAGAACGTGGCCCCTGCTGCGGCCGTCGCGGTCACGGGCATGGCCGCCGTGCAGCTCGCCTCGGGCACGGTCAAGCTCGCGATGATCGGTGTGAAGGACGCCGTGTCCGCCGCGCTCGATCCGAGCAAGGCCAAGGAGTACGCGGAGTCGCTGAAGAAGCTCAGCCCCGCTGCCCGCGAGTTCGCCGAGAAGGTGCACTCGATGGCGCCCGCGCTGCGGGCCGTGCAGCAGGAGGTGCAGCAGGAGGTTTTCTCCGGGCTGGCCACGAACCTGGAGCACACCTCCAAGGCCGTACTGCCGCCGCTCCGCAAGAACCTCCTCAACAGCGCCACGGCGCTCGGCGATATGGCCGGCGGGGCGCTCGGCGCGGCCCGCGACCTCGGCGAGAACGGCACCCTGGGCGTCGCCCTCGGCTCGGCGAGTGCGGGCCTGCGGAACCTCTCCGGCGTCCCGGGCGTGGTGGTCACCGCGCTCGGCCAGCTCGCCGCAGCGGCCGGGCCGTCGTTCAAGGGGCTGACCGCTGCGGCCGCGCGCTCGGCCGCCGACATCGGCCGACGGCTCGGCACCGCCTTCCAGTCCGGGGCTCTGCGGGAATCGATCCAGCACGCCATCGACCTGCTCGGCGACATGGTCGACGTCGGCCGCAACGTAGCCACGATCATCGGGAACATCTTCAACGCGGCACCCGAGGGCGGCGGGCTGATCTCGTTCCTGGGCAGCGTGACAACGTCACTGGCAGATGCCACCGCCACCGACGGCGTGCAAAACGCGCTGCGCTCCCTGTTCCAGACGATGACCCTCATCGGGCAGACGGCCGGTCCGCTCCTCGCGCAGGCCCTGTCCGTGATCGGCCCGGTCGTCACCGCGCTGGCCCCTCCGGTTCAGGAGGTCGTGGCCGCGCTCGGCACTGGGCTACGGCCGATCATCGCCGCGCTCGGTCCGGTCCTCGCGGGGGCGTCGGGGGCGCTCGGGGTGCTGGTGAGCGCGCTGGCCCCGCTGCTGCCGGTCCTCGGGCAGCTGGTGGCCGGGCTGCTGCCCGCGTTTACGCCGCTGCTGGCCGCGTTCCAGACCGGTTTCCAGGCCCTGGCGCCGGTGATTCAGCAGGTGGCGACGATCCTGCAGGCGACGCTCGCGCCGATCCTCGCGGAGCTGCCCGCGCTCATCACGCCGCTGGCCCAACTCATTGCGGATCGGCTCGTGTTCCTGTTCGATCTGCTGGGGCAGATGCTCGTGCAGCTGAGCCCCGTGCTGGTGTCGCTGGGGCAGACGCTGGGCACGCTGCTCGTCGCGCTGACCCCGCTCCTGGGCGCGTTTGTGCTGCTCCAGTCGGAGCTGTTCACCGCGCTGATGCCGGTACTCACACAGTTGATCACCCTGGTGGGCGGGGTGGCCCGGGTGCTGGCGGCCGTGCTGGGCGGCGTCATCAAGGGCGTCGTCGTGCCGATCATCCAGGCCCTGAGCGCCCTCCTGCGCGGCGACTTCTCCGGGGCATGGAACATCGTGAAGGCCGCAGTGAGCCAAGCGGCGTCGGTGATCGGGCAGGCCGCCACGCGAGTCGGTGCGGCGGTCGGCCGCGCAGTGAACACGGCCGTGGACTGGATCAAGGGGCTGCCTGGTCGGGCCGTGTCGGCGCTCGCGCCGCTGGCGGCCAATCTCGGGGCGTCCGCGCTGGCTGCCGGGGCACGACTCGTCACCGCGATCTCCTCGAAGATCGCCGACGCGGTGGGGAAGGTCCGCGCTCTGCCAGGGCAGGCAGCGAGCGCCCTGGGGAATCTCGGCGGCAGGCTGATGGGCGCAGGCGCCTCGCTGATCCAGGGTTTCATCGACGGTATCCAGTCGAAGATCGGCGCGGTCAAGAGCAAGCTCGGCGAGATCACCAACAGCCTGACCGACTGGAAGGGCCCGCCCGCCAAGGACGCGCGGATCCTCACCCCGGCCGGTCGCCTGCTCATCGAGGGGTTCATCCGCGGCATCGACGAGAGCACGTCGCGGCTACGGTCCCGGCTCGCCTCGATCACCCGCGCCCTGCCCGACAACGTACGGAGCGGCATCGGGCGGACGCTGGCGCGCGCCACGGCCGAGCTCCAGCGCGAGGTGACCCGCCGCGACGGCGTGGTGAAGCGGCTGGCGGCCGCACAGAAGCGGCTCGACGACCTCGTCAAGGCCAGGAGCAAGGCATCCGCCGACATCCGGTCGGGCATCCTCTCCGAGGCCAACATCACCACCGGGCACAGCGACGTGAACAGCGTCGGCGCGATCACGGTGGAACTCCAGCAGGCACTGAAGGCATCGAAGGCGTTCCAGGCCAACATCGCCAAGCTGAAGAAGGCCGGGCTCCGCAGTGATCTGCTCCAGCAGATCGCGGACGCGGGCGTGGCCGGGGGATCGGCGACGGCCGACGCGCTGGCGAAGGCCACCCCGGCGGAGCTGAAGAAGATCAACGATCTCCAGTCGCAATTGTCGAAGAGCGCGACGGCGACGGGCAACACGGTCGGGGACGCGCTGTACGGGGCGGGCATCCGCGCCGCTCAGGGGCTGGTCGCGGGGCTGAAGAGCCAGGAGAAGGCCATCGAGGCGCAGATGCTGAAGATCGCCCGGCAGATGCTCGCGGCCATCAAGAAGGTCCACAAGATCAAGTCCCCCAGCAGGGCGTTCCACGCCCTCGGCGTCATGGACGGCGAGGGGCTGCGCGGCGGCCTCCTCGCCACCGCCGGACGCGTCCGGGCCGCCGCGCGCACCGTGGCCGGGGCCGCCCTCGACGTCACCGCCGGGGCCCTCGCCACCACCCCCACCGCACGGCAGCTCTCCGCCGTCTACGCAGGCGGCGCAGGCGGCGGAGACCAGAACAACGTGTTCAACCTCTACAGCACCGAAGCGACTCCGGACGGAATCCTGCGGGCGCTGTCCTGGCAGAGCCTGGTCGGGGGGCAGTAGTGCAGCAGCGACTCGGCAACATCACGTGGAACGGGATGACGTTCGGGCCCGGGACGCAGTACGCCGTCACCGCCCTCTCCGGCATCGACGACCTCCCCGACGTACGAGCAGAGGACATGGACCGGCCCGCGCAGCACGGCGCCTACACCGGGCCGGACGTCACCGGGGCGCGCGTCGTGCAGCTCCAGCTCGGACTGCGCGGGCTGTCCCCGGACGACCTGCGCTCGCTGAGCCTGGCGCTGCGCGCGGCAACGCAGCCGCAGGCAGCGCCGGCCGAACTCTGCCTCCTGGACTGGGACATCCTGCTGCGGGCAAAGGTCCGCAAGCGCAGCATCCCGTACGACGCCGAACGCCTCTGGTCGATCGGGGACGCGGCGATCGAGTTCTACTGCGCCGACCCCTACCTGTACGGGCTGACCGAGCGGTCCGCGTCCACCACCGCCTACAGCCCCTCGGCGGGCCGCACGTACCCGCTGACGTACCCGCGGTCGTACGGAGTCGCCGGACTGTCCGGCCGGATCACCGCCTCGAACCTCGGCGCGGCGCCCGCATATCCGGTGCTGCGGATCGACGGGCCCGTCGCGTCCCCGTCGATCGAGCAGACCGGCGGCGGCACCCTCCAGATCGATGCCGTTCTCCAAGTCGGCGAGTTCCTGCTGATCGACACCAGCACCCGGGCCGTCCTCTACATGGGCTCCACGCCGCGCCGCTCCTGGGTACGCGCCGGATCGGTGTGGCCCCTGCTGATGCCCGGCACCACCGAGCTGACCTACCGCGGCGACGCCCTCGCCGGGGCCCCAGGCCAGCAGTCCCTGCTCACCGTGACCTGGCGCGACACCAGCCTGTAGGAGAGGAGCGGCCGTGGCCGTCATCAACCCGCCCGCCTGGCAGCAGGCTGGCAGCTATCCGGCCCGCAACGACCGGCTCGCGCTCAGCGGTCTGCTGGGCTACCCGGGCAACGCCGCCGACGAGGCCACCCCGCTGCGGGTCCGGCCCGGGGTGAAGCCCAGCTACCAGGGTTACCAGATGAAGGTGCGCGCGGCGGGCACCCCGAACATGACCGTCCTTGTGAGCGGGGGCACCGTGTTCATCGACCAGCGGGAGACCGGCGGATCGGGCGCCTACATCTGCGCGAACGACGGCGACGTCACCCTGACCGTGCAGCCCGCGGGCGGCGCCGGGCAGTACCGCAAGGACACTGTCGTCGCCTCGGTGTACGACGCTGAGTACTCCGGCGTCGTGTCCGAGTGGCGACTGGAGGTGATCCAGGGTCCGTACGCCGCGAGCGCCGGCGCCACCGTGCGCGGCACCCTGCCAGCGAACTCGGTGCCGCTGGCGGATCTGGCGATCGCGCCGTCGCAGACGAGCGTGGCCACGGGGAACATCACCGACGTCCGCGTCTACGGGGTCGCGATCGGCGGGGTGCTGCCAGTGGCGTCGTCGGCGGTGCCCGCGCGCCTGCACCCGGGGCAGGTGGCATATCTGACGGACGTGGACCGGTTCGTGTACGGCGATGCGGCCAGCGCCACGAAGGATCTGGTACAGCGGGACTGGGTCAGCTATGCGGTGGCGTGGTCGTCGTCGGGCACTGCGCCTGCGGTCGGCAACGGGATGCTGCGCGGGGTGTACTGCCAGATCGGCAAGACGGTTCATGTCCGCATCAACTTGCTGATGGGCATCACGACAACGTACGGGACCGGCACGTGGCGGTTCACGGTGCCAGTGACGGCGGACGCACTGGAGTCGAGCGCGTTCTACCAGGTCGGCTCCGCAATGATGATCGACGAATCCGCAAATGCCCTCTACCCGGGCACCGCGTTCATCACCGCGAGCACGGGATTCATCGGGGTATCGACGGCGACCGGCGGTTCGAACGTGGCGGCCGGGGCGATCTCTACGAGCACCCCGTTCACGTGGGCGTCCACGGACAGCGTGCACATCCAGATCACGTACGAGGTGGCGTGATGGCGGCGCACACGTACACGTACCTGTTCTGCGACCTGATGACGGACACGCTGCTCGCCGAGCTCCCTATGTCGGGGGTGACGTACGGCTACACCATCAACGGGATCGGCACCCTGCGCGGCACAGTCCCGTTCAGTGACGAGACGCTGCCGCTGGACCCGCTGAACGCGACGACCCCGGCCAGAACCGCGATCTACGTGGACCGGGACGGAGTGCTGGTGTGGGGCGGCATCCTGTGGACCCGCGAGGACGTTGCGGGCGGCAAGTCGCTCCAGGCGGCCGAGTTCCTGTCGTACTACCAGCACCGGTACGTGAAGACGACCTTGTCCACGGACACGTCGCTGATCACGAACCCGGCCTACGTCGGCTCGGCGCCCGGGGCGCAGCGCCTGTACCCCGACCAGAAGGGGATCGTGTGGTCGCTGCTGCGGTACGCCCGCGACCAGGTGGGCGGCGAGATCGGCATCGACCTGAACGCCCTGGCCGGGACCGGACACGGAGTCGTGCGCACGGCCACGTACTTCGGGTACGAGCGGCCCGAGATCTACAAGGCGATCACGGATCTCGCGGCCGCGGACGACGGGTTCGACTTCGGGATCGAGGTGGGTTGGACGCAGGCCACCACCGGCACCCCGCCGAGGAGGTACCGGCGCGCCGTCTCCTACTACCCGCGGCGCGGCAGGTCCGCCGACGACTCCGGGCTCGTGTTCTCCACCGGGGGCGGCGCCTCCAACATCCTCAGCTACAACTGGCCCGAGGACGGCACCAACTTGGTGACGGAGATGACGGCACTGGGGGCAGGCTCGGGCGAGGCGCGCATCGTGAAGACCGCCGCCGACTCCGATGCGCTGGCCTCTGGCTGGCCGCTGCTGGAGGGCGTCGCCACGTACGGCGAGGTCGTCGACGAGGCGCAGGTGCAGGGGCTGGCGAACGCGGAGCTGGAGGACCGCTCGCCGACGCAGCCGACGTTCGAGGTGCTGGCGGACGCCGATCCCGCGTTCGGCTCGTACTCGGTGGGCGACGAGGCGCTGTTCGAGATCGATCCCGAGCGCCAGTCCCCGTACGGACGGAGCGCCATCCTGCGCATCGTCAGCATCGAGAACAGCGCGAGCAGCGGCCCCGAGCGTGTCCGCCTGACCTGCGTGGGGGCCTGACATGCCGAAGACGTCGATCACCCCGGACGTGCTCCAGCGGCTGGCGCGCGTGGAGCGGGAGCTGGCCGCGCTCCAGCGGCAGGGTGCGGTGAAGGACGAGCTGCCGTTCTACCCGACCTCGTACCGCGGGTTCCCGTACGAGGACGGCACGTCGTTCGTGACGTTGTGGGAGACGGTCCTGACTCCACGCACGGCGTCGCTGTCGATCGGGCTGGTGCTGATCGGGGACCAGGTGTCGGCGACGAACACGGGCGGCGCGTGGCAGATCCTCCTCGACGGCGTCACGGTCGCCGCGTCCGGCTCGGTGCCTGCCACGTTCACCCTCACGTATCCCACGGCCGTGATCGACCTGACCCCGTACCGGGCGGCCGCGCAGCTCAAGGTCCAGTTGCAGGTACGACGCACGAGCGGCGCGTCGACGGGCGGGAAGTTCGGCGGCGGCGGGTCCATCGGCGGCGCACCGACCTATGCCCGACTCATCTAGGGAGCATCCATGATCGACACTGCTGGCGCCACCTACCGCATGATCGGCGGCGCCCTCCGCAACACCGGCACCGGCTGGGGACTGATCAACGACGCCGGACACCAGCCCACCGGCATCACTGCCGTGCTGACGAGACCGGACCACATCGAGATCCAGCACCCCGTCAGCGCCGTGAAGGTGTCCAGCTTCCAGGTCACCCCGGACGAGACGTACGCGCAGCAGGGCCTGCGGGTCGGCATCTCGGCGGGCCTCGCGCTGTCCAGGGTCTACCTGTACTCGGGGCCGCCGGGGCTGCCTCCGGTCGACCCGTCCACGGTCGCGGCAGCCAGCGGCAACCTCTGGCTGACCGGTTTCCTCCAACTTCCGACGGCCTGAGAGGGGGACGTCATGGCCTGGTACCCAGGCGCCACCCGCATGGAGCTCCAGCCCGAGTCCGACGCCCAACCGGCGATCACCCCGACGCAGTTCATCGTCCACTCGATCGCCGCGCCGTGGACGAAGGAGCGGATCTACGAGTACTGGCGGGACTCGACGAACCTCGAATCGCACTTCGGCCAGTCCTACGACGGGTCGATCGCCCAGTTCATCGGCACCCAGACCAGGGCCGACGCCAACTTCCTGGCCAACAGGCGCCCGGACGGCACCGGCGCGGTCTCTATCGAGACCGCGTCCAACCTCCACCACACCGACCCGTGGACCCCCGAGCAGGTGGAGGGCCTCATCAGGCTCGGGCTCTGGCTGCACCGCACCCACGACATCCCGCTGCGGATCTGCCGCACCTCGGAGGACCCGGGGTACGGCTACCACCGGCTGCACGCCGCCTGGTCCGACGGCGGCACCGCCTGCCCCGGCGACGCACGGGTGAAGCAGTTCCGGGAGACGGTCTTCCCCGCGATCGTCGCCCGCGCGACCGGCCAGCCCACCACCCCCGCGCCGACGGCGCCCACCCAGGAGGACCCCGTGCCCAGCATGCTGAACCTGTCGAACTCGGTCGACTACGACCTGACCGGCGGCGCCTGGACCACGCTCGCGTTCGCCACGGACGGGGTGATCCACCCGGGGCCTCGCCGCCACTTGACGCTGGTGCACCTGCTCTTCGACCCGCTGCTGGTGGAGACGGAGATCGAGGGCCGCTACTACCTCACGGACGCGGACGGCGCGAACCGCTCGAACTACCTCCCCACCCTCATACGGGCCGCAGGCGGGGAGGGCGTCGGTGGCTACCAGTTCTCGTGCACCGGCGACGTCCCCGCGGGACGCACGCTGCGCTACGAGGTCCGCGTGACCACCCCGGACGGCACGCCCGCCCGACTTCTCCACCGCACCGCATCCGGCCCGTACTGGGCACTCTGAGATCGGAGATCACCATGGCGTCTGCCTCTGCCCCCATCGAGAAGAAGGTCAAGGCGTCCAGCGTCCTGGCCTACCTGACCAGCCTCGCCGGGCTGCAGATCCTCGGCGCGGTCACCGACGACCCGTCCCTCATCAGCGGGATGCCCGACGCGCTGGAACCGTTCGTGCTCGCGCTCGTCCCCGCTGCGGCGTCCGCCATCGCCGGATGGGCGGCGCCGCACACCCCACGCTCGGACGTCTGATGTGGGCCGCCGTGTGGCGGCACCTCGGCTGGCGCGGCCTCGCCCTCGCCGGGGCCGGCGCCTGCTGGACCGTGTACGGGGTCGGCCTGCTGGTGACGCACCGGCAGGGCCTGTCTCTGGCGACCGCTCCGATCCTGCGGGTGATGTGCCTGGAGGCGTGGGGTGGGGTGTGGATCGCGTGCGGCCTGGCGGGGCTGGTGACGGGCGGCCTGCGCCCGGGACGGGACGTGCTCGGCTTCGCTGCGGTCACCGCGCCGCCCGCGATCTGGGGGCTGGCGTTCCTCGGGGCCGCGGCGACGGGCGACTACGTCGTCGCGTGGGCGTCGGTGCCGTTGTACGTGGCGGTGGTGTTGCTGGTGGTGATCGTGGCTGCGCTGACGGGGGGTCGCAGGCGCTGTACGTGTGAGAGGGGGCGCCTCGATGGGTGAGGGTTCGGTGCTGGGTGTGGTGATAGCGGTGGTGGGGATGGTCGGTTCGGTGCTGGTGGCGCGGATCTCGTCGCCGCGTGCCCGGGTGGTGGGGCCGCCTGTGGAGGAGGACGAGACTGCGGGGCCGCTGGCGGTGTCGCCGGAGATCTGGACCCAGCTCAACAGCAAGATCACCACGCTGGAGGGTGAGGTGGCAGCAGTGCGCCGGGAGGCGACGGAGGCGGCCGTGTTGTACAGCTCGCGGGTGTCGCTGCTGGAGGGGCTGCTGCGGCAGGCCATGCGGATCATCCGCCGGACGAACCGCAGGTTGACGGGTGCGGGGCTGCCTCCGGAGGAGGTCCCTGCCGACCTGATCCCGTACTCGATCGACTGATCGCACACTACAGAGGAGGCCCGTCGTGGCTACCTTCACGTTCAACGTCGCCCTCGGACGGGTGGCCCACTACGCGTCGCTGCCCGCCGCCAACGACGGCCTCACTCTCGTTGCGCTGGAGGCCAGCGGGCTGGAGTCCGACTCCGTCCTGCGCAAGAAGACGACGCTGTCGGACGTCGTGTCTGGCGCCACCAACGAGCAGGTCACCGTGGGGCGCAAAGCTCTGACTGGCGTCACGGTCACCGTGAACCACAGCCTCGACAGGGTCGAGGTCGACGCCGACAACGTCACCTACACCAGCCCGACCGGCAACCCGGTCGGCGCCCTGGTCATCTGCTACGACCCCGACACCACCACCGGCACCGACGCGGACCTGATCCCGCTGACCAAGGCCGACCTGTCGTGGAGCCCGGACGGGATCAGCCTCCCGCTCACGATCGCCGACTTCTTCCGGGGTGCCTCGGGGTGACCTCCTTCAGCGACGACTTCAACCGCGCGGACAGTACGGCCCTCGGTGCCGGGTGGGTGGAGGTGTCCGGCAACTGGTCGATCGTCAGCGACCAGCTCTCGCCCGGCACGGATTCCGGCACGGTGATCCTGCGCGCCTCCGGGGCGATGGACAGCAGTGACCACTACGCCGAGATCGTCATCGCCACGCCGAGGGTCGCAAGCATGGGCGTGTGTTGCCGCGGCAATGCTGGCTTCACCACGGCCTATCTGTTGCGTCACGACGGGGGCACGAACCTCAGCCTGTTCTCTGTCGTGGACAACACGTTCGACGTGCGGGGCGCCCATGTGACGGCCATCGCGCCAGGTGACGTCCTGCGGATCCAGGCGGTCGGCAGCACGATCAAGGGTTTCCTCAACGGCAGCGAAGTGATCTCCGTCGTCAACAGCTCGGTGCCGTCAGGGACTGGCGTCGGCCTCCGCTCCGGAACTCCCAGCACCGGCGGCGAGATCAGGTACGACAGTTTCTCTGCGGCGGACGTCGCTGCGGGTGCGACGCTCGGCACCGCGTCCGAGGTCGACACCGCGCAGGCCCTCGTGGGGGCGAAGGCCGCCACGCTCGGCGCGTCGCTGGGGACCGACACGGCGCAGCAGCTCGTCGGCGCGAAGTCCGCGTCGCTCACGGCCGCGCTCTCCGTGGAGACCGCGGTGCCCCTCGTCGGCAGCAAGGCCACCGTGCTCGGGACGGCGAGCGAGACGGACACGGCGCGCCCGCTCGCCCGGCAGTCCACCGCGGTGCCGTCGCCGGACCGTACGTACCGGATCCCGCCGGAGATGCGGCGTCTGGCCGTGGCCGCCGAACAGCGCACATTGGAGGTTGGCCGTGGCTGATCGTTTCACCAAAGACCCGCAGGCGCGGCTGGACTACTCGTGGGACTGGACGGACTGGCTCGGCGCTTCGGACACGGTCGCGTCGGCGACGGTCACGGTGCCTGCCGGACTCACGGCTGTGGGGGCGCCGGTGGTCGCGGACGCGGTGGTGACGCAGCGCGTGTCGGGGGGTGTGCTGGGGGAGGTGTACACGCTGGTGTGTCAGGTGACCACGGTGGGCGGGTTGATCGACGAGCGGTCGATCCGCCTCACGATCGGCGACCGGTAGCAGCCCCTCGCTGCCACGGTCCCGCATAAATACGGGTGTCTGTACACGCGCCGGGTGGCTCGGGACGATGTGGCGGTCCGATCAGCGACCAGCAGGGAGGGCTCATGGCGCAGGAACCCATGACGGAGCGCGAGTGGGGGTTGCTGCTGCGATGCGGCACCGGCATGAGCAGGGCTAGAGCTGGACGGGTCTATGACATTGGCGAGTCGCACGTGTCGACCATCATCCGGCGGGCGGTCAGGAAGCTGGACGCCGAGTCTGTGGCGCACGCGTTCGCGGTCGGCCTCGCCACAGGCGTCTATGTCGTTGAGGACATCACCTGGTTGGAAGAGCAGGGAGAGCTGGCGGTCACTCGCCGCGCTCGCGACTTCGCCAAGGTGCAGGAAGCTGACCGGAAGGCGTGCGACTGACCCTGGAGGGGGAGTTCGCTGTGTCCGGGGTCAGTCGTCGAGGTCGATGACGAAGTCCACGACGGTGGTGTCGCCGCGTCGCACGATCGGATGAGCGACCTCGACGATCCGGCCGGTGTCGGAGATGTGCCGACGGGTGTACCGGAGGACGGGGACACCCTGGCCGACGCGCAGGGTCTCGGCCTCGGTGTCGTTGGGCATGGCCGCGGTGAACGACTCGGTGATGCGGGTGATGTTGATGCCGAGGCTGGCCATCTGGGCGCGGGTGCCGCCGGGCCAGGGCTCGTTGATCGGGTCGGAGACGGGTGTGCCCGCGACATCGGACCAGCGGACGTAGCTGGTGCTCATCTGGGTGGGCTGGTCGTTGTCGTAGAACACGAAGTGCCGCGCGAGGAGGCGCTCGCCGGGCTCGCACTCGAAGAGTGCGGCCAGTTCGGCGTCGGCCCGCACGCGCTCGAACCGCTTGTCGAGCCGGTACTCGGACCAGCCGATTCCCTGGTCGCGGGTGTACGGGGTGGACTTCGCTCCGGTGGTGTTGCGGTACCGGTCTGCGGCCATTCGGTGGACGGGCGGCCGGGGCCGGACGAGGGTGCCCGCGCGGGCCCGGGTCTCGACCAGGCCCTCGTTGGCGAGGGTGCGAATCGCGTTGCGGATGGTTGTCTCGGAGACCCGGTATTGCTCGCACAGCGCGGGGAGGGTGGGGAGTTGGTCGCCGGGCCCGAACTCGGCGCTGGAGATGCGGCGTCGCAGGTCGGCGGCGATCCGCACGTATTCGGGCTGAGCCACTCTCGCACCACCTTGCCGCACCAGTTCGTCAATCTGAGTACACATACTCTCCGCACCCCTTGACCTGCGCCAACTCCGGCGACAATCTGAGTACAGATAAGCACTATCCGTACTCAGATAAACGCGGGATCCGAGGGGACATTCATGTCCGAATCAGGGCAGAGCTGGCAGACCGTTTTCAAGGGTCTCCCCGAGGAAGCGGCCCGGATTCGCAGCTGGACGGCCAGCCGCGTCACCCACGAAGACGCTCCCCTGATCGCCAACGAACTCTTCGTCGCGGTCCTCGGCCCGCCCGAGCGTCGCCCCACGGTCGTCGAGATGACGATCTCCACGTCTGGTCGGCGCATCAGGCTGACCGCCACCGGCACCGCACCCCTGCCGTTCCTCCAGATCCACGGGCCGGGCGGCATCCTCATCACCCACCTCTCGCAGACGAGCGGCGTCTCGGCCGACTTCCACAGCCTGTGGGCGCTACTCCAGGAGCCCTTGCCATGAGAACTGCACGCACAACCACCCGCCGGGACCTCACCCCGGAGTGCGGGCGGGGAGAGCACGACGAGTGCGACGGTCCCGTTGACCTACATCTACCTAACTCCCCCTCGTGGGCGGCCCCTATCGAGCAGTTGCACTGCGGCTGTCCCTGTCACCCGGCAGGCGTCCGCCGACGCGTGGAGGTGACGGCATGAGCGAGGTCCCCCGGTGTGACCGGTGCGGCAGTGGCCGCGACGTGCGGGTCGTCGACTGGGTGGATGCCTCGTCGGGCCCTCCGAGGCCGGTGTACGCGTGTGACGGACACCGGCCCGCGATGGCGCCGCCGCGCAGTCGGCCGGCCGCGTCCCGCTGATCGCCCGCCCCGCCCGGACCCCGCGGGGCGGGTCAGCGCACGAGGTCGGCGAGGGGGACACCGATCGCGTCGGCGATGCGGATCAGGTTGTCCAGCAGTGCGGATCGGTGCCCCTGCTCGATCTCGCTGATGGTCGCAATGCGGATTCCGGTGCGCAGGGAGACCGCCTCTTGCGTGAGGTTCGCGTGGAGGCGGGCGCTACGGATCTGGTCGCCGATGGCGCGACGGCGTGCGAGGACGCGGTCGTCGGGGATCGGCTGGTGCACCCGACCACGTTCGTGGCCACATGATCCTTTTGTCTTTACGGTCAACCGTAAATTGGTTGATCATGGCCTGATTGGGTATGGCACGGGGATCCCCCGTCACAACCGCCCCGCGATCGGCACCCGCTGATAGCAGGGCAGGACGGCACATCCGGCGTCCGTACATCCGCCCTATGTGGCCGTCCTCCGCTCTGATTCGGTCAGAGCGAGCCGCCCCGCCCCCCTCTGGGGGCGGGGCGGTTTACCGTTACGCAAGAAGGCCCCACGCCGACGAACGCGGCGAGGGGCCTCTCCCTATGAGGCGGGCCTCCCCGCCCGGCACTCACAGGATGTGGACGGCGTACATCTGGCGCGCGTGGGGAGACGCACCGGCCCCGTCCGAGACAGCACTCTACGGATGTACGGCTGCTGAACAATCCCTCGAACAGGTGACAGCCCCCACAAGATCAGCGGGAGTTGTGGACTCTATGTGGACTCAGGCCACGAGAAAGGCCCCCTAATCGATCACGACTAGAGGGCCGAAACAGGCTCTCACCTGCTGCTACCTACCGGTGGGCGCGGACGGTTTCGAACCGCCGACATCTGCTTTGTAAGAGCAGCGCTCTACCCCTGAGCTACGCACCCGTGGATGAGGGAACAGCGTACATGCCCTGGGGGAGTGACCTGCAAACCGATTGCCCGGCGGGGGGTTATCCCCACCCGGAGACGGTGGTGCTCCGCATCGTCGCGGCGCCGCGGTCTCCCTAGGGTTGAACCACAAGAAAGAACAGACCGACAGCACCACACTGGGGGATCGATCACCGTGTCACTCCGTACCCGCACCCTCCTCGCCTCCGGCGGGGCAGTCGTCGCCGCGCTTGCCCTCACCGGCTGCGGGGGTGCGAACCTCGACGACGCCCCGGTCGAGCACAAGTCGTTCGCGTTCAGCGGGAAGAGCCTGACCATCGACGCCGACAACTCCGAGCTGAAGCTCGTACCCGCCGATGTGAAGGCGGTCGAGGTGACCCGGCAGTACGACGGCTGGGTGCTCGTCGGGGACGGGCCCGAGGCCAGCTGGAAACTGGAGGGCGACAAGCTCACGCTGCGCGTGAAGTGCTCCGGCGTCGCGGCGAACTGCGACTCGCGGCACGAGGTGAAGGTACCGCGCGGCATCGCGGTCACCGTCGACAACGACAACGGCTCGGTGAACGCCTCCGGCTTCGCCACCCCCCTGAAGGTCCGCTCCGACAACGGCAGCGTGACCGTCAGCGACTCCAGCGGCGCGCTGGACCTCGGCAGCAGCAACGGCTCGGTCACCGCCAAGAACGTCACCAGCAAGTCCGTCGACGCCGACTCCGACAACGGCGAGGTCAAGCTCTCGCTCGCGTCCGTGCCGAACCGCATCGACGTCCGCAGCGACAACGGCTCCGTCGTCATCGACCTCCCGAACACCCCGACCTCCTACAAGGTGACCGCGCGGAGCGACAACGGGGACACCAGGATCGACGTGCCGAAGAGCGACTCCAGCAGGCACACCGTGAAGGCCGTGAGCGACAACGGTGAAGTCACGGTCCGAACCGCGAACTAACCGTCCCGTGTGTTCGTCCTTACCGGGTGGGAGAATGTACCCGGCAGGCCGAGCAAGCACGGGAGAGGGATGTGACGGCAATACACGCGCAGCCGCGACCACAGGCCAGGGCGAGTGCGCGTGGAAGTGCGGTCAGTGACGCCCTCGCGCTGGTGCTCCTGCCCGTACCGCTGATCGCCGTGGCGCTCCCGTCCCTCGCCTTCACCGGCGGGGGCACGCGCCGCTGGTTCGGCGGCCGGGGCGAGGGCCAGCGCGCCGACGCGCAGGCGGCCAAGGACGCCGCGGCCGCCGCCTTCTACGAGCTGGACACCGCCCAGCGCGACCTGCGGATCTCCATCGAGACGATCACAGCGGTGGACAGCTCGCCCGGCGCCCGCAAGGTCGTCGCCGACTTCGCCGCGCTCGGCCACCGCATCGACGAGGTCAGCGACGCCTACATCACGGCCGTCGACTCCCACGACCTGGACCGCGACGACCTGGAGGCGTCGGCCGCGTCCCGGGCCCGCACGGAGCTGACCCGCGCCAAGGACGACCTCGTACGGGTCAAGGGCGACCTGGACCGCTTCGCACAGGGCCTCGGGCCGCTGCTCGGCAAGGCGGAGACGCAGCTCGCGCGGCTCGCGCCCGCCGTGGAGCGGGCCAGGCAGTCCCTGCTGGCGGCGAGCAACGCGCTGGACGCCGTGCGCGCGTCGGGGCTGCGGGCCGACGACCTCGCCGCCCGGCTCGCCGCGCTCGGCCCCGAGCTGACCAAGCTCAACCAGGGCGCGGGGCAGCACGGCGTGGCCGAGACCCTGACCCGCGCCGACAAGGTGCTGCGCGACGCGGAGGCCGTACGGTCCGAGGCGGAGCAGCTTCCCGAGCGCGCCGCCGAGATCGACCGCCGCCTGGTCTCGCTGCGCACCCGCGCCCAGGCCCTCACCACCCGGGCCGGAACCGTCGACCCGGTCCTCAGCGAGCTGCGCCGCCGGTTCTCGGCCGCCTGCTGGCAGGACCTCCAGTCCGTGCCGGGCCAGGCCGCGGTCAACGTGCGGCAGGCCGAGGAGAAGCTGAAGGAGGCGGCGAAGGCCCGCGAGGAGCAGCGGTGGGCGGACGCGACCTCCCGGCTCAGCACGGTGCGCGCGCTGCTGAACACCACCGACGAGGCGGTGTCCGCCGCGGGCGACCGGCTGCAACGGCTGAACGCCGTGTCCAAGGACCCCCAGCAGGAGATCTCCCGGACCCGGTTCGCGATCCGCGACGCCCAGCGCCTCGCGATGGCGGGCCGCTCCACCCCCGACCCCCGCCACGCCCGTCCCCTGGACGACTCGGTGGGCCGTCTGGAACGGGCGATCACCGGCCTGGAGGGCCGCCACCCTGACTACTGGCACTTCCTGACCGAAACGGAAGCGGTACGCCGCACGGTCTCCCGGGTGGTCGACCAGATCCGAGAAGAACGCGGCGCGGGCGCCTGAGCCGAAGTCGGGGCCGGGGCCGGGGCCGGGGCAAGCCGGAACTACCCAGGCTGCCGGGGCTGCCGGGGCTGCCGGGGCTGCCGGGGCTGCCGGGGCTGCCGGGGCTGCCGGGGCTGCCGGGGGCGATGAAACTCTCCGACCGGCCGGGACCGCCGTCGCCCTGTTTCAGTACGCTGTCGCCATGCCTCGTTACGAGTACCGCTGCCGCTCCTGCGGAGACACCTTCGAGCTGAGCCGTCCCATGGCGGAGGCCTCCGCCCCCGCGACCTGCCCCGAGGGGCACGAGGACACGGTCAAGCTGCTGTCCGCCGTCGCGGTGGGCGGCACCGCCCAGACCGCGCCCCAGGGCGGCGGAGGCGGCGGGGGCGGTTGCTGCGGCGGGGGTTGCTGCGGCTGAGGTCGCCGGGACCGAGGTCGCCTCGGCCGGCCCCGGGTACGGCCGACGGCCGCCCCGGTAGGCCCCGGCCGGCCTCGGTAGGCGCTGACCCTGGGGTCAGCGCCTGCGGGAGAGCGTCAGGCCGTCCGACACCGTGAGCATCACGCTCTCCATCCGCGCGTCGGCCGCCACATGGTCGTTGAACTCCTTGATCGCCGCCGCTCCCCCGGTAGCCTCGGGGTCGACCACGGCGCCGTGGAAGAGGACGTTGTCGCTGACGATCAGCCCGCCCTGCCGCATCCGGGGCACCAGCTCCTCCCAGTACGGGACGTAGTTCACCTTGTCCGCGTCGAGGTAGGCCAGATCGATGTGCGGCTCCTTCGGCATGGCGGCCAGCGTGTCGAGCGCGGGGGCGATCCGCAGCTCGATCCGGTCGGCGACACCCGCCTCCTCCCAGGCCCTGCGCCCGTACTCCGTCCACTCCTCGGATACGTCACAGGCGATGAGCCTGCCGTCCTCGGGCAGGGCCAGGGCCATGGCGAGCGCGGAGAAGCCTGTGAAGGTACCGACCTCCACGACGTGCCTGGCGCCCACGAGCCGCACCAGGAAGGCGAGCAACGGGCCCTGCTCCCGGGCGGACTGCATGCCCGCGTGGTCCGGGAAGCGGTCGTAGGTCGTCTCCACGAGCCGGTTCTGCACCGCGTCCAGCGGCGGATTGTGGGCGAGCATGTACGCGTACAGCTCATCCGTGATCTTGGTGCTGTTTCCCTTGGTCATGCCGTGCTCCCCTGTGCTCCCCGCGGTCCGCCGTCATGTCCCCAAGTACCGCAGTACGGCGAGGACGCGGCGACTGTAGCCGCTGTTCCCCGACAGTTCGAGCTTGTCGAAGATCGCGTTGATGTGTTTCTCTACCCCGCTCAGCGAAATGTGCAACCGCTGGGCGATCGCCGCGTTGGTGTACCCCTGCGCCATCTCGGCGAGCACCGCGCGCTCGCGCTCGGTGAGCCCGGCGAGCGGGTCCGCGAGGCTGGTGCGCTTCAGCAACTGCCGCACCACGTCCGGGTCGAACGCCGCCTGCCCCGCCCCGACCCGCTCCAACGCGTCGAGGAACTCGTCCACCTGGACCACCCGGTCCTTGAGCAGGTACCCCACCCCCTCGGACTCCCCGGTCAGCAACTCGGTGGCATAGCGCTTCTCGACGTACTGGGAGAGGACCAGGACGCCGATACCCGGCCGGGTCCTGCGGATCTCCAGCGCCGCGCGCAGCCCCTCGTCGGTGTGCGTGGGCGGCATCCGGACGTCAGCGACGACCACATCGGGCTGGTCGGCCTCGACCGCCGCCAGCAGCGCCTCCGCGTCGCCGACCGCCGCCACCACCTCGTGCCCCTCCTCGGCGAGCAGCCTGACCAGTCCTTCTCTCAGGAGGGTCGAGTCCTCGGCCAGGATTACGCGCATGGGAACTCCGCAGTGATGGTGGTGGGGCCGCCGGGCGGACTGTCGACCCGCAGCCGCCCGTCGAGCGCCTCGACCCGACGGGCGAGACCTATCAAACCCTGCCCCGTCGGGTCGGCCCCGCCGATGCCGTTGTCGTCCACCTTGACGAGCAGCACGCCGCTGTCCGTGCGGGAGACGTCGGCCGAGAGCACCGTGGCGCGGGAGTGCTTGACGGCGTTGTTGGCGGCTTCGGACACGACGTAGTAGACGGCGGTGGCCTCGGGCTTGTCGGGCTCGGGGGCGGCTCGGGTGCCGAGCCCGTACTGCAGGAGGAAGGGCAACGGGCAGCGCTCGGCGACGGATTCGAGCGCCGCGCGCAGTCCGGCCTCCTCCAGCACCTTCGGATATATCCGCCACGTCACTTCGCGGAGTTCGCCAAGGGTGCTCTGGGCCTGGTCCCGGGCCTGGAGCAGGAGCCGATCGACGTGCTGCTGGTCGCGGCTGCGCAGCGCGCGACCGATGAGCATGCCGAGCGCGACGACGCTCTGCTGCACCCCGTCGTGCAGGTCCCGCTCGATGCGGCGCCGCTCCTCCTGGACGGCCTCGACTATGCCGGCGCGGCTGGCGGCCAGCTCGGAGATGCGCCGCTCCAACTCGTCCTGGTGGCTGGGCCCCAGGAAGTGCCGGGCGAGCTTCCCCTCCAGCCGCGCGACCCCGTAGATGCTCTGGAGGGCGAAGAAGAGCAGCAACAGGCCCGCGAGGCTGGACATGACGAACTCGCCCGGATGCTTGACGTCGGTGATGAACCAGCCGTAGAAGACGAGCCCGCCGTACGCGCACCCGATCAGCACGCACATCAGGACGACGGCGCCGAGCAGCCCGAGGGGCGCCCGCACCGCGAGGTAGCGCAGGGCCTGCGCGTCCGTGTAGGCGTCGGAGATCCGCACTCCGGTGAGCCCCACGAGCCGACGCCGCTCGTACTCCGTGGCGCGGCGGGCGGCTGCGCCCGTCGGCCGCAGCACCGCCTGCCGGCCGCGCTGCCAGGTGAGGACCAGGAGCAGGACCACGCCGGTCAGCGCCATCAGGGGCAGCTCTATCAGGGCCGTGACGGCGCCGATGAGCAACGCCATCGCGAACCGACCACCGCTGATTGCCAGTTGCTTCATGATCCAAGACGCTAGCCGCAGTGACCTTCCGAGCACACTGCGGAAAACCGCAATGTTCCGCTGCGGTGTGCACCACCACATCCTTGCGGTCGGCTTCAGTGTGGCTTCAGCTGCGAATATCTAGCGTTGAGCGCATGATCGAGACCAGCGCAGCAAGCGAAGCCGGTGCGGCAGTCGAAACCGGTGCGGCAACCGAGGCCGTCGTGGCGACGGCGGCGGCCGCGTCGGAGATGTCGGGCACCGAGGCCTGGGTCAGCGGCCTCATGGAGACCTTGGGCGCGCCCGGCGCGGGCATCGCGATCGCCCTGGAGAACCTCTTCCCGCCCCTGCCCAGCGAGGTCATCCTGCCGCTGGCGGGATTCTCCGCGAGCCAGGGCCAGATGGGCCTGCTGGCCGCGTTGCTGTGGACGACCGCCGGTTCGGTGGTGGGCGCGCTCGCGCTGTACTGGGTGGGGGCGCTGCTGGGTCGGGAGCGCACGATAGCCATCGCGGCGAAGCTGCCGCTGGTGAAGGTCAAGGACATAGAGAAGACGGAGGCGTGGTTCGTCCGGCACGGTACGAAGGCGGTGTTCTTCGGCCGGATGATCCCGATCTTCCGTTCGCTGATATCCGTGCCCGCGGGGGTGGAGCGGATGCCGCTGCCGGTCTTCCTCGGTCTGACGACGCTCGGCAGCGCGATATGGAACACCGCCTTCGTCCTGGCGGGATACGCGCTCGGTGAGAACTGGGAAGAGGTGACGTCCTATGTCTCCATGTACTCGAAGGTGGTGCTGGTGGGCGCCGCTCTCGCCGTGCTCTGCTTCGTCGGCGTCCGGGTGTTCAGGCCCGGTCCCGGCGTGCGGCGCGGATGAACCGGCGCAGGATCTCCTCTCCCGCCACGACGCCGGTCTCGGGGAGCACGGTGGTGTGCGGGGCGGTCCAGCCGGTGTCGGCCAGCTCGCCGTGGCCGGGCCGCCAGGCGAGGTCGGCGTCGAGGAGCAGGTCGGCGTCGAGGAGCGAATCTCCTGCCGCGAGGGTGAGTTCGGCGTCGGTGCGGCGGGCGACCTCGCGCATGGCGGCGCTCTTGGTCAGCGGTCCGGGCACGGCATAGATCTTGCGGCCCTGGAGGGAGACTGTCCATCCCTTGGTCGCGGCCCAGGCTCCGAGTTCCTTCACCCAGCCTTCCGGCAGGAGGTCGCGTTCGACGACGAGATAGGCGAAGAGGTCTTCGGCGACGCGTTCCTTGAGCACCCACGCGGGGTCGGCCGCGGCGAGGAGGTGGGCGCGGACCTCGGCGAGGGAGGCGCATTCGTCGGTGAGGCGGCCGGTGACCTGCCGGTGCCAGTCGGGGTCGGAGACTCCGTCGACGAGGAGGTGGCCGCCGTTGGCGCAGATGGCGAAGTGCGGTGCGGGTCCCGGGAGGTGGATGCGGTGGTACTGCTCGCGGGTGCGGGTGGTCGTGGGGACGAAGACCGTGGCGCCGGCCAGGTCGGTGAGGAGTCCGGCGGCCGTCTCGGTGAGGTAGGAGAGCGGCTTGGAGTTGTAGACCTCGACGCAGAGGAGTCTCGGCGCCTCGGCGTCGGGCATGGAGAGCTGGAGGGCCGCGGTCGAATAGATGAGGGTGCGGTCGAGGTCGCTGGCGACGAGCACGAAAGGGGAGTCCGGGGCCTGCGGGGACTGCGCGATGTCCGAGGTGGGGGTCACTTGGACGTCACCGCCTTGCCGTCGGCGCCGACGGCGCCCTTGGTGTACTGCGGGTGGATCAGCCCGACGCAGCTGTACGGCAGGCCGTCGACCTCTTCGACGGGGACGCCCCGCTGCTCGGCCAGCAGGCGGATGTGGTCGAGGTCGGCTCCGGCGCCGCGCTGGGCGAGGATCTTCCAGGGGACGCGGCGCAGCAGGACTCGGGTGGTCTCGCCGACTCCGGGCTTGACGAGGTTCACGTCGTTGATGCCGTACTCCTCGCTGATCCGCTCGACGGCGGCCCAGCCCTCCCAGGTGGGGGCGCGGTCGGCGGAGATCAGCTCCTTGGCCTCGGCGTCGACGGCCGCGGCGACCTCGTCGAAACGGGCGGCGACGGTGTCGAGGAAGTGGTTGGAGACGTCGGCTCCGGCCAGCTCGCGGTAGAACTTCCCGCCGTGGAAGTCGTCGGGGCCGACCAGGTCGGAGCGGAGGACCGTACGGGAGATCAGACCGGAGACCGTGGAGTTGAGGCAGGCGGAGGGTATGAGGAAGTCCTCGCGGGTGCCGTAGGTGCGGACGCAGCCGCCGGGATCGGCGAGGACCGCGATCTCCGGATTGAAACCGGGGAACTCTCCGATGGCGGCGGCGAGTTCGCGGGTGATGGCGCCCTTTCCGGTCCAGCCGTCGACGAAGACGATGTCGGCCGGGTCATGGTGGGCGGCGAGCCAGCGCAGGGCGGTGGCGTCGATGCCGCGGCCGCGCACGATGGAGACGGCGTAGTGAGGGAGGTCGATGCCGTGGCGGTGCTGGGCCCAGCGGCGCATCAGCACGCCGACGGGGGTGCCGGCTCTGGCGAGTGAGACGAGGACGGGTCGGGGGCCGCGCTCTGCCAGGACCGTCTCGGTGACGGTGCCCACGGCCTGGGCGACGCGGGCGGCGGACGTCTTGAGGGCGGCGTGGAAGAGTTCCTGGTACTGGGCGCTCGGCTGGTACTCGACCGGGAGCGATTCGGCGTAGTGCGCGCCACCGCTCTGTATCGCCTCTTCGCGCTCCTCGGTCGGGGCCTCCAGCTGGACGTTCGAGAAGTCCTGGAGCAGCCAGCCGACCTCGTCGGGAGCGTAGGAGGAGAAGTCGGGACCGCGAAGGGGCTCGGGCAGCATGGCGGGCCTTTCGGGCACGTGCGGAGGGAGGTACGAGGGGATCACGGCCAGCACCACGCGGTCGGTGTGGGCGGCGAGCTGGGCCAGCAGTCCGTCGGGGGCGTGGAGTTCGGGGGTGTCGGCCGCCGAGTCGACCACGGCCACGATCGCGTCGAAGCCCGCGCCCGCGACGTTGTAGGCGTAGCGGGTGCCGGGACCGTCGTCGGGGTCGTCGTGGGAGGGGAAGCTGAGCCGGGTGCGTATCGCGTAGCCGGGGTCGTCCACGGCGAGGACGGGTGACCGGGTGGTGGTGGAGAACCGTACGTCGGCGCCCGTGTGCTCCAGGGCGAGGCCCAGGCGCAGCGGGGCGTACATGAGCTCCTCGAAGCCGAGGACCAGGACGCGGCGCGGGTCGTGGTGGGGGGCGCGGGCCGGGTCGTGGTGGGGGGCGCGCGGTTCGCCGGCCCCGTTCGTCTCCGGGGTGCCGGGGTCGTCCGGGGCGGCCAGGGCCTCGGCGAGGCGGGCGGCCATCGCGGGGAGGGCGGCCTCCAGGGCCTCGCGGTGTACGGGACGGAAGCCGTGCCGCCCACCGTCGGGCACCCTGGCCGGCCATGCCAGGTCGACCCGGTGCACGGCGGCGCGCACGACCGGGCCGCCTCCGGTGCCCACGGCCGTTCCGGTGCCCACGGCACCCCCGGTGCCGCCGGCCGTTCCGGTGCCCACGGCGCCGCTGGCTCCCACGGCGGCTCCGGTGCCCCCGGTACTCCCGGTGGTCTGGGTGGTTTCGTGGGTGGTTACCAGGGCCTGGCCCTTGGCCAGGACGTCGTCCGGGAGGCTGACCGTGCCGGAGGCCGTCGCCACCAGGTCGACGCGGGCGCCGATCTCGTCGGCGAACGCGGCGAACCGCTCCCGGTCGGCGGGAGAGCGCATGTCGACCAGGGCGACGATGACGTACCGCTGCCTCGGGTAGCGCTCGTGCAGGCCGCGGATGGTGTTGAGGACGGTGTTGCCGGTGGAGAACTCGTCGTCGACCAGCACGAGCGGGCCCCCGCCCGCGAGCAGAGCGGGGTCCTCGGGGAGGAGGAGGTGCGAGGTGGCGTGCGAGTGGGACTCCTCGAAGCCGCCCGCCTGGGCCACGCCGGGGACGGCCCGACGGGTGGAGTGGAGGTAGGGGGCGTGGGCGAGGCCGTCCGCGACGGCGTGCCCGAGGCCGGTGGCGGTCTCGGCGTAGCCGAGGACGACCGCGCGGCGCGTCCCCTCGTCGCCCAGCAGTTCGCGTACCCGCTCGCCGAGGGCGAGACCGGCGCCGTACACCACGGAAGGAAGCTGAGGGACGTGCTTGCCGAGCACCTGGGAGACCAGCAGGTGCGCGCGTTTGGGGTTGCGGCGCAGTGCCAGGCCGAGGAGCCCCGGGAGGCGCTCGTCACCGTTGAGTTCCACGCCGAGCCGCTCCGCGACCCACGTTCCGGTCCACACCACGTTGCCGTTCTCTCCTACGTCCGTCTTGTCCGCTGCCGTCGTGTCCGTTGCATTCGTCGCGTCCGGCTCATCCGGCGCGTCCGTCGCGTCCGCTGCTGCCTCCGGGCGGCGCGGCATCAGCGGGCCAGTCCCGCGGCCAGCAGTTCCACGAAGCCGACGTCCTCCCTGGCGACGCCGAAGACCTCGGCGCGCTGCAGGGTGCGCTCCGCCCAGGCGCGGTGCGGCTTCACCTCGTTCATCTTGTTCGTGTACGCGGAGCGCAGCACGCCTCCTCCGCCCCGCTCCGGGCGGAGGATGTCCTGGGCGTCGCTGTACTCCTCGTGGCTGACCACCGACAGTGCGTGCACGGGCAGCACGTGGGAGGGGTGGATGCAGGTCTTGCCCACGAGGCCGTTGGCCCGGTCCAGCTCGATCTCGCGCAGCAGGCCGTCCAGGTCGTGCTGGATCAGCGCGGTGCGCAGTTCGTCGGCCCGGCCCTCCATGAAGGGGCTGCGGCGCAGCTGGGGCTTGAACATCCGCTCCTGGAGCCTGAAGTACTCCCAGACGGGCCCGGTGATGGTGAAGCCCGTCCCGTCGGAGCGCCCCAGCACGTTGACGACGTCCGCGATGACGGAGGCGACGATCTGTACGTCGTATGCGGTCATGTCGGGTGAGCGGCGCAAACCGTACGCGGAGCAGAAGTCGGTGACACCGAGACGCAGCGCGAGGATTCGCTCGCGGTACTTCTCCACCGTACGAGCAATTCCGGCCAAGGTCTCGGTTCGGGTCTCCAGGTGCAGCAGCCCGGCCGATTCCAGCACCGGCATCGCGAAGAGCCGCCGCCCGCTGGCGGTCTCCGCCGCCGCCAGCGCCTCCAGGAACGGCATGCCCCGCTCCTCGGTGAACTTCGGCAGCACGAACCCGGAGAGCAGCCTGGCCGACGGGCCGAGCCTGCGCACGAGGCTCGGAATCTGCGCCGGTTCCCTGACGCGGATGAAGAGCAGCGGCACCTCGGCGCCGCGTGTGTCGAGGTCGGCGAACTGCCGGACGAGGTTCACCTCCGCCCCCTCGACCTCGGCGTCGTCGATGGAGTCCTCCAGGCACAGCACCATGGAGACGACGCCGGCCGCCGCCTGCTTCAGCACGTCGTCGGCGAGTCGCAGACGCGTGGCGGGGCTGTACAGCGTGGCCCCCAGGGCCGCGGAGAGCACCTTGGCCGGAGAGGCCGCGGTGAAGTCGCACGGCTCGCGATGGAACAGTCCCTGCCGTACAGCGGTCGGGATATGCCCGAAATGACGCATTAGATTCCCCGTACTGCCGTGATGGCCCTGACGACGCGTGGCCGGTAATAGTACGTAAGGCCAGGTGTCAAGAGTTCCCCAAGTGCGTGAAATTCAGGTAACCCGTCTGCTTCCTCCCCATCTCCGGAGCGTAGGGAACGGCCCCCGCGTTGTCCGCGCGCGCGGCGGGAGGGCAGGATGACGGACATGACGCACGCGATGCTGAAGGGCTCGAACGTCCCGCTCGACGCCACGGCCGTGAGGGCCGTACTGCGCTGGTCCCCCGGCGTGGGCGTCCCCGACGTGGACGCTTCCGCCCTGCTGCTCGGACCCGGCGGCCGCGTGCGCTCCGACGAGGACTTCGTCTTCTACAACCAGCCGCGCCACCCCTCCGGGCTGGTCCGCAGGCTGTCGAAGAAGCGCGTTCCCGAGGGTCTGACCGACACCATCGAGGCGGACCTGGCCGCGCTCGACAGGTCCGTGGAGCAGGTCGTAGTCGCCGCTTCGTCCGACGGCGCCCCGTTCCAGCACGTGCACGACCTGCGCATCCTGCTGTACGACGCGGGGGCGGCCGACCGCCCGCCGCTGGCGGTCTTCGACATCAGGCCGGAGACCGGCGAGGAGACCGCGATCATCTGCGGCGAGCTGTACCGCAGGGGGGACGGCTGGAAGTTCCGCGCGGTGGGGCAGGGCTACCCGACCGGGCTGATCGGGCTGGCGACGGCGTTCGGCATCTCCGTCGACGAGACGGACGGCGGCGCTGCGGGCGCGGGCTCCGCCGCCCACGGGGCACACGCCTCCGGGCAGCCGCAGCCACAGCCACAGGCACAGCCGCGCGTCCCCGCGCCCCCGGCCGCGCCGCCCTCGATGGCCGGTACCGTCGCGCACGCGCCGTCGCCCGACTCCCAGGTCACCGTCCAGCACCCGCCGCCGCACCAGCCCCAGCAGCCCCCGCACCCGCCCCGGCAGCAGCCGCAGCCCGGCTACGGGTATCCCCAGCAGCCCGGACCGATGCCCGCCGCCACGGGGGCCGGCACCGGACCCGCCTACGGCTACCCGCAGTCGCCCGCACCCGCGCCGCAGCCCGCGTACGGCTATCCGCAGCCCGCCGCGGCGGCCGCGCACGCCCCGGACCCGAACTTCGCGCTGCCGCCCCAGGGCCCCCAGTTCCTGCCCCGCTGACCCGCCCCGGCCCTGGCCCCGGGCACGGCCACGGCCCTGGGCACGAGCAAGAGCACGAGCACGGGCAAGAGCACGGGGGCGGGCAAGAGCACGGGGGCGGGCGCCCGGGAAGGTGCGGGCGACGCAGCGCGCGCACACGCGCGCGCCTCCCTTCCTACGCCCTCGTCTTGTAGCCGCGGGCCCACTGCAGGCCCCATCCGTACAGCCGGTCCAGCTCCGCCTGGAAGCCGTACACGAACTTGACCTCGCGGCGCACGGTCAGGTCGCCGTCGACGTTCTCGATCAGGAGGACCGCGCAGGAGCGGGCCTGCGAGGCGCGTTCGTCGAGGTGGATCTCCACGCGGGGGCCGTTGGTCGGGTAGAGCGTCACGACGGCCTTCGTGCGGTCGAAGGCCGGGGTCTGGTCGTAGATGTACACGAAGACCAGCAGCCGCTTGATCTCGTCGCGGTGGTCGAGGTTGACGAAGAGCGTCTCGCCCGACGGCGCGCCGAACCGGTCGTCGCCGCTGGTGCGGACGTACGGCGGGGCGTTGGTGTCGCCGAAGAGCTTGCCGAGCGGCTGGACGACGCCCTTGGAGCCGTCGGCCAGCTCGTAGAGGCAGCCGAGGTCCAGGTCGACGTTGACGACGCCCTGGGTGTGCCCCTGCACCGGCTCCGGCTTGAAGAGCTGGAAGGGCTTGCGCAGCATTCCGCTCTGCCGCGACCGGCCCTCGATGTCCGAGGTGCGCATCTGCCAGGAGAGGTTGATGCGCAGGTTGCCGGTGGCCGCGCCCTGTTTGCTGAGCGAGACCTCCGGGCGGCGTTTGGTCAGTTGGATGGCGTTGGTCGCCGCGCTGCCCGAGTCGAACTGCGGTTCCTTGCCCCGCCAAAGGCCGTCCCAGAAAGCCATTGCCCACCCCCAGGTAGTGGTCCGCGGACCCGCGCGGGAGACGGATCCCGTGCGCGCGCCCGTACAAGTACCCCCCGTACGAGAACACGGGGCGGCCGGGAGGCCGTGGCCTCGTGGCCGCCCCGTGGAAGAGCGTTCCTCGACAGCTCCGGGGTCACACCCCGGGGCCGGGGTCGCATCCCGGCTCAGGGGGGCGCACCCGGCATCGGGGCCGTCCCCGTGGGGGAGGCGTGCCCCGCCCCCGGCTCCCGGGGCGCACACGGCCCCGGGAGGGGCGCATCCCCGTCCGGAGCGCGCCCCGGACCGGCTCACGCCCCCGGCCGGGTCAGACTCCGGAGGGGACTTCCGCCTTGTCCCCGGAACCGGAGGAGCCGGAAGGACCCGAGGAGTCGGAGGAGTCGGAGTCGCCCTCCAGCGCCTCGCGCTTGTTGCGGCGGATCGAGGACCAGAAGGAGGCGGCGATCAGAAGGACGCCGATGCCACCGGTGATGACCTCGTTGATCTCGTACTGGATGGTGATGAGCAGGATGGCGGCGAGCGCACCGATCGCGTAGTGCGCGCCGTGCTCCAGGTAGACGTAGTCGTCGAGGGTGCCCTGGCGGACCAGGTAGACCGTGAGCGACCGGACGTACATGGCGCCGATGCCCAGACCCAGCGCGATGACGACCGGGTCGTTGCTGACCGCGAAGGCACCGATGACGCCGTCGAAGGAGAACGAGGCGTCGAGGACTTCGAGGTACAGGAACATGAAGAACGCGGCCTTGCCGACGAGCTTGGCGGCCGAGACCGGCTTGCCCGACTTCCTGGCCTCCTCCTCGGCCTCCTGCTCGCGCTCCTCCTCTTCCTCCAGCTTGTCCTCGAAGAAGCCGGAGAGACCGCCGACGACCATGTACGTGATGAGGCCGGCGATGCCCGCGGTGAGGACCGTCGCGGACTTGTCCACGTGCACCCCGCCGTACTGGTGGGCGTGGACGGCGACGGTCGCGGAGGCGACGAGCAGGACGATCAGCGCGACGCAGGCCGACAGCATGTCGACCTTGCCCAGCTTGGCCAGCGGACGCTCCAGCCAGCCGAGCCACTTGATGTCGCGGTCCTCGAAGATGAAGTCGAGGAAGATCATCAACAGGAAGATGCCACCGAAGGCGGCGATCGACGGGTGCGCGTCCGTGACCAGCTCTTCGTAGCGCTCGTGGTTGTTGAGCGCCAGATCGACGGCTTCGATCGGGCCGATCTGCGCGGTGATCGCGACGATCACCACCGGGAAGACCAGCCGCATGCCGAAGACGGCGATGAGGATGCCGATGGTGAGGAAGATCTTCTGCCAGAACTCGCTCATCTTCTTCAGGACACCGGCGTTGACGACGGCGTTGTCGAAGGAGAGCGAGATCTCCAGGATCGACAGGATGGCGACGAGCCCGAAGGCCGCCCACCCCCCGTACAGCACTGCCAAGGCCAGGCCGATCGCGGTGACCGCGAACGACCAGCCGAAGGTTTTCAGAACCACTGGCTTCCCCATCGATTAAGTACGGGATCCCCCGCGCCGATCGGAGCCGCGGACGGCTTGCCGAAGACGGCTTTACGAAACGTTGACCCCGAAGTCTAGAGCGATGCCCCTCAGACCGGACGCGTACCCCTGGCCGACTGCACGGAACTTCCACTCCCCGCCGTAGCGGTAGAGCTCGCCGAAGATCATCGCGGTCTCGGTCGAGGCGTCCTCGCTCAGGTCGTAGCGCGCCAGCTCCTGACCGTCCGCCTGATTCACCACGCGGATGAACGCGTTGCTGACCTGACCGAACGTCTGGCCCCTGTTGTCCGCGTCGTGGATCGACACCGGGAAGACGATCTTGTCGCAGTGTCCGGGGACCAGCGTGAGGTCGACGATCAGGGACTCGTCGTCGCCGTCGCCCTCACCGGTGAGGTTGTCACCGGTGTGCGTCACCGAGCCGTCGGGGCTCGTGAGCTGGTTGTAGAAGATGAAGTACTCGTCGCCGAGCACGCGACCCGAGTTGCACAGCAGCGCGCTGGCGTCGAGGTCGAAGTCAGCTCCGGTGGTGGAACGCGCATCCCAGCCGAGCCCGACCAGAACCTGCGTGAGGTTCGGTGCGGCCTTGGAGAGGGAGACGTTGCCTCCCTTGGCGAGCGTGACGCCCATGATCGTGGATCCTCCCCGAGGTGAAGATGATGGTGTCGAGCGCGTCCGGCGCCGCACTTCAGTGCGGCGCCGGACGGGGTGGTACGGCAGGCTCAGACGTTGACGCCGAAGTCCTGCGCGATGCCGCGCAGGCCGGATGCGTAGCCCTGGCCGATGGCACGGAACTTCCACTCCGCGCCGTTGCGGTACAGCTCGCCGAAGACCATCGCGGTCTCGGTCGAGGCGTCCTCGCTCAGGTCGTAGCGCGCCAGCTCGGTGTTGTCGGCGGCGTTCACGACGCGGATGTACGCGTTGCGCACCTGGCCGAAGCTCTGCTGACGGGTCTCGGCCTCGTAGATGGAGACCGGGAACACGATCTTGGCGACGTCGGCCGGCACGCCGGCGAGGTTCACGTTGATGACCTCGTCGTCGCCCTCGCCCTCACCGGTGAGGTTGTCACCGGTGTGCTCGACGGAGCCGTCGGGGCTCTTGAGGTTGTTGAAGAAGACGAAGTTCGAGTCGTTGGCGACCTTGCCCGCCTCGTTCGTCAGGATGGCGCTGGCGTCGAGGTCGAAGTCTCCGCCGGTGGTGGTACGAGCGTCCCAGCCCAGACCGACGATGACCGCCGTCAGGTTGGGGGCTGCCTTGGTCAGCGAGACGTTGCCGCCCTTGCTGAGGCTGACTCCCACGAGTCCTCCATTTTATTCGGTGAGAAGGGGCGGGGCCCCGTCGTACGTTGGCATCGGATCAACGTGTGGATCCTAGTGACCGGTTCCCTGCCACTGTGCCCTTTTCCGGGGGAAACCCGGGATCAAAGGGCCTCCCGGGACCAGGGAAGCGGATGGATCAGAGCACGTCGAGGGCTTTCACATACTCGTTGAGGTCACGCGCGTCGGGAAGGCCGTTCACCACGGTCCAACGGACCACGCCCTCCTTGTCGATGATGAAGGTGCCGCGCACGGCGCAGCCCTTCTCCTCGTCGAACACCCCGTAGGCCCGGGACGTCTCGCCGTGCGGCCAGAAGTCGGAGACCAGGGGGTACTCCAGCTTCTCCTGCTCGGCGAAGACGCGCAGCGTGTGGATGGAGTCGTTGGAGACCGCGAGCAGCTGGGTGTCGTCGTTGACGAACTTGGGCAGCTCGTCGCGGAGCGCGCACAGCTCACCCGTGCAGACGCCGGTGAAGGCGAACGGGTAGAACAACAGCACCACGTTCTTCTCGCCGCGGAAGTCCGAGAGCCTCACGGTGCGCCCGTGATTGTCCTTCAGCTCGAAGTCCGGGGCCTGGGTGCCGACCTCGATCGCCATGGAAACGCATCCCTTCGCTGGGCTGTTCGGGTGCCGTCCACCCTACAAAGAACCCGGGCCCGGAACCCAAGGACGAAAGTCCCGGGACCCGGAAGAAGCACGTGCGGGCAGCACGGAGCCCCCGCCGGTTCACCCGGCGGGGGCTCTGGACGCCATCGGCTCGTGACCGAGGCAGGGACCTCAGCGCTTGGACTTCGGCGCGACGAGCTTGCTGCCCGACCAGTCCTTGCCCGCGTTGATGCTCTTGGTCTGGGAGAGGCCGGCGGTCTGCGCGGCGTCGTTGATGTCGCTCGGCTCGACATAGCCGTCACGGCCCGTCTTGGGGGTCATCAGCCAGACAAGGCCGCCCTCGTCGAGGAGGCCGATGGAGTCCACCAACGCGTCCGTGAGGTCGCCGTCCTCGTCGCGGAACCAGAGCAGCACGACGTCGGCGACGTCGTCGTACTCCTCGTCCACGATCTCCTGTCCGGTAACGGCCTCGATGCCCTCACGGAGCTCCTGCTCGACGTCGTCGTCGTAGCCGATCTCCTGGACCACCTGTCCGGGCTCGAACCCCAGCCTGGCGGCCGGGTTGGTCCGCTCCTCCGCGTGGTCCGCGGTCGCGCTCACGGCTTGCCTCCTGATCTTGTTTTGGTAAGTGCTGCGGCCCCGCGCGTACGCGGGGCATTGGGCGTAGTCCACACGGGCGGGACGAATCGCGCAAGTACCCGGCCTCCGAACCCGCCCTTTGGGGGTCGGTGTGACCGTCCTTGGAAGTGCCAGAGGCCCAGGTGGTGATTCATCCCACACGCTTTTGTCGCTATTGAAGGGGTTTATCCCTTCAGTGCGCCAATCGGGGTGGAATCAGAATCCCACAGCCTTTGGGAACACATGGTCGCATTGGGAGCAAGGTCGCGATTCGGCGGCCCGGAGCGGGGTAGGTGCGGAGCCGTGGACGCCCGCCGACCGCCCGGCCCGACGCGCGCCGGTTACCTTTCGGTAGAGATGACGTTTGCCCCCGCGCGGTACACGATGGGATGCGGCGCGGCCCCGTGTGCGCACCGCCGTTCGGACAGCTTCGGCACCGCCCGCGGCAGACAGCCCAGAAGACAGTCCCAGACCCCTGTCGAGCATCACCGAACAGTGAAGGAACAGCGTGGCTTCCGGATCCGATCGCAACCCGATCATCATTGGCGGACTTCCGAGCCAGGTCCCGGACTTCGATCCGGAGGAGACTCAGGAATGGCTCGACTCCCTCGACGCGGCGGTCGACGAGCGCGGCCGTGAGCGCGCCCGCTACCTGATGCTCCGCCTGATCGAGCGCGCCCGCGAGAAGCGCGTGGCCGTGCCCGAGATGCGCAGCACGGACTACGTCAACACGATCGCGACCAAGGACGAGCCGTTCTTCCCCGGCGACGAGGAGATCGAGCGCAAGGTCCTCAACGCGACCCGCTGGAACGCCGCCGTGATGGTCTCGCGCGCCCAGCGCCCCGGCATCGGGGTCGGCGGCCACATCGCCACGTTCGCCTCCTCCGCCTCCCTCTACGACGTGGGCTTCAACCACTTCTTCCGGGGCAAGGACGAGGGCGACGGCGGCGACCAGATCTTCTTCCAGGGGCACGCCTCCCCCGGCATCTACGCCCGCGCCTTCCTCCTGGACCGGCTCTCCGAGCAGCAGCTCGACGCGTTCCGCCAGGAGAAGTCGAAGGCGCCGTACGGGCTCTCCTCCTACCCGCACCCGCGGCTGATGCCGGACTTCTGGGAGTTCCCGACCGTCTCGATGGGCCTGGGCCCGCTCGGCGCGATCTACCAGGCGCGGATGAACCGCTACATGGAGGCGCGCGGCATCGCCGACACCTCCAAGTCCCACGTGTGGGCGTTCCTGGGCGACGGCGAGATGGACGAGCCCGAGTCGCTGGGCCAGCTCTCCATCGCCGCCCGCGAGGGCCTGGACAACCTGACCTTCGTGGTCAACTGCAACCTCCAGCGCCTCGACGGCCCGGTGCGCGGCAACGGCAAGATCATCCAGGAGCTGGAGTCGCAGTTCAGGGGCGCCGGCTGGAACGTCATCAAGCTGATCTGGGACCGCTCCTGGGACCCGCTGCTCGCGCAGGACCGCGACGGCATCCTGGTGAACAGGCTGAACACCACGCCCGACGGGCAGTTCCAGACGTACGCGACCGAGACCGGGGCGTACATCCGCGACCACTTCTTCGGCGACGACCAGCGGCTGCGCGCCATGGTCGAGTCCATGACCGACCAGCAGATCCTGCACCTGGGGCGCGGCGGCCACGACCACCGGAAGATCTTCGCGGCGTTCTCGGCGGCCAAGGCGCACAAGGGCCAGCCGACGGTGATCCTGGCGCAGACGGTCAAGGGCTGGACGCTCGGCCCGAACTTCGAGGGCCGCAACGCCACGCACCAGATGAAGAAGCTGACGGTCGACGACCTCAAGCGCTTCCGCGACCGGCTGCACATCCCGGTCACGGACAAGCAGCTGGAGGACGGCCTGCCGCCGTACTACCACCCGGGCCGCGAGTCGCCCGAGATCCAGTACATGCACGACCGCCGCAAGGGCCTGGGCGGGTACGTGCCGACGCGCGTGGTGCGCGCCGCGCCGCTGGCGCTGCCCGACGACAAGGCCTACGCGACCGCCAAGAAGGGCTCGGGCACCCAGTCGATCGCCACGACCATGGCGTTCGTCCGCATCCTGAAGGACCTGATGCGGGACAAGGAGATCGGCAAGCGGTTCGTGCTGATCGCGCCGGACGAGTACCGCACGTTCGGCATGGACGCGTTCTTCCCGAGCGCCAAGATCTACAACCCGCTGGGCCAGCAGTACGAGGCGGTCGACCGCGAACTGCTGCTCGCGTACAAGGAGTCGCCGACCGGGCAGATGCTGCACGACGGCATCTCGGAGGCGGGCTGCACGGCCTCGCTGATCGCGGCGGGTTCGGCGTACGCGACGCACGGCGAGCCGCTGATCCCGGTGTACGTCTTCTACTCGATGTTCGGTTTCCAGCGCACCGGCGACCAGTTCTGGCAGATGGCCGACCAGTTGGCGCGCGGTTTCGTACTGGGCGCGACCGCCGGCCGTACGACGCTGACCGGTGAGGGCCTCCAGCACGCGGACGGCCACTCGCACCTGCTCGCCTCGACGAACCCGGGCTGCGTCGCGTACGACCCCGCGTTCGGCTACGAGATCGCGCACATCGTCAAGGACGGCCTGCGGCGGATGTACGGCGAGAACGCCGAGGACGTCTTCTACTACCTGACCGTCTACAACGAGCCCATCCAGCACCCGGCGGAGCCCGCCGACGTGGACGTGGACGGCATCCTCAAGGGCGTCTACCGGTTCAGCACGGGCGAGAAGGGCGCGATCCCGGCCCAGATCCTGGCGTCCGGCGTCGCCGTGCCGTGGGCGGTCGAGGCCCAGCGGATCCTCGCCGACGAGTGGAACGTCAAGGCGGACGTCTGGTCGGCGACGTCCTGGAACGAGCTGCGCCGCGAGGCCGTGGAGTGCGAGGAGCACAACTTCCTGCACCCCGAGGAGGAGCAGCGCGTGCCGTACGTGACGCAGAAGCTCACGCACGCCGAGGGTCCGTTCGTGGCCGTGTCCGACTGGATGCGTTCGGTTCCGGACCAGATCGCGCGCTGGATTCCGGGCACGTACACCTCGCTGGGCGCCGACGGCTTCGGCTTCGCCGACACGCGCGGCGCGGCCCGCCGCTTCTTCCACATCGACGCGCAGTCGGTCGTGGTGGCGGTCCTCACCGAGCTGGCCAAGGAGGGCAAGGTCGACCGCTCGGTGCTCAAGCAGGCGATCGACCGCTACCAGCTGCTCGACGTGACGGCGGCCGACCCGGGCGCCGCGGGCGGCGACGCGTAACGGTCCGTACGGCACCGGAGGGCGGTGGGGCCCGTGGGTCCCGCCGCCCTCCGGCGTTCCTTACGATGCGTGACATGAAGGAACGCCCCGCGCAGACCCGGTGGGAAGAGCGGATGCACAAGCCGCTGCTGGCCCTCGCCGTGCTCTTCGCCATCGCCTACGCCGTGCCGATCGTGGACCCGGACGCCACGAGCTGGGTGCACACGGCGTGCCAGTTCACCGAGTGGGCGGTGTGGGGCGCGTTCGCCGTCGACTACCTCGTACGGCTGTGGCTGACGCCCGGAAAGTGGCGCTTCGTACGCGGTCATCCGCTGGACCTGCTCGCCGTCGTGCTGCCGTTGATACAGCCGCTGCGGCTGCTGCGGGTCGTCGCCACGCTGCTGCTGGTCGGCAGGCGGGCCAGGATGGCGCCGCAGATCACCCTGACGACGTACGTCGCGGGCGCCGTGCTGGGCCTGATGATGTTCGGCTCGCTGGCCGTGCTGCACGTGGAGCGGAACGCGCCCGATGGGAACATCAGGACGCTGGGCGACGCGGTGTGGTGGTCGTTCACGACGATGACGACGGTCGGCTACGGGGACCACGCGCCGACCACCGGGCTCGGCCGGGTCCTCGCGGTGGGGCTGATGCTCTCGGGGATCGCGCTGCTCGGTGTGGTCACGGCGAACATCGCGGCGTGGTTCATCAGCCGCTTCGAGCGGGACGACGCGGTGGAGCGGCACCAGACCGAGCTGCTCCTGTCCCTGACCCGCGAGGTCAAGGAGCTGCGCGCGGAGGTGGCCAGGCTGGCGGGGACCGACGGGGTCCCCGCGCAGCAGGACCGGGTCCCCCCGGGGAGGGGGATCAGTTCTCCCAGATCTTGAAGGCCCTGACGCGGTACGGGGAGCCGGGCGCCCAGGCGCCGCTCGGGTAGGTGTCGAACTCGCCGGTCTCCGCGCACTCCGCGGACTGGTAGGTGGTGACGGGGCGCCCCGTCCGGTTGGCGAGCGACTGGGCGTCGGCGCCGCGCGGCAGGGCGACGCAGCTCTCGATGTCGGTGCCGGACAGCTCGTGCACCCGCCTGGTGCCGGTGAAGTCGGGCTTGGTCCACAGGCACAGCTCCCCCGCGGCGCACGCGCCGAGCGGAGCCCCTGCGGGCCGGGCGGGCGCGGCGTGCGCGGCGGTCTGCGGCAGCAGCGCGGTCAGGGCGAGCAGGCCCGCGGCGACGGCCGTGTTGGTGCGCGTGGTGTTTCGCATGTGGTCTACCCCCGTGTCGTACGGATCAGTGGGCCGCAGCCTGACCTGCGGCGGGACCGGTCCGGAAGGGGGTCGGGAGTGATCCACCCGGATAGGCGACCGCCCCGCCGGAACCGTCCGGCGGGGCAGTCGTACGCACGGGGTTGACGCGCCCCGCGGGCGCGGCCGCGTCAGATGTGGACGCCGCCTCCGCCCGCCTCGGCGTTCTCGCCGCGCTTGGTGAGCATCGCGACCAGCGCCGCCACCGTCGCCACGACACCGGCCACCATGAAGGCCAGGCCCATGCCGGACATGAAGGTGTCCTTGATGACCCCGCCGATCTTCTCGAACAGGTCCGGGGTCATCCCCGGCGCGTCGGCCAGCTCCCCGGGGACCGCGCCGACCTCGGCGGCCTCCTCCAAACGGGGGTCGTACGGGCCGGGCACGCCCGCCTCCTTCCAGTTCGCCGCGAAGTCGCCGCTGACCTTGGAGGACATCACCGCGCCCAGCACGGCCGTGCCGAGCGCGCCGCCGACCTGCATGGCGGCCTGCTGGAGGCCGCCCGCGACGCCGGAGAGCTCCAGCGGGGCGTTGCCGACGATGACCTCGGTGGCGCCGACCATGACGGGGGCGAGGCCGAGGCCCAGCAGGGCGAACCAGAGGGACATCACCGGCGTGCTGGTGGTCTCGGTCAGCGTGGTCATCCCGAACATCGCGACGGCCGTGCAGACCATGCCGCCGACCAGCGGGACGCGCGGCCCGAACCTGGTGATCAGGGCGCCCGCGAGCGGCGAGGAGACGATCATCATGCCGGTCAGCGGCAGCAGCCGCAGACCGCTGTCGACGGGGCCCATGCCCTGGACGCCCTGGAGGTAGAACGTCACGAAGAAGAGGCCGCCCATGAAGGCGAAGGCCATCATCACCATCAGGACCGTGCCGGCCGACAGCGGGACCGAGCGGAAGAGGCCCAGCGGGATCAGCGGCTCGGCGACCCTGGTCTCCCAGAGCGCGAAGAGCACGAACAGCAGGACGGCGCCGCCCAGGCACAGCCAGGTGTTCGTGCCGCCCCAGCCCCAGCTCTCGCCCGCCTTGATCAGGCCCCAGACCAGCGCGGCCATCGCGCCGGAGAGCAGCACGATGCCGGGGACGTCGAAGGACTTCGGGGCGTTCGCCGCGCGGTGGTCCTTGAGGACCAGCAGGCCGAAGACGAGGGCGACGACGCCGACGGGCACGTTGATGAAGAACACCGACTGCCAGCTGACGTGCTCGACCAGCACACCGCCCAGGATCGGGCCGCCCGCCGTGGACGCGCCGATCACCATGCCCCAGATGCCGATGGCCATGTTGAGCTTCTCGGCGGGGAAGGTGGCGCGCAGCAGGCCCAGCGCCGCGGGCATCAGCAGGGCGCCGAACAGGCCCTGAAGGACGCGGAAGGCGATGACGCCGGTGATGGAGTCGGCCAGGCCGATCGCGGCGGACGCGGCGGCGAAGCCGACGACGCCTATCAGGAAGGTCTGGCGGTGGCCGAAGCGGTCGCCGAGCTTGCCCGCGGTGATCAGCGCGACGGCCAGCGCCAGCAGATAGCCGTTGGTGATCCACTGCACCTCGGAGAAGGAGGCGCCGAGGTCCTTCTTGATCTCCGGATTGGCGATGGCCACGATCGTGCCGTCGAGGGCCACCATCATCACGCCGATGGCCACGGCGAGGAGAGTCAGCCAGGGGTGGCCGCGCAGCCCCCCGGCCGGAACGGGCGGGACAGGCTCGTGCGACGCCTTGTCCAGGGTGGTCTGACTAGTCATGCCGCGAGGCTAGTGACAGCGGCTGACAATTGACAAACAATTTCATGTGCTGGTGACTGTCGTGTGGCTCACAGCGTCAGGAAGAGTACTCTGAGCTGGGAAAACAACGAGCGCGCGGGAACAGGGCGACAGATGGGGACCAGGAAGTGACGGCCGGGACCACCGAGGCCACGGGGCTCAGGGAGCGCAAGAAGCAGCGCACCCACAACGCCCTGCTGCGCGCCGCCCTGCACCTCTTCAGCACGCAGGGGTACGAGCGGACCACCGTCGACGAGATCGCCGAGGCCGTCGACGTCTCGCAGCGCACCTTCTTCCGCTACTTCGCGAGCAAGGAGGACGTCGCCTTCACCGTCCAGCGCATGGTGGAGTCCCACTTCGTGGCCGCCGTGCGCGCGCGCCCCGCCGCCGAGAGCCCCTTCGAGGCGATGCGCGGCGCGGTGCTCGGCACCTGGGACGGCATCGGCGAGGCCATCGAGGAGCTGGTCCCCGTCGAGCTGCACATGCGGACGTACCGGACGATCGAGTCGACGCCCGTGCTGCTCGCCGCGCACCTGCGCCGCACCGTCGAGGTGGAGCGGGAGATCGCCGAGGTGATCGCCGAGCGCGAGGGCCTGGACGTGGAGGCCGACCCCAGGCCCCGGGTGGCCGTCGCGATGTTCAGCGGGGTGATGCGGGTGACCGCGCAGCTCTGGGGCCGGGGCGCCGATCCCGGCCTCGACGCGCTGCGCGCCCTCACCGAGGCGTACCTGGACCGGCTCACGCCCGACCTGCTGGGCGACTGGCGTCAACCCGGCGGCGGCCCCACGCCGTAGCGTGCGCCGCTCCTCAACGCTGTGTGACGCGCGGGGAGTTTAATCCTGTGCGCCCCGTGATCTGGGTCACTCTCCGCGTGCCGGGCCCCACGGGTCTCCTACTCTGTCCGGCAGTGACTTCCTTCGACTCCTCCCCCTCCCTCAACGCCTGGCGCGCCCTGCTCGCGCTCGCCGTCGTGTTCGTGATGCTCTCGACCACCGGCTGGACCGCCGTGCGCCAGCACCGGCTGACGGGGCCCCGCGAGATCGCGCTCGCGGCCTGGGAGAAGGGCCGGATCGGCAACCGCCCGCTGCCGGACGCCGAGGCGTCGCCCCAGGTCATCGCGGGCTTCTTCGCCTCGCTCGGCGCGGCCCAGCGCACCGCGCTCGCCGCGCGCCACCCGCTGATCGTCGGAAACCTCAACGGCGCCCCGATCCCGCTGCGCTACCGGGCGAACCGGCTCGCGCTCGCCCAGGCCCGCAAGGGCGAGCAGCAGCGCACGCACGACCAGGAGCTGTCGCCCGCCGGCCGCGCGGACGCCGAGCGCCGGGTGCACCGCTACGACTCGCTGCTCTCGGGCGACCGCCAGATCCTCGCCTTCGACCCCTCCAGCAGGGGCCGCGCCGCCGAGGTGCTGGGCGACCTGGAGCACGCCGAGCGGGTCTCGGTGATCGTCCCGGGCGTCGACACCAACCTGCTCACGCTGGAGCGGACCCACCGCAAGTACAGCGCCCCCGTCGGCATGGCCCAGTCCCTGTACGTCGCCGAGCGCGCGGCGGCCCCCAGGACCCGTACCGCCGTGATCGCCTGGGCCGACTACACCACCCCCGTCGGGGTAGGCGTCGACTCGGCCATCGGGCGGCTCGCGGAGAACGGCGCCGTGCGCCTCAGGGCGCTCCTGGAGTCGCTGCCCGGCACGTCCGAGGTCTCGCTGTTCTGCCACAGCTACGGCTCCGTGCTGTGCGGGGTCGCCGCCGACGAACTGCCCGCCCGGGTCAGCGACATCGCGGTCGCCGGCAGCCCCGGCATGCGCGTGGACCACGTCGGGCAGCTGGACACCCGGGCCCGGGTGTGGGCCATGCGGGACGGCGACGACTGGATCGCGGACGTGCCCAACCTGGAGTTCGGCGGGCTGGGGCACGGCGCCGACCCGGTGGCCCGGGGGTTCGGGGCGCGGGTGCTCTCGGCGTCGGGCGCCGTCGGGCACGCGGGCTACTTCGTGCCGGGCACCGACAGCCTCAGCAACTTCGCACGCATAGGCGTCGGTTCGTACTCCACGGTGACGTGCGCCGACGGCAGCAACGCCTGCCGCGTCTGACGCGTGCCCCCTGCGCACGAGCCTGACGCGCGTAGATTCGCCGCCATCGGGCCCCTCTCCCGGGGGGACGCGCGGGCGTGCGCCGCATACGATGAGGCGCATGGGTGACGTACTGGCGGGAATTCAAGCCACTTGGGAGTTCGAGGAAGACTCCGTGCTCATCCGCTTCGAACGGGGGATCCGCACACCGAGGCTCTTTCACGCGCTGCGCGAACGGCGCGTGCCGCACGAGGCGTTGGAGTCGGTGACGCTCTCCCCCGGCAAGCGGGGCACGGTCGTCCTGCACGCCGTACCCAGAGCGGGCGCCGACCCGCTCATGGACGTGGCCGCCGGACAGCTGAAGGAAGGGTGCGACCCGTACCGGCTGGTGCTGCCCGCCGAGCGCGAGACCCTCGCGGAGTACTACGCCGACGAGCTGCGCGCCCGGCTGCTGCCCGCGGACGAGGCCAAGGAGCCCGCCGAGCGGTTCCTGGTGGCGGCGCCCGAGGGGCCGCCGCAGTTCAAGGCGTACGACGCGAAGGCGTCCTTCGACGGCGCCAAGGTCTCCTTCCGCTGGTCGTGGACCGGGGCCTCGTCCGCCAAGTGGAAGGCCGGGGACCAGACGTTCCGGGTCGACGCGTTGAGCGGGGTCGAATGGCGCTCGCCCGAGGCGTTCGACGGCTATCTGCGGCTGCTGCCGCGCGCCAGGGACACCGAGGGGCGCCCGGCCGCGCCCGTGCCCGTGCCCGCCGACCAGGACCCGGCGACGGTCGTCTTCGGGCTCGGCTACGGCCCCGTGCACGAGTCGCTGCCGTTCGCGGCCGCCGTGCTCGCCGCCGTGCGGGACGCGGTCGGGAGCGGCGCGGGCGGCGGGAGCGGGGGCGGGGTGCGGGTGCTCACCGCGGTCCGCCGCGACCCCGCGGACATCGCGGACCGCATCCGGCACCTCGGGGAGCTGCACCAGGCGGGGCTCGTCACGGACGACGAGTACTGCGCGAAGAAGGCCGAGCTGCTGGCGGAGCTGTAGCCGCGGCGGCGGGGCGTCAGAGCGCCCCCGGGCGGACGAGCATCATGATCGCGTCGTCGCCCGGGGCGTCGCCCCTGTGGTGCGCCAGGTCCGACTCCAGGGCGTCGAGCAGCCCGTCGAACTCGGGCCCGGCGTGCGCGCGGCCGGTCTCGTCGGGCTTCTCGGGGGCGGTGAGCGCCGCGAGGCGGTCCACCAGCGGATAGAAGTCGCCGGTGCCGTTGCGGCACTCGGCGACCCCGTCCGTGCAGAGCAGCAGCCAGTCGCCGGGCTCGGGGCGCAGCCGGACCGTGGGGCAGTGGTCGCCCCCGAGGTCGAGCAGGCCCAGCGGGGGCGCCGGGTCGAGTCCCGGGACCCAGCCGATGCCCGCCGCGCCGACCAGCACCGGGGGCGGGTGGCCGCAGCTGAGCAGCTCGACGCGGCCCTCGCGGTCGACGTTGAGCAGCAGGGCGGTGACGAAGCCGTCGCCGGGGTGGATCCGGCCCACCGCCGTGTCCAGGCGCAGCGCGATGCCCGCGAGGAGCGGTTCGTGGTGGGCCAACTCGCGCCAGATGTGCAGCACTTCGGCGGCGGCGGCGACCGCGTCGAGCCCCTTGCCCGAGACGTCCCCGATGAACAGGCGGGTGCCGTACAGGGTGTGCTCGGCGCCGCAGATGTCGCCGCCGACCGTGGCGCCCGGCGTCGCCGCGAGGTACCGCGCGTCGAGGAGCGTTCCGTCGACGGAGGCGGGCGGCCTGGGCAGCACCGCCGCCTGCACGGCCCTGGCCAGCGTCTGGAGCTCGGCGATCCTGGCCTCCTGGCGGCGGCCCCGGCCGACGACGAAGCGCACGAGGGCGGCGGCCGCGAGCGTCGTCGCGGCGGCGGCGCACAGCAGGGACGGCCGCCCCCAGGCGAGTATGCAGACCCCGACGAGCGCCACACCGCCCGCGAGCGCGGCCGCGCGGGTGCCGGCGGCGGAGAGGACCGGCAGTACGGGCAGCAGGGCGACGGCGGACACGACGTGCAGGAACGTCACCGGATGCCTGAGCAGCAGACCGAGCACGACACCGGTGGCGGCGAGGAGGACCGCGGCGGCCATGAGGACCAACTCGGCCGGTGCGGGGGTTTTCCGCCGGTCGGGCTGCGGTACGGAGCGGCGCGACGGATCCTCGACGGCAGCCCCGGGGAGAGGGAGTACGGGCATGGGTGGACCCATCGGACGGGGGTACGGTGGCGACACTTGGAGCGAGAAAGTGTAGCCAGCCCTTCACGCGGCGTGAGCGGGAACATCAAAAGAGCCCCGGGAAAAGGGATGTGCCGCTACGTCCGGACCCGGGGGGCCCGGCGGGGCGGAACTCAGGAGCGGTGGAACTCAGGAGTGCAGGAGTGGCGGGATCCGGGGTCCGGGGATCCCGCCACTCATCCCCTGGCCATCAGCCAGTCCAGGCAGCGCGCCAGAAGCTCTCGTTCCTCGCCCAGCCTGGCCAGGCCGCGGCGGCCGTACGCGCGGCCGAGACGCGAGACGCGCAGGCCGTCCGGAGTCTCCAACAGCAGCGAGCGGTCCGCCAGTTCGGCGAGCGCGACCCCGATCCCCGGCTCCGGGAGCCGGACGTCGCCGCACACCCGGCGGGCGTCCGCCGCGGTGAACGCCCCGGGGAAGACGCTGCACCGCGCCCACAGCAGCCGCTCCTTCGGCGTGCACAGCCGCAGGCTCCAGTCCAGCGAGCCGCGCAGGGTGCGCTGCCGCACGGGCAGCCCCGCCCTGGGGGCCGGCAGGTCGAGGAGCGCGTCCGGGTCGACCGCGCCCGCCAGCAGGCCCTCGGGGCCCACCCGCTCCAGCCTGCCCGCGGCGATGCGCGCGGCGAGCGGCAGCCCGTCGAGGAACGGCCCGATGCCCAGGGCCAGTTCGTGCTCACCCGGGGCGTACGACTCGAAGACGCGGACCGTTTCGTCGACGGTGAGCGGGGCCAGCGGCAGCTCGACGCCGGTCGCCACGGGGGTCCTGCTCGTCGCGACGGTGTGCAGCCGCGGGCAGGCCGCGTGCAGCGCCGCGAACGCCTCCGCGCAGGCGGGGGCGGTGGTCTCGCAGGTCTCGGCGACCAGCAGGACGCGCCGGTCCCCCAACGCACGCGCGAGCGCGGCGAGTTGGGGGAGGCCGGGGTCACCCTCCGTGCGCAGGGCGCGGGCGAGGGCGTGCGGGACGAGGGCGGGGTCCTGGACGCGGTCGAGCTCGGCGCGGCCGATGACGTCCCAGGGTTCGGGGTTCCCTGCGTTCTCGGGGTTCCCTGCGTTCTCGGGGTTCTCGGCGTTCTCGGCGTTCTCGGCGCGGAGCCTGTGGGCCGCCTGTGCCGCGACGGCGCTCTTGCCCACGCCGCCGGGACCGGTGATCGTGACGGTGCGGTGCTCCCGTACGAGACGCACGGCTGTGCGCACCGCCGTTTCCCTGCCGACCAGACCGTCGCACGTTCGCATGTGCCCTTGCCTCTCCGCTCGGTGAGTGCCCGGGTTCAGCGTGGCGGGGGCGGGGACGTGCGGGCATCCGTGGACCGCGGGAATCCGTATACCTATCCCCCGCGTACGGGTACGGGCTCCCGCCGCGCGGGGCGGGGTGGGGGGGAGGCCCCGCGCAGCGGAACCCCCCGCCCGCCCCCGCGGCCCGCCGGAGGGCTAGTCGCGGTCCACCGGGGTGAAGGACATGTCCGCGTAGCGCGTGCCCGCGACCCGCCCCGCGATCGGCTCCAGCGCGGCCAGGTCCGCCTCCGTCAGGACGAGCCGCGTCGCCGCCGCGTTCTCCTCCACCCGGCTCCGCTTCCGCGTCCCCGGGATGGGCACGACCTTCAGCCCGTGCACCTCGGCCCGCGCGTGCGCCCACGCCAGGGCGACCTGCCCGAGGCTCGCCCCGTGCGCGTCCGCGACCTCCCGCACCGGCTGGAGGAGCGCCGCGTTGGCCGCCGCGTTCTCCCCGGTGAAGCGCGGCTGCTGGCGCCGGAAGTCGTCCGCGGCCAGCTCCTTGTCCGCGTGCACGAACGCCCCGGTGAGGAAGCCCCTGCCGAGCGGGGAGTACGGCACCACGGTCACGTCCAGCTCGGCGGCCGCGCCCACCACGCTGTCCTCGATGTCCCGGCTGAACAGCGACCACTCCGACTGGAGCGCGGCGATCGGGTGCACGGCGTGCGCCGCGCGCAGCTCGCCCGCGGAGACCTCGCTCAGGCCCAGCTGCTTGACCTTGCCCTCCCGCACCAGCTCCGCCATCGCGCCGACCGACTCCTCGATCGGCACGTCCACGTTGCGGCGGTGCATGTAGTAGAGGTCGACGGCGTCCACGCCGAGGCGGCGCAGGCTGCCCTCCACGGACCGGCGGACGTACGCCGCGTCGTTGCGGATCTCGCGCCTGGTCGGGTCCTCCGGGTCCATCACGATGCCGAACTTCGTGGCCAGCACGATCTCGTCGCGGTGCGCGGCGACGAAGGGCGCGATGAACTTCTCGTTCTCGCCGAACCCGTACATGTCGGCGGTGTCGTACAGCGTCACGCCCAGTTCGAGGGCGCGCTCCAGCGTGGCGCGCGCCTCGTCGGCGTCGGTCGGGCCGTAGGCGAAGCTCATGCCCATGCAGCCCAGGCCCTGAACTCCGACCAGGGGGCCTTCCGTACCCAGCCGGACCTGTGCGATGCGGTCTTCGGTGCTCATCCTCGGTGCCCCTCGGCGTAGAAGTTGATCTTGTAGTCGAGTACGGCGAGCGTGCCCCTGAGCTCCGCCATCCGCGCGAGTACCGCGCGCCTGGTCTGCTCCAGGAGCGCTTGGCGCGCCTCGAAGGTGTGGTCGCCCTCGCGGACCAGTTCCGCGTACCTGACCATGTCGGCGACCGGCATTCCGGTCAGCCGCAGCTTGGTGATGAGGTTCAGCCAGTCCAGGTCCCTGTTGCGGAAGCGGCGCTGGCCGGTGTGCGAGCGGTCGACGTGCGGCATGAGGCCGATGCGCTCGTACCAGCGCAGGGTGTGCGCGCTGAGGCCGGTGAAGGCCGCGACCTCGCTGATCGTGTAGCGGTCCTGGCCCTCGGGGCGGGGGTGGGGGGTGGGGCCGGTGGCCGTACAGGCGTCTGATTCCGGGGTCGGGTCGGGGGCGGGGTCGGCGCGTATCGGTGTGCTCTCGATCACCGTCATGGGGAACACGCTAAAACCTTCGAGTGCGCTCTAAGCAAGCGGAATTCGGTACGGGTTCCCTGGGGCGTGCCCGCTCGGGGCGGCTGGGTGCGTGCCGCGTGTGCCCCACTCCCGCGCGCGGGCCCGTCGGCTCGTTCCCCGTACGCTCGTGCGCATGCAGAGTCCCGCGTTGATTGAGAACTGGCCCGTCGCCACCGCCTCCGCCGCCGTCGTCCGGGCGGACGGTACCCTCGTCGGCTCCCACGGCCCCACCGCGCACCGCTTCCCGCTCGCCTCGGTGACCAAGCCGCTCGCCGCGTACGCCGTGCTCGTCGCGTACGAGGAGGGGGCGGTCGAGCTGGACGAGCCCGCGGGGCCCGAGGGGGCGACCGTGCGCCACCTGCTCGCGCACACCTCGGGGCTGGCGTTCGACGAGGACCGCGTCTCGGCCGCGCCGGGGACCCGGCGGATCTACTCCAACACCGGCTTCGAGGCCCTCGGCGACCACGTCGCCAAGGCGACCGACATCCCGTTCGCCGAGTACCTCCGCCAGGCGGTGCTGGAGCCGCTCGGCATGACGTCCACCACCCTGGACGGCTCGCCCGCCAAGGACGCCGTGTCGACCGTGGAGGACCTCGTGCGGTTCGCCGCCGAGGTGCAGGCGCCCCGGCTGCTCGACGCCAGGACCGTGCTGGAGGCCATGACCGTGGTCCACCCGGGGCTGACCGGGATCCTGCCCGGGTACGGGCACCAGCGGCCCAACGACTGGGGCCTCGGCTTCGAGATCCGCGGCTCCAAGTCCCCGCACTGGACGGGCGCCTCCTCGTCGCCCCGTACGTTCGGGCACTTCGGGCAGGCCGGGACGTTCCTGTGGATCGACCCGGACGCGGGCGCCGCCTGCGTCGCGCTCGCCGACCGGCCCTTCGGGCCGTGGGCCGTCGAGGCGTGGCCGCCCTTCACCGACGCGGTCCTCGCCGAGCTGCGCGCCTCAGTCTGACGTGCCGTCCGCCGCCCACATCAGGACCTCGGTGGCGGGTGCCAGGGACACCAGGGCCAGGCCCCGCGCGTCCGTGATCCGCGCCGAGTCCCCGGGGGCCAGTTCCTCCGCGTCCGCCAGCAGCACCCCGCCGCGCACCACGTGGAGGTAGACGAACGCCGCGTCCGGCACCTCGGCCCGCTCCCCCTCGCCCAGGCGGCGCGCGTGCAGCAGCGCGCCCGCCCGGGGCAGCGCGTACGGGGTGGCGTCCGCGATGCCGCGCACCACTTCGTACGAGGGTTCGCCGCCCGGCGTCAGCGGCGCCAGCCACATCTGCACGAACACCAGGTCGGCGTCGGAGTCGTTGCGCTCGACGTGCCGCACGCCGCCCGCCGAGCTGAGCCGCTGCACGTCGCCGGGGCGCACCACCGTGGCGTGCCCGGCCGTGTCCCGGTGGGTCAGCTCGCCCTCGACGACCCAGGTGACGATCTCGGTGTGGCTGTGCGGGTGCTCGTCGAAGCCCGCGCCGGGCGCCAGGCGCTCCTCGTTGCAGGCGATGACGGGCCCGAAGCGGAGGTTGTCGGGGTCGTAGAACGGCCCGAAGGACAGGGCGTGCCACGACTCGATGCCGGCCTGCGGGTCGCCGCCCCGGTAGCGGTCGTCCGAGCGCTGTACGCGAATCACGGCCCCACGGTAGCCCCGCGGGGCCGCGTCGGGCCCCGGCGGGGCACGCCCCCGTCCCGATAAGGCACTCTTGTCCCCGTGCCTGAACCCGCCGCGAACGCCGCCCATCCGCACGCCGCGACACTGAAGCGCCTGGAGCAGTCCTCCGGCAGCCTCGCCGCGAGCGCGATCGCCCGCATGGACGAGACGCTGCCCTGGTACCGGGCGATGCCGCCGGAGAACCGGTCCTGGATCGGCCTGGTCGCCCAGGCCGGCATCGCCGCGTTCACCGAGTGGTTCCGGCACCCCGAGACCCCGCAGGCCATCTCGACGGACGTGTTCGGGACCGCGCCGCGCGAGCTGACCCGGGCGATCACGCTGCGGCAGACCGTGGAGATGGTGCGGACGACCATCGAGGTCATGGAGTCGGCGATCGACGAGGTCGCCGCCCCCGGCGACGAGTCCGTGCTCCGCGAGGCGCTGCTGGTCTACGCCCGGGAGATCGCCTTCGCGACCGCCCAGGTGTACGCGCAGGCCGCCGAGGCGCGCGGCGCCTGGGACGCGCGCCTGGAGTCGCTGGTGGTGAACGCCGTGCTGTCGGGCGAGGCCGACGAGGGCGCGGTGAGCCGGGCGGCCGCCCTGGGCTGGAACGCCCCCGAGCACGTGTGCGTGGTGCTGGGGACCGCGCCCGACGGGGACTCCGAGCTGACCGTGGAGGCGATCCGCAGGGCCGCGCGGCACGCCAAGCTCCAGGTGCTGACGGGGGTGCTCGGCGACCGGCTCGTGGTGATCGCGGGCGGCAGCGACAATCCGCTCCAGGTGGCGAAGGCGCTGATCGGGCCGTACGCGGCGGGGCCCGTCGTCGCGGGGCCCGTCGTCCCCGACCTGCTGGCCGCGACCCGCTCGGCGCAGGCCGCCGCGGCCGGACTCAAGGCGTGCGCGGCGTGGCAGGACGCGCCGAGGCCGGTTCTCGCGGATGATCTCCTGCCGGAGCGCGCGATCGCTTCCGACCCTGCGGCGCGCGAGCAGTTGGTGGAGGAGATCTACAGACCACTGGAAGAAGCGGGCTCCGCTCTCCTGGAAACGCTGAGCGTGTACCTGGAGCAGGCGAGCAGCCTCGAAGGGGCCGCCCGGATGCTCTTCGTGCACCCCAACACCGTGCGCTACCGGCTCCGACGTGTGACGGACGTCACCGGCTGGTCGCCCTCGGACGTGCGATCCGCGTTCACCCTGCGGATCGCGCTCATCCTGGGGCGCCTGGCCGACGGAGATTCACAACCCTAGACTTTTGTTGGACACCAACAATTCCCCTGACGGTTCTTCGTCCCTGTCCCCACGGGCGTCCCGGCCCGTCCACAAGAGAGAGTGTGAGGGTGCTCGTACTCGTCGCTCCCGGCCAAGGCGCTCAGACGCCCGGCTTCCTGACCCCCTGGCTCGACCTCCCCGGTGCCGCAGACCGCATCGCGGCCTGGTCCGACGCCATCGGGCTCGACCTCGCCCACTACGGCACGAAGGCCGATGCGGACGAGATCCGCGACACCGCCGTGGCCCAGCCGCTGCTGGTCGCCGCGGGCCTGCTGTCGGCGTCCGCGCTGGACCTCGCGGGCAACGCGCCGGGCGCGGTCGCCGGGCACAGCGTGGGCGAGCTGACCGCCGCCGCGTGGGCCGGCGTCCTCGACGACACGGCCGTCATGAAGCTCGTACGGGGACGCGGTCTGGCGATGGCCGAGGCCGCCGCCGTCACGGAGACCGGCATGTCGGCGCTGCTCGGCGGCGACCCCGAGGTGTCCGTCGCGCACCTGGAGAAGCTGGGCCTGACCCCGGCGAACGTCAACGGCGCGGGCCAGATCGTGGCCGCGGGCACCCTGGAGCAGCTGGCGGCGCTGGACGCCGACAAGCCCGAGGGCGTGCGCCGCGTCGTGGCGCTCAAGGTGGCGGGCGCGTTCCACACCTCGCACATGGCCCCGGCCGTGACGAAGCTGGCGGCCGCCGCGCAGGGCCTGGCCCCGGCCGATCCGACCGTGACGTACGTCTCCAACAAGGACGGCGCGACCGTCGCGACCGGCGCCGAGGTCATCGAGCGCCTGGTCGGCCAGGTCGCCAACCCGGTCCGCTGGGACCTGTGCATGGAGACCTTCCAGAAGCTCGGCGTCACCGCGCTGATCGAGGCGTGCCCCGGTGGCACCCTCACGGGCATCGCCAAGCGCGCCCTGCCCGGTGTGCAGACCCTCGCGCTGAAGACGCCCGACGACCTCGACGCCGCACGCGAGCTCATCGCCGAGCACGGCCAGGCCGGTTAAGGAGCCGAGAAGAGCATGTCGAAGATCAAGCCGAGCAAGGGCGCCCCTTACGCGCGCATCATGGGCGTCGGCGGCTACCGGCCGACGCGCGTGGTGCCCAACGAGGTGATTCTGGAGACGATCGACTCGTCCGACGAGTGGATCCGCTCCCGCTCCGGCATCGCGACCCGCCACTGGGCCTCCGACCAGGAGACCGTGGCCATGATGTCGATCGAGGCCTCGGGCAAGGCCATCGCCGACGCCGGGATCACCCCGGAGCAGGTCGGCGCCGTGATCGTCTCCACCGTCTCGCACTTCAAGCAGACCCCGGCCGTCGCCACCGAGATCGCCGACCGGCTCGGCACGGGCAAGCCCGCCGCGTTCGACATCTCCGCTGGCTGTGCGGGCTTCGGCTACGGGCTGACCCTCGCCAAGGGCATGGTGACCGACGGCTCCGCCGAGTACGTCCTGGTCATCGGCGTCGAGCGGCTCAGCGACCTCACCGACCTGACCGACCGCGCGACCGCCTTCCTGTTCGGCGACGGTGCGGGCGCGGTCGTCGTCGGCCCCGCCAAGGAGCCGCAGATCGGTCCGACGGTCTGGGGCTCGGAGGGCGACAAGGCCGAGACGATCAAGCAGACCGTGCCGTGGACGGACTACCGCGACGGCGCGGTGGACAAGTTCCCGGCCATCGCGCAGGAGGGCCAGGCGGTCTTCCGCTGGGCCGTCTTCGAGATGGCGAAGGTCGCCCAGCAGGCGCTGGACGCGGCCGGGATCACCGCGGCCGACCTGGACGTCTTCATCCCGCACCAGGCCAACATGCGGATCATCGACTCGATGGTGAAGACTCTGAAGCTGCCGGAGCACGTCACGGTCGCACGTGACGTCGAGACCACCGGCAACACCTCGGCCGCCTCGATTCCGCTCGCGATGGAGCGGCTCCTGGCGACCGGGCAGGCGAAGAGCGGCGACACCGCGCTCGTCATCGGCTTCGGGGCGGGTCTCGTCTACGCCGCGACGGTCGTTACCCTCCCCTAGGCACCATCCGGGACCTTCCGGACGCCGAAGAACCACCCTGCATCCGCAGACATTCGTCAGAACACACCGAAGGAGCGCCAACATGGCCGCCACTCAGGAAGAGATCGTCAACGGTCTCGCCGAGATCGTCAACGAGATCGCCGGCATCCCGGTCGAGGACGTCCAGCTGGACAAGTCCTTCACCGACGACCTGGACGTCGACTCGCTGTCCATGGTCGAGGTCGTCGTCGCCGCCGAAGAGCGCTTCGACGTGAAGATCCCCGACGAGGACGTCAAGAACCTCAAGACGGTCGGCGACGCCGCCAACTACATCCTCAACAACCAGGTCTCCAAGGCCTGACGCTGAGCGTCTGTCGCCGCCCGGCGGTGGCGCCGTGAGTTCCGAACCTTCTACACGTGGAGAAGATTTTCCAGTGAGCCCGACCAATCGCACCGTGGTCGTCACCGGTATCGGCGCAACTACACCGCTGGGTGGCGACGCCGCATCGACCTGGGAAGGTCTGCTGGCAGGCCGTTCGGGCGTGCAGCCTCTCGAAGGCGAGCGCTTCGCGGAACTGCCCGTCCGGATCGCGGCCCTCGCGGCCGTCGACCCGGGCGACGTCCTCCCCCGCCCGCTGGCCCGCAAGCTGGACCGCTCGGCGCAGTTCGCGCTGATCGCGGCCCGCGAGGCGTGGGCCGACGCGGGGTACACCGGCAAGGCCGGCGAGGAGGACGACAAGATCCAGCCCGAGCGGCTCGGTACGGTCATCGCCTCCGGCATCGGCGGCGTGACCACCCTGCTCGACCAGTACGACGTGCTGAAGGAGAAGGGCGTACGCCGCGTCTCCCCGCACACCGTCCCCATGCTCATGCCGAACGGCCCCTCCGCCAACGTCGGCCTGGAGGTGAACGCCCAGGCGGGCGTGCACACCCCGGTCTCCGCCTGTGCGTCGGGCGCCGAGGCGATCGGCTACGCCGTCGAGATGATCCGCACCGGCCGCGCCGACGTGGTGATCGCGGGCGGCACCGAGGCGGCGATCCACCCGCTGCCCATCGCGGCGTTCGCCAACATGATGGCGATGTCCAAGAACAACGACGAGCCGCAGAAGGCCTCGCGGCCCTACGACAAGGCCCGCGACGGCTTCGTGCTGGGCGAGGGCGCCGGCGTCGTCGTCCTGGAGTCGGCCGAGCACGCCGCGAAGCGCGGTGCCCGCGTCTACTGCGAGGTGCTGGGCCAGGGCCTGTCCGCGGACAGCCACCACATCGCGCAGCCCGAGCCCTCGGGCCGCGGCATCGCCACCGCGCTCCAGCACCTGCTGGACAACACCGACCTGAAGGCCGAGGAGGTCGTGCACGTCAACGCGCACGCCACCTCGACGCCGCAGGGCGACGTCGCCGAGGTCAAGGCGCTGCGCAAGACGCTCGGCGACGACCTGGACCACGTGGCGATCTCCAGCACCAAGTCGATGACCGGCCACCTGCTGGGCGGCGCGGGCGGCATCGAGACCGTCGCGACGGTCCTCGCGCTGCACCACCGCACGGCTCCGCCGACCATCAACATCGACGAGCTGGACGAGGAGATCGCCGAGGACGGCGCGGACATCGTCCGCGACGAGCCCCGCGCGCTGCCGTCCGGCACGATCGCCGCGATCAACAATTCGTTCGGCTTCGGCGGCCACAACGTGGTTCTGGCGTTCCGCTCGGTCTGATCCGGCCACACCCGCGCAAAGGCCCGCCCCCTACCCGGGAGGCGGGCCTCGCCACACCCCGACGGACGGAGTCCGACGCAGCGGCCCGAAGCCAGCGAAGCGACGCGAGGACCGCAGAAAGAAGGGGCCAACTCGTTCGGCTTCGGCGGCCACAACGTCGTCCTGGCATTCCGCTCGGTCTGATCCGGTCTGTTCCGGGCTGTTCCGGTCTGATTCCGGTCGTACGTACGTGAGGGGCCCCGCACCTGGTGGTGCGGGGCCCCTCGCGTACGTATTCAGACGACCTGGTGCAGCCAGCGGACCGGGGCGCCCTCGCCCGCGTAGCGGAAGGGCTCCAGCTCGTCGTCCCAGGGCTTGCCGAGCAGTTTGGCCAGCTCGGCCTCCAGGACCGTCTCGCCGCGCGCGGAGCGGGCCAGCGCGGCGCGCAGCCGGTCCTCGGGGACCAGGATGTCGCCGTGGATGCCGGTCACCGCGTGGAAGATGCCCAGCTCGGGCGTGGCGCTGTAGCGCTCGCCCTCGGCCGTCGCGGACGGCTCCGCGGTCACCTCGAAGCGCAGCAGCTGCCAGCCGCGCAGCGCGGAGGCGAGCTTGGACGCGGTGCCCGCCTCGGCGCGCCAGGAGAACTCGGCCCGCCAGGTGCCGGGGGCGGCCGGCTGTCTGATCCAGTCGAGCTGGGCCCGTACGCCGAGGACGCCTCCCACCGCCCATTCGATGTGTGGGCAGAGCGCGCGCGGTGCGGAGTGAACGTAGAGAACTCCACGTGTCGTCACCGGGACCTCCAGTGTGGGACGAGCTTCGCCTTCCCCAGCGGCCTCGTGCCCCCAGTAAACAGCATCGGGAGTTAATCTCCTGAAAAGGGACAGTATGTGACGTGTTGTAATTTACCGGAGTCGAAATTCGCCGGGTGGTGGGCAAAAGCTATCGTGCGGCGGCCGCACAGGTGTGACGTACTGTCGGTCCCGGGGCGCCGATTCGCTCAGCATTCACTCGCCAGGACGCCCGGGAGGGGAACACCGCATGCGTCGGAGCCGCTCGAACCGCCCGCAGCTCGCCGCCGTCGCGGCCGCGGCCGCGACCGTTTTCGCCGGTACGGCCGTGCTGAGCGGCTGTGACTCGGGCGGCGGGGGCCTGACCCGGGGCGCGCCGCCCGAGGCGCGCGGGGCCGCGGCCCCGCGCGCCCCCGCGTGGGACCGCTCGCCGGCCTCGCTCGCCGCCGTGGGCGACTCCATCACGCGCGGGTTCGACGCCTGCACGGTCCTGGAGGACTGCCCCGAGGTGTCCTGGGCGACCGGCACGGACCCGGCGGTGCGCTCGCTGGCGTCGCGGCTGCTCGGCGCGAACGGCATGACGGGCAACGTGTGGAACTTCGCGCGCACCGGCGCGCGGGTCGCGGAGCTCGCGCAGCAGATGGGGCAGGCGGCCCAGCGCAAGCCGGGGCTCGTCACGGTGATGGTGGGCGCCAACGACGCCTGCCGGGAATCGACCTCGGGCATGACGGCGGTCGGGGACTTCCGGGCGTCGTTCCAGTCGGCGCTGCGCCAGCTGCGGGCCGCGTCGCCGAAGACGCAGGTGTACGTGTCGAGCGTGCCGGACCTGATGCGGCTGTGGTCGACGGGCCGGGGCAGCGCGCTGGGCAAGCAGGTGTGGAAGCTGGGCATCTGCGCGTCGATGCTGAAGGACGCGGACGACATGGGCGAGGACGCGCAGCGCCGCCGCGCCATGGTCCAGGAGCGCGTGGTCGCGTACAACAAGGTGCTGAGCGAGGTCTGCGCCGGGTACGAGCGGTGCAGGTACGACGGCGGCGCGGTCTTCGACTACCGCTTCGGCAACGGCCAGCTGAGCCACTGGGACTGGTTCCACCCGAGCAAGGACGGGCAGGGCGAGCTGGCGGCGATCGCGCACCGCAACGTGACGGCGGCCCGGCCCCCGGCCTGAGAGCCGGTGGCTCACCGGGTCGGTCACACGGTCAGCGGGATGCTCAGGCGGGCGTCGCCGAGCGAGCGGGCCGCCAGGAGTTCGTAGCCGCCCCGGACCGCGGTCCAGGCTCCCGCGGTCCCGTCCCAGACCTCGAAGGCGCGGCGGTCCAGGGCGATCTCCACCTCGACGTCCTCGCCCGGCGCGGCCTCGACGACGGCGAAGCCCGCGAGGCGGCGGGCGGGCAGCTCGGCACCGGCCGGGGCCCGCGCGTCCTCCCCCGGCGCGAGGTAGAGCTGGACGGTCTCGCGGCCGGGGCGGGTGCCGGTGTTGCGCACGCGGACGCGGGCGGCGTCCCGGGTCGCCTCCAGGGACTCGTACTCCCAGGAGGTGTACGTGAGGCCGTGTCCGAAGGGGTACGCGGGGACGGCGCACGCCCGGTCCCAGGCGCGGTAGCCGATGAACACGCCCTCCGCGTAGGCGAGGCGGCCGTCGGTGGGGACGACCTCGGTGACGGGGGCGTCGGCGAGGGCCCCGGGCCAGGTGGTGGGCAGGCGTCCGCCGGGCTCCTCGGCGCCGAACAGGACGTCGGCGAGGGCGGCGCCGCCCTCCTGGCCAGGGAACCAGGTGAGGAGGATCGCCGCGACCTCCTCGCGCCACGGCAGCTCGACCGGGGAGCCGGCGTTGACCACGACGACGGTGTTCGGGTTGGCGGCGGCGACCGCGCGGACCAGGTCGTCCTGACGGCCGGGCAGCCGCAGGTCGGTGCGGTCGAAGCCCTCGGACTCCACGCGCTCGGTGGTGGCGACGACCACGACGGCGGTGTCGGCGGCGCGGGCGGCCGCGGCGGCCCGAGCGATCAGTTCGTCGGCGTCGCGCAGCGGGGGCCGGTGCAGGAGCGAGAACATCACGGCGGGCAGCGGGAGGGCGGTGAGGTCGCCCACGGGGTGGGTCAGCGAGACCTCGACGGGTTCGCCCGCGGCGAGGTGGACGCGGGCCCGCTCGGCGGGGGTGCCGGAGAACGCCTCGAAGGGGTCGGCCCCGCCGCCGGGGCGCTGTGCGCCTTCCCAGACCGTCCCGCCCGCCACCTTGAGCGTGAACGCGCCGAGACCCCGGGTGCCGAAGGCGTGCTCGCCGCCCTCGCGCGGGGTGAGGGTGCCGGTGACCTCGATGGTGTGCAGGGCCGCGTGGGTGACGCCTTCGGGGAGGTCGTCGCCGATCCACTGGACCTGGCCCGAGGACAGCGGGCGCTCCCCGATGACGGCGCCCGACGCGTCGCGGCAGACGGCGCGCAGCGTCCAGCCCCGGTCGGCCGGGGTCAGCCCGTCCTCGGGGTCGGCGCCGACGGCGTACGTCACGGCGCCTTCGGGCAGCGCGGCGGTCAGGCCCTCCAGCGGGGAGACGACGCGCTCGGGGAAGACGGTCGCGGAGCCGCCGCCGAGCACCCGGGCGTCGCGGGCGGCGGCGCCGCTGACGGCGAGGGTGGTGGTGCGGGCGGGGTCGAGGGGCAGTACGGGCCCCCGGCCGCGCGCCAGGTTCCGTACGAGGACGAAGGAGCGGTGGGCGATCTCGCGGGCCAGGGCCGGTCCGTCGATCCCGGCGGGCGGGTCGGAGACGACGGGCCGGGCGCCGTCCAGGGCGCCGACGCGGGCGGCGAGGCGCAGGACGTTGCGCACCGCCTCGTCGACGGCGGCCTCCTCGACCTCGCCCGCGCGGACGGCGGCGGCCAGCGGCTCGCCGTACACGGTCGCCGGGCCCGGCATCGCGATGTCCAGGCCGCCCTCGATGCCGCCCCTGGTGGAGCGGGCGGCCGTCCAGTCGGAGACGATCGCGCCGTCGAAGCCCCACTCGCCGCGCAGGACGGTGTTCTGGAGGTGGTGGTGCTCGGTCATCGTCACGCCGTTGACCTGGTTGTAGGCCGCCATGACGCCCCAGGGGCGGGCGTTCTTGACGATCTTCTCGAAGGGCGCGAGGTACAGCTCGCGCAGGGCGCGGGGTTCGACGGCGTTGTCGACGGTGAAGCGGTCGGTCTCGGCGTCGTTGGCGACGAAGTGCTTGACCGTGGTGCCGACGCCGCCGTCCTGGACGCCCAGGACGTAGCCCGTGCCGATCTCGCCCGTGAGGTACGGGTCCTCGCTGTAGCACTCGAAGTGGCGGCCGCCGAGCGGGGAGCGGTGGAGGTTGACCGTGGGCGCGAGCAGGACGTGGACGCCCTTGCGGCGGGCCTCCTGCGCGAGGAGGCGGCCCGCGCGGCGGGCGAGGGCCGGGTCCCAGGCGGCGGCGAGCGCGGTGGGCGACGGCAGGGCGACCGAGGGGTCGTCGGCGCTCCAGCGCACGCCCCGGACGCCGACGGGGCCGTCGGACATGACGAGCGGGGCGAGGCCGATCTCGGGGAGCGCGGGCAGCGACCACATGTCCCGGCCGCCCAGGAGGCGGGCCTTGGCGTCGAGGTCGAGCTTGCCGAGCGCGGTCTCCACCGCCGCGTCGCGGGCCTGGTCGGCGGCGGTGTACGCGCACGGTTCCGGGGCGGGTTCGCGGGGTTCCGGGGCGGATGCGCGGGGTTCCGGGGCGGCCACGGCCGTACCTCCTCGTCGACGTCCTGACGTCCTGCCTTGCCCACCAGGGTTACGCCATGGTTACTCGCGAAACCTGTGAGACGGTAGGTGTTGTTACCCGTTCGATACCTTCGATGCGTGACGTACGGTCCTGCTGCGTACGTACCGCGTACGTGCCGTGCGCGCCATGCGTACGGGGCCGTGAGCGAGGAGGCGGGCATGTCGAGGGCCAGGAGCGTGGAGCGGCGCGCCGACATCCTGCGGGCGGCCCTTGAGGTCATCGCGGAGCGCGGCTACCGGGGCGCGTCGCTGGCGGCGGTCGCGGAGCGCGTCGGCCTCACCCAGCAGGGGCTGCTGCACCACTTCCCCACGAAGGAGGCGCTGCTCGTCGCGGTGCTGGCGGAGCGGGACCGGTGGGACACCGGGGGCGGGTCCGCGGGCCCCGCGGAGAGCTGGCGGCTCGACCTGGTCGACGCGCTCGTGGAGTACAACGCGATGCGGCCCGGGATCGTCCAGACGTTCTCCGCGCTGCTCGGCGAGAGCGTCACGGACGGGCACCCGGCGCGGGAGTTCTTCACGGGGCGGTACGCCCAGGTGCGGGGGCAGATGGGGGCGGTGCTGCGGGCGGAGTTCGGGGAGCGGCTGCCCGGGGGGCTGCCGGTGGAGCGGGCGGCGCCGCTGTTGGTGGCGGTGATGGACGGGTTGCAGTACCAGTGGCTCCTCGATCCCGAGGGGGTGGACATGCCGGGGGCGTTCCGCGATTTCCTGGGGTTGTTGCGGGGGGCGCGCTGACGGGCGGGGTGGGGTGGGGTGGGCTTCGTTGCCCGGGGGCGGGTCGTTGCCGGGGGCGCCGTTTTCGCCTGTGGCGAGCCCGCTCGCGGTGGGTGGGTGCGTTGCGCGTGTGCCCCACCCTCGCGCAGTTCCCCGCGCCCCCGTCGGGGGCGCGGGGAACTGCGCGACCAGCCCGTCACCGGGCCGCCGCCCCGCTACCCCGCGAGCGCCGCGCGCACTATCTCGCGCACCTGGGCGACGATCTCCGACCGGTTCCGTACGAAGTCCGGGTCCTCGATCTCCGTCGCGTTCCCCGCCCCGAACTCCAGCACCGGCGTGTGCACGTGCCCCGCGGGCAGCCGCGCGCCGAGCCCCAGCCGGTCCCGCAGCAGCGTCGCGCGGTAGGCGATCTCGTTCGAGAGGTAGTTGCCGCCGCCCCCGGACCTGGCCGCCGAACCCGGGGTCGGGCCCTCGGGCCGTACCACAGGACCCGTACCGCCCGCCGGGACCTCCGTCACCTCCGTGTTGTCCCGCACGGGGAACCGCCCCGTCGCCGCGCCCACGATCGCCCCGTACGGCAGCGTCGTCGCCGTCCACTGCGGCTGCGACGCCGGATCGGCGACCGGCACGACCCCCGTCGACGACGCGTTCTCGTTGTCGCCGAAGCCGCCCCGCCACGCCCCGTTGTACCGCTCGATGTCGAACCGGCCCGGCCGCCCCTGGCTGACCGTCGTGACCAGGTCCGCCTTCGGCAGCACGGGGCGCAGCGCCCGCTCCACCGTGCCGTCCGCGAAGTCGGCCCAGCGGACCGGGAACACGGCCGTCTCGATCCTCGCCCACCGGCCCGACGCCGTGCGGACCAGCGTGCCGTCCAGCGCGAGCGCCGTCGCGCCCGACGGGTTGCCGATCCGGATGTCGCGGTCCAGCGTGAAGGGGTCGAAGCCGGTCAGGACCACGCGCTCGACGCCCTTGCCCGCGCCCTTGCCGCTTCGGAAGTCCATCGAGTCCTGGCCCCTGGAGGAGCGCTCCAGGCGGTCGAGCAGCCGCGCCCTCTGCCGGTCCGAGAGGCCGAACCCCGGTTCCCAGGAACGTAGTTCGCGCGTCATGCCGAGCCGAGCCCAGTACAGCGGCCGGTCGTCGCCCCGGCTCAGGTCGCCGCCCGCCGGGCCCCTGCCCTGGGCCCGGTCCACCGCCCTGCGCCACAGCCGCTCGGCGTGCCGCTCGACCGTGCGCTCGGCCGCGCGGTACGAACCGGCCCGCGCGAGCGAGCGCGCGAACTCCGGTGCCGCCGCGTCGAATCCGGCGCGCTCCAGGATCTCCTGCGGGACCGCCCGGTCGAGCCGCTGCTCCTCGACGGTGGGCGCGGCGGACGCGACGGGCGCGGTCGGCGCGGCGTCGAGCGCCTGGGCGGGCGCCGTGCCCGCCGCCAGCGCGGCCAGCGCCACGAGGCCGGTCAGACCGGTGAGCGCGGAGAGGCGCGTGCGGCCACGGGGACGTGTGCGTACGGGAGTTGTCATCGCGGCAGGCTAGCGCGCGAAGCCCAGCGTGACACCCAGACCGACCAGTACCGACCCGATTCCCCGGTTCAGCGCCTTCTGCCTGCGGAGCATCGCCGTGCGCAGCCGGGAGTCGGAGAAGAAGAGCGCGACCAGGCCGAACCAGCACAGGTGCGCGAAGGACATGAACAGCCCGTACCCCGCCTGCTGCCACACCGCCGTGTCCGGGCCGACCACCTGGGTGAACGTCGACACGACGAAGAGCGTCGTCTTGGGGTTGAGCGCGTTGGTGAGGAAACCGGTCCGCAGCGCGCCCCAGTTGGACAGGCCGGGCCTGGACTCCAGGTCGACCGCGAGGTCGGCGCGCGCGAAGAAGGTGCGCAGCCCGATGTAGACGAGGTAGGCGGCGCCCGCGAGCTTGATCGCGGTGAACAGCTCGGTGGACGACGCGATCAGCAGGCCGACGCCGAGCATGGTGTAGGTGACGTGCACCAGCACGCCCGCGGCGACTCCGGCGGCGCCGAACAGGCCCGTCGTACGCCCGTAGAGGTAGCTGTTGCGCACGACCATCGCGAAGTCGGCACCGGGGCTGATGACGGCGAGGATCGTGATCACTGCGACGGCGAGGACTTCGGTCATGGGCCGATGCTGGGGGAAGGCGCCGCGTCGATCAAGGGGTACGGGAAATTGCTGCCGGTGGGTGCGGGGCGGCTGGGCGGGTCTCGACCGGTTGGTCCCGGATGAGGCGCCTCACCTACGATGCGTCCCGCCCGTGCTGCCCGTACGGCCCGTACCGCCCGCACCTCTGGAGCCCTCCGCCATGTCCGACACCGACGTCCTGCGCGCCGACTGCGCGAACTGCTTCGGGCTGTGCTGCGTCGCGCTCGCCTTCACCGCGTCGACCGACTTCGCGGTCGACAAGGCGGCCGGGGAGCCCTGCGCGAACCTGCGGGAGGACTTCCGCTGTTCCGTCCACACGAAGCTGCGGTCCGAGGGCTTCCAGGGGTGCACGGTGTACGACTGCTTCGGCGCCGGGCAGCGGATCTCGGGGACCACGTTCGCGGGGCGCAACTGGCGGGAGCACCCCGAGGAGCGGGACGAGATGTTCGCGCTGCTGCCGGTGATGCGGCAGCTCCACGAGCTGCTCTGGTACGTGACCCAGGCCCTGGGCCGGGCGGCGGCCGCGCCCGTCCACGCGGAGCTGCGGGCGCTGCTCGACGAGACGGAGGCGCTGGCCCTGCGGCCGGCCGGGGAACTGCTGCGGCTGGACGTGGCGGCGCAGCGGCAGAAGGTGAACGTGCTGCTGCTGCGGGCGAGCGAGTTGGTGCGGGCGGAGGCGAAGCCCGGCAGGAAGAAGAACCGGCGCGGGGCGAACCTCTTCGGCGCGAAGCTGCGCGGGGCGGACCTGCGGGGGGCGGACCTGCGGGGCGCCTATCTGATCGCGGCGGACCTGCGGGGGGCGGACCTGCGGTTGGCCGATGTGATCGGGGCGGATTTCCGTGACGCGGATGTCCGGGGGGCGGATTTCTCGGGGTGCCTGTTCTTGACGCAGTCGCAGGTGTCGGCGGCGCGGGGGGATGCGGAGACCCGGCTCCCGGGGGACGTTTCGCGCCCGTCGCACTGGTAGCGGAGGGGGTTTTGCTGCGCGGGGCGGGCGGGGACGCGGGTGGCGAGCCTGCTCGCGGTGGGTGGGGACGTGCGGCATCTGCCCCGCCCTCGCGCAAGCCACCACCGGGCCGCAGGTCCGCACTCCCCTGGCGGGCCCGCCGCCCCCGGGCAACGGGCGCCCCCCGTCAGAGGGTCTTCGCGGGCGCAGCCCGCTCCTCGTCGATCTCCCGTGCCATGAGGGTCGCCCCCGCCACCGCCCCCGGCATCAGGAACACCGCCACGAACGGCACCAGGAAGGCCAGCGCCAGGGGGACGCCGAAGCCCAGGGTCCGCAGCCGCCGCCCCTTCAGCAGCCGCAGCCGCTCCCGCAGCTCCACGCCCCTGCGCTGGAGCGCCACCGCCGTCAGCTCCTCCGCCAGGAAGAAGCCGGACACGCAGAAGCCGAGCACCGGCACGACGGTCTGCCCGAGCACCGGCACGAAGCCGAGCCCGAACAGCAGCGCGCCCCAGAGCGCGACCCGCACCACGACCCGCAGGCTGTCGCGGGCCGAGATCCACAGGTCGCGCCAGAGCGGCAGCCCTGAGGTGGGCACGTCGCCGCCCTCCTCGCGGTCCACGGCCTCCGACAGCGACTCGTAGAAGGGCTGGCCGACCAGGAGCGTCACGGCCGTGAAGGTGACCACGGCCAGGAAGAGGCCGAGCAGGAAGACCAGCACCGTGAGGGTCTTGCGCAGCAGCCCCTCCCACAGCGACGACCAGTCGTCGGCGAACGGCGTCGCCCAGGCCACGAAGTCGTCGGCGCCGTACGCGAGGCCGACGAGGGCACCGGCGTACAGGACGAAGGTGATCAGCCCCGGGAGGAGACCCAGCCGGAACCACCGGCCGTGGCCCGCGATCCACCGCTGGCCCTTCATCAGGTGCCCGAAGCCCACTCCAAGATCACGCATGGGGCCATGCTAGAGCGCGAAAAGGGCGGGACCGCCCCCGGGGTTGTCGAGGTGAGACGAACGCACTCTTGTTGCGGGCGAGTTCAGCGGGTAGACCCCTGCCTATTGATCACGTCCACACTCCACCGGGGGTCCACCGCATGGGCACACGCATACCCAGGTCCGTACTGATCGCCACCGCCGCGCTCGCGGGCACCGCCCTCCTCGTGCCGTCCGCAGGCGCCCGCCCCGGGCCCGGTCCGGCGTCCGGGCCGGTCAGGGAGGGGGCCGGGCGCGACGGGGTCTCCGCGCTCGCCGTACCGCAGCCGCCCGCCGGGGCCCCGGCCGCCGCCCGGCTGTCGGGGGCCGCGGGGCGGGACGCCGCGCCGCTGGACAACACCAGCGGCTATCCGCGCCGCACCGCCCTCAAGGCGCCGCCCGTCAACACTGCCGACAAGTCGATAAAGCTCGGCCTCGTGCCGTACCACTCCATAGCCCCGCGCCTCAACGCGCTGCAGAAGCTGGGCGACCGGGTCAGCGTGGAGGTCGCCGGGCGCTCGGCGGGCGGCCACGAGCTGTACCTGGTGACCGTCACCGCGCCGGAGAGCGCGCGCGAGGCCCGCGAGCAGGAGCGGATGCGCGAGCGCATCGAGCACGCGCCCGCCGCCGCCGCGAAGGACCGGGCGCTCAAGTCCGCGTACAAGACGCCGCTGTTCATCAACAACAACATCCACGGCAACGAGTGGGAGGGCACCGACGCCGCGCTGAAGCTCATCGAGGAGCTGGCGCGGGCGAAGGACGCGAAGACCCGGGACCTGCTCGCCAGGAGCCGGATCTACCTGAACGTCACCGCCAACCCCGACGGGCGCATCGCGGGCACCCGCGCCAACGGCAACGGCTTCGACCTCAACCGGGACTTCATCACCGCGTCCCAGCCCGAGGCCCGCGCGATCCGGCGCATCGCCATCGACAAGCAGCCCGCGACGATGCTCGACCTGCACGGGTACGTGAACGGCACGCTGATCGAGCCGACGACCCCGCCGCACGGCGAGAACTACGAGTACGACCTCTTCCTGAAGAACTCCTACGCCAACGCGCTCGGCATGGAGAAGGCCGTCAACGGCCTCGGCTACACGCCGAAGGAGGACGGCGTGGAGCCTGCCGTCATCCCCTTCCGCGACCAGCAGGAGGGCTGGGACGACTGGCCGCCGATCTTCACCCCGCAGTACATGCCGTTCCAGGGCGCGGTCGCCGCGCACACCATCGAGTTCCCGATGGCGGTGAACAACGAGGAGTACGACACCCTGCCGGTCGCCGAGCTGCGCCGCCGTTCCGTGATCAACACGCGGATCGCGGGCGCGGCGATGCGCGCGACGCTCGACTACACGCACCGGCACCGCGCTTCGGTGATCGCCGACCAGATCGAGACGTTCCGGCGCGGTGCGGCGGGCGAGGCGCAGCGGCCGGTGTCGGACGAGACGGTGCCCGGGGTGCCGGGCATCGGTCCCGAGGACGTCTACACGACCGAGTTCCCGCGCGCCTACGTCATTCCGGCGGGGCGCGGCCAGCGTTCGGCGACGGCGGCGGCGCGGCTGGTGGACCACCTGATCGCCAATGACGTGAAGGTGCTGCGGGCGGTGAAGCCGGTGCGCGCGGGCGGGCGGGCGTACCCGGCGGGCTCGTACGTGGTGGACATGCGCCAGCCCAAGCGCGGCATCGCCAACGTGATGCTCGCGGACGGGCGGGACATCAGCGCGGACGTCTCCGCGATGTACGACATCTCGGGCTGGAGCCTCGGCCGTCTGTGGGGCGCGACCGTGGTGGGCGTGAAGGGCGGGAACCCGTACGTCTCCGGGCGCCCGGTGCACGCGGCGGCGCCGACCGGGTACGTCGCGCCGCACGGTGACCTGAAGCTGCGGCTGGACGACCCGAAGGAGGTCGCGGCCCTCAACTCGCTCCTCGGGCAGGGCGTGCGGGTGCGCGGGGCGGCGGACGGTTCGGCACTGGTGCCGGGCTCGGCGCGGAAGGCCGCGGGGGTCCTGGCGGACCGGCTCGGGGTGGCGTTCTCGGCGACCCGCGAGAAGGGCGGCGCGGCGCTGGCCCGCACCCGGATCGCGGCGGCGGCGAGCGCGGGCGAGGCGTTCGCGCTGCGGGAGATGGGCTTCGAGGTGCTGCCGGTGTCGACGGCGACGCTCAACTCCGGTTCCTTCGACTGGTCGAGGGCCGATGCGCTGTACGTCTCCGGGGGTCTGGAGTACGGGCGGCTGAACGCGGCGGCGAAGAAGGGCGTGGACCGGTTCGTCGGCGCGGGCCACGCGTTCGTCGGGCTCGGCGCGGACGGCGCGGCGTTCAACGCGGCGGCCGGGCTCGTGGCGGCGAAGGCCGTGGCGGGGACGGACTCCGCGAACGGTGTCGTACGGGTGGTCAACGCGCCGGGCAGCGCGATCACGGGCGGGGCCCCGAGGCACTCGTTCGTCTACGCGCCGCTGTGGTTCACCGGGTTGGGCGCGGGGGTGCGGGCCGAGCAGCGGTACGGGGCCGGTGCTCCGCTGGTCTCCGGGCACTGGCGCGCGGGCGAGGGCGGGGCCGGGGGCCCCGCCGACGCGGCGGGCCGGGCGTCGGTGGTGAGCGGGGCGGCGAAGTCCGGTGCGCCGGTCGCCCTGTTCGGCACGGAACCGCTGTTCCGGGACCACCCGAAGGGCCTGTTCGCGCAGGTCGCGCGGGCGCTGCTGCGGTAGCGGGCGGGGTTGCCCGTGCTGGACGTGTCCGTCCAGCACGGGCGACCGGTCAGGCGACCGGTCAGGCGACCGCGAGGTCGACCGTGATGTTGCCGCGGGTCGCCTTGGAGTACGGGCAGACCTGGTGGGCCTTCGCCACGAGGTCGCGCGCGGTCGCGGCGTCCGCGTTGGGGATGCTCACGGAGATCTTGACGATGATGCCGAAGCCGTCGTCGTTCTTGCCGATGCCGACCTCGGCGGTGACCGTCGAGCCGGAGATGTCGGCCTTCGCCTCGCGGGCGACGACGCCGAGCGCGCCCTGGAAGCAGGCGCTGTACCCGGCGGCGAAGAGCTGCTCGGGGTTGGTGCCCGCGCCGGAGCCGCCCATGGCCTTCGGCGGGTTGACGACGACGTCGAGCTGGCCGTCGTCGGTGGAGACGCGGCCGTCACGGCCGTTCTCGGCGGTGGCGACGGCGGTGTAGAGGACGTCGGACTGCTGGATGGGCATGGTGGCGTGACCCTCCTGAGAAGTGAGAATGGAAAAAGCTTATCGGATCGTGGAAACGACCATCTTGCCGGTGTTCTCGCCGCGGAGCATGCCGAGGAAGGCGTCGTAGCCGTTCTCGATGCCCTCGACCACGGTCTCGCGGTACTTCAGCTCGCCCGACGCCAGCCAGGAGCCGACCTCCTGGACGAAGCGGCCCTGGAGGTCGTAGTGGTCGCCGACGAGGATGCCCTGGAGGCGGAGCCGCTTGCCGATGATCATCGGCATGTTGCGCGGGCCCGGGTGCGGCTCGGTGTCGTTGTAGCCGGAGATCATCCCGCAGACGGTGACGCGGCCGTGGACCTTGAGGGCGCCGATCGCGGCTTCGAGGTGGTCGCCGCCGACGTTGTCGAAGTAGACGTCGATGCCGTCGGGGGCGGCGGCGGCCAGCTGCTCGTGGACGGGACCGTTCTTGTAGTTGAACGCCGCGTCGAAGCCCAGCTCGTCGACGAGGTACTTGACCTTCTCGTCGGAGCCCGCGGAGCCGATGACGCGGGAGGCGCCCTTGATGCGGGCCATCTGGCCGACCTGGTTGCCGACGGCGCCGGCGGCGCCGGAGACGAAGACCGCGTCGCCCTCCTTGAAGGAGGCGACCTCGAAGAGGCCCGCGTAGGCGGTCAGGCCGGTCATGCCGAGGACGCCGAGGTAGGCGGAGAGCGGTGCGAGGTCCGCGTCGACCTTGACGGCCTGCGCGGCGTCGACGTCGGCGTACTCGCGCCAGCCGGAGAAGTGCAGGACGTGGTCGCCGACCGCGAAGCCGTCCGCGCGGGACGCGACGACCTCGCCCACGGCGCCGCCCTCCATCGGCCTGTCCAGCGCGAACGCGGGGATGTACGACTTCGTCTCGTCCATGCGGCCGCGCATGTAGGGGTCCACGGAGAAGTGGAGGTTGCGGACGAGGATCCGGCCCTCGCCCGGGGCCACGACGGGGACCTCGCGCAGCGCGACGTCCTCGGCCTCGGGCCAGCCGTGGGGGCGGGCCACGAGGTGCCACTCGCGGGAGGTGGCGGGGAGCTGGGGGAGCGTGGGGTCGGTCATGGGCCGGGGCCTCCTAGAAAAGCTTTATGAACTCAAACAACCATGCTCATCAATATTTAACATTGTCAAGTAAATGCGGATGGGGCGGGGGGTGTGGGGGTGGGTGGTGCGGTGGTGCGATGCGGTGCAGCGCGGTGGTGCGGTGCGGGTGGGTGGGCCGCTGCGCGGGACGGTTCCCCACCCCGCCCCTCCCCGAAACCCCGCCGGGGGCGGGGTGGCGCATTCGCGTCGCGCGTGTGCCCCGCCCCGGCGCAGCGGGAGCCCGACCCGCCATGATTGGCCGCATGAGCAGCGCGCAGCGCCCCCTCGGCCCCCGGGAGTTCCAGCTCGTCCTCCTCCGCCGCATGGCCGACCACCAGCCCGACCTCGTCGCCGACGCCCGCCGCGCCCTGGGCGCGTCCCTCACCGAGCAGCGCGACGCCAACCGGCGCTGGCAGGCCGCGTCCCACGGACCCGGCGGTCGTGGCGGGCGCGGCGGCCTCTCCCGGTACCGCGCGGTCCTCGGCGCCCCCGAGGCCACCGCCCGGCGCCAGGTGGGCGACCTGGTGTGCGAGGCGCACCAGTGGCCCGTACCCCTCTGGCCCGACCTACGCTTCGAGGTCGTGGCCGCGCCGGGCGGCGCCGTCTGGAACGAGTGGCTCGTCCGCGCCCCCGGCGCCCCCGCACCCCGGCTGACCTGTGCGGACGACCTCGCGCCCTGGTCCTGCACGGTCGACGAGGTGGCCCGCGCCTTCGCCCCCGTACGCCCCCTGGAAGGCACCGCCCCCACCCGCTGGGGGCTCGCGTTCGCGCTCCCCGACGGGCGGCGCTGCGCGGCCGAGTTCACCTGGGGCCTCCTCCAGCGCACCGCGCTCGACCACCGGGGCCCCTGACCCGCCCCTGACCCCCCGTCCGATCTGGCGGCCCGTCAGGGGCGTACCCCCCGACGGCTCAGCCCAGCGCGCGCCGCGCCCCCGGCGGACGCACGATGCGATCATGACCGTGAGTCTTGAGCAGTTGCGCCGTTGCCATGTCGCCGTCGACCTCGGGGCCGCGAGGACCAGGGTGTACGTCAAGGGGGCGGGGCTCGTCGTGGACGAGCCGAGCGTCGCCGCGGTGAACACCAGGACCGGCGCCCTGATCGCCGTGGGCGCCTTCGCCGAGCAGATGACCGGCCGCACCCCCGACTACATCCGGGTCGTGCGCCCCGTCTCCGGCGGCACCGTCGTCGACATCGAGATGGCCCAGCGCATGCTCCGCCAGCTCCTCGGCGAGAAGCTCCGCCGCCAGCTGCGCCGCAAGCCCCGGCTGCGGGCCGCCGCCGCGACCCCGCACGACAGCGATCCGCTCGCCCAGCGCGCCACCGTCGAAACCCTGGTCGGCCTCGGGGCCCGCCGCGTCGAGCTGGTCGACACGCTGATCGCCGCCGCCGTCGGCTGCGGGCTGCCCGTCGAGCAGCCGACCGCCACCATGATCATGGTGTGCGGCGCCGCCACCACCCAGGTCGCCGTCCTCTCGCTGGGCGCGATCGTCACCGCCCAGCGGATCCCGGTCGGCGGCGACGCCATCGACCACGCGGTCATCCAGCACCTGCGCCACCAGCACGAGCTGATGCTGCCCAGCCAGTCCGTGCGCCCGCTGCAACTGGCGCTCAGCAGCAACGGGCTGACCCCCCAGGGGCCCGAGTCGACCGAGATCCACGGACGCGACGTGGCGACCGGGCTCGCCCGCTCCGTCCACGTGGACACCGCGGCCGTACGGGAGGCCATCCACACCCCGCTCACCGCCGTCCTGGACGGCATCGGCAAGGTGCTCCGGGACTGCCCGCCCGACCTGGTCGCCGACCTCGCGGACCGCGGGATCATGATGGTCGGCGGGAGCGCGCTGCTGCCCGGCCTGGACCAGATGCTGCGCGAGGCGACGGGCATGCCGGTGCACATCGCGGAGCGGCCCGACGTCTGCGCGATCCTCGGGCTCGGCGCGATGCTGGAGGGCAAGATCGAACCGATGGTGCTCGACCCGCTCGCGGGCTGACCCGGATGCCGGACGCCGCGCTCCCGCCCCGGACCCCATCCCCGCAGTCCCCCGATCCGTCCGCTTCCCCCGATCCGTCCGCTCCCGCTTCCCCCGGCTCCTCCGCTCCTTCCGCCGACCCCTCCGCGCAGAAGCTGCCGATGCTGCTCGAAGCCGTCCTCGGCGTCGGCACCGACCTGGAGCTGCGCACCACGCTCCAGCACATCGTCACCTCCGCGCGCGACCTGTCCGGCGCCCGCTACGCCGCGCTCGGCGTGCTCGACCCCGAGCGCGGCGGGCTCACCGAGTTCGTCACCGACGGGCTCACCGAGGCCGAGCGGGAGCGGATCGACCGGGTCCCCGACGGCCGCGGCGGGCCGCTCGGGCCCCTCGGACCCCTCGGGCTGCTCGTCAGGGAATCCGGAACGCTGCGGATCGACGACGTGGACGCCGATCCGCGCGCGGCGGGACTGCCGCCCGGCCACCCTCCCGTGCGCTCCTTCCTCGGGGTGCCGATCCAGGTGCACACCGAGGTCTTCGGCAACCTCTACCTGGCCGGGAAGGCGGACGGCCCCTTCACCGACGACGACACGGCGGTGCTGCGGGTCCTCGCCTCGCAGGCGGGCATCGCCATCGGCAACGCCCGGCTCTACGACACGGCCCGCAGACGGGAGCGGTGGATCGAGGGCGCGGCGGCCGTCACCACCGCGCTGCTCACCGGCGAGAGCGCGGCGGACGCGCTGATGACCGTCGCCGAGCGGGCCAGGTCGCTGGCGGACGCGGCGGCCGGCGTGGTGCTCCAGCCGACCGACGAGGGCGGGATGGAGATCGTCGCGGCCTCGACGCTGGAGGACCCGGCGGGCCTGGTCGGCACCACGATCGAGCCCGGCTCGCCCGTGCTGGTCCAACTCCTGGGCGGGGAGCCGGTGTTCATCGAGGACTCGGCGACCGACCCCCGGATGACCACGCACGTGCGCAGCCGCTTCGGGCCCAGCATGATGCTGCCGTTGCAGAGCGGCGGCAGGCTGATCGGCACGCTGGCCCTCCCCCGGCGGCGCGGCGCGCCGCCGTACAGCGCCGTGGACCGGCTGCTCGCCTCGCAGTTCGCCTCGCAGGCGGCCCTCGCGCTGGTGCTCGCCGACGCCCAGCACGACCGGGAGCAGCTGGCGGTGTACGAGGACCGCGACCGCATCGCCCGCGATCTGCACGACCTGGTGGTCCAGCGGCTGTTCGCCACCGAGATGATGCTGGAGTCCACCCGGCGCAGGGCGCTGGTGCCCGAGGCCGACGGGCTGATCGCGCGGGCCGTCGACGAGCTGGACGCCACCATCCAGGAGGTGCGGACCGCGATCTTCGCGCTCCAGCAGCCGCCCGCCGACGCGCCCACCACGTTCCGGGGCCGGGTGCTCAAGGAGACGGCGGGCGCCGCCGCGCTCCTGGGCTTCCGTCCCTCGGTGCACTTCACGGGTGCGGTGGACGCGCTGGTGGGCGAGCCGGACGCGGCGGCGCTGCTCGCGGAGCTGCGCAGGGCGCTCGCGGCGGCGCACCGGCGGCCGGGGATCTCGGCGGTGGACGTGGCGGTGTCGGCGTCCGGCGAGGGGCCCGTGCGGCTGACGGTGACCGACGACGGGACGCGGGACGACGGGGAGCGCGGCACGACGGTGGAGTGGACGTCGGCGGCGCGACCGGCCGCCGGGAGGGACGGTGGCGGGACCGTCGGGAAGGGCGCAGGGGAGACCTCCGTACCGGCCGAATAATTCGCTCGCGGGGCGGGGCCGCCTGGCCCCACAGTGGTGCGCCATGAGCGAGTTGTGGACGACCGGCCTCGCGGGCGCGGCGGCCGGCCTGGGCGTGGCCGTACCCATCGGGGCGATGGGCGTGCTGCTGATCCAGGAGGGCATGCGCGACCGGCGCGGCGCCGTCGCCGCCGCGGCCGCCGTCGCGACGGTCGACATGGCGTACGCGGCCGTGGCGACCGCGCTCGGCCCGCTCGTCGCCGCCGCGCTCTCCGGGGTCGAGGCGTGGGTGCGGCTGGTCTCGGCGGGCGTGCTGCTGACGATCGCGGGCCGCGGCCTGTGGGCGGCGCGGCACGGGACGCAGGCCCCGCCGCCGGATTCGGGCGGCGGCGCGGGGGCGGTGCGGACGTTCACCAGGTTCGCCGCGCTGACGCTGATCAACCCCACCACCGCGCTGTACTTCGCGGCGCTGACCACGGCCCAGGGCTCCGCCCTCAGCGGCGGCGTCCAGGGGACGGTATTCGTCGCGGCGGTCTTCGCGGCGTCGCTGCTGTGGCAGCAGCTGCTGGTCGCGGCCAGTTCGTTCGCCGGGGCGCGGATCTCGGCGACGGCGCGGGCGTGGACGTTCCGCGTGGGGTACGGACTGGTGGCGGTGTACGCGGTGAAGATCGCGCTGCCGCTTCCGTAGCCCGCTGCCGCTTCCGTAGCCCCCTCGCCGGAGGTTCCCCCGTTCGGAGCAGTCCACCGGGCCGCGCGGGCCCGCGCCTCCTTGACTGGTGCCGTGGAAGCCCCCGAGAAACCGCAGCAGGAGAAGCCCCCGGCCGCCGCGTACCGCAACCTCGTGACGGCGACGGTCGGCTTCGCGCTGACCTTCTGGGCGTGGTCCCTGATCGCGCCGCTGGGCAGCGACTACAAGGAACGCCTGGGCCTGTCGTCCTTCCAGCAGTCGCTGCTGGTCGCGGTCCCGGTGATCGTGGGGTCGCTGGGCCGCATCCCGGTGGGCGCGCTCACCGACAAGTACGGCGCGAAGAAGATGTTCCCGCTGGTGTCGGCGCTCACCATCGTGCCGGTCCTGCTGCTGATCCCGGCGCGCGACTCGTACGGGCTGATGCTGGCGGTGGGGTTCCTCCTCGGCCTCGGCGGCACGACCTTCGCGATCGGCGTCCCGCTGGTCAACTCCTGGTTCCCGCCCGCCAGGCGCGGCTCGGCGATCGGGGTCTTCGGCATGGGCATGGGCGGTGTCGCGCTCTCCGGGTACTTCACGCCGCGCATGGCGGAGCACGGCGAGAACCTGCCGTTCACGGTGGTCGCGATCGCGCTCGCGGTGTACGCGGTGGCGGCCGTGTTCCTGGTCTCGGACCGGCCCGGCAGGGCCGTCCCGACGGACTCCCTCGGCACGCGGCTCGGGCGGGCCGGGCGGCTGCGGGTGACGTGGGAGCTGTCCGCGCTGTACGCGATCGGGTTCGGCGGGATCGTCGCCTTCGGGGTCTACCTCCCGACGTACCTCAAGACCTGGTACGAGCTCGATCCCACCGACGCGGGCACCAAGGCGGCGGGGTTCGCCCTGGTCACGGTCGTCTTCCGGCCCTTCGGCGGGTGGTTGTCCGACCGGGTGCACCCGGCGGTGGTCACCGCGGGGGCGCTGGCGGCCGTCGCCCTGTTCGCGGTCGTCCAGGCCTTCGACCCGTCGCTCGCCCCCGTCGGCACGGTGTCGCTCCTGCTCATGGCGGCGGGGCTCGGCACGGCGAGCGGCAGCGTCTTCGCGCTGGTCGCGCAGGTGACGCCGCAGCCGCAGGTGGGGAGCGTGACGGGGATCGTGGGGGCGGTGGGGGGACTGGGGGGCTTCGTACCGCCGCTGGTGATGGGGGCGATCTACAGCGCGAAGGATTCGTACTCGATCGGCTTCATGCTGCTGTCGGACCTGGCGCTGGCGGGGTGCGTGTACGCCTACGTCCGCATGCGGACGCTGCGGGCGGGGTAGGGGGCGGCCCTGTCGGGGCGCCGTCGCCCCGGGGGGGGCGGGCCGCTCGCGCGGTTCGCCGCGCCCCCGGAGGCGCGCGGGTGACCACCGACACCCCTCTCCGCGGCCCCACGCCCACCCCCCACCGCCTACTGTGCTGGCGTGACGACGCCACTCTTTCCCCTGGTCCAGGACGGCTCCGCCGACGAAGCCGTACGGTTCGGCGAGCGCTCCCTCTCCTACGCCGAACTGGCCGCCGCCGCGGGCGGCATCGCGCACCGCCTCCCGCCCGGCGGGCGCGTCGCGATCTGGGCGACGCCCTCCCTGGAGACCGCCGTCGGCGCGGTCGCCGCGCTCCTCGCGGGCGTGCCCGCCGTACCGCTCAACCCCAGGACCGGCGCGCGCGAACTCGCGCACATCCTGGCCGACAGCGCCCCCGCCGCGGTGCTCGCCGCCCCCGGGGACGTACTCCCCGAAGCACTCGCCGCCCTCCCCCGCGTCGACGTGCCGACGGACGCGGGGGAGCGCGTGCCGCTTCCTCCCGAGCCCTCCCCCGAGACCCCCGCCTTCATCGTCTACACCTCCGGCACCACCGGCCCTCCCAAGGGCGTCGTCCTCCCCCGGCGCGCCGTCGCCGTCACGCTCGACGCGCTGGCGGAGGCGTGGGGCTGGACCGGGGACGACGTCCTCGTGCACGCACTGCCGCTGTTCCACGTCCACGGCCTGGTCCTGGGCGTGCTCGGCCCGCTGCGGCGCGGCGGGGCGGTCCGCCACCTGGGCCGGTTCTCCGTGGCCGGCGTGGCCCGCGAGCTGTCCGACGGCGCCACGATGCTGTTCGGCGTGCCGACGATGTACCACCGCATCGCCGAGGCCCTGGGCGATGCGGACCAGGGCCTCGCCCAGGCCCTGCGCTCCGCCCGCCTCCTCGTCTCCGGCTCCGCCGCCCTGCCCCTCCACGACCACGAGCGCATCACCGCGGCGACCGGCCGCCGCGTCGTCGAGCGGTACGGGATGACCGAGACGCTCATGAACACGAGCGTGCGCCCGGAGCACGACCCGCTCCCCGGCTCGGTGGGCGTGCCGCTGCGCGGCGTCGGACTGCGGCTCGTCGACGAGGACGGCACGGAGATCACCGCGCGGGACGGCGAGACGGTCGGGGAGATCCAGGTGAAGGGCGCGCACCTCTTCACCGAGTACCTCAACCGCCCCGACGCGACCGCGGCCGCCTTCGACGGGGACTGGTTCCGCACGGGCGACATGGCGACGCTCTCCCCCGGCGGGCACGTCCGCATCGTGGGCCGCAAGGCCACCGACCTGATCAAGAGCGGCGGCTACAAGATCGGCGCGGGCGAGATCGAGAACGCGCTCCTGGACCACCCCGGGGTCCGCGAGGCGGCCGTGACCGGTGAGCCCGACCCCGACCTCGGCGAGCGGATCGTCGCCTGGGTGGTGCCCGCGGACGCCCGAAGGCCGCCCGCCGCCGACGAGTTGGCCGACCACGTCGCCGCCCAGCTCGCCCCGCACAAGCGCCCCCGCACGGTCCGCTACCTCGACGTCCTCCCCCGCAACGACATGGGCAAGATCATGAAGCGGGCGCTGCCCCATGGCTGAGCGGCCAGTCGACAGCAGCCCGACCCGCCACGGCCGCACGTCCGCCCGCGAGGCGATCGCCGCCGTGACGGAGGAGTTCCACGAGCACGACCCCGCCGAACGCGTCACGACCGGCGAAGGACCACTGGACTGGGCGGGCTACGCCGAGTCCCGCGCCCGCGCGGCCGCGCGCACGGGCGAGGAGGAGTCCGTGGTCTACGGGCTCGGCACGATCGGCGAGGTCACCTGCGTCGTCCTGTCCTTCGAGTTCGGCTACCTCGGCGGCTCGCTCGGCCGCCGCACGGGCGACCGCGTCGTCGGCGCCCACCGGCTGGCCCGCGCGCACGGCTTCCCGCTGGTCTCGCTCGTCGCCACGGGCGGCAGCCGGATGCAGGAGGGCATGGTCGCGCTGACCCAACTACAGCGCGTCGCCAAGGAGTCCGTGCTGCTGCGCGACGCGGGCGTGGCCCAGGTCGCGGTGGTGCGCGACCCGACGACGGGCGGCGGCTGGGCCACGCTCGGCGCGGGCGCGGACGTGATCCTGGCGCTGCCCGGCGCGCAGGTCGCGTTCGCCGGGTCACGGGTGCGGCCCGCGGGCGCCGACCCGGCCGCGTACACCGCCGAGGGGCAGTACGAGGCCGGGCAGGTCGACGCGGTCGTGTCCCCCGACGCGCTGCGCGAGACGCTGACGCACTGGGTGCTCGCGCTCTCCCGCGCCCACTCCTTCCGGCCCGCCCCGGTCCCCGACGCGCTGTCCGACGCGGAACCGCCCGCCACCGGCTGGGAAGCGGTGCGCCGGGCGCGCGACCCGGAGCGGCCCCGCGCGGACGCCTACCTGGACGCGTACTTCACGTACCGCGTGGAGCTGAGCGGCGACCGCTGCGGCGGCGGCCGCGACCCGGGGACGCGCTGCGGGCTCGGCCTGCGGGGCGGCCTGGCGTACGCGTACGTGGCGCAGTGCGGCACCGCGACCCTGCCCGCCGGCTACCGCACGGCGGCCCGCACGATCCGGCTCGCCGACCGCCTCGGCATCCCCGTGCTGACCCTGGTCGACACCCCGGGCGCCGCCAACGGCGCGGACGCCGAGCGGGCGGGGCAGGGCGCGGCCATCGCGGACGCCTTCGCCGCGGTGGCCGCCGCGCGGGTGCCGGTGACGACGCTGGTGGTCGGCGAGGGCGGTTCGGGCGGCGCGCTCGCGCTCACCTCGCCGGACAACACCTGGGTGACGGCGGACAGTTACTACTCGGTCATCGCCCCCGAGCTGGCGGCCGCGATCCTCAAGCGGGGCCCCGCGGACGTCGAGGCCACGGCGGACCAACTGAAGATCAGGCCGCAGGACTTGGTGGAGCTGGGCATCGCGCGCGGGATCGTGCGGCGACGGAATCCACCGGTGGACTGACAGGGCGCGGGGCCATCGGGGAGAATGTCAGCCTCCGCGGACAGGTCGGCGGACGGTTCAATGGGGCAGCGCACGGGGGACGTTGTGGATCAGATGGTCGAGTACACGATGACCGACGGCTCGACGGTGACCGTGGCGGTCGCCGAGAGCCGTACGACGGGTTCGCGCCCGGTGTCGCGCAACGGGCAGGGCGTGACGCGCGCGACGGAGACCTTCGAGGGGGCGCTGGAGAGCGTCAGATCTGCGGCGTCCGCCGCGCTCGCGGTGTTCCGGGACGGCAGCCTGCGGCCCGACTCGGTGGAGATCGAGTTCGGCGTGCAGCTGACGGCCGAGGCGGGCGCGGTGATCGCGAAGAGCTCGGTGGGCGGACACCTGACGGTCAAGCTGGCCTGGGCGCCGGGGAATTCGGCGCCGACGGCCGCTGAGGACCCGGGAGCGTCCACGGGCGCTCCCGCGGGCGCGGCCGGGGGCACGGGGACGCCCGCCGGTGCGGCGGCGCCCGTCAGTACGGGGACGGCCGCGGCCACGGGAACGTCCGGGACCGCCGGGCAGTGACCAGCGGCTCGTCCGGCCGGACCGGCACCCCGGGCCGCCCCGGCCACCCCGGCGGCTCCGCCGGTCCCGCCTGGCACGTGCGCGTCGAGTGCGGCCCCGAGGTGGGGGCCGGTTTCCTGGTGTCCGAGCGGCACGTGCTGACCTGTGCGCACGTGGTGCGGTACGACGACGGCGCGACCGTCGCGCTGGCCAACTCCGGGCGCCCCGAGCCGCTGTCCGCCCGGGTCGTCGCGCGCGGCACCTGGCAGCGGGAGACCGACCCCGGCGACGTGGCCGTGCTGGAACTGGACGCACCGGTGAGCGGGGTGCCCGCCGCGCGGTTCGCCGATCCTGGCGACGCCTACGCGCGGGCGGGGCGCGACCTGGTGGCGTACGGCTTCCCGGTGGGGTTCGACGAGGGGGCCCTCGCCAAGTACCGCCCGTTCGCAGGTCAGTTGATCGCCGACGAGTGGGTGCACCTGGAGGCGGTCAGCGGGCACGGGCAGCCGCTCGCCGAGGGCTTCAGCGGCTCGGCCGCGGTGATAGAGGGGACCGGCCTGGTCGCCGGGATGGTGACGTCCATCGCGGCCGACCCCGGGGTGCGCACCGGGCGGATGCTGCCGGTGCAGGTGCTGGTGCGCTACTGGCCGCCGCTGGCCGACCTCGTGCCGACGCCGGGGTACGAGCGGGCGGAGAAGACGGAGCTGCGGGAGCTGGTGGCCCGCGTCGAGGAGTACGGGCACGCCGAGTGCCGGGCCGACGAGCTGTACGCGCACGCGGCGGGCGGGCTGGCGCCCGAGCCGCCGCCCGGCGGCTTCCGGACGCTGTGGGACGCGCTGTGGTTCCTGCTCTCGGAGGTCTCGGCCGGGCCGGACGCCGACCCGGCGGCGCGGTTCGCCGAGCGGCTCGCCGCGCACGTCGCCGACCCGGAGCTGCGGCTCGGCCTGCGGTCCTGGGCGCGCGGACGCACGGGCGGGCGCGACGGCGGGGCGCGGCGGAGCACGACCGGCCGGACCGCGGGGGACGGGACCGGGGGTAACGGGACCGCGGGGAACGGGACCGCGGGCGACGGGACCCCGGGGGGCGCGGCCGCCGGGGCCGTACGCCCGTGGTCGCCGATCCTCGTGGAGATCGACCACAGCGGCGCCGACCGGGGCGTCTACCTCGTGGAGGTCTCCGCCTGCCACGACCGGGGCCGTCGGGTGGTGGGCACCGGCAAGCTGCCCAAGCGGTGCGTGAAGCCCCGGGTGCGGGAGTGGATCGGCGACGCGTACTGGGAGCTGGCGCAGGACGGCCGGGACCTGATCGCCTTCGTGCTGCCCCGCGCCTGGCTCAACGAGCCCGTCGACCGCTGGCCGCGCGCCAAGGGCGACACCTCGCCCATCGGGCTGTTCTCGCCCGTGGTGGTGATGGACCTGGAGCGGCGGCGCGACGGCGCGCTGCAACGCAGGCTCAAGGAGAAGTGGCAGCTCATCGACCGGCAGCCCGCCGGGCTCGAACTGCGCGCCGTGGCCTGCGGCGACACCAGGTCCCAGCCGCTGCTCGGCAGGCTCCGCAGGGGCTGCGAGCTGGCCGGCTTCCCCGGCCCGCCCAGGGCGGGCGCCGCCCGCAGGCTCCTGGAGGCCGGGCTCAACGCCCCCTCCCCCGCGCTGCTGTGGTCGCGCACCGGCTGCCGGGGCGACCACGCGGCCGACGCCCCGTGCCCCGGTGACGAGTTCCTGCGGGAGCTGGCGCGGCGCATCGAGGGCACGCCCGCCGCCGAACTCCCGGACGCCGTCCTGCGGTTGCGCGAGGAGGCGGCCGACGCGGAGGCCTCGGGAGAGGCCGCGCACTGGGCGCGGGACCTGACGCTGCTGTGGGAGGACCCGCGCTGGTTCCCCGAGACGACCGGGTACCGCAGACCCCCGACCAGCTGAGCGGCCCCGTACGGACGGGGCCGCCGGGTACCGGCCGAACGCCCGAGGACCGACCGAAGAGGAGAGATGAGCACCGAGACGTCACCGCTGTGGCCCGTCTACACCGGCACCGACGAGCCCCACGACCGCATCGAGCGGCTGCCGCCGCCCCCGCCGTGGCGCGCGTTCGACGGCTCCCCCGTGCTGCCGCCGCCCACCGGGCCGGTGGCCGCGCCACCGGACCGGGTGCACCGCGCCACCACGTACCAGGCGACCGACGAGGTCGTGCAGCTGGTGAACGCGGCGCTGTACCTGCGCCGCCCGCTGCTGGTGACGGGCCCGCCCGGCAGCGGCAAGTCGTCCCTGCCGCACGCCGTGGCGCGGGAGTTGCGGCTCGGCCCGCTGCTGCGCTGGAACATCACCAGCCGCACCACGCTCCAGGACGGCCTCTACCGCTACGACCCGCTGTCGCGGCTGTACGCGGCGAGCCGCGACGGCGGGCGGGGCAGGGTCGGCGGCGACGTCCAGGACCACCTGCGGCTCGGCCCGCTGGGCACGGCGCTGCTGCCGTACGAACGGCCGCGCGTACTGCTCATCGACGAGATCGACAAGAGCGACCTGGACCTGCCCAACGACCTGCTGCACGTCCTGGAGGAGGGCGAGTACGAGATCCCCGAGCTGGTGCGCGGCGCCACCGACGCCCAGGTGATGATCGCGGGCCAGGACGAGCGGGTGACCGTGCACAAGGGGCGGGTGCGCTGCCGCGCCTTCCCGTTCGTGGTGCTGACCAGCAACGGCGAGCGGGAGTTCCCGCCCGCGTTCCTGCGGCGCTGCGTCACGCTCCAGCTGCGCCAGCCGCAGCCCGCGCACCTGGCGGAGATCGTACGGGCGCACCTGGGCGGCCTCGACGCGTACGGGCAGAGCCTGGTCGACCAGTTCCTGCGCCGGGGCGACGAGGGTGAGCTGGCCACCGACCAGCTCCTCAACGCGATCTACCTGACCGGGGCCGCGGGCCTGACGGGCCGCACGCGCGACGAGCTGGCGCGGCGGCTGATGCCGTACCTGAGCCGCACGGCCGAACCCGACGAGTTCTGACGGCCGGTTCCCGATGGATGACGACCGGACGGCACGGGCGCACCGCGCCGCGCGCGAGGAACGGCCCGCGCCGCGCGCGATGAGCGCCGGACTCGACGCGCTGGCCGACCTGTTGGCCGACGCGAACGGCGGCACGCGGCCGACCGGCACCGAGCTGGCCGAACTGCTGTGGCTGGCCGGGCACTGCCGCGGGCCAAAGGCCGCGGACGGCGCCGCGCCGCCGCCGCCCGACCCGGCGACCCCGCTCACCGCACCGCCCGCGGCCGCGCCCCCGCCCGTACCGCCGCCCGCGGGGCCGGGCGGCGGCCGGATCCCGCTGCTCACCCCGGCCGCACCCGAACCGTCCGACCCGGAAGACTCCGCCGCCGCGCCGAACGGCCCCGCCCCATCCGCGCCCGAACCGGACCCCGCACCGGACCCCGCACCGAACGCCCCCGACGGCCGGGACCGTACGGCACACGCCGCCCTCACCTCGCCCGCGCCGCCGATGCTGGCCCGCCCGCTGCTCCTCCAGCGCGCGCTGCGCCCGCTGCGGCGCACGATCGCCTCGCCGACGGCCAGGGAGCTGGACGAGGAGGCGACCGCGCACCGCATGGCGCGCGTCCGGGCCCGCCCCGGCCGGTGGCTGCCGGTGCTGCGGCCGGTGCGCGAGCGGTGGCTGCGGCTGCGGCTCGTGCACGACACGGGGCCGACGATGCCGGTGTGGCAGCCGTTGGTGCGCGAGCTGCACACGGTCTGCGTGCAGACCGGGATCTTCCGCACGGTGGAGACGGCCGCGCTGGCGACGGACGGCACGCTGACCGGCTCGCCCGCCCACGCGCCCGTGGAACACACCGTGACGCTGCTGGTCAGCGACTGCACGGGGCCGCAGTGGCGGGAGGGCGCTGCGGGCACGCGCTGGTACCGGACGCTGCGCGGCTGGGCGGAGCGGATGCCGGTCGCGGTGGTCCAGCCGCTGCCGGAGCGGCTGTGGCGGCAGACCGCGCTGCCGACGGTCGCGGGGCTGCTGTCGTCGCCCGCGCCCGGCGCGCCCGACGCGGCGCTCGCCTTCGCACCGTACGGCGAGAGCTGGCCCGACGGGATGGTGCCGCTGCCCGTCCTGGAGCCCACCCCGCAGTGGCTGGGCCACTGGGCGCACCTGGTCGCGGGGACCGGCGGGCAGGTGCCGGGCGCGGTGGCCGCGCTCGGGACGCGGCCGCCCCTCGCGCCCGAAGGGCCGGAGGCCGACGAACTGGCCCCCGACGAGCTGGTGCTGCGCTTCAGGTCGCTCGCCTCGCCCGAGGCGTTCCGGCTGGCGGGCCACCTGACGGCGGGCCGCCCCGACCTGCCGGTGATGCGGCTGGTCCAGGCGGCGGTCGAGCGGCACCCGCAGCCGCAGCACCTCGCGGAGATCGTCCTCAGCGGCATGCTCAAGGCGGTGCCGGGGCCCGCGGGCAGCTACGTGTTCCGGCCGGGCGTGCGGGACGTGCTGCGCCGCACGGTGCCGCGCAGCGCGTACGGGCGCACGCAGGACCTGCTGGTGCGCGTCGGCAAGAAGATCGACGAGCGGGCGGGCACGGCGGCCGGGGAGTTCCGGGCGCTGGTGGAGGTGGCCCCGGAGGACGGGGGCGCCCCGGAGGACGGGCGCGGCGAGCGGCCCGGCGATTCGTTCGCGACCGTCACCCGCCAGACCGTACGGAACCTGGGCGGGGCGGACCTGGAGCCCGTCGGATCGGCGCCGGACGAGCCGGATGACCCGGACGGCCCCGGACGGCCGGACGAGGAGGGCGCACCGGACGAGCAGGGGCGGCTCCCCGATCGGTACCGGGTGGAGCGGATGCTCAAGGCGGGCCACAAGTGGTTCGTGTGGCAGGCCTGGGACTCCAGGGAAGAACGGTTCGTGGCACTGAAGACCACCCCGCGCCCGGACAACTGGCAGGGCGCGCTGAACCGGCTGCGGGCGGCGCGGCAGGCGAGCGTGCGCTTCCCCGAACACCTCGCGGGGCTCTACGACTTCGGGGTCACGGGCGACCGGGTCTTCGTCGTCATGGAGCTCCTGGACGGGAAGCCGCTCAGCGAGCTGATCGAGCACTCCAAGAACGGCATGCCCGAGCTGGCGATCCGCACGGCGGCGTACGAACTGCTCACGGCCATGGACCAGTTGACGGAGTACGGGGTCGAGCACGACGACATCAAGGCGTCCCGGATCAAGTTCGCGTCCAACGGCCGCCTGAAGCTGTGCGACTACGGCCTGGACGTCCGTCCGAGGCCGCTGGACCGCAACCGCGACCTCTACGCGCTCGGCGGCCTGTTGAACCAGATGGCGACCCTCGCGCACCCGCGCCGCGCGGTGGTCCCGCTGGCGGTGCGGCGGCCCGACCTGTCCGCGGAGATCAGAGGGCTGATCCAGGAGCTGACCGCCCCCGAGCACGCGCGCCGCCAGGCGGCGGCCCGGTCGATCGACACGCTCCGGGCGGCCCCCGACGACCCGCCGAGGCGGCAGGCGGCCCTGCGCTACCGGGTGCTGGGTCCGCTCTCGGTCTCGCGCGGCGGCACCCGGGTGACGCTCGGATCACCCGAACAGCACGCCGTGCTGGCCCAGTTGGTGATGCGCCGGGGCCACGCGACGCCGATAGCGGACCTGGTGCGGGGCGTGTGGGGCAAGGGGGCGCCGCCGGGCGCCGAGGGAACCGTGCGGGTCGCCCTGTCCCGGCTGAGCAAGGTGCTCGGGCAGGACGCCGTGGTGCGGCGCTCCCAGGGGTACGCGCTTGAGCTGGCCCCGGCCGACGAGGTGGACCTGGACCGGCACTGGGCGCTGGCGGAACAGGCGCGGCGCCGCACGGACGCGGACGACCCGGAGGGCGCCGCCGAACTGCTGCGCGAAGCGCTGCGCCTGTGGCCCGTGCCGACGCCCGAGCAGGGGCCGAGCCCGCTGGACGGGGTGCCGGGGCCCGCCGCCGACGAGACCCGCACGGTGCTGGCCGAGGAGTGGTTCCAGCTGGTCGCGTCCCTCACCGAGATCGACATCGCGCAGGGACGCGCGGAGGCCGCCCTGGAGCGCGTCAAGCCGCTGCTGCTCACCCATCCGGGCAGGCAGCAGCTGATGTCCCTGTTGGCCAGGGCCTTCCAGGAGGTCGACCCGGACGCCCTGGCGGAGTTCACGACGCACATCGCCACGTCCGCCTCCGCGTACGACCCCGGGGCGATCACCCTGATGGGCGCCCTGAACACGCTCATCAGGGAAGCGGGGGTGCGGTTCGGCCCGCTGGGCGGCGAACGCAGGGTGGTGGTCTTCGAGTACCTGACGGGCGGGGGCGCGGGCGCGGCGCCGCAGGCCGATCCGCGCGAGGAGACGCGGCTGCGTCAGGACCTGCGCGCCCTCGTCGCGGACGTGTTCGCCGGTACGGATCTGCGCCCCGACCACATGTCGGGACTCGCCATGCGCGGACGCGTCACCGTCGGCGCGTTCTTCGAGCCGCCGGACGAGGCGGGCACGCTCCAGCCCCGGCTGGTACGGCTGTTGCGCGAGCGGCTGCTGCCCGCGCTGACCTCCGTACGGAACAGGCCGCCGCTCCTGGCCGCCGTCGTGCCGTTCCGCTCCGCGCCCTGGGACGCGGCGGCGGAACTGGCCCCGCCCGCGCTGCTCCGCGCCCGCCTGGCGGCGGCGGGCGCGCCGGGGGCCGTCGTCGTCCCCGACTCCCTGCTCCCCCGGCTCGACGCGGAGGGGGAGGCGGAGGCGTTCACCGAGGTCGGGGGCGGCGGTCAGGGCCACTACTGCCTGCTGGGGGTACGGCAGCCGGACAGCGATCCGTTCGCCCGGGTGCGCACCGTGGTCTTCGGCCTGGGCAGCCTGGTCCTGCTCCAGGGCACGCCGTCGACGCACTGGATCCGCACCGTGCTCGACGCCATGGCGTCCGACGGCATGAGCCCCGATCCGCGCGACTGGGACGGCAGTTACCCCAGCGACCTGCTGCGGCAGTACCCGTCCCACCGCTACATCCGTCACCTCAGGGAGGCGGTGGCGGATCACGAGCTGGCGGCGGTCCAGAAGGCGAAGGCCGATCCGGAGGCACGTTCCCTGGTTCGAGCGCTGCACGCGTCGGGCCGCGAGGTGGCCGTGGTCTCGGACCTGCACCGCGACGCGGTCGTGGCGCACCTGGAGGCGTTCGACCTGCTGGATTCGGTACGGGGAGGGGTGTTCGGCCGCCCGGCGGACCCGAGCCGGATGATGCCGTCGCCGTACGTGCTGAACGAGATGCTGGCCGAGGAGGGGAAGGACCGCAAGCGGTGCCTGATGATCGGCACGTCCCCGAGGAACGCGGCGGCGGCGAGGGCGGCGGGCGTCCCCTTCCTGGGGGTGGCCCGCTGGCAGCGCGACGGCGCGGCGCTGAAGGAAGCGGGCGCGACGAGGCTCGCGAGGTCCCTGGGAGAGGTGCGGGAGTTGTTGGAGGGGTAGGGGCCGGGTGGTCCCGGGCGGTCCCTGGCGATTCCGGGCGGTTCCGGAGGGGCGACGCCCCGCGCAGGAGCCCGACGAGGCCCTCAGGGCGCCCCGCCCCGCACGACCCCCCAGATCCGCTCGACGTCCCCCCGCTCCCCGGAGGGCAACCGCGCCCCGGCCCCCGCCCGGATCCCCTCCGCCTCCTCCAGCAGCGCCGCCGCCCTCTTCACCTCGCCCGCCAGGGCGCACGCCCCCGCAAGCCCCTCCAGCGCGAGGGCGACCGCGCGCGGGTCGCCCCCGGCCCGCGCCATCGCGTACCCCTCTTCCTGAAGCGCCCGCGCTCCCGCCGCGTCGCCCCGCAGCTCCGCCACGAACCCCAACTCCGCGAGCACCAAGGCGTTGGAGCCCTCAAGACCCACCTCCCGGTGCCACTCCAGCACCCCCCTGAGCCACTTCTCCGCCTCCTCCAGCGCGCCCTCCCGCCGCGCGCCGAGCCCGAGCCCCAGCTCGGCGTTGACGGCCCCGGCGCGGAAGCCCTGCTCGTCGGCGAGGCGCAGCGACCGCTCGTGGTACGCGCGCCCCTGCGCGTGGTCCCCGGTGAGCAGCGCGATCCTGCCGAGCCCGGACAGCAGGTCGGCCGCGAGGGTGGCGAGGCCCAGGCTCTCCGCCGCGCCGAGCCCGTCCCGCAGGATCCGCGCGGCGCCCTCGTAGTCCCCGTACACCTCGGCGAGCTGTGCGAGCGGGTGGGCCACGCCCACCTCGCCCGCGCGGTCCCCGAGTTCACGGAAGATGTCCGCGCTCTCCCGCCCGTCGCGCGCGGCCCCCGCCAGCTCGCCGCGCAGCAGCCGCTGCATCGCCCGGTCCCCGAGCGCGGCCGCCGTGCCCCAGCGGTCGCCCAGCCGTTCGTACGCCTCCAGGGCCCGCCTCGTCAGCTCGGCGCCCGCGAGGTAGTCCCCCGTGCCGCACTGCGCGTGCGCCAGGAACCACCGCGCGCGGGCGAGCCCGGCGACGTCGCCCGCCCCGGACTCCCCCGCATCCCCGGACTCCCCTGCCTCCCCGAACTCCCCGAGCGCCGCGCCGATCCGCGCCTCCCGGTCGGCCCCGTACCCGCCCATCATGTCGACGCCCACGGCCCAGGCCCCGACCCGGGCCCGCAACAGACGCCCCGCACCCGAGGCCCCGGAACCGGCACCGTCCCCAGCCCCGGCACCGGCACCGGCACCGGCACCGGCACCGAAATCGGCACCGAAATCGGAACCCGCCGCGCGTCGCGCCCCGCGCCCCGCGACGCCCAGTGCCGCGCCCGCCGACCTCCGCGCCTCGCCGATGCGCCCGCGCAGGACCCAGTACCAGGTCAGCGCGTCGACCAGCCGCAGCGCGCACTCCGCGTCGCCCTGCCCCACCGCGTTCTCCAGCGCGGCCCGCAGGTTCGCGGACTCCGCGTCGAGCCTGGCCAGCCACTCCCGCTGCCCGTGCCCCCGCAGCTCCGGCTCCGCGCGCTCGGCGAGCGCCGTGAAGTGGGCGTAGTGCCTGGCCCGTACGGCGGCCAGCTCGCCCGCGTCGCCCAGCCGGTCCAGGCAGTACGCGGCGACGGACTCCAACAGCCGGTAGCGCGGCCCGTCCGCCCCGACGACGGCGACGACCAACGACCGGTCGACCAGGCGCACGAGCAGGTCGAGCACCTCGTCGGGCGCGACGGCGCCTCCCGCGCAGACCTCCTCGGCGGTCTCGGGCGTGCAGCCGTCCGCGTGGACCGCGAGCCGCCGCAGCACCGTGCGTTCGGGCTCGCCCAGCGGCTCCCAGCTCCAGTCGATCATCGCGCGGAGCGTCTGCTGGCGCCCGGGGACGCCGCGCCGCTCGTTGCCCGGCAGCCGGAAGCGGTCGTCCAGCCGGTCGAGCAGCCGACGCACCCCGAGCGCCCTGACGCGGGTCGCGGCGAGTTCGAGGGCGAGCGGAATCCCGTCGAGGCGTCGGCAGATCGCCTCCACCACGGGCCGGTTGTCGTCGTCGAGCGCGAAGCCGGGCGCGGCGGCCGCTGCCCGTACCGCGAACAGCTCGGCCGCGTCCGCCGGATCCAGCACGGGCACGCCCCACAGCGTCTCGCCCGCGAGCGCCAGCGCTTCCTGACTGGTCGTCAGTATCCGCATTCCGGGAGCCGATCTGAGCAGCAGCTCGACCAGGTCGGCGACGGGTTCGACCAGGTGCTCGCAGTTGTCGAGCACCAGCAGCGCGCGTCGGCCGCGCAGCGCGTCCGCGAGCCGCGCGGCGGGCCCGGTCGGGCCCCCGACCGCGCCCCACACCCCGTCCTCGCGGATCCCGAGCGCGGCGGCGACCACTTCGGCGACGTCCCGCTCCCCCGCGCCGCCCGCGCTCTCCCCGGCCAGCTCCACGAACCTGACCCCGTCGGGAAACACCCCGGCGAGCCCGTCACCCGGGCCGCCCCCGCCCTCCGGGCCGCCCGCGGCCTCCGCCTCCAGCCCCCGCGCCACCTCCAGCGCGATCCGCGTCTTGCCGACGCCCCCGGGCCCGGTGAGCGTGACCAGCCGCCGCTCGGCGAGCAGCGCCCTGACCTCGGCGACCTCGGCCTCTCGCCCCACGAGCCCGGAAACGGGCGCCGGCACCCGCCCGGCACCCCACCCCGCACCCGCGTCCGCGTCCGCCTCAGCACCGGCACCGGCACCGGTCTCCACCCGACTCCCCGCACCACTCGCCGCACCGCGCACGACACCATTCCCCACACCGCTCACCGCACCGCTCACCGCACCGCTCTCCGCGACCGCGCCGAGCTCCGGGTCCTGCGCGAGGATCGCCCGCTGGAGCGCGACCAGCTCAGGACCGGGATCCAGCCCCAGCTCGTCGGCCAGCCGGGCGCGCAGCTCCTCGTACCCCGCCAGTGCCTCGCTCTGCCGTCCCGCCCGGTACAGCGCCCTGAGCTGCACGGCGCGCAGCCGCTCCCGCAGCGGGTGGCGCGCCACCAGCTCCGCCAGTTCCCCGCCGAGCAGCGCGTGTTCACCGAGTTCGAGCCGGGCTTCCGCACGGTCCTCAAGGGCGGTGATCCGCTCCTCCTCCAGCCGGTTCACCGCTGCCCGTACGAACGCCTCGTCGGCGAAGTCCGCGAACGCGGGCCCCCGCCACAGCTCCAGCGCCTCGGTCAGCAGCGCGACCCGCGCGCCGGGGTCCGCCGCGGCCCGCGCCCGCGCCGCCAGCCGCACGAAGAGTTCGGCGTCCGACCCGCCGGTGCCGCCTGCCGGTTCGATCGCGTATCCGGGAGCCCGCGTCACCACGAGGCCGCGCCCGCCGGGCTCCGCCTCGTCCAGGGCGCGCCGCAGCTGGGAGACCTTGGCCTGGAGCGCCCGCGCGGGGTTGCCCGGCGGTTCGTCGCCCCACAGGTCGTCGACGAGCCGGTGCACGGCGACCGGGCGCCCCGCGTCCACCAGGAGCGAGGCGAGCAGCGCGCGGACCTTCAGCTCGGGGACCCGGACGGACGTGCCGTCCGAGGTCCAGACGGCGATTTCCCCCAGAACCCCGAATTTCATGGCGCCCACCGTAACCCCCGGCAAACCCTTGGCCCGAGCAGTTCCACAACACCCCCGCATCCGATCCGAACAGAGCCCGAACCGAACCCGAACCGAGGGGCGGCAACGTGATCCCCGCAACCACCGAACAGCACACGACGCGGACCTCGGGCCGCGCGTCGACACGAGGAGCACATCATGGGCAAGCTCACCGGCAGGACGGCACTGGTCACCGGCGGAAGCCGCGGCATCGGCCGGGCCATCGCACAGCGCCTGGGCAGCGAGGGCGCCCTGGTCGGCGTCCACTACGCCAGCAACGAAGCCGCCGCGAAGGAGACCGTCACCGCGATCGAGGAGGCGGGCGGCCGGGCCTTCGCGATCCGCGCCGAGCTGGGCGTCCCGGGCGACGCGGACGCGCTCTGGGCGGCGTTCGACGCCCACGCGGACGGCGTGGACGTCCTGGTCAACAACGCGGGCGTCGCGGGCCCCGGCAGGATCCACGAGGTGACGGAGGCCGACTACGACCGGGTCTTCGCGGTCAACGCCAAGGCGCCCTTCTTCATCGTCCAGAAGGGGCTGGACCGGCTCCGCGACGGCGGCCGCATCGTCAACGTCTCCTCGGGCGTCACGAAGGTCGCCTTCCCCGACATGACGTCGTACGCGGCGTCCAAGGGCGCGGTCGAGGTGCTGACCCTCACCCTGGCCCAGACGCTCGGCGCCCGCGGCATCACGGTCAACGCCGTCTCGCCCGGCACCATCGAGACCGACATCCACCCGTGGATGGCGATCCCCGAGGCGAAGGCGCGGGCCGCCGCCTTCTCGGTGTTCGACCGGGTGGGGCAGCCCGGCGACGTCGCGGACGTGGTCGCCTTCCTCGCGTCGGACGACGCCCGCTGGGTGACCGGCCAGAACATCGACGTCAGCGGCGGCTCGGGCCTCGGCATCTGACCCGTACGCACGCCACCCCCCTCACCCCAAGGAGCCCGCCGTGCCCCGCAGCACCCTCCTGGTCCAGGCCCACCCGCGAGGCGACTCGCTCACCGCGCAGGTCGTCGAGACCGTACGCCGCAAGCTGCTGGCGGACGGCGGGACGGTCGACCTGCTCGACCTGTACGCGGAGGACTTCGACCCCCGGCTCACCCCGGCCGACGAACCGGACTGGGACGACCGCGAGAAGGAGTACTCCCCAGAGGTCGCCGCGCACATGGAGCGCATCCTGGCGGCGGACGACATCGTGGTCGTCTTCCCCGTCTGGTGGTTCTCGGTGCCGGCGATCCTGAAGGGCTGGATCGACCGGGTGTGGAACTACGGCTTCGCGTACGGGCGCAGCAGGCCGCGCCTCGCGGGGCGCCGCATGCTCTGGCTCGGCCTGATGGGCATCTCCGCCGAGGAGTCGGCGGAGAAGGGCTTCACCGCGGCGATGGACCTCGGGCTCCGCGTGGGGATCTCGGAGTTCTGCGGTCTGCCCGACGCGCGGCTGCGGCTCGTGCACGGCACGGACCTCGCCGGCCTCCCGGTGGCGCTGCGCGCGGGCCGGGTGGCGGAGGTGCTGGCGGAGGCGGAGGAGGCGTACGCGGAGTTCGACGCGAGCGCCCTCCGCTCGCCGGAAGCGGCCGGGCGCCCCTAGGTCCTGCCGGGCCTCGACCCGGGTGCGTCAGCCGCACACCCCTCGGGCGACGAAGACCGGCACGGCGACGAACGCCCTCCCCGCACCGGCCCGTTCCCGCTGCTCGGCGAGCCACGCGGCGGCCCGGTCGGCGCCGACCGTCCCCGCGTCGCGCGCCGCCCCGCGCCCTGCCCCGCACGTCGCGTCGAGCGCGCCGCCGCCTACTCCAGAACCCGCCGCCGCACCCGCTCCATGACGTCCTCGTGCATGCGCGTCCCGTGGTCGAACGTCACGAGGTGGGCGGCGACGCGCATCGAGACGACGATGACGCAGCGCGCCTCCACCTCGACCTCGTCGGGGCAGAACTCCCTGAACAGCCCGCGCAGGTAGCCCATCTGGCGCTCGTCGACGCGCCGGAGCCGGTGCGCCACGGCGGGGTCGCGCCGCGCCCACTCCCGTATGGCCAGCTCCGTGCCCACCTCGGTGCTCGCCCTCGGCCGGTTGCCCACGACGCGGAACAGGTTGCGCAGCCGCTCCCGTCCGTCGCCGCCCTCGGCGTCGACGCTGTCGATGATCGCCTCGGTGACCTCGCGCTCCCAGGTGTCGAGCATCTCGGTGAGCAGCGCGTCGCGGTCGGCGAAGTAGCCGTAGAAGCCGCCCTTGGTGACCCCGAGCGCCCTGGCGATGGCCTCGATCCGGACCGCGTCGGGGCCTCCGGCGGCGAGGGCGCGCAGCCCGGCGTGGATCCACTCGGTGCGCGGTGTGGTGGCGCTCGCCACGGAAGACCTCCCGGTTCTCGGTGTACGGCACCGTACAGCGCGGCGGGGCCGCGCGAGGTCCCGCCCGCGTCACCTCACCACTCGACCAGCGCGAATCCCGCCGACATGCCGCCGCCGAAGCCGGCCACGAGGATCAGGTCTCCGGCGGTGAAGGCGCCGGCGCGGGCGGCCGCGTCCAGGGTGATCGGGATGGAGGCGGCTCCCGTGTTGGCGTAGTGCGTCACCGTGCGGTGCATGGTCGCCTGAGGCAGTTCCAGGGCGGCGAAGACGCTGTCCAGCATGGCGCCGTTGGCCTGGTGCGGCACGAAGTGGCCGATGTCGTCGGGTACGACACCGCATTCGTGCAGGAACCCCTTGACCAGCTGCGGCAGGTGGTCGCCGACGAAGTCCCGGACGCCCCGCCCGTCCATCGTGAAGTACTGGAGCCCCGCGTCGAGGACCGTACGGTCCACCGGCATGCGGCTGCCGCCCGCGGGCACCTGGATGAGGTCCGAGTGTTCGCCGAACGAGTGCAGCGCGAGGTGCCGGACCCGTGGCCCGTGGTCGGCCGACGCACCCAGGACCACCGCTCCGGCGCCGTCCCCGAACAGGATCACGGTCCTGCGGTCGGCCCGGTTCAGGATGCGGGAGTACACGTCCGCGCCGATGACCAGTGCGTGGCCGCCGGTGCGGGCGAGCACGCCCTCGGCCGCGGAGAGCGCGAACACCGCGCCGGAGCAGACCGCGTTGACGTCGAACGCGGCCGCGCCGCCCGCGCCGAGCCGCTGCTGGACGTAGGCGGCGGTGGGCGGTTGCGGCCGGTCGGGCGTGGACGTGGCGACCACGATCACGGACAGGTCGTCGGCGGTGAGGCCGGCCGACCGCAGCGCGGCCCGCCCCGCGGCGGTGGCCAGGTCGGAGGTGGCCTGGCCGTCGGCAGCCCAGCGCCGTTCCCTGATGCCGGTCTTACCGGTGATCCACGCGTCGTCGACCCCCGCCGCCGCGGCGACCTCGTCGTTGGACACGATTCGCTCCGGCACGTAGGCACCCGTACCGAGGATCCTGACGTCGGCCATACGGCTGCCCTCCCCTCAAGTGGTATGGAGAACGGTGTGTGAAGAACTGGCGTGCGGCGGCCGTGGCGGGCGCGTGCGGGGGCGGCCGTGGGGGGCCGCCCCCGCACCCGCGGGACCGGAGGTGTTCTAGCGCGCCTGGTAGATGCGCTTGTGACCGCTGAGGCCGGCCAGGCGGAAGGGCCCCGTGGTCTCCGACGGGGTCAGGTGCTCTCCTCCGTCGGCCGGGAAGGACCACTCGTGCAGCTCGCGGTAGCGGGCGAGGTCGACCGGCTTGCGCCGGGCTATCGCCGCCTGGTTCGCCTCGGTCCGCAGGTGTTCGCGGTAGCCGGGGACCGCCGTGCCCGCGAAGAACTCGGCGACGCTGCCTGACCCGTAGCTGAGGAAGCCGACGGGCCGGTCGGTCAGGTCGTCCGCCTGGTCGAGCAGCGCGGCGAGGGCCAGGTACACCGAGGCCGTGTAGCTGTTGCCGATGGTGGCGTTGTAGGCCACGGTCTGCCCGACGGCGCGCTCGATGTCGGCCTTCTCGGTCTCGTGGCCCGTGTGGTTGAGCAGGTGGTGGTGCGCCTTGTAGGCCATCTTCGTGAACGGCTGGTGGTAGCAGAACGCGGCGAACTCGTCGAGGGCGCGGCCGCCCTGCTCGCCGTAGTCCTTCCAGCTGCTCGCGACCGCCTGCAGGTACGCCTGGATGGACTCGTGCCCGTCGACCAGCGCGGTGGTGCGGTAGTTCGGCCGCCAGAAGTCCATGACGTCGGCGGTGAACAGGCCCGAGGCGTTCTCGATCCGGACCAGGGCGGGGTCGGCACCGACCAGCATGGCCACCGCGGCGGCGCCCTGGGTCGCCTCCCCGGGGCTGTCCAGGTCGTACTTGGAGACGTCGCTCGCGATCACGAGGACCTTCTGGTCCGGGTCGCGCCGTACGAGTCCGATGGCGAACTGCAGGGCGGCCGTCGCCCCGTAGCAGGCCTGCTTCAGCTCGACGACGCGGCAGGCCGACGGAAGGCCGAGCAGCGAGTGCACGTACACGCCCGCGGCCTTCGCCTGGTCGATCCCGGATTCCGTCGCGAAGACCACCGTGCGGATCCGTTCGGAGCCGTGCCGGGCGATGATCGGGGCGGCGGCGGCCGCGGCCAGCGTCACGATGTCCTCGTCCGCGGCGGGAACGCTCATCGACCGCTGGCCGATGCCGATGTGGTACTTGCCGATCTCGGTGCCGTTGTGCTCGGCGAGCGTCGTGTGCTCCAGGACGTACTCGGTCGTCGCGAAGGACAGGTCGTGGATCCCGAAGGAAGAGTCGTTGGACATGCTCAGACACCGACCTTTGCCGTCTTGTTGCCGCGTTCCAGTACGACGTGCGCGCGCATGAGTTCGCCCGGGTTGGTCTGCGCCGCGAGCAGCGAGAGCTCGCCGCAGAGGACCGTCGCCGCCGTGATGACGGCGAGCCGGCGGGCGTTCTCGCCGGGTGCGCGGTCCTCGCGGCAGCCGAGGCGGGTCAGGTTCGTCTCCACGAACTCCAGGCCCTTGCCGTTGCCCACGGTGCCGACGATCAGGTTGGGCAGGTTGCAGGAGAAGTAGAGGTCGCCGTCGCGGTCCTCCGCCAGGGTGACGCCCTGGGAGCCCTCGACGATGTTGGCCGCGTCCTGGCCGGTGGCCAGGTAGAACCCGAGCAGCATGTTGGCGTAGTGGGCGTTGGCCGAGCGGATGCCGCCGGCCAGCAGGGTCCCGAGCAGGTTCTTGCGGATGTTCAGCTGGACGATCTTGGCGGCCGTGGTGTGCAGGACGCGTTCCACCACGTCGCGCGGGACGAGCAGTTCCGTGACCACGTTCTTCCCGCGGCCGAGGATGCCGTTGATCGCGGTCGCCTTCTTGTCCGTGCAGTAGTTCCCGGAGATCGACCCGTAGGCGATTCCCGGAACGGTCTGCAGCAGGTGCGTCATGAGGGCGTCGGAGGCGAGCGTGGCCATGTTGTGGCCGGAGGCGTCGCCGGTGCTGAACTCGAACCGGACGAACAGCAGGTTGCCCGCGATCTCGTGCCGGACCTCCAGCAGTTCGGCGAACCGGCTGCAGGTGCGGACCACGGCCCGCAGTTCCTCGATCCGCGCCTCGATGGTGCGGACGGCCGTGTACGCGGTCTGGGCGTCGGTCGCCTCGAAGAGCACCGAGCGGGTCATGCGCTCGTCGACGAGGGTGGCGACGATGCCCCGCTCGGTGAGCATGGACACCTTCGCGCCGCGGCCCACGGAGGGCCACAGCGGCGTCTCGTAGGTGGCGAGGGGCACGTGGGTCTCGGTGTCGGCGACGTTCCCGGAGATGCGAAGGGGCCCGACCCACTTCATGGGAACCCTGGCAATGGCGTGCGTGTCGGTCATCGTGCTCTTCCCGTCGAATCGTGGAGGGCGTCGGCCGATCGGGCACGCCGGGCGAGTCGCCCCGTGTCGATGCCGCGGTCGGCGCAGAAGGAACGGAGGGTGCCGTGGATGATCAGGTCCTTGCCGGCGAGGTCGGCAGGGGTGCGCGCGCCGAGCATGGTCTGCAGGGCCGCGAGTTGGTCCAGCCAGCTCGTGATCTGTGCGACCAGCGCCTCGACACCGCCGTCGAGCAGGGTGCGCAGGAACACTCCGGAGGCCCCGACGCCACGGGCGCCCAGGGCGAGGGCGCGGGCCGCGTCGAGGGGGTGGCGGACGCCGCCGGAGGCGAGCACGGGCAGCCCGACGTCCTGCGCGTCCAGGAGGCAGGCGGCGGTGGACTGGCCCCAGTCGTGGAGGAAGGCGTAGTCGCCGAGCGGGCGCCGGCCGTTCTCGATGCGGGCGAAGTCGGTGCCGCCCCGGCCGCCGAGGTCCGCCGCGCGGACGCCCAGTTGACGCAGCGTCAGGACGGTCTCGCGGCTCAGGCCGTTGCCGACCTCCTTGACGATCACGGGCACGTCGACGGCCGCCGTGATCTTCTCGATCTGCGAGACCCAGGACCCGAAGGACCGGTCGCCCTCCGGCATGGCCGTTTCCTGCGCCGTGTTGACGTGGATCTGCAGGGCGTCGGCCGCCAGCAGTTCGACGGCGCGCCGCGCGTCGGCCACCGATGCCGTCGCGTTCACGTTGGCCATGACGAACCCGTGGGGGTTCTCCGTGCGCAGGACGCTGAAGGTGTCGGCGCACGCCGGGTCCCTGAAGAAGGCGTGCACGGAGCCCGACGCGATGGGCACCCCGGTCTCGCGGGCGGCGATCGCCAGGTCCCGGTTGATGACGCCGGTTCTGGCGGTGCCGCCGGTCATCGCGTTGATGTAGAGCGGCACCCGCCAGGAGATCCCGGCGAAGTCCGTGTCCAGGGACACCTGCGGCCGGTCGATGCCGGCCAGGGCGTGGTGTACGAAGGACACCTCGTCGAACTGGTTGATCGCGCTGCGGGTGTCCTGCTGCTCGATGGCTAGCCGGACGTGGTCGTCCTTGCGCTGAGCGCTCATTCCTCGATCCCTTCCGGGGCGGGCCCGACGGGCAGGGTCAGCACCCCGGCCGCGGCCCACCGTTGGCGTACGTGTGAGATGTCGTGCGTGGCTCCGGCGTCGAGCAGGGCGATGCCGCAGTCGCCGCCGCCCGCGCCCGACGGCTTGGCGGCGCCGCCGACGGTTTCGGCGGCCGTGCACAGGGCCGTCAGCGCGGGTGTGAAGATGCCGAGCCCGACTTCGTCGTCGAGGCGGGCCAACTCCTGCCGGGCACGGCGGATCTGGCGCAGCAGGCCCTGGTCGTCGCCGGCTTCGAGAGCGGTGATCGAGGCGCGTACGAAGTCGGTGGAGGTCTCCACGAACGCGCGGTGCGACGCGGTGCCGCGCCAGGTCCCGCGGTGCAGGCCGGACACGAGCGCGGTGGTGGAGGCCGGGTTGCCGGTCCAGCCGACTTCGAGTGCGAGGCCGCGCGGGGCCGGAAGCCTGCGGACCGAGAGGCCGGGCCAGGGCGTGCGCAGCGCTTCCCCGATGCCGTGGCGGCGGGCGAGGTCGCGCACGAAGTCCCGGTCGGGTGCCTGGTACGCGATCCAGCCGCCCCAGGTGCTGGCGGCGAGGTCGCCGCCGGAGCCCTTGGGGTCGATCCCGGCCGAGGAGATCAGGGCCAGGCGGTACCGGGCGTCGAGCGAGAGGTCCAGGCCGCACAGCGACGTGACGGCGTCGATCGTGGCCACGGTCACCGCACCGCTCGACCCCAGGCCGTACTTGCGGCCGTCGTCGTGCAGTCGGCTGCTGATCGAGATGTCCAACCCGGGCAGCGGCAGGCCGCGTTCGACCAGCAGCCGGCGCACGGTCTCGACCGCCGACACCACGTGCGTCAGTGCGCCGTGTCCCGCGGTCTCCCCGTCCTCGGTGCCGGGGGCCCGGAGCCGGCCGTCGAGCCATCGCCAGGTCACCGCCCCGGGGACGAGGTCGGACGAGACCACGACGTCGGCCGTGTCCAAGGGCGCGACCGTCACGGTGATCTCCCGGTCCACGGCCACCAGGACGGCCGGGGTGCCGGGCTCCACCACCGCGTACTCGCCCGCGACGAACAGCTTGCCCGGCGCGCTGCGGACGACCGTTCGCCCGGAGGTCATCGCCCGCCCTCGTCCGCCAGGCGGGCGCCCCGCCCCGGCCCCGCGACGTGCACGGTGCCGCCCGCGGCGGCGGCGCGCACGGCCTCGGCGACCCGGTCGGCGTCCGTACGGCGGCAGAGCACCTTGACGTTCGGTCCGGCGTCCATGGTCGCGTAGGCCGATATGCCCTCGCGCCGCAGTTGCAGCACGCTGTCGAGGACGGTGACCGAGGCGGGCGAGAGGTAGCGCACCGCGGGGCGCGCGCCCAGCATGGTCGCGTGCATGCCGAGGGAGTTGCGCTCGGCGATCTCGCCCACCGCGTCGAGGTCGCCGCGCGAGAGCGCCGCCCTCATCTCGGCCAGGTCGTCCCGGCTCGACTCGGCCCAGGGCTCGAACAGGGGCGAGGTCTCTACGGTGCGGCGCATGGCCGCGCGGCTCGACACCTCCTTGGGGCCCGCGTTGACCACCGCGATGACCAGTGCGGGGTCGAGGTCGCCCGTCCGCACCGGCTCCGCGTAGGAGCTGAGGTCGGCCTCCTCGGGCGGCGCCGTGTGGGTGCCGGCGTGCCAGACGACGAAGCCGCCGAAGATCGACCGCGTGGCCGAGCCCGAGCCGCGGCGGGCCAGCCGGGAGAGAGCGGTGTCGTCGAGGTCCAGTCCGTACGCGGTGGCGGCGGCGACGGCGAGCGCGGCGAACCCGCCGGCGGAGGAGGCGAGGCCCGCCCCGGTGGGCACGGTGTTGCGGGTGTCGACGACGGCCCGGTGCGGGATCCCGGCCCGCTGGCGCACCAGGTCGAGGAATCCGGTGATGCGCCGCCGTTCCTCGCCCGCCGCGGGTGCGCCGTTGAAGGTCACCTCGTCGTCCGCGGCCCCGGCGTCGAGGTGGACGCCGGTGGTCGTGGGGAAGATGTCCAGGGTCATCGACAGGCTGCTGGTCCACGGGAGGAAGAGGCGCTCGTCGCGCTTCCCCCAGTACTTGATCAGCGCGATGTTCGGGTGCGCGACCGCGGTGGCTCCGCCCGCGCCCGGCCGCTCCCGCGGGCGGAGCACGGTGCTCTGCTGCTCAGCCATGAGTGACGAACCTCCTCAGTGGGACGATCCACGTCTGCACGGCGCCCGCCTCGTGCAGCCGTCGGGTGACCTCTCTCGCCTGCTCGGGCTGGGTCAGTGCGAGGACGCAGCCGCCCAGTCCACCGCCGGTGATCTTGGCGCCGAGGCTGCCCGTGGCGAGTGCGGCACTCACCATCGCCTCGATCCGGTCGGTGCTCAGCCCGGCCTCGCGGAGCAGCCCGTGGTACTCCGTCAGCAGGGTGCCGAGCTCCTCGGGCCTGCCCGCGGCGAGGGCGCCCACGGCTTCGTGGGTCAGCTCCGTCGCCCGGCGCAGGAACTTCTCCTGCGTTCCGGCGTTCTGCCGGAACCTCTCCCGCAGCTTGTCGACCGCTTCCTTGGTGCTGCCGACGGCGCCGCTGTCCGCGATGACGAACAGCGCGTCGCAGCCGACGCTCAGCGTGCGGGCCTCGCCCGCCTGGAACAGCAGCGGGGCGCTCGCGCCGACGGTGACCGCGTCGACGCCGCTGGCCTTGCCGTGCATCACGTTCTCGGCGGTCTGCACCAGGTCGAACGCCGTCCGCTGCGAGACCTCGGTGCCGCAGAGGTCGGCCAGGGCGAGGACGACGGCACGGGCGCAGGCCGCGCTGGAGCCGAGCCCCCTGCCGAGCGGAATCGAACCGTCGATGATCACATCGAGGTGCCGGCCGTCGTCGACGCCCATGGCCGCCCTGAAGTCGGCGGTCATCCGGCGCAGCCCCTCGGACGCCTGCGTTCCGACCTTCTTCCAGGCGGATCCGGTCATCGTGAAGGACACGCCGGCCGGTTCTCCGCCTCGGACGGAGAACCCGGCGTTGGCGGTGATCGACAGCTGCGGAACCGGTAGGGCGAGCGCCGGGGCTCCGTAGACAACCGCGTGCTCCCCCAGCAAAATGGACTTGGCGTGGGCCCGGCCGGTGCCGACCGAGCGCGCACGGCTGCCTTCCGCCGTCCCCACCACCGGGGCCGGTGGAGTCGACGTACTCAGCACCCCTTGTCGAAATTCCATTGAGATCGCGTCATCCAGATTTCTAGGAAGGAATGAAGTAGGTCCGCTCGACCGCTCGTCGCTCCGTGCTCAGGTGGCCCTGAGCGTCGTGGTGGTGACGAAGGTGTCGAGGGTCTTCCTGACCTCGTCGGGGAACGGGGCCTCGTCCAGGACCTGCCTGGCGCGCCGCACCCGGTCGGTGATCATCTGTTCCACCTTGTCGGCGGCGCCCGTGTCCCGGAGGATCCCGCGGACCGTCTCGGCGCCCGCTTCGTCCAGGTCGGGGTCGCCGACCAGGGACTTCAGCACCTGCGCCTGCTCGGCGTCGGCGGCGTGGAGGGCGTGTGCCATCAGCGCTGTCGCCTTGCCCTCCCGCAGGTCGTCCAGGGTCGACTTGCCGGTCTTGGACGGGTCGCCGAAGACGCCGAGGAGGTCGTCGCGCAGCTGGAAGGCCTCGCCGATCGGAAGGGCGTAGGCGGTGCAGACGTCCAGCAGGGACTGGTCCGCTCCGGCGAGGGCCGCGCCGATGTGCAGCGGCCGCTCCACGGTGTACTTGGCCGTCTTGTAGCGGATCACGGCCAGCGACCGCTCGACGTCCGCGGTGGGCTGTCCCGTGGCCAGCAGGTCCCGGTACTGACCGATCATCACTTCGGTGCGCATGGCGTCCAACAGTGGCCTGACGGCGGCCAGTTGCTGCGGGTCGAGGCCGCTGGAGTGCAGCAGCTCGTCCGACCAGACCATGACGAGGTCGCCGAGCAGGATCGCGCTGTTGGTGCCGAACCGCTCGGCGGTCATGTAGTTCGCGCCCGTCTCCAGCGTGCGGTGGAGGGTCGGGCGGCCGCGCCGGGTGTCGGAGGCGTCCATCACGTCGTCGTGGATGAGGGTGAAGGCGTGGAAGAGTTCGAGCGAGGCCGCCGCGCCGATGACGGGCTCCGTGTCGCCGTGTCCGCGCGCCGCGTGCCAGCCCACCATGCACAGGAGCGGCCGTATGCGCTTGCCGCCCGCGATCAGGAAGCCGCGCAGGTGCTCGATGAGCGAGACCAGGTGGACATCCGTGTCCCGGCCGCTCTTGGTGTCGAGGAAGGCGTTCAGTCGTTCGTCGATCAGGCCGCGCAGGTGTACCGAGTCCAGGGCGTCGGCACCCGGTTCGCGAAGGCTGGTGGTGGGGCTCATGTGTCGTTGCTCCTGTTCGTCAAGACCGTGTGGACCGCGTCCGTGAGGGCGTGAAACGGGAGGGGAACCGCCGAAGAGGGACATCGCTTTCCGGCCGGGCCGAGGAGGGGCCCGGCAGTCGCCGGGCCGCACCGCGGGCACGAGGCACCGAGGAAGGGGCGAGCGGTGGCGGAGGGTTCGCACCGCACCGCGGGGCCGGCCCTCCGCGCACGTGGATCCACGTGCCGGAGGGCGGGCCGGACAGGGGCGGCATCGGGTACGGGACCCGCCGGGCCCCTGTCGGTCGAGCGGGCCGGGTTCAGCTCGCCGCGGCCTGCGGCTCGCGTGCCGACCGCCGGCGGGTCGGCACGACCTTGAACTGGTCGGGGCGCAGGCTCATGCGCACGAGGGCGCGGGTGGGGCGGGTGCCCGGGGCGCGGTCCAGCTTCCAGTACTGGGCCACGGTGGCCACGATGACCTGGGCCTCGGTGAGGGCGAACACGTCACCGATGCACTTGCGGTTCCCGGCACCGAAGGGCAGGTAGGCGTCGCCCTTGCGCGCGGTGGTCGACTTGGTGAGCCACCGGTCGGGCTCGAAGCTGTCGGGGGCGTCGAAGTAGCGGGCGTCCCGGTTCAGCAGGAAGGGGCTGTACGACAGCTCGGTGCCGGCCGGCACGGACAGCCCGCCGAGCGTGGTGTCGACGGCGGCGCGACGGCTGAGCAGCCAGGCCGGCGGGTAGAGCCGCAGACCCTCGGCGACGACGTTGCGGGTGTACGGGAGCTTCCGCAGGTCCTCGGCCGTCACCGGGCGGCCGTCCAGCACCTCGTCGAGTTCCGCGTGCAGCTTGGCGGCGGCCTGCGGGTTCTCGTGCAGCAGGTGGAAGATCCACGACATCAGGACGGCGGTGGTCTCCGCGCCCCCGAGGAGCAGGGTGATGGACTGGTCGTGCAGTTCCTGGTCGGTGAAGCGGTGCCCCTCCTCGTCGACCTCCGTCATCATCGTGCGCAGCAGACCGCCGCCGTCGCCCGAATGGCGGTAGCGGTCGATGGTCTCGCGCACCACCTGGTGCAGCTGCGCCTCCGCGCGCTTGTAGCGCTGGTTGCCGGGGGTGGGCAGCTGGGCCAGGGTCGGCAGCGGGTTGAGCATGCGGAAGAACATGCCGTCGATCACGGTGTTCAGGGCCGTCGGGAGGTTGTGGTGGGCGCCCCGGCGCACCTCGCCCTCACCGGGCTCGGAGAACAGGCAGCTCAGTGCCACGTCGGCGCTGAGGTTGCCCATCTGCATCAGGAGGTCGACGTTCTCGCCCTCCGGCCATTCGTGGGCCGAGGCGGCCGCCTGCTTCTGCATGATGCCGACGTACTCGGCGATGCGCGCGGGGTGGAAGGACGGCTGGATCAGGCGCCGCTGCTTGCGGTGGACGAGGCCGTCGACGGTGACGAGCCCGTCTCCGAGGACCGTGCGCACGCGGTCCATCACGGGACCGCCCTTGACGAAGTCCTTGACCTTGTCGGTCAGCATCTCGTGGACGAGATCGGGGTGGCACGCGATGTACATGGGCGTCGGCCCCACCATGATCTTCACGAGGTCGCCCTGCTTGGGCAGCGACCGGAGGAAGCTGAGCGGGTCGCTGCGCAGTCGGTGCGCGTGTCCGAGCACGGGCAGCGCGCTCGGTGCGGTGCCCTTCGTGTAGCTCTTGGTTGCCTGGCCTGTCACGGAACGAACCTCCATGCGTTTGTTGACTGACGGGTTTGCGGACCCGGCGGGCTCCGTACTGCCGCTGTCAGCCCTCCAGCTGGTCCCACCACCAGGCGACCTGCGGAATCGGCAGGGGTGCGGGGTCCGCGTCAGCCGGCTCGTCCGCCCAGACCAGGCCGTAGCCGCCGAAGTTCTGTTCTTCGCCGGTCTCCGGGTCGACGGGCGCGCAGTAACGGGTGGTGAAGTCGGCCCAGATGATGTGCCCGCGAATCCAGTAGCCGATCTCGTGGACGTAGCGCTTCAGTTCCGGACGGGCGGTCGCGGAGATCTCGTCGCGCAGGCGCAAGTACAGAGACATGATTCGGTCACGCAGAGCGTGGACTTCGGCGACCGCTTCCTCGGGTGTGCACTGCCGGTCGCGCACCAGGATGCTAATGGCGTTCTGGTCGAACAAGCCCTGGAGATTCTCCCGGTGAATGGAGATCAGGTCGTTGTCGAGACCGACGATTACGGATACCGCTTCGGATACCGCGCGCACCCGGGGATCGATCCGTTCGGCTGCGGTCAGTTCATATCCGCCGCCGATTGGAGTGAGTGCGGTCAGCCAGGGGCCGGCCACATCGTTGCCCCGCATGATCAGGTAGTCGCCCAGTTCGGGGAGTTCACCGAGACTCTGGTTTGCGCACTTCCACAGGACACCGTCGAAATAGCTGCAGAAACCCTGGCGCAGATGCTCAAGCTGACTCGGCGTCGACACGCCGGAGATGTGGTTCCAAAAGTCCTGGAAGGACGAGAGGTACGGATCTCCCGACGGCACGGCGGACTTGGGCGAGGCAAGGATGTGCTTGAGCCGACTGACGTGGACGGTCAGCGGTCCTGGCTGGTCCAGCCCCGGGATCACGTCGAGGTCGTCGTCCCAGGCACCGCCCCAGTACATGACATAGGTGATGATTTCGGCGTACCGGTCGAGGACGTACGGCATGCAGTGCGCGGTGTACGAACCCGCTTTCATTTTCGGCAGCCAGTCGCCCTCCTTGCGGAAACCCTGCTGAAACATCCAGGCAACAGCGCCGGCATCTATTTCGTCCGGCTTGTCGTACACGACGTCGGGCAGCGGGCAATAGAACGGCGGAACGGCGAGTTTGCGGCGCACAGTTGTCATACCAAACTCCCTTTGGGCAGAGCTGAACGTCTGGGATTTCACAGAAAAGTCGGAGTAGCCCTCGGAGTCAGCCCGGAGCGAAAGGTGATCTTGGGCGGTGGAGCCACGCACGGCAGGCTGCGGACCACCAATGGCACGCACTCAAGGAACACACGCGGTGGAAGTTCCTCAAGCCCCCTCGGCAGTTACTCGGCGGTTACTTGTCTCTCGCAAGGATCGCCTTCAAAAACTAACAGGACGGTTAGCTTTGAACCATAGAGTGGCTTGTTCTCGACCATTCGATCGGGCCGTCGGGAAATTTCCGAAGCGCACGACAATGTCCCATATCTTACTTTGATGCCGAGCGTGACCCCTGCGGCCGAAATGCGCTGCGCAATCTCCGGCCCCACAGCTGCATATGCCCCTGGAAAGCGAGGCTCCCATTCCAATTGAGCCAGGCGCCCTGACGCTAAACCTCGATCATATGACTGAATTTCGACCGGACGGAACGGAAAACGACATCCGCCGTTTACATTTGCGCCACCGCGAGAACCCGTGGACTTCGGGCGCCGTACGGGTCGCGACGGGGGTGGAGCCCTCACCGACGGGCCGGAGGACCGGTACGGCCCGGTGACGTACCCGGCTTCCTACAGGAGTCGCTGGAGGTCCGCCAAATCGAGAAGCCCCCCGGTGACCGTCAGCGCGGGTGCGCTGCACGGCCCTCGGGGGGCTGCTTCCCGTTCGGGAGGGAGGGGACTTCGTGGAGCAGGTCGTCACATGGCGACGGTCTTCACCGCGTCGGGGTCCTTCTCCCGGACGCCGGGGCGGTAGAGCAGGAAGGTCACGACGAGGCCGAAGGCCGCGAGGCCCGCCGCCCACCAGTACGCGGTGGAGTAGCTGTGCAGCGCCGCCTCGGCGATCACCCCGGGCGTCGCCTGCCGGCTGCTGAGGTAGCTGCTCGCCGCGCTCGCCGCGATCGTGTTGAGGACGGCGATCCCCAGCGAACCACCGATCTGCTGCGTGGTGTTGACCGCCGCGGAGGCCACACCAGAGTCGTCCTCGTGCACCCGGTAGGTGGCGAGGTCGATCGCCGGCGCGTAGACCAGGCCGAGGCCCAGGCCCAGGACGATCAGCGGCGGCAGGATGCCTCCGACGTAGCTGCTGTCCAGCTCCAGGCGGGTGAACCAGACCATGCCCGCGCCCAGCAGCGCCATCCCGAGGGGAATCACGATCTTCGGCCCCACCCGGGGCATCAGGACGCCCACGGCCAGACCGGAGGCGACGACCAGCGAGACCGGGATGGGCAGGAAGGCGAGTCCCGCCTCGACCGGGGTGTACTGGAGCGTCTGCTGCATGTAGTAGGCGAGGAACAGCGCGACCGCGTACATGACTCCGGTGGCGACCAGGATGGCGATCTGCGAGGCGCCCCGGTCCCTGTCGACGAGGATGCGCAGGGGCAGCAGCGGCCGGTCCGTCGTCGTCTGCCAGTACGTGAAGAGGGCGAGCAGGGCGACGCCCCCGACCAGCAGGCCCCAGCTGGCGGGAGAACCCCAGCCGTGCGACTCGGCGTTGGAGAACCCGTAGACCAGTCCGAACAGACCCAGGGTGACCAGCACCGCGCCGGGGACGTCGAGCTTGGCGCGCTGGGTCACCCGGGGCTGACGCTCGATCAGCAGCAGACCGCCCAGGAACGCCGCCGCCGCGAACGCCAGGTTGATGTAGAGGGTCCAGCGCCAGTCGAGGTACTCGGTCAGCACGCCGCCCAGCAGATTGCCGAGCGCGCCGCCCGCGCCCGCGATGGCACCGAAGATCGCGAAGGCCCGGCCGCGTTCCTTGACGTCGGTGAAGATGGTCGTCAGCAGGGAGAGGGCGGCGGGCGCCAACAGGGCGCCCGAGACGCCCTGGAGCGCCCTCGCCAGCACCAGTACTTCGAAGTTGCCCGCTGCTCCGCCGAGCACCGAGGCGGCGGCGAAACCGATGATGCCCGCGAGGAAGGTCTGCTTGCGGCCGAAGAGGTCGGCGATGCGCCCGCCGATCAGCAGCAGGCTGCCGAAGGTGAGCGCGTAGGCAGTGACGATCCACTGCCTGTCGTTGTCGGAGAAGCCCAGGTCCGCCTGGGCGGACGGCAGTGCGATGTTCACGATGGTGGCGTCCAGCATGATCATCAACTGGGCCAGAGCGATCACGGCCAGCGCCCACCACCGCCGCGAGGACCGCGGGGACGAGGGTCCTGGTTCGGGCGGGCTGCCGATGAATTCACCGGTGGGTAACGACATGGCGGTGCCACTCCGTTCGAAAAGTCTTTGACTAACTAGATGGTTACCAGTCTGGAGCAAGGCTGCCCGAGATACGACGGCCCGTCAACAAGGGTTCGGCCGGGAGCGATGGGGACCGGACGCGGCCGGGGGCCCGCGAGGATCACTCCACGAGCCGGATCCGGATGCCCACCGTGCGGTGCTTGGACCCCTTCAGCCGGCTGCCCAGCAGGCCGATCCGCGCGACGAGACCGTACTTGCGCTTCATCAGGTCGAGGTAGTGGACGGTGTCCCGGTCGGCGGGCAGGTCGGCGACGCCCGGCACGGACTCCCCCCTCGGGGTCCCCCGCCAGTCGCAGGGGGCGACGGTCACCCGGCCGCTGTTGCGGATCCGCTTGACCTTGCCGGCGTCGGCCGCGCTCCACACGGCCAGGAAGTCCCCGTCCCTCATCACCCACACCGGAGTGGGCACCGCCCGCCCGTTCCGGCGGAACGTCGTGAGAAGTACGTATTTGGACGCCCCCAGTCGCTCAACCAGGCTGCTCGGTAAGGACGGTGAGTCGGATGGTGAGGTGGTCATCGCGATAGCGTAACCGGTTAGTCACCCTGTTGTCGCCACGAACCGACGCGGCGTCAGCTCCCCACGACGAGGAGTACCACGTGCTGAAATTCGCCTGGGCCGTGCTCGCCGGATTCGCCCTGGGCACCCCGGCCGTACCCTTCGGCCTCTCGATCTCCCTGGCCCCGCCCGTCGCGCTCGTCGCCGTGCTCCTCGGTGCGGCCGGATGCCTGCTGTCCGCGGTCTTCGCGGTCGGGTGGCTGCGCACCCGATGGCTGGCCTGGCGCTCGACGCGACGGCCCGTCACCGCGGGGGCGCCGCCCGAGGAACGGCGGAACCGGCTCTCCGGATCCACCGGTCGGCGGGCCCGGCGCGTGGCGAACCGGTACGGCGTGATCGGGTTCGGCATCATCGGGCCCGCGCTCTTCGGCACCTGGGGATCGGCCATGCTGGGCACTGCGCTGGGCCTGCCCCGGTGGCGGCTGATCGGCTGGCTCATGGCGGGCGTCACCCTGTGGTGCACCGTCATGCTGCTCGCCTCCGAGGCGCTGATCGACGCCTTCGGACTGAGGTGACGGCACACCCGCCCCACCCGCCCCCCGATCGCGACGACCGGAGCCGACCAGCGACAACTCACCTCCCCTATACGGCACTTCGTCCTCCGTGACCCACGGACGACGGCGGCGACGGCAACGGGCCTCCACGCCCCCCGCAAGAGCCATGAACCACTGTTAACATGACCCTCATGTCCCGAGCCGAGGCCACTAAGGCCCGCATCCTCCACGCGGCGACCGAGGAGTTCGCGGCGTACGGGATCGCGGGAGCACGCGTCGACCGAATCGCCAAGGCCGCTTCGGCGAACAAGAACCTCATCTACGTCTACTTCTGCAACAAGGACGGCCTCTTCGACGCCGTCTTCGACGCACACCTCGGGCGCGGCCTCGACATGGTGCCCTTCACGCCCGACGACCTGCCGGAGTACGCCGGGCAGCTGTTCGACTTCTTCCAGAAGCACCCCGAGGTGCTCCGCCTGGCGACCTGGCACCGGCTGGAACGCGGCACTTCCGTGGAACGGGACCCCGCCGTCGCCCAGCCGACCCGCAACGAGAAGCTCTCCTCGCTGGAAGCGGTGCGCAAGGGCCAGGTGGGCGCATCGGGCTTCGACCCGGCCACGCTCCTCACCCTCGTCCTGGCCATCGCCTCGGCCTGGAGCCCGACGAACGCCGCGAGCATGCCTGCGGCGGCCGTCCTGGCGTCGAACCCGGCGGACTGCCGCAGCGCGATCATGGAGGCCGTGCGGCGCCTCCTGTGACGGGTGGCGGGCGCCGCTCGCCCCCGTCGCGCGGCCCGGCCGCCCCGGGGCCGCGGCGCCCCGCCGCGCGATCGTCTGCCGGTGCTGGAGAGCGCGGGCCACGAAGACGGTCCACCGGCCGACGGTGGGAGCTTCCGCGGCCCCGAAACCCATTTCGCGCTGCGCGCGGGGCGGGCCGGGGCCGACTCGCGCCCACAGCCCCAGAAAACGCCAAAGCCGCAGGTGAGATCGTTTCTGCACCTGCGGCACACAGTGGGGCGGGTGGGACTCGAACCCACGGCCGACGGATTATGAGTCCGCTGCTCTAACCGGCTGAGCTACCGCCCCTAACGGCGCGTCGCGCACATTTGTGCGCGCCGTCTGCCGCAGCATAGCCGGTCATACGATCTCCTGCTTCGGATGGTCGGCAACGCATGACCATGAGGACACCGCCGCGGCCTGCACGGTTCCCGGAAGCGCGGGCGAACAGCGCCGGAAAACGAAGAAGAGGGCCCCGCAGGGCCCTCTTCCCGATCGCTCCCCCGACTGGACTCGAACCAGTAACCCTCCGGTTAACAGCCGAATGCTCTGCCAATTGAGCTACAGGGGATCGCGCTCCCCCGACTGGACTCGAACCAGTAACCTGCCGGTTAACAGCCGGCTGCTCTGCCAATTGAGCTACAGGGGATTGCTGCGTTGCACCGAACGAACCCACCTGGGACTTGCCCGGGAGGCGTGCGTTCGCTGCGACACATACATTAGCGCAAGCAGGGGGGTGCTCCGCCAATCGGTATCCCGGAGAGCGGACCGGGGTGCCCGCCGGGCCCTCCCCGGACGGTCCTCCGGGATGATCTCCGGGCGGCTCCCGGGGTGATCTCGGGCCGCTACGGGTAGGCGGGCAACCACACAGCCCACAGCACCAGGGAAGGGTGGAGGCCATGCGGTACAAGCTCACGTTCATCGCCGGTCTGGCCGTCGGATACGTCATCGGCACGCGGGCCGGGCGCGAGCGGTACGAGCAGCTGAGGAAGTCCGCGCGGCAGATCGCCCAGAATCCGGCCGTCCGCAACGCCGCCGAGTCCGCGGCGCAGGGCGGCCGCGAGTTCGCGGGCAGGGCGTACCACTCGGTGAGCGGGAAGGTCGGCGAGAAGGTCGGGGACAAGGTGCCCGACTCCGTGGCGGCCCGGGTGCGCTCGCTGCGGGAGCGCAGCCGCAGCGGCGAGGACGACGACTGGGGCACCACCAACACCTGATCCGCCGGCACCGGGTCCGTACGCGGCGAAGCCGCACCGGCCGGGGTCCTGCGTCACAGGGGCCCCGGCCGCGCCGCGCGTGCGGCAGAATCTTGTCCATGGGGATAGTCGCCGGTCTGGACAGCTCAGCCACCTTCACGCGCATCGTCGTCTGCGACACGGACACGGGCGCCGTCCTGCGGCAGGGGTACGCGCCGCATCCGATCGAGGACAAGAGCAGCGACGTCGATCCACAGGCGTGGCTGCTCTCCCTCGGCGAGGCGGCGGGCGGCGGGCTCCTGGAGGGCGTCCAGGCGATCGGCGTGTCCGCGCAGCAGCACGGCCTCGTGCCGCTGGACGCCCACGGCAACCTCGTGCGCCCCGCGCTCGTCGGGAACGACAAGCGGGCGCAGGTCGCCGCGGTGGACCTGGCCGATGCGCTCGGCGGGCGGCAGGCCTGGACCGAGGCCGTCGGGGCGTACCCGCAGGCCGGGATGGCGGTGGCGAAGCTGCGCTGGCTGGCGCGGCACGAGCCGGAGGCGGCCCGGCGGGTCGCGGCCGTGCTCCAGCCGCACGACTGGCTGGTCTGGCAGCTGCTCGGCCGTCCCGCCCGGCGCACCACCGACCGGGGCGCGGCCTCCTCGACCGGCTACTGGTCGCCCGCCACCGGCTCGTACCGGCCCGACCTGGTGGACCTCGCGCTCGGGCACCAGGCCGCGCTCCCCGAGGTGCTGGCCCCCTCCGAGGTCGCCGGGACGACGCCCGAGGGGCTGCTGATCTCCGCGGGGACCGGCGAGACGATGGCGGCGGCGCTGGGGCTCGGGCTGGGCACCGGGGACGCCGTGGTGTCCCTCGGCGCGTCGGGCTCCGTGATGGCGGTGCACCACGAGGCGCTGGTCGACCCGGCGGGCTCCATCGCCTCGTTCGCCGACGCGACGGGCATGCACCTGCCGGTCGTGCACACGCTCAACGCCGTACGGGTGCTGCGCGGGTCCGCCGAAATGCTGGGCCTGGAAGGGCTCGACGAGCTGTCCGCGCTGGCGCTGAAGTCGACGCCCGGCGCCTCCGGGCTCGTACTGCTGCCGTATCTGGAGGGCGAGCGGACGCCGCACCTGCCGCACACCGCGGGCACCCTGTGCGGGCTGCGGCGCGAGGCGATGAAGCCGGAGCACCTGGCGCGGGCCGCCTTCGAGGGCATGCTGTGCGGGCTCGCCGACGCGCTGGACGTGCTGCGCGGGCGGGGCGTGTCGGTGCGGCGGGTGTTCCTGCTGGGCGCGGCGGCCGAGCTGCCCGCCGTGCAGGCGATCGCGCCCGCGCTGCTGGGCGCGCAGGTCGTGGTGGTGGAGCCCGCCGACTACGCGGCGCTGGGCGCGGCCCGGCAGGCCGCCTGGGCGCTGGGGGTCTCGCAGGGGACGCTGTCGCCCTCGGCGCCGCCCGCCTGGCAGGGGGCGGCCGGGCAGGTCTTCGAGCCGGGCGACGAGCTGGCCGTGGGGCAGGCCGTACGGCAGCAGTACGTCACGACGCGCGACCAGGTGCACCCCGGCGCGTTCGGCGCGGCGCAGGGCTCCCTCTAGCGGTCGGGGGGCACCCGCGGGTGGCCGTCCGGAGGCCCGCAGGTGGCCGTCCGGGGGCCCGCGGGTGGCCGTCCGGGGGTCTTCGGGGGCCCTACCGGACTTGAGACGAGCTTGACCCTCGATTGGGCAAATCGGTTCGCGGGAGCGAGGGTTCCTGGCGGAAAATGGGCTGGACCCCGATCTTGCCGACCCGAGAGACGCGCGTGCTCATACAACTCCTGCGGGCCCATCTGGGTCCGTACAAGAAGGCGATCGGTCTGCTGGTGCTGCTCCAGCTGCTGCAGACCTCCGCCACGCTCTATCTGCCGACCCTCAACGCGGACATCATCGACAACGGCGTCGTGAAGGGCGATACGGGGTACATCCTGTCGCTCGGCGGCGCGATGATCGCCGTCAGCCTGGTGCAGGTCGTCTGCAACATCGGTGCCGTGCACTACGGCGCGAAGACCGCGTCGGCGCTCGGGCGGGACGTCCGGGCCGCCGTCTTCGACCGCGTACAGAGCTTCTCCGCGCGGGAAGTGGGGCACTTCGGGGCGCCCTCGCTGATCACCCGCACCACGAACGACGTCCAGCAGGTGCAGATGCTCGTGCTGATGGCGTTCACCCTGATGGTCTCCGCGCCCATCATGTGCGTCGGCGGCATCGTCATGGCGCTCGGGCAGGACGTGCCGCTCTCGGCGGTGCTGCTGGCCGTGGTGCCGGTGCTGGGCATCGCGGTCTCGCTGATCGTGCGGAAGATGCGACCGCTGTTCCGGACCATGCAGGAGCGCCTGGACACGGTCAACCGCGTGCTGCGCGAGCAGATCACCGGCAACCGCGTCATCAGGGCCTTCGTGCGCGACGCGTACGAGAAGGAGCGGTTCCGGGGCGCCAACCAGGACCTGACCGATGTGTCGATGGGCACCGGGCGGCTGATGGCGCTGATGTTCCCGACCGTGATGACCGTGGTGAACCTCTCCAGCGTGGCCGTGGTGTGGTTCGGCGCGCACCGGATCGACGACGGCGCGATGGAGATCGGTTCGCTGACCGCGTTCCTCGCGTACCTGATGCAGATCGTGATGGCCGTGATGATGGCCACCTTCATGTTCATGATGGTGCCGCGCGCCGAGGTGTGCGCCGAGCGCATCCAGGAGGTGCTGTCCACGGAGAGCAGCGTGGCGCCGCCGGTCTCGCCGGTGCGCAAGCTGCTCGGCCGGGGCCGGCTCGAAGTGCGCGGCGCGGACTTCCGCTATCCGGGCGCCGAGGAGCCGGTGCTGCGGGACGTGGACCTGGTGGCGCTGCCGGGGCAGACGACGGCGGTGATCGGCTCCACGGGCTCGGGCAAGTCGACGCTGCTGGGCCTGGTGCCCCGGCTGTTCGACGTGACCGACGGCGAGGTGCTGGTCGACGGGGTGGACGTGCGGACGCTGGACCCGGCGCTGATGGCGCGGACGGTGGGTCTGGTGCCGCAGAAGCCGTACCTGTTCTCGGGGACGGTGGCGTCGAACCTGCGGTACGGGAAGCCGGACGCGACGGACGAGGAGCTGTGGCACGCGCTGGAGGTGGCGCAGGCGGCCTCGTTCGTGCGGGAGCTGGAGGGCGGGCTGGACGCGCCGGTCGCGCAGGGCGGCACGAACGTCTCCGGCGGGCAGCGCCAGCGGCTGGCGATCGCCCGGACGCTGGTCCAGCGTCCGGAGATCTACCTCTTCGACGACTCGTTCTCGGCGCTGGACTACGCCACGGACGCGGCGCTGCGGACCGCGCTGGGACGCGAGACGCGGGACGCGACCGTCGTCATCGTCGCCCAGCGCGTCTCCACCATCCGCGACGCCGACCGCATCGTCGTCCTCGACGAGGGCCGGGTCGTGGGGACCGGCAGCCACCACGAGCTGATGGCGGACAACGAGACCTACCGGGAGATCGTGCTCTCCCAGCTGACGGAAGCGGAGGCCGCGTGATGGCCGGGCCCGGCGGGCGCATGATGACGGGACCGGTCGAGCGGTCCATGGACTTCAAGGGCTCGGGCAGGCGGCTGCTGGCGCAGCTCAAGCCGGAGAAGGCCATGCTGTACGTGATGCTGCTGGCGTGCGTGCTCAGCGTCGCGCTCGCGGTGGTCGGCCCCAAGATCCTCGGCAAGGCCACCGACCTGGTCTTCGCGGGGGTCGTCGGGCGGCAGATGCCGGACGGCGGGGACAAGGCGGGCGCCGTCGAGGCGCTGCGCGAGAAGGGCGACTCGGGGCTCGCGGACATGCTCTCCGGCGTGGACTTCACGCCGGGCGAGGGCATCGACTTCGGGGCGGTCGGCGACGTGCTGCTGCTGGCGACGGCGGTGTACGCGGCGGCCGGGCTGCTGATGCTGGTGGCGACCCGGGCGTCGATCACGGTCATCAACCGGACCGTCTACCGGATGCGCGAGGACGTCCAGGCGAAGCTGGCGCGGCTGCCGCTCTCCTACTTCGACCGGGCCAGGCGCGGCGAGGTGCTGAGCCGGGCGACCAACGACATCGACAACATCTCGCAGACGATGCAGCAGACGATGGGCCAGCTCATCAACTCCCTGCTGACCATCGTGGGCGTGCTGGCGATGATGTTCTGGATCTCGCCGCTGCTGGCGCTGGTCGCGCTGGTGACGGTGCCGGTCTCGGTGTTCGTCGCGGCGAAGGTCGGCAAGCGCTCGCAGCCGCAGTTCGTGCAGCAGTGGAAGACGACCGGCACGCTCAACGCGCACGTCGAGGAGATGTACACCGGGCACGCCCTGGTGAAGGTCTTCGGGCGCCAGGAGGAGTCGGCGAAGGACTTCGCGGAGCAGAACGAGGCGCTGTACGAGGCCGGTTACCGGGCGCAGTTCAACAGCGGGGTCATGCAGCCGCTGATGTTCTTCATCTCCAACCTCAACTACGTGCTGGTCGCGGTCGTCGGCGGGCTGCGGGTCGCGTCGGGCACGCTGTCCATCGGTGACGTGCAGGCGTTCATCCAGTACTCCCGGCAGTTCTCGATGCCGCTGACGCAGGTCGCCTCGATGGCCAACATGGTGCAGTCGGGCGTCGCTTCGGCCGAGCGGGTCTTCGAACTGCTCGACGCCGACGAGGAGGAGCCGGACGCGGCGGCGCCGCGGCGGCCCGCGCGGCTGCGGGGCGCGGTCTCGCTGGAGAAGGTCGCCTTCCGCTACGAGCCCGACAAGCCGCTCATCGAGGACCTGTCGCTGAGCGTGGCGCCCGGCCAGACCGTGGCGATCGTCGGCCCGACGGGCGCGGGCAAGACCACGCTGGTCAACCTCCTGATGCGGTTCTACGAGGTGACGGGTGGTCACATCGCGCTGGACGGCGTGGACATCGCGAGGATGTCGCGGGACGAACTGCGCTCCTCCATCGGCATGGTGCTCCAGGACACCTGGCTGTTCGGCGGCACGATCGCGGAGAACATCGCGTACGGGGCGTCGGGCGAGGTCGGCCGCGAGCGGATCGAGGAGGCGGCGCGGGCGGCGCACGCCGACCGGTTCGTACGCACCCTGCCCGACGGCTACGACACCGTCATCGACGACGACGGGGCGGGGGTCAGCGCGGGCGAGAAGCAGCTGATCACGATCGCGCGGGCGTTCCTCTCCGACCCGGTGATCCTGGTCCTGGACGAGGCGACCAGCTCGGTCGACACCCGTACGGAGGTGCTGATCCAGAAGGCGATGGCGCGCCTCGCCCACGGGCGGACCTCGTTCGTGATCGCGCACCGGCTCTCCACGATCCGGGACGCGGACGTGATCCTCGTGATGGAGAGCGGCTCGATCGTCGAGCAGGGCACGCACGAGGAGCTGTTGGCGGCCGGCGGGGCGTACGCGCGGCTGTACGCGGCGCAGTTCGCGGAGGCGGTCGTCGAGGTGGAGTGATCCCGCCGACGTGCTTGGCGAAAGCGGATCGAAATGGCTCGTACCTAGTGTCTGGTTCCGCCGCCGCGATCAACAGCGGGGCGGAATCAGACAGTTGATATTTTTTCGAGTCAGGAGATTCCATGAAGAAGTCGGTCGCGGCACTCGTCGGCGCGTTCAGCGGCCTCGCCCTCGCCGGTGCCGCCCTCACGGGTACGGCCCAGGCCGCCGAGGCGGGCGCCACGGCGACGGCGCCGAGCTGCGTGACGTTCGAGTTCATCTTCGTGCCGTTCAGCGCCTACAACAACTACGAGATCACCAACGGCTGTTCCACCACCCAGTCGGTGAAGGTCGCCTTCGAGGAGAACAAGGTCGACACCGAGTGTCACTCCCTGCGGGCGGGCCAGGTCAAGGCCGTGAAGTACGTCGCGGCCTTCACTCCGGCCGTCAAGGAGCTGCGGACCTGCTGAAGGCCCCGGCGGGTCCCCGGCGCGGGCGCCGCCGCGTCCGGGGGCCCGCCCGTCGTTCGACCGGGCGGCCCGTCGGCCCGTCGGCCCGTCAGTCCAGGTAGCCGCGGAGCTGGTCGGCGAAGGCGTGGTCGCGGAGCTTGTTGAGGGTCTTGGACTCGATCTGGCGGATGCGCTCGCGCGTCACGCCGAAGATCCGCCCTATCTCCTCCAGCGTGCGCGGGCGGCCGTCCACCAGCCCGTACCGCAGCTGGACCACCTTGCGCTCGCGCTCGCCGAGCGTGGAGAGCACCGCCTCCAGGTGCTCGCGCAGCAGCAGGAACGCCGCGGACTCCACCGGGGACGCGGCGTCGCCGTCCTCGATCAGGTCGCCGAGCGCGACGTCGTCCTCCTCGCCGACCGGCGCGTGCAGCGACACCGGCTCCTGGGCGAGCCGCAGCACCTCGCTGACCCGCTCGGGCGCCAGGTCGAGCTGGGCCGCGACCTCTTCGGGCGTCGGCTCGTGGCCCCGCTCCTGGAGCATCCGGCGCTGGACCCGCACGACGCGGTTGATCAGCTCGACGACGTGCACCGGGACGCGGATGGTGCGGGCCTGGTCGGCCAGGGCGCGGGACATCGCCTGGCGGATCCACCAGGTCGCGTACGTGGAGAACTTGTAGCCGCGCGCGTAGTCGAACTTCTCGACCGCGCGGATCAGGCCGAGGTTCCCCTCCTGGACCAGGTCGAGCATGGTGAGGCCGCGGCCCACGTACCGCTTGGCGACCGAGACGACCAGCCGGAGGTTGGCCTCGATGAGCCGGCGCTTGGCCATCCGGCCCAGTACCACCAGGGTGTCCAGGTCCACGGCGAGCTGCGAGTCGGGGTCGGTGCGCGCCAGCCGCTCCTCGGCGAAGAGCCCGGCCTCCACGCGGCGGGCCAGCTCGACCTCGTCGGCGGCGGTGAGGAGCGGGATGCGGCCGATCTCGCGCAGGTACTGGCGGAAGAGGTCGGACGAGGGGCCGCTCGTGTCGGCCCTGCCGCGCGGCTCGGGGGACTCCGCGGCCTCGGCGGCTTCGGACGTTTCGGATGCTTCGGACGCTTCGGGGTCGGGTGCGTCGGGAGCCCCGGCGGCGTCGGGCGCGTCGGGCGCCTCCGCGGGGCCGGTCGCCCCGGGGGGCGCGTCGGGGAGCGCTTCGGGATGGTTCTTGAGCCTGTTCTGCGGCGGGACCGCCGTGGCCGTATCGGTCTCCGTCAGGGTCTGGGTCTGCACGGGTGCGACCTCCAGGGTGATCGCTGCCGGATTCGGGGGGGGTGCGGCAGCGGGACGGGGTGGGCTGCCTTGCCGCTTTCCGTCCCGTACGCGATGAGCGGATCCGCGGGGGTGAACGGCCCACTTCCCATGGGCCGGCCGCGGTCCGGTGACACAGGCTCTCAAGCACCGCCCCCAGTGTGGGGTACGACACACAGCCGCCACGAGGGGCGTGCGGTGACTTTTTGAGTCCGTTCCGTGACGGACCGATTACCCACGGAGCGGGGCTCCGTACCGCGCGGGGGCGCTCAGAGCGCGTCGGCGCCGTTGTTCCGCAGGGCCTGACTGTACTGCTGGAGCACCCACAACTCGTTCTGCACGGCGGTCAGTTGCTCCGGGTCGCCGTGGCCGCTCAGCCGGGCGTAGCTGCTCTGGACGTCGCCGATGCGCCGGTCGACGGCGCGCAGCCTGACCTGGACCAGCTGCACTCCCGCGTACGTCTCGTCGACCGTACGGGCGTGGACGGCCTCCACCGCCAGCTCGGTGATCATGGCGCGGACCGTGTCGTCGGGGGCCGTCTCCAGGACCGCCGCCAGGTAGTCGGACGGCGCGTCCGTGGCGCCGCCCGCCTCCGCGATGCACTGGCGGACCGCCGCGTAGGGCGGGGCGGTGAACTCGTCCACGCCGTACGCGTCGAAGGCGGGCGAGACCAGGGCCGGGTGCTGGAGGGCGAGCTTCAGCAGCTCGCGCTCGGTGCGGTGGGCGGGGCTGCGCAGGGTGAGCGCGGGGCCCGAGAAGCCGCGCGGGGCCTCGGGCTGCGCGAAGGACTCGCGCGACCGGCCGCGCTGACCCTGGCGGTCGGCGCCCGAGCCGCGCTCGCGGGCCCAGCGGGCGAGCTGGCTGACGCGCTTGACCACGAACTGCGTGTCGAGGATGCCGAGCATCCCGGCGAGCTGTACGGCCACCTCGTGCTGCGCGCCGCTGTTCTTGATGCGGGCCACGATCGGGGCGGCCTCGTCGAGGGCGGCGGCGCGGCCCGCCGGGGTCTCCAGGTCGTAGCGCGCGGTGACCTGGCGGAGCGCGAACTCGAAGAGCGGGGTGCGCGGCTCGGCCAGCTCGCGCACGGCGTCGTCGCCCTTGGCGAGACGAAGGTCACAGGGGTCCATGCCGTCGGGCGCGATCGCGATGTACGTCTCGGCGGCGAACTTCTGGTCGTCCTCGAAGGCGCGCAGGGCGGCCTTCTGGCCCGCCGCGTCGCCGTCGAAGGTGAAGATCACCCGGGCCGAGCCGTTGTCCATCAGGAGGCGGCGCAGGATCTTGATGTGGTCGGTGCCGAAGGCGGTGCCGCAGGTGGCGATGGCGGTGGGGACGCCCGCGAGGTGGCAGGCCATGACGTCGGTGTAGCCCTCGACGACGACGGCCCTGCTGACCTTGGCGATCTCCTTCTTGGCCAGGTCGATGCCGTACAGGACCTGGGACTTCTTGTAGATCGGGGTCTCGGGGGTGTTGAGGTACTTGGGGCCGTTGTCGTCGTCGCGGAGCCTGCGGGCGCCGAAGCCGACGACGTCGCCGCCGATGTCCTTGATGGGCCACATCAGGCGGCCCCTGAAGCGGTCGATGGGGCCCCGGCGGCCGTCCTGCGAGAGCCCCGAGGTGATCAGCTCGCGGTCCGTGAAGCCCTTGCCGCGCAGGAAGCGGGTGAGGTGGTCCCAGCCCGCGGGGCTGTAGCCGACGGAGAAGTGCGCGGCGGCGGCCTGGTCGAAGCCGCGCTCCGCGAGGAACTTCCGGCCGATCTCGGCCTCGGGGCTCGTGGCGAGCTGCTCCACGTAGAACTGTGCGGCGATCTTGTGCGCCTCGACGAGGCGGGTGCGTTCGCCGCGCTGCGTGGAGGGGTTGTAGCCGCCCTCCTCGTAGCGCAGGGTGATGCCCGCCTGCGCGGCGAGGCGCTCGACCGTCTCCGAGAAGGAGAGGTGGTCGATCTTCATCACGAACGCGATGGTGTCGCCGCCCTCCTGGCAGCCGAAGCAGTGGAACAGGCCCTTGCTGGGGCTGACCTGGAAGGAGGGGGACTTCTCGTCGTGGAAGGGGCAGAGGCCCTTGAGGTTCCCGCCGCCCGCGTTCTTGAGCTGGAGGTACTCGGATACAACGGCGTCGATCGGGACCGCGTCCCGAACCGCCTTCACGTCGTCATCGTTGATCCTGCCTGCCACGGATGAATTCTACGGGTGAGCGGTGACAGTCCGGGCGCGGCGGGGTGGGGCGGGGTGGGGCGCTCGCCCCGCACCCCCGCCCCGCCCGCACGGCGGAGCGCGCCTCCCGGGGCTAGCCCAGGCTCTCCAGCGGGACCGACGGGTCCGCGAGGGCCGTCTGGTCCACCTGCGCGCCCGTCCTGATCACGTGCTGGATCCGCTCCGTGACGTCCCACACGTTCACGTTCATCCCGGCGAGCACCCGCCCCTCCGCCAGCCAGAACGCGATGAACTCGCGCCTGCCCACGTCGCCCCGGATCACCACCTGGTCGTAGGACCCGGGCGGCGCCCAGCCGGAGTATTCGAGACCGAGGTCGTACTGGTCGGAGAAGAAGTACGGCACCCGGTCGTACGTCACGTCCCGCCCGAGCATCGCGCGCGCCGCCGCCGGTCCGCCGTTCAGCGCGTTCGCCCAGTGCTCGACCCGCAGCCGCGTCCCGAGCAGCGGATGGTCGGCGGCCGCCACGTCGCCCGCCGCGTAGATGTGCGGGTCCGAGGTCCGCAGCGAGGCGTCGACGGCGACCCCGCCCCCGTCCGCCCAGTCGGCGATGGCGAGCCCCGCCGCCTCCGCGAGGGCGGTCCGCGGCGCGGCCCCGATCGCGGCGAGCACGTCGTGCGCCGGGTGCTCCTCGCCGTCGTCGGTGAGCGCGGCGAGGACCATCCCGTCGTGCCCGGTGATCTCGGTGAGGCGCGCGCCGAAGTGGAAGCGGACGCCGTGCTCGGCGTGCACGTCGGCGAAGACCTGCCCGAGCTCGGGCCCGAGGACGCCGTGCAGCGGGGTCGCCTCGGGCTCGACCACGGTGACCTCCGCGCCGTACCCGCGCGCCGCCGCCGCGACCTCCAGGCCGATCCAGCCCGCGCCCGCGATCACCAGGTGGCCGTTGTCCCGGCCGAGCGCGGACAACACCTGGCGCAGCCGGTCCGCGTGGGCGAGGCGGCGCAGGTGGTGGACGCCCACCAGGTCCGTGCCGGGGATGTCGAGGCGCCGCGGCTCGGCGCCCGTGGCGAGCAGGAGCTTGTCGTAGTGGACGAGGGTGGAGTCGCCGAGGCGCACCGTCCGCGCCTCGCGGTCGATGTGGGTGACCGTCTGCCCGAGGTGGAGCTCGACGTCGGACCGCGCGTACCAGGCCGGTTCGTGGACGTAGACGCTGTCGCGCTCTTCCTTGCCGGTGAGGAAGCCCTTCGACAGGGGCGGGCGTTCGTAGGGATGCTCGCGCTCGTCACCGATCAGGATCACCCGTCCGGTGAAGCCCTCGGCGCGGAGCGTCTCCGCGGCCTTGGCCCCGGCGAGACCCCCACCGACGATGACGAAAGTCCGGTCTCCGTCGACCACTTGATGCCTCCTCGTTGCCTGTACGTGGCGTGGCCGCCATCAGGGAGCGTCCCGCACGCAGCGTGATGACGGAAGAGGGACGGGCGCGGGGCGCCGCCCCGGCCGCCCCGAACTGGCGGGTCCCCGGCGTCAGGACGGGCCGTCCTGGCGGCCGGGGCGGGTGAGTCTGGCGTGCAGGGTGCGGGCCGATGCGTCGGTGAGTGAGGCGATCTGGTCCACGATGACGCGTTTGCGCTCCCGGTCGTCGGCCGCGGCCTCGAAGATCGCCCTGAACTGCGGGTCCAGGCCCTCGGGGGCGCGCGCGGTGAGCGCGTCGGACAGCTCGGCGATCACGATGCGCTGGTCGGCGCGGAGCGCTTCCTGCTGCGGGCGCTGCATCACGTACCGGACGGCGACCGCCTTGAGAACGGCGCATTCGTTGCGGGTCCCGCGGGGCACGGCGAGCTCCGCCGCGTACCGCGTGAGGCGTCCGGGGCCGTACGCCCGTCTGGTCGCGCCCTCCGCCGCCTGGCAGAAGCGGCCGATGAGCTGGCTGGTGGCGTCCTTGAGGCGGGCCTGCGCGACGACCGAGCCGTCGTAGCCGTGCGGCCACCACTCCTGGTCGAGCAGCCGGTCCAGGGCCTCGGCCAGCTCCCCGGGGTCGGTGTCCTCGGGGACGTACCGGCCGATCGCCACCTGCCAGATGTCGGCCCGCTCGGGCTCGGCGAGCAGCAGGTTGGGGTCGATGTGCCCGGCGTGCAGGCCGTCCTCGAAGTCGTGGACGCTGTAGGCGACGTCGTCGGACCAGTCCATGACCTGGGCCTCGAAGCACTTGCGGTGCTCGGGCGCGCCCCTGCGGACCCATTCGAAGACCGGCAGGTCGTCGTCGTACACCCCGAACTTCACCGAGTCGGGGTCCGTGGGGTGGGCGCCGCGCGCCCAGGGGTACTTGGTGGCGGCGTCCAAGGCGGCGCGGGTGAGGTTGAGGCCGACGCTGACCGGCTCGCCGGTCTCCCCGTCCGGCACGAACCTCTTGGGCTCCAGGCGGGTGAGCAGCCGCAGCGACTGGGCGTTGCCCTCGAAGCCGCCGCAGTCCTTGGCGAAGTCGTTGAGCGCGACCTCGCCGTTGTGCCCGAAGGGCGGGTGTCCCATGTCGTGCGCGAGGCAGGCCGCTTCGACGAGGTCGGGGTCGCAGCCGAGCGCGGCGCCCAACTCCCGCCCGACCTGGGCGCATTCCAGGGAGTGCGTGAGGCGGGTGCGCGGGCTGGCGTCCCACGCCTGGCTGTACGAGCCGGGCGTGACGACCTGGGTCTTGCCCGCGAGGCGGCGCAGCGCGCCGGAGTGCAGCACGCGCGCGCGGTCGCGCTGGAAGGCGGTGCGGCCGGGCCGTTTGTCGGGCTCGGCCGCCCAGCGCTCGATGTCCGACTGGTCGTACGGGACGTGCGTGGTGCCTTCCATGCCACCGACATTAAACGGAAGCACTGACAAACGGACCGACCGAATGGCCGACGGTCGCCGTCAGACGGGCTGACGGCCCGGCCCGGGGCGGTGCGCCAGGGGTACGCCGCTGAGGGTGACCCGGCCGAGCTGGGCGCCGAGCTGGGCGGTGATGCGGGTGAGGAGTTCGAGGGTGCTCGGGGCCGAGGTGTCGAACGGGGTCTTGGGGGATGCCTCCGGCAGGGACTCGCCTCGGTGCGCCTTCTGCGTCATGGCCCGATGGTGCCCGCCCGAGGTTGCCGGTCCGTTGCGCGGCGGTGACGCCCGCGAACCTTCGGGGCGTCCCGTACGTCTGTACTTGTGCACCGATGACCGGCACGGCCGACGAGATGGGGAGGGCGCATGCGGATGCCCCGCGCGGGACTGGGGAGCGGACGGCTCGGGCGGGCCGCCCTGCCGGGCTGGCCGCGCACGCGGCGGGGACAGCGGCGGACGTTCCAGGCCGTCGTCCTCGGCTCGGTGCTGGCCCTGGCCCCCTCGGCCTGGATGTACGCGGTGGCCGACGAGCGGGTGCGGTCGGTGGACGCGGTGCCCGCGCAGGACGTCGCGGTGGTGTTCGGGGCCGGGCTGTGGAAGGGCAGACCGACGCCGTACCTCGCGCACCGGCTGGACGCGGCGGCCGAGCTGTACCGGGCGGGCAAGGTGAAGGTCGTGCTGGTGACCGGCGACAACAGCCGCGTCGAGTACGACGAGCCGGACGCCATGCGCACGTACCTGGTGAAGCGCGGGGTGCCGGACGGGCGGATCGTGAGCGACTACGCCGGGTTCGACACCTGGGACTCGTGCGTGCGCGCCAAGAAGATCTTCGGCGTCGACCGGGCCGTGCTGGTGACGCAGGGCTTCCACATACGCCGGGCGGTCGCGCTGTGCCAGGCGGCGGGCGTGGAGTCGTACGGCGTCGGGGTCGCCGAGCCGCGCGACTCGACGTGGCTGTACGGCGGGGTGCGCGAGGTCGCGGCGGCGGGCAAGGCGGCGCTGGACGCGGTGCTCGAACCCGACCCGCGCTTCCTCGGGGACCGGGAGCACGGGGTGAGCGAGGCGCTGGCGGGGGCGGGCCCGGGGCCTTCCGTACGCCCGTGACCAGGACTTTGGTCCCTCGAACCGCGCCGGAAGCCGTCCCGTACGGAGTTTCCGCACGCTCTATGGCTCGCTGTTACACAACGTCCCGGTTTCCGTGATGCGCGCTTCCTAACGTCGACCGGGTGACCCACCGCTCCCGCACCGCCCTCCGGGCCCTCACCGCCGCCGCCGTCTGCGCCGTGCCGCTGCTCGGCGGGTGCGCCGCGCCGTCGGGGCTGGCCGAGGGCGATGCCGTGCCCGCCGTCGCCGCGCAGCCCTCGCCCGCCGCGCTGTGGCCGGCCTGGTCCGACGCGTCCTCATCGGAGCCCGGCGGCGCGGCGGTGGCCGGGCAGCAGCCCGCGCCGCGCCCGCTGGCCGGGGTCAGGATCCCGGCGGGCGGGCTCGCCGCGCTGGACGTGCGCGAGGTCGTACGGGCCGATCCGAAGGCCAGGGCCTGCTGCGACAAGCCGCGCATCGACCGGCCCGGCCGGGCCGGCGTCCGGCCGCCCGTCCTGCACGACCTGACCGGGGACGGGCACGCCGAGCTGGTGGTCGCGGCCGACCTGGAGAGCGGGCGCAGCGCGGTGGCGGTCTACCGGGCGCGGGGCGAGCTGCTGGTGCCGGTGCTGTACACGACCGGGCGGCGCCTCGCCGTCGAGGCGGTGGGCACCGACCTGCTGGTGCGCGGCGCGGCCGACGACGGGGCGGAGCAGGCGGTGCGGTACCGGTGGGACGGGGAGCGGCTGTCGACGGTGAGCGACATCAAGAACTATCCGGAGCCGTCGAAGAGCGCCGCGGACGGGGAATCGGAGTGAGCCTGCGCCGGAAGATAGCCGCGCTGCTCGCCCTGGGCTGCGCGGCGGTCGCCGTGACGATCGGGCTGCTCATGCACCACTCGCGGGCCGAGCAGGTGGACGCGGCGGCGCGGTCGAACGCGGTCGCGCAGCTGGTGCGGCTGCGGCAGGTGTACGAGCTGACGGGGCAGGTGGACGGCGCGGACAGCGGTGCGGCGGTGGACTCCCCCGCGCTGCCGCCTGCGCTGCGCGCGTCCGCGCTCGCGGGCCGCCGCAGCACGTTCGTGGACCTGTCGGGCGCCGCGCCCTCGGTGTGGGCGGCGCGCCCGATGGCGGACGGCCAGGTGCTGTCGGTGCGGCTGCCGCTGGTGGAGGAGCGTGCGGAGCTGGCGGACTTCGACCGCCAGTTGCTGATCTGGGGCACGGTCGTGGTGGGCCTGGCCGCGCTGGGCGGCGCGGTGATCGCGAGCAGGCTGAGCCGGAAGCTGCGGGCGACGGCGGCGACCGCGCGGCGGATCAGCGAGGGGGAGCTGGACGCGCGGACGGGCGGCACGACGGGGGTCTGGCCCGGGGGCCGCCGGGACGAGGTGGCCGAGCTGGGGGCGGCGGTCGACACGATGGCGGCGTCGCTCCAGGAGCGGATCGTGGCGGAGCAGCGGTTCACCGCGGACGTGGCGCACGAGCTGCGCACGCCGCTGACGGGCCTGCACACGGCGGCGGAGCTGCTGCCCGACGGCCGTCCGACGGAGCTGGTGCGGGACAGGGTGGCGGCGCTGCGGGTGCTGACGGAGGACCTGCTGGAGGTGGCGAGGCTGGACGCGCGGGCGGAGGAGCCGCAGTTCGACGTGTGCGGGCTGGGTCCCCTGGTGGAGGGGATAGCGCGCCGCTCGGGCCTGGAGGTCTCCCTCCCGGCCGGTGAGTCGGTCCGTACGGACGTGCGCCGCCTGGAGCGGATCCTCACGAACCTCCTGACGAACGCGCGCAGGCACGGGGCGGGCCCGGTGGAGGTGCGGGTGGACGGCCGCACGGTGACGGTGCGGGACCGGGGCCCCGGCTTCCCCGAAGAACTCCTGGAGAAGGGCCCGCGCCGCTTCGTGACGGGCACGGCGGAACGGGGCAGGGGCACGGGCCTGGGCCTCACGATCGCCCTGGGCCAGGCGGCGGTGATCGATGCGGAGGTCCGGCTGCGGAACGGCGAGGACGGGGTGGGCGCGGTGGTGACGGTGACGCTGCCGAGCGGGGCGGGGGTCGGGGCGGATGCGGGGGCGGGGGCGGGGGCTTGATGCGCTCACTCCTCAAGCCGCCGCGCCCGCGAACTGCGCCGCGTACAGGTGGGCGTACGCGCCGTTCGCGTCCAGGAGTTCCTCGTGGCTGCCCTGCTCCACGATCTTGCCCGCCTCCATCACCAGGATCACGTCCGCGTCCCTGATCGTCGACAGGCGGTGGGCGATCACGAACGACGTGCGGCCCTCCCGCAGGGAGTTCATCGCCCGCTGGATCAGCACCTCCGTACGGGTGTCGACCGAGCTCGTCGCCTCGTCCAGGATCAGGATGGACGGTTCCGTCAGGAACGCCCGCGCGATCGTGATCAGTTGGCGCTCCCCCGCGCTCAGCCCCGCCCCCTCCTCGTCGATCACCGTGTCGTAGCCGTCCGGCAGCGTGCGGATGAAGCGGTCCGCGTGGGTGGCCTTCGCCGCGTGCACGACGCGTTCCCGGGAGACGTCGCCCGCCACTCCGTACGCGATGTTCTCCGCGATCGTGCCGCCGAACAGCCAGGTGTCCTGGAGCACCATCCCCACCTGTGCGCGCAGTTCCTCCCTCGGCAGGGTCGCGATGTCCACGCCGTCCAGCGCGATGCGGCCGCCCGTCACCTCGTAGAACCGCATCAGGAGGTTCACCAGGGTCGTCTTGCCCGCGCCCGTCGGGCCGACGATCGCGACCGTCTCGCCCGGGGCGACCTTGAGCGTCAGGTCCTCGATCAGCGGCTTCGTCGCCTCGTAGCGGAACGCGACCTGGTCGAAGGTGACCGCGCCCTCGACCCGGGCGGGGAGCCCGCCGGCCACGTCGTCGTCCGTCTCCTCCTCCGCGTCCAGCAGGTCGAAGACCCGTTCCGCCGACGCCACCCCCGACTGGAGGAGGTTGGCCATGGCCGCGATCTGGGTGACGGGCCCGTTGAACTCGTAGCCGTACTGGATGAACGCCTGCACGTCGCCGATCGTGAGCGCGCCCGACGCGACGCGCAGGCCGCCGATCACGGCAATCAGCACGTAGTTGAGGTTGCCGACGAACGTCAGCGCCGGCTGGATGATCCCCGAGATGAGCTGCGCCTTGAAGGATGCCTCGTAGAGGTCCTCGTTGTGGCGGTCGAACGTGGCGCGCGCCTCCCGCCCCCGGCCGAAGACCTTCACCAGCGCGTGGCCCGTGTACATCTCCTCGACGTGGCCGTTCAGGCGGCCCGTGACCGCCCACTGCTTCACGAACTCAGGCTGCGAGCGCCTGCCGATCAGCCACGCCGTGACGATCGACAGCGGGACCGTCGCCAGCGTCACCAGTGCCAGCAGCGGCGAGATCCAGAACATCATCGCCAGCACGCCCACGACGGTGAGCACCGAGCGGACCATCTGGCTCAGCGCCTGCTGGAGGGTCTGTGTGACGTTGTCGATGTCGTTGGTGGTGCGCGACAGCACCTCGCCGCGCGGCTGCCCGTCGAAGTAGGAGAGCGGCAGCCGCGCCAGCTTCGTCTCGGACAGCTCGCGCAGCCGGTAGCCCACCCGCTGGACGACCTTCATCGTCAACCGCATCTGGATCCAGGTGAATCCGGCGGCGGCGGCCGTCACGCCCAGGACGATCGCGAGGAGTTCGCCCACCGCGTCGAAGTCGACGCCGCCCGGGTCGCGCGCGCCGCTCACCACGAGGTCGGTGGCGTGGCCGAGGAGCTTCGGGCCGACGACGGTCAGGACCACGGCGGCGAGTCCCGCCGCGAGGAGCGCCGTCAGGAGCGCGCGCTCAGGGGCCGTCATGCGCAGCAGCCGCAGCCCGGACGTGCGGAAGTCCAGGGAGCGTTCGAGGGACGGGGTGCCGGGCGTCCCGGGAGTGCGGGGCGTGGCCGCGGGGCCCCTTCGGGCCGGTGCGCCCTTCTTCACCGGAGTGCTCATGCCGCTTCCTCCTCGGAGAGTTGGGAGAGCACGATCTCCCGGTAGGTCTCGTTGTCCGCCATCAGCTCGTGGTGGCTGCCGGTCCCCACGACCCGGCCCTCGTCGAGGACGACGATGCGGTCGGCGTCGCGGATGGTGGAGACGCGCTGGGCGACGATGACGACGGTCGCGTCCCGCGTCTCGCGTCCCAGCGCGGTCCGCAGCGCCGCGTCCGTGGCGTAGTCCAGCGCCGAGAACGAGTCGTCGAAGAGGTAGATCTCAGGACGCTGGACCAGCGTCCTGGCGATCGCCAGCCGCTGGCGCTGCCCGCCGGAGACGTTCGTGCCGCCCTGCGCGACCGGCGCGTTCAGCCCGCCCTCAAGCTCCCGCACGAACGAGGCCGCCTGCGCCACCTCCAGCGCGTGCCACAGCTCCTCGTCCGTCGCGTCCGGCTTCCCGTACCGCAGGTTCGACGCCACCGTCCCCGAGAACAGATACGGCTTCTGCGGCACCAGACCCACCGTCCGCGCCAGCGTCCCGGGGGCGACCGTGCGGACGTCGGTGCCCGCGACCCGCACTTCTCCTCCGGTCGCGTCGAAGAGTCGGGGGATCAGGTGGAGGAGGGTGGTCTTGCCGGAGCCCGTGGAGCCGATGACGGCGGTGGTGCGGCCGGGGCGCGCGGTGAGCGAGATGCCGCGCAGGACCGGCTCCTCCGCGCCCGGATAGCTGAAGTCGACGTTTCTCAGGTCGAGTTGTCCGCCGCCGTGCAGCCGGGTGACGGGCGCCGTCGGCTCCACCACGGACGGTTCGGTGTCCAGGACCTCCTTGATGCGCTCGGCGCCGACCTGTGCGCGCGGCGCCTGCATCAGCAGGAACAGCGTCATCATCACGGCCATCAGGATCTGCATCAGGTACGAGAGGAAGGCGATGAGCGCGCCCGCCTCCAGGCTGCCCGAGTCGATGCGTCGGCCGCCGAACCAGATGAGGGCGACCGTGGCGAACTCCCAGACCAGCAGCACGGTGGGGAACATCAGGGCCTGGACGCGGCCCGCCTTGAGCGCGACGTCCATCAGCTCGCGGTTGGCGCGGGCGTAGCGGCGCTGTTCGTGGCCGTCCCTGACGAAGGCGCGGATGACCCTGATGCCGCCGATCTGCTCCCGCATCATGCGGTTGACCTGGTCGACGCGGGTCTGCATCGTGCGGAAGAGCCCCGGCATCCGGCGGATGAGCAGGCCGACCGCGCCGCCGAGCAGCGGCACGAACAGCAGCAGGAGCAGCGCGAGCGGCACGTCCTGGCGCAGCGCCATCGCCGTACCGCCGAGCGCGGTGAGCGGGGCGGCGACCAGCACGGTCAGCCCGAGTACCGCGAGGAGCTGCACCTGCTGGACGTCGTTGGTGGTGCGGGTGATCAGCGAGGAGGCCCCGAAGCGGCCGACCTCGCGCACCGAGAAGTCCTGGACGCGGGAGAAGACGGCGGCCCGCAGGTCGCGGCCCACGCCCATGGCGATGCGGGAGGCGACGTACACGGCGGCGACGGCGGCGGTGATCTGGAGCAGGGTGACGGCGAGCATCACGCCGCCCAGGGCGAGTACGCGGTCGGTGTCGCCGCGCAGCACGCCCTCGTCGATGAGGTCGGCGTTGACGGTCGGCAGGAAGAGGGTGGACAGGGTCTGGACCAACTGGAGGGCCACGACCAGGGCGAGCGGCTTGCGGTAGGGCCGCAGCCGCTCGCGCAGGAGTGTGATCAGCATGGGGTTCGGGTCCCGTCGGCCGTCAAGCGGCGTACGGGCGGACGGATTTGGCGTCGCGCAGCGTCTCGCCCCACCAGGAGAGCTGGTCCAGGAGCTTCTTGGCCGCCGCGTCCGCGCCCGCCGGGTCCTTGTGGCGCCCCTCGTCGTCGAAGTCGCCGAAGGCGTTGTGGAAGGAGACGACGTCGCGGACGGTGACGGAGTGCATCTCGGCGAAGACCTGGCGCAGTTGCTCGACCGCGCGCAGGCCGCCGGAGAGCCCGCCGTAGGAGACGAAGCCGACGGGCTTGGCGCGCCATTCGCCGTAGTGCCAGTCGATGAGGGACTTCACGGACGCGGGGAAGGAGTGGTTGTACTCGGGCGTGACGACGACGAAGGCGTCGGCGTCGGCGAGCTTGGGGCCGACGGCGGCGAGGGTCGCCTGGACGTCGGGGGTGGGGTTGGAGGTGAGGGAGGTCGGCAGGTCGTGCTCGGCGAGGTCGATCAACTCGACCTGGATGTCGGGCCGTTCGGCGGCGCGGCCGAGGAACCAGTCGGTGATGACGGGGCCGAAGCGGCCTTCGCGGTTGCTGGCGAGGACGACGGCGAGCTTCAGGGGCGCCTTCGTGGCGGCAGTGGTGGTGTCCATGGGGAAGAGGCTCTTACCTCAACCATGGTTGAGGTCAAGCGCACCTGGCAGGATTCTCGGCACGACCTCCGAAACGACCTCCGATTCGAGGAGTTGAGGGACTTTGTCCTTGGACACGAACCAGGCGGGCCGCACCGCCGTGGACCACATGGAGATCAACGGACGGGCCGCGGCCGACGACGCCGGACTGCGCGCCGCGGCCTTCAACGGCTATGCGCACTTCACCGCCATGCAGGTCAGGGCGGGCCGGGTGCGCGGCATCGCGCTGCACACCGCCCGGCTCGACGCGGGGCACCGCGAGCTGTTCGGGGCGCCGCTCGACGGGGAGCGGGTGCGGGAGCTGGTGCGCGGCGCGCTGGCGCGGGCGGGCGTCTCGGCGGGGGACGCGGCGGTGCGGGTGTACGGGTACGGGCCCGATGACGTACTGGTCACCGTACGGCCGCCCATGGACATGCCGCCGGGGGCCAGGAGCCTGCTGCCGGTGGCGTTCGCCCGGGAGTTCCCGCACGTCAAGCACCTGGGGAGCTTCGGCCAGACCCGGCACCGGGTGCTCGCCGAGCAGGCGGGGCACGACGACGCGCTGCTGTCGCTGCCCGACGGGACGGTGACCGAGGGCTCGGTCGCCAACATGGCTTTCTGGGACGGGAGTTCGGTGGTGTGGCCGGACGCGCCGCAGCTGCGCGGCACCACGATGGAGCTGCTGGCGCCACTGCTGCCCTCGGTGCGGCGCCGGGTGACGCTGGAGGAGCTGGCGGCGGGAGCGTACGACGCGGCGTTCGTCACCAACGCGCGGGGGATCGCGCCGGTGGGGCGGATCGGGGAGCGGGAGCTCGCGGTGGACGAGGAGCTGATGAAGGGGGTGCGGGAGGCGTACGAGGGGGTGGCGTGGGACGAGGTGTGAGCGGGGCGCCCGTATGCGAAGGGGCCTGCGGGTGAGGTGATCACCCATTCGGCCAGGAGGCGGTGCGGATCTTTCGCACCGCCTCTGACCTGCGGTTACGACTCCGAGTAACGGGGCGTTCGACGTGTTCCCGACAGGCGGGCACGGGAGCGCGGCCCCTATTTCAGTAGGAAGACTCTCGCGCTTCCCCGGAGGACCGCCATGCACTGCCGCCGCCCCGCCCGCCTGCTGACCGGTACGGCGCTGGCCGTCGCGGCGGCCGCCGCGCTCGCCGCGCCCTCGACGTCCGCCTTCGCGGCGGTCTCCCCCGGGCCCGCCGAAGCCGGATCCGCCGAAGCCGGATCCGCCGTCACCGAGGTCGCCGCCGGGCCCGCCGTCGTCCCCGCGATCACCGTCGCGGCCGGGCTGCCAGGGGACTCGCCGCGGCCCGAGGCGCTGGAGGTCTACCCCTCGACCGGGGTACGGGGCGCGATGATCACCGTCAACACGACCGCCTGCGGCCCCGACGGGCACGGCAAGGGCGACACGGGCTCGCTGGGCGCGGGCTCGTTCGACCTGTCCGTCGGCACGCACAAGGAGGTCGTGGTCGGGCAGTTCACGGTCCCGCACAGCGCGCAGCCGGGGTCGTACTCGATCGACGTGCGGTGCGACGACGGCGCGCTGGCCACGGGCGAGCTGACGGTCAAGGCGTCGGGGCCGAGCGGCCACGTGAACACGGGGGTCGGCGGCAGCGTGGGACCCGACCGGGTGCAGGTGGCGGCCGGTTTCGCGGTGCTCGCCGCCGCGGCGGGCGGCGGCGCGTGGTGGCTGCGGCGCAGGTCACAGGGGGCCGGGGCGTAGGGGGGCAGGCATGGAGGGCCGGGGCGTGGAGGTCCGGGGCGCAGGGGGGCCGGGCGTGGGGGTCCGGGACGTGCGGGTGCGGGTACGGACGGCGGGGCCGCCCCGCGGCGGCCGGGTGTAGCGGCGTGGCGTCGGGCAGGGCCAAGGGCTGGCTCATAGGCGTGGCCGTGCTGGGCGGGGTGTGGCTCGTCCAGAACGGCTCGGAGACCCAACTGCCGCCGCAGCCGGTGGCGGCGGGCGGGGCGTTCAGGGCGGGCCCCGGGCAGCACGCCGCCGGGACCCCGCCCGCGGCGGACCCGCTGCGGCCGTCGGCGCCCGTACGGCTGCGGATCCCGCACATCGGGGTGGACGCGCCGTTCGTCCGGCTGGGCCTCGGGCGGGACGGCAGCCTGGACGTGCCGCCGGCGGCGAACCGCAACGTCGTGGGCTGGTACAAGGACGGCCCGCCGCCGGGTGCGGCGGGCACGGCGATCGTGGCGGGCCACGTGGACAACGAGCGCGGCAAGTCGGTCTTCTACGGCCTCGGCACGCTGGAGAAGGGGCACGCGGTCGAGGTCGTCAGGAAGGACGGGCGGACCGCGGTGTTCACGGTGGACGCGGTGGAGGTCTACGAGAACGAGTCGTTTCCGGACGAGCGGGTGTACGGGGCTGCGGAGGGCTCGGAGCTGCGGGTGATCACTTGCGGGGGCGGGTTCGAGGAGGGCGTGGGGTACCGGGGGAACGTGGTGGTGTACGCCCACCTCACGGCGGTGCGGTAGGCCGAGGTCCGTTGCCGGGGGCGGACGGGGCGGGCGGACGGGCGGTTGCGTCGCGCGTCCGCCCCGCTCTCGCCCGCCACCGGCCCGCCACCGGCCCGCACGTGACCACGCGCCCCACCCCACCCCACCCACCCCGCCCCGCCCCGCCCCGGAACCACGCGCCCCCCTGCGTTCACGCCCCGCCCCACCCCCCGTCAGGAAACCTTCACGCACCGCTCCCAGAGTTGCCCGGTCATGTCCGCGCCATGAAGGGACCCTCAACCTCATGCACCGCACCCCCCGCCGCGCCTTCGGCAGAACCGCCCTCCTCTCGGCGACGCTGGTCGCCCTCCTCGCGGCGGACCCCGCCACCGCCGCGCACCGCGCCCCCGCCCTCCCCGGCCTCGCTCCCACCTCCGAAACCGCCCCGCTCCACGACGACGCCGAGGGCGGCGACGCCGACGCCGACGACCCCGCGATCTGGCGCAACCCCGCCGCCCCCGGCCGCAGCCTCGTCATCGCCACCGCCAAGCAGGGCGGCCTGCGCGTCTACGACCTCGACGCCCGCGAGGTCCAGTCGATCGCGGCCCCCGCCGCCCCGGGCCCCGACGACGCCCCCGGCCGGTTCAACAACGTCGACCTCGTGCACGGCGTGAAGCTCCCGTCGGGCCGCGCCGACCTCGCCGTGACCAGCGACCGGGGCAGCGACCGCCTCCGCGTCTACCGCATCGACCGCGACCGCCCCGGCGGCCCCCTGACCGACGTCACCGACCCCGCCGCGCCCCCGGTCTTCTCCGCCTCGCAGGGCGAGATCAACGACCAGCGGACCGCGTACGGCCTGGCGACCTGGACGGACCCGGCGACCGGCCGCTCGTACGCCGCGGTCAGCCAGCGCGAGCGCACCCGCATCGGGCTGCTGGAGCTGACCGCCCGCCCGAACGGCACCGTCGGCTACCGCAAGGTCCGCACGCTCGACCTGCCCGCCTCCTTCCGGCTGCCGAACGGCACTTCGTGGTCGCCGTGCGCCGAGCCGGGCGAACTGCCGCAGGTCGAGGGCATGGTGGTGGACCCGGCGAACGGCACGCTGTACGCGGGCCAGGAGGACGTCGGCATCTGGCGGCTGCGCGCCGACCTGACCGGCACCCCGAAGCTGGTCGACAAGGTCCGCGAGTACGGCGTCCCCGGCACGTACGACGAGACGACCGAGGAGTGCGTCCCGGGCGCCGACCCCGGCTACGGCGGCACGCACCTGACGGCCGACGTCGAGGGCCTGACCCTGCTGCACCAGAAGGACGGCGACGGCTACCTCCTCGCCTCCAGCCAGGGCGACAACACCTTCGCCGCGTACGACCGCGAGCTGTCCGACGACAACGAGTACGAGGGCGGCTTCCGCGTCACCGCCGCGCCCGCGCCCGCCGCGCTCGACGGCTCCGAGGAGTGCGACGGCGCCGCCGTGCTGAACCAGCCGCTCGGCGCCAAGTACCCCAACGGCCTGCTGGTCGTGCAGGACGGCCACGACGCGCCCGGCGACCAGGACCGCCCCGCCACCAACTTCAAGTTCGTGGACCTGGGCAAGGTGCTCGACGCGCTCGACGACTGACCGCAACGGGTCAGGGGCGCGCGGCCCTCACGCGCCGCGCGCCCCTACCCCCACTGGTCGAACGCCAACTTCGCCACCAGCGAGAACACCACCACCAGCAGCACCCCCCGGACGAACTCGCTCCCCTTGCTCAGCGCCATCCGCGCCCCCACGAGGCCGCCCGCCAGGTTGAACACCGCCATCAGCCCGGCCAGTTGCCACAGCACCACGCCCTGGTAGGCGAACATCGCCAGCGCGCCCACGTTGGTGCACACGTTGACGATCTTCGCGGTCGCGGACGCCGTCACCAGGTCCAGGTGGAGCACCGCCGTCAGCGCCAGCACCAGGAACGTGCCCGTGCCGGGGCCGAACAGCCCGTCGTAGAGGCCGAGCCCGCCGCCGACCAGGACGATCGCGGTCAGCACGCGCCGCCGGGGCAGCTCGGAGCGGTCCACGGGGCGGGCCGTGCCGAAGGCGGGGCGCAGCATGACGTACGCCGCGACGCCGACCAGCACCACCATGATCATGGGGCGCAGCACGTCGTTGCTGATCCCGGCCGCGAAGAACGCCCCGGCCATCGATCCGGCGAGGGCGAAGATCCCGATGCGCACGGCGGTCCGCACGTCGACCGGGGCCTTGCGGGCGTAGGCGACGGCCGCGCCGGTCGTGCCGACGATCGCCACCGCCTTGTTGGTGCCGAGCACGTGCGGGCCGCTGACCTGCGGCATTCCAAGGAGCAGCGCGGGGATGAGCAGGAGCCCCCCGCCGCCCACCACCGCGTCGACCCAGCCGGCGACGGCCGCGGCGACGCAGAGCAGGACGACGGTGGTGAGAGTGATGTCGGGCATGATCCCGACCCTAGGGACGGGACCGTTGGTACGTCCATGAATCCCCGGAGAGTTGAGCCAACCCTGAGGTTCGCGGACTCCCGCCCCCGCCCCCATAGTTGACCGACCGTTCCAATAAGTCGTACAGTCCTTCCGTGGCCAGGACCAAGGAATTCGATCCGGACGCCGCGCTCCAGTCGGCCCTAGAGCTCTTCTGGCGGCGCGGCTACGAGGCGACGTCGATGGCGGACCTCGTGGCCCACCTCGGCATCGGCCGCGCCAGCATCTACGCGACCTTCGGCAACAAGCACGAGCTGTACCTCAAGGCGCTCGACCGGTACGCCGAGACCCGCGACCCGACGCTCGTCGAGGAGCTGTCGGGCTCGGGCTCCGCACTGGCGGGCGTACGGTCCGTGGTGCGCCGCTTCGCCGCCGAGGCCGCGAGCGAGCCGCACCGGGCGAGCGGCTGCTTCGTCACGAACACGGCGAGCGAGCTGGGCCCGCACGACCCCGCCGCGGCGCGCCGCGTCGAGCGCAGCTGGGAGCAGATCGAGACCCTGCTGCACTCCGCGCTGGTGCGCGCCAGGAACGCGGGCGAGCTGCCCGCGGACCGCGACCCGCGCGCGCTCGCCCGGCTGCTGCTGGTGCTGCTCCAGGGCTTCCGGGTCGTCGGCAAGGTGCCGGCGGGGCCCGAGCGGATCAGGGACGCGGCCGAAGAGGCGCTGAAGCTGCTCGACTGACACCACCGGGACTCGTACGCGGGTACCGCGTCCTTCCGCCTGCCCAAATTATGGAACGTTCGGTCAATTATAAGGAGTACGGGATGTCCACCACCGCCCACCACCGCTTCACCGGCAGGTCCGTCCTGGTCACCGGTGCGGGCTCGGGCATCGGCCGCGCCCTCGCGCTCGCCTTCGCCGCCGAGGGCGCATCGGTGACCGTCGCGGGCCGCACCGCGGCGCCGCTCGCCGAGACCGTCGCCCTGATCGAGCGGGCGGGCGGCACCGCGCTCGCGGTCACCGCCGACGTCTCCTCGTCCGACGAGGTGCGCGCCCTGGTCGCCCGTGCCGTCGAGCGCTTCGGCTCGCTGGACGTCGCCGTCAACAACGCGGGCGTCTTCCGGGGCGGCGGCCCGATCGCCGAGCTTCCCGAGGCGGACTGGCACACCCTGCTGGACGTCAACGTCACGGGCGTCCTGCACGCCCTCCAGGCCGAGACGGCCCAGATGCGCGGCCAGGAGACCGGCGGCGCGATCGTCAACGTCTCCTCCAACCTCGGCGCCCACGCCCGCCGCCCCGGCCTCGCCGCCTACGCCGCGTCCAAGGCCGCCGTCTCCGCCCTGACCAGGGGCGCGGCCCTCGACCACATCGGGGACGGGGTGCGGATCAACGCGGTCAGCCCGGGGGCCTCGGACACCGGCATGTCGCTGCTGCCCGGCGAGAGCGAGGCCGAGCGGGCCGTACGGATGAAGGAGCAGTCGCCGCTCGGCCGGGTGTCCTCGCTGGACGAGGTCGCGGCGGCCGTGCTCTACCTGGCGTCCGACGCCGCCGCATCGGTGGTCGGCACGGACCTCGTCGTCGACGGGGGCGCATCGGCCTGACCCGGCCGCACCACCGCCTCCCCGGCCGTCCTGTCCGACCCGTTCGCCCCGCGCGCCCCGGCCCGTACCCTGTGCCGCATGACGAAGGCGAAGGCAGGAGCCGGGACGGGCACGAAGGGCAAGAAGGGCTGGAGCGCGGGCGACATGCCCGACCAGAGCGGCCGCACCGCCGTGGTGACCGGCGCCAACAGCGGCCTCGGGCTCGCCACCGCGCGCGAACTGGCGCGGCGCGGCGCGCGGGTGGTCCTCGCGTGCCGCAGCGAGGCGCGCGGCAGGGCGGCCGAGGAGCTGATCCGCCGCGAAGTGCCGGGCGCCGAGGCGAAGTTCCTGCCGCTCGACCTCGCGGACCTGGGTTCCGTACGGGAGTTCGCGGCCGGATTCCCGTACGGGACGGTGGACCTGCTCATCAACAACGCGGGCGTCATGGCGCTGCCGTACGGGCGCACGGCGGACGGCTTCGAGACCCAGTTCGGCGTGAACCACCTGGGGCACTTCGCGCTGACGGGGCTGCTGCTCCCCCGGCTGGCGGGCGTGCCGGGGGCCCGCGTGGTGAACGTGTCCAGCGGGCTGCACGCACTGGCCAACGTCGACATGGGCGACCTCAACAGCGAGCGCCGCTACCGGCGTTGGGTCGCCTACGCCCGCTCCAAGAGCGCCAACCTGCTCTTCACGCACGAACTGGCGCGCCGCCTCGCGGGAGCGGGCGCGGGATCGGGAGCGCGTAAGGGCTCGGGCGCCGCGGTCGTCGCCGCCGCCGCGCACCCCGGCTACGCGGACACCAACCTGCAGACCGCGGGCGCGCGCATGGAGGGCCGCGCGCTGGCCGAGCGGTTCTTCGCGCTCGGCAACCGGCTGATCGCACAGCCCGCCGCGTCCGGGGCCCTGCCCACCCTCTACGCCGCCACCGCGCCCGGGGTGCGGCCCGACGCGTTCTTCGGCCCCGGGCCCCTGGGGCTGCGCGGGGCGCCCGCCCCGTCCTGGCGGGCGCCGTGGACCCGCGACGACGTGGCGGCCGAGCGCCTCTGGGTGGCGTCCGAGCAGCTCACGGGCGTCGCCTACGGAGGCGGCGGCAGGGGCTGAGCCCGCCCGGGTCCCGGCCCGGCCCTCAGGCGTCCGGGGCCCCGCCCGCCTCACCCATGGCGGCCATGGCGGCCACGTCCATGAACATGTACTCCCAGTGGTGGCCGTCGGGGTCCAGGAACGAGCGGCCGTACATCGGGCCGTCCTCCATGGTCTCCTTCGCCGGGGAACCGCCGGACGCGAGCGCCGCGTCGACCTTCTCGTCCACCTCGGCGCGGCTGTCGGCGGACAGACAGAGCAGCACCTCGTTGTGGGTCGCGGTGTCGGTGATCTCCTTGGTGGCGAAGCCCTGGAAGAAGGGCTCGACGAGCAGCATCGCGTAGATCTCCTCGCTGAAGACCAGGCACGCGGCGTTGTCGTCGGTGAACATCGGGTCGAAGGAGTACCCGAGCTTGCCCCAGAACGCCTTGGACGCCTCCAGGTCCTTGACGGCGACGTTGACGAAGATCTTCGTGGACATGAGCGGTCTCTCTTCTCTCCGGGGAGCCGTACGGCGCTTGCCGTTCCGGCCGTTCTCACACAGGGGTAGACCACGGCCCGGCACGGAACTCATCGCTCCCGGCCGAGAAATCCCGGAAGGATTTTCGAACGCTTCCGGCCGGTCCCGCCGGGGTGCCCACGGCCCAGCGTAGGCATGCCGCCCCTCCCCCGCCCGGCGAACACCGGCCCGGACGAAATGGCCGAACCCCCCATGGAGAATTAGCTGCCCCAGGCATCTAATGGCAAGTGCAAGGAGCGCATCCCTCCGCCCGTGAGGTGATCATGACCGACCCCGTTGCCTTCCCCCAGGACCGCACCTGCCCCTACCACCCGCCCGCCCCGTACGAGCCGCTGCGCCGGACCCGCCCCCTGACCCGCGTCTCCCTCTACGACGGCCGCGCCGTCTGGGTCGTCACCGGACACGCCGCCGCCCGGACCCTCCTCGCCGACCCCAGGCTCTCCTCCGACCGCACCCGCGACGACTTCCCGCACCCCTCCGCGCGCTTCGCCGGGAACACCAGGCGCCGCACGGCACTGCTCGGCGTGGACGACCCGGAGCACAACGCGCAGCGCAGGATGCTGATCCCCAGCTTCTCGGTCAAGCGCGTCGCCGCGCTCAGGCCCCGCATCCAGCGGACCGCGGACCGGCTGATCGACGCCCTGGTCGAGCAGGGGCCGCCCGTCGACCTGGTGCACGCCTTCGCCCTGCCGGTGCCGTCCATCGTCATCTGCGACCTGCTCGGCGTGCCGTACGCGGACCACGACCACTTCGAGGCGCTGTCCCGGCAACTGCTGCGGGGGCCGACGGCCGACGACACCCTGGCGGCGCGCGACGCGCTGGACGCGTACCTCGGCGACCTGATCGACGCCAAGCGCGCCGGCCCCGGCGGGGACGGACTGCTCGACGAGCTGATCGCGCGCCAGGAGGCCGAGGGCGGGTACGACCGCGACGAGCTGACCGCGCTCGCCGTGATCCTGCTGGTCGCGGGGCACGAGACCACCGCCAACATGCTCTCGCTCGGCACCTTCACGCTGCTCCAGCACCCCGAGCAGCTGGCCGAGCTGCGGGACGACCCCGGGCTGCTGCCCACGGCCGTCGAGGAGCTGATGCGGTTCCTGTCGATCGCGGACGGCATGCTGCGGGTCGCGGTCGAGGACATCGAGGTGGCCGGGGCCCGCATCGAGGCGTCCGACGGCGTGGTGTTCTCCACGTCCGTCATCAACCGCGACGACACGGCGTTCGCGGCGCCCGACACCCTCGACTGGCACCGCCCGGCCCGCCACCACGTGGCGTTCGGCTTCGGCGTCCACCAGTGCCTGGGGCAGAACCTGGCCAGGGCGGAGATGGAGATCGCCCTGCGGACGCTCTTCGAGCGGCTGCCCGGCCTGCGGCTCGCGGCGCCCCCCGAACGGATCCCGTTCAAGCCCGGCGACACCCTCCAGGGGATGCTCGAACTCCCCGTGACCTGGTAGCCGCCGTGGATCCCGACATCCGCGTCGACCGGACGAAGTGCATCGGCGCCGGCATGTGCGCGCTGACCGCGCCCGACGTCTTCACCCAGGACGACGAGGGCCTGAGCGAGCTGCGGCCCGGCAGGACCGGCCCGGCGGGCCCGCTCGTGCGGGAGGCGGTCCGCGTCTGTCCGGTGGGCGCCATCACCGTGCGGGACCCGGCGGCCCGCGTACCGGACCCGGAGCCCTGACGGCTCAATCGCGCCACGCCGTCGCAACACCCCTGTCGTAATTCCGCCGCATGGTTGATCGTTGGGCCGTGCGACGGTCTCACGACAGGGGGACGGAACACCATGACGATCACTCGCAGGCGCCTGCTCACCACCGGAACCGGCCTCGCGCTCACCGGCGCCCTCGCCACCGCGTGCGGCTCCAACACCGGCCGCGACGACGGCAGTTCGGGCAAGAACGGGCCGACCATCGAACACTGGTACCACCAGTACGGCGAGCCGGGCACCGAACAGGCGGTGCGCCGCTACGCCGCCGCGTACCCCAAGGCCGAGGTCAAGGTGCAGTGGCGGCCCGGCAACTACGACCAGCAGACCGCGGCCGCCCTGCTCACCGACGCGGGCCCCGACGTCTTCGAGGCCAACGGCCCCACCCTCGACCAGATCCAGGGCAAGCAGGTCGTCGACCTCACCGACCTGATCGCGCCGGTCAAGGACGACTTCAACCCCGCGGTCCTCGCCCCCAAGACGTACGAGGGCAAGGTCTGGGGCATCCCGCAGGTCGTCGACATGCAGCTGCTCTACTACCGCAAGAGCCTGCTCGCCGACGCGGGCCTGAAGCCGCCCGGCACGCTCGACGAACTGATCGACACCGCGGCCGAGTTGACGGACAAGAAGACCAAGGGGCTGTTCCTCGGCAACGACGGCGGCGCGGGCGTCCTCGGCGGCACCCCGCTGTTCGCCGCCGGGCTCGGCCTCGTCACGGGCGACGGGAAGGTCGGCTTCGACGACCCCGCCGCCGCCCGGACCCTCGGCAAGATCCGGCAGCTGTACGTCGACGAGTCGCTGCTGCTCGGCGCGCCCAGCGACTGGTCGGACCCCTCCGCGTTCGTCCAGGGGCTGACCGCCATGCAGTGGTCCGGCCTGTGGGCCATGCCGCAGATCAAGAAGGCGCTCGGCGACGACTTCGGCGTGCTGCCCTTCCCGAAGGACGGCGCGCGGGGCAGGCCGACCGTGCCGGTCGGGGCGTACGGCGCGGCGGTCAACGCCCGCTCCGAGCACCGGGACGCGGCGAAGGCGTACGTGAAGTGGCTCTGGGTGGACTCCACCGAGAGCCAGGAGGACTTCGCGCTCTCCTACGGCTTCCACATCCCGGCCCGGATCTCGCTGGCGAAGAAGGCGGCGAAGCTCCGCGAGGGCGCGGCGGCCGACGCGGTGAAGTACGCCACCGAGTACGGCTACTCCGAGCCGCTGCTGTGGACCCCGGCGAGCAAGGTCGCCTACCAGGACGCGCTGAGCCGGATCATCAAGGACGGCGCCAATCCGGACAGCGAGCTGCGGACCGTCGTGCGCAAGGCGAACGAGGAGCTGAAGCGGGTCGGCCGGAGGTGACCACCCGCGCCGCGAGGAACGCCCTGTGGTTCTGGGTCTTCGTCGGCCCGTTCGCCGCGGGGCTGGTCCTCTTCACCTACGTGCCGCTGGGCTGGAGCGTCTACCTCAGCTTCTTCGACGCGCACAACACCGTCTCGCCCACCGAGTTCGTCGGGCTCGACAACTACGCGGCGATGCTGCGCGACGACGCGTTCACCGACAGCCTGACGACGTTCCTGGCCTTCACCGCGTTCATCGTGCCGACGACGTTCGCGCTGTCGCTGGCGCTCGCGCTGATGGTGAACAGGCTGCGGTTCGCCCAGGCGTTCTTCCGGTCGGTGTTCTTCCTGCCCGCCGCCTGCTCCTACGTGGTGGCGGCGCTGGTGTGGAAGCTGTCGATCTTCAACGGGGTGCGGTTCGGCCTGGCGAACACGGTGCTCGGCTGGTTCGGCGCGGAGCAGATCGCCTGGCTCTCCACGACGGACCCGCCGTGGTACTGGCTGGTGATCGTGACGGTACGGCTCTGGCTCCAGGCCGGTTTCTACATGATCCTCTTCCTGGCCGGACTCCAGCGGATCGCTCCGGCGCTGTACGAGGCCGCGGCGGTGGACGGCGCGCGGCCCGGCTGGCAGACGTTCCGCCACATCACCTTCCCGCAGCTGCGGCCGACCTCGATCGCGGTGGCGCTGCTGCTGGTCATCAACGCCTTCCAGGCGTTCGACGAGTTCTACAACCTGCTCAGCGACTCGCGCGGCTACCCGCCGTACGCCAGACCGCCGCTGGTGTACCTCTACTACACCGCGCTCGGCCAGGGGCAGAACCTCGGGCTCGGCAGCGCGGGCGCGGTGATCCTGGCGGCGGTCGTCGCGGTCGTCACGGTCTTCCAGGCCCGCTGGTTCGGGCTCGGCTCGGGCAAGGAGCGGCATTGATGCGGGGCGACGTTCGACTGCGGGACCGCGCGCGGGGGCGGGGGCGGGTGCGGGACGACGGCCTGGTGCGGGCCGGGCGGGCGCTGCGCGTGGCGCTGCTGGTCGCGCTGGCCCTGCTCTTCCTGATCCCGTTCTACCTGCTCGTGCGCAACGGGCTCGCGACCGAGCAGGAGATCACCTCCCCCGACTGGACGTTCTTCCCCGCCGAACTCCAGTGGTCGAACGTCACCGAGCTGTTCGACGACCCGGCCGTGCCGATGGCGCGCTCGCTGCTCAACTCGGCGCTGATCGCGGTCGCGACGACGCTCGGCACGCTGGTGCTGGCCTCGCTCGCCGGGTACGGCCTCGCCCGGATCCCGTACCGCTACGCGGACCACGTGTTCTACGCGGTGCTGGGGACGCTGATGGTCCCCGCGGCGGTCACCTTCGTGCCGAGCTTCGTGCTGGTCTCCTCGCTGGGCTGGGTGTCGACGCTGCGCGGGCTGATCGTGCCGACGCTGTTCTCGGCGTTCGCCGCGTTCGTCTTCCGGCAGTACTTCCTGGGCTTCCCCGCCGAGTTGGAGGACGCGGCGAAGGTCGACGGGCTCGACCCCTGGCGCACGTACTGGCGGATCGTGGTGCCCAACTCGCTGCCGGTCTTCGCCGCCGTGGGCACCATCGTCTTCATCGGGGCCTGGAACTCCTTCCTGTGGCCGCTGGTCATCGGCCAGGACAAGGAGGCGTGGACCGTGCAGGTGACGCTCTCCACGTTCACCACGGCCCAAGTGGTCAATCTGCACGAGCTGTTCATCGCGGCCGTGGTTTCGGTGCTGCCGCTGCTGGTGGTCTTCCTGGTCTTCCAGCGGTGGATCGTGGCCGGAGTGGAGCGCTCCGGGGTCAACGAGTAGGACGCGGCGCCCGGGAGGGGGCGGAAAACGGGGCGAACGGCGACAGTCCGACCGCGGCGCGCCCCCGCCTCCCCCCGACGTCCCCGCTTCACCGGGCGTTGCCGGTACGGCCACCCCGCGCTCCTAGGTTCCTGGACGCACTCTCCGCTCAAGTCCACGACACCTGGAGTGACCATGGAACGACGCACCCTCCTGCGCGGCGCCGTCGTCGGCTCGTCCGCCGCCGCGTTCGGCGGCTCGCTGTGGCGCGGCGCCGCTCAGGCCGCCCCGGCGCAGCCCGCCGCCGGTCCGTACGGCGCGCTCGGCCCGGCCGACGCCAACGGCATCCGGCTGCCCGCCGACTTCACCAGCCGGGTGATCGCCCGCTCGGGCCAGAAGGTCTCCGGCACGTCGTACACCTGGCACAGCGCCCCGGACGGCGGCGCCTGCTACGCCGACGGCTCCGGCTGGATCTACGTGTCCAACTCCGAGATCAACCCGTCGGGCGGGGCGGGCGCGGTGAAGTTCTCCGCGACCGGCGCGGTCACCGGCGCGTACCGCATCCTGTCCTCGACGCGGCAGAACTGCGCGGGCGGCAAGACGCCGTGGAACACCTGGCTGTCCTGCGAGGAGGTCGACCGGGGGTACGTCTACGAGACCGACCCGTGGGGCGTGAACCCGGCCGTGCAGCGCGCCGCGCTGGGCCGGTTCAAGCACGAGGCCACGGCGGCCGACCCGGTCCGCAGGGTGATCTACCTGACCGAGGACGTCACCGACGGCTGCTTCTACCGCTTCACGCCCACCACCTGGGGCGATCTGTCGGCGGGGAAGCTGGAGGTGCTGAAGATGGGCTCGGGCACCAGCGGCCCGGTCACCTGGGGGCAGGTCACCGACCCGTCGGGCGCGTCCACCGCCACCCGCAACCAGGTGTCGGGCGCCAAGCGGTTCAACGGCGGCGAGGGCTGCTACTACGCCGACGACACCTGCTGGTTCACCACCAAGGGCGACAACCGCGTGTGGCAGTACAACGCGGCGTCCTCGACGATCGAGCTGGCCTACGACGACTCGCTGGTGCCCTCGGGCGCCGCGCCGCTGACGGGCGTGGACAACGTCACGGGCACGTCCTCGGGCGACCTGTACGTCGCCGAGGACGGCGGGAACATGGAGATCTGCCTGATCACCCCGGACGACAAGGTCGCGCCGTTCCTGCGGATCGAGGGCCAGTCCGGTTCGGAGATCACCGGACCGGCCTTCTCTCCCGACGGCACGCGGCTGTACTTCTCCAGCCAGCGCGGGACGAGCGGCAGCTCGTCCGGCGGCATCACCTACGAAGTGACGGGGCCCTTCCGCGCGTAGCGGCGGGCGCGTCGTGGGCGCCGCCGCGCAACAGGGCGGCGCCCAACGGCGTCAGCGTGTGCAGCACGGCGCTGCCGTGCCGCAGCGTGACCAGGAGCCCGGCGTCCCGCAGGACGGTGGCGTGCTGGCTCGCCGAGGCGAGCGACACCCCCGCCCTGCGGGCGAGTTCGCTGGTCGTGCAGCCCTGCCCTATCGACTGGAGCACGGCCGACCTGGTGTGCCCGACGAGCCGGCCGAGCGCGGCGCTGGGCCCGCCGTGGGCGGGGGCGTCGGTCTCGTAGTGCGTGACGGGGTAGACGAGGACGGGCGGCAGCAGCGGGTCGCGGTAGACGACCGGTGTGCGGCGGCAGAAGTACGAGGGCTGGAGCAGCAGCCCGCGCCCGTTGAGGTGCAGCTCGCGGTGGCACGGGTAGTCGGCCTCCAGGACCGGCGGCCGCCAGCGGAGCATCGGAGGCAGCGAGGCGAGGAGTTCGTCCGCTCCGCCGTCCAGGACGGCCCTGCCGCGGATCGCGCGGTCCGCCTCGATTCTGGCCTGGACGTGCGGCCAGTACGGCTCGACGGCGGCCCTGTGGTAGCTGCCCAGCGCCCCGATCAGCCGGTCCATCGGCTCTGTGCGCCCGTCGGCGAGGGCACAGAGCCAGCCCGGCAGCGTGCGTTCGGCGCCCAGGAGGGCTATCTCGGCACGGACGCGGTCCGGTTCGGTCTGGCGCACGGCGTCGGTCGCCGAGTCAAGGCCGTCGCTTCCGAACGGCGTGAGAAAGTCCGGAAAATAGCCCCGGGAAGGGACTACCGCGGAGAGCAGGCGTGTTTCACCATTCAACCGGGTACGTGCTTCGGCCCGCCATTCGCCGAAGACCTGCGAACCGCTCCGGTCCCTTAATCGGTGATAGCTCAAAATGGTTTCCCACAAGACGTCGGGACGGCCGGCCAAGCGCATCTTGGCCAAGTCCACCCCAGTGAAATGAATACGAAGCATGCAATCCCCACCTGTTGCAGCCGCAATGACCCCGTTCTCTGAGTATGCACGCTGTCACAGGCCGTCACCACGGGGTTTCAGCCACAGTTGAAACGTATCGCGGGCAGGGTGTGCTAACCGAAAAGCTGTACCAGGTCGGCCGCCGAAATGGTGTGACGAAGACCGTGGGGGGCTTTGTGCGCCCGGCGGTGGTCGGCGGGGGTAACAGGGTGCGTCCCGCGGGTGGGGATCCGCGGGACGCATCCGGCGAATTCACCACGGCATTACTTCCCGGCCACGGCGGCGGGCGCGGTACGGCGAATAACCATATGTGGTTCGCCTGCAAAGCCCATGCATTCAGCCACAGGGGGGCGCGCACGGCGCGCGACGGGCGAGCAGATCCTAGCCCTTGCCCCGGAGGCACCCCACGCCGGGGGCGCCGCACGCCGAAGCGGCGACACCCCCGCACAGGGTGCCGCCGCTCCTGGAAAGGGCTCCGGGCCCTTGGTCACCGCGCGCTCAGCGCGAGTCGCTCCCCTTCGCCTCCGCCGCCGCACGCCCCGCTTCGAGGCGCGCCACGGGGATCCGGAAGGGCGAGCAGGACACGTAGTCCAGCCCCACCTCGTGGAAGAAGTGCACCGACTCCGGGTCACCGCCGTGCTCGCCGCACACGCCGAGCTTCAGGTCGGGCCGCGTCGCCCGCCCCTGCTTCACCGCGTGCCGCACCAGCGACCCGACGCCGTCCTTGTCGATCGTCTCGAACGGCGAGACCCCGAAGATCCCCTTCTCCAGGTACGCGGTGAAGAAGCTCGCCTCCACGTCGTCCCGGGAGAAGCCCCACACGGTCTGCGTGAGGTCGTTCGTGCCGAACGAGAAGAACTGCGCGGCCTCCGCGATCTGCGCGGCCGTCAGCGCGGCGCGCGGCAGCTCGATCATGGTGCCGATGGTCAGCTTGAGGTTGGTGCCGGTCGCCGCCTCGACCTCCGCGATGACCGCGTCGGCCTCCTCGCGGACGATCTCCAGCTCCTGGACCGTGCCCACCAGCGGGATCATGACCTCGGCCCGCGGGTCGCCCTTCGCGTTCTTGCGCGCGGCGGCGGCCTCCGCGATGGCCCGCACCTGCATGGCGAACAGACCGGGGATGACCAGGCCCAGGCGCACGCCGCGCAGGCCCAGCATCGGGTTCTGCTCGTGCAGCTTGTGCACGGCCTGGAGGAGGCGCAGGTCGTTCTCGTTGGCGTCCTCGCGGGACTCGGCGAGCGCGACGCGCACCGACAGCTCGGTGATGTCGGGCAGGAACTCGTGCAGCGGCGGGTCCAGGAGGCGCACCGTCACCGGCAGCCCGTCCATGGCCTCGAACAGCTCGACGAAGTCCTTCTTCTGGAGCGGCAGGAGCGCCCCCAGGGCCTCCTCGCGCTCGGTGTCCGTGTCGGCCAGGATCAGCCGCTCGACCAGCTCGCGGCGCTCGCCGAGGAACATGTGCTCGGTGCGGCACAGGCCGATGCCCTGGGCGCCGAAGCGACGGGCGCGCAGCGCGTCCTCGGCGTTGTCGGCGTTGGCGCGCACCCGCAGGCGGCGGACCCGGTCCGCGTACGCCATGACGCGGTGCACGGCCTGCACCAGCTCGTCGGCGTCGTCGGCGCCGGCGTGCATCCGGCCCTCGAAGTACTCGACGACCGGGGACGGCACGACGGGCACCTCGCCCAGGTACACCTTGCCGGTGGAGCCGTCGATGGAGACGACGTCGCCCTCCTCGACCACCCGGTCGCCGACCGTCATGCGGCGGCGCTTGGTGTCGACGTCCAGCTCCTCGGCGCCGCAGACGCAGGTCTTGCCCATGCCGCGGGCCACGACCGCGGCGTGCGAGGTCTTGCCGCCGCGCGAGGTCAGGATGCCCTCGGAGGCGATCATGCCGTCGAGGTCGTCGGGGTTGGTCTCGCGGCGGATCAGGATGACCTTCTCGCCGGAGCGGGACCACTTGACCGCGGTGTACGAGTCGAAGACGGCCTTGCCGACGGCCGCGCCGGGCGAGGCGGCGATGCCCCGGCCGAGCAGGTCGGTGGTGGCGTCCTCGTCGAAGCGCGGGAACATCAGCTGGGCGAGCTGGGCGCCGTTGACCCGCTGGAGGGCCTCGGCCTCGTCGATCAGGCCCTGGTCGACGAGCTGGGTGGCGATGCGGAACGCGGCACCGGCGGTGCGCTTGCCGACGCGGGTCTGGAGCATCCACAGCTGGCCGCGCTCGATGGTGAACTCGATGTCGCACAGGTCCTTGTAGTGCGTTTCGAGCGTTTCCATGATCTGCATGAGCTGGTCGTACGACTTCTTGTCGATCGACTCCAGGTCCGCGAGCGGCACGGTGTTGCGGATGCCCGCCACCACGTCCTCGCCCTGGGCGTTCTGCAGGTAGTCGCCGTACACGCCCTGGTGGCCGCTGGCCGGGTCGCGGGTGAAGGCGACGCCGGTGCCCGAGTCGGGGCCGAGGTTGCCGAAGACCATGGAGCAGACGTTGACGGCCGTGCCGAGGTCGCCGGGGATGCGCTCCTGGCGGCGGTAGAGCTTGGCGCGGTCGGTGTTCCACGAGTCGAAGACCGCCTGGATGGCGAGGTCCATCTGCTCGCGGGCGTCCTGCGGGAAGTCGCGGCCCGCCTCGTCGGCGACGATCTTCTTGAACTTCTTGACGAGCTTCTTGAGGTCGGCGGCCTCCAGCTCGGTGTCGACCTTGACCTTCTTGGCGGTCTTCGCGTCGTCGAGGGCGTCCTCGAAGAGCTCGCCCTCGACGCCGAGGACGGTCTTGCCGAACATCTGGATGAGGCGGCGGTAGGAGTCCCAGGCGAAGCGCTCGTCGCCGGACTGCTTGACCAGGCCCACGACGGAGGCGTCGGAGAGGCCGATGTTGAGGACCGTGTCCATCATGCCGGGCATGGAGAACTTGGCGCCGGAGCGGACGGAGACCAGCAGCGGGTCGTCGGCCTGGCCGAGCTTCTTGCCCATGCGGGTTTCGAGCGCGTCGAGGTGCGCGGAGACCTCGTCGCGCAGCTCGGCGGGAGCGTCGCCGCTCTCCAGGTAGACCTTGCAGGCCTCGGTGGTGATGGTGAAGCCCGGGGGGACGGGGAGGCCGAGATTGGTCATCTCGGCGAGGTTCGCGCCCTTGCCGCCCAGGAGGTCCTTCAGATCCTTGTTGCCCTCCGTGAAGTCGTAGACGAACTTCGGGGACTCACTGGACTCGTCGCTCACAGTGGTGGCTACGTGGGGATCTTTGTTTTCCGACACTGGTCTCGACTCCTCGGGACGCGGTGGCTGCCCTGACGGCGAGGAACATACCCAGATCGAAGGCTTCTGGGTACGTCCACCTGTGCGTCATGCGGCTTTAACCACCCGTCCGCCAGCAGATCGAAAGTAACCCTTCGGTAGGGCAAGTTTTTACACCCCGAAGTCGGCTTGACCCAAAGTAGAGCCAGGGCGCTCATGTGAGCGGGCATTGCAGCATTTGCGTTCAAGACTTGAAAGCAGAAAGGGTGGCACTGAGTGCCACCCTTCAATTACCGCAGAGCCTCAAGATCCGCTCATCTGAGCATGACCCCCATCAAGCGTGGCGAGAATCACGCCCTTCGCAGCAGCCCGAGCTCCATCGCCCTGACCACGGCGAGCGTCCGGTCGCTCACGTCGAGCTTGGCGAAGACCCGCAGCAAATGGGTCTTGACCGTGGCTTCTGTGATCACCAGACGGCGTCCGATCTCCACGTTGGACAGCCCGTCGGCGACCGCCCCGAGCACATCGAGCTCACGCGCGGTGAGCACCACGGGCGCGGGCCGCCGCATCCTGGCCACCAACCGCTCCGCGACACGGGGTGCCAGTACCGTCTCGCCCCTGGCCGCCGACCGGATGGCGTCCGCGAGCTGTTCGCGCGTGGTGTCCTTGAGCAGATAGCCCACCGCGCCCGCCTCCACGGCCCGCTCGATCTCCTCGTCGGTGTCGTACGTCGTCACGATCAGCACCTTGGTGCGGGCCGGGCCCGCCACGATCGCGGCGGTGGCGCTCGTCCCGTCCAGCACCGGCATCCGCAGGTCCATCAGCGCCACGTCGGGGTCGAGCCGGGCCACCAGCTCCACCGCCTCGCGCCCGTCGCCCGCCTCGCCGACGATCTCGATGCCGGGCTCGGCCGCCAGCAGGGCCACCACCCCGGCGCGCATCACCGTGTGGTCGTCGACCACGACGACCCGCAGCCTGTCCCGCGTCATGTCACACCTGTCCGTTCGTAGGGATCATCGCGAGTATCCGGGTGCCGTCCCCGACCGAGCTGGTGACCGTCAGCTCCCCGCCCAGCTCGGCCAGCCGCTTGCTCATCCCGTTGAGCCCGAAGCCCCGGGACCCGGCCACCACGAACCCCTTCCCGTCGTCGGTGATCTCCAGCTCGACCCCGTAGGAGTACGGGGTGAGCACCACGTCCACCGCGGAGGCCTCCGCGTGCTTGCGGACGTTGGCCAGCGACTCCTGGGCGCAGCGCAGCAGCGCGATCCCGGTCTGCCGGTCGCACTCGACGTCCGGCAGTTCGGCCCCGACGGCGATCCCGGTGTCCTCGGCGAACCGGTCCAGGACCCTGCGCAGCGCCTGGGAGATCGAGCCAGGCGCCGGGGCCTGGGAGGCGGCGCCCACCAGGATCCGCGCCTCGGCCAGGTTCTCCCGCGCGGTGCGCTCGATGGAGAGCAGTTGCTGGGCGCTCCGGTCCGGCGCGGTCTCCAGGCCCGCGCGGGCCGCCTCCGCGAGGACGACGATCGACGCGAAGCCCTGGGCGAGCGTGTCGTGGATCTCCCGGGCGATGCGCTCGCGCTCGTCGGCCGCGCCCTGCTTCTGGTGCGCTTCGGCGAGCCGCTGCTGGGCGCTCTCCAGCTCCGCCGAGAGCCGCCTGGCGCGCTCGTCGCTGTGTTCGGACATCCGGTGCCAGCCCGTGCCCATCAGGACGCTCACCGCGTAGAAGAGCAGCGTGAACGCCGTGTCGTAGGTGAGGAGGCCGCCGTCACCGCCGTGGTCCCTGGCCGCGTCCGCGGCGACGGTGAGCGCCGCCGCGGCCCCGCTGTGCGCGACGGCGGCCCGCGCCCCGTCCGCGTACAGCCAGAACAGCGGCAGGGTCACGGCGAACAGCGCGGCCCCGCCGTCCCGCAGGAAGGCCAGCGCGCCGAGGCCGATGACGAGCACCCGCAGGACGGTGCGCGGGGGCACGGCGGGGTGGCCGGGGAACGCCTCGGCGGCGGCGTAGGTGAGCGTCGTGACGCCCAGCGCGCCCAGCGCGGCGAAGCGCACCGCGCCGGTGTCGCCCACGGCCGCGATCACCTGCGGGCAGAACCCGAAGACGAACCAGACGGCCGCGGTCCACCGCCGCGACGCCGAACCTGCGAACGGGGCGGTGGACCGCGGGTGTTGCGTCATGGGGATCAGCCTACGTACTGGTGCGCGGGGGCCGTCGGGGCGGCCGTCCCGGCCCCCCGAGCGCGGCCCCCGCGCCCCCAGGCCCGCTCGCCGAGCAGCAGCAGCGCGGCGGGCAGCAGCACCAGCCGTACGACCACCGCGTCCAGCAGCACCGCGACCGCCAGGCAGAAGCCCATCTGCTTCATCTCGGTCAGGTGCAGGGCGACGAACCCGGCGAACACCGTCACCATCACCACCGCCGCGCTGGTGACGACCTTCGCGGAGCGGGTGATGCCTTCGAGCACCGCCTCCCTGGCGGGCGTTCCGGCGTCCTTGGCCTCCTTGATCCGGCTCAGTACGAACACCTGGTAGTCCGTCGACAGGCCGAAGAGGATCACGAAGAGGAAGAGCGGCACCCGCGACGCGATCCCGCCCAGCGAGTCGAAGTCCAGCAGCCCCTCGGCCCAGCTGCCCTGGAAGACCAGGACGAGCAGCCCCAGCGAGGCCCCGGCCGACAGCAGGTTGAGCACGACGCCGAGCAGTCCGATCACCACCGAGCGGAACGCCCACACCGTCATCAGGAAGGTGCACAGCAGCAGCGCGCCGACGACCAGCGGCAGCCGCTCGCTCTCGTGCGTCACGTAGTCCCGGCCCCGGGCCACGTCCCCGCTGACCGCGCTCTCCACCCCGTCCAGCGCGCCCAGCGCGGCCGGCAGGTGGACCTCGCGCACGCGGGCCAGGGACGCGACGCCCTTCCCGGAGTTCGCGCTGTACGGCGAGGCGACCTCCAGGACGTGCACGCGGCCGTCGGCCGAGGCGAGCAGCCGCGGCTCGTGGCCGGGGACGAACAGCGGGTCGGCGGCGGCGCGGCGGCCGAGGTCGGCGAGCGCGGCCTTCACCCGGGGGGCGTCGGCGGCGTCGGCGCGGGCCACGACCCGGTGCTGGGTGGTGAGTTCGGGGAAGGCGTCGTTCAGCCGGTCGTACACCCGCATGGCGTGCATGTCGCGGGAGAAGGTGTCGCGGCCCGGGTCGATGAGCTTCATGCCGAAGGCGGGCAGGGCGAGGCCCAGCATGGCGAGCGCGGCGAGGACGAGGGCGAGCGCGGGGCGCTTGCGGGCGGGGCTGAGCAGGGTGTCCAGGACGCGGCCGGTCTCGGGCTTCGCGGCGCGGCCGCGGGGCTTCCTGCCCTGTGCGGCGCGGCGGGCGGCCCTGCGCTCGGTGCGCCTGCCGATCCGTACGAGCAGGGCGGGGAGCACCGTGACCGAGCTGAGCACGGCGACGGCCACGACCAGGATGGTGCCCGTCGCGATCGAGGAGAAGATCACGTCGGAGGCGAGGTAGAGCGTCGCGGTGGAGAGGATCACGGCCATCCCGGACACCACGACGGCCCGTCCTGCGGTCGCCGCGGCCAGTTCGACCAGGGCCTCGCTGCTGAGCCTGCCGCCCGCCCCGGCCCGTTCCTCGCGTTCGCGCTTGAGGTAGAAGAGCGTGTAGTCGACGCCGACGGCGAGGCCGATCAGCAGGATGAGGTTGGCGCTGACGCCCGCGTCGGGCACCAGGTGCGAGGCGAGCATGGTGAGGCCGAAGGCCGCCGCGATCGAGGTGAGCGCGAGCAGCAGCGGGACGCCCGCCATGGTCACGGAGCCGAAGACGACCAGCAGCGTGATGAGCGTGACGGGCAGCGAGATGCGCTCGGAGAGCGCCAGGTCCTCGCCGCGCTGGTCGTTGACGGCCTTGCTGATGGCGGGCGAGCCGGTCTCCTCGACGATCACCGTCGGGTGGCTCTTCGCGACCTGCGCGGTCTGTTCCAGGAGCGGCCCGACGTTCTTGCGCCCCTCCAGCTCGGGGCCCTTGAGGACGACGGAGACCATCAGCGCGGTGCCGTCGGCGGAGCGCACGGGGGCGGCGACCGATTCGACCTGGGGCAGGGCCCGCATCCGGGCGGTGACGTCCGCGGCCGCCGCGTCGGCGGCCGCCGCGTCCAGGCGTCCGTCCGCGGCCCGGATCAGCACCTGGTCGGTGGGCCTGCGCTCCAGGCCGCCGTCGGCCGCCATGGCCTCGGCGCGGCCGGCCTCGCCGACCCGGAAGTCCTCGGACCCGGCCTGGTCGGTGCCGACGGCCATGCCGAGTCCGAGGCAGAGGACGACGAAGGCGAGCCACCCGGCGATGGCCTGCCAGGTGTGGTGGGCGCTCCACCGGGCTATCCGTACGGGAAGTCGGTTCATGCCCGTAATGCTGCTGGTCAGAGCCCTGTCGGCGACAGGACCGACCGATGGGACCTGGGGTCGACCGGTCGGTGGACAAGGGCCCTGGGGACAGCCCCCCGGGCCCTCGGGGACAGCCCCAGGGGGCCCTTGCCGGAAGGTCAGCCTCCGGAGGTGTCCAGCTCCGCGTCGGCGCTGATGCCCGCGCAGTCGTACGGGTCCTTCAGCCAGCCGTCCGGGAGCACCACGCGGTTGTTGCCCGAGGTGCGCCCGCGCGGCCCGTCGGCCCCGTCGGGCCACGCCTGGTCCAGGTCCAGCTCGTCGAGCCCGCCGCGCAGGTCGGCCAGGGTGGAGGTGATCGCGAGGCGCTTTCGCATCTCGGAGCCGACCGAGAAGCCCTTGAGGTACCAGGCGACGTGCTTGCGGAAGTCGATGACGCCGCGCGCCTCGTCCCCGATCCACTCCCCCAGCAGCGTCGCGTGGCGCACCATCGCGTCGGCGACCGTGCGCAGCGTCGGCGTCGCGCGCTCCCCGCGCCCCTCGAAGGCGGCCACGAGGTCGGCGAAGAGCCAGGGCCGCCCCAGGCAGCCGCGCCCCACGACCACGCCGTCGCAGCCGGTCTCGCGGACCATGCGCAGCGCGTCGTCGGCGGACCAGATGTCGCCGTTGCCGAGCACCGGGATCTCCGGGACGTGTTCCTTGAGGCGCTTGATGGCGTCCCAGTCGGCGGTGCCGCCGTAGTGCTGGGCGGCCGTGCGGCCGTGCAGCGCGATGGCGGTGACGCCCTCCTCGACGGCGATGCGGCCCGCGTCGAGGTAGGTGATGTGGTCGTCGTCGATGCCCTTGCGCATCTTCATGGTGACCGGCAGGTCGCCCGCGTTGGACACCGCCTCGTGCAGGATCGCCCGCAGCAGCGGCCGCTTGTACGGGAGCGCGGAGCCGCCGCCCTTGCGGGTCACCTTGGGGACCGGGCAGCCGAAGTTGAGGTCGATGTGGTCGGCCAGGTCCTCGTCCACGATCATGCGGACGGCCTTGCCGACGGTGACGGGGTCCACTCCGTACAGCTGGATCGAGCGCGGCGTCTCGGTCGCGTCGAAGTGGATCAGCTGCATGGTCTTCTCGTTGCGCTCGACCAGCGCCCGCGTCGTGATCATCTCGCTGACGAACAGCCCCTTGCCGCCGGAGAACTCGCGGCACAGCGTGCGGAAGGGGGCGTTGGTGATGCCGGCCATGGGTGCGAGCACCACGGGCGGCTGCACGGCGTGCGGGCCGATGGAGAGCGTGGTCATCAGACCATTGTCACGCATCGCGGCGGGAGCCGGTGGCACAGGGCGCACGCACAGGGCGGCGGGGGCCGCCCCCCCCCCCCGGGGCGGGGGCCCCCCCCGGGGGGCGGGGGGGGGGGGGCCCCCCCCCCCCCCGGGCCCCCCGGCGCCCCCCCCCGCCCCCCCCCGGGGGGGCGCCG